>NZ_LDGC01000096.1:0-158690 GCF_015844675.1 Lysinibacillus sphaericus | reverse complement strand
GTGCGAAATGTTTCTAGTTTAAATTGAGAATGGTCACATTACTCAGGTAAAGGCTAGACAGTTCCTTTCGGAACTGAAGGGTTATATCGAAGAATCAAATGATGAGGTAACGCTCGGAAGGGTTCTCTCTTAGTCGAATAGCACTGGATTTAGTAAGAATGATTGTGTTATAAGCTCGGTGAAAAGGCGTGAGAAATTACCGTACCAGGTCCGCTGACGAAAGCCTACTCGAGGGAGTGGTGTAATTCATGATGCTTGAGTTGAATGAATATGGTGAGAATGCAAATAAACCGAAAAGAAATGGTTAAGCTGACGAACTTCTGAATGTACGGGTCTAGAACTGCGATACATAGAAATGTGTATATCACCAAATTGTGAGGTTAGATGTGGGTGAGTAAGACTAACTAATATGAAAATCCATGATACGTTACAGGCGTATGTATCTAACAGGCTTAGAGGAAGCACCTAAGTTCATTCTATAATAGATATAATTCAACGTTTTAAGCTGATAACGTGGAGGGCTTACTCCCCTAAGAAACGTTGACAAGGAAAGCAATAATGATACTAGTTACTGTATAACTTGCCTTTATATCAGTGAAAGTGGTGGCACAGTACCAATGAAGTGTCTAATCCACATGGAGGGATAGCCACTAGACTAATAAAGATTTATTCAACCAAGTAAGGCAGTTCTTTATCGATTAATAAGGTTCTTGTGAGACTAATAGAGGTTTAACTCCAAAAGGAGTCACCGACTTATTGAAACGGAAGAAACTGAGACACAATGAGTATTATAGTATGCAAGATTGTTTTGATACACTCTACGCTCAAAGTGTTTGTGGTCATCATTTCTATAACTTAACAGAATTAATGAGTTCTAAGGATAATATACGTCTTGCCTACCGAAACATCAAAAGAAATACAGGTAGCAAAACTGCGGGAATCGATAAATTAACAATTAATGATATTCTGCATTTACCAGTTGTAGATGTAATAGCTAAAGTTCAAGGTATGTTCAAATGGTATGAACCACAACCAGTTAGACGGGTTTTCATTCCAAAAGGAGTAGATAAAACTAGACCTTTAGGGATACCGACGATATGGGATAGAATTTTTCAACAATGTGTACTGCAAATTTTAGAGCCAATCTGTGAAGCTAAATTCCATAAACATAGTTATGGTTTTAGACCAAATCGCAACACTCATCATGCCAAAGCTAGACTTGAATTTCTCATTAACCAATCTGGACTACATTATTGTGTTGACGTAGATATTAAAGGTTTCTTCGATAATGTAAATCATAGCAAACTTTTAAAACAAATGTGGTCAATAGGCATTAGGGATAAATCCCTTCTTTCTATTATATCTAGGTTATTAAAAGCAGAGATTGTAGGAGAAGGTATTCCTACAAAAGGAACACCGCAAGGTGGTATTCTTTCACCTTTATTATCTAACATTGTGTTAAATGAATTGGATTGGTGGGTTAGTGACCAATGGGAAACATTTGAAAGCAATTATACGTATTCGACTAATGGTAGTAAGTATCAGCAATTAAAGAAATCGAGTTTGAAAGAGTGTTTTATTGTCCGTTATGCGGATGATTTTAAGGTGATGTGCCGAACAAGGTCACAGGCAATTAAAATAAATTATGCATTAAAAGAATTCTTGAAAAAGAGATTACACTTGGAGACGAGTGAAGAAAAATCAAAGGTCGTGAACTTAAAGAAAAACTCTTCAGAGTTTCTAGGATTTACAATAAAAGCCATAAGAAAAGGTAAGACCAGATTTGGTTTCGTAGCAAAGTCTGATATGTCAAAAAAGGCTAAAGCAAATGCCTTTCAAAAGATTAAAGAAGCGATAAAAGTAATCAAGAGAAAACCCTGCATTCAGACCGTTTGGAATTTTAATACCGTTGTAATGGGTATCCAAAACTATTACTCAGCTGCAACTCAAATTACAATTAACTTGAATGAGTTAAATCTATATCTACGCAAGACGTTATACAATCAACTAAAGAATATTCGAACAGAGGCAAGTTTTCATGAGATGTCAAAGACATTACAGAAGCGATACAAAGGATATAAGTCCAAACTATTTAAAATACAAAATATGGTCTTTGTCCCCATCCATGCGCAACGATGGAGAAAAACACTTGGTTTCTCCCAAGTGATATGTAACTATACTGCCGAAGGCAGAGCAAAAATTCACAATAGCCTAAAGGCTATCAATAAAAATACGCTTTCTTACGTCATGAGAAACTACATTCCAAACAGATCTATTGAATATAACGACAACAGAATAAGTAAGTTTATTGCCCAGTATGGCAAATGTGCAATTTTAGGTGAAGAATTAGGTATTATCGACTGGCATTGTCATCATATTAATCCTTTTCACATTTCAAAAGATGATAGCTACTCAAATTTAATAGTTTTGAATAAGGCTATACATCAACTTATACATTTGAAAGACAAAGTAAAAATTGAAAAGTTCCTAAAAGCTGTAAAGCTTACAAATAAGCAATTAGAAAAAGTAAATAACTTACGACTGAAATGTAACAATGAAATAATCTAACTTTGGAAAATCTTCACTCGGCTGCTTAAAACATAGAAAGAATAAATTGGATTAGTTGGAACGCCGTATGCGGTGAAAGTCGCACGTACGGTGTGAACAGGGGGAAAAGCCAGCGATAACTTCAAAGGCTTACCTATCTGTATCAATAAGGACGATACGACCTAAAGGCAGATTTTCTATATGTCTGCCAATTTTTCGTAATTTTTGTAACAAAACTTACTTTACTTAGTCTTAATTATGAAAGGAGGTAGAAATGTGACTGAGTTTGAGAGTATATACAATCAATATTTCCGAGATGTTCACTCGTTTGTATTATCATTAAGTCGCAATGAAAAGATAGCAGAAGAAATAACACAAGAAACTTTTTTTAAGGCTTTAAAAAGCATTGATAAATTCAAAGGCAATTGCAAAATCAATGTATGGCTTTGTCAAATAGCGAAAAATACATACTTTACCTATCTGGATAAACAAAAGCGATATGCTACAGACGATATACCAGAAGAAATAAGCGAGAATAGCATTGAATCAATGATAGTGAATAAAGAAGAAACCTTCCGTTTACATAAGGTCTTACATCGCTTAGAAGAGCCTTATAAAGAAGTTTTTACATTAAGAGTGTTTGGAGAACTGTCCTTTAAACAAATAAGTCAACTTTTTGAAAAAACGGAGAGTTGGGCAAGAGTAACATTTCACCGAGCTAAAGGTAAAATTCAAGATTTACTGAGGGAGGAATAGATATGAGCAATAAAGTGTCATGTGAAATAATTAAAGACATGCTTCCGTTGTATTATGACGATGTATGCAGTGATGAGAGCAAAAGAATGGTAGAAGAACACCTTGTTGGGTGTCATAATTGTAAAAATGAATTAGATAGATTAAAAGCTGATTTTAAATTACCGAAAGAAGAAATCGAAACAATTAGAAATGATAGTAATGTTATAAAAAATATTTCTTCTTTTTGGAATCAGTCAAAAATTAAATCCTTTATGAAAGGGATAATTATTAGTGCATTATTGTTTTCACTCATCATTTTGGGGTATTTTGCTTTGTTTAATTGGCAAATCATAAGCGTTTCAACTGATAAGGTAGAGATAAAGAATTTAGGCCAATTGGCAGACAGCAAAATTTTCTATTATGCTGAGCCAAATGATGGTTATAGTTTGAATAGATTAAAATACGATATGGATAAGGAAGGTAACTTTTATATTACTCCTTTACGACCAATAATTAAGCAAGAAGCAGAACCACATAACGGTTTGGTAAAGAGCTATGATTATATTGACATTAAGTACCAGGAGAAAGAACGTGGTAAGGAGATAAAAATGATTTATTATGGAACTCCAAAAGATAAAATTTTGATTTGGGAAAAAGGAATGGATTTACCAAAAGTGAGTGAAGAAATAGAGCAAATGTATTATAATGGTAAAAGCTCGTGGTAAGGAGCTTTTAAGTGCTTGTTCACAAGATGGGAAAGAATATAGGGTTTTGAAGGAAAAAGTAAAAATTGAATTGTTAAATACGAAACTGGATGATTTTGGAGGGTTAAAATTTGTTATATTTAGCTTTATTAATTGGTATCGTTTTAATTGTAATTACGGATAAGCTTACCCAAGCATTTAAATTATCCAGCATCTGGGGATTGATTGGTCACATTTGTGCATCACTTGTGATAATAATGGTCGGCAAACTTGAGGTTAGTCATATTAATCTAGGTAATCATTTCGAATTAGGATATTTGGCGATTCCATTTACTTTATTATTCCTTGTAGGTTTTACAAATGTAATGAATATAGAAAAAGTGCAAAATCCTTCAATATTGTTGTTGCCATTCGTTTCTTTAGTTTGTTTCTCAATAGCAGCTTACTTTATAGGCCATTCATTTGTTTTCATAACGGGGATTTGTTCTAGTTTAACGATAATGGTTATTCTGCTATACGGCTATTTTACTGGTAAAGTATTTGTAAGACGAACGCTTACTACGTCAATAGGTTTCATAATAGCCGTGCTGTCAATATCCCTCATTGAAATATCTATTGTAACAATTTATATCCCGTTATTTACTTTAGCACTACCATTCACTTTATATTATTTAATTCAAGATAAAATTACGAATGTACAATCAATTACAGTTAGCTTTTTAACCGCTATTTTATTTGGTGTATTAATGTACATAGTTCCTTTTAATATAATATGGTATCTCGTTGTTGGGTTAACGAGTATCTTGGTTATCACACAATTTTCACGTAAATATCGCTTTATTTAGAAACTAAAGTTCTTACTCTACTAATGGGGTGGTTTATATGAGGATATCATTGAGCTGTTTTAGACAGCTCTTTTTTCTTATTATTCTAACGGGGCAGCAGAATAAGGACTTCAAGGTTTTTACATTGAATTACATGTAAAAAGTGGGGGAAATAATGAATAAATTTATAGTATATCTAGAACAGCGGTAGTAGGTAAAGGAGGGAAAGCCACACATGTGGCTTTCCATCTAGAAATTTTATTTTTATGAGTGTACGTATTCTGGATGCCACCTTATATTTGGATATCAATGACATACTGTCTAAAGAGTAAATTGCAAGCACTCCATCATTACTTTTTGCAATAAAAGTATTTTTGTTTGGGTTGAGCATACCACGGTATGCAAATTTCAGGCCCTTAAATTTGGCAATCATTTCATGAATGTCTAAATCAATAATATTGAATATTGATAGCAGAGCCATTAAAAATAATCTGATAATTATGTATAGATAGTTTAAAACCCATAGATATATGACTCCTTTCTGTTATCTATAATATTTGTTGATTCTGATAAAGCATGTGAATAATTGTACTAAAACTAACAGTGCAGGATAGTTACTTAAGATTATGGTAATATTTTTGTTAAATAACAGAAAAAAGTGAGTGTGTTTTATTTGAACATAAGATATGATTCATCATACATCTATATCGAAAACATTGAAGATGAGGCTAAGATTCTCAATAAATTTTGTAAAGATAAAGGAAATAAACTTGTTTTTTTAGAACTATATTATGAAGAAGATGTGGCTGCGTTATTTATTAATAACTATCGTTTTAAAATCTTGGATAATGCCGTCGTATATAAAGAACAGGAAAATAAAACATCAATATTACATAGTCCAGCTACAACTATTGATATTAGAAAAACATTAAAGGTATTTCCGTGCGATTTCTCAGCTATTGTATTACAAAAAAACACACCAATAAGAATTAAATACCATATAAGAGGTTATGAGTCTGACGATGGGTTTGGTATAAGAATTAAGGAGTTTAAAAACGGTTCTTTTATTAAAGAGATACTTCCGCTATTAACTCAGACCAAATAAAATATATAAAGTCAGGGGAAGGGCATACCATAACATAAATTAATTTTCCCTTATTCAACTGACGGGGTGCTTAGTTGAATAAGAGATAATCCAAAAGCAACAATCTTTGAGAAAACAGTCATTTATAAAAAGATTAATTAAGTATTACAAACATTAATGCTTGATGAAATGGGTGATTGTCGTGGAGGCTGAGCGACTCCTCGAGGATCAGACCACAACGTCACAGATGAGACCCCGCAGCGAAGCGGCTCATCGGACACCCCTAGGAAGCTTTATTCTGTCCGAAAGCGATGCGTCAACAACAAAGCGCCCAGTCGGAACGAAAATCACTCCCTCGTTTTGCCGAAGGTAATTAAAAAAACATTTATGTCTTCTTTATTCTTCATCATAAGCTTGAATTATTTTTTGTATAGATTTCAATGTTTCATAAAAATCCTCGTACTTCTCTATGCCAATATCATTGATAATTCTTTTTTGGATATCTTCCCAGATGGGGGCTGCCTCGTTTAATTTTTCAACCCCTTTTTCAGTTAGTGTAATGACCTTCGTTCGAGCATCTTGCGGATCTTTCATTATATCCACATAGCCATTTTGCTTTAACAAGTTAATATTGCGTGTAATAGTTGTTTGATCGAGCAGCAAAATTTCACCTAGTCGACTTATGGAAACGGATTGTTGATGATCGATATTTGCTAACATGGAGTATTGTGTAACTTTTAAGCCAGTGGACAGTAGTAATTTATCATACAATTGTGTCACGACTCTTGTTTTTTTTCGAAGGTTTGCACATACACATATTTGTGTGTAATCTATATTCTTCATTGCTCCGTACTCCTTTTTTGAGTGAGTTCAATATTATAGTAGCCTTATTGATATATTTTGTTAAGCTAGAAAATATTTCTTGACGGTAATTAAAGCCGAACCTAAAATTAAATGTATGTATATACATGTATTTTGAAAAGGTGTTCTCGTAATAAATATATGCATATACATACATAATGGCCGTAAATATAATTATATCTTTCTTATTAATAACTACATCAAAATTTTTCAAGAAATGAAGGTGTTAAGATGAAGCGTATTCATTATAGCTGGATTATTTTAATTATAACCTTTTTCTCCATTATTGTTGCAGGGATTACAATGTCATCATCAGGGGTATTCATAGACTCCTTTGAAAAAGAATTTAATTGGGATCGATCTTTAATTGCTTTAGCATTTGCAGTGAGTCTATTTTTATATGGATTTTCAGGCCCGTTTATGGCGGCATTACTAGAAATAACCGGTTTAAAGAAAATGATGCTAGGTGCGATGGCTACATTATTCATTGGCATGTTGCTTACACTTTTCATGACTCAATCATGGCAGTTAATCATTATATGGGGCGGTATTATTGGTTTAGGAGCAAGTCTTTTTTTAACGGTGTTAAGTCCGTATGTAGCCAATCATTGGTTTGTGAAAAGTAGAGGGTTGGCAGTAGGGATTTTAACGGCGAGTACTGCAACAGGGCAGTTAATTCTCTTACCTTTATTGGCAATTATTATTGAGCATTATTCTTGGCGATGGGCGATTGTATTAATTCTCATATTAAGCATTATTATGTTCATCACTATTTCTATATTTATTAAAAATAAACCTGAGGATATTGGAATTCTTCCTTATGGGATGGAAGAAGAGTTAGAAATACAACACGAGAATCAAAAGAAAAATCCCATTAGTATTGCTTTTAACGGTTTATTTGAGGCTATTAAGAGGAAAGAATTTTGGTTACTAGCGGGAAGCTTTTTTATTTGTGGACTTTCAACTAGCGGGTTGATTGGTACTCATTTCGTTTCTTACTGTATTAGCTTTGGTGTTCCTTTAGTAACCGCTGCATCTTTTCTTTCTTTTATGGGGGTATTTAATCTCGTAGGCACCACATTATCAGGATGGCTGTCTGACCGTTTTGATAATCGATGGTTATTGTTTTGGTATTACCTTTTAAGAGGAGCATCTCTGCTTTTACTTCCATATTCATTAATGCAAGGGTCATTTACTTTACTAACAATCTTTACAATATTTTATGGATTAGATTGGATTGCCACAGTACCTCCAACAATTAGTATTTCTAGACAAATTTTTGGTACAAATAAAAGTGGCATTATTTATGGGTGGATTTTCGCTTCACATCAAGCGGGAGCTGCAGTTGCCGCTTATGGTGGAGGCCTAATCTATAAGTTTTTCAATTCATATACTTGGGCCTTTTTCCTTGCAGGGATGTTCTGTGCATTGGCAAGTTTATTTGTCATCATCGTGAAAAAACAAACACCCCAGCAGGCCAATATTTGAAAAAATCAATTCAAAAAGTTTAACCGATAATATTTATTGGTTCAACTTCACAGTGTTGAAAAACAAAATGACCAAGGGAATCTGTGAGGATGTTGTAGCGTTTTAATAGGATGATTTCCGTTCCAGGAACTTGCCCCCCTTTGGGCGCAATTATCGTAGGTTCTCGAAATTTTATCAGCGATTGGTATTTGGGATAATCGGGCCGTTTCTCCCGCTTTTGTTGCGCTGACCTTACGCATTTGCACATAAAAACCGTTGCTGGAATTTAGTGGTAACGTGATAAACTAGAGTAACATGCCGGAAGATACATACTAAGTGAAATGGCTGATTGGAGTGGTGACTGAGCGACTCCTCAGGGATTAGCGATAGGGGAACGAAGGCTAAGGGCATCACGTCCTGTGATAACGCCCTCGTGACCAACATCGTGTTGGCCCAAGCGACTCATCGGACGCCCCCAGGAAGCTCTGCTCTGCGCGAAAGCGAAGCGTCAGCGGCAAAGCGCTCAGTCGGAACGGAAATCAGACCCTTCTCTATGCCGAAAAGCCATACTTATTTAATACGACACCTTAATTTCATTGAAGCAATAGATATAACAACATGAAGTTGAAGCCAATATTATACCGGCTTCAACTTTTTTGTTAAAAAATTTTTGACATCGTCCAAACAAAAGTTTATAATGTAAACAAATATAATAAAAGGTGATGCTATGAATGAAAGAGAACAGGCGGTCCTTGCTTTAATTCGCCAGAATCCGTTTATGTCTCAGCAAGAGATGGCCGATAAGATGAAGCTATCTCGACCAGTCCTTGCTAATTTAGTGTCGAGCTTAACGAAGCAGGGGAAAATTGTAGGTCGTGCATATATTTTGCCTGAGGAAAATGAAGTTATTTGTATCGGTGGAGCCAATCTCGACCGAAAGTTTCATGTCAAAGGAAATGTCCAATTTGGTACGTCCAATCCTGCTAGCTCTTCATTTAGTGTAGGTGGTGTTGGACGAAACATTGCTGAAAACTTAGGCAGATTAAATCATCAGGTAACATTGCTAACTACCGCTGGCAAAGATGCTGATTGGCAAGTAATCCAAGAAGCGTCAGAGCCATTTATGAATTTACGTTATGTAGAGCAGATACCTGACGCTTCGACGGGTTCCTATACTGCGGTTATGGATGAGCAGGGCGAGCTAGCATTAGCGGTAGCAAACATGGAAGTATATGATCTTTTATTGCCAAGTTTGCTAAAAAAACATGAGGCAATGCTAATGAATGCGGGTTGCTTTATTATGGACTTAAACTGTCCAAAGGAAACAGTGGCTTACATACAGCAGGTTGCGATTGCTCGTGACATTCCATTTGTCATCGTGCCGGTATCTTCGCCAAAAATGAATCGATTACCGGATACGTTGCAAGGTGTAACATGGTTTATTTGTAACACAGATGAAGCAGAGACGATTGTAGGTCATACAATCGAAAACTCTGAACACTACGAAAAGGCTTTACAGCAACTTCTTACATTAGGTGCTGAGCATGTCATTATTACAGCTGGTAGTAAGGGTGTGTATGCCGCTTCTACTACAACGAAGCCAAGTCATTTCTCAGCTAAAGCTATAGAAAAGATTGAAGATGTGACAGGAGCAGGAGATGCCTTTGTCAGTGCAGTAATCCATAGCTGGCTTACTGGCAAATCCTTTGCAACATGTATTGATGCAGGCTTAACAAATGCCAAAAATACACTTGCATCGCCATATACCGTAAGACCTGAGCTATCAGTTGATTTGTTAAACAGTGAAATGGAGGAATAACAACATGAAAGAATTCATCGTATTATCAGAAGAAGTAAAAGCAGGACAAGCGAAAGGTTTACCAATCGTAGCATTAGAATCAACAATTATTTCTCACGGAATGCCATATCCACAAAATGTAAAAACAGCACGAGAAGTAGAACAAATTATTCGTGATAATGGTGCAGTACCTGCAACTATTGCATTAATTGATGGGAAAATCAAAATCGGTTTATCAGATGAAGAACTTGAAATGTTCGGTAATTCACAAGGTGTAGCAAAGGCATCTCGTCGTGACTTAGGCTATCTTTTAGCAACAAAAAAATTAGGAGCGACAACTGTAGCTGCGACAATGATTTGTGCGGAGCTAGCTGATATCGAAATTTTTGTAACTGGCGGTATCGGTGGCGTACACCGTGGTGCTGAAACAACAATGGATATTTCAGCAGACTTAGAAGAGTTAGCACAAACAAATGTTGCTGTAATTTGTGCGGGTGCTAAGTCCATTTTAGATATTGGTTTAACTTTAGAATACCTTGAAACAAAAGGTGTACCAGTCGTTGGATACGGTACAGATGAACTTCCAGCATTCTACACACGTCAAAGCGGTTTTGATGTAAACTTCAAGATTGATACGCCAGAGGAAGTGGCAGAGATGCTACGTGCAAAATGGCAATTAGGCTTAAAAGGTGGAGCAGTCATTGCAAACCCAATTCCAGAGTCTGAAGCACTTGAACATTCATTCATTACAGAAATCATTGAAAAAGCTCTAGTAGAAGCAGAAGAAAACGGAATTCAAGGTAAAAATGTGACACCATTCTTACTTGGAAAAGTGAAAGAATTAACAGAAGGTAAAAGCCTTGATGCCAATATTGCATTAGTAAAAAATAATGCAGTAGTTGGGTCGAAAATTGCAGTAGCTTATAATAAATTAAGCTAATTAACTTTTAACGAGAAAAGAGACTCTTTGCGAAATATAGAATTCGCAAAGGGTCTTTTTATTCATTTGTGGGGATATTTTTCCAATTTTCACATTGTTCACGAGAATAACTAAACAAAATGACACAGTTACTTTACAATAGCCCATTAAATTTTATACAATTAAGTTTATATCTAATCTGAAAAATTTGACGAGCAAGGTGGACATGTTATGGCGAAAGAGCAAATTTTGACTCCCGAGGACGTTTTTGAGTTAGTCAAATCCTACATGAATGATGAAAATGTCGCATTCGTGAAAAAAGCATATGAATTAGCAAGGGATGCCCATATTGAGCAATTCCGAAGCTCAGGTGAACCGTATATTATTCACCCAGTGCAAGTAGCTGGTATTTTAGCTGAATTACAAATGGATCCAGAAACAGTTGCGGCTGGTTTTTTACATGATGTTGTCGAGGATACGGATTTTACGCGCGACGACTTAGTACGTGAATTCGGCGAAGAAGTTGCAATACTTGTTGACGGTGTAACAAAGCTTGGGAAAATTAAATATTTATCTAAAGAAGCGCAACAAGCAGAAAATCATCGAAAAATGTTTGTAGCGATGGCGCAGGATATTCGTGTCATTTTAATTAAATTGGCAGACCGCCTACATAATATGCGCACATTAAAGCATTTACCTGCAGAAAAACAACGCCGTATTTCTAAAGAAACACTTGAAATTTTTGCACCACTTGCGCATCGTCTTGGGATTTCGACTGTTAAATGGGAGCTTGAGGATACAGCACTTCGTTATTTAAACCCCCAACAATATTATCGCATTGTCAGTCTTATGAAGAAAAAACGTGATGAGCGTGAAGCATATTTAGACAATGTCATGACTGAAATGAAGTCACAGCTTACAGATGTTGAAATTGAAGCGGATATTTATGGTCGCCCAAAACATATTTACAGTATTTATCGTAAAATGGTGTTACAAAAGAAACAATTCAACGAGATTTATGATTTATTAGCCATTCGTGTACTTGTCGATAGTATTAAAGATTGCTATGCCGTACTTGGGATTGTGCATACATTATGGAAGCCGATGCCTGGCCGTTTTAAAGATTATATTGCGATGCCAAAACAAAACCTATACCAATCATTGCATACGACAGTAATTGGTCCTTATGGTGATCCATTAGAAGTACAAATTCGTACGAAGGAAATGCATAAAATTGCAGAGTACGGGATTGCAGCGCATTGGGCATATAAAGAAGGTAAAAAAGTTGATAATGAAAAACAAAATGTTGACCAAAAATTAACATGGTTCCGAGAAATTTTAGAATTCCAAAACGAATCATCGAATGCTGAAGAATTTATGGAATCTTTAAAATTTGATTTATTCTCTGATATGGTCTATGTATTCACACCTGAAGGAGATGTCATTGAATTACCGGCAGGCTCTGTACCTATCGACTTCGCATATCGTGTGCATTCAGAAGTCGGAAATCGTACAATTGGCGCGAAAATCAATGGTAAAATGGTGCCGCTTGATACACCGTTGAAAACGGGAGATATTATTGAAATTTTAACTTCAAAGCAATCATTTGGTCCGAGTCGTGATTGGCTGAAAATAGCCCAATCCTCACAGGCCAAAAATAAAATAAAGCAGTTTTTCAAACGTCATCTTCGTGAGGAAAATATCATCAAGGGCAAAGAGATGATAGAAAAGGAAATCCGTGCACAAGGTTTTGACGTGAAAGAAACAATGTCAGCGGAAAATTTGAAGCGTGTATGCGAAAAATTTAACTATACAAATGAAGAAGATTTATATGCTGCTGTCGGCGTGAATGGTATTACAGCTCAGCAAGTTGCTAATCGTCTAGCGGAGAAGCGCCGTAAAGAGCGTGAACAAGAAGAAGCTCTTGAGAAAATTGAACAAAAAATGAAAAACCCTATTCCTCAAAAACGAACGGAATCGGGTGTTATCGTAAAAGATATAGACAATATGCTTATTCGACTTTCTCGTTGTTGTACGCCAGTTCCTGGAGATGAAATTGTAGGCTTCATTACAAAAGGTAGAGGTGTTTCAGTACACCGTGCAGACTGCCCAAATATCCAAGTAGAAGATGAGCAGGAGCGTTTAATAGAAGTAGAGTGGGAACATGGACTTACTCCAGAGAGAAAAGAATACCCTGTCGATATTGAAGTTTCAGCTTTCGATCGACCAGGCATTTTAAATGAAATCATGCAAATTGTTAGCGAAACGAAAACGAATATTTTAGCAGTAAGTGGTCGTGCAGATCGCGATAAAATGGCAACGATTCATTTAACGATTTCGATTTCAAATATTTCGCATTTGCATAAAGTAGTGGAACGTATTAAGCAAACACCTGATATATATTCAGTACAACGCGTTATTAACTAATTGATTTCTTTATTAAATGAATAGTTGGGCAGTAGCAACTTTGTTATGTACCGAAAGTTAATACTTCTGGTGCATATAATGAGGAATTGAGGTTTAAAAAAATGAAAGTAGTTTTACAACGTAGTAAAGCAGCATCTGTTACGGTTGACGGAAAAGTAACGGGAGCTATTGATAGTGGCTATGTTCTTCTAGTGGGAATTACACACGAAGACACGCAAGAAAATGTTGAATATTTAGCAAAAAAAGTAGCTAATCTTCGCCTATGGGAAGATATTGATGGAAAAATGAATCATTCCATTTTAGAGCATGGAGGGGCTATTTTGTCCGTCTCACAATTTACGTTGTATGGGGATGCAAAAAAGGGGAATCGTCCAAGTTTTACAAATGCAGCAAGACCAGAAGTTGCGGAACCGTTATGGGAGGCTTTTAATAATGCCCTACGCGAACACGGTTTACATGTAGAAACAGGAATATTTGGTGCAATGATGGACGTTGCACTTACAAATAATGGCCCAATTACGATACTTCTTGAGTCTAAATAAATGGTACATTTCCTATAATTCCTTCATACATTTAATAGTATGGTTAGTTTTGTAGGAGGGAAGTGTGTTAATGGTGACTCAGGGAGAACGCATATCAAATCCATATTTATACGAAACACTAAACATGATGATTGGTCATGCAATAGTAGTGCAAACAGTGAAAAATATCCATCAAGGAAAATTAATCTCTGTATTACCTGACAATATCGTTGTAGAGATTAGTCGGACTCCATTGTTCATTCGTATGAAGGAAATTGTGTGGGTTACGTTGGCAAAAAGGAAAAAATGAGCTCATAGGTCTCTATACTCAGAAAATATGAGTTGGAGGCCCCTTTTGTTTTAGTGTGTAATTAGTAGTTAGTGAATATCGATATATCATTTACAATACAGTGCCAAAACACCGTATTATTAGCTGATTTCAGTTCCATCAGCATATTTACACTTCTAAAAAGAAAACGTCATATTTGTTTGATAATCAAAAATAAGCTGCAAAGGAATGATAACTCTAGATTCCTTTGCAGCTTATTTATATTGCCTAATGGACAGTGATTTTTTCGTACCGAAAGCTATACGTCATGCAGTCCCAATAATTCAAGTTTCACTTTATTGATTTTCGTTAAAGTAATCTAAAACGCCTTGGTAGATGCCGAGAGTAGCTTGTTCCCGGTATTTAGCGGTTGTAATAACACGTTCCTCACTACCATTACTTAAGTAGCCCAGCTCAATAAGGGCAGCTTTTTGACGATTTTCTCGTAGAACTAAATAATTTCCTTGTTGGGTACCACGATTTTTTAAATCGATTTTATTTGAGAGTCCATTATTTATTGCCTCTGCAAGACCTTGTTGATTACTATTCATATAATATGAGGTGAAACCATTAATGGAGCTATCGTCAGTTGCATCATAATGTAAACTGATAAAAGCATCTGCCTCATATTGGTGTGCAATTGATACGCGTTTGCGGAGGTCAACATATTCATCTGATTCTCTTGTCATGACAACATTTGCTCCAGCAGCACTCAATTTTGAAGCAAGAAGAGATGCAGTTTTTAACGTAATTTCTTTTTCGTCGGTTCCACGTTGTCCAGTAGTACCGTGATCATTCCCACCATGTCCAGCATCTACAATAATCGTTAACCCATTTAAAGTACCTTTCTTGCGTGGTTTCGATTTTTCCTTTTTTGTAGGAGTAGTAGCTTTACTCGACGAAGAAGTCGTAACGACCCAGTTCGCTACAAAAGCAGTCTTATCATCTATTTGTATTTCATAAAAATCATTTTTAGTGCCTACAATAGGGTAGGTTTCACCAGCGTCTACGCGTTCAACCACATCAGCAACTGTTGATGCATCCGTCCGTAAGTTTGTCCCATTATATATGACTGTGACAGATTCAAGCTCTGAGGAAGCAGAAGAAGATTTTGATGCCTTACTTTTTATATTTGAAAAAGTACCATAAAAGCTATAAACCCAACCTGTTTTTTTATTGTTATATTGAATTTGTACCCAGTTATGTTCTTGAGCTAGTACCTTAAAGGCTTGTCCATTTGAAACAGTTCCTATTTTGCTAGCATTTAAGTCTGGCTTTTGGCGCACATTAAGAGCATCCACTAAAACTGTAAATGTTGTATCTTTGTTGACTTTTTTTGTGGATACTTCGACTTTAGGTTCATCAGCCTCAGCTTTTACCTTTTTTTCAGGTAGATCATTGATCGTCACATAGTCAGTGGATACCCAACCAACTAGCCCATTCCAATCTATTTTCGCCCACTCGCCATTTTTTTCAATAAGGTTAGCTTGGTCGCCTGTTGATAATTGTCCAAGAACTGTTGAAGATATGTCAGGCTCAGTACGGATATTTAGACGATCGACTTGTGAAATTAACGTTTGATTAGCTACTTGCTTATCGTCTATCGAAGCGGTTAGCCAGGATGCTACCCAACCTTCGTACTTGCCTGCTTTTACTTGTATCCAATCGCCCTCACGACCAATAGAGGTTAAAGGGTCACCCTCATCTAATGTCGTAATAATTGGATAAGACAGTCCAGGTCCCTCACGTAAATGAAGAATCATTCCAGTTACTTTTAAATCACTGGAGTCGGCTAGTGCTCTTTGAACAGAGTGACTTGGAAAAGCAAACGTTAGCACTAGTACGAAGATGATTAGAATATGTAAAAGTTTTGTCCTCATCAGATTCCTCCTATTCTTGTTCTATTTTACCATGCTTTTGTAATAGAATTCGTGGGAAAAAGGTAACGGAATTTGTTATTTTAACGAATGTAATGTAAAAAAAACAAAAACAGTTGACATTGCCTTTTGATGTGACTAACATAAAGGGTAATCAAAAAATGATTAACCGCTTATGACCAAGCAAGTAGCGTATACCTCTATTGGAGAAGAGAGGGAAAGACCTAGGCTGAAATCTTTCCTACAAAAATGTATAACGTGAATAACACTTGAGAGGCTTTTTTCTGAAAAGTAGTGCTTAGTAGGAAAAAACGGAATCGGCCGTTATCCGATCAGGAGGAGGACGCATGTATTTGATGCGTCAACTAGGGTGGAACCGCGGAAGCTTGTACAGCTCTCGTCCCTTGCATTACGCAAGGAGGCGAGGGCTTTTTTATTGGATAAATTTTAAGGAATTCATACTTAAAATGATAAAAGTCCAGAAGACAGCTTGCTCATAAGCAATTTACAAAGGAGGTATTTCTATGAGTTTTAAAGTGCCACGAGGGACGCAAGATATTTTGCCTGGTCAATCTGAAAAATGGCAAAAGGTAGAAGCGGTTATCCGTGATATTTGCCGTGTCTATCGTTACAACGAAATTCGCACACCAATTTTTGAACAAACAGATTTATTTGCACGTGGTGTCGGTGAAACAACAGATGTTGTTCAAAAGGAAATGTATACATTTGAAGATCGCGGTGGCCGTTCATTAACATTACGTCCGGAAAATACAGCTGGAGTAGTTCGTTCTTATGTTGAGCATAAAATGTTTGGTGCACCTGATCAACCAGTAAAGCTTTCATATTTAGGACCTATGTTCCGCTATGAACGTCAACAAGCAGGGCGCTACCGTCAATTTGTTCAATTTGGAGTAGAAGCCATTGGTTCAGCGGATCCAGCTATCGATGCGGAAGTAATCGCGCTAGCAATGGATGTCTATGGTTCAGCTGGTTTAAAAGATTTAAAATTAGTCATTAATTCACTTGGCGACAAAGATACACGTGATTCACACCGTACAGCACTGCTACAACACTTCGAACCACATATTCATGAGTTTTGTTCGGATTGCCAAAATCGTTTGCAAAAAAATCCACTACGAATTTTGGACTGTAAGGTAGACCGTGAGCACCCATTAATGAAATCTGCACCAGCATTAACTGATTTCCTAACAGAAGAATCAGCAGCATATTTCGCACAAGTTAAAACGTATTTAGATACGCTGGGAATTTCATATGAGGTTGATCCAAACCTTGTAAGGGGTCTTGATTATTACAATCATACGACTTTTGAAATTATGTCAACAGCTTCTGGCTTTGGATCGATTACTACACTTTGTGGTGGTGGGCGCTACAATGGCCTTGTACAAGAAATTGGTGGACCAGATGTACCAGGTATCGGGTTCGCATTAAGTATTGAACGCTTGTTGTTAGCACTTGAAGCTGAAGGTGTTGAATTAGACACAGCATCAGGACTTGATGTCTATATGATCGCTATGGGCGAAGATGCGAAGCTAAAGACAGTAGAATTAACAAGTACCTTCCGTGCAAAAGGCATTTCTGCTGAGATGGATTATTTAGATCGCAAAATGAAAGCTCAAATGAAATCTGCAGACCGTTTAGGTGCAAAATATACGATTGTTTTAGGTGAAACAGAGCTTGAAGAGCAAGTAGCTACTGTTAAGCATATGGAATCAGGAGAACAACAAAAAGTAGCGTTCTCAGAATTAGTGAATTACCTTTTAAAACAATAAACGAACACAAGCTGTTAAAACATAAATCATTTTTATCATTACAGGATTAACTGTCCAAATGATTCAAATATCTACGTCGTTTTGGACAGTTAATTCATTTAACAATGAACAGATACTAATTTTCCATAGCATCAATTCTCTATTTAGTAGGAAGTGTATGCTACATATTTAAAATAAACGGTCCATCATCAAAAGTTAGGGATGACATATTGTAAAAACATATGTCAAGTGGATAAGTGAAACTGGACGCCTCCATTAAAGCGCCAGTCTGAACGAAATCAACTTTAAGTAATGGTGATGAGCCAAATAAATTTTGGAGGAATTAAATAAATGGCAACAAGAACACATGCTAGTAACGAGCTTTCAGAAGCATTACAAGGTGAAAAAGTCGTATTAAAAGGTTGGGTACAACGTCGTCGTGACCTAGGTGGTTTAATTTTCATTGATTTACGTGACCGTACTGGAATCACACAGGTAGTGTTTAGCCCTGACGTAGCAGAAGCACATGCTTTAGCTGATAAAGTACGTAGTGAATATGTAATTGAAGTAGAAGGAACAGTGATCCTTCGTTCAGAAGACCAAATCAACCCAAATGTACCAAACGGTAAAATTGAAGTAGAAGCAACAAAATTAATCGTCATTAATACAGCAAAAACAACACCATTCCAAATTGAAGATCGCACAGACGTATCCGAAGATCTACGTTTAAAATATCGTTATCTTGACCTACGTCGTCCGGTTATGTTTGATACATTCAAAATGCGTTCTGACGTTACGCGTACAATTCGAAACTTCTTACAAAACGAAGGCTTCTTAGAAGTAGAGACGCCAATTTTAACAAAATCATCTCCAGAAGGGGCTCGTGACTATTTAGTACCATCACGTGTTCATGAAGGTGAATTTTATGCATTACCACAATCACCACAGCTATTTAAGCAATTATTAATGGTATCAGGTTTTGAAAAATACTTCCAAATCGCACGTTGTTTCCGTGATGAAGACTTACGTGCTGACCGTCAACCAGAGTTTACACAAGTTGACATTGAAACAAGCTTTTTAACGCAAGAAGAAATTATTGAAATGAACGAACGCTTAATCCAAGCAGTTATGAAAGAAGTAAAAGGAATTGATATCCCTGCTCCATTCCAACGCATGAAATATCAAGAAGCAATGGATCGTTACGGTTCTGATAAACCTGACGTACGTTTTGGTTTAGAGCTTGTTGATTTAAATGACATTTTTGATGGCTGTGATTTCAAAGTATTTGCTGATACAGTGGCACAAGGCAAACAAGTAAAGAGTATTAACATTAAAGGTGCAGCAGATAAATACTCTCGTAAAGACATGGACGAGTTAACAAAATTTGTTGGTATTTACGGAGCGAAAGGTCTTGCTTGGTTAAAAGTAACTGAAGAAGGCTTAAACGGACCGATTGCAAAATTCTTTGACGATGCATTAGCAGCTGCTTTAATCGAACGTATGAAAGCGGAAGTGGGCGATATTTTAGTATTTGTAGCTGATCAAGCGTCTGTTGTAGCAGCTTCATTAGGTGCTCTTCGTACGAAATTAGGTCAAGAACTGGGCTTAATAGATGAATCACAATTTGCGTTCCTATGGATTACAGATTGGCCATTATTAGAGTACTCTGAAGAAGATGGTCGCTATAAAGCAGCACACCATCCATTCACACGTCCATTTGACGAAGATATTCAATTAATGGAAACAGATCCTTCTGCAGTCCGCGCACAAGCATACGATATCGTATTAAACGGTTATGAGCTTGGTGGAGGTTCATTACGTATTTATGAGCGTGAATTACAAGAAAAAATGTTTAATTTACTTGGTTTCACAGAAGAAGAAGCAAGAGCTCAATTTGGCTACTTATTAGAAGCATTTGAATATGGTGTACCACCACATGGAGGTCTTGCATTTGGTCTTGACCGCTTCGTAATGCTACTTGCTGGCCGCACTAACTTACGTGACACAATTGCATTCCCGAAAACGGCAAGTGCTAGCTGCTTAATGACAAACGCACCTAGTGAAGTGTCTCCTGATCAATTGAGCGAGTTAAGCTTAGCCATTAAACCATTTAGAAAATAATTTGTACTTCTAAATACCTGGATTTCCTAGCGAAATTTGTTAGGAATCTAGGTATTTTTTGCGTTTTCGCAAGAATACAGATTTTTTTAAAGAAAATAGTTTGAATTATCAGAAATATAATGTTATTATAACTGTAATACGAATCCTGATGTGTTTGTCTAATTGCTATCTCTACTTAACAGTTTTGACCGAACACTATAGAATCGGGAGCCTTCATTTTGTAGTCGCAAACAAGCCCCATGCGGAGCGGGACGTTTAAAGCTGCAAAGCGGGCACCCCCCTGCGAAATGCGGGTTCAAAACGAATGTTTCTTGGCATAACGGCACAATCGGGATTCGTCATACATAATGATTAAGCAAAAAAAGGAGCGTTATTAATGCTCCTTTTTTTAATGCAATTAATAAGTTGTTCAAAAAGGCAACTGCTACAAGCGCTAAAAAAATTAGAGGAGGACTTGCGATGACCCTTGGCTTAAAAAAAGAATGAAGTGAAAATTGTACCATATGATAGTGAATGGAAAAATGAATTTATGAGAGTTTGTTCCGAGATTTTATACGAATATCCAATCTGATCGTATTCAATATATTGGTAGAACCTCGATTGATTTGTACGATCGATTTGTTCAATTAATGAAAGAAAAATTGAATGATATTTAAAAAACATATAATTTGTGTATAAGCTGATTGGAGTGGAGGATGGGCGACTCCTCGGGGATCAGCGATATAGAGGAACGAAGGCTAAAAGCATCACGTCCTGAGATAACGCCTTCGTGACCAACATCCTGTTGCCCCAAGCGGCTCATCGGACGCCCCCAGGAAGCTTTGCTCTGTGCGAAAGCGAAGCGGCAGCAACAAAGCGCCCGGCCGGAACGGAAATCAACTCCACGCTATGATGATTAAAGCTGAAAGTTTAGAAAATACAAAAAACACTTTTTATTTTGGAGGTAATGGCATATAATTGGTATAGACAACTATACCGAATTAAGTAATAGCTTGTTAACTTCACCAAGCTCCTCAAAGATGTTAAGGGGGTGATCTATTGAAGAATACGCTTTTAATTTCCAATGTTACGATCGTCAATCATGATGAAGCGCCGTTTAAAGGAGACATTCATATTGATGATGGTAAGATAATTAAAATAAGTCATAACTTATCTGATAAGGCTGAGCAGTATATAGATGGTAAAGATAATAATTGGTTCCTGTTACCTGGCTATATTGATATGCACATACATGGCTCTGCCGGGCATGACGTGATGGATGCTACGCAATTAGCACTGCATCAAATGGCACGCTCTTTAGTACAGGAAGGCGTGACAGGCTTCCTTGCTACTACAATGACGCAATCTATTGAAGCAATTGAAAGCGCTTTAGCGAATGTTGGTCAATTTGAAAATAATGAGGATGAAGCAAGCTTATTAGGTATACATGTAGAGGGACCATATATATCAAAAAAACGGGCAGGCGCACAACCAATCGAATACATTATTTTACCGTCTACCGAGCAATTTGCATACTGGCATAAAGTAAGTAAGCAACGCATTAAACAAGTTACCTTTGCCCCTGAGGTAGAAGGAGGCTTTCCGTTTATTGAATCGTTAAAGGATTTAAATGTTATCGCTTCAATTGGCCATTCTGACGCATCCATGGAAGAGGTGGATCGGGCAGTAGTATTGGGCGTAAGGCAGGCTACACATTTATATAATCAAATGCGCCCTTTCCATCATCGCAATCCAGGTGTCGTTGGTGCAGTACTTTTAGATGATCTAGTAAAGACTGAAATTATTGCAGATTTCGTGCATAGTCATCCTCAAGCTATTAAGCTAGCGTATCGTATAAAAGGCGCAAAGGGTATTATCTTAATTACCGATGCGATACGGGCAAAAGGCTTACATCACGGTGATTATGATTTAGGTGGTCAAACCGTTCATGTTTCTATGGATGGCGCTCATTTATCTAATGGGGCTTTGGCTGGTAGTGTGCTAACGATGGAGCAAGCAGTAAAAAATATGCAAGCAATCACCAATTGCTCATTGCAAGAAATTGTCGCAATGTCCTCTACGAATGCTGCTAAGCAATTACAACTTGCAACGAAAGGTCATATTGCAGAAGGCTATGATGCAGATTTTGTATTACTAGATGAAAATTTAAATGTACAAAAAACTATTTGTCGGGGTAAAGTTGTATTTGAGAAATGAAAGTAAAGAGGCGATAAGGATGGTACAAAGTTTGTTAGATAAAAATTCTCATATACCTATTTATATACAAATAGAAGAGATCATTAAACAACGTATTTATTTAGAAGAATACAAAATCGGTGAAAATATACCTTCTGAGCGAGAGCTTTCTACGCAGTTTGATGTTAGTAGAATGACTGTGCGTCAATCTATCACAAATTTAGTCAATAGCGGATTGCTGTATCGTGAAAAAGGCAGAGGTACGTATGTCGCTAATCCAAAATTAGAACAACCGTTAAAAGGATTAACAAGTTTCACAGAGGATATGCGGGCTAGAGGGATGGAACCAAGCAGTAAAGTTTTACGCTTTGAGAAAATCGTACCACCAGTTGATATTGCTAGAGATCTCATGTTAGAGGCTGGTGAAGAGGTATTCTTCGTTGTACGTATTCGTAGTGCTGATTCCAAGCCAATGGCCATCGAAAGAACGTATATTCCAGTAAAAATATATCCTGAATTAGATGAAAAGAAAATAATGGGGTCATTATATGCGTTAATTGAAGCAAAGTTCCATCAAAAAATTGGAAACGCTATTCAGCAAATGGAAGCAGCTATTGTTCTAAAAGAAGATAGTAAATTTTTGCAAATTAATCATACGGCACCGGTGTTAATTATTAAACGTACAAGTTATTTATCTGATGGAGTTCCGTTTGAGCTTGTGCGAAGTACTTACCGAGCTGATCGATACAAATTCATTAGTGAAATTAAAAGGTGATTCTATGGATGCATATTTTCTAGAAATTCAAAAGATAATGCAGGTCGTCAAAGAGCAAGAATATCCCAAAATAAAAGAAGCCGCACAATTAATTGTACAAAGGCTTCAACGCGGAGGAATCGTCCAATTATTTGGTTGTGGCCATTCGCATCTTTTAGCGCAGGACGCATTTTATCGCGCGGGAGGGCTTGTACCTGTACGTCCTATAATTATTGAACCTTTAACATTACATGCAGGAGCAATGACATCATCAAAAAATGAAAAGGACCCGACGATCATTGAACAGTATAAAGATCAGTTTGATTTTCATGACAATGATGTTTGCATTGTTATTTCAACCTCTGGGAGAAATCAAGCACCTATAGATGTAGCATTTTTAGCGAAAGAAGCGGGAGTACTTGTCATGTCTCTGCAATCGCTTACTTATTGCGAACAAACGACACGTCATCAGAGTGGGAAGCGCTTAGAGGATGTTGTAGATAAAGTGATCAATACGCATATACCAATAGGGGATGGTTTACTGCATCACAATGATATACAGTATGCTCCATCCTCTACAGTTATAGGTTCAATTATATTAAATATATTATTTAGTGAAGTCATTGAGATCATAGCTATATCTGACGAAGTATTACCCGTTTTTAAAAGCAATAATGTTGACTCGGATTCGTCTCATAATGAGGCTATGATTGCCTATTATCATCATCGAATTAAATTTAAATAACAAGCGGAGGGATATTTATGAAGAAAACATATAAAATAACAGCGCCGGAGGGACTACATGCTAGACCCGCAGCTTTACTTGTAACAGCAGTAACACCATTTGAGTGTGATGTTCAATTAACCTATAAAGAGAAATCAGTCAATTTAAAATCAATTATGGGTGTTATGGCACAAGGAGTAGCACCCGGAAGCATTGTAGAAATTTCAGCAGATGGGCCTGATGCTGAGAAACTTTTTCAAACAGTAACAGAATTAATTGTTTCTAAAGGAATTGGAGAAGAATACTAAACATCAAAGGCATTATTGTCTCTCAAGGGCAAACTATAAAGATTCAAGGTAGTTTTTTAGTGTAACTTTAATTGCGAGAATATTTAGTGTGGAAAGGGGGGGCTTTTTTCTATGGAAATAAAAATAATCCCACCAAAAGATTATTTACAGGTACATCAATTAAGAGATTATTGTTTTCCTAATAAGTATACTGGTGCGCGTCGGGATGATTTTCATTATTGGGTTGAGCATAGCACAACATTAGGGGCTTACGATGAACATAAAGTAGTTGGACAGCTCTTAATATTGCCACTTAATATGACAATTCATGGTGAAAATTATGATATGGGCGGAATTGGCTTTGTTGCAACCTATCCTGAGTATCGGCAGCAGGGGATTATCAAAAAGCTTATGACAGAGGCACTGAAGAAGATGCGAGAGAATGGGCAAAGCATTTCTGTGTTAGCACCATTTTCTGTATCCTTTTATCGTTATTTTGGATGGGAATTATTTTTTGAGAAGCTACATTATACGATTCCACAATCGATGTTTCCTGCTTTTGGAAAACAAGTGGACGTTGTAAAACGTATGAGCCTTGAATGGCCAGAGCGTGATCTTTTTCAGGTGATTAAGGGTTTTCATAATGCACAAGCACTTTTCAATAATGGAAGTATGCTTCGAGATGACGCGTGGTGGAAAAGAATAGAGAGAAGGATGCCTGAGAGTCATTTCGCGGCATATTTTAACGATGATAAAATTGCAGGTTATATTCGTTATAAAATTAAGGATGAGACGTTTGAGATTCATGATTTTATTGCTGATGATTTACTAGCAGAGCAAGCGATATGGCGTTTTATAACGTCGCATGCGGCGAGTGTAAGTAACATTAAAGGGGTTACTTCTAACAACCATCAATTTGGCTTCTATTTTAAAGAACCGCAGTTTAAAAAGGAAGTCGTTCAAGATGTGATGGTAAGGATCGTTGACGCTTTGAGGTTTATGCAACATTATCCGTGGGGTGATATTCAGGAGCCGCTATATATTCAAATTGAAGATACGTTTTGTAGTTGGAATGAACACGTATTTCAAATAAATAAAAGTGGAGATGTCTCGATAATTGAGACTAATTCTATCCCAGAAATGCATATGTTAACATTACCAATTAATCTTTTTTCAGCGATGATGGTTGGCTATTTAACTGTAAAGGATGCGGTTATGTATGCAAATAAACATTTGACTGAAGACATTATTGGTCGTTGGCAGCTTGCATTACCCTCTAATAAACCAGCATTTTATGAGTACTTTTAAGAAAAGCGTTCATGAATGAATAACTATCGGACAATTTGTTCTGAAAATTTAAATTTTTTAAACTTTTTTCTGGACTATACCACTTAAATGAATCCATTCAGTTGTCTGGAACAACGATATAGCCCAGTTTTCAAAACTATTTCTTGAGGAAAAAAATAGTGTAAAAAGGATATTGTGGTATATACCAATAGGTGCTATTCTCAACTTAAGAAAGCGATTTCATACGTCTTTCAGCAAATGTCCAAACATTCGCGGAAAGACGTAGGTCTCTGGCTGATGTCACGGAATCGGAAAGGGTTCTTTGTGCTAGCACAAAGCAGATTCCGGACGCAATTATGCCAAGGCATAATTGATAAATATAATCGCTAGAAAGACGAACTTAAATCACGAAGAGGAGTGTTTAGATGAAAAACATTATGCTAGTGTGTGTAGCGGGAATGAGTACTAGTTTGCTAGTGTCAAAAATGCAGAAAGCAGCGCAAGAACAAAATATTGAGGCAGATATTTATGCAATTGCTGAAAGTGAGGTCGACAAAGTATTAGCTACTAAAATGGCGGACGTGCTGCTACTAGGTCCGCAAGTCCGTTACTTAAAAGGAACTTTTGAAACAAAATACAAGGAAAATTTTCCGATTGATGTTATTAACATGATGGATTACGGCATGATGAATGGCGAAAATGTTTTAAATCAGGCGTTAAAGTTGATTGGTTAAGGGGGGCTATGGCAATGGAAGAAACAGTTTTGATGGAATCTATTATGGGACTGATTGTGCACAGTGGTAATACGAAAAGTGAATGTATGGAGGCAATCCAGCTAGCAAAAAAAGGACAGATTCAGGAAGCAAAGGAAAAAATACAGCTAGCCAATGATTCATTGATTGAAGCGCATCATTCTCAGACGGCTTTACTGTCACAAGAGGCAAGGGGAGAAAAAGTAGAAGTGTCAATGCTGTTAATTCATGCGCAAGATCATTTAATGAATGCCATTACGTTTCGTGATCTAGCATCAGAAATGATTGAGTTGTATGAACGAATCAAAGGGGAGTAGCATCAAGCCTTGATGTCACAATAAAAAGTAAAGGGAGTGTGTGAAATGTTCCGTTTTTTAGAAGAAAAATTTGTGCCGGTTGCAGCTAGGGTAGGGAATCAGCGTCATTTAGTTGCCATTCGAGATGGTTTTATTACAATCATGCCATTGACAATTGTTGGATCACTTGCGGTACTTGTTAATAATTTGCCTATCAAATTTTATCAAAACGCACTTGATGCTATTTGGAAACATGAAACTTGGACACAATGGGGAGGCAATATTTGGGGAGCGACATTTGGAATTCTCTCGCTATTATTAGCCTTTACAATTGCTTACAATCTTGCAAAAAGCTACGACAAGGATGGACTATCAGCCGGTGTCATCAGTCTTTCCAGTTATATGACGTTTGGAACTTTTGCTGAAGGTGGATTAACAGGGTTAACTACAGGTACAGGCGGTTTGTTTATAGCCATTATAGTTGCTTTGCTGTCAACGGAAGTATTTTGTAGATTGTCTGGCAACCCTAAGCTATTAATTAAAATGCCGAATGGTGTACCGCCAGCTGTTTCAAAATCATTCGCTGCATTATTGCCTGCAATTATTACAATTGGTTTATTTGCTTTAGTTCGTACAATTATTTCGGCAGGCTTTGATATTCCTGATATTGTCGGTTCATTCTACACAGCAATTCAAGAGCCGTTTATGGGCTTAACAAATACATGGGTTGCGGCTTTAGTTTTAGCATTCATTCCTACGTTTTTATGGACATTAGGTGTTCACGGTGCTAATATTATCGAACCATTTATGCAAACGATCAATTTACCAGCTATTGAAGCGAATGTAAAAGCCATTTCATCTGGGGAAGTAGCGCCATACATCGTAAATAAACCATTCTTTGATGCCTTCATCAATATGGGTGGTTCGGGTACGACAATAGCACTTATAATTGCTATTTTCATTATCGCTAGAAAGAATAAACAATATAATACCGTCGGAAAATTGTCGGCAGCACCAGGCCTTTTCAATATTAATGAACCATTACTTTTCGGTCTTCCAATCGTCTTAAACCCAGTGTTATTTGTACCGTTTATTTTGACACCGATGGTTAACGTAACAATTGCTTTCTTTGCAACAAAGTGGGGCTTTGTGCCGGCAGCTACGGTTTCGCCTCCTTGGACAACGCCACCGATTATTAATGGATTCTTAGCAACTCAATCTTGGCAAGGAGCTGTTCTTAGTATTGTTTTACTGATTATCGCAGTGTGTATTTATTTACCGTTTATTTCGATGGCAAACCGTGTTGCAAAGCAGAATGAACAGCAAGCCGCGGTATCAGAGTCTGAAAACGAACAGCAAGTTACAAAATTAGAAAATCAAAAAGTAGAAGTGTAATTGTGAACTAATGGAGGTATTTGCAATTGAGAAGATTAGGGATTTCACTATATCCTCAGCATAGTACACTAGAAGATATGAAGCGATATGTTCAGCTCGCTCATGATAATGGTTTTGATCGAATATTTACATGCCTAATGTCGTTAAATAACGATCAGGAGCGACAAAAATTACAGCAGATAAACAAATTTGCGCAGCAGCTTGGCTTTGAAATTTCAGCTGATATTGCACCAGCTGTTTTTGAAGATTTAGGCTTAACGTATAAAGATATTGGTTACTTTAAAGAGCATTATCATTTAGCGGCATTGCGCTTAGATATGGGTTTTTCTGGCCAGGAAGAAGCGTTTATGTCCCTCGATGCAAGCAATTTAAAAATAGAGTTAAATATTAGTATCGGTACTAAATATGTAGACAATATATTATCCTATCAACCGAATAAAGATAATATTATTAGCTGTCATAATTTTTATCCTAGACGTTTTACAGGTCTATCACGCCAACATTTTTTACAAACATCTAGGCAGTTTAAAGCTAATCATATTCGAACAGCAGCAATGATCTCATCTCAGCATGCTTTGTTTGGACCTTGGGAAGAAACCGAGCATGGCTTACCAACATTAGAAGAGCATCGTCATTTGCCAATCACTGTGCAAGCGAAGGATTTATGGCACACTGGCTTAATAGATGATTGTATTATCGGCAATATGTATGCTTCTGAGGAAGAATTACGTGCATTAGGCCAATTAAATCGTCATAAGCTAGAGCTGAAGGTTGAACAGTCTGTTGAAACATCAATTTTAGAAGAAGCAATCCTTTTTAAGGAGCCGCATTTTAATCGTGGTGATGTTTCGGAGTACGTGATCCGTAGTACGCAATCTCGTGTTAAGTATAAAAATGGTGACTTCCCTGTACACGATAGCCGCCCATTAATATTGGGGGACGTGACAATCGATAATAATTTAGATGTTCGTTATAAGGGCGAGCTCCAAATTGTTTTAAAGGAAATACCGAATGCTGGGTCAACAAATGTTGTGGCAAGAGTTGTAGAAGAAGAGCAATTTTTATTGGCACATATTCAGCCATGGGCATCATTTGGCTTTACGAAATGATTACAGAAAAAGGGATTAAGCCATGCGTTACTAAGTGCTTAATCCCTTTTTATGGTTCATCACCAAAATTCGAGGGTGACTTTTGTACTATGTAAATAAGTTGATCTTCGTTACGGCTGGGCGACTCCTTGGGGATTAGCGATAGGGGATCGAAGGCTAAAAGCATCACGTCCTGTGATAACGCCTTCGTGACCAACATTCTGTTGCCCCGACGCCCCCAGGAAGCTCTGCTCTGTGCGAAAGCGAAGCGCCAGCAACAACAAATGTTTTCTGTAGCGAAAGCGAAGCATCAGCTACAAAGCGCCCAGATGGAACGGAAATCAACCACACATTTTGGTGGTAATCCTTTTTTTTATTTTGATTTACCAATGTTTTCTATAGTAACAACTACAATTAAGCCAGGGCGAAATTGATGGAGGAGAAAGGAGCAAAGAGAAATGTATGTATTAGCGATTGACGGTGGAGGAACGAAAACGTCAGCAGTGATTTGTGATGAACTCGGCAATATTTATGCAAAAGTCGTAACGACTCGAAGTAACCCTACAGCAATGGATGTTCAATATTTTCAGTCAACGATTCATAATATACTGCAAAAATTACAACAACAAAATTCGCAAGTTTTTGCAGCCATCGATAGTTGTTTTGCTGGCATGGCTGGGGTCAAGGAACTACAGGCAGAAAAAGTTGTAGAAACGATAGTACGCCAATACGTTCCTAAAACAACAAATGTTTTTGTTGATAATGATGCTCTAATTGCACTTTATGCAGGCACACTTGGACAGGCAGGCATTGTGCAAATTGCTGGGACTGGTGCTATCACAATGGGTTACGATCATGAGCATCATTTTCATAGAGTAGGGGGCTGGGGTTATCTTTTTGATGATGAGGGCAGTGGCTATGATATAGGTGTTCAAGTGCTGAAGGCTATTTTTCAAAGCTATGATGGCCGCGGAGACTCAACAGTGTTGACAGATGTTGTGCTACGTTATTTTTCTGTGGAAACAGTACCACAATTAATAGAGTGTATATACGGAGAAGAACATCCTCGGACAGTGATTGCACCGTTAAGTAAATATGTTTTTGAAGTGGCAGAAAAAGGAGATCGTGTCGCTACTAAAATCATAGAGGATGCTTGTAAGAACTATTATGTGGCGATTAAAGCATGTTACTCCCATATGGCTTGGAAGGAAGGAGAGGTACCTGTCGTATTAGTGGGAGGCGTTTTTAAGAATGAAGCGTATTTTTCACAAGGATTACAGCAATTTGCACAAGCAGACGGGATACCATTGCAATTTATGGCGCCAGTCTTGCAACCAATTGGTGGGGCAGTAATTGCGGCTTTCAAGCAAATAAACGTGCAGCTTGGCGCAGGTTTTGTGGAATCTTTCTCTAAAAATTATGAACAGGAATGAAAGCGATACGATGAAAGGCGATTGAATGACGTTTTATTCAATTGCCTTAAAATTTCGGCCTCTAGCTTTAAACACTGCCCAACATATAGATTTTGATGGACTCAATTCAAACATTACATATTTAAGCCTCATCACCAAAAGTTGTGGATGACGTATTTAAAAATATATACCTTGTATATTAGTTGATCTTCGTTGCGACTGGGCGACTCCTTGGGGATCAGCGATATAGAGGAACGAAGGCTAAAATCATCACGTCCTGTGATAACGCCTTCGTGACCAACAACAAAGCGCCCATTCGGAACGGAAATCAACCACACGATATGGATGAGCCATTTTTAAAAAGTATTTTGATTAGGAATACTCATTTTTTTTAGTTATAATTTTTACTTGATGAATATCGTGATAAAATGTAAGATAAGTTTGATTTTATCTTAGTATATAACTAGGTTTACTAATGAAGAAATCAGTGGAAGGTCTTTATCTACCGCTAATTATTCATTTTCACTAATAGTGCTTTTATGGGCAGTTATATAGTGCTCATTAAAGCGGAATCAAAATTCAATAGACGGAGAGTGTAAGGATGTTACATCAATTTTCACGTAATGAGCTCGCAATAGGAACAGAGGGACTCGAAAAATTAAAAAATACAACAGTAGCCATTCTTGGTGTAGGCGGTGTAGGTTCATTTGCTGCTGAGGCATGTGCACGCAGTGGCATAGGTCGCATTATTTTGGTAGATAAGGATAATGTAGATATTACAAATGTTAATCGTCAATTAGTTGCCTATCTTTCAACGGTCGGGAAATCTAAGTCAGGTGTCATGAAAGAACGTATTGCTGATATTAATCCAGAATGTGAAGTAATTGATATGCATATGTTTTACACAGAGGAAACATATGAGCAATTTTTCGCACAAGGCATAGATTATGTCATTGATGCAAGTGACACAGTGATGTATAAAATTCATCTTATGAAGGAATGTTTAAAACGTAATATACCGATTATTTCTAGTATGGGTGCGGCAAATAAAATGGATCCTACTCGTTTCAAAATTGCGGATATTTCAAAAACGCATACGGACCCATTGGCTAAAATAATCCGTACGAAATTACGGAAGGACGGTATTCATAAAGGAGTAACGGTTGTTTTCTCGGATGAGAGTCCGATTGTAGTTCGTCCAGATGTAGTGGAGCATGTCGGAAAACCGGATGCAGCTATCCGTAAAGCAAAAATGCCGCCATCTTCAAATGCCTTCGTTCCTTCAGTGGCAGGTTTAATTGCAGCAAGTTGGGTAGTGAATGCAATCGTAAAGGATGTAAAAATTACACGTGTACAAGGCTAATGCACTTTTGATAGTTGGTCGATCAATTCAAAATTATCATCGGTAAAATTAACAAAATATTTTATCGATAAACTTAAATAATTTCTCGATAAAAATAAAAATTAATCACTATCAGTTATGGTGGTGGACCAATTTGTGGAAGTGGCTGTCTCATTGAAGACAGCTGCTTTTTATATGTTACAATAGTAAAGTTGTAAAAAAGAGGTCAAAGATATTTGTTAGGTAGTTAATGAGGGAGAGACGGTCGCCTGAACGTTAGGGCAGCTTCACATTATGACTCCTCCAATATTTGCTGTAGAACCTATAAAAGGAGGCATTTTATGATGGAGCAAATCTATCAAATGGAATATAGAGGCTTAAATCTATTCGATGAAATTAGCACAGTAGAATTAGCTATTGATGAAGAAGGGCAAACAATACACATTTTTGATGCTGGACAGGTTGTTAGCCCTATTTTTAATTTTGATGTTTCGGCTTACGAGCTATCAGATGGTTTTTACAAAATGGCGGATATACTCCGACATAAACGTATATTGACTAATCAGCAACCGGGTAATGAACTAACACTTAGTGAGTGGTTAATTACAAACACTGCCTATTTTTATATACCACAAAAAAGAATAAAAAAATATGCGCAAGGAAGTATAAAAGAAATAATTGATCGAACGAAAGAGCAATCTTTATTTGATGATTATGTTCAAAGAACATAATTTTACCAGAATAGTTCGCCTAACGTGCTCAAAATGCTATTAATTCACGAAATTGTCTTATTTTTTTCATGTGACCACTTCTCTATTTGGTTTATTGCTATAATTTGAATAAATTCCAATAGATAATAGATCAGTTTGTTTGGAATGTACACGACTGCTTTGGGAAGTAGAAATGGCGTTTAGAAAACAAATGAGAACATCGGAGAGTGGTAAAATGGAGATTCAAGTAATTCGTGATCATTTAGATATTGTAAAACTTCAGCAGCAAATGAATGATATTGTATTTGACTATTTGGATACATCTAACAATTATCCAAAGGCCATGAGAGGACTAAATCCTTTATATACACAAGTTACAACATATTATAAAGAGTATTTAGACAATAGGGCAGGAGAATTACCAAGTGCCAATACATATTGGCATTTGTTTATAGATTGTTGTGCAAAGCTTTGCTACTTTTTAGCGGCATCAACTTATTATTCATCTAATGAGTTACAAAAAACACCTGAAAAAGTTGAGCAATTATTAACAATTGCAGCCTATTCTTTACCTAGCATTGACCAGGAGGAGAATGAACAATTATTATCTGCGATTTTCGCACTTTATAGCGAAGTCGTAAAAGATGAAGAGAAAACTGTATCACTGCGAAATGCAGTACTTGAACAAAAAGGTGCAGTCAAACAATGTATGCAACAATTTAAATTATTTGTTGAGCATGAATTTACAGAATAATATAGGAGTGATGTATCATCACTTTTAGATAATAGAATTACAGTTTAGAATCTGCTTACTTTTTGCGGTTAATCCAGCAATCCTTATAGCACGCTACTTTGCGAGGGATGATTGGGTTTTCCGATTGTTAAAGTTTTGCAGATTTTTTTTTGCTGTTAATAGATTATTGCAAGAAGAACGCAATACGAGTGTTAAAATTTTGTTGTACGAAAATAAAAAAAGGACTTTTTTCTTAAAAGGTATTTATAAATTTTTGTCGAAATATAGTTAAAAAATTGAAAATCTATGCGTAAGATTTTTCATCATTGTTTTGTTAAAAGAAGTGGCAGCACAATTATGCCAGGCATAATTGATTGGAAGGGGGCTGTTCAATGTTAATAAACGGTATCGATATTGATTTAGCAAAATTAGAAAAACCACTCTTATTAGTAAGTGAGGATGAGGAATTATTATTTCTACGGCTTATACAACCAACACTCGAACATGAGCTTAATCAATGCGAATTAGCACTCGCGACAAGAAAATCTATCTCATTAGTTAGAGATTTTTGGTTAGCATTGTATAAAGGTGGAGAAAAATTATATATCAACAGTGAACATGCGCTCCTGTATCCAATTCGTTTAATCATATTTGAACTAGTGACACAAGCTGAGTACTTTAAACATTTGTCGAAAAAATCTATTGGAGATGAAAGTTTGTCACTTATTTATGCCATTATCCTAGTACAATTTGCCTTACGGTGGATAAAGGAACGGTTTAGTGATAACAAGGAAGTGAATGAGGCATTAAGATTATTATATAGAACTACAGATGAAAATGCGGAGGATCAACTCTCACCGTCAAGGGAGCAATCGATCGGTCAAGCGATTGCTGTAAAAGCAATTCGATTTGAAGTAAGGGAGAACTCTAAAGAATTTGCTAGTCTACTTTATCAAACTTATAATTTTCTTCATTATTTACATGATGAGCAGAAAGAGACGACTAAATTATTTGCAATTAGAAATATGGAAGAAATATTGAACCGATTTTACAATAACCGTTATACAACAAATAAGGAGACTTTTACAGGATGATTGCTAGTACTCTTCCTGTTATTTTGAAAGTAAGGAATTAAAAAATGAGGCACTTCTAGTTCAGATTGAAGCGCCTTACTTTCATGAAAAAATAGTATATTATGATTTTCAGTTAAGCTAATCAAGTAAAGATATTACTTTTCATCCTTATGAAAAGATTTAAGCTTTTCGTAGATTCCTGCCATTCGTTTTTCTTCACCTGCAATAACAGGTTTATAAAATTCTGTGCCCACTAGCTCATCAGGTAAATATTGCTGGTCAACCCAGCCACCAAATGTGCCAATAGGGTTGTTGTGGGGATATTGATAGCCTACATGACCTAAATCTTTTGCTCCCTCATAATGAGCATCGCGTAGATGATAGGGAATATCGCCAGTTTTTCCTTCATGAATGCTGGCAATAGCGGCATCGATGGCTGCAATAGCAGAATTAGATTTGGATGCAAGGCACATTTCAATAACAGCACTTGCAAGCGGGATTCGTGCCTCAGGTAGCCCTAAACGCTCTGCCGCTTGTACAGCCGCAAGCATATGTGGTCCTACATCAGGATTGGCAAGGCCTATATCTTCATAAGCCATCACAAGTAAGCGTCGACTAACAGCAACTAAATCGCCTATTTCCAATAAATGAGCTAAATAAAACAATGCTGCATTCGTATCACTTCCACGAACCGATTTTTGCAACGCAGATAGCAAATTATAAAAATGAGATCCTTTTTTATCACCATAAACACCAATTCTACCGATAAGGTGCTTAAGAATATGATCAGCAGCAATTGTTCGACCGTCGACTTCATCACTTGCATAATAAAGCGATTCAAGCAAGGTTAATGCCTTCCGAGCGTCACCATTAGCTGCTTCAGCAATTTGTTCAATTTGAGGATCTGTTAAGACAAAATGATGTTTACCTAGCCCACGTTTCTCATCAGAAAGTGCATTTTTTATAAGTTCGATGATATTTTCTATCGTTAAACGTTGTAGTTGGTATATTTCTCCGCAACGTGAGCGGATAGCGGGATTTACATCATGGTATGGATTTTCCGTCGTAGCTCCAATTAACACGATTGAGCCATTTTCTACATGTGGCAACAAAGCATCTTGCTGTAATTTATTAAAACGATGAATTTCATCTAAAAAAAGAAGGACTTTTCCTGAGATTCTAGCTTCTTGTACAATATCCTCGACATCCTTTTTACCAGCGCGAGTAGCATTAAGCGCAAAAAAGGGAAGGTTCGAGCTTCCTGCTATGGCATTCGCTATTGACGTTTTGCCGATACCTGGCTCACCAAATAGTAGCATAGATGGGACATGCTCATTTTGAATCATTTTATAAAGAGCGGTAGTAGGACCGATAAAATCTTGGTGTCCTACAATTTCATCAAGGGTTAAAGGACGCATGCGATAAGCGAGTGGTTCATTATGCATTGAAAATTCCCCCTTTCAATTGTTTTAATTGATTTTAAACTTATTTCAGCGGGTGTCACGCAATTATGCCGAGACATAGTTGATTTGCTGAATGTTTTTTTGCTTAAAATAAAATGATAATAGTATTTTGCCTAACTATAAGAAGGCGCAATTAATAGTATATCATAACCTCCTGAGAGTATTTCCGAGTTATACGAGAGGAGATTATGATATACTGTTTGTAGTATTTTTGACTAGACTATTTGAGGGTGATAAAATGAAAATTTCTACAAAGGGCCGTTATGGTCTAACGATTATGATTGAATTAGCGAAGCATTATGGAGAAGGACCTATTCCACTGCGAAAAATTGCTGCAGAAAAGGAGCTTTCTGAGGCATATTTAGAGCAATTAGTTTCACCATTACGTAATTCTGGCTTAGTGAAAAGTGTGCGCGGAGCATATGGTGGATATATGCTAGCAAATCCACCAAGTGAAATCTCTGCGGCTAATGTAATTAGTGTGTTAGAGGGTCCTATTCAACCAGTAGAAGGTATTGAAAATGAAGAAGCTCCTCAGCGAGAATTATGGCTTCGTATTCGTGATGCTGTGAAAAATGTATTAGATACAACGACAATTGAAGATTTAGCACAATATACTGAGGAAAATGTAGCGGAAGGCTATATGTTCTACATTTAAAATGTCTAGGCTAAAGCACATCTCCTTGCTCAATGGCATGGAGATGAATCTTTAGCGCTTTTCGTACAAAGGAGTTTTCAACATGAATTCATATATTTATCTCGATCATGCTGCGTCTTCACCAATGAATGACAACGTAATAAACGCTATGACTACAGCCATGCAACAAGTTTATGGGAATGCATCAAGTATTCATGGGATCGGTCGAGAGGCGCGCAAATATTTAGATGATGCACGTGAAATACTTGCCAAATCTATTGGTGCTCAACCTGGGGAAATTATTATAACAAGTGGTGGAACAGAGGCGGATAATACGGCTATTTTTGGCACTGTTTATGCACGGGCTGCTGAAGGGAAGCACATCATTACTACACAAATTGAACATCACGCGGTGTTACATACTTGTGAAAAGCTAGAGCGAGATGGCTTTGATGTGACATATTTACCGGTAGATGAAAATGGACGTGTTTCTGTAGAAGACGTACGAAATGCATTGCGTGAGGATACAATTTTAGTAACGATTATGTACGGTAATAATGAAGTCGGTACAATTCAACCGATTGCCGAAATTGGTAATTTGCTACGCGAGCATAAGGCTGTTTTCCATACAGATGCTGTTCAAGCATATGGTTTAGAGTCAATTAATGTTGCTAATTTACAGGTTGATTTATTAAGTGTTTCCGCACATAAAATTAATGGACCTAAAGGTATTGGTTTCCTATACCAAAAAGCCGGAATACCATTCACTAGCTATGCATTAGGTGGCGCACATGAGAAAAAACGTCGTGCTGGTACTGAAAATGTGCCCGCAGTGATTGGCTTTGCAACTGCAGTGCAAATTGCAAATGAGTTGCGAGAAGAGAAGCGTGCGCTATACAATCGCTTTAAGCAAATTATGCTGGATGTTTTTACGAAGGAAAATCTAGCATTTCATGTGAATGGAGAGTTAGAAAATACGCTCCCACACGTTTTAAATGTAAGTTTTTCTGGTATGGAAGTAGAGTCATTCCTTGTAAATCTTGATATGGCAGGTATTTGCGTATCTAGTGGTTCTGCATGCACTGCTGGCTCCATTGATCCATCACACGTATTAGTTGCGATGTTTGGTCAAGATACAGAGGAATTACGTAACTCGATTCGTTTTAGCTTCGGTCAAGGTTTAACAGAAGCTGATGCACAACATGCGGCAGAAAAAACAGCAGCGATTGTGAAAAGACTCGCGAAAAAATAATTTGCTCAAGTGTGTTTATTTTTCTAATATAATCCTTTTTAATTGATTGTAGACCGTAGCGAGAATTTGTCTCTTTGAATTGATTCGAATGCGTAAAAATAGGATCAATTAACACATCTATTAAAAATTAGATCCGTCACCAAAATTATGGATGACTTTCGTTAAAACGTATACTATGTGAATAAGTTGATTGGAGTGGAGACTGGACGCCCCAAGGAAGCTTTTGCTCTGTGCAAGAGCGTAGTGGTAGCGTCAGTGGCAAAGCGCCCAGTCGGAACGGAAATCAACCATTCATTTTGATGATAAAGAAATTGAATAAAAGAAAAGGTGACCATAATGAAAGAAACACGTGACCCCTCACAAATTCGTGTTGTTGTCGGCATGTCGGGTGGGGTAGATTCTTCGGTTGCTGCATATTTACTGAAACAACAAGGATATGAAGTAATCGGGATATTTATGAAAAACTGGGATGATACAGACGAAAATGGCGTTTGTACAGCTACAGAAGACTATGATGATGTTATTAAAGTATGTAATCAAATCGGTATTCCTTACTATGCTGTGAATTTTGAAAAGCAATATTGGGATAAGGTTTTCTCTTACTTTTTAGAAGAATATAAAGCAGGACGTACACCAAATCCTGATGTTATGTGTAATAAGGAAATTAAATTTAAAGCGTTTTTAGAGCACGCGATAGATCTTGGAGCTGATTATTTAGCGACAGGTCATTATGCTCGAGTTGATCGAAGTGGTGATGGCGAGGTGAAAATGCTTCGTGGTATTGATAATAATAAAGATCAAACGTATTTCTTAAACCAATTATCACAGGAACAATTGTCGCATGTAATGTTCCCAATTGGACATATTGAGAAAAAGGAAGTCCGTAAAATTGCGGAGGAAGCTGGGTTAGCTACAGCGAAGAAAAAAGATTCAACAGGAATTTGCTTTATTGGAGAGCGTAACTTCAAAGAATTCTTAAGCCAATATTTACCAGCTCAACCTGGTGAAATGGAGACGATGGATGGTGTCGTAATGGGCCAGCATGATGGATTAATGTACTATACGCTTGGTCAACGTCATGGTCTTGGAATTGGTGGCGATGGTGAACCTTGGTTCGTGTTAGGAAAAGATTTGGAGCGCAATGTGTTACTAGTTGGACAAGGTTTTAATAATGATTCATTATTTTCTACTTCGCTGACTGCTGTGAAAATGAGCTATACTTCGACAAAAAAATTGCCCGGGAAATTTTCATGCACAGCAAAATTCCGTTATCGTCAAACAGATACACCAGTAGAAGTGGAAATTTTAGAAGATGGACGTACACATATTACGTTTGCTGAGCCAGTGCGTGCGATTACACCTGGACAAGCTGTAGTACTATACGACGGTGAAGAATGTTTAGGTGGCGGTACAATCGACGAAGTCTTTAAAAATAACGAAAAACTAACATATGTAGGTTAATTAGCGAAAAGACTGCTTATACTACTTTTTCTGAAGCGTATGGAATTAAAGCAGTCTTTCGCTACATAGAGGTGAAGAAAAACAATGAATTTTAACGAGCAGGGCATTCAAGCCTTTCAAGAAAAGCGCTACGAGGATGCTGCACAACTTTTTACACAAGCAATTGAAGCAGAGCCAGGAAACCCAATTGGTTATGTGAATTTTGGAAATCTCTTAGCGGTCTTAGAGGATACTGAACGTGCAGAACGCTTCTTTCAAAAAGCAATCACTGTTGATGAAACGGCAGCAACAGCTTATTATGGTTTAGCAAATTTATATTATAACGCTGAACGATATGCAGAGGCAGTAAAGCTTTATGAACAAGCGCTAAAGCATAAAATTGAAGGCGCAGATGTGTATTATATGATGGGCAAATGCTTTGAGCGAATGGAAAATCCGAAGCTTGCACTGCCATATTTACAACGAGCTTCAGAGCTTGCACCGGAAGACACACAAATCCGTCTAGCATATGCAATCGTGCTATGTGCGCTAGAAATGTTCGTAGAAGGTAAAAAAGAATTAGATCATTTGATCGAACAGGATTGGAATAACGCAGATGCACATTACAATTTGGGTGTACTATATGCGGTATCTACTGAGCAAACAGAAGATGCTATGTACCACCTAAAACAAGCCTTTACGTTACAGCCAGAATACGACCAAGCACGTTATCTTTATGATATGATTGCACAGCGATTTAACTAATATAATTTAAAAGGATGCCAAAATTACATTGGCATCCTTTCAAATTGTCTACAAGAGAACACATATATATTAAAGCGTATCAATAAATAAAAGTTGATTTTCACTCTGAGTGGGCGCTTTCCGCGGGCTTGGCTTCAATCTCCTAGTCACTGGGCTTTCAGCGCAAGCTAATCCCGCTGGAGTCGCCACTCTCCGTGAAAAATCAACAGTTCCTCAGCGATAGTATGCATAGACAAGATGAATAAAAGAAGTATTATAGCTATGAATCTATACAAGAAGATACATGCTAAGTGAAGTGGTTGATTGGAGTGGAGGCTGGGCGACTCCTTGGGGATCAGCGTTACAGATGAGACCCTGGAGCGAGCAACGCGAGTGAAGCGGCTCATCGGACGCCCACAGGAAAGCGCCCAGCCGGAACGGAAATCAACCCCTCGCTTTGCCTAAGAGCAATACTTTTTTTATGGGGAGCTTAATTCATTGTCATAAAACTTTTTCAACAAACTGAAAGGATGCCTAAACTAGTTCAGCATCCTTTCTGATTTTAGTCTTCATCATTCTTAGAGGGATAATCAAATGGTAGTCGATAAATATATTGTGCTAAATGTGCAATTGGAGCAGCATCTAATAATGAAGGTTCTGCTTCGTTAGCCTTTAGAATATTAATTTCTTTATTCAGTCGTTCCATCTTTCGATCCAGCTCAGCTACTTGAATAGCAGCTTCCTTCAATTCAAAACGGATATGTTCAGGTACTTCCTTGTTGTATTTGTAATAAATTTTATGTTCAAGGCTAGCCCAGAAGTCCATTGCAATGGTACGAATTTGAATTTCGGCATATACCTTCTCCATACGATCAGACATAAAAATAGGGATTTTTATTATAAGATGCAAGCTTTGATAACCATTTCCCTTTGGCGATGCAATATAATCTTTTACCTCTACAACTTCAATATCATTTTGTGCCTGTATCATCGCACTCACTTTATAAATATCCTCTACAAAGGAGCATGTAATTCTGATACCTGCAATATCACGAATGTTATCACGAATCGTTTCAATAGATGGCTCAAGGTTATTTTTTTTCATTTTCAATAATATACTTTTAGGTGATTTTACTCGAGTTGTTAAATGCTCAATCGGATTATATTCATGAATTAGCTGAAATTCTTCTTGTAAAATATTTATTTTCGTCTCTATTTCCTGCAAGGCGAATTTATAGACTAAAAAGAAGCGTGTTAATTCTGTTTGGAAAGTTTTTAGAGTAGTTGCTTCAAGTTCATTTTTCATGGTTTATAAAATCCTTTCTTTTAATACATTTTCAATACTAGCTTATCAAAAATAGCTACTAAATAGAAATAAGTGCTCTGAATCTATGTATAGTATTCCAATTTAAACCTTCATTGTAAAATTAAAAAAGGGGGATGTTTAGTCCCCTTAGTTAAACGATAATTTCAATATTTAAATACTTAGAAAACTTAAGTAACATTTGCTCATCATCAAGCTGATCACAATACCCCGTCTTTTTTGCAATAATCTACCACGTCTGAATATGGTAAATTTCCACCAAAAATTGAAAGAGCACTACCTATTGTAACGTGAAGCTTACCATTTGAAATATTTTCAAACCTCTTTAAGTCATCTAAAGATCGAACGCCACCAGCATATGTTGTTGGAATCGTTGTCCAAGTAGCTAAATCATGCACTAAACTTTCCTGCATACCGCCTTTTTTTCCTTCCACATCAACAGCATGAATAAGCAGTTCGTCACAGAAATTTTCGATAAATGCAATAGACTCAGCATTTACTTCAAAATCACTAAACTTTGTCCATTTATCAGTAACAACAAACCATTTTTTATCGCGCATACGGCAGCTTAAGTCGATGACAAGATGTTTTTTACCAATACTTTGTACTAATTGCTTGAGTCGATCTAAATGGAGCTTACCATCATTGAATATAAATGATGTGACAATAACATGAGTAGCGCCTGCATCGATAAACTTTTTTGCATTTTCTGTCGTGATGCCGCCGCCAACCTGCAATCCTTGAGGATATGCCGCTAATGCTGCTAATGCGGCCGTTTCGTTTCCATTACCTAGCATGATGACGTGACCACCTGTTAATTGATCCTTGGCAAACATTTTTGCATAATAACTAGAGTCATGATTTGAAATAAAGTTCTCGATAACTTCTTGATCCTTATGACCTAGTGTGCTGCCAACAATTTGTTTTACTTTACCATCGTGTAAATCGATGCAAGGTCTAAATTCCATTAGCTTCACAATCCTTCCGTACAATAAGTTCACCTATATAATAGCATGGAAAGGTTGATAATAACTGTGAATTGTCAGTTATCGAAATATTCTTTCAGTAAAGCTTTCAGGCGCATTGTTTATCTGTGCGACAGCGATAATTATATCGAGGCATACGTGATTAAAATTTAGTGAATTCTCTTTTTAAACGATTTTTCAAGTTACGGTGTGGTAAAATATAATGATTGAAAATGAACGGGAAAGGACGAACCGAAAATGGCAGATAATCTTGATTTATTTGAACTAAATAAATTTTTTATACTCGGACGTCCAATCGTCTCTATCTTCCATAATGCACAAAATATGTACTCGATAGTCCGTGTGAAAATTCAAGAGACCAACTTACAGTATGAAGATAAGGAAATAATTGTTGTTGGATATTTTCCACCGTTACAGATGGATGAACAATATCGTTTTACAGGTTTATTGAAACAACATCCTAAATATGGTGTTCAATTTCAAATTGAGACGTTTACAAAGGAAGTGCCAGCAACAGAGCAAGGAATTATTCATTACTTATCGAGTGATTTGTTTGTTGGAATCGGAAGAAAAACTGCTGAAACAATCGTAGAAAAACTTGGCGCAAATGCGTTACGTCTTATTTTAGAGGATCCAAATGCGCTTGATGCTGTACCTCGTTTATCTGCTGAAAAAAAAGAGGTTATCCATCGGACGATTGAACAAAATCTAGGCTTAGAACGAGTGATGATTCAACTTAATGAATGGGGTTTCGGACCACAGCTCGGCATGAAAATTTACCAAACGTATCGCACAGAGGCAATCGAATTATTAACTGAAAATCCATATCGCTTAATTGAAGATGTAGAAGGTGTAGGTTTCTTTCGTGCCGATGAACTAGGTTCTAAATTAGGAATTACCGGCAATCATCCAGACCGTATTAAGGCGGCGATTCTACATACTCTCAATACGGCAGCATTATCAGATGGGCATGTGTATTTAGATGCAGAAAATGTTTTACCACTTGTAAAAGATATACTTGAGCAGAGCCAACGAGAGGAAATTCCCTTTGAGACTATTTCTAAAGCTTGCATCGAATTGCGTGAGGAAAGTAAAATCTGTGGGGAAGAAACGAGACTCTATTTGCCCTCCCTATATTTCTCGGAAGTAGGAATTGCATCAAAAATAGTAGCTTTAATCGAACGTAACAAGAAGGCTGAACATTTTAGTAAGGACGAAATACGCAAAGCGATTGGCGAAACAGAAGAGCTGCTCAATGTTACATATGCTGAAACACAAGCGAATGCTATTCAACAAGCGCTAAACTCAGCCGTTATGATTTTAACCGGTGGACCAGGTACAGGTAAAACAACAGTGGTTCGGGGAGTAGTAGAAGTGTATGCAAAGTTACACGGACTATCATTAAACCCGAAGGAATATGCACAAAAAGAAGAGCCTTTTCCGATTATTTTATGTGCTCCAACAGGACGTGCAGCCAAGCGTTTATCGGAATCGACAGAGCTTCCGGCAATGACGATTCATCGATTGCTAGGCTTTACTGGTCAGGAAAAAGAGGAAGAAACTGAGCGTGAGGTTACAGGGAAACTCATTATTGTTGACGAAATGTCGATGGTCGATACTTGGCTCGCACATCAATTATTAAAATCCTTGCATGAGGATGTACAAGTTGTATTTGTAGGCGATCAAGATCAGCTTCCGCCAGTAGGACCAGGACAGGTGTTAAAGGATTTGTTGGCTTCCGAGCAAATACCTACTGTCGAATTAACAGATGTTTATCGACAGGCCGAGGGTTCTACTATTATTGAACTGGCTCACCAAATTAAACGAGGAAATATTACAAATGACCTAACGTTAAAAACATCTGATCGTTCGTTTATTAAAGCCGCATCAGATCAAGTGGCAAGCGTTGTCACTCAAGTTGTGAAAAGTGCAGTTGCGAAAGGTCAAGAAATCCGAAATATCCAAGTATTAGCACCGATGTACAAAGGTCCAGCAGGTATAGATAATTTAAATAAAATGATTCAGGAGCTTATTAATCCAAACGATACGGGTACTAGAAAAGAGCTCGTCTTTGGGGATGTCACATATCGAATAAAGGATAAAGTCTTACAGCTTGTCAATCAACCAGAAAGTAATGTTTTTAATGGTGATATGGGTGAGGTAATTAGTATTATCAAGGCCAAGGAAACAATTGAGAAACAAGATTTGCTTGTTGTATCATTCGACGGTATTGAAGTAACTTATCAACGTAGTGACCTTAACCAATTGACACTTGCTTACTGTTGTTCTATTCATAAATCGCAAGGCTCTGAGTTCCAAACAGTTATTATGCCGGTTGTACGAGGGTATTCTAAAATGCTGCGTCGTAATTTGCTATATACAGGTATTACGCGTGCAAAAAATTTCTTAATTTTATGTGGTGAGCCTGATGTGTTAGCAGATGGCTTACAGCGTACAGATGATTTACAGCGCTTTACGTCTTTACGTGCAAGGCTCAATCCAATGGAAATTGTAGAAGAAATTGTAGAAGTAGAAACGAATCCAGTAAACGACGATTTACAAAATGAAAAACAAGCCATTGATTTCAAGCTAACTGTAGAAACAGAATCATATATCCATCCATTGATTGGCATGGATGGTATCTCGCCATATGATTTCATAGATGAGTAAAATACAAAACCCGATCAATTCTGAATTGATCGGGTTTTGTTGTACGATTAGTGAATACCAACTAAGTGATGTTTTACTACTTCATATGCTTGGCACACGTTTTTATATTGATCTTTTTCTTTGGCAATCAAATCTGAAGCAATAGAAAATAAAAGATTCTCTTCATTATGATCCTCCATTTTGTTCATTAAAGCAGCTTCCATTTGAGCTACGTACGAGATGATTTGTTTATTCATATATATATTCTCCCTTTATGAAAAAGATGTTTTCGTTTTGGTTTCGAAGCTATCTTACACCTGCATAAATAAAAAATCTAGCAATTCTGTACTAGTCGAAGAAGACTTTTTTGTGAATGTGTCGCAAAAATGAACTTGTTTAAAAAGTGCTGATTGAAACCGTTTTTCTCTAAAGTAACTGAAAAATCATGCAATATAGGCGGGTTTTTAACTGTATTTAAAAAGTGTTACAGTTCATAAAATTCGAGGTCTGATATAATACAGTTTGCTGAGGCGGAACCTAAATTAGGAAGTTTCATATACTAAATAAGTATAAAAACATTTGTGACGTTTAGGGGTGACTGCATGCCAGTAATTACAGGACAGCAATATATTGACCGTATTGACGCTTTACAGACCTACATTTCGATTGATGGGAAAGTTGTCACAGGGAAAGTGTCGGAGCATCCAGCATTTAAGGGAGTTATGAAGAGTCAAGCAAGGCTTTTTGATTTACAAAATGAAGATGCATTGTTCGAGGAGATGACATATGTTTCGCCAACGAGTAATAACCGTGTAGGTATGTCTTTTCTTCAGGCGGTGGCAGTCGAAGATCTCGTGAAAAGACGCAATGCTGTACGGCAATGGGCATTATCCAATAATGGCCTTATGGGTAGAAGTCCGGATTACATGAATACAACATTAATGGCTTTAGCATCGGCTGCGGAGTATTTAAAAGATAAGCCAAATTGTTTCCCTCAGCATTTATTAAATTTTTATGAGTATGCACGTGAGAACGATTTAACAATGACACATACATTCATCGAGCCACAAGTAAACCGCCGGAAATTTTATTTTGAAGATGAAGGTGTTATTATTGCTGCTAAAATTGTAGATAAAACGACCGAGGGGTTAGTAATTAAAGGTGCGAGATTGCTAGCGACACAGGGAGGAATTACAGATGAACTCCTTGTTATATCAACAAATGGCTATGATGAAGGTAAAGGCTTTGCTTTCTCAATACCAAGTAATACAAAAGGATTAAAGTTTTTATGTAGGCAATCATTTGTCGGAGGAGAATCGGCTTTTGATTATCCATTGAGTAGTCGTTATGAGGAAATGGATGCAATCGTTGTATTTGATAATGTTGTAGTACCGTGGGAACGTGTCTTTTATTATGAGAATGTGGAGGTTGCCAATAACTTTTTGAACGTAAGTGGTTTTCAAACATATGGCTTACATCAAGTTCTTACACGTCAAATTGCCAAAACAGAATTTGTCTTAGGTGTTGCACAGTCAATTGTAAATACGATAAATATTGGCGAATACCAACATGTACAGCAAAAGGTTGTTGATATTATCGTGGCATTAGAAACGATGAAGGCTTTACTGTTAAAGTCTGAAATAGAAGCAAAAAGAGATGCTTTTGGTTTTCTAAGACCTGACCATGCGACAGTACAAGTAGCTATTCACATTTTTCCTAAAGTGTATCCGACTTTTACAGAAATTATCCAGTTACTTGGCGCAAGCGGATTAATGTCCATTCCAAGTGAAAAAGCATTTGCAACGGATGACAGCGATCTTGAGCATTATTTGCAGTCTTTTCAAGATGGTGGAGAGGAGCGCGTCAAAAAATTCCGCTTAGCCTGGGATTTAACGATGAGTAGCTTTGGTACAAGACAAACACTGTATGAGCGCTTTTTCTTTGGAGACCCTGTTCGTTTAGCTACCGCGCTTTATAATTCTTACAATAGGGGAGAATTAGTGGATAGAGTCGAAAGTTTTTTAAAAAATAATAATTAATTTCGAGGAAGTAACTGTTTAAAACTAATTTAAATAGTTACTTCTCTTTTATATGAATTGCTGTAAAAAATATATACCATCAATATTTTTATAGATAAGTTAGCACATCATCAAACGTAACGATTCCAAGTAGTTCAAAGTTTTCTGTTACAACGGGGACTGCTAAAAGACCATATTTTCGTATGATTTGGAAGACCTCAGCTTGGCTTGTATTGGCAGTCACTGAAATGATTCCAGTGTTCATAATTTCAGCAATTCGACTTTCTGGTGGAGAAATAATAAGATCTCGTAATGATACGACTCCAAGCAATTGATTATTGGAATCTGTTACATATAAGTAATTAAAAGTTTCTGCATCTGCCTCATTATGCTTTAGGTGTTCAAACACATCCATTACTAAATCATCTTTTGCTATTATTACTACATCTTTTGTCATAAAGGCTCCCGCTGACCCTTTTTCGTATTGAAGTAATTGTTTAATATCCTCAGCCTCATCTTTTGCCATTTGCTCTAAATAATAATCAGCTTCTTTATATGATAGTAGTCCAAAAAAATCGGTAGCGTCATCTGAAGGTAATTCATTTAACATCGCCACTGCAAATGAGCGGTCAAGCTCCAAAATACATTTTTTCTGCATGGATGGTTCTAGCTCGCTAAAAATATCGGCAAATTCACAAGGAGTTAAAAAAGAATATATTGTAAAGCGTCTTTCCTCGCTGAGTTCTATAAAAAATGTTGCCTGATCCATCGGGTGTAAATCTAAGAAGTCCTTTCGGAAGGAATCTTTTTTTTTAGACTTTAAAGATTGCAACATATAGTATGTGTACTCTTCTTTATATTTGTATTGATTTAATATAATCATTTTTTGACACGCCTTTCTATTACAAATTCTCAATTTCAACACTTAGAACGTGATCAATTTTTTTGACATAATAATAAATTTCCGTCGTATACTGATCTTCCGGTACAGAAAGAACTAAATCAATTAATTGGTGGCCGTTATCAAGATCTTTGAGCTTGAAATGCCGAATTTTATATTCACCTTTTTTTGATTGTTCGTTTTGCCCTTTATACTTAATCAATTTAATTAATTCTGTCATACGATAATTCGATTCCACGATAATCTTTAATGAAATTTCCTGACGGTTAAGTGTTGACAGGCCTAATGTTTTAATGAGAAGGGGCACAATATTGACTGCTCCCATCAAGAGGATGACAGCACAACTTGCTTCTAGATAAAACCCCGCCCCAATCGTAATTCCAAGCGCAGAAGCGGACCAAATTAGCGCAGCGGAAGTAAGGCCAGAAATAACCTCGTTACTTCTTCGTAAAATAACGCCAGCCCCAATGAAACCAACTCCACTTACAATCTGCGCAGCAAGTCGCATTGGATCCATATTCGGATGATTTGCACCTCCAAATTTACTGAATGCTTCTATAGAGACAATTGTTAATAAACAGCTAGCAATAGAGATGACCATACTAGGTCTTATGCCAAGTTGTTTTTGTTTAATCTGTCTGTCAATCCCGATCAATAATCCGAATAGCAAAGCTAGGATTAGCTTGAGTATCATTTCTACTGTCATTGTCATCGTTAATCACCTCTTCATTTCTTTGTTTAGAATGCCCTTAAAAATAAAAAAGCTCCCGTAAAAAAGGGAGCTTTTTGCTTAGAATGTATCTTGTTCGATGTACACATCAAATAAACCTATCTTGATATTTCCAATTTGCATAAAATCAGAATTGGATGATTGAAGAGAGGGACATATGTGGACTGAACGCTAAAACGCTGCCTTTTGCCATATTCGAATTTTTTAAAAATGTGAAACGCCATATCGAATAATTGTCCATCACATGTTTCCCCCTTTTTAGTCAAATAAAATAAAAACCCCTCTATCGATTCGAAGAGGGGATGAAGATCGCACAAAAAAGCACGGCCGATTCCCCTTGATCGAGTTTTAGCACTATGCACCGTAAAGAAATGAAATCATTTCTTAGCCACCTTATGAAAAGCCTTAATTCGGCAATTCCTGTTCTACCCATGGGTATCTTTCGATATTTCTGGGCAGTGGCCTATGTTTGCATAGGAGCCTCACCTAACGAGGACTTATTGTTTTCAGCATTGTACTCCGAATAATTTTTTATGTCAACAATTGTTCCAAAAATAAAAATCTTAAAACGGTAGTGTATTTTTGGCTCATCATCATATAGGGGATTTGCGTTCTGCTTAAGCATTTCACACTTGGGTGTCGGGTTGAGCTGTTTGTAGTATTGGTCTCGAAGGGTATTACAGGACGTATCTCCTTTAGCCTTTGTTTTTCTACTACCCCGTTACAGATTCTTGTCTACTCCATTCAAGTCGACTTTTTATTTAGCATACGTGTAAAAATATCATCCCAAACTTTTGGGGAGGCTAGGTAAGTATTTTTACTCAAATCAAATGAATTAATAAAATGAATTTTTATATAAATACTAGATTCTGTAACAATCTAAGCACTTTTCATAATGGTTGTTTCTTGTTTTCAAAAGCTGAACTAAAAATGATAGTGCATCTAAACAGGATCAATACTGAAATTGATTAAAAATACATAGAGAGCCTCAGTCTAACTTTTGTTACTCAGTAAAGATTCGGAATAGCTTTGGTTATCTGCTTGAAATAAACAGCTTAAAAGAACAGAGAACGTGTTGAAAAAGGCAAAACTCTTTACCTTTGCTGAATGGAAAAATTCTAGTGAGATTTCTAATTTGGAACAGAAAATTGTGATAAAAAGCATTCTAAAAATATTATTAGCCTATTGACAAAATGAAAAATACGGATTACGATGGCGAGGAAATTAAATAAAACCTCGTTAGGTGAGGCTCCTATACAAACATAGGCCACTGCCCAGAAATATCGAAAGATGCCCATGGGTAGAACAGGAATTGCCGGATTAAGGCTTTTCATAAGGTGGCTAAGAGATTATTTATTTCTTTACGGTGTATAGTGCTAAAACTCGAGTTAGGGGGAATCGAAAGTGCTTGTTGTACTTATTTATTTTATTATGCGCTTTTTTAAAACCTCCGGGACTCCTGGAGGATTTTTTTTATTTCCAAATAAAGAACCTTATTTCCTTCAACTCTTTTGCAGAAAAATAAGCGTTCATTTTTAGAAAGGAGGGGGTCAAAATGGAGAGTCCAAGTATGGCCGATGCAGATAGTAGGAGTAAAAAACGTAAATCTGTTTTAATTCAACAGATTAGGAGGACGATTCAATGCTTAAAATTTATAAAAGAGGCAGAGAAGGGTTGGAAGAACAGCCTAAGATCGTTCCGGGTAGCTGTGTTTATCTCACAGAACCGACAGATGAGGATGTACAGTATGTTGCTAATCGCCTTGGGGTACCAACTGACTTTATTAGCGACTCCCTCGATATTGATGAACGATCACGAATAGAAAAAAGTGAAAATAATTTATTGTTAATTATCAATGTACCCTTAAAAATGACACCTGGTGAACCTATACCATATAGGACAATGCCAATTGGTATTATTCAAACAAGTGAAGTAATCGTCATAATTTGTCGTAGTAATAATCATCCGATTTTACAGGAATTTATCAAAATTCTTGATAAGAATTTTAATAACAATATAAATGTATCTTTTATTTTACAGCTATTGCTTGTTTCTGCGGGTTACTATTTACATTGTCTTGACGATATTGATCAAAAAGTTATTTTATCTGAAAAAATAATACAAAAATCGATAAAAAACAGTGAAGTGTATACTTTACTCAATATAAATAAAAGTCTTGTTTATTTTACAAAGGCACTAAAAGTCAATCTTGGGATGATGAAGAAATTATCAAGAGTACTAGAAACGAATGAAGAAGATGAAAAATGGTTGCAAGCCACTCTTAATGAGATGCAACAAGCTTATGATACATCTAAAATTTTCAACGAAAACTTAAGTAATTTAATGGACGCATATTCTGCGGCGATTGAAATTAACCTTAGTGTCGTCGTGAAAGTTTTAACTGCTTTTACGATTATCTTGACGTTTCCGACGATGATCGCAACGATATATGGAATGAATTTTCCGTTACCCATGCAGGATGAATCATATGTATTAGTAGTACTTATGTCCTTCTCTACAGTCATTAGTTTGTTGACAGGGTGGATATTTTACAAAACAAAGCTATTTTAGCAGAGAAGGTGAGGGAAAAAGATGCTTACGCTATATAAAAGTGATTCTTCAGGTCAATTACAAAAGGTATCAAACATTGTCCACAACACGTTGCTTTATCTTGTAGATCCGACAGATACAGAAATTTCTCACGTTTCAAATAAACTCAATATTCCGGAAAATTTTATTCGTGATTCCTTAGATATCAATGAGCGACCTCGGATTGAAAAAGATGATTCGTCAATGGTCATCATTCTCAATTCTCCTGTGGCGATGAACGAGGAACGGTTGTACGAAGAAATTCCTTATCGGACGATACCAATCGGAATCATTCATGTAAAAGATCATTTGGTGATTGTCACAAAAAAAGATAATCCATTATGTAGAGAAATATTTTTAGGGAAGTACGGAACATTTCAAACGCATATGAAGACTCGAATAACATTGCTACTATTTGAAGCAATTGCGCAGTCGTATCTCGATTTTCTCAAACGTATAAAAGTCCAAGTTGGACGATTGCAACAAGAATTAAAAGAATCACATAACAACCGCGAGCTATTCGGCTTGATTAATATCAACAAAGGTTTAGTGTATTTTTCAACGTCTTTGAGAGCAATGCGCAATGTGTTTTTACATCTTTCCAAAGGTCAAGATATGAAGCTATATGAAGAAGATGAGAAAATGCTGCATAACGCGCTAGTAGATCTTGAACAAGCAGCGGAAGTAACGGAAATGCGTAGTCTTAGTTTAAGCAATCTAATGGATGCGTACGCGGCAATTACTCATAATAACCTAAATAGCGTTTTAAAAATACTAACTACCATTACGATTGTCCTGATGATACCAACTATTTTGGGTAGTGTTTTCGCAATGAACGTTTCGTTGCCTTTTGAAGATCAACCATTCATGTTTGTTATCATTCTTGGGCTCATGGCAGGAATTAGTGGTGGTCTTGTCTACGTATTTTACAAAACAAAATTTTTACGTTTTTAATCTATTTTACCGTATATAGAAAGGGTGTGTACCAAAATGCTTTTAATATACAAAAGTAATTCTGAAGGGAAATTTGAGCAAACATCAAGTATTGGATATAATAGTTGGCTTCATCTTGAAGCGCCAACATTCAGTGAAATTGAACGTGTAGTAACTGCTCTTGCCGTTCCAAGCGATTTTTTAACGGATTCACTAGATATAGAAGAACGCCCGCGAATTGAAGAGCGCGATGGAGCGGTCTTGATGGTTATACATGTCCCGTACGATCAACTAGATGTCGAGAGTTCTTCTCATGACGTGAAATATCGAACAATACCTATGGGGATTATTCACACTGAAAATCATATGATTACGATTTGTAAAGAAGAGCTACCTTTCATAAAAGATCTTTTTAATGATGGAATGACACTTTTTGAGACACATATGAAAACGCGCAACACTTTAACTATATTAAGTATAACAGCTAGAGCATATATTCGTTTTTTAGCTACAATTGAAAGGGAAATCAATAAAGCAGAAAAAGAACTTGCTAAGTCATATCGTAATAGTGAGTTATATACATTACTATACTTGAATGAAAGTCTTATATATATGGTAACATCACTTAAACAGATGAAATTTACGATGCAAAAAACAATACAGAGTAGCAATATCCAATTAGATGAGTACAATGCAACTATTTTAGACGACGTGCTAATTGAAATAGATCAAGCATATGAAGTGACGGAAATTAATCAAACTAATTTAAATAATATAATGGATGCGTACGGTAACGTCATTCAAAACAACGTAAGTCAAGTACTTAAATTACTTGCTTCATTTACAATTATATTATCTGTTCCGATGTTAATTGCCAGCATTTATGGGATGAATGTGCCTCTACCTTATCAAGATGCATCTAATGCGTTTTGGGTAGTGGTCGTCGTAATGGTCGTGTTAACAGGATTGTCTACCTTTGTTTTTTACAAAAAAAATTATTTCTCTCGATAGCTTCGGTATGAAGGGAAGACCTTTGGGAAAAATTGTTCATCACCAAAAGTTGTGAATGACTTTTGGTGAAACGTATATTATGTAAATAAGTTGGTCTACGTTACGACTGGGCGACTCCTCCGTGACCAACATCGTGCGCTGCCGCTACGTTGCACTTACGCTTTCGCGCAAAAGATATCTGTTGGCCGGAGACCCTGCAGCGCAGCGAAGCGGGTAGGGGAACGGAGGCTAAAAGCATCACGTCCTGTGATAACGCCTTCGTGACCAACATCCTGTTGTCCCGACGCGCTCAGGAAGCTTTGCTCTGTGCGAAAGCGTAGCGACAGCAATATCAAAACGCCCAGTCGGAACGGAAATCAATTACACGTTTTGGGGATGATCCTTATGATTAGCAATTATAGTGCCAATTGACAGAAGAACATATTTTTTTTATAATTCTCGTTAGAAAATTGTAAAAAACGATGATGGAAAAAGTACGTATTTGTGCGTGTAAAAGAAAGGGATTTCTTGGCTGAAAAAATCCTCACTATAACGAATACCGAAAGCTACTCCAGAGTGCAGTTAATCCCTGCCGTTCACTTACGTTACAAGTGCTAAAGAGGTAAGTATACTTTTACTTACAACTAGGGTGGTACCGCGAGACAAATTACAAGTCCTCGTCCCTTTTTTGGGGATGAGGGCTTTTTTATGTTTATTTGCGGATTCATCTCGTAATTTTACAAAACATTTAGGGAGGAACTTTTCAAATGAAAGCAGTAGAAATTCGTCGCATGTATCTAGAATTCTTTAAAGAAAAAGGTCATCATCATGAGCCATCAGCACCACTTGTGCCGATCAATGACCCATCATTACTTTGGATTAACTCAGGTGTTGCAACACTTAAACCATATTTCGATGGTCGTATCATTCCTGAAAATCCACGTATTACAAATGCCCAAAAATCAATTCGTACAAACGATATTGAAAACGTAGGTAAAACAGCTCGTCACCATACATTTTTTGAAATGTTAGGTAACTTCTCAATTGGTGATTACTTTAAAAAAGAAGCTATTCATTATGCTTGGGAATTCTTAACGGATAAAAAATGGATGGGCTTTGATCCAGAACTTTTATCGATTACGATCCATCCTGAAGACCAAGAAGCGTATGACGTTTGGCATAACGAAATTGGTATTCCGGAAGAGCGTTTAATCCGTCTAGAGGGGAACTTCTGGGATATCGGTGAAGGTCCATCAGGTCCTAACTCAGAAATTTTTTATGACCGTGGGGAAGAATATGGTTCAGATGAAACTGACCCAGAAATGTATCCAGGTGGTGAAAATGAACGCTATCTAGAAATTTGGAACTTAGTGTTCTCTCAATTCAACCATAATCCTGATGGCACATATACACCACTTCCAAAGCAAAATATCGATACTGGTATGGGTCTAGAGCGTATCGTATCGGTAGTTCAAAATGTTCCAACGAACTTTGATACTGATTTATTCATGCCAATTATTGGAAAAATCGAGCAGTTAGCTAATCGCAAATACAAACGTCCTGGTGAAGTAGCACTAAGTGAAATCTTCGGTTCAGAAGAAGATATCAATACACCATTTAAAGTAATCGCTGACCATATTCGTACAGTGGCGTTTGCTATTGGTGATGGTGCTCTTCCTTCAAATGAAGGTCGTGGATATGTATTACGTCGTTTACTACGTCGTGCTGTGCGCTATGCAAAACAAATCGGCATTGAAAAGCCATTTATGTTTGAATTAGTACCAACTGTTGGTGAAATTATGAATGATTTCTACCCAGAAGTAACAGAAAAATGCGAGTTTATCCAACGTGTTATTAAAAACGAAGAACTTCGCTTCCATGAAACATTAGACGGTGGTCTTGCTATCTTTAACGAAGTGGTAGAAGCTCAAAAAGCAGCAGGCCATGACTATATTCCAGGTGCAGATGCATTCCGTTTATATGATACTTACGGTTTCCCAATCGAATTAACAGAAGAGTATGCGGAAGAAGTAGGCATGAAGGTAGATCATGAAGGCTTTGAAGTAGCAATGGAAGAACAACGTGAACGCGCACGTGCAGCTCGTCAAGATGTGGATTCTATGCAAGTACAAAACGAAGTACTAGCAAACTTGACGGTTGCAAGTGAATTTGTAGGCTATGATACATTAACGACAGACACAGAAGTGGCAGCGATCATTGTCAACGGCCAAGTGTCAAATGTAGCATCTGAAGGGCAAGAAGCATTAGTTATTTTAGCTAAAACACCATTCTATGCTGAAATGGGTGGTCAAATTGCAGATAGCGGTGTGATTGCTAATGATAGCTTTACTGCCATTGTAAAAGATGTACAAAAAGCTCCAAATGGTCAGCCGCTTCATACTGTACTTGTAGAATCTGGAGAAATGCATGTTGAAGATGCTGTAAAAGCAGCAGTTAACCGTGATGAACGTAATTTAATTATTAAAAACCATACAGCAACACATATTATGCAACGTGCATTAAAAGATGTTCTAGGCGACCATGTTAGCCAAGCTGGGTCATATGTAGGACCTGACCGTTTACGCTTTGACTTCTCTCACTTTGGACAAGTAACAAAAGAGGAATTACAACAAATTGAACGTATTGTAAATGAAAAAGTGTGGGATGATATAGAAGTCGTTATTGAGGAAAAAGGCATCGATGAAGCGAAAGCTATGGGAGCAATGGCACTTTTCGGTGAGAAATATGGCGATATTGTTCGCGTTGTTTCAATTGGTGATTACTCTATTGAACTTTGCGGTGGTTTACACGTAAAACGCTCTTCTGAAATTGGCTTCTTCAAAATTGTTTCAGAAGGTGGTATCGGTGCGGGTACTCGTCGTATCGAGGCAGTGACAGGTAAAGTTGCCTATGAAGCCGTAAAAGAGGAAGAAGCTTTATTAAACGAAGCGGCAGCATTATTAAAAGCAAATCCAAAAGATCTTGTGACAAAAGTACAAGCGTTGCAAGCTGATTACAAAGATTTACAACGCGAAAATGAAGCATTATCACAAAAAATCGCCAATGCACAAGCAGGAGCTATTGTGGACGCGGCGCAAACTTTTGGGGATGTAACTGTTCTTTCTACTAAAGTTGAGGCGAAGGACAACAATCAACTGCGTCAAATGATGGATGACTTGAAGGCTAAAATGCCTAAGGCTGTTATCGTTCTTGGCGCTGTCGATGGTGAAAAGGTTATGCTATGTGCTGGAGTAACAAAAGATTTAGTTGGTGGCAATTACCATGCCGGAAATATCGTAAAAATGGTAGCAGAAGCATGTGGTGGTAAAGGTGGCGGTCGTCCAGATATGGCGATGGCAGGTGCAAAAGAAGCATCAAAACTTGATGAAGCACTACTTTCTGTGTATGATTATGTTAAATCCATCTAACTTCTTTTAGCGAATGTCCAAACATCCAAATAGAGGAACTCAGGCTAAGAACTTCACATCCTGTGAAAACACCTGAGTGACCAGCGTTGTGTTGCTGCCGCTGCGTTAGCACTACGCTTTCGCACAAAAAAACATCTGCTGGCCTAAAGCCTCTGGCGGATGTCACGGAATCGGAAAGGAGTTCCAATAGGATGTTAGCCTAAAATCATCGCATCCATGCGATAACGGCTAACTAACCTGCATCGGTAAAAACGCCACGTCCTGTGGCATTACCGAAATGACCGACGTCGTGTCGGCCCTCAGCAGGCCTAAACACAAAGCCGATTTCGGACGCAATTATCCGAGGCATAATTGATAATACGCCAAAACATGTTATAATAAAGAGAAATTGGAGATGAGCTTTTTTGCACATCTCCTTATTTCTGAAAGCGAGGTGCTGGTCATGAGTTCATTTGATCAAACTATGAAATTTAATTTTCCAGAAGAATCAATGGAACAGGAAGTCAAGCAGGTAATGTTGAAGGTTCATTCTTCATTAGAGGAAAAGGGATATAACCCTATCAATCAGATTGTCGGTTATTTACTTTCTGGTGATCCGGCGTATATTCCTCGCCATCAGGATGCTCGTAATTTAATTCGCAAGCTTGAGCGTGACGAAATTCTAGAAGAGCTTGTTAAGTTTTATATTAAAAAGAATAACGAGGACTAGAAATGAGAATTATGGGATTAGACGTTGGGTCAAAAACCGTTGGCGTTGCTGTAAGTGATGCTTTAGGGTGGACGGCTCAAGGTATTGAAACCGTAAAAATTGATGAAGCTAACGGTGAGTTCGGCATTGAACGAATAGCTGAGCTAGTGAAGGAGTATGCTATAACAGAATTTGTTGTAGGATACCCGAAAAACATGAATAATACGGTTGGACCGCGTGGGGAGGCTTCTGAAAACTATAAAAAGCTTTTAGAAGAGACATTTTCACTACCGGTCAAGCTTTGGGATGAGCGTTTAACAACGATGGCTGCTGAGCGTATGCTAATCGAGGCAGACGTGAGTCGCAAAAAGCGTAAGCAAGTCATTGATAAAATGGCTGCTGTGATGATTTTACAAGGCTACTTGGATAGCAAAAATTAATTGATGAGGTGACAAGCCATGGCACAAGAGCATAACCATGAAGAAGAACTACACGTACAACACATTACAGTAATTGACGAGAACGGAAATGAACAGCTTTGTGAAGTAATTCACGTACATGAATCAGCTGAATTTGGCAAATCATACGTATTTTACTCTATGGTAGGCGCAGAAGAAGATGAGGATGGCTCTGTTGAAATCTTCGTATCTTCATTCGTTCCATCTGAAAATGGTGAAGATGGTGAGTTAACACCAATCGAAACTGAAGCAGAGTGGGACATGGTAGAAGACGTATTAAACGCTTTAGAGGATGAAAACGAAGAATAATCATCATCGTAGTCTTTAAAAGTGTGGAACAAGGATGGCACCAAGCACTCCTTGTTCCTTTTTTTACTTTAGGAAGAATGAAGCTATGTGGTTATAATGACTCGAATCAATGTTTGAACCATAGTTAAAAGGAGGAAATTAAATGAACGAAGAAACACAAGAATTTCTAATCATTGGAGAGAATGGCAAAGAGCAAAAGTGTCGCGTTGTTTTCACCTTTGATGCAGAAGAAAAATCATATGTATTGTTTTCGTTAATCGACGAAGATGGTAATGAAATTCCTGGTGACATTTCTGCTATGACATTTGATTATGATGATAACAATGGAGAAATGACAAATTTACAGCCTGTTGAAACAGAGGCAGAATGGGAAATGATTAATGAAGTAGTCCTGACACTTTTAAACGAGTTTGAAGAAGGGCCGCAGCAATTTACAATTACAGATGAGCATGGGGCAGATCAAGTATGTGAGGTTATTCATACATTTTCATCAGAACAATTTGGCAAATCTTATGTACTTTATGTTCTAGCAACGGACGAGCCAATAGAAGAACGAGACATTTTTGCTTCTCAATACGTATCTGGAAATGACGGAATGATTGAAGATTTATTACCGATTGAAACAGATGAAGAATGGGCATTTGTTGAAGATGTATTAAATGAATTGTAATTAGAACTCTGAGTAGTAACTTGCTACTCAGAGTTTTTTTATTGTGTATAACGATTAACATGGAGCGACACTTTAGGAGTATTAATAGAAAATTTCTATCTCTTATGTAAAAACATTCTATATGAAAATGGAATTTATGCGTTTTCGAGAAAACCTTGATATTTTTCGAGAAATAACAGGTTTTCTCACATCTCATTTTATCTGAATTTTTAAATATCTATAAATAAAACGAGATATCGAACGTTGACCAATCATAAGTAAACAGATAAGATTTGTTTTACATTAAACCAAGTAAGTTGATTTACAAAGGAGGGAATTGAAAATGAGGACAATATGGGGACTACTAGTTGGTGTATTAGTGATAGGTTTGTTGGTAGGCTGCACAAACAAAGGAGAAGCGAGTAAAGACGAAACAGTAACGTTAAAGGTAGGGGCAGCCAATGTTCCACATGCGGAAGTATTAGAGTATTTAGCAAAGGATCTTGAAAAGGATGGCGTGAAATTAGACATTACCATTTTAAAAGATGCTGTTCAAACAAATCAGCAAACGGCAGATGGAGAACTAGATTTCAATTACTTTCAACACATTCCGTTTTTAGAACAAACGAATAAAGAAAGCCGTTTAGATTTAGTGAGTGTAAAAGGAATTCATATAGAACCATTTGGTGTGTACTCTAAAAAAATCAAAAATATAAATGATTTACCGCAAAACGCAAAGGTTTCCGTTCCAAATGATGTCGTCAATTTTTCTCGGGCTTTACTACTATTTCAAAATAATGGACTAATCGAATTGAATAAAGCAAAGAAAAATGATTTTACGATCGAAGATATTACAAAAAACGAAAAAAATATTCAATTTATCGGTGTTGATTCTCAGTTATTAACTCGTTCACTAGATGATGTAGACGCATCGGCAATTAATACGAACTACGCCTTAGAAGGGGGCTATAGCCCTGTGGAAGATGCACTTATTATCGAAGGACCAGAATCGCCATATGTCAATATTATTGCGACGACAAAAGAAAAGCAAAATGATCCAGCAATTCAAACAGTCGTTAAATGGCTGACGAGCGAAAAGGCACGTACTTTTTTTGAAGATCAGTATAAGGGGGCTGTCGTTCCAGCGCTTTAAGTCGGGCGTATCAAAGATAAATTAAATGCTAAGGAGGTAGATGTGAAATGATTGAATTTATCGAAACGACAAAGGAATTTCAGGTAGGAACAACCGTTGTAACCGCATTAAATCATATTAATTTAAAGATTCAAAAGGGTGATATTTTTGGTGTTATCGGCTTTAGCGGTGCTGGTAAAAGTACATTAATACGGACAGTGAACTTACTGGAGGAACCAACGTCTGGTCGCGTACTTGTGAATGACAAGGAGCTGACAACATTAAGTAAAAAGCAGCTTCGAGAGGAAAAGAAAAACATTGGTATGATTTTTCAACACTTCAATCTTCTCCGTTCTAAAACCGTCTTTGAAAATGTCGCGATGCCTTTAGTATTAAGTGGCGTTAAAAAATCAAAAATTGAAGATCAAGTAAGTGAAGTTTTGGCATTTGTTGGTTTACAGGACAAAGCCGAACGTCATATCGATGAACTGTCAGGTGGACAAAAGCAGAGAGTGGGCATTGCTCGTGCACTTGTCACAAAGCCAACAATTTTATAGTGTGATGAAGCGACTTCCGCTCTTGATCCACAAACGACTAAATCTATATTGGAGCTACTCAAGCGAGTCAATATCGAGTATGGCATTACCATTTTAATGATTACACATGAAATGGAAGTCATAAGGGACATTTGCAATCGTGTAGCTGTTATGGAAAACGGAAAAGTTATTGAAACAGGCAATGTACTTGAAATTTTTTCTTCACCGCAAGAGGAGACGACTAAAAACTTTGTACAATCGGTAGTTCGAGATGAAATTCCACGATCTGTCTATGAGCAACTTAAAACGATAGATCATTCTAAAAAAATATATAACCTGAAATTTATAGGTGTAGACGTTGGGCAACCAGTTGTCTCTCAAGTAGCAAAAAAGTTTGATGTTGATGTAAATGTATTGTTTGGCAATATTACAGAGCTACAAGGGATTCCCTTTGGTAATTTAATCGTTGAACTAGTTGGCGTAGACAAAGAAATAGAAAAGGCACATCAATTTATTAGAACGAAAGATATTCAAATAGAGGAGGTTATTGCACATGAAGGTGAGCTCACAAATCATTATCGACGCAGTGCTAGACACGCTGTACATGGTTAGTATTTCGTTATTTTTTGGTGCGATTTTAGGCTTTATTTTAGGGATTACTTTAGTCGTGACGAGAAAAGGGCATATTCTTGAAAATACAATAATTTTCTCAATCATCAATCCCATCGTCAATACCTTACGCTCCATTCCGTTCATTATTTTGCTTGTTGCTATCATTCCATTTACACGCTTACTCGTTGGAACAGCAATAGGTACGACAGCTGCCATTGTGCCACTCGTCTTGCATATCGGTCCATATATATCAAGATTAATAGAAAATTCATTATTGGAAGTGGATGAAGGCATTATCGAAGCAGCAAAGGCAATGGGTGCATCCCCACTTCAAATTATTCAAAAGTTTTTACTACCTGAAGCTTTTCCCTCTCTAATATTAAGTGTCACGACTGCGACAATTGGGCTTATTGGGGCGACTGCAATGGCAGGTGCAGTTGGAGGAGGTGGCCTTGGTGATGTAGCCATTACTTACGGCTATCAACGCTTTGACAATGTCACGATTTTAGTCACAGTGGTGATTCTAGTAGTCCTTGTACAAATCATTCAAAGTATTGGAAATAGTCTTGAACGAAAGTTACGCAGAGTGTCATAAAGGAGAAGGTTAATATGAGGAAACTAAATTATTTTTTCGGTTTAATAGCATTACTATTCTTACTAGTTGCTTGTGCAAAAGCAGATGAAAAAGATACTGTGAAGGTTGGGATCCGTAGCTCGGAATTGAAAACGTGGGAGTATATAAAAAAACAGGCTGCTAAGGAAGATATAAATCTCGATTTAGTGACATTCTCAGCACAATATGACCCGAACCAAGCATTGGCGGAGGGGGAGGTTGATATGAATGCATTTCAGCATGTCGCTTACTTAAATTTATTTAATACGAGTAACGATACAGATTTACAGGCAATTGGCACAACGATTATGGCTCCGATAGGCTTATATTCTAACAAATATAAATCCTTGGAAGATATGAAAGAGGGCGCCAAAATTGCTGTACCAAACGATCCTTCTAACTGGGGTAGAGCGTTACTGCTGTTACAGGAGAATGGATTACTGACAGTTACGGATAATTTTGATGGCAACGGTGGAGAGGATCGGATTAAAGATAATCCGAAAAAATTGAACATATTACCAGTAGATGGTGCGACGACACCGAGGGTTATGGAGGATGCCGATTTCGCGATCATTAATAATGGGGTTGCTGTCGAAGCGGGACTGCTATTGAAAGATGCCATTATTCATGAGAATGAAACGGCGAAGCCATTTATTAATGTTATCGTGGCAAGACCTGAAGATAAGGACGATGAGACATTGAAAAAAATTGTTGACATCTATCAGCGTGAAGAAACGGCTAATTTTATTAAAGATATTTCCAAAGGGAATTATATTCCTGTAAAAATGCCTTTAGATGAATTAGCTACATGGAAAGAATTTTACCTTCATTGACCAATATTATATTGATCTAATGCCTTTGTTTATATATGGATAGTGAAATTGATTCATATGAAAGGGAGATGACGACAAAATGACTAAGAAAAAAGAGTTAAAGCTTGCATTATATTTAATTGGGGCAGGTATGCATATTGCAGCTTGGAAACATCCTTCAGCAAAAGTTAATGCAAGCATTGATATTAAAGCTTTGCAAAAGGTGGCACAAATAGCTGAAAAGGGTAAGTTTGATATTGCTTTTGTTGCGGATAGTTTAGCAATCAATCATGAATCACATCCACATATTTTAAATCGCTTTGATCCTCTTATACAGATTACAGCTTTGGCAGCTGCGACAACCAAAATTGGACTTGGTGCCACTGCATCAACCACATATAGTGAGCCATATGTATTAGCGCGACAGCTAATGTCTGTAGACCATATTAGTGATGGGAGAGTCGGTTGGAATCTAGTGACAACAGCAGATGCCACAGGAGAGACGGCTTTAAACTTTAGCCGTGACAAGCATTGGGAGCACGATCATCGTTACGAACGTGCGGAGGAATTTATCGATGTAGTTCAATCATTATGGGATTCATGGGAGGACGATGCTTTTGTCTACGACCGTGATAATAATATTTTTTATGATCGCAATAAAGTACATGAGACCGCTTTTAAAGGCGAATATTTATCAGTGAAAGGTCCATTGAATATTGCACGTTCCGTTCAGGGGCAGCCTGTTATTATTCAGGCTGGTGCATCAAAACCAGGGCAAAAATTAGCAGCACGAACAGCGGAGGTCGTTTTTGTTCATTGGGATGATATTGAAAGGTCCAAGGAGCATTATCGTCATTTAAAGGCACAGCTTGCTCCATTTGGACGCACTGAGGAGGAGCTTCTTGTGTTCCAAGGGATATCGCCAATTGTGGGGGATACTGAGGAAGAGGCTATCCGTAAGTATAATGAATTACAGGCGTTGATTGACCCCTATGAGAGCTTGAAATTTGTTTCGGGCTATATGGGAAATGTAGATTTTTCTAAATACTCGTTAGATACACCTGCAATCGAAGTGGATTTTCCTAAGGTCAACAGTATTCAAAGTCATTTCTATGAGCATTTAGAAATTATCAAAAAAGAAAATTTAAAGGTGGGCGAATTATATGCACGCCTATTTGGTCCTGCGAAGCGCGATGCCTTTGTTGGAACACCAACACAAATTGCTGATGAGATGGAGCGCTGGATTACAGAGGAAGCGGCAGATGGCTTTATGTTAATGTTTCCGTTATTACCACGTGATTTAGAAGACTTTGTGAACAAGGTCGTGCCTATTTTACAAGAGCGGGGTATTTATCGTAAAGATTATACTGGTTCAACACTAAGGGAACATTTAGGACTCAAAAAACCACAAAATCGATTTACGAAAAGTAAGGTGACTCATTGATGAGTGATGTTTATATTCGTAACGATCGTGAGCAAAAGCTAGTTCAATATGCTAGTGAATTGGCACAACAAATTGACAAGACTGCTAGTAAATATGATGAGAGTGGAGAATTTCCGTTTGAGCAATTTAAAATTTTAGAGGATGCTGGCTATTTTAAATTAACAGTGCCGAAAAAATACGGCGGTGAGGAAATTTCTCTTTATGAAATGTTATTAGTACAGGAACAATTAGCAAAAGGCGATGGTTCTACTGCATTGTCTGTTGGTTGGCACTTATTAACCTTTTTGAACGTTCGTGAGGCAAAGACGTGGCCCGAGCCAATATTTGCGGAATTAAGTCGTAAAGCAGTTAAAGAAGGTTCTCTATTAAATATTATCAATAGCGAACGAGGAAAAGGTAATATTTCTCGTGGAAGTTTACCTGGCACAATTACAAAAAAAGTGCCTGGAGGCTATATCATTACAGGTGAAAAGGCTTTTGCTTCCCTAGCCCCCATTTTAAAACAATTTACGATTATCGCCTATATCGAAGAAGAGAATTTAACAGCTGAATTTTTAGTAACTAAAAATGATCAGGTAGAGGTTGTTAATACTTGGGATGCAATGGGAATGCGTGCAACTGGTAGTCATGATATTATTTTTCATGACACGTTTGTTCCGGAAGAGGCATTGCTATACAAGCATCGTCCAAATGAAATAAACCGTTTTTTAGCTGATGGTCGTGTCTATTCATTAGAAATTCCAGCTGTTTACTTAGGAGTTGCAGGGGCTGCTAGGGATTATGCAATAGATTTTGCTAAAAATACTTATTCATACAGTTTAGAAAATACAATCGCACACGCAAGTCATGTCCAACAAAAAATTGGCGAAATAGAAATACTTTATCAAACGGCACGTCGAACATTGTATAGTATTGCAGCGCAAGTAGAGCAAAATCCTGCGATTAAGGATCAACTTTCTGAAGATGTTAGTATTGCAAAGTATGTCATTTGTAACAATGCCATTGATATCGTAACAAAAGCAATGCAAGTTGTTGGTGGACGAAGTCTGTCTAAGACTAGTAAATTACAGCGACTATTTCGAGATGTTCAATGTAGCCGCTTTAATCCTCCGGCAGATGATGTAGTAATAACACAGCTTGCAAAGGGATTATTAGTCGATGTCAAACAAGGAGCTTTTCAATTATAGATCTCACATTATCTGGATGTTTTTCCAATCGTTATTGTGGAAAAAATATTATTGAGACGTCTGCTAACAATATTGTTGGCAGATTTTTGGGTTCTATGAAGGGGACTTCCATTCCGAATAATCAAAACGACCCATTATTATCTATTTAGTTTTCTCTAGTATGTTATCAATGCTTTAAAACTGTTTTTGTCTCAACTTTTTTTACTAATTCTAGGGAATCAACTTTTAATTATTATACTCATTCTATTGTCGCAAGCTATTTTTAACTTCTTTCAGCGGCTGTCCAAACACCCGCTGAAATAGAGGAACTCAGTCTAAGAACGCCACGTCCTGTGGCAACGACTGAGTGACCAACATCATGTTGGCCCAAAGCCTCCGGCGGATGTCACGGAATCGGAAAGGAGTTCTTAAAAAGGATGTTAGCCTAAAACCATCGCATCCATGCGATAACGGCTAACTGACCTGCATCGTGCAGGCCTAAGCACACATCAATTATGCCGAGGCATAATTGATGTGTGCTTTTTTCTACTGAATTATCTATTTCTGTTTGTCGTGAAAGTTGATTTCTAGTATGATAATGGAGTGATAGGGGGGAAACCCGTGAATAACGGTTCAAAAAAACAAGAAATGTTTTCAAAAATGCAAGAAAGAAAATCCGAGGTAAAAGTTGTGAGGAAAATCGTTGCAATTGTTGCGATTGCTTTGGTACTAATTTTAGGGATAGTCGGTTTAATTGGCTATAATTATGTGAATACCGCATTAAAACCAGTAGATCCAGATGCGACTAAAACAATAGCAGTTGAAGTACCAATTGGTTCAGGTTTAAGCTCTATTTCGACTCTACTAGAGGAAAAAGGGTTAATTAAAGATGCACGTGTTTTTAAATACTATGCCAAATTTAAAAATGAATCTCAGTTCCAAGCAGGCAAATATGATTTATCACAGTCAATGACATTAGATGAACTAATCAAAAGTTTAAAAACCGGAAAGGTTTACCGTACGCCAGTCTTTGCAATGACCATTCCTGAAGGCTTAACACTTGAACAAATCGGTAATATTGTGGAAAAGAAAACACCTTACACTCAAAAGGAATTTATGGACTTAGTAACGAGCGATACATTTGTTCAACAAATGAAGGCTAAATATCCTGAGCTTGTAACGGATGCGGTTTTAGCCGATAATATTCGTTATGATTTAGAGGGCTATTTATTCCCTGCAACGTATTCTTATTTTGAGGAAAAGCCAACATTGGAATCGATTGTAGATGAAATGGTAGGGGCAATGGACAAGGTTGTGAAAAATTACAGCGATGCTCTTACTGAAAAACAAATGTCAGTACATCAATTAATAACATTTGCTTCATTATTGGAAGAAGAAGCTACTGCTCAAACAGATCGAGAAACAATTGCAAGCGTATTCTATAACCGTATCAATCAAGGAATGCCTCTGCAAACGGACCCAACTGTTTTATATGCACTAGGATCTCATAAAGATCGTGTGCTTTATAAAGATTTAGAAGTAGATAATGCCTATAATACCTACAAAAATAAAGGCTTACCACCAGGTCCTATTGCGGGTGCTGGGAAAACTTCAATTGAAGCAGTGCTTAATCCAAGTGAAACAGATTATCTCTTCTTCTTAGCGGATAAACAGGGTGTCAATCACTTCTCGAAAACATATGATGAACACTTACAGAAAGAACAAAAATATTTGCGCAATGCAGAGTAATTTTTGTTACCTGTGAGATGTTAAGTTACTTTTCAGACGGTGTCCATACATCTGCGAAAAAACGTAATTATGCAGAGACATACTGGATATTATTAAAAAATAAATAGTAATAATGTGGGTAGAAGGAAAGAAAAATAGCTTTCCTTCTATTTTCATGCTATTATAAGTTGTGATTTTTAATCGATCCGCATGGGAAAAATTCAATCAGTCCGTTAATGCGGAAAAATATACGTGGTGGCAATTGTTTAAAGCTTATTAAAACAATTGCTCATTTTTGTATGACGAAGTACCAAGACATCACGTTTGGTCTTTTTCTTTTTGTTGTTAAATGATGAAGTACAGACAACGAGGATTACTCGTTGCCTTTTAACTTCTTTCAGTAGCTGTCTTTTGTAGCGATAGGTACAAATGTCCAAGCATCCGCTGAAAGAAGCTAAAGCCTCTGGTGTATGTCACGAAATCGACTGTGTACTTGCACAAAGCCGATTCTAGACGCAATTATGCCGAGGCATAATTGATATGAGGGTGAACTTAAAAATGGAATTATCAGATGCATATATTCAATCATTTATTCAACCACGTAATGAATTGCTTTTAGAAATGGAAGCATTTGCGGAGGAGAATCATGTACCGATTATGCAGCTTGCAGGCATTGATGCACTAAATCAACTGCTACGTATTCAAAATCCGTCGAAAATTTTAGAGATTGGTACAGCAATTGGTTATTCTGCAATAAGAATGGCTGACGCTTTACCTAACGTGCATATCGTTACAATTGAGCGAGATACTGAGCGTGTTGCGAGAGCAAAGGCTTATATTGAACGTTCTACAGTTTCAGATCGTATTACGGTCATTGAAGGTGACGCTTTAGAGGTGGACGATGAAGCAATTCATACGACCTTCGATGCAGTTTTTATCGATGCTGCAAAGGGACAATATCAACGCTTTTTTGAAAAATATGCGCCTCTTGTAAAATCTGGCGGAGTTCTATATATCGATAATATGTATATGCATGGCTTATCAGATTTGGATTTAAAAGATGTACCGCGTCGCAAGCGTACAATGATTCGAAATTTAAAAAACTTTACCGATTGGATTATGGAGCACCCTGATTATACTAGTGCATTTATACCGGTCGGTGATGGTTTATTACTATGTTTGAAGAGGTGACTATTATGAAAAAACCTGAATTGCTTGTTACACCGCAATCAGTGGACCATGTAAAAGCACTTTTACAGGCTGGAGCAGATGCTTTTGTCATTGGTGAACAACAATTTGGTCTTCGTCTAGCAGGGGAATTTTCTGTTAGTGAAGTGGAAGAAGCTACAAAGTTGATTCATGCAGCGGGTAAAAAGGTTTATGTTGCGGTAAATGCGCTATTCCATAATGAAAAAATGGATGCGCTTGCCGAATATTTAAAAGAAATGCAACGTATTGGTGTTGACCGTTTAATTTATGGTGATCCAGCAGTATTAATCATCCGTCGTGAGCAAGGTGTTACAATACCGCTACACTGGAATCCAGAAACGACTGCAACGAACTGGTTTACGGCAAATTATTGGGGGAAACGCGGAGCAACTCGCGCAGTACTTTCACGTGAACTTTCTTTAGATGAAGTGCTAGAAATTAAAGAAAATGTAGAAATAGAGGTTGAGGTTCAAGTACATGGGATGACATGTATGTTCCAATCAAAACGCCCATTACTAGGCCATTATTTCTTATATCAGGATAAAGTAATGGAAATTGAAAATCGTAAGGAAAATCGCAATATGTTCCTTCATGATGATGAGCGTAATAATAAATATCCAATTTATGAAGATGCTAACGGTACGCATATTTTCAGTCCAAATGATATGTGCATTATTGATGAGCTTGGCGAATTATTCGAAGGTGACATTGATGCATTAAAAATTGAAGGTGTTCTTCAAACACCAGAATATGTAGTCACAGTAACAGAAGCATATCGTCAAGCAATTGACACATATTTTGACGAATCAGAAGATGCGTATGAAGATATTAAAGATGATTTACTAGCTAAAATTGAAGAAATTCAGCCTGCCATCAGACCTCTTGATACTGGCTTTATCTTCAAGGAAACAGTTTACTAGGAGGTGGCAAGAACATGGCATTAGCATTAGAACAAAATGACAAAATTCGTGAGATTATAGACGGGAAACGTGTCATTACAAAAAAACCAGAGCTACTTGCCCCTGCAGGTAGTTTAGAAAAATTAAAAGTAGCAGTTCATTATGGAGCAGATGCTGTATTTATCGGTGGACAAGAATTCGGTTTACGTTCAAACGCAGATAACTTCTCAATTGAACAAATGCGCGAAGGTGTTGAATTCGCCAATAAATATGGTGCGAAAATCTATGTTACGACAAATATTTTCGCCCATAATGAAAATATGGACGGCTTAGAGCAGTATTTAAAAGATATTGAATCTGCAGGTGTTACAGGCATTATTGTAGCGGACCCTCTGATCATTGAAACTTGCCGTACAGCTGCACCAAAGCTTGAAATCCATCTTTCTACACAGCAATCTTTATCAAACTGGAAGGCTGTCCAGTATTGGAAAGAGGAAGGCTTACATCGTGTAGTATTAGCACGTGAAGTAGGCGGCGAAGAAATGAAGCTGATGAAGGAAAAAGTCGATATTGAAATTGAAGCTTTCGTTCATGGAGCGATGTGTATCGCCTATTCTGGTCGCTGTGTACTTTCAAATCATATGACCGCTCGTGACTCTAACCGTGGCGGTTGCTGCCAATCTTGTCGCTGGGACTATGATTTATATGAGCTAGAGGATGGCGAAGAAAAGGCACTTTTCGATGATAATCACGCACCTTTCGCGATGAGTCCGAAAGACTTAAAGCTAATTGAAGCAATTCCACATATGATTGAGCTTGGTATTGATTCATTAAAAGTAGAAGGTCGTATGAAATCAATTCACTATGTTGCTACAGTTGTTTCAGTGTACCGTAAAGTGATTGACGCTTATTGTGCGGACCCTGACAATTTCAAAATTCAACGTGAATGGCTTGAGGAATTAGACAAATGTGCTAACCGTGATACTGCAGAAGCATTCTTCCATGATGCACCTGGTCACGAGGAGCAAATGTTTGGTGTACATGGCCGTAAAACGACTTATGAGTTTGCTGGTTTAATTTTAGAGCATGACCCAGAAACAAAAATGGTAACAATGCAACAACGTAACTATTTTAAACCTGGCGATGAGGTAGAGTTCTTTGGACCAGAAATCGAAAATTTCCGTTTTACAATGGGTGAAATTTGGGATGAAGATGGCAATAGCTTAGATGCTGCTCGTCATCCACTACAAATTGTTAAATTTAAATGCGACACACCATTAAAACCACATAATATGATGCGAAAGGAGAATAATTAATGGCAGCAAAGCGTCCAGTCGTCATCGGAATCGCTGGTGGCTCATGCTCAGGAAAGACGAGTGTGACCCGTGCTATTTATGATGTTTTCCGCGATCATTCAGTAGTTGTAATTGAACAAGATTTTTATTATAAAGATCAAAGTCATTTAACGTTTGAGGAGCGTTTAGGTACAAACTATGACCATCCGTTAGCGTTCGATAATGATTTGTTAATTGAGCACATAAAAAAATTATTGGTTCGTCAACCAATTGAAAAGCCAGTATATGATTATGTGCAGCATACAAGAGCAAAAGAAGTTGTTCCTGTAGAGCCTGTAGATGTTATTATACTAGAGGGTATTTTAGTGTTAGAAGATGCAGATTTACGTGATTTAATGGACATTAAATTATTTGTAGATACGGACTCAGATTTACGTATTATTCGTCGTATAATGCGTGATATAAAAGAGCGTGGACGTACAACAGATTCTGTAATCGACCAATATTTATCGGCAGTGCGTCCAATGCATAATCTATTTATTGAACCGACGAAACGTTATGCTGATATTATTATTCCTGAAGGTGGGGATAATGAGGTTGCGATTGATTTAATGGTAACGAAGATTAAAACTATCCTTGAAACCGACAACGTATTGTAATAAGATAGAGTGGTATTGACAATATTTACATGCATATCTGTACATATTTCAGAAAGGCATGCATACTATTAGGTCAAAGAGTAATTTGAAACCGTTTAAAAATAATAAAATTCGATTAAGTGATTCCTACTAGGCACTTAATCGAGTTTTATGTTTTTATATTGACGAAAACAAGGAGTGAAGAACTTTGGCAAACGAAAAACAGTACCCAATGACAGCTGAAGGTAAACGAAAATTAGAAGAAGAATTAGTGAAATTAGAAACGGAAACTCGTAAGGAAATCGTAGAACGTATTAAAATCGCTCGTGATTTCGGGGATCTTTCTGAAAATGCTGAGTATGATTCTGCAAAAGAAGAGCAAGCCTTTCTTGAAGGTCGAATTTCTACATTAAAATCAATGATTCGTAACGCAGTTATTATTTCTGAGGACGAAACAGACAATAGTGTAGTTTCATTAGGGAAAACGGTTACATTTGTAGAAATTATTAATGGAAAACCAACAACAGATGAAGAATCGTACACAATTGTTGGTTCGGCTGAGGCAGATCCAATGGAATTCCGTATTTCAAATGAATCACCAATTGCTAAAGGCTTGTTAGGTCGTGCTGAAGGCGAAGAGGTTGTCGTACAAACACCTGGTGGTGAAATGAAAGTTAAAATTATTTCAATAAAATAATTTTTGTACAAGCAGTTAGCTTTCTTTGTAAAAGAGAGCTAGCTGCTTTTATCTTCATTCAGCACAATGTATTGTATCTACAGCACCGCCAAGGCGATACTGTTCTTGATTCTATCATCTATGTGAGTTTTTACACTTCTTTAGCAAAAGGCATTTGTAGCGACAGACGATTCAGGAGTATCCCGCTTTTATAGGTAGTGAGATGAATGCGGAGTATTGTAGCAATTTAACTATGCGAATGCGAAGCGACAACAACATATGACTGAATAACCAACGTCTCGTTAGCATAAAGCAGATTCCGTACACAATTACGCCGTTGCATAATTGATTCAATAGCCAAAATCCAATAAATACCTTAAGAGGTCTTTAGTTTTGTCTATGATATAATAAGAGCACAATTATTTTGCAAGTGCTGTTGAACTTGATAAAATATTGGCTAGAGAGGGGGAGACTTCATGAGTGAACGAAAAACTCGAAGCAGCCGTCATTTGCAGCCATCTCATAATAAAAAGCTAGATAAACTATTGAATGTATTAATTGGTATTGTCGTGATATTAATTATTATAGTAGCCACATTTGTGTTTAAATGGCAGGATGATGCAGGGCAAGTTGAGAAAGACGAGCCAATACAGGAGCAGAAGAACGATAAAGAAGACGTGAAGGAAGAACCTTCTAAAGAGAAAAATAATGATGTAACAGCTCAAGAGGAAACAGAGGAAGAGCCTACAGATGAAACTCAAACATCTGAACAGGATGCTGCTACTGAAACCACGTCAGACAACCCAATTGTTGATAAGGTTGTAACTAATAAAAGCTGGAAGCCTACACCTACAACACAAACAGGCCAGCATGTGTCTTCTTACGATAATAAATCTGTAGACTGGGCTGAAAAGGTGGCCACAGTTACTGCCGTTACAGGCATCGAAAAAGACAATATGATTATTTGGCGTTTACAAAATAACGGTGGTGCTAATTCGGCTATTGCAACAGTTTCAACCAATGACAAGACACAAATGTACCGTGTCAGCATGGAATGGGTCGAAAACGAAGGCTGGTTACCAGTGAAACTTGAGCAACTAAATACATTAAATGGCGCCTATTGACGAAAGTAACTCGTTTTATTATTTTTAACTTATATCAGCAGATGTAACAAACATCCGCTGATATAAAGGAACTCAGTCTAAGAACCCCACGTCCTGTGGTAACGACTGAGTGACCAACTTCATGTTGCTGACGCTACGTTAGCACTGCGCTTTTGCACAGTAAACATTTGTTGGCCCAAAGCCTCCGGCGGATGTCACGGTAATCGGAAAAGAGCTCTTAAAAAGGATGTTAGCCTAATATCATCGCTTCCGTGCGATAACGGCTAACTGACCTGCATCGGTAAATACGCCACGTCCTGTGGCATTACCGAAATGACCGACATCGTGTCGGCCCTCGTGCAGGCCTAAGCACAAAGCCGATTCCCGGACGCAATTATTCCGAGGCATAATTGATTTGAAGTGCATAAAGAAGGGAAGTAACGAAGATATGAAAATCGCAGTAATCGGTGCAATGGAAGAGGAAGTAGAGCTTTTACGAGCATCTTTAAAAAAGGCAAAAAGCACAACAATTGCAGGTAGTGAATATACAACAGGAACTTACAAAGGGAACGAGGTAGTTTTATTAAAAAGTGGTATTGGTAAAGTGAATGCTGCAATGTCAACTACTATTCTATTACATGAATTCAAGCCTGATGTAGTCATTAATACGGGCTCTGCCGGAGGCTACGATGAAAAGCTTGAAGTAGGGGCAATCGTTATTTCAGATGAAGTCCGTCATCATGATGTAGATGTAACGATTTTCGGTTATGAAATGGGGCAAATGGCAGGTATGCCAGCAGCTTATAAATCAGATGAAAAACTTATGAAAGTGGCTGAAGATGCTGTAGAGGCTGTTGGAGAGCACCAATATGGTATTGGTTTAATTTGCTCAGGGGATGCTTTTATGAATGATCCTGTTCGTGTAGAAGCAGTTCGTCGTCACTTCCCGCAAATGAAGGCAGTGGAGATGGAAGCAGCAGCTGTTGCACAAGTGTGTTACCAATTTGGTACTCCGTTTGTTGTTATACGTGCTTTATCAGATATTGCTGGAAAAGAATCGAATATTAGCTTCGATGAGTTTTTACCAGTAGCTGCAAAGCATTCAACACAAATAGTACTAAAAGCTATCGAATCGTTATAAAGTCTATTATCAGCAGAGTTTTCTTTAACCCACTGAGTATTAGTTTTCACCAAACTGCGGGATAAACTACACAAAAAAGTCAAAATGAGTGCCTTTTAGTGTGAGAAAAATCACAGTTTAAAAGTCGCACGAATGCTAAACTGTTGTTAATTAAATCTCTTCATATTCAGATGGGAGGCATGCATAGTGCTATTTTTAACAGCAGGTGTAGTCATTATAACAATGTTACTCGGTACACTTATTTCAGCAGAACTTTCAGAATCTGTCGAAATTCATTAAGAGAATAGGCTCTCTTGCGACATTTTAATGACGCAAGAGAGCTTTCTTTATTTCAGCAAATGTTTTCGTAGCGAAAGCGAAGCGTCAGCTACAAATGTTTTCGTGGCGAAAGTGAAACGTCAGCTATAAATGTCTCCTTTTTACCGATAAAAATACAAGATTCATTGCGAAATAATAGCATAGATTTATTGAATTATTATTATTATCAATTTACATTATATTACTCAATAATTTTTTGATCTCGTTTATATAATTGATAGAGTTTAATAAGTGCTCGCTTTTCAATGCGAGATACATAGCTACGAGAAATATTTAAACGTGCAGCGATTTCCTTTTGTGTAAGTGCATCCTGCTGGTTAAGACCATAACGAAGTGTAACGATTTCGAGCTCACGTTCGTCGAGCATATGCAAATAGTGATATAGTTGTGCAACATGCTCTTTATGTTCAATTTTTTCTGTTGCACTTTCTTCATCGCATTGTAAGAGATCTCGGATTTGTAGGGCATTACCATCCTTATCTGTACCGATTGGCTCAAATAAGGAAACATCTTTTTGCACTTTTTTCTGTGTACGCAGATGCATTAAAATTTCATTTTCGATACAGCGGGCGGCATAAGTGGCAAGACGAGTTTTTTTGTCAGGTGTATAACTTTCTACAGCTTTCATCAAACCAATTGTACCGATGGAAATATAATCATCAAGTTGCTCATGCTTTGGGTGAAATTTTTTCACAACGTGTGCGACAAGTCTCATATTACGTTCAATTAGATCAAGACGCGCTTGCTCATCACCGCCTAAAAATCGTTCAATACAAGCAGCTTCCTCTTCTTTTGAAAAGGGTTTATGGAAAGTTTGCCCCTTTAAATAGCCAAGTAATGCTGGGATCTCAAGCCATAACTGCAACATAGATGTGAAAATTCCGCTCATTGAATGATTTCATCCTTTCCCCATTTTTCGACAGTATATGTTTTAAAGCTGTGTTAAATGAAAAAAAGTGCAACAGCAAATGCGCTGTTACACTTTTTTTAACGTGATTGTACTAATCATTAGTAATGCTAGTATTGGGAATAGGAAAAGATAAAATACGGGGTGGAACGTATTAGATGCGAAATACGTTAATGTTAAGACTGTACCTGCCGCAGTAATCGGTAACCCAGTAAAATAGCCGTTTGCTTCTGAAATGTTGAAGCGAGCTAATCTCATCGCACCGCAGACAATATACAATACTGTCATTGTCATACCGACAAAACCAAAGTCTACTAAGACAACTTTATACATTAATAATGCAGGTGCCACACCAAATGATATAATATCACTCATAGAATCTAATTGTTTACCTAAATCAGACACTTGTCCAAGTGCTCTAGCCACCTTCCCATCATAGCGATCAAGAAGGGCTGCGATAAAGATAAACAAGACACTGTAGCTATAGTATTCATGTAGTGTAGCCATTATGGCCGCGCCGCCGAAAGACATATTACTGATTGTGATAAAATTTGCTGCTTGCGATTTCATTTTCTTAACCGTGGTATCCACCAACTTGTGATAAAAAAACAAGGGGGATCACTCCTTTGCACTTAAGATATTGTACCATTATACTTCGAATGCGGAAAAATTGACAGTCTAAATTAATCGATAGGGGTTTTGTTTTATGAAAGAAAAACTATATCAACGCTTGATTGAATTAACAAACGGTAAGCAATCTTCCCAGCTTTTGCAATCAATTGCAAAAGCAAAGTGGAGTAAACGTATTATCCCTAGTTACATGAAAGTATACGATATTAAACTTGAAGAGGTTGCGAAACAACAACAACAATTTTCAAGTTTACATGATTTTTTTACAAGAGAGCTTTTAGAAAATGCACGTCCAATTGAACAAAATCCCAGTACTTATGTGAGTCCAGTGGATGCCAAAGTAGAATCGTTTGGGCGTATCGAATGGGATATGACATTCCTTGTAAAGGGTAAACCTTATTCATTACAAGATTTACTTGGCAATACAGAACGTGCTTCACAATATGCAGATGGGCATTTTATCGTGTTTTACTTGAGTCCGGCAGATTATCACCGAATTCATAGCCCAATTGATGGAGAGGTGCTACGACAGTATACACTTGGTCAAAAATCCTTTCCTGTTAATCAGCTCGGTCTTACATACGGTAAAAAGCCAATATCGCACAATTATCGTTCGGTAACGGAGCTGAAAGTGGCAAATAAACAGCAGATAGCGTTTATTAAAGTTGGCGCTACCTTTGTAAACTCTATTGTGCTCACTAATACAACAACACAGTGGCATAAGGGTCAAGAAGTCGGATATTTTTCATTTGGCTCAACAGTAGTTATGCTGTTTGAAAAGGATGCAATAGAATTTACGGAAAATGTTGTACAAGGAAGCCCAATTCAAATGGGTGAAGCCTTCGCAAATATGCTATAATGGTCGAATAATACGTTTAGATTAGGGGTCGCTATTTTGTATAATTTTTTATTACCAAATGAATTTGTCACGAGTATTTATGAAATTACACCGGAAAAGCTTCAAAACTTAGGTATTAAAGGGATTATTACGGATTTAGATAATACGCTTGTGGAATGGGACCGTGCAGATGCAACGGAAGAGCTTATTATTTGGCTTCGCATTATGAAAGAATCTGGCATTCGTGTTATTATTGCGTCGAATAACAAAGAAGCGCGTGTTAAGCAGTTTGCTGAGCCATTAGGTATTCCTTATATTCATAAGGCAAGAAAGCCACTTCGTAATGCCTTTTATAGCGCCATTGTTCAATTGGGGCTACGACCGCAGGAAGTAGTAATGGTAGGAGACCAACTACTAACTGATGTAATGGGCGCAAATCGCCTAGGCTTGCATACGGTACTAGTAAAGCCGGTTGCACAATCAGATGGGCTCGTAACAAAATTCAATCGATTTATTGAACGACGTGTGTTCAATACTTTAAAACGAAAAGGAATCAGTACTTGGGAGGAAAAAGAATGAACGAAATGCCAAATTGTATTGGCTGTGGTACAACAATTCAAACAGAAGATAAAACAGCAGTTGGGTATGCACCCCCATCATCATTAGAAAAAGACGTGGTCATTTGCCAACGTTGCTTCCGTTTGAAAAATTATAATGAAATTCAACCAGTGTCATTAACAGATGACGACTTTTTACGTATTTTAAACGGTCTTGGAACTCAGCAAGGCTTAATCGTAAAAATTGTTGATATATTCGACTTCAATGGGAGCTGGCTACCAGGACTGCACCGCTTCGTAGGGAAAAATCCAGTGTTATTAATCGCGAATAAAGCCGATTTATTACCGAAATCTGTGAAACCGAAAAAAGTAATTAACTGGCTAAAACGTGAAGCAAAGGCTCTAGGTCTACAACCTGTTGATGTACTTTTAGTAAGTGCTCATAAAGGAAAAGGGATGGCTGAAGCGATGGAAGCCATTGATGAGTACCGTAATGGACAAAATGTTTACGTTGTAGGCTGTACAAATGTTGGGAAATCCACGTTCATTAATCGCATTATCAAGCAGGCTACGGGTGAAGGTGAAGTAATTACAACTTCTCATTTCCCAGGTACAACTTTAGATATGATTGAAATTCCACTAGATGATGGTAGCTCATTATATGATACACCAGGAATTATTAATCATCATCAGATGGCACACCATATTGACGCTAGCGAATTAAAATATATTATGCCTAAAAAAGAAATAAAGCCTAAAGTATATCAACAAAATGCAGGACAAACATTATTTATTGGTGCCCTTGCTCGTTTTGACTTTATTCAAGGAGATCGTTCCGCATTTACGGTACATGTGGCAAATGACTTACCAATTCACCGTACAAAGCTTGAGAAGGCAGATACATTGTATGCAGAACATAAGGGTGAGTTGCTCGCACCTCCAACTGCTGAATTTATAGAACAGCTACCGCCATTAGTGCGTCATGAGTTCTCGATCAAAGAAGCGAAAACAGATGTTGTATTCTCAGGTCTTGGGTGGATTACTGTGCAGCATGCTGATGTAGTTGTAGCAGCTTATGCACCAAAGGGTGTACAAGTTTCAATTCGCCCATCACTAATTTAAGTTGTACAAGTAGAGAAGAGGGACTAGGAAATGAAGAAATGGTTTGCGGTTATTGGTGATCCGATCGAGCATTCAAAATCCCCAGCGATGCATAATGCTTGGTTCCAGGAACTGTCGATAGATGCGACGTATATTCCAATACGTGTACCTTCTGAAAATTTGGAGTCTGCGGTTGCTGGTCTAAAAACATTAGGTGCAAGTGGTTGGAACGTTACAATTCCACATAAAACAGCGATCATTCCTTATTTAGATGAGCTAGATGAGTTGGCAGAAAAAATGGGAGCTGTCAATACGGTTGTCCGTACAAAAGAAGGAAAATTAAAGGGATACAATACAGACGGTGTTGGTTTTGTGCGCTCGCTTGAAGATGCGGTTGGCAAGTCACATAAAGACAAGCCAGTTCTTCTGATTGGTGCGGGCGGTGCTGCTCGTGGCGTTGCTTTTGCTATGCAGCAGCAAGGTTATACGAATTTAACCATTGCCAATCGCACAGTAGCAAACGCAAAAGTAATTGTCGATGAAATGGGTATAGGGAATGCTATTTCTTTAGCAGATGCGGAAGAATCATTAGCTGATTTCGGCATTTTAGTGCAAATGACATCGGCTGGTCTTGCTACGGGCAATTTTTCAATGCCATTTTCATTAGAACAACTTGCAGAAGGCGCAATTGTGGCCGATATTGTGTATAATCCATTAATGACGCCTTTTTTAAAAGCGGCTGATGAAAAAGGAGCAACCGTCGTTACGGGTCTTGGAATGTTTGTTCATCAAGGGGCTATTGCTTTTGAGCATTGGCTTGATGAATACCCGAATACAAATTCAATGATTGCCCAACTAAAGGTGCAATTAGGAGGATATTAATTTTTATGTTAACAGGTAAACAAAAACGTTTTTTACGTGCAGAAGCACATCATTTAACACCAATTTTCCAAGTAGGAAAAGCCGGCGTTAATGACGAAATGACAAAGCAAATTCGTGAAGCATTGGAAGTAAGAGAGTTGATTAAGGTACGTATTTTAGATAACTGTGAAGAGGACAAGCATGAAGTGGCAGAAGCACTTGCTAAAGGTGCTCATGCAGAGCTTGTGCAATTAATTGGACTAACAGTTGTTTTATATAAAGAATCACGCAATCAAAAAAAGATTGCATTACCAAAAGCAACGAAATAAGGTGAAACGATGAAAAAGGTCGGTTTACTGGGAGGTACATTTAATCCACCGCATATTGGACATTTAATGATGGCTAATGAAGTACTTCATGCTTTAGATCTTGATGAAGTTCGCTTTATGCCCAATGCGTTACCACCACATAAGTTTGCACGACATGATGCTAGTGATGTGGAGCGCCTTGAAATGGTAAGGCGTGCAATAAGTCCATATCCGTATTTTTCTGTGGAGTCGTATGAGGTGGATAAGGGTGGCGTATCCTATTCATATAAGACACTTTCTGCGATGTGTATAAGAGAGCCTAATGTGAAATTTTACTTTATCATTGGCGGTGACATGATTGATTCGCTTTATACATGGTACTGTATTGATGAATTAGTGAAGCTTGTGCAATTTGTAGGAGTAAAGCGTCCAGGAACAGAGGCCACAACAGAGTATCCTATACTAATGGTGGAAGCTCCCCAAATCGATTTATCGTCCACACTGCTTCGTGAACGCCTTGCTACTGGAGGAACGGTTACTTTTTTACTGCCAGAAGCGGTAGAGACGTTCATACGAGAGGAAGGTCTTTATGGAACGCGAACAGTACCTAGCGGCGATTAAGCCACGCATGCCTGAGAAGCGCTATATTCATACCATTGGTGTAATGGAAACTGCCGCCCGGCTAGCAAAATTTTATGGTGAGGATGAAAAAAAGGCTGAAATAGTAGCCATCCTTCACGATATTGCGAAATATGCAGATATTGAATGGATGGAGCAAATCGTCCTTGATGAAAAATTAGATGCTGGCCTTATTGGCTGGGGTAGTGAATTACTACATGGTCCAGTAGGTGCTTATATTGCAGAAAGCGAATTTGGCATTACTGATGAGGATATGTTAAATGCTATTCGTTTTCATACAACAGGACGCGTGGGCATGAGCCGTTTAGAAAAAATTATTTTTGTTGCAGATATGATTGAACCCAATCGTAAATTTGATGGTGTTGATCTTCTGCGAAAAAAAGCAAAGAAAAATTTGGATAAAGTGATGAGCGCTTGTGTACGCCATACATTGGCATTTTTAATCGACACAAAACAACCCATTTATCCATTATCAATAGAATGTTACAACGATATGATGAAAAGAGAGGACAGTAAAGGATGACTTCAACTTTATTACAATCAGCTTACAAAGCAATTGACGACAAACATGGTGAGGATATTGTCGTTTTAAATATGGAAGGCATTTCACTTTTAGCAGATTACTTTATTATTACTCATGGTAATTCTGATCGCCAAGTGCAAGCAATCGCACGTGAATTACAAGAGGTAGCAGTAAAAGAGGGCTATGAAATTCGTCGTGTAGAAGGCTTCGATGGAGCACGCTGGGTTCTTGTGGACCTTGGAGATGTTGTAGCACATGTATTCCATAAAGATGAACGTGCTTATTATAATTTAGAACGTCTTTGGGGCGATGCGCCGCAACTAGACATGCCAGAGGCTTAAGTGTGAGTAGCTACGAACGATTTGCACACGTGTATGACGAGTTGCAAACGGATATTCCTTATGAACGTTATGTAGGATGGGTTTTGCAGCATGCACCGAGCACTCAATACCCGAATCTTTTAGATATCGGCTGCGGTACAGGCGTGCTTAGCTTGTTGTTCGCGCAGGCAGGCTACAAGGTGAGTGGGGTTGATTTATCGGAAAGTATGCTCTCCATTGCTGCAGAGCGCTTTGCGGATGCAGGATTACATGTGCCTCTCTATTGTATGTCGATGGATGAATTAGATGGCTTTGAGGCGCTTGACGTTGTAACGATTGCTATTGATTCGCTGAATTATGTAATGGATGAAAAAGCTGTTTATTCAACATTAGAACGTATTCATGGTGCTTTACGAGATGAAGGTCAACTGTTTTTTGATGTGCATTCGTTATTTAAAATGAATGATATATTTTTAGACGGTCCGTTTACGTATGACGATGGTGATATTAGCTATGTATGGCATACGGAGCCTGGCGATTTTGAACATTCCGTTGTCCACCAAATGACGTTTTATGTGCGTGATGCTGCGAGTGACTTGTATGAACGCTTCGACGAGGAGCATAATCAGCGCACGTTCTCAATCGATCAGTATATGGCATGGCTTCAGGAAATTGGCTTTAAGCATGTAGAAGTAACAGCTGATTTTACTGATGAAGGTCCTGAATATGAAAGTGAACGCATTTTTATCCGTGCGGTGAAATAGAAGAACAGCTCGCTGGTAAACTGACCAGCGAGCTGTTTTTGCTTTTCATCCGAAGAACACTTAAATCTTCAATGGGAATTAACGCCACTCCTTCAGACAAATTTAAAAGCTTCCAGCAATACGCACCGTTTTTAGTTTTAGAAAATAGCAATCTTTATGAAAATGATCAAGGCGTTTTTGTAGATACGATACGTGTGGCAGACAAATTAGATGATTGTATTCATTTTTTACATACAGATACATATGAAGACCCGTATGCGCATTTTAGTGAGCCAGTACCCATACAGGACTTGGAGAAGGCGGCCCTAGGTACAGATTATTTAGAGTTAAAGGTTCGTGCATGGAATACGATGTATGCTAATCCAGTACAGCTCGCAGAGAAGATTAATCAAATATTAATGCAGATGAATCCCGCTCAAGAGGATGATATGATGCAAAATGTATTTATTCGCCATTTTTACAATGAGGGAATTTTAACGACTGAGCTTCAAGCGAAATTTAATGACATCTTAGCAGAATAACGCTTGTAGAAAGTAATGATGAAAAGTGCCACACTGTCCAATAGGCAGTGTGGCACTTTTTAAGTGACGGATAGAATATCAGAAAAAGAGTTCTTCAGCAAAATGTTTGAGAAAGAACGCCTTGTGCTCACCTCCACATTATGATGCGTGGCGATCTTACTAAAGTCTAGGGTCGACAGGATCACTTTCGAGTGCTAGTGTCCCGAGTACACATTCATGAATACGGGCAGTCGATTCACCTTTAACAAAACGTTCTATTCCTTCTAGTCCGAGTGCGAATTCACGCAATGCATGCTTCATTTTTTTACTTGGATTACGTTCCTTCAGTCTCGTTAAATGTGAAGGCTCTAAATAGTCCATACCATAAATAATTCGTAAATACTCTCGACCACGTACTTTAATTGCGGGCTGTATTAGCTTGCCATTATATTTTGTGACAAATATTTCAGGTTTAATAACAATACCTTCATGACCAGCAGCAGTCATTTCCTCCCACCAAGTAATAATCTCTTGTTCAGAAGCTTCATCCGTAATGACTTTAAACTCTGTTTCAATAAATAGTGTTGAATTTTTGGCAAATAGTCGATTCATTTCCATATGCCATATATGCGGTTTATGGAAAAACGTTTCCGAACTATGTGCTAATACATGGAAAGGTGAAATTTGAATAGATGAAGCATCCTGGACATCCCAACAATAATTTTGGTAAACAGTTGAAAATCGTTGTGCATTTTTAAGTAACCCCTTATACTCCTGAAGCCATTCTGAAACATCGATTTGTACTGTGTCACGTAGTTTCTCCATAAGCTTTGTGCGGTCCATCAGAGCATGCTCAGCTACATGTGCATACTGTTGATCGATTAATTGTTGCGCTTTTAAATTCCAAGGTAAAATTTCTGCATCGAGTAGTACGAAATTTGTATTAAACTGTTCGAAATAATTTTTCTCTATTAATTCTGTATGAAGTTGTTGCAAAATTTTATGTTCCGTCTCTTTATCGAAAAATCGTCTTCCTGCTCTAGTTGTAATGATACCAAGTGTTTCTGTATCAATGTATTCCTTTGCGATAAGCGCATCTTTAAACAATAAAAGAACAGCGCGACTGCCCATATGTTTTTTCTCGGCAATCATTGTCTGGACACCATTCTTTTTATAATAAGTAAATGCCTCAGAAGGGTGTTCCAACGTATCTGCTAACGAAGATGTTTGTGGTGTTGGGCTCATCGTTGGTGGAATATAAACTAGCTGTTCTAACGGTAGTGCATAATGAGAAACACTGTCGATCGCTGCCTTTGCATGAGCACCGCCTATTTGTACATTGTTAAAGTAGGCAGTTTCCACTGTGAATCCTTCTAAAAATGCCCCAATGTTTGGTGGTGCAAAACGTTGAGCTTTTGCCTCAAGTAGAGGATTTCGTTCGATACCGGCATAGTTTTTATACGCCTTCACAAACTCAATTGTCTTTTCAGGGTAGCGAAAAGCAGTTAGCTGCCCCCCGAAAACAACTCCTTGATCAATATTCAACGTATTATTTTGCTTTAACGGCTGAATTTTAGGATCATGCCCCCAAATAATAAGCTGTGATGTTTGATGCTCTATAAACCAATCATTACGAATAGGTTTTCCAGATTTATCTTGCCCCTGAACATCACCATAACGACAGAAATCAGAAATTCTTGTCGACTGTTTTCCTATATAACGGTCACGGATACCTGCGTGTGTAACAACAGCTGAAGAAATGCCGTTATTCACTAACAAATAGTGAGAGGGAGCAGCAAGTAAACATTTTGCGAGACGAGCTTTTAAGGCATTTGTTTTCTCCACTCCGTAAACTTCCTCATAAGTGTTAAATTCAGCTTCAACTAGCTCATCCCCGTGATGTAATGTTACTTTGCGTCCATCTAACCAACGAGCGATTTTCCAGCCATGATTACTGTCAGTCATATAGGCAAGCTCGCGCTCTATATGGCGATCAAAAAAGTCCATCGTTGCAATTGATTTTGGTCCTCGGCTCATAATATCTCCAACCGAAACAAAGCGTCGACCTTGTGGATGAATATAGTAACCTTCCTCATTTTCTTCGTAGCCTAGCTTACCAAGTAATTCGATAAATTCATCAAAACAGGCATGAATATCACCAATAATATCAAGCCCAGCATCTACATTTAACAGTAGCGGTGACTTTTGTCTTGATAATGTTAGTCCATCCGTCTCTGTCACAATATAGGTTTTTGTAAACGACTCTTTTTTAATAAATCGTTTTTCTGCTTTTAATAAACGTGCCTGCTGTTTAATACGTTTACTACCTCTTGGGTCTTTGCGCAAAGTATCTCGATGTAACAATTCATCAAGAGGAATGTCCAATACAATTGCACTAACCGGAACATGTAGTTTTTTTCCAAGTGAAATATATTTTTGACGTTCCTCTGATTGTAAATGTGTAGCATCAACAAAGGTACATTTATTTAATGAGCTTCTAGCCTCTAATACGCGTTCCATAACTGCAAAGGCTTGTGCTGAAATAGCGAAATATTCATCATACAATAAATCTGCTTCTTTCTTCGAATGATGTTGAAAATCGATATAATCTGTATCTGAAACAAGTGTTCGATAAGCATCAGAGCTAATAATTTCAGAAGGAGAAAGCATACCTGTATTAACCCATTGTTGTAAAAGAGTAGATTTTCCACTATTGGATGGACCAATTAGCAGAACAATCCCTGCATGTGGAATCTTGATGTTCATACATTCTCCTCCTTTTTCGTATAAATGCACATTTGGGTTGGTTGTCCGTAAATATCATGTTGATCGCCGATGCCAGTTAATGAAAGCTCATATTGTTTGTTGCGATTCATCGCATGACACCACTCTTGAAATTGTTGGCGTGTCCATTCAAATCGGTGATCATCATGACGCATTTCATCCAATTTGTAAACAGCATTGTATTCGGCATTTGGTGTTGTCACAATTAATGTTTGAGGACTATATTGAGTTAAAATCAACTCCATTATTTTAGGTAATCGTTCCTCATTAATATGTTCAATGACTTCACATAAAACAATGACGTCTTTATGTTCTAATCGAGCATCGTAATAAAATAGCGAGCCCCATGTAGGTTTTGGGGTTACGAATGCATCCTCTAAGCCTTCAAAACGCTTAATTGCTTTTTTCATTGCAGCTTCACTTGGTTCAACCGCAAGCAACTCGTCAATTCCTTTAACGTAGGCAAGTAAACTTGAAAGCTTTCCTTCACCTGAACCAAAATCAATAATTGATGATTTTCGAGGTAGATTATTAATGGTTTCAACAATTTTTTCGTAGCGTAATGTATTGAGTGACCGCTTTACATTTTGTGGTGCTGTGTTTCCATTATATAAATGGGAGAAGCGTAGAGCTTTTTTAAAAATAAATTCTTTCATTGGATGTGTATCTAACCAGCCTTCTCCGTATCGTTTAAGCTTATCAACTTCCAACTCATCAATAAAGTAGTGCTTATAATCATCTAAAACGGGGATCAGTACAAAGAGATGCTGTAGTGCTTGTTGTAGCGTAATGTCCGCAGATAATGTAAGAAAACGTGCGCGATGGTCGTTACTCAAAGCTTCAATGTTTACGGTGTATCCAAGAGGCTGAAACAATTCATGTATAGCTTCATTTGTCATAGCTGAAGCGATTGGACCGAATTCAAATGAAAATGAAAATGCTTGAGCTACAAATTCAATATATTGTTCTTTTGGTTTACCATTTAACTTATTTCAGCGGATGTTCAAACATCCGCTGAAATAAGTTAAGCCTCCGGCGGATGTCACGGAATCGGAAAGGAGTTCTTTGTGCAAGCACAAAGCCGAATCCGGACACAATTATGCCGAGGCATAATTGATTGCAGTACCTAAAGCAGAACGGATAAGGGATAAAAAAATACTACTAGCGGCGAATTCACGGTCATTAATATAATGTGTAATATCAAGTGCATTGTCATTTTGAACAAGTGCGAGTGCATTTGGTGTAACAAATATTGTCACAACAAGACTTGTTTCAGAAAGCTCGTGATAAACAAGTCGAACTAAATGATCCTTTACGCGCCGTTCATATAAATTATTCGGATTTTTTGATAGTAAGTAGGAGATAGCTTTTACATTTTCTCCCTTTGCATGTATTGTTAGCTGCATATTATTCCTCCATTCAGTACGCAAAGGCATAATGTGTCTTTTTTATTGTGGTTCATCACCAAAAGTGGTAGATGACATTTTTTTAATATATGTGCTGTAAATTAGTCGTTTTGGTGGTGACCTTTATGATTCCAATAATAACATGATTTCACAACATTATGTCAGTGTCATAATAGCAAAGGGCAGGTGCCTTCGTTTTTGTCTTAATAGATAAATTATCTTTTCAACGCATGAATGATATTGTAAGATGAAATAGACTCCATATGATTACCTTTTGCAAAGGAAAGGATGTTAGTTGATGATCCAATCTTTTTGGCAAAAGTATAAAAAAAGTATGTTGATCCCCGGCATACTTGTTATCAGTGGACTTAGTTACTTCTTTTTTTCGAGTTCTGACTCTTCACCTCCCCAAGAAGAGCTCATCGAAACAATCCAACCTATTGAACAACATGAAATAAAAGAATCTGTTGATGAAGCGGTCATACAGCAGGTATTTGTTGATATAAAGGGTGCTGTTATGTATCCTGGTGTCTATGAGTTACAGCCCAGTAAACGCATTATAGATGCCGTACAGCTTGCAGGTGGCTATACCCAGGATGCTGAAACGCAACTCATTAATCATGCGCAAAAAGTTGAGGATGAGATGGTTATTTACATTCCTCAAAAGGGTGAAAAGCTAGACGAAATTACTTCTAATCTCTTGACGATGTCTGCTAGCGGAACTTCACAAGGCGACAACGGTATGAAAGATCAAAAGGTCAATTTAAATAAAGCAGATGAAGCAATGCTTACGACATTATCAGGTATTGGTCCATCAAAGGCACAAAGCATTATTTCGTACCGTGAGGAAAATGGTGCCTTTAAAACAATTGAGGATTTAAAAAAAGTGAGTGGTATTGGCGACAAAACATTTGAGAAGCTAAAGGATTTTATTACAGTTAAGTAATGGTAGTACTTTCTGAGATATTGACGACTCTTTTCAAAAAGGGCTACACTATAAAGCATAGTGACTGTTGCAGTAAGGCACAGTTTGTTAATGGCTAATCACCAAAAGTTGTGGATGAAATTTGATAAGACGTATGCCTCGTAAATAAGTTGATTGGAGTGGAGAATGGGCGACTCCTTGGGGAACAGCAATAGAGGAACGGAGGCTAAAAGCATCACATCCTGTGATAACGCCTCCGTGACCAACATCGTGCTGTTGCCGCTGCCGCTTCGCTTTCGCGCAGATAAAACCCTTTTGCTGTCGCTGCGCTTTCGCACAAACAAAACCAAAACCCTATGCTGCCGCTACGTTGCACTCACGCTTTCGCGCAAAAGACATCTGTTGGCCCGAGACCCTGGAGCGAAGCGAAGCGGCTCATCGGACGCCCCCAGGAAGCTCTGCTCTGCGCGAAAGCGGAGTGTTAACGAAGCGGCAGCGGCAAAGCGCCCAGTCGGAACGGAAATCAACCACACGTTATGGTGAAGAGCCTTGTTAATTCAATGTATGTAAAATTTCGGAGGTAGTCATATGGAGCGAATTACTTGGGATCAATTTTTTATGGCGCAAAGCCATTTACTCGCATTACGTAGTACATGTACAAGGCTTGCAGTAGGAGCAACTGTCGTTAGAGATAAGCGAATTATTGCAGGTGGCTATAATGGCTCAATTACAGGTGATGAACATTGTATAGAAAATGGTTGCTATGTTGTAGATAACCATTGTGTGCGCACAGTGCATGCTGAAATGAATGCACTACTACAATGTGCTAAATATGGGACGCCTACAAAAGGTGCAGACTTATATGTTACACATTTCCCATGTCTACCATGTACGAAATCTATTATTCAAGCAGGTATTGAACGTGTGTATTACGCTACGGATTATAAAAATAACCCTTATGCACAAGAGTTATTTGAAAAAGCAAGTGTAGAGGTAGTACACGTTCCGTTTGATGAACGTAAAATCGACTTCTTAAGCGATGAAAAATTAGCCTTGTACATAGACATGCTAAACGAGCTTCGTGAGAGTGGTATGCCAGCAGAAAAATTGCTTCCATATGAACAGAAGGTGAGTTCATTATTTGGCAAAATGCTTTAAAGCATAAATGGATTTACGTAGCACTAGCTGTACTTGTTGCTTCAATAGCAGCACACAAGTCAGCTTGGCTACTTGCCGTTCTTCTACTTTTGGCATTCTGGCTTAAATGGAAAGGTGAAATACATTTAATTTCAGCGCTTGTGATTGTCTTTGGATGTCTTTCCTATTTCTTCATCGTTACATTCCAACTGACGGATTCTTCCCCTCTACCGTCAACATTCCCAATAACTTGGTCGAGCGAATATAAAATAAATGGTCAAAAGCTCAGAGGCTTTGTAAAAACTGAAACAGATGAGAAGCTGTATGTCGTCTATACTTTTTCGTCAGAAGTAGAGAAAAGCTTTTATGAAACTACGTCATTGACAGGTAGGACCTATCTAGTTCAAGGAGAACTAATAGCACCCCTTCCACCCGCACATGAATATGCGTTTTCTATGGAAAAATATTTAATCAGTAAAGGTGCTAGGGGAATATATGAAGTTTCAAATTGGGCCTTTATAGAAGAGAAAAAATCCATTCGGTCGTTTCTTGCAAAACAGAGACATTATATGAAAAAACATATTGAAATAACATTCCCGAAGTCGCTAGTTGCAGAGGCACAAGCACTTCTAATAGGATTGCAGGATCAAGTCGACCATGATCTTCAAAGAGCCTATCAAAAGCTTGGCATCACACATATATTTGCTATCTCTGGTTTACATGTGGCATTCGTCTCATGGTTGTTTTTTGAAGGTCTTCTACGTATAGGCGTAAGGAAGGAAATGGCGACCTTAGTGTTACTCATCATCTTGCCTATATATGGGGTGATAGCTGGAGGTGCTCCTTCGGTATGGCGAGCAGTATCTGTCGTAGAATTAATCATGTTAATGCGGTACTTTCGGTGGCACGTATCTATTGATGATGCACTAGCAATTAGCTTTATTTGCTTTGTTCTTCTTGAGCCAGGTGTCATTTATCAGATTGGTTTTCAATTGTCATATTTAGCAGCGGTTAGTCTCGTCTATTCAGCTGTCATTTTTAGACGTTTCGCGAACTGGTTAATCCGCTCATTTTTCATTACATTCGTGTGCCAGCTTCTTGTGTATCCATTATTGCTCCATCATTTTTATGAAATTTCTATTTCTTCATTTCTAGCAAATATTATTTTCGTACCACTGTTTTCCTTTGTTATTCTGCCTTTTAATATGACCATGTTTGTTATAACAATACTATCAATGCCAGTAGCAAAAGCTTTATTTGATGTGTACGAGCCGCTCCGTGTTTGGCTTACAAAGTTTATTTTATATATTCAGGAATTGCCGTTTCAGCTGTGGTCGCCTGGGAAGCCTGTTATCTGGCTTATTTGCGTGGCGTTAATAAGTGTATTAGCAGGCCTCTATTTTATCGAGATAAAACAGTATAGTAAATTTGCAGTTGTGATCCTCATTCCTGCATTATGTATTCATTTTTTGCCGATGCTGTTTAGCGAAACTAAACTGACATTTTTAAATGTTGGTCAAGGTGATTGTACAGTTATTGAATTACCGTTTAGAAGGGCTGTGTATGTCATTGATTCAGGTGGCTTACTACACTTTGAGCAGCAGGATATATGGAAGACGTCAGAAAGTCCATATGAGGTCGGGAGACAAGTTGTTGTACCGTTTTTGAAAGGAAAAGGGATACGAAATATTGATATCTTTATCGCCACTCATGCGGATGCCGATCACGTAGAAGGCGCTGAAGAGATTTTGCAAGAGATTAACATGCATGAAATTCACCTCACCCCTGGTTCAATGGACAAGCCAGTAATGCGGGATTTACTGATGGATGCCAAAAAGAAAAGAGTTCCTGTGAAAGAAAAAATGCAGGGAACAGCGTGGCGCATCGGAAACACTAGTTTTCATTATTTATGGCCCCCAGACACTCTTTATGAGGGCAATGATGATTCAATCGTTTTATATATGCAACAGGGTTCATTTCGAGCATTGTTAACGGGTGACTTAGAGGAGCATGGCGAACAGGAGCTACTTCATCTATACAACAAGCAGTTAGCGGATATGACATTGTTGAAGGCCGGGCACCATGGTAGTAAAACATCAAGTATTGAACCGTTTGTAGAGCTGCTACGGCCTGAACTAACCATTTTCAGCGCTGGGCTCAATAATCGCTACCGTCATCCAAATGAGGAGATTGTGGAGCGTTTTACAAGTCGACATTTATCTACATTAACAACTGGAATAGATGGGACGATTGAAGTAAGAATTCGTAAAAATAGTTGGTCTGTACAATAGGAAAAAGACCTTGTCCAATATGAGCAAGGTCTTTTCCTAGACATAAAATAAATTATCTAGATGCTACTTCTACTATAATTGCGATAAGAAACATAAGCGTAAACATCCCAAATGATACACCGAAGCCAACTGCAGAATCGGTTGCATCGTTACGGCTACATTGTATGTTTTTTCCTTCAAATGGATTCATTGTTATCCCTCCAATTCTGTTATTTATTATAAGACATCAATTTCATAAAAGCTATAAAGAAACAGAGAATTTGCCATATGGCAAGGAATCGACACAATTCGGTCAAAGTCACAGAGGAATAAAAATCATGTATACTAGTAGTATTGCTACATGGAGGGAAAATTATGATTTCAACGGTTTGGAATAATATTAAAAAAGGACAGCTCTCACCAGTTTATCTACTCGTTGGTGAAGAAAGCTATTTTATAGACGAAACAGTTAAACGATTAAAAGAAGCGATAGGGTCCGAAGAAGAGATCGAGATGTCAACATTTGATTTGGAAGAAATGCCAGTGGATGTCGTTGTAGATGAAGCAGATACAATTCCTTTTTTCTCTGAGCGAAAGCTTATTATTGCTAAAAACGCATCTTTTTTAAAGGCAACAGAAAAGGGCAAAGAAAAAATTGACCATGATATAAAGCGTTTAGAATCATGGCTTGCTAACCCTTCTGATTTTTCAGTAACAGTATTTATCGCGCCGTATGAGAAATTGGATGAACGTAAAAAAGTGACAAAGATGATGAAGGAGCATGCGTTATTAGTCCAAGCTGAAACACCAAAGGAGCAGGACTTAGCTGTGTGGATACAAAGTATAGTGAAAGCAGGAGGCAACAGCATAAAACAAAATGCGATTGAGCAACTTGTCGCTATGGTTGGACCAAATATGCTCCAGTTGCAAATGGAAATTGAGAAGCTAACTATTTATGTAGGAGATGGTGGTGAAATAACGGCCACGCTAGTCGAGGATTTAGTAGCAAAAACATTAGAGCAGGATGCCTTTAAAATGTTAAATGCTTACTTTGCAAACGATTCTGTTGGAGCATTGTCTATTTATCATGATTTACTGCGTCAAAAGCAAGAGCCTATCATGCTTGTTGGATTACTTGCATCAAATGTGCGTACGATGTCCAATGTCTTTTATTTATTAAAAAAGGGTTATCATCCACAGCAAATCGCAAAAAATTTAAAAATACATCCTTATCGTGTCAAGTTAATGGTGGAGCAGCGTAATCGTCCGTCAGAGGAAAGCTTATTGAAGGCCTTATATCAGTTAGCAGAGGTCGATTTACAACTGAAATCAACAGGAGGCAATCGTGAGCGTTATTTAGAACTCTTCTTACTGCGCCGACTTTAGGGGATAACGGTTATGTAGAATGAAAACAACTATTGATGAGCTGTCCAAAGCAATATGGGCAGCTCTTTAGGCGTAATTGATTTTTCCTATAAATAAAAAGATCAGCAACTCTTAATAGAGTATACTGATCTTTTACAACAATTACGCTTTTTTAGCAAGGCGAGACTTTTTACGAGCCGCCGCGTTTTTGTGGATAAGTCCTTTTGAAGCTGCTTTATCTAAAGATTTGAAAGCTGCTTGTAAAAGTTCTTGTGTGTTTTCAGCTTTAGCAGCAACAGCGTTTTCAGCTTTTTTCACTGTAGTACGCATTGCAGATTTAGCTTTAGTGTTAGCAGCGTTAGCTTTTTCGTTAACTTTTACGCGTTTAATCGCAGATTTAATGTTTGGCATATGTTTCACCTCCTAAAATAGGTACGAGATGATATCTTCTCATTGATTTCTTGTGTCAATACAACAAAAATCATTTTAACAAACGCTTGGCCAAATTGCAATAGATAAATGCAAAGAATATTTACTTGACAGTTTGAACAAACTACAGATGAGGTGAACTGTATGCAAAATTTTAATTGGCTACGTACAGATTTAATCGATGAATCTGAAGAGGTTGTATTACATCAAACGAAAGAGCAAAAAGAAACGCTTGAAGATTCGAGTGGTATTCAAATTGAAGATCGGAATGCTGGTCGGGTAAAAATCACTGATGTAGTTGTGAATGCAGAAGGCGAGAAACAAATTGGGAAAAAGAAGGGGCAGTACATTACCCTCTCTGTACCTACTTTGACGTTAGAAGATCGAGATGGATTTGAGCAGCTTGAGAAAGAATTGCTTGTGAATTTTAAAAAAATGCATGAATCCATGTCATGGAAAGAAGATGACAAAATATTAATTATTGGTCTAGGTAATCGTACAATTACACCAGATGCTATAGGACCATATCTTATTGATCATTTGCATAGTTTAGATGTAATTGATGAAAAATTCGTCATGTATGCCCCTGGTGTAACGGGACAAACAGGATATGAAACTGGTGAATTTGTAGCGGCGATAGCTGAACGTTTAAAGCCAAAATTAATTATTGTTGTAGACGCACTTGCAACAAGAGCTAGTGATCGCTTATGTAAAACAATTCAATTAACAAATACAGGGATACACCCTGGTTCAGGCGTAGGAAATAAGCGTAAGGAGATCTCTTATGAGATGCTTGGCATTCCTGTTACTGCAATTGGTATCCCAACAGTAGTTGATGCGCCTGTACTAATTGCCGATGCTGTAGAGGTAATGCTACGTTCTATAGCTGCACGTGTGTCAGAGCGGAGTAAACCTTCATCAAAATTGTCATTGTCTTCTTGGCAACCAGATATAAATAAAGAACTAGACATGTCTTTAGTACAGCCGATTTTTGGTGAATGGGCTACGTGGTCTAAAGAAGAGCGTCAGCAATTGTTTGCAGAGACTTTCGCAGGCTCTCATACACAGCTGATGGTTACGCCAAAAGAAGCTGATTATTGGATAGATAATTATGCAAAACTCGTATCATCTATGCTTATGAAATGGGCAAATAATCTATAATTTTTTTCGTTCTAAAAGGCACATCCTCTCCATACGATATGGGGAGGAGGGTGTGACTTTGCTAAAAAAACTACAGTGGTCATTTGGTTTATTATTGTTCTTCTTCGTATTACCTGTCATTGCTGGGCAACTTCCGTTCAACAAGCAAGCATCGACTCCGATTAAAGAGCCAGAGGATAAACCAGTCGTGTTTGCCGCTACTAATCTACCTGAACAAAGTGTCCTAGAGGAGACAAAAGAGGAAACTAAAGAGGAAATAAAAGATCCATTTAAAGTATTGTTAGTATTTACGCATTCACAGGAATCATATCAACCGATGGTGCAAGCTGTTAGCGGGAAAGCGGCAGTTTATGATGAAAAAACAAATATTTTTAATTTAAAAGATACTATTTCTAAGCATTTTAGTATGAACGGTATACAAACGGACGTTTTAGATGTTGATGTGATGAAGGAATTAAAACGTCAGAAAAAACTTTTTCCGGCAGCTTACAACGTTGTACGTCCTTATTTAGCAAAACGTTTACAAGAGCAATCCTACGATTTAGTGATTGATTTGCATCGAGATTCTGCCAGGAAAAATGCGACAACGATAACTCATAATAACGAATCATATGCACGGATTGCAATTGTCATTGGTGCAGAGCATAAAAATTATAGATGGAATACTGCGTATGCAGAAAGTTTATCAGCTACAATGAATGAAATTGTGCCGAAAATTTCTAGGGGTGTTATATCAAAAAGTGGTGACAATGTGGATGGACGTTATAATCAAGATTTAACAAAAGAAATGATTTTAATCGAAATAGGTGGAATTGACAATACAGAAGAAGAATTGAATCGTACAATTGCTGTAATAGGAAAAGCTATAGCAAAATCTTTTGTTACAGAAAAACAATAGTAAAAACAATAATATTAGAGATTATCATAATAGTCTCTCTTTTTGCCAATTAGGCGTTGCATTTTAATATTTTTTTAAAAGAATAATTGTTTACAAAAATGCTAGAAATTTTTTTAGAAAAAATAGAAGTTAAGCCTTTTAATTATTCGTTTCTTGCCTTATAATTTTCGAGTCAGCACATAAAGATTTGACTTTGAATTGTAAAAGTTTTGAGGCATATGCAATAGGCGAAATACGCTTTTGAAGCATCTACCATTTTTGGAGATGCTTTTTTGATGGGTAAAATGATCCTTTATTCCAAAAAGGATAAAGGCTAACTATACATATGAGAAGAATTTCGTGTTGTTTATGTGATAAAATGTAAACTTTTATAAATACTCATGCGTCAATTATATAAGTGAATGCACTGATTCAATCGTTAAAAGGGGACGATGTAACTTAAAACTAACGTTTACACTATAAAAATCGCAAAGGTTTATGGATTATCGGAAGAAGAGGACGGAATATTATGTCAGGCAAGGCAGTCAATCATCGTTATATCCCTGGGTTAGATGGGATTCGAGCTTTAGCAGTACTAGCTGTGATAGCTTATCATTTTAACTTCGGATGGGCCAGAGGTGGGTTCCTAGGAGTTGATATCTTTTTTGTTTTATCGGGTTATTTAATTACATCTACTGTTTTACCCTTAAAAGGCAATCAGTTAACGGTAGGATTAGGGGCATTTTGGATGGGACGATTCCGACGTCTACTACCTGCTGCATACGTAATGATTATTACTTCATTCGCGTGGGCTACCTTATTTCATAAGGAACTTCTAGATACATTGCGTGGAGATGCTATATCCTCTATTTTTTATTCAAGTAATTGGTGGTTCATTTTTCATAAACTCTCTTATTTTGATAGTTTTGGATCCCCTTCACCAATAAAAAATTTATGGTCTTTAGCCATTGAGGAACAATTTTATTTGATTTGGCCAATTGTGTTAATGTTAGGGCTTTTTCTTGTTAAAAAGCAGGCTAAATTAGCCATTTATATCTTTATCGCTGCAATATGCTCAGCTGTGTTAATGGGCATAATGTATGAACCGGGAGCGGACCCAAGTCGAGTATATTACGGGACAGATACGCGATCTTTTGAATTACTTATAGGCTGCTGGTTAGCGCTCGTTTGGCCGATGAAAAGACTATCTTCTCAAAAATTATCTACTGACCATGTCAATAAACTAAATGCAATAAGCTTAGTTGCTTTTAGTATTTTCATTTTAAGTATTATTTTTGTAGATGAATATCAAACTTTTTTATATAGAGGAGGTATGTTCCTATTCTGTTTGAATGCAGCTATTTTAATAGCATGTGTTTGTCATCCAATTAGCATTTTAGGAAAAATACTTTCGTTGAAGCCTCTGCGTTGGATAGGTTCAAGATCGTATGGAATTTATCTATGGCATTATCCGATTATGGTATTGGGTACGCCAGTCCATGAAATAGGTAATCCTGCGTACTGGCGAGTTGCATTACAATTAGTTCTTATTTTAATGATTGCTGAATTATCGTATCGATTTATCGAAATGCCAATACGGAAGGAAGGATTCCGTGCCTACTATCGACAGCACCTTATCATTAATAAAAATAAGTGGAGCAGCCTTACAATTGCTAGAAAATTTACAACGGTGCTCGTTCCACTATTCCTGATAGTATTTTTAACTGGGATGACAGGAGTAGTAGGTGAAGAAAAAACGGAGTCAAAAGAGTCTCAACCAACAGAAATTAAAATCGATGGTGGAGAACAACCGTCTAAGCAGAATGATGCAGTAGCGGAAAAAGAAGCACCAGAAAGCGACTCAGGGAATGTTGAGAATGAAAAAGCTGAAGCTAGCCCTCCTGACAAAGAAGAACCTAAGCAAGGAGAAAATGATACAACTGCTAACCCTGAAAGTGAATCCTATAATGGAATATTAGCAATTGGAGATTCTTTAATGATAGATATCGCTTCAAGTTTGCATAATATCTATCCAAACATTACGATTGATGCAAAAATTGGCCGCCAAGTTTCACAAGCAATCCAATTGGCACCTAATTATGCTAGTTTTAATCAGCCAAATAAAGCTGTTATTATTCAACTCGGCACAAATGGTTTCTTTACGAATGATCAAATTGATGCACTACTTGAAGCTTTCGCCAATGCCGATATTTATTTAGTGAATACTCGGGTACCACGTGCTTGGGAAGGTAAAGTGAATTATTCATTACAACAAAAAGCTCAAGAGCACGATAATATTACATTGATTGATTGGCATTCGACTGCTATCAATCATCCAGAATTTTTTGCTCCAGATGGCGTACATTTAGAACAAAAAGGTATTAATACGTTAACAAGCCTAATTCAACAATCAATTAATATATAATTTAGTAAATAAAATATCCAGAGTGCACGTAAGTGTAGCTGGATATTTTTTTGTAGGAAAACATTTGACCTACCCCAATTCATTCTAGTTTGTTTCTAGTTTAAGAGATGGAATATTCGGAATACTTTGACATTACTATTTATCTTTGATAATATGAAATCGCATATATCACTTACATAGAAACTGGGGGGAGTAAATTAGATGGTGAAAACTCTGTACAAACTAGATTTAAGCAAACCAATGGAAGACCAGGCGCATCCTGGTCACAATCGATGGCACCCAGACATACCAGCAGCATTTTCAGTAGATCCAGGCACTTCTTTTAGAATGGAATGTAAAGACTGGACAGATGGGCAAATTAAAAATGATGATAGTCCAAATGATATTCGGGATGTGAATCTTGCACGTGTTCATGTGTTGAGTGGACCGGTCTATGTGAACGGCGTTGAACCTGGAGATTTACTGGTCGTAGATATTTTAGATATTGGTACTTTTCAAGATTCGGCGTGGGGGTTTAACGGCATTTTCGCAAGAGAGAATGGGGGAAGTTTCTTAGTTGACGAATTTCCAGAAGAAGCTAAATCAATCTGGGATTTTGAAGGCATTTATACGACTTCGAGACATGTACCTGGTGTGAAGTTTGCTGGGATTATCCATCCTGGCTTAATAGGCGTTGCTCCCTCTATGGAACTTTTGCAAAAATGGAATGAACGAGAAAAAGCACTCATCATGACCAACCCGGCTCGGGTTCCAACGTTGGCCAATGCACCGACTCCGGAGAGGGCAGTGCTCGGCACATTAAAAGGGGCTGAGTTTGATCGAGTAGCTAAGGAAGGAGCTCGAACAGTACCACCAAGGGAAAATGGCGGGAACTGTGATATTAAAAATCTATCTAAAGGGTCGAAAATCTTCTTCCCAGTATTTGTGGAGGGGGCGAAGTTATCGGTAGGAGATCTTCATTTTTCACAAGGGGATGGAGAAATCACATTTTGTGGTGGTATCGAGATGGCAGGATGGATTGATCTAAAGGTGGATGTCATTAAAGGTGGCATGGAAATCTATAAAATTTATGAGAATCCTGTATTCCAACCAGGCCCAGTAGATCCAAACTATAATGATTTCCTCGTTTTCCAAGGGATTTCAGTAGATAATAAGGATGGGAAACAACATTATTTAGATGCTAATCTTGCGTTTCGTCGGGCATGCTTGAATGCCATTGAGTATTTAAAAACGCTGGGTTATACAGGTGAACAAGCCTATATGTTGCTAAGTACAGCACCAGTTGAAAGTCGAATCAATGGCATAGTCGATGTTCCAAATGCTTGTTGTACCATTGCAATCCCTACAAAAATATTCGATAAAAATATTATGCCAAAATGATAGGATAAGGAGGTTTATTCTTGCCTAGTTACACATTTCGTTGCAATGATTGTGGAGATTTTACGTTATTTTTTAAATCAATGGCAGGGAATAAAGAAAAATCAACTTGTCCTATTTGCCAATTAGAGTCAAATCGGGTCTATTTTGCACCGAATGTGTATACGCTTTCGAGAGCACTTAGTTCGCAAATCGAAAAGGGAATGGAACCGCAAATTATGAGTCGAGAAGAATTAGGGACCAATAAGCCAAAGAAAAAGGCGGGCGCAAATCGTCCGTGGCAATTCGGGTAAGTACCTATTGCTTTACTGGATATATTGGATGAAGATGCTATTCTATCATTCAGCGAAGGCGCCTACTGTGATAGGCGAAAATAATAATACTGACAGTAGTTTTCTGTCTAGTTTATTGCGGGTGGTATCCCCAAGCGCCGAGCGTTGTCGGTAGGATTTTTTATCAGATCCCGACAGAAGACTCCCACTTCAAGCGTTAACTAAGTGGCGAGTAGTTTTCAATTCAACGTATATTAATCATCTCTAAACGACAAAAAAGCTGATTGCCCGTTGTAAAATGGCCAATCAGCTTTTTGTGGAGTCTTGAAGTGCATTATTAAAACGCCAAGCGGTTTAATAGCTGGCTTGGACATAACTTAGACACACAATAAGTTAGAACCGTAACATAATCCACGATTATCTTCGTCAATCATAAGTGTATGGATCGCTAACCAATTCCAACAAATTTCTCCTAATATGCCGCCGTGGATTCTTATAATTTACCAACAAAAAAGATCGAAGCAATTAGCCTCAATCTTTCTTACTCACGCATTCCTTTACACACGCTCGCCGTATTTTATTAGTCCCAATCTAGCCCCAAATAGCCCCGAAATCATGCAGTAATGTACATTAACCTGCAAAATCTAAAAATCGCATAAAACACTTACAAGTATTGATGTAACAGGCTTTCTAGACTAGTTGTAGTTGTACATTGCATATCTTTCATAGTATAATTCATTATAGTTTAATTAGGAGTGGAAAAGATGAACCGAGAAGCACGTTTAAAAAGACAAGAGAATATTCGAAATTTCTCTATTATTGCACATATTGACCACGGGAAATCAACGCTTGCTGACCGTATTTTAGAGCAAACGAAATCATTAACATCTCGTGAAATGAAGGCACAGCTCCTTGACTCAATGGATTTAGAACGTGAGCGGGGCATTACGATTAAATTAAATGCGGTACAATTAAAGTACGAAGCAAAAGATGGCGAAGTGTATACATTCCATTTAATCGACACACCAGGGCACGTCGATTTCACTTATGAAGTATCACGTAGTTTAGCTGCTTGTGAAGGTGCTATTTTAGTTGTAGACGCAGCACAAGGTATTGAAGCACAAACACTAGCAAATGTTTATTTAGCTCTTGATAATGACCTAGAAATTTTACCAGTTATCAATAAAATTGATTTACCAGCAGCAGACCCAGAACGCGTTCGTCAAGAAGTTGAAGACGTAATCGGGTTAGATGCTTCTGAAGCGGTTTTAGCTTCTGCTAAAGCCGGTATCGGGATTGAAGATATTTTAGAACAAATTGTAGAGAAAGTGCCTGCACCAACTGGTGATCCAGAAGCACCTTTACAAGCTCTTATTTTTGACTCTGTTTATGATGCTTATAAAGGTGTTATTATTTCCATTCGAATCATGAATGGTACAGTAAAGCCTGGCGATAAAATTAAAATGATGGCTACTGGAGCAGAATTTGAAGTTATTGAAGTTGGTGTACATACACCGAAAGTTGTACCACAGTCTGAATTAACAGTTGGTGACGTAGGCTATTTAACAGCCTCCATTAAAAATGTAGGCGATACTCGTGTCGGTGATACAGTTACATTTGCTAATCGCCCAGCAGCTGAGCCATTAGCAGGTTATCGTCGTTTAAATCCAATGGTATACTGCGGATTATATCCAATCGATACAGCGAGATATAATGACTTACGTGAAGCGTTAGAAAAGTTAGAGCTTAATGACTCTGCACTTCAATATGAGCCAGAGACATCACAAGCACTAGGATTTGGTTTCCGCTGTGGCTTCTTAGGGCTGTTACACATGGAAATTATTCAAGAGCGTATTGAGCGTGAGTTTAACATTGATCTAATCACAACAGCGCCTTCTGTAATTTACAATGTTCACATGACAGATGGATCTACAGTTAAGGTTGACAACCCGTCATTTATGCCAGATCCTCAAAAAATTGATCGAGTGGAAGAACCATATGTAAAAGCGACAATTATGGTACCAAACGATTATGTAGGAGCTGTTATGGAGCTTTGTCAATTAAAACGCGGTAACTTCATGACAATGGATTATATCGATACTACACGTGTCAGCATTATTTATGAAATGCCGTTATCAGAAATCGTTTATGATTTCTTCGATTATTTAAAATCAAATACAAAGGGCTATGCGTCATTTGACTATGAACTCATTGGTTATCAGACTTCAAAACTAGTGAAGATGGATATTTTATTAAATGGTGAGCAAGTCGATGCATTAAGCTTTATCGTGCACCGTGACTTTGCGTACGAGCGAGGTAAAGTCATCGTTGAAAAATTAAAAGAATTAATCCCGCGCCAACAATTTGAAGTACCAATTCAAGCAGCTGTTGGACAAAAAATTGTTGCTCGTTCAACAATTAAAGCTATGCGTAAAAACGTTTTAGCAAAATGTTACGGTGGGGATATTTCTCGTAAACGAAAACTTCTTGATAAACAAAAAGAAGGTAAAAAACGTATGAAACAAGTAGGTTCAGTCGAAGTACCACAAGAAGCATTCATGGCTGTTCTGAAGATGGATGATTCGAAGTAACGTTGATATAACAGCGTTTATAAAGATTTGAATTGAGTGTTTTTATATCAATAGGGTGGGGATTGCCACCGGTTTAAAATTGTTCCAGCAATTTTTTAATGGAATGGTACCCGTCTAAGAGGAATCTTAGGCGGGTATTTTTTACTTTGGCGGAAATGTACCCAATATTATTTGATTCTATCCCAATCCGTATATAACTTAGCAACATTGGTTATACAGAAAGAGGAATATAGATAACAGATTATGATTTATAGAATCATGAAATTATTTGAGTCATTCTACTTGTGAAATATTTACATTATACTCCCTCTTAAAAGTTTCAATAAACTTAACAGCACTTTTTGAAATGTAACGATCCTTCAACCAGATAACGGCGGAATCTGATTGAATACTAAGTTCTTCAAGCTCCAATATTTTCAAGCCATTCATAGAAAATGAGTGTAAGACAGACCTTGGGAGTAAGGAAGCACCGACACCTTCTCTAACTAGGGACATAATCATAGCAGCGTCGGAACATTGACAGACAATATTTGGTTCATAGTGATACTTTCTACAAGCTTCTATAACCAGTTCATATTGACCGACACCCTTAAAACGTTGTAGCAACATTAATGGCATATTTGAAAGTTCATCTAGTCTTAATGTATTTTCATAATTCCAACTCTCAGGGATAACGGCTACAAAATGGTCCGGAGGTAATGGCAGTGAGGATAGGTCATCTGATTCTGCTTCTAAAGGTAACCGGACTATAGCAACCTCAATATGCCTATTTCTTAAATCTTGTAATAATCGATAGGTATCCCCTTCGTATAAACGAAATGTAACGTTTGAATACTTTTCTCGGAAAAAACGAATGCGTTCAGGTAGGTAAGAAAAGCATGTTTTTACAGATCCAATTGATAAGATTCCCTTAAGACCTTCTCCTACTTCTTTCACCTCCATAATTGTTTCTTCAATCTGATTTAAAAGGTCAGTAGCTCTCTTATACAAAACTTTTCCTGCTTCTGTTAGTTCTATATTCTTTCCATTTCGTACTATTAACAGAGTACTAAGTTCTTCCTCCAGCGCTTTTAGCTGTTGACTAAGGGGGGGCTGGGCCATATGTAATTTCTTTGCTGCTCTAGTGATTTGCCCTTCTTCAACAATAGTGGCAAAGTATCGCAATTGTCTTATATCCATGGAACTCCTCCTTAGAAAGCATATTTATTTTATATACGTTACAAACATTTTAAATATTTTAAATATTGCAAACTTAATGATACATTATTTTTGAAAACGATTCCATGAAAAGGTAGAAAAGGAGAAGATAAAATGTCTAGAATTCAAAATGCTAAGGTAAGTTTAAAAGGTTCGATTGCACCAGTTATTACGCCATTCAAGGAAGATGAAAGTTTAGATTTACAGACATTTAAAAGTTTAATTAACTGGCAAATAGAAAGTGGGAGCCATGGTATTTCGGTAACCGGGACTTCTGGGGAACCTAGTTCTCTAACGTTCGAAGAGAGAGAGCTTGTGATGGAAACAGCAAGTAAAACGATTAACGGACGTGTTCCATTTATACCAGCAACGGGATCAGTTAATCATAATGAAGCCCTTCGGCTAACAAAGGCTGCTCAAGAAATGGGAGCAGATGCTGCGATGGTCATTGTTCCGTATTATAACAAGCCCTCCCAGCAAGCGTTATATAAACACTATAAAACTATTGCAGATGCCGTGGATATTCCAATTATTATATATAACATTCCTGGAAGAACAGGTGTGAATATGGAAGTAACAACAATGGCTCGACTTGTTGAAGATTGCCCGAACATTATTGGTGCCAAAGAGTCAAATAAAGATTTTGAACATGTCAATCGGGTGTTATTAAATTGTGGCAGAGATTTTAGTCTATTCTCGGGAATTGAACTTCTTTGCTACCCAATGTTAACAATCGGTGGAAAAGGTTCTATTAGCGCTACAGCAAACGTTGCACCAGCGAAAGTAGCGGAAATGCACAATGCTTGGGAGGAAGGCGACACTGAAAAAGCGTTAGATCTTCATTTTGAATTAATGACATTAAATGATGTGTTATTCAAAGAAACTAACCCTGGACCAGTAAAAGCTGCGCTGGGCATGATGGGTAAAATTACGCCAGTTTTACGCAAGCCAATGGATGTACCATCTGAGGCACTTCAAAACGAAATTCGTGAAGTTTTACATCAATATGGCATTTTGTCAAATGAGATTGTAACTAAATAATCATTCAAAATCTAAAAAATCCTCTTACTCCTTGTTATAGGAGTAAGAGAAGAAAGAGGAGTGTATTCACATGCAAGTTCAAGTAACTGAGACTAAAAAAAATCACGAACACATGCAAGTAGAAAATATAAAACTCTATATTAATGGACAGTTTGTCGACAGTAAATCAGGTGCTACTTTTGAAAATAAAAATCCATTTACCAATGAAATAAACAATTATATCGCTGAGGGACGTGAAGCGGATATAAATCAAGCTGTTCTTTCAGCAAAAGAAGCGTTTGAGAATGGTCCGTGGGGCAAGATGAAATTGAAAGAAAGAATGAAATATATTAATAGAATTGCAGATCTCATCGATGAGGAGATTGAAGAAATTGCTTTCTTAGAATCATTAGATACAGGTCTGCCAATTAGCCAAACAAGAAATCAAACGGCACGTGCTGCAGAAAATTTCCGTTTTTACGCACGGATGGTTGAGACAAAATTGCATGGCGAATCTTACCCTATGGATGATGAATTCATCAATTATACAGTTTATAAGCCATTAGGAGTCATAGGATTAATTACCCCATGGAATGCCCCATTCATGTTAGAGACTTGGAAAGTAGCGCCTGCATTAGCAACTGGAAATACTGTTGTTCTAAAACCAGCTGAACTTTCACCATTGACTGCAAATAAATTAGCAGAAATTATTCATAAAGCTAAAGTTCCGGATGGAGTCTTTAATGTCGTTCATGGCTTTGGAGAAACAGCAGGGGCTGCTCTTGTTGCTCACCCACATGTGAAAGCGATTTCATTTACAGGTGAAACGACTACAGGTTCCACTATTATTAAAAACTCTGCAGATACTTTAAAGAAAACATCGATGGAGCTTGGAGGGAAATCACCTTTAATTGTATTTGATGATGCAGATCTTGAACGAGCTCTAGATGCAGCAATATGGGGGATTTTCTCTTTTAATGGGGAACGTTGCACATCCAATTCTCGAGTATTCTTGCATAAAAATATTAAAGATCAATTTGTTGAAAAATTAAAAGCGCGTGTCGCAAACATTAATATCGGTGACCCAATGGATTCCTCAACTGAGCTTGGTCCGCTAATTGAAAAAGGGCACTACAACAAAGTAAAAAAATATATAGAAATCGCTAAACAAGAAGGTTGTGAAGTAGTTCAAGGAGTGGTTCCGGAGAAGGTAAAGGCAGGTAATTTTATACCACCAACACTTTTATTAAATGCAAAAAATGACATGAGAGTATGTCAGGAAGAAATCTTTGGCCCCGTAATGGCCGTAATCGAATTTGAAACAGATGAAGAAGCACTTCATATGGCAAATGACGTATCTTATGGACTAGCAGGTTTTGTATGGACAAAAGATTTAAAACGAGCACATCGTATGGCGGATGCTATTGAAGCAGGTATGCTTTGGATTAACGCTCAAAACGTACGAGATCTTCGAATTCCATTTGGCGGTATGAAGGATAGTGGAATCGGAAGAGAGGGTGGTCATTACGCGATGTTTGAATTCTATACAGAACCAAAGGTGGTCCATGTTGCTATAGGTGACCATCATATTCCGCAATTTGGAAAGTAAACACTATTTTTAAGGGGGACACAATAATGCCAGCAAAAACAGGAAAGCAATATATTGAAAGAGTCGATAATGCACAGGCAAATATATGGATTGATGGCAAACGAGTAGAAGGAAAGATTTCTGAACATCCAGCTTTTAAAGGAGTTATGAAAACTCAAGCAGAACTTTACGATTTGCAACATGATCCAGACAAAAAGGATTACATGACATATGTATCTCCAACAACTGGTAAACGGGTAGGTACATCATTTATTCAGCCAAAAACAAAAGAAGAATTGGTGACACGTCGCAAAATGATGCAAGAATGGGCGAAATATAATGGTGGCATGATGGGACGTTCACCTGATTACATTAATGTCGGGATGATGGCGTATGGTTCAGCTGCAGAAATGTTTGGAAAACAGGACTCCATATACGCTGAAAACATGGCCAACTACTACGAGTATTGCCGTGAAAATGATTTATCTTTAACACATACGTTGATTCAGCCTCAAGTCAATAGGGGAGTAAATTCAGCACAGCTTCCAGATCCGTTTATTGCAGCACGAATTAAAGAGAAAACATCTGAAGGGGTCGTTATTAAAGGGGCAAGATTACTTGCTACTCAAGGTGGTATTACCGATGAAATCATGGTATTCCCATCTACTTTGTTAAAACAATCAGCTGAAGAAAATCCATATGCATTTGCATTTTCTATTCCTAATAACACACCGGGCTTAAAATTTATTTGTCGAGAATCTTTTGATTATGGGAAGTCTCATTTCGACCATCCGCTAGGATCTCGCTTTGAGGAAATGGATACCATTGTTGTGTTTGATGATGTTGTCGTTCCGTGGAATCGAGTCTTTGCCCTTGGGGATGTTAATGTGTGCAACCAAGCCTACAACGAAAGTAATGCAGTTGTTCATATGACACATCAAGTTGTATCAAAAAATATCGCGAAAACAGAGTTTGTACTTGGTATTCTTCAATTAATGGCAGAGACAATTAATATTGGTCAATACCAACATATACAGGAGAAAATTTCTGAGGTAATTATTGCACTTGAGACGATGAAAGCATATGTCGTTGCTGCCGAAGCAAATGCAAAAGTGGATAGATGGGGAACTATGACACCAGAATTTGCACCGTTAAATGCAGCACGTCATTACTTCCCGAAAATTTACCCTCGCTTTACAGAAATTATGCAATTAATGGGTGCAAGTGGCTTAATGGCGATTCCAACAGAATCAGACTTCAATTCTGAAATTCGTCCGGATCTTGATAAATATTTACAATCAGCCACTGGAGATGCTTATGATCGTGTGAGACTTTATCGTTTGGCATGGGATGTATGTATAAGTTCATTCGGTACTCGACAAACACTTTATGAGCGCTTCTTCTTCGGTGATCCAGTTAGAATGGCAAGTACGCTTTATAACGGGTATGACAAACAGGAATATGTTGATCGTGTGAAAGAATTTTTGAATCGTTCAGAAGCGTTAGTTAAAAAATAACTAATTAATCGACTAAGGGAGATGAGGAGTATGGATTTCAATATCATTCGTATTGCCAGAACTGTTATAAATGTGAAGGATTTAGACCGTTCAAAAGATTTTTATGTAAAAGCGCTCGGTATGATTGAAACGGAAACAAAGGGTGACTGTGTTTATTTGAGAGGGCTTGAAGAACACACACACCACAGCTTGGTTCTTAAAAAGTCCGAGACGTTAGGGGTACACGCACTCGGTTACAAAGTAGAAAAAGAAGAAGATCTTGACCGTCTGGCCGAATTATTTAAAGCAAAAGGCTTAAAAACAAAGTGGCTTAAGGAAGGTACTCAGCATGCTCTTGGACGTGCACTGCATGTCCATGATATTTCAGGGATGCCCCTTGAATTTTTCTGCAAGATTGAAAAAGCAGAGCGCTTACTTCAGCGCTACGACTTATACAGCGGTGCCCGAATTCAGCGGATTGACCACGTAAACTGTGCTGTACCGGATGTAGAAAAAGCTTATAACTTCTTTATCAACGAGCTAGGCTTTGCATGTTCTGAATATACAACTATAGAAGACGGAAGTATTTGGGCTGCGTGGCTCCATCGTAAACAGACCGTGCATGATCAAGCCTTTATGAACGGAGATGGTCCACGTCTTCATCACTTTGCTTACTGGCTTCCTGATCCACTTGCTCTAATTCACTGCTGCGATGTTTTAGCTTCGCTTGGCTACTCACAGAACATTGAAAGAGGGCCAGCACGCCACGGCTTATCCAATGCGTTCTTCTTGTATTTAAGAGATCCAGATGGATACCGCATTGAGCTGTATAACGGAGATTACTTAACAAGTGACAATGACTTCGAGCCAATTCGTTGGGATTTAAATGACCCACGTCGTCAAACATTATGGGGTGCAAAAGCACCGGACAGTTGGTTTAATGAAACGTCTCCGTTTTTAGATATCGAAACAAATGAACAAATTCAATCAAAGGCACCAAACCTTGCACAGCGCAAACCAGAACTTGTTATTTAAATAAAAAGAATGGAGGAATTTCAATGGATGATCGTACATTTCGAGATGCGATGGGTAAATTTGCAACCGGCGTAACAGTTATTACAACGGACATTGATGGAGAGCCACATGGCATGACGGCAAATGCCTTCATGTCAGTGTCGCTAAACCCAAAACTCGTATTAATATCGATTAAAGAAAATGCAAAAATGCTCGATAAAATTAATCGCTCAGGTAAATTTGCGGTAAATATTTTAGCCGAAGACCAGCAAGAAGTTTCTATGTTATTCGCCGGCCAGATTAAAGAAAAGCGTGAACTAGAATTTGACCGCTTAAGCGAAGTTTCGGTAGTAAAGGATGCTCTGGCGAATATTGTATGTAATGTATATGGGAAGCAAGTAGCTGGTGACCATACGTTGTTCCTTGGAGAAGTAGAAGATATTGTGCTCCGTGAAGGAAATCCTCTGACATTCTTTGCAGGAAAATATGGCCAGATCACTGCACCGCAATTAACTTAACATAAAAGGGGAGGGCAAACGATGGAGACAATTACTATCAAAGGTTCAATAGATAAATCAACGTTCACTGAAATGGAAGCTTGTGTTTTGGCCCTTGGTTTTTTTGATGGCGTTCACATCGGTCATCAAAGAATTCTTGAAACAGCAAAACAAATTGCTAGGCAAAAACAATGCGCCTTTGGTGTTATGACGTTTTATCCGCACCCAAAAGATATACTCTTTCCTCATATGGAGCCAATGACTTATTTAACTCCGCTTCCTTTGAAAGAAGATCGATTTGAAAAGTTGGGTGTTGAGAAGTTATTTGTTGTTGAGTTTAGCCCTGAGTTTGCCTGTCTTTCTCCTAACGATTTTGTTGAACGATACATTATTGGACTTGGATGTATACATGTTGTAGCAGGCTTTGATTATCATTATGGCTATAAAGGACTCGGTAATATGAAAACGTTATCAGAGTATAATCCCGGAAGTTTGGACGTAACGACAGTTCCAAAGATCCAACATGATGATGAAAAAATTAGTTCTACAGCAATCCGAAAATTGCTTGATGAAGGTCATGTGCAAAAGATTCCTATGTATTTGGGCGATTTTTATGAGATTAATGGAGAAGTAAATCAAAGTTCCCTTTTTTACAATAACCATCAGTTTCTTAAATTAATAGTAAAAAAGAGATACCGATTGCCTAAACCGGGTATTTACCATATTCAAGTTGAAATAAATGGTATTTATTATGATGGAACCTGCCATCAAATATCTATAAATGAGCAACACCCTTCATTATTAATACAATTAAAAGATTGTTCTGTATACCCATACAAGAAGCGGATTAAAGTAAAGTGGCTAGATTATAAATATGGCAAGCAGAATGAGTCATACGGAATGAATGAATACATGAAAAAAGATGAGCTAGTAATCTAATTAAAAGTAGGCTATTACAGAAAGGAGTAGACTATGAATTTAAAAGTACAAGTAAGAAAGAAAAACTTATACATTGATGGTCAATGGCAAGAAGCCACTGAACATGCATCCATAACATCTCCATACTCTGGAGATGTTATTGCATATATTCCTAAGGCTAATGAAAAAGAAGTGAATGAGGCAATTGAAGCGGCATGTCGTGCAAAAACAGTCATGGCGAAAATGCCAGCTCACGAACGTGCAGCTATTTTGGAACGTTTAGTAGCTTTGTTTGAGAAGCGATTAGATGAAGCTGCAGAAATTATCGCTTTAGAGGCAGCTAAACCAATTGCTACTGCAATCGAAGAAGTAAAACGGACAATACAAACATATAAGTTTGCAGCTGAAGAAGCAAAGCGAATTCATGGAGAAACAATTCCATTGGATGCTGCACCAGGCGGAGAAAAACGAGTAGCATATACGGTGCGTGAACCTATTGGGGTTATTGGAGCGATTACTCCATTTAATTTCCCGATGAATTTAGTAGCCCATAAAATAGGTCCTGCCATTGCCGCAGGAAATACAATTGTATTAAAACCAGCATCTCAAACGCCACTATCTTCTTTCTTTTTAGCAGAGTTGTTACAGGAGGCTGGTTTACCTAATGGAGCTCTTAATGTGATTACTGGAAGCGGAAGAGTCGTAGGGGATAAAATCGTAACTGATGATAGAATTGCTGCTATTACATTTACCGGAAGCCCAGCTGTTGGGATGGGTATTCGAAACAAAGCTGGACTGAAGCGCGTGACATTAGAACTAGGTTCAAATGCAGCCGTTATTATTGATAAAGGGGTCGATATAGATTCAATTATTAATCGTTGTGTGAAGGGAGCCTTTTCTTTTCAAGGTCAAGTATGTATATCATTACAACGCATTTATATTCATGAAAGTTTGTACGAAACATTTGTGCAAAAATTCGTTGAAGCAACTCAACAACTCAAAATTGGTGACCCTTTAGATCCACGTACGGATGTTTCAGCGCTTATTTCAAAAGAAGATGTGGAACGTACTTTAGATTGGATTCATGAGGCAAAACAACATGGAGCAGAAGTAGCAACTGGAGGAATCGCAAAAGGGAATATTCTATTGCCAACGGTATTATTAAATGCAGAGTCTTCTTTAAAAGTTTCGTGTCAAGAAGTGTTTGCTCCAATTGTGATCATCAATAAAATTCAATCAGTAGAGGAAGCAATTGAGCAAGTAAATGATTCGCGATATGGCCTTCAAGCGGGAATTTACACGGATAATGTTCATACAGCATTAACTGCAGCTGAAAACCTTCATGTTGGAGGCGTAATGATTAATGATATTCCAACGTTTCGTGTAGATCACATGCCGTATGGAGGTGTGAAGGAAAGTGGAGTTGGAAGAGAAGGAATAAAATATGCTGTAGAGGAAATGACAGAGCTAAAACTAGTAGTTTTTAATAGAAATTAAAAATTAGAAGCATTTAAGAACCCTATTGAATTATTAGGAAAGAGGTGCTATCAATTTGGAGCTAGTAAAAGAACAGAGTAATGTAAAAGAAGAAATCGAACAACAAGATAACAACCAAATCGATTATGACAAAATTTCCACTTCAGAGGATTTTAAACAACTACTTTTAGATAAGAAAAAGTTTATTATTTCATACACAATTTTTTATTTGGCTTATTCACTAGCTTTACCATTCCTATCCTTGTTTACAAATATATTAAACGTTCAAGTAATAGGAGACATTACGTTGGCGTGGATTTACGGTATTTCAATTATCTTTATGTCATTTGGAGTATGCAGTGTTTATGTAAAGAAATCTGCTGAATTTGACGAAAAAGTAAAGCAAATCATAGTAAAGGAGGGGCTGTAGACATATGGGATGGGATATTATTCTTCTTTTTGTACTCATGTCAATAGGGGTACTTTTCATTACGTACTATGCTTCCAAAAAAACAAAAACGGCAGGTTCTTTTTATACAGCTGGAGGTGGTCTGACTGCTAGGCAAAATGGACTTGCTTTAGCTGGAGACTTTATGTCTGCATCTACCTTTTTAGGGTTAATAGGAGCCTTTTCTTTAACGGGATATGACGGATTTTTCCTCATGTACGGTGCCCTAGTTTCTTTTCTTGTCATTTTATTTTTAGTTGCAGAACCATTAAGGAATCTTGGGAAATATACGTTAGGTGATATGATTACTGCTCGATTTAAGTTTAAACAAGTACGAGGTGTAACTGCTTTCAATACAATAATCATCTCGGTTTTTTATATGCTTGCACAGCTTGTTGCTGCTGGAGCTTTATTCAAATTATTATTAGGTATTCCGTATAATACTTCAGTCCTTATTGTGGGTGTTGCTATGTTAGCTTTTGTTTTGTTTGGAGGAATGACCGCAACAAGCTGGGTTCAAATTATTAAAGCCATTCTTTTAGTAGGTGGAACCTTTATTATGTTTGTCATGGTTATGTGGAAATTTAATTTTAATTTTATTGGCATTTTTACGGATATGAAAACAGCCACTCCTTTTGGAATTGATTTTTTAAATCCTGGTTTGAAATATAAAAATGGTTGGGATGCAGCTTCTTTAACTCTTGGGCTCATTCTTGGGACAGCGGGTCTACCCCATGTATTAGTTCGCTTTTTAACTGTACCTAATGCTCAGGTTGCCAGAAAGTCAGTTGTTTGGCTTATGTGGATCATGGGGCTGTTCCATATTATGGTTATTTTTCTTGGGTTTGGAGCAGCAAAGCTAGTTGGAACTTCTAGAATTATAGAGGCTAACCCAGCAGGGAATATGGCAGCACCATTATTAGCAAAGTATATTGGCGGAGATTTTATGTTTGCTTTCATTTCTGCGGTTTCTTTTGCTACTATTCTCGCAGTTGTTGCTGGAATTGTAGTTACGGGAGCAACAGCATTTTCTCATGACTTTTATAACGAAATTTTAAAAGACGGGAAAGCAACCGAAAAACAGCAAATGTTTATGGTACGTCTTGCATCGATTGTCATCACTGCTATCGCCATTGCCTTATCACTATTCCTTCAAAATTTTAATGTTGCCTTTGTAGCATCAATTGCTCTTACATTAGCAGCGAGTTCGAATTTACCAGTTATTTTATTAACTATTTTTTGGAGAAAATTCAACAAAACTGGAGCAATATTTGGGATGCTTATAGGATTAATTAGCACGATTGGTCTAGTTATGTTAAGCCCAAATGTTTGGAATCCAGAACCAGGTGTAGCCTTATTTACTGGTAAGCCTATTTTCCCTCTTGCATCACCAGGAATTCTTTCTATACCGTTAGGTTTCTTAGGTTGCTATATTGGTACATTAATAGGGGCCCGTAAGTCAAAAAATGTAGAGGATAATTTTTCAGAAATTATCGTTAAGTCAAATATAGGTAATGATGTTAAAGGTGTAGTTAATCATTAATGATAGTTTTGCAAGTTCAATAAGATTAAGTAATCATCAGAAGAATTTACGAGTTTATGAGAGGAGTGAATAGTTATGAGTAAGGCAATTATTAAATTTAGTGAAACCCTTCACACAAAAGAAGTGGAAGTAGATCCTCAAAGCAATACAATTATTCTCGGTGATAGAAATTTAACAGTAGAGCAGTCCTCTTTGGAGGCGCCAATTTCGGGTACAGTATATGGGGCTTTATTAAATTATAGTGGCGAGCTTAAGGCATTAGGTTCATCTTTAACGAAAGAACCTTATAAACAGCCTCCTAAAGCGCCTGCGTTATATATAAAACCGGTTAACACCATTACTGGATTTAAATCTTCAATTCCATTACCCGAGGATACATCTCATCTGCAAGTAGGTGCCTCATTAGGCATTGTCATTGGGAAAAATGCTACTCGTGTAACAGAAGAAAAAGCTTTAGATTATGTATTAGGATACACCATTGTAAATGATGTGAGTATTCCACATGAGAGTTTTTATCGACCAGCTATTAAACAAAAAGCAAGAGATAACTTTTGCCCTGTAGGTCCATGGATTATTGAACGAGATGCAATCGCTGACCCTAATAAGTTGACGATTACTGTATTCGTTAACGATAAATTAAAACAAAAGAATACAACGGCCAATTTAATTCGTCCTGTATCGCGACTGATTTCTGAAATTTCGGAATTTATGACGCTGTATGAGGGAGATGTTTTACTGGTTGGGGTACCTGAAAATCCTCCGCTTGTTAAAAAGGGAGATCGAGTACGAATTGAAATCGATGGAATCGGTTATTTAGAAAATACAGTTAAATGAGAATCTTATTGTTTTGTAAAGGAGCGCGATTAGTATGAAACATGCACGTGTAGTATTTCAAGATGTCATTCATCACGCAATTGAAACAGATGATGGTCATCTTAAACTTGATAATGGACAAATTGTTTCTGAGGAGGAAGTGGGCTGGCTACCGCCTGTCCAACCTAGAACCGTGTTTGCTTTAGGACTCAATTATGCAGATCATGCAAAGGAACTTGCTTTTCAAGCACCAACTGAACCTTTAGTTTTTCTAAAAGGTCCTAATACTTTTATTGGTCATAGAGGTCAGACTTACCGACCGGATGAAGCAACTAATATGCATTATGAATGTGAACTTGCAGTTGTCATTGGGCGTTCCGGGACTAACATTAAACGAGAAGATGCTTATGATTATGTAGCAGGATATACCGTTGCAAATGACTATGCCATCCGTGATTATTTAGAAAACTATTATCGTCCGAACTTAAAAGTAAAGAATAGAGATACTTGTACGCCAATCGGACCATGGCTAGTTGATGCAAAAGATATTGAAGATCCTATGAATCTTACATTGCGTACTTATGTAAATGGAAAAGTTACGCAGGAAGGCACAACGAAAGATATGATTTTTAGTATTCCGCAATTAATTGAGTATTTAAGTAGTTTTATGACATTAAATAAAAACGACATTATCCTTACTGGTACGCCTGAGGGCTTAGCTAATACAAAGGTAGGGGATGAAGTCATTACTGAAATTGAAGGTGTGGGACGACTAGTAAATACTATTATTAGTGAAAAACAGTTCTTAAGAACAGAAAGTGAGAACGCCATTTTTAGTCAGTGAAAGGGATGAAAACATGCCGCATTTTATTGTTGAGTATACCGATAACATAAAGGAAGAAGCAGCCATTCCGAAGTTGCTTGGAAAAGTGAATGATGTTTTGATTAGCCGTGGTAATCTTTTTCCGACTGGAGGAATTCGATCAAGAGCAGTTGAACTTCATGATTACCGAGTAGCAGATGGAGCAGAAGATGATGCATTTGTTCATGCTATATTAAAAATTGGAGCGGGAAGATCGCCTGAACATAAGAAAGAAACTTGTGACAAACTATTCGAAGTAATCAAGGATCATTTTGCTGATTTATTTTCTAGACGATATCTGGCATTATCTATGGAATTGATTGAATTCAGTGAGGAAGGTACTTACAAGCATAATAATATCCATAAGCGTTTTAAAAAGTAAGAAGGAATCTAATATCTTCATTACTGTTGTTTTTATTGAAGGCTCATAACCTCCATTTTTAAGAGGTTATGAGCCTTTATATCACAACATAGTTGAATCGTTTGTAACAGTAGTTCCGCTTTTTACAATAAAAAGCAATTGATGCCGCTTACAATTTAGGTTACATCACGTTAAGTGTAGATTTTCATTTCAGGAAGGGGACTTTAAATGACAAAGAATCAGGCTTTAGATGTGAACTGCATTGAATGGGCAAGTAAAATAAATAAAAGTTATATTGGAGGTCAATGGGTAGAGGGTGGTAGTAAAAGAACTTATTCAATAAAGGATCCATATGATCAGTCAACTATTACAACTGTAGAATTAGCGAATGTAGAGCAAATAAAAGACGCTTATCACAAAGCAAAAGTAGCACAAAAGGAATGGGCTAAATCTACCCCAGAACAAAGAAGAGTGGTTTTAACGAAAGCATTACACTATTTAGAGAAAAATAAAGAGTATATTTTGGAATTAATTACACGAGAAACAGGTGGAACACTACTTAAAGCTCAAATTGAGTTTGGCTTTGGAGTTAGTGACATCAAAGATTCTATAAATATGGTAGATGAAATATACACACCTAAAAATTATATATCTTCTACACCAGGAAAGGTTAGTCGTGTATATCGATTACCTTTAGGTGTTATTACGTCCATCACACCTTTTAACTTCCCATTTAACATGGCAACAAGAACAATTTTCCCTGCCATTGCTCTCGGGAACAGTGTTGTTCATAAACCAGATCTCCAAGTAGGAATAGTTGGTGGACAAGTTTTTGCAAAGGCTTTCGAAGAAGCAGGACTTCCTGCTGGAGTGTTTAATTCAATTTTAACTGATCTTCAAGAAGCAGGAGAAGAATTCCTGTTAAATACGAATTCTTCGTTTATCAGTTTTACAGGATCAACTGCAGTAGGAAAACATATTAATAAAGTAACAGGCGGAACATTAAAACAAATGGCATTAGAACTTGGAGGCAATAATCCTTTAGTAGTTTTAAAAGATGCCGACGTTGAACAAGCAGTAAAAGTAGCTATCTTCGGGAAATTTTTGCATAGTGGCCAAATTTGTGCGATTACAAATCGGATTATTGTTCATCGAGATATTTATGATGAATTTGTTGCTAAATACGTTGAAAAAGTAAAGGGGTTAACAGTAGGAGACCCTAAAGACCACAACACAATTATTGGACCTGTTATCAATGAAAAACAAGCTGATAAAATCATGGATTTAGTTAATAAAGCAAAGGAAAATGGATTAAAAGTTGTCGTAGAAGGTGACCGTAAAGGGAATGTTATTTCTCCATTTGTATTTGTTGATGTACCTAATGATTCAAGTCTTGCGTCTTGTGAGATCTTCGGTCCTGTTGCACAAATTATTCCGGCTGAAAGTGATGAAGAGGCCATTCGTTTTGCGAATGACACGGAATATGGATTATCCTCTGCCATTATAACTAGTGACTTAGAAAGCGGGGAAAGATTAGCTCTTGAGATTGAATCTGGTACAACACATATAAATGATATGCCAGCAGTGCTAGAAGGAAATGTTCCATTTGGTGGAGTGAAACAAAGTGGAATTGGGCGTTTTGGATATGAATGGATTATAGATGAGTTTACTGTTGCGAAATGGGTATCTGTACAAACGAGTAAATTAGATTATCCGTTTTAGGATTGCCGCAAAATTCACTGTTGTTAAAAAAGCCTGTAACCTTGAGGTAACAAGGGATACAGGCTTTTAACTTAAATACAGATAGTAATTATGAGTGGTAAAGGGCTCTAAATTGCTATATTAAAATTTTTCCGCTATTCGTTTTTGATAATTCGTTTTACTTTTTCAACGAATTTAGGGATTTTATATCGAATTAAATGTAATCTATAAAGGTTTTTTAATTCTTCTTCATCAATATGATCTATTGGATTCCGAATAAAAGGCCTCTATATTTCTTCACCGATGATTGAATCAGGAACGGCAATGCCACTTCCGATTTAAAATAAAGTAATAACCATCTTCATTAAATAAAAAGTCAGTAACACTGAGGGTAGGTGATTAATTATCAAAATTTTCCGAAAGTTATATTGATTATTTTTCCTTTTTTAATTACACTTATTTTACGAACGTTTGTAGTGACGTGGAATATGAAAGCTCTACTAATTCAGAAATGTACTTTGGTTCATTTTTGATTTTTTAGATAGCATGTTAGTTGAGTTGATTTACGTAAGTATAGAAAAATTTAATTTAAGGCTTGATTGTTTTGGAAAATCTTCTGGCAAGGTATTTCTAAAATGAAAAATAGCTACTTCTTGAAAATGAAGGTGGCTAAAAATTGGAATTAAGATAGAAGTTCATCTTACCTTATCTCCTTGTAAACAGTGAGCCAGAGAGTAGACGTAGATAAGGAATCAACCCTGAATAATTGCGAAATACCTACTTAAACTTACTTTGTGTAAGAAAAGTAGTAAACCATTGATATAGCTGTTATTTGATTAACCTAGAAAATAATCATATATTAAGCATCGAATTGTAAGCGTTTACTAATTTGTGTTGCAGGGGGAAAAAGTTGAATAGTCCTTTGAATTCGAAAATAATTAGTTACTTGCCGTCTCAGCCTGACTTTGAATTTCGGACAGATTACTATATTGAACAAAAAGTTAGAATTAAACCAAATCAACCATCTATTTTGTTTTATCAATTTAAGATGGGAGGGGTAGGTAGTCAAATTTCTGTTATTCCGGATGGGTGTATCGATATTCTCATTAATTGTGATCAGCACTACGGTAATATTTGTGGAAGCGTTACTAAAAGTAGAATGATTAATCTTCTTCCAAACAGTATATACTTTGGTATTCGTTTTCTGCCATGCCTAGATATTAAGAAACTAAAATTCGGTATAAAAGACCTTACAGATAAAGAAATTTCCTTAAATGAAATGTTTCCTGTAAATACGAATATTTTAGAAAGGGTAGTAACCGATGAAAGTTTTTTGCAGAGAGTCAATATATTCAATGAAATATTGGAAAGTCATATTTTTGAGATTGATAAATCAACAAAACTAATAAAACAATCATTATATAATATATACGCGACAAGAGGTAATATCACCATAATGCAACTTGCAGAAGAAGTAGGATATTCAACTAGATATTTAAGAAAACAATTTGAAGACCATATTGGAATTTCTCCAAAATTATTTAGCCAAATCGTTAGATTTCAATCATCACTAAATATGCTTCTGAGGGCAACACACTTTACGTTAAATGATATTATCTATGAGAATGGTTATTATGACCAAGCTCATTTGATTCGTGAGTTTCGGAATTTTGGATGCACGACACCTTATCGATTTAACGGGGCAAAAAAGGTGCTTGAATATTAGCTAAATGATGTCTAGCTCAAGCAATTACTTATTTAAGTAATTGCTTTTTTACGTGCGCCTGGCATACGAAACGTTTTTGGTGAAAATTTAGAATGTTCCGATTTTTACAATATCAAATTATCTTATTCTGATAATCTGAAATTAATAGAAAGAATGCTTATTGATCCTACTATAGTCAAAGGAAAAATGGGCAATTAACAAAATAAAAGAGGGGAGTCAGATGAATGACGAAATACCGGCTATTTATTAATGGTAATTGGGTTGAGGCTGTGTCAAGCAGAACGTTTGAGTCTATTTACCCCAGAACCGGAAATGTACAGTTAGGCAAAGCCCTAGGTTGACTTGGGTGAAAAAGTTTTGAATATGGAGGGTAACGCTTTGTATAAATAACAAAATTATAATAATGCCAATGGGGGTAGGGATTATAGAGAACATTCAAATTGTATCAGATGGGCAAAGTCTAAAAAGAAGTTTAAAGATGCGAGATTTAGTTATTTTTGGTCTTGGCTTTATGGCACCAGTTGCAGCGATGTCAATGTTTGGAATTATCACATTGGTATCTCAGGGCCATTCTGTCCTTTCATATGTTCTTGGTTTTGTTGCTATGTTATTTACAGCGTACAGTTTCGGTAAAATGGTTGAAGCTTACCCAGTTGCAGGCTCAACCTATACCTACGCCCATCAAGCGTTACACCCTAAAATAGGATTTATAGCTGGATGGGGAATGCTCCTTGATTATCTGTTGATACCCATGCTAACTTTTTTGATCAGTGCAAGTTTTGCAAACGCCCTTGTACCAAGTATTCCAGTTTGGGGTTGGGTTCTCATTTTCGCTATCCCAATCACGATTGTCAATATAATCGGAATTGATATAGCAACTAAGTTGAATTCAGTTTTAGTGCTCTTCATGATTATCGCGGTGATTGCCTTCGTTTTTAGCGCAAGTCACTTTATTATAACGGGTGATTTATCTTTAATAAATTATAAGGCAATTTATAATGGTGATTCTTTTTCTATAGGAGCAGTTATTGGCGGGGCAGCTATTGTTATTGTCGCTTACCTAGGTTTTGATGCTATTACAACCTTAGCTGAAGAGACGAACGTAGAGGGGAATAAAATTGGTTTGGCCATTATGTTTACCTGTGTCATTCAAACAGTATTTTATGTCTCCGTCACCTATTTAGCAGTGATTCTTGTAGGAAACTATTTAACTATTGATAATCCCGACACAGCCTTCTTCAACGTTTTAGAGACGATAGGGGGCGGGTTTCTTCAGACTTTCATTACATTTACGATTATCGCATCTGGAATTGCAAGCGCTTTAGCGAGCCAATCAGCTTCAAGTCGTCTGCTCTTGGGGATGGGACGTGACAATGTCATCCCTCAAAAATTTTTTAGCTATATCCATCCAAAGTATAAAACACCGATGAATAATATTTTATTAATGTCAATAATCGGTGTTATTGGTGCAATGTCTTTGGATTTGCAAATTGTATCCGACTTAGTCGCATTTGGTGGATTATTAGGATTTGCTTTCGTAAATATTTGTGTAATTAATCATTACTATTTAAAAAGTAAGCAAAAAAATATCGTTAAATATTTGATTGTTCCATTAATTGGGATGTCAGTTTGTCTTTATATTTTATGGGGGCTTTCAACAGCTGGAAAAATAGTTGGATTTACTTGGATGGGAATTGGCGTTTGTTATTTCGCGATTCGATCCATATATTCAAAAGAATCCAAGAAATTCTTAACAGATATAGAAGGGCAGAATATTAGTTAACTAAAATAACAAGCTTTATACCTATTCAGATCTTAAAGGAGGAATAAAATATGCAATACGTTGCAAAGCGGAATAACTTAAGCAAATTGGAATTATCAGAACTTGATAAAAAACATTATTTACATCCAACCACACCACCAAGAGCTCATTATTTATCAGGGCCTTCAACAATTTTTACAGAAGGCAAAGGAATTTATTTGAAAGATATAGAGGGGAAAGAGCGTATTGATGGGGTTTCGATGCTTTGGAATGTTAACCTTGGCTATGGGAATGAAGAGCTTGCTGAGGTAGCAAAACAGCAGATGTTAAAACTTTCTTATAGCTCTTCTTTCAGCGGACAATCCAATGAGCCTGCTATCCTTTTAGCACAGAAAGTGGCCTCATTAGCACCTGGTGATTTGAATGTTTGCTTTTTCACATCGGGAGGCTCGGAATCTAATGATACTGCGTTTAAACTAGCCCGTTTTTATTGGAAAGTAAAAGGTCAGCCAGAGAAAACTAAAATTATTTCTCTTGAACAATCATTCCATGGAGTTACAGTAGGAGCCACAAGTGCTACCGGAATCGAGGGATTCAACAAATTTACGACTTCCAATGCTCCGAACTTCCTTACAGCTGCAGCGCATGTTTTGAATGCAGAACTTGGTGACAAAAGTGATCCAAATTACTCGCGTTCTATTCGTGGAATAATTGAATCAGAAGGCTCCGACACCATAGCTGCTGTCATTCTGGAGCCAATCCAAGGTGCAGGCGGGGTTAGGTTCCCTCCTGAAGGATACCTTCAAGCTGTTCGCCAACTTTGCGACGAACACAACATTTTGCTTATTGCAGATGAGGTGATTTGTGGGTTTGGAAGAACCGGAAAGACCTTTGGTGTTGATAATTGGGGCATTGTTCCGGACCTTCTATGTGTTGCAAAAGGAATCTCGAGTGGCTACGCTCATTTGGGTGCTGTAATTATGAGAGAGCATGTAAGAGAAGCATTTATTCAATCAGATGAAATGATGTTCCATGGATTCACATATAGTGGACATCCAATGGCTTGCGCGGTTGGCTTGAAGACACTTGAGATATTAGAAAGAGATCAAATTGTTGAGAATAGTAGACTTCGCGGTGAAGAATTATTAAAAGGACTTAAGTATCTCGAAAGCAATCATAAACATATCACGAATGTAAGAGGGCTTGGTCTACTTGCCGGTATTGAGCTAGTTAAAGATCCTGAAAACGGCATCTCATTTGATCCGTCTGTACACGCGGCAGCTTTATATACAGATATATGCATGGACTTAGGGCTACAATTGCGTTATTTCGATTGGAAGGGAACAAATACGGTTGCTCTTGCGCCACCGCTTATTATTACAAGCCAACAGGTTGAAGAGATTATTAACAGAATGTCTGATGCTTTTAAAAGGTTTGAAAAACAAATTTAATTCACGCTAGCAAAATCTATTTATACTATTGATAGTAAAGACTATATCCAATAAACGACTGCTGACCAGGCGCTCATACCATGTGAGTACCTGGTCTTTTATTCATCATACGGTCTAAACTTTCTATGCAATATAGAGTAGGAGAATGGAGGCTGAAACCATATTTTTTGACACTTATCTAACATCGTGAAGAAGCGAAAGCAAAGTGAACCGATAAAACCTTATATAGTAAAGGTTCACCGGCTAAATAAAAATATAGATTGATCTGAAAAGAACGATTCTACAAGAATCAAAAATGGATGAGAACCTATTTTAAACAATATTAATTCCTGCACTTGCTGTACCGATAACAAGGTCAACTGCAGTTTCTGCTTGTAACGATGAAATATAAAATACCATTAATAAACGATCACCTGCAGCGACTGGTACTGGTGGGAAAGTAGCCGATCCAAATACTAAAAGGCCTAAGGGTACAGGTTCTGTAATTGATGGAACTAAATCAACACTAGCACTTGTACCAGTAAAAGTATTACTTCCTGCAGGTGCAAGAAAAATTTGAGCACGGATTGTTACAAATCCTGATTCTACCAGTCCCTCCAATGTAGTATATGAGGCTGAAATAGCAGTAATATTCCCGTCACGCGGGACGGAGAAAGCTTCACTTAAAACTGCAGTTAAATTAATCGTATTATTTGCAATAGGTACAAAATCTACAGCAGAACCAAATCCTATGATACTAGCAAGATTATTGCCAAGTATATTTTCAACGACTGTTTGTGTTCCAGAGGAGAAGGGAATTATTGAACCACCTTGATTTTCTCCGCCATTCCCAATTTCTGAATTGATACAGATTGATATCTGTGGCCACAAATGGTCCTAAGTTATTACAGTCTTTTCTTGCTGATGAACTATTACAATTATTTTTGCACACAAACTTCCCTCCTTTTATCGCTAGGATATGTGGATGAAGGTAAGTGAGAAGGGCTATTTACTTGATAAATATTACTTTTCTTTGTCTTTATATGAAAACAACCATGACTTAATTTTGTTAATTTTATTGGAGAGCAGGCATGCTATCAAAAACTATCTCTGCTTGACACATAAACGATTTTTTGTAAGTTTTTTATATATCGAAAACCCGGTTTCTTTTAATAATTATTTGCGCCGAATTTAACTTGCACATTTGCCTCCTCGTATTCTTTTTTTACCATATAGATAATTTCATTTGCTTGATATTTTGATAGTTCCTTTGCCATCACTGTTACAGAAACTTTTTCGCCTTCGATTTGTACTAAAGCATCGGGATAGCCTAATGTCTTGATTTGCATCTCTAGTATGGTTTCGGTAGATTCTTCATTATTGAGAGTATCTATTTCAATAGAAGCCTTATTTTTATCTTCTACAAAATACTGGTCTGACGTAATTTGTTGCGTTAACTTTTGGCGAAGCTGGTTTCTCTCGTTACTAACTTGTAGGCGCTTTTCTTCAAATAACGGGCTTGGAGAGGATACTTCCTTTATCACATTCTGTAAAGTTTCTTTTTGATCTGCATCTTCTCTGAATGTAGTCTCCTCTTTCGATTGTTTTGGTGAATTTGTCAAAGAATAGACTGAAATAACCGCTACTAGGGTTAATAATGCAAGTAACCAAGACGATTTACTTTGTAGGTGCATTCACTGTCCCTCCATCAATAAATTTGGTGAAATACTTAGCATCTCTTCACTATCTGTTTAATGAGAAATTAATGTAGTAGTTTCATTTATTATGTTAATGGCAAGAAATACGTAATTTATGAGCCCTACATTGAAAGGGAGTTAATAGAGCATCGGCTTGTTTACCTTAATATATTCCTAAGAAACTAAATTCTTACATAAACATTAAAAATAAATTACGTCCTCAGATTTTGAAGCACTGGTATATATTGTTATAAACTAGGGAGTGAGGAAAATTGATTTCCACATTTAAGGAGGGAATGATTTTGATAATTACGGAAACGGAAAGGTTAGAATTACGAGAGTTTAATGATGAGGATATTTCAGTCCTTTACACAATTTTTTCAGATGCAGAAACAATGAAATATTATCCGTCCCCATTTAATTTAGAACAAACTAAAAATTGGATTGAGAAAAATAAACAAAGATATCGAGAAGATGGTTATGGTTTATGGGCTGTCTGTTTAAAAGAATCGAAGGAGTTAATTGGAGATTGTGGCCTCGTTAAACAAATAGTTGATGGAAAAAATGAAGTTGAAGTGGGTTACCATATTCATAAAAAATATTGGTCTAAAGGATATGCAACTGAAGCAGCTAAAGGTTGTGTGGAATATGGATTTGCACATTTGGAGCTAGAAAAATTAATAAGTATTATTGACCCGAAAAATGGACCTTCAATTCGTGTGGCTGAAAAAAATGGTTTTATGAAGGAAAAGGAATCGTTTATTTTTAATAAAACTCACGATATATATTCATTAAATAAGTTGTAATTGTAAAACATAATGAAGACTAAATAATTACAACTACAACTTCTTGATACCTTATATAGAGGATTATTGAATAAAACACAGTATATTAGGAGATTTTTATGAAAGATCCTTTTTTAAATAGTAGTGCATATAATCCCTTCCAACATTGTCCAATGTACCGTAAACTTGATATCCGTGATTTTCATAAAAATCTAAAGCCTGAAAACTTAAAGTATCGACCTTTATGAAATCACAGTTGTTACTCAAAGCTATTTTTTCGATTTCTACTAATAATTTAGAGCCATAACCTAATCAGCGAATTTCATCATCGACCATAAGTGTATGTATCTCTAACCAATTCCAACAAATTTCTCCCAATATGCCACCACGGACTTGGTCATTTTCATCTGTAAGGAAGAGGTTGATTTCTTGATATCGGCCTCTTAAATCTTTTGGAAAGTGATTTAAATTGTATTCGTAAAGCTTATTATTAATTAAAGATTTTTTATGTTCATTTAGCTCCTGTAAGATTTTATATTGCATACATTGTTCCTCCTTTTTTATAATCGGAAATTTCGCTTCCAAATTATATGATGGGTATTCTCATTCTAATAATGTTCCGTTTTTGATTGTTCATATTTGCGATAAATTTTAGATAATAGTAAAAAGGAAAAGAAATTACTATCCGTTATCTACCTTCGATATAATAAAATAGGGTCGTCATAAAAAGTTTGGGATGGCATTCGTTAAAATGTATGTCACGTTATAAGTTTGGTGATGAACTATACAATAGCAGGATTAATTTGGTAAGTAAAGAGGCGGATGGAAAGGTGAATTATATCCAAATTTATGTTGGCCAATGTCTGTTTGCAGTAGGTGTTATTGATGATTTGAAAAATAGCAGAGAAAAGGGGCATTCCTTTTTATACATATCAACTAATGACGAAAGCACAGAATGCACCTATCATATGGACAATCTTTGGACTATTTTACAATGGTCAGTTTATTTCATATGAAATTATGAGTGCAAACAAATTCGAAATAGGTTTAAATTACATTATGAGTAGGGGATTTATCCCTTTTTGATGAACATTAAGATTAGAGCAAATAAACAAATACCTATAAAAGAACCTAGAGTAAACGACCAAGAAAAATAATCGAAAAAGATGTATGCAATTACGATTGCAAGCATATATCCGAGAACAGTGCCCAACAATTGTTTTTGGATATTCAACGTTCTCACTCCTTACTGCTTAGGATTTTTAAAAGTTATTACCCTTATTTATATTTTATAGAATTATCAGGTAAATATCCATAATAATTCAGAATTCAGGTAGATCAGCTTTGAAATTTAGCAAATTAGTATACAGAACATTAAATATGGGGAGATCCATATGATGCATGGCATTTAGTGAAAAATAATGATCTCAGTATTATTTATGAGCGTATGGCTGCTAAAAAACAGTTGATGTTAATCATTATCACCATCATGCACAAAAATTTTTCTTTGTGCTATTTGCAACAGCAACAATCGATATTGACGGTGAACGAATTGTGTTACAAAAAACGCACCAGATGGTAGTAAGTAAAGTAAGGCAAATAAGTACAAAGGAGATGTTTTACGACCGAATCTCCTTAAGTGAAGTAAATCCAATAATAGAGGAGTATATAGGATTACACTAAACAACAGGCTGAAACGCTCGGTGAGGATTAAGAAAGCTCCCCGAAAGGTTTCATTTTGGAGTAGTCACAAAAACTGCTATATAAAGGAGTTAATTTTTTGAAAGCAAAAAGCATTAAATTATATGAATTTGGAAGCCCTCGGGAAGTTTTGAAGTTTGAAAATAAAATAATTCAACCTCCTCATAAACAAGAAATTCTTGTTCGAATGCTGGCACGACCTATTAACCCTTCTGATTTAATACCAATATGGGGGAGTTACGCTCATCGAATTTCTTTGCCAAATATTCCTGGCTATGAAGGGGTAGGTATTGTAGAGGCTGTAGGCCCGTGTGTTTCTCAGAATCTTATTGGAAAGCGTGTATTACCTTTGCGAGGGGAGGGAACTTGGCAGGAAATTGTAAAAACAAGCGCAGAATTCGCAGTACCCATTCCAGATACTATAGATGATTTTACTGCAGCACAAATGTATATCAACCCAATGACAGCTTGGGTAACATGTACAGACATATTACAATTGCAGCCAAATGATGTTTTAATAGTCAATGCTTGCGGTTCCGCAATTGGGCACATATTTGCTCAGCTAGCAAAATTGTTAGGTTTTCAATTAATCGCGGTTACGAGAAATAATAGACATACTGACGATTTAATTCAGCTAGGTGCTTCCTATGTAATCGATACTTCCAAAGCACCTCTTTATGAGACAGTAATGGAACTAACAAATGGTCGGGGCGCTGATGCTGCTATTGATTCTATTGGAGGGACAGCGGGCAACGATCTTGCTTTTTGTCTGAAATCTGGAGGGAACTTTTTAGCCATTGGTCTTTTATCAGGTGTGCAAGTGAATTGGCAGAGAATCGTTAAAGAGGCAAATGTAAATGCGAATCTGTTCCATTTGCGTCATTGGAATAAGCAAGTATCGGTAGAAAGATGGCAACGTACATTTCAGCACTTAATCCATCTAGTTAATAGTGATAAATTAAAAATGATGACGGTGGATTCTCATTATGATTTGTTAGACATTAAAAACGCGATAACGGCTGTTGAATCATCTAAAACTACTAAAGGAAAGATTTTTTTAACAAGTTATAAATAAATATAAAAACCGAACTATCCCTATGAAACACTTCATGAGCGTTTCATAGGGATAGTTCGGTATTTTTGTTAGTTGAAACTCTTTTGTCCCAGCTTTTTTATGAATAGTGTGGCTAGCCTAAAAAAATCTAAGCATACTGTGATGCTAAAATAAATCAGTTGATAAATAACGCAGACCAGTATCAGGTAGGATTACGACAATTCGTTTTCCTTTGTTCTCTGCACGTTTTGCAAGAGCTGTGGCGGCAAATATAGCAGCACCTGATGAAGTACCTACTAAAATACCATCTGATTTCGCAACTGCGCGTGTAGCCTCATAAGCTTGTGTAGTTTCTACTTCAAGTACTTCATCAATTATATCTAAATGAACATTCGATGGTACACGGACCTCGTTTGCATCGGAGAAGCGATGAACACCTGTAATTTCAATGATATCTGGATTATTAACGGTTGCAATGGAATTAATAGCAGGCTCTACACCAATGATCTGAATAGCTGGATTTTTAGATTTTAAGTATGCACCAGCACCACTTATTGTACCACCTGTGCCGATTGATGCCACAAAGATATCAATTTGTCCGTCTGTATCCTCCCAAATTTCAGGACCAGTAGTTAACCTATGAACATTTGGGTTGGCGTCATTATTAAGCTGATTTAAAAACACAACATTTTCTTCTCGTTCAACGACCGTTTCTCGAAATACTTTATTCGTTTCAACAAAGTCACCCTCTGTTTCCTCAAAAGCAGTTACCATTTCTGGGACATCTGAAAATGGTACAACCTCTGCTCCGTATGCCTTTACAACCTTTGTGCGCTCTTCACTAACACCATCTTGCATGTAAATTCGAAGCTTATAGCCTTTTGCTGCTGCAATTGCTGCTAGACCAATACCAGTATTGCCACTTGTTGTTTCGATTATTGTTTTATCTTTTGTTAATACACCACGAGTTTCAGCATCCTCAATTAACGCTTTAGCAACACGGTCCTTCACACTATTAGCAGGATTAAAATACTCTAGCTTTACGATAATTTCGGCTTCTAGCTGTTGCTCTTTTATATACTGATTAAGTGCTAATAGTGGTGTATGACCGATTAATTCTGTAATAGATTGTTTGATCTTATTCGTTACAATTTGACCCATCACAATCAACCCCTTCAATTTAACCTACTTAACTTACTTGTTTTATAGGAATTGATGGAATCATATCATGATAAATCCATATAAGCAATAAAACACCTGATAGAAAAATTGAATCTAATGATAGAAAAAAATAATGAATCATATATGTATATTAATTTTTCCTGAGGTAAGGGGAGTAATATTGACAATGCTTCTATGCGAAAGTTAGCCGAGTGTATTAAAATGGGTGTCTTATCAGAAAGAAATTCCTTCATTATTTTTGATTAATTAAAGTTTTTTAATCCAAATGCACTAATAGTAGATATAAAGTAATCTTTAAAGTGCATAAATATATGTTTATTTGGAGGAATTTACTTTAAATTTGCTAATTAACGATATTTTGGAATAATATTTGTTAAAATGTAGCCTTGTATAAAAGTTGGTTTGAGTAGTAACTAGGAGACTATTTGAGATCAACCGTAAAAAAGAGCTATTAAGTTAGCTTGATGTTATTTGGGAGATGAAAGTATGAAAGAAACAATTTCTTCAGTTTGTATAACTGCTGAAACAAAAATTAACATGATGAAGCATAAGTCTGCTAATTATTTCTTGTTAGCTATTTTTGGTGGACTTTTTATCGGATTTGGAATTTTGCTCATCACTACTATTGGCGGCTTATTAAGTCCGACTGAAGTACCAAGTATGAAAATCTTACAAGGGTTAGCATTTGGTGTGGCGCTTAGTATGGTTATGATGGCTGGGGCAAATTTATTTACTGGTGATAATCTAGTTTTAACGGTTAGTACACTATCAAAAAAATCATCTCCATTAGAGATGTTGGGTATTTGGTCGTTTAGTTACATAGGTAATTTCTTTGGTTCTCTTTTAGCAGCAGCGTTATTTTTCTACTCGGGGCTAGCAGTTGGAGATACTGCAGCTTACATTGAAAAACTTGCTACAGCTAAGATGAATGCTAGTTTCGTTGAACTTTTATTACGAGGTATTTTATGTAATTTACTTGTTTGCTTGGCCGTATGGTGTACGTATAAATTGAAAACAGAGGCAGGAAAATTAGCGATGATTTTCTGCTGTATTTTCCCTTTTGTCACAATTGGATTTGAGCACTGTATAGCAAATATGACATTGTTTTCTCTTGCTCTCTTCATACCTCATGGTGAACTAGTATCGTTTGGTGGAGCCATTTCAAATTTATTGCCTGTAACACTAGGGAATATTATTGGTGGAGCTGTTATTGGTTTTGTTTATTGGGTAAATGGCAGAGATTAATAAATCACTAAATATTACTAATGTAGTCAGCTTAAGTATAGTAAAATACTTCGTGCCAGGGCAATTTGAGAAGATTGTAAGTACCTGTTGACATATACAGGAATATAAAGCAATGCGATTTTATCAAGTGAAATTAACGGATGAATACTTGACAATTTCCATCTTTTAACACTTTGACTTTTAGATAAATCGTAGATAGAATGACAGGTAGAGTTGCTTATGTAACTCTACCTATTTTTATTGTGATTAATGCGTGAAATTAATAGATAAATGTAATAAATATAAAGGAGCGGAGGAACTCAAAAATGGAACAAGAAGTCAACCAACATACGATTCTTCAAGCAATTTTAGAGCTTTCAAAGCAAATGCAAGACATAAAGTCGGATCTCCAACAACAAATCGAAGCAGTTGAGAAGAGATTAGAAGTAAAAATCGATGCAGTTGAAAAGAGACTAGAAGAAAAACACGAAGCGTTGGAAAAAAGATTAGACAAAGTTGAACAAAATTTAAGTCGAAAAATTGATCTTGTAGATGCAAAATTTGATATTTTATCATCGGATGTAATAACGACAAAAGCTGAAGTATCTATGCTTAAACAATTAAAATAGTATCAATTATGCTTCGGCATAATTCCGTGACACACGCTACCGTATCCTTTAAGGTTACGGTATTTTTTTATGGTATAATAAACGGACAAAGGAGTGAAAACATTGTTAAAAACTGAAGTATTTGAACAATTAAAAAAGGCAATGAAAGAAAAGGATGTATTAGCAAAAGGCGTATTAACACTTTTGAAATCTGCTCTAGATTTAGCTGAAAAAGAAAAGGGAGAAGCTTTATCGTCTGAAGAGGAAATGGCTATTATAAATCGTGAAGTAAAGCAAACAAATCAGGCTCTTGAGGGTGCTCAAAATGCAGGTCGAGCTGACTTAATTGAAAAAGAGGAAGCAAAATTAGTTCTGTTAAAATCATTTTTACCAGAGCAATTAACTGAAGAAAAAATTGCAGAAAAGCTTGTGGCAGCTGGCGTTGTAAAAGGAATGAACATGGGTGAAGCGATGAAAATTGCAAAACCTTTATTAACTGGGCAAGCTGAAGGCGCTGTTATTTCAAAAGTTGTGAAGAGCCTTATTTAATATCGTTAGAAACATCCCCCTACAGTTAAGTAGTACGGGGTTGTTTTTATTGAATTACTATATTTTTGTGTAACTATTGCCAAAAAATGAAAATGCTTTTATACTTATTGTTAACCACTGGTCAATAAGGAGGGTACTATGTCGCCACGTAAGCCATCAACAAAAGATTTGACGAAAGAAATGATTATAAATGAGGCTCATAAGCAATTTATCACGAAGGATTTTCAGCAAATATCAATGCGTAGTATTGCTAAAGAGCTTGGTTGTAGTCATGGGGCTATTTATTATCATTTTAAAAATAAAGCCGAAATATTTTATGCGATATTAAGTGATTATTTTTCTGAACTAAATAATATTTTAGATGAAAATATGAACGGTCCTGAAGATCATAATACTAAACTGCTGAATGTTTTTGTAGGCTTTATGGCATTTGGTTTAAATAATCAAAGTCAGTATGAATTAATGTTTATCATGAGGGATAGCGAAATTGATGGGCTATCGCAAGAGGCCGCAAACCTTAGCTATGAAAAATTTGCACAATCTGTACGATCCTTATCAAAGACAGAACTGTTGATTTCAGATATACATTCTACATTTATTGCTCTTCATGGGTTTGTTGCACATTATCGTCATTATGTAAAAAATTATGAGGAAGCGAAAGAAGCAGTGGATGTACATGCAAAATTTCTTATGAAGGCTTTAACTTATAGAGAGTAGCTCTAGAAAAAATTCTAGAGCCTTCTTCTAACAGTTATTTGACCAGTGGTTAATTAAAGGAGGAATCTAGTTTGCAAAAAGCATTAGTTATTGGAGCATCTGGTGGTATGGGTTATGCGCTTGTAAATGAACTAGTTAATAGAAATATACAGGTGAAGGCATTTGCTAGAAATGAAAAAAAGTTAGTTGCACTTTTTCGGCAGCACAAAAATGTCGAAATCATTTCAGGTGATGTATTTAATGAACAGGACATGATGAGAGCTTCAAACGGTGTGGATATTATTTTTCATGCTATTAGTTTTCCGTATCAGGATTGGGAAAAGCTCCATTTGAGATGCTTAGATATAGTGATTAACATAGCCGAGAGGCGAGGAGCGAAGATTGCATTTGTAGATAATATTTATGCATATGGAAGACAATCGACAAACCCTGTAATAGAGCAAGCTAAAAAGGAACCACAGACGAAAAAAGGGAAAATTCGCTTAACGATGGAAAATAAATTAAAAAACAGTAATGCACCCTCGTTAATTGTACATTTTCCTGATTTATACGGACCAAATGCAGAGAACACAATACTCTATGAAACATTAAAAAGTGTTGCGCAAGATAAAAAAGCTAATTTTGTAGGGAATATGCAAGTGAAAAGGGAATTTCTTTATACAGTTGATGGAGCAAAGGCTATGGTAGAGCTTGCTTTGCGAGACGACACATATAATCAAAATTGGAATGTGCCAGCTGCTCACCCAATTGCAGGGGAAGAACTAGTGAAAATTTTACGTGACATTACTGGCTACAAAAAGGGTATTCGTACAGTTTCTAAAGGCATGATCAGGCTGATTGGAATATTTGCTCCTTCTATGAAAGAAGTAGTTGAAATCTTGTATTTAACAGAAGAACCGGTCATTTTAAGTGGGGAGAAATTAGAAAAGGAAATAGGCGCTTTACCAAGTACTTCGTATAGAGTAGGGCTAGAAGAAACGCTTACATGGATGAAGAAGAGAGCATCAAAAGACTTTTAAGAGTCAATGAAAAAATCCGCATAAACTTCTGTTGGTAGAAACTCACCTACAGAAAGCATAGCGGATTTTTTATTAGTATTTCTTACAGCTGAAATTTTTGTATGATAGTACGAAGTTGTTGTGCCATCTCAGCTAAATTATTTGAAGACGCCGTAATCTCCTCAATACTAGCTGATTGTTCCTCAGAAGCAGCAGCCACATTTTGAATGTTTCCAGAAGCTTGAACGGCTATTACACCAACTTCCTCAACAGAAAATGCAATGTTGTTAACCCCGTCATTAATGTTAGAAATGATATTATTGACATAATCCATTTCTTGAGTTAATGAAGTAATATTCGAATATATTTCTTTAAAGGCTACACCTGATTCATTAAAGCTAGTAGAGCTTTCAGCAAGATTATTACTGCTAATCTCCATAGATTTCACAGCTTGAGTAGACTCTTCTTTAATCGTCTCAATACGTGTTCGAATACTATTCGTCGCTGCTAAAGATTGGTCAGCTAATTTACGCACTTCTTCGGCTACAACTGCAAAGCCTTTACCATGCTCACCCGCACGTGCTGCTTCAATAGATGCATTTAAAGCGAGTAAATTTGTTTGATCAGTAATTTCGTTAATTAAAGTGACAATGTCGCCGATCTCATTTGAATAAGTGCTTAAACGTTTCACAACATCTGAAGTCTCTTGAATAGCATTAGATGTTAAGGCCATTTTTTCTGTAGCGCTTTGAATCGTCGTATTACCTTTTTCTGAAATAGAAGATGCATTAGATGCTTTTGTAGTGACATCATTTACAGTCGATACAACTTCTGACATCTTTGTAGAGATTGTCGTAATATGAGTTTCTACGTCTTCAATAGAGGAAGTTTGCTTTTCTGATCCTGCAGCTACCTCTTGCATAGAAGATGTGATTTGTTGAATCGATGCACTTGTTTGCTCAGAGCCCGCAGATAACTCTTCGGACATAGCAGCTACTTGCTCAGCATTTTCAGCAATTTGCTGAATTAGTGAGCGTAAGTCTTCTGTCATATTTTCAATGCCATCTGAAAGCTGTGCAATTTCATTAGAACCCTTTATGTTAAGTGATTCAACAGCTAAGTCTCCTTGTGCCACCTTACCAACATAACTAGTCATATTTTTAATTGGTTTAATAATGCCTTTACTAATGACATAAGCCACAATAATACCGAATATCAAAAACATCACAGTCATGATGATACAAATCCAAAGAGTTTCTGTTTGAAGCTTAGAAATAAAGGAAGCGTCCATATCTAAACCAAAAAGAATATCAGTATCTTTAAATGGTAAAAAAATCGATTTATGAATTCCGTATTCATCTTCATAAATATCACTGGATTGAACAGTTCCATTATCTAGCGCATCATTCATGTCCTGGCTAAAAACATAGCTCTCTTGATAATCATCTTTATCACTTAATGCCACAATATGTTCCTTACCGTTTGCCCGGGAAAGAACGTAGGCATTTTGAATATCATACTCTTTAAGAGTTTCATTTAATTCCTTTAATATGTCTTCATATTTATCCTTATCGCCTTCATCTGCAGCTTTGACATCATTTATGTCAATATCATCAAAAATTACCTTTGAAATAATTTCTAACTCTGACTCAAATTGTGTAATAACAAAATTATCGATGATCCGATAAGATGTAATAAATAATACGATACTAAATATTACAGAAATAATAGCAATTGGAATAGTAAAACTTGCAATATATTTATAGAGTAACGAGCTTTTAAATTTTTTGACTATACTCAACTTTAGCAGCCTCCAATACTTTCACCTTTTGTTGTAAGAAATGAACCATATCACTAATATGTTCTGTCTCAGTATAAGGAGAGATTGAAAAGAATTTTGCAGCAGCGACTGGAATTTGTTGTTTTGTATCGCTAGTATTGACAGTGCAGACACGTGTTGTATCACCGAAAAATACTTCGTCGCGACCTTCTCCTATAATTTCAAATAAAGAAGCATTTAGACCATTAATATATTCAATCTGATCTTGTGTATAGCTATCTGACTGTTCAGATTTCCAATTCATTCCTTCTGGATATAAACGGAAGGCTGTGACTGGTCCAATATTAGACTCGTTGACTACTTGTAACATTGGCGTTTTCTCAGCTAACTGCGCACGGAACGCTAAATTTACACGTACATAATTAGCTAATATTTGTTGGTAGCCTTCTTTACCAAATGCCTGTAATGCAGCATAAATAGCAATTGAACTACCCATACGAGAGCACTCTAATGTATAGCCTGTATGGTAAGAACCATAGCCTCGATTACCTACATAAGGTGTGTCGAAGTCATCAATATCTAATAGCTGTAAATGCTTTCCTTCTTTTATTAAGAATAAGCTTGTTAAATACGGTGTTTGACCAAGCTTTTGGAAGTCGAAGCAAAGGCTATCTGCAATAGGTAGATATTGCATACGTTCTCTAATTTGTTCAAGTCCTTGTAAAACATCAGTCTCGAACTGTAGTGGGTTTGCCTTAAAATCATAATCGTTGAAAAATGCGTAAAAACCACCTAAAGCTGAATCAGCGTGAATATGTATAGGCTTTAAGGAATGTTTTTGTTCTAGTTCAGTTGTAACATTTTTGATTGCTTGTACATCATCAATAGCAAATTGATCTGTAGCGCCTGTTGTAGCAACTACATACACTGGAATGCCACCATTTTCGATAACCTCAGTCATACGCAAACGTAAGTCTTCGATATCCATTGAATGATCTTGTCCAGCTTTAACACGAATTAAATGCTTGCTACCGATGCCGACTGCTTCAATTGATTTTAATAAGCTGTAATGAGCATTTTCTGAAGCGAAGCAATATAAATTATTAGGTACGCCATCTTCCTTTGCGTTAGGGAATTGTTTAGCGATTGCAAGACGAAGCCCACTGAAAACAGCCCCTTGTCCGCCCCACGTTGTGTAACCAAAGCTTTGTGTATAGTCGTAGCCAACTAACTTCGACATCATTGCAACTACTTTTACCTCACATTCCGCGGCAGCAGGTCCGTATACATCCCATAGATTGTTACCATTAAGTAGAGCATTTGTAAACTGGCCTAATATTCCAGGAATGCTGGCCATTGGCAAAACATTTGTTACAAAGTTGCGTGTATGGTAAGGATGTCCTTGCATCAATTTCGTTAATTCATTTACAACTTGATCAAGCCCGACACCTGAAACTGGTACTTGATTTTCTTGCATTAACTCTTTGTAGAAATTGTCAGAGCGTTCTTTCATCGGTCCAAGAGTCGTTGTTTGTGGATCTTTTAATGCATCTAATGATGTAACAATTTTCTCTAATAGGGTTAAAAAGTTCTCTCTTTGTTCGATATTTCCATCTTCACTTTGGAATAATTGTTGGATTTTTTTCATAGTCATCATCCTTTTTAGTTCATTTTTCCTCTATTTTTTGTTTCATAAAAATAGGTCGTTTTACTAAAATAATGATAACATATTATAACAATAAATGAATTTATATTTTATCAGAAAATTAATTTAGATATTTCTAAATAGTTCGATTTATTACGATGGCGAAATATTTCGAAAAATAATATAGCGAATTATTTCTGTAAATGTTGATTTTAAAGGGTTTTTATGACGTTTTTTTTATGAATTATTGCAAAGTTAGTGAAAGGAAAATACTATGAGGAAAAGAAATATTTTATGATGAATACTATGGATATAATAATTTTCATTTAATAAATAAATGCGGATTTTTTAATGCTTTATGACTATTAATGAGAAGGGAGTATTACTCGAAGGGAGTAAGCGTTTTATTATAACAATATAGTTCCTTCATTTAGATTTTCCTCAATTTCCTTCCCAATTAGAAAAAGTTGCTTTCGTATTGTAGTCGTCTAATAAGGATAAAATGGTGCTAACATTTTTAGTAGGGCCATCATCAAAAGTTAATGCTACGACCTTCTGATGTGTTTCGAAATGTGAAGTAATAGTGCCAAATAGTTGGAACGATTTAGCATTCATCAACTTATATGTACCAAACCCTAAAGCAACAATGAATAATAGACCGAATTAGTAATTCTCTTTTTCAGCATAAATACTCCTTACAATACCGATAATTTTTTAATGTTAAACCATACTAGTTGGGAGGTGAAAAAATGTATAAATTGCTATCGCATAATGATTTAGATGGAATAGGTTGTGGAATTTTAGCCAAACTTGCTTTTCAAGATCAAGTGAAGGTAAGGTACAATTCGATTTCATCGCTGGATCGCGAGATTGAATTTTTTTTAGACACGAACGACCAAGGTACTTTTTTATTTATTACAGACTTATCTCCAAACGAGGAAAATGAAAAGAGATTAGATAATTATTATACCGCAACTGGTAATGTACAACTGCTTGATCATCATAAAACAGCTTATCATTTGAACGATTATGGATGGGGTAAAGTAATAGTAGAAGATGAAAATGGATATTTAACATCAGCAACATCCTTATTTTATCAGTACCTTGTTTCACATGGATTTTTAGAACAAACAAATGCCATCACAGAATTTGTAGAGTTAGTGAGACAGTACGATACATGGGAATGGGAAAAGAATGATAATCAACAAGCACGTCGGCTAAACACTCTCTTTTTTTTAGTGTCAATTGATGACTTTGAAGAAAAAATGCTTGAACGCTTAAAGACAAACGAACACTTTGACTTTGATGATTTTGAAAAGAAAATGTTGCGTATGGAAGAAGAGAAAATAGAACGGTACATCCGCCGAAAAAAACGGGAGCTAGTACAAACATCGATAGGAGATTACTTTACAGGTGTAGTGTATGCAGAATCTTATCACTCAGAGCTTGGAAATGAATTGGGGAAAGAAAATGTACACCTTGATTTTATAGCAATATTAAATATGGGTGGCAAAAGAATTTCATTTCGAACGATTCATGATCACGTAGATGTTTCGGCTATTGCAGCAGAATTCGGAGGAGGAGGGCATCAAAAAGCTGCTGGTTGCTCTTTAACAGATGAAGCTTATGAACAGTATGTAACACAAACATTTCATATAGCACCAATACCGGAAGACGCCAAAAGAAATCGCTATAATTTAAGGTTTTCTTCGTTTGGGACAATGTATAAAAACCTTGAAGAAGAAAATTTCCTCCTATATTCAATAAGTGATTTTGATTGGATAATTGAAAAAAATAAACTGCCATTAGATCAAATCTTTACAAGTTTTTATGAAGCGGAATGGTTTTTAAAAAGAAATTACCAAGCATGGTTAGTGAAAGATGAGTTGTTTGTAGATTATTTAATGGAAGAGGCCAAAAAGGTTCGCCATCAAGAGTAAGGAATAAAGCTCTTCGCATAGCATATATTTTCAGGCATGAGAAATCACTCTAATTTAATGTACTGCAACAATCAGAAACATTTCATTGACCATTTTGTTCTTCAAGATGTGCAACAACATTAAAGGAATATACATTATTCCTTTAGATACATAGCGAAATCAGCCAAATCAAGACAACGTTAGAGGTTATATAATGTTCAACTGAAAACTACAATAAATAAAAAGCTTTTGTGCAGACATACTTTCTTTAAAATGAGGTGTACATGATGTCCGATATGCTTCTAGTTGAGAATCAGCCAAAGGGAAATCTAGGACGCAAAATATGGTTTATTGTAGTATTGCTTTTATTGGTAGCTACTTGTGTCATTGTTTATTATTTTTTATTTAAGAAAGAGTTGAATTTTGAAGCATACAAAACAGTTGTCGACAAAACTACTGAAAATGCTCTTGGACGTTTAACGTTAAATGAAATAATCATTGATGATAACCAAATATTATTGAATGCTACTTTTAAGCCAGTTAAGGACTTAAATTTCGACAATCAAATCTTTTTCTTTCCACAAGTTTTTGTGAATGGAAAAGAGCTCACGGTTAGAAATGGAGGACAGACAATCCAACAATCCGATAAAAAGTATACAATTTATAGTAGTGTGAAATTAAGTGAACTACCAGAAGATAAAATATTAAATGTAGATATTCGTTATAACGACTGGAACGGGGAAAAAAAGATTGACGATCCATGGGAATTTCAAGTGGAAGCTTCACAAGAGCAATTACAGGAAGATAGAAATACCTTCTCTGTTGAGAAAAAAGCAAAGCTGTTAGATGGTCAGGAAATAACGATAGAAAAGGTTGTTTCTACACCAATATCTACAACGGTTTATTTTCATTCCGAGAAAAGCTTATTAAATGAAGCAATACATTTTAAAATTCAATCAGCGTCAGGGGAAACTTGGCACATTAACTCTGCTTATCCTTTAAATGAAGATTATACGAAATGGGGTGTCCGCCTCGATGCATTATACTTAACTGGTAATAGCTATGAGCTAATTCCAGTTGCTAAAAATGGAAGTGAACTGGGCTCCGCTATTAAAATTGAAGATAAATAACGAAACCTACATCCGTAACTTTTAAATTTTACAATATCTTAAACTAAAAAGATGATTACTTAATGTAATATGAATATATAGACATTTGAAAGTAGTTGAAGATATTGCGAAGGTTATGGGGAATTTTTTTAGTTTCACTAAAATTAGGTTGTACATCCTTTGGGGGTCCTACTGCTCATTTAGGGTATTTTCAAAATGAATATGTTCAGAAGCGTAAATGGTTATCTGATAAAGAATATAGTCAACTAGTTGGGCTCAGTCAATTTTTACCTGGGCCAGCATCGAGCCAGGTAGGGATGGGTATTGGCTTATTAAGAGGCGGTTTATTGGGGAGTATTGTGTCATTTCTTGGTTTTACATTACCATCGGTTTTGCTCCTTATGGCATTTGCGTATTTTTCTGCATATACAGGGATGGATATGGGCTTGGTTCATGGCTTAAAATTAGTGGCTGTTGCGATTGTCGCACAAGCTATTATAGAAATGTCCAAAAAATTAATCCCTAGTATTCGCCATTTTATAATCGCTTTGTTAGCACTTGCAGTAGTCCTTTTATGGGTTCATCCGCTTGCTCAAGTAACTACTATTATTGTTGCTTCTTTTGTAGGCTATCTCTTTTGTAAGATGACTAATCAAATAGAAAACCCAAAAGAAACGCTTGTGCCGATTTCAAAAATGACCGGTATATGTTTTTTAGCGCTGTTTGTTCTATTACTTATTGGTTTACCAATCGCTAGCCCATTTATTCAATATGAATGGTTTATGTTGATTGAAAAATTTTATCTATCAGGTGCATTAGTGTTTGGTGGAGGTCATGTTGTGTTGCCTTTACTTGAGGCACAGTTTGTCCAAAGTGGATTAATGAGTTCTTCCGATTTTTTAGCAGGCTACGGAATGACGCAGGCAGTCCCAGGCCCATTATTTACGTTTGCTTCTTATATAGGAATGGTCATTGCTGGGGTGCCAGGGGCTATTATTGCAACGATAGCGATTTTTTTACCAGCATTTTTGCTAATAGTAGGGGCAATGCCTTTTAGGCTAACGCTTAATCGTATTGCCGGATTAAGAGGAGCGATGGCTGGTGCAAATGCAGCAGTTGTTGGCATATTAGCTGCAGCTTTTATTCATCCGATTGTTACACTGACAATTCAAAATGGACTAGACATCGTAATCGCAGCCTCTTTTTTATTGTGCCTGATACGTTGGGGAATTCAACCTTATTTGCTCGTTTTAATTGGCATTTGTATAGGATTTGTATGTTATTAAGTACACACAAAAATATATTTTATTCTTTTCTTGATGAATCAAACCCACTTGTTGCAGTGGGTTTGATTTTTTTGTGCTTTTAAAAATGTCCAGCAGGATTGATGTCGTGCAATTGTTATAGATAAATAATGTCCATACCATTTAATTTTGATTTAGTTATTTTAACTGGTTGGATTCATGGCGTTCCATGTCACGATTGTTTATAATGAGGAAATGGAAAAAGACTAACGAGAAAGAAGGGATAGCTATGGCACGAGGTGTTTACATTCATATTCCTTTTTGTCATCAAATTTGCAACTATTGCGATTTCAATAAATTTTATTTTAAAAATCAACCAGTTGATGAATATATAGAAATGCTTGGCAAGGAGATGGAGCTTGCGACTGAAAAATATCCTGAAAGTTTTAAAAAAATCGAAACGATATTTCTTGGAGGCGGTACACCAACAGCATTAACGCCGCAACAATTAGAGAGACTTCTTGAACTTATCCGTACGTACATTCCAATGGGCAGTGTGACGGAGTTTACGTCAGAGGCCAATCCGGACGAGCTATCAGAAGCAAAATTACAGGCATTATTTGCTGGCGGTGTAAATCGCATAAGCATGGGTGTGCAATCCTTTGATCAAGAGTTGTTAAAAAAGATTGGCCGTACACATAGCAACAAACATGTCTATGAAACAATTGACTTAGCGAAAAAGGTAGGCTTTAGAAACATTAGTTTGGATTTAATGTACGGCTTGCCAGGGCAAACGATTGCACAATGGAAGGATACTTTAGAAAAAGCGTTCGCGCTTGATATACCACATTATTCCGCTTATTCACTAATCGTTGAACCGAAAACGATTTTTTATAATCAATACACAAAAGGTAAGCTTCATTTACCAACTGAAGATCTTGAAGCGGATATGTACGAGGTGTTAATGAACCAGATGGAGGCACATGGACTTCATCAATATGAAATAAGCAACTTTGCTCAATCTGGTTTCAGTTCTACACATAACAAAATATACTGGGAAAACGATGAATATGCAGGCTTTGGTGCGGGTGCTCATGGATATCTAGCAGGTGTGCGATATTCAAATCATGGACCATTGAAAAAGTATATGGATGCAGTAAATGCAGGAGAACTACCAATTGTATATGAACATGTTGTAACAAAGAAAGAAAAATGTGAAGAGCAAATGTTTTTAGGACTGCGTAAAACGGAAGGAATTACACACACTATATATGAAGAAAAATTTAATGAATCCATGCATAGGCATTACTCACATATCATAGAAAAATTAGTTTCAGAAGGTCTATTGGAGCATGATACTAAAGGAATTCGCCTTACTCGAAAAGGTCGTTTTGTAGGGAATGAAGTATTTCAACAATTTTTATTAGAAGATTGAGCGATATCATTGACATAAAATGTAGGATTTGATAACTTAATAATAGTATTAGCACTCCTCTTAGTTGAGTGCTAACAGAGGTGATAATCATGCTAACAAATCGGCAATTACAAATATTGCAAGCTATAGTAGATGACTTTATTATGTTTGCACAGCCGGTAGGTTCTCGCCAAATCTCCAAAAAGCAAGAGATTACATTTAGTCCAGCCACAATTCGAAATGAAATGGCGGATTTAGAGGAATTAGGCTTCTTGGAAAAAACACACACCTCCTCTGGTCGAGTGCCTTCGGAAAAGGGTTATAGATTTTATGTAGATCATTTGTTGAGCCCACAAGGCATTAATTCAAGGGACATTCAGCAAATCCAATCAATTTTCAATGATCGCTTAGTAGAAGTAGAGCATATTATCCGGAAGTCAGCCAATATTTTATCGGAGCTGACATCGTATACATCGATTCTTTTAGGACCAGATGTCCAAAGACATCGTGTTAAACGATTTTCAATTGTGCCACTCTCTAGCGATGAAGCAGTAGCGATTATCGTAACAAATAATGGACATGTTGAAAACCGCATGTTTAGTTTACCTCCTAATTTTACCGCTTCTGATTTAGAGAAAATGGTTAATATCTTAAATGAACGTCTAATTGGTGAGTCATTAGAAGATATTCATAAAAAACTCGAAGCTGAAGTGCTAGCAGTATTACAACAGCATGTTCAATCAGCGGATGATTTTATTCGCTCTCTCGTGACAGCGACGATGCATAATTCGGAAAGTAAAATTTTTTATGGTGGTAAAACAAATATGTTCAACCAACCGGAATTCCACGATTTAAATAAAGTCCGTATGATTTTGGACTTAATGGAAACGACTAGCCAAGTGCAGTCGCTCTTCCATCCTAATGAATCGGGCATTCATATTCGTATAGGCTCGGAAAATAAACAATTAGAAATGGAAAACTGTAGTGTCATTACGACCACTTATTCTATTGGTGAAGAACAGCAAGGGGCTATAGCAATTATTGGTCCAACACGAATGGATTATAAACGTGTTGTTGCTTTACTAGATGTAATGCGCATGGATTTAACACAAGCCTTTACGAAGAATCGTAGTGATTGATAATGAGGAGGATTTCAAGTGACGGAAACAACTGAAAACAAAGACCTTGTACAAGAAGATGTACAAGCTGAAAATGAAGTAGAAGAAACTGAAGTTAAAGTAGAAGAAACAGAAGTTAAAGTAGAAGAACAAGAAGTCGAATTAACAATTGAAGAACAGTACGAAGCAAAGCTAGCTGAGTTACAAGCAAAGCTAGATGATGAGGAAAGCCGTCATCTACGTTTACGTGCTGACTTCGATAATATTCGTCGTCGCAACCAACTTGATCGTGAGGCTGCTGAAAAGTATCGCGCTCAAACTTTACTGTCAGATTTACTGCCAGTCATCGATAATTTTGAGCGTGCCTTACAAGTTGAAGCGACTTCAGAAGAAACGGCTTCTATCGTAAAAGGTATTGAAATGGTATACCGTTCTCTGATCGAAGCAACTGAGAAGGAAGGCTTGCAAATTATTAAAGCTGAAGGTGAGCAATTTGATCCAAATGTTCACCAAGCTGTTATGCAGGAGCAAGATAGTGAAAAAGAGTCTGGTGTTGTCTTACGCGAGCTTCAAAAAGGTTATATGTTAAAGGATCGCGTATTACGCCCAACGATGGTATCTGTGAACGAATAGACTTAGTACTATTTAGTTAATTACAATTATTAGTTAGAAAACGCATCATTTGCGTTTCAATAATAGGAGGAAATTTTAATGAGCAAAATTATCGGTATTGACTTAGGAACAACAAACTCATGTGTCTCTGTACTTGAAGGCGGAGAACCAAAAGTAATTCCAAACCCAGAAGGAAACCGTACAACACCATCTGTTGTTGCATTTAAAGGCGGAGAACGTCAAGTTGGTGAAGTAGCGAAACGTCAATCAGTAACAAACCCTAACACAATTATTTCTATTAAATCTAAAATGGGTACATCTGAAAAAGTTCAAGTGGAAGATAAAGAATATACGCCACAAGAAGTTTCTGCAATGATTCTTCAATACTTAAAAGGTTATGCTGAAGATTACTTAGGTGAAAAAGTAACAAAAGCAGTTATTACTGTACCTGCTTACTTCAACGATGCTCAACGTCAAGCTACAAAAGACGCTGGTAAAATCGCTGGTTTAGAAGTTGAACGTATTATCAACGAACCAACAGCTGCTGCACTTGCTTATGGTTTAGATAAACAAGATACAGATCAAAAAGTATTAGTATTTGACCTTGGTGGCGGTACATTTGACGTATCTATTCTTGAATTAGGTGACGGTGTATTTGAAGTATTAGCAACAGCTGGTGATAACAAACTAGGTGGGGACGATTTCGACGATGCTATTATCGAGTACCTTGTAGCAGAATTCAAAAAAGAAAACGGCATTGACCTTTCAAAAGATAAAATGGCTATGCAACGTCTAAAAGACGCAGCTGAAAAAGCGAAAAAAGACTTATCAGGTGTAACTTCTACTCAAATTTCTTTACCATTCATCACTGCTGGTGAAGCGGGTCCATTACACTTAGAAATTTCTTTAACTCGTGCTAAATTTGACGAAATTACATTACCATTAGTAAACCGTACAGTAGGTCCAGTACGTCAAGCATTATCTGATGCAGGTCTTTCAACATCTGAAATTGACCAAGTAATCTTAGTTGGTGGTTCTACTCGTATTCCAGCTGTACAAGAAGCTGTACGTAAAGAAACTAATAAAGAACCACACCGCGGTGTAAACCCTGACGAAGTTGTAGCAATGGGTGCTGCAGTTCAAGGTGGCGTATTAACTGGAGATGTTAAAGACGTAGTTCTACTTGACGTAACTCCACTTTCATTAGGTATCGAAACTATGGGTGGCGTATTCACAAAATTAATTGACCGTAATACTACGATTCCAACATCTAAATCACAAGTATTCTCAACTGCAGCTGACAACCAACCAGCAGTAGATATTCACGTACTACAAGGTGAGCGCTCAATGGCAGCTGACAACAAAACATTAGGTCGCTTCCAATTATCGGATATTCCGCCAGCACCACGTGGTGTACCACAAATCGAAGTAACATTCGATATTGATAAAAATGGTATCGTATCTGTTAAAGCGAAAGACCTTGGTACAAATAAAGAACAAACAATTGTTATCCAATCTGATTCTGGTTTATCTGAGGAAGAAATCGAACGTATGGTAAAAGATGCTGAGGCAAATGCTGAGGCGGATTCTAAACGTAAAGAGGAAGCAGATCTTCGCAACGAAGCTGACCAATTAGTGTTCCAAGTTGACAAAACAATTGCTGATTTAGGCGAACAAATTACAGAAGACGAGAAAAAATCTGTAGAAGATGCTCGTGATGAACTGAAAAAAGCGCTTGAAGCTGGCGAATTAGAAGGCATTAAATCTGCTAAAGAAAAACTAGAAGGTGTATTACAACCACTAGTAATGAAAGTATATGAACAAGCTGCAGCAGCTGCTCAAGCAGCTCAAGGTGGCGAAGCAGGTGCAGAAGCTGGCGATGGTAAAAAAGACGACATCGTAGACGCTGACTTTGAAGAAGTAAAAGACGATAAATAATAGTAAGTAACACAGTTAAGTGAAGAAGCCAAAGACCGCTTGCGGCTTTGGCTTTTCTCTTTATGTTTAGCTATATCCTATGACCATGTAGTCGTCTAGTTGCTAGATTTTTTGTGAGAAAAGGGAAAATACATGGATTAGGAAAATATAGGTTTATTATTGGTTGATAAAAGGATTTTTTATTGATATTTTGCTAATGAATGTCCATTTTTACTGATTGTAGCGTAGGGCTACTCGACTCCCGCGGGAAAGCGAGGCAGACGAGACCCTGAGGCTAACACGATGTTGGTCACGAAGGCGTTGTCACAGGATGCGAAAGCGAAGCGGCAGCAACAAATGTTTTATCTGTGCGAAAGCGAAGCGGCAGCAACAAAGCGAGTAGTCCGGAGTGGAAATCAGAGCCTTCTAATTAATAAGAATGGATAATAATGATTAATCAACCCCTTTGGTACAACAATTGTAATGTATATTTAATAATAAAATAGAGGCAGTTTTTTTAACTGCATGATACAATAGATTTTATGCAAAAAGAGCGGAGTGTGAATCATGGAGAAACGCGATTACTACGAGGTGCTTGGTTTAACGAAATCGGCTTCTAAAGATGAAATTAAAAAAGCATACCGTAAATTATCAAAGCAATACCATCCTGACCTTAATAAAGAGCCAGGTGCAGATGAAAAATTCAAAGAAATCGCTGAAGCTTATGAAGTATTAAGTGACGATCAGAAAAAAGCACGCTATGACCAATTTGGCCACGAGGATCCAAATGCAGGCTTTGGTGGTGGCTTCGGAGGCGGCGGCTTTGGCGGCTTCGAGGATATTTTCAGTTCATTCTTTGGTGGTGGCGGTCGCCGTCAGGACCCGAATGCACCACGCAAAGGTGATGACCTTCAATATCGTATGAATATTACGTTTGAGGAAGCAATTTTCGGAAAAGAAACAGAAATCGAAATTCCTAAAGATGAAGAATGTAATACTTGCCAAGGTTCAGGTGCAAAACCAGGTACTAATCCTGAGACATGTTCAACATGTCAAGGTGCTGGTCAAGTAAATCAGGCAGTAGATACACCATTTGGCCGTATGATGAATCGCCGTACTTGTTCAACATGTCAAGGTGCGGGTAAAATCATTAAAGAAAAATGTTCTACTTGTCGTGGTGAAGGAAAAGTTCAACAACGTAAGAAAATCAAAGTTAGTATTCCAGCAGGTGTTGACGATGGTCAGCAAGTTCGTGTGTCTAATCAAGGTGAGCCAGGTATAAATGGAGGACCTGCGGGGGATTTATATATTATGTTCCGCGTTCAAGGGCATAAAGAGTTTGAGCGTGATGGCGATGATATTTATTTCGAACTAAAACTGACATTCCCACAAGCAGCTCTTGGTGATGAAATTGAAGTTCCGACTGTTCATGGGAAAGTAAAACTACGTATTCCAGCGGGAACACAGTCAGGTGCACAATTCCGTCTAAAAGACAAAGGTGTCAAAAACGTCCATGGCTATGGCACAGGGAATCAATATGTAACAGTAAAAGTTGTAACGCCAGAAAAATTAACAGAAAAACAAAAGCAATTACTACGTGAATTTGCAGAAATCAGTGGTGATATTCCTGAAGAGCAAGGAAGCACACTATTCGATAAAATTAAGAAAAAATTCCAAGGTGAATAATTAGAGGAGCTGAAGAGCTACGTGAAGTGGTCAGAATTATCCATTCATACAAAAAATGAAGCGGTAGAAGCAATTTCGAATATTTTGCATGAAGCAGGGGCAAGTGGTGTGGTTATTGAGGATTCTGCAGAATTTGCGAAACCACGAGAAGATCAGTATGGTGAAATTTATGCGCTAAATGAAGCGGATTTTCCGAAAGATGGTGTTATTGTTAAGGCTTACTTATCGGAGTCTAGTTTTTTAAATGAAACAGTCGAAGAAATTAAGGCAGCTATAACAAATCTAACGAACTTCAACATCGATATTGGTGAAAATGTTGTTTCGATTGTGGAAGTTAACGAGGAAGACTGGGCAACAGCATGGAAGCAATACTATCATCCTGTAAAAATTTCTGAACGCTTTACAATCGTACCAACATGGGAAGAGTATGTACCAGTATCAACAGATGAGCTAATTATTGAATTAGATCCTGGTATGGCTTTCGGTACAGGAACACACCCTACAACTGTTATGTGTTTACAGGGGCTTGAGAAGGTTGTAAAAGAGGAAGATATGGTTATCGATATCGGAACGGGTTCGGGCGTTCTATCAATTGGTGCAGCCTTACTAGGAGCTAAGAGCGTGCATGCACTTGATTTAGACGAAGTAGCTGTACGTTCAGCACAAGAAAATGTTGCATTAAATAAAGTGGATGATAAAGTATCAGTATTCCATGGGAACTTATTGGATACTGTAAAGGAACCAGCTGATGTCGTTGTGGCTAATATTTTAGCAGAAATTATTATGTCCTTTACTGACGATGCATTTTCAATTGTTAAACCGGGTGGATTATATCTCACTTCAGGCATCATTGCCGCAAAACGTGATGATGTAAAAGCAGCACTAGAAGCTTCAGGCTTTGTTATCGAAGAAGTATTATTAATGGAAGATTGGGTAGCGATCATTGCCCGTCGACCACAATAAGTGGACTGAGGAAGCGCCAAATCGGGAGCCGAGTGCTTGTGATTTGGCGTTTTCTCTTCTTTTTAGAAAGGAGTACGGTTAAATGCAGCGATATTTTATTGAGACAACCATAGAGGAAGCACGAATTAGCGGAGAAGATGCCCGACATATTGAACGGGTAATGCGTATGAAAGAGGGCGACAAAATCGTAGTTGTCGCACAAAATACAGCTCATATTTGTGAAGTTTCAGCCTTTGAAGGGGATGAGGTACACGTTCAAACTACGGGTGAGATCGTTCCTTCACCAGAGTTACCTATCCATGTAACGGTGGCATGTGGGTTGCCGAAGGGTGATAAGTTAGAACTGATTACACAAAAGGCGACAGAGCTTGGAATGTTTGCCTTGTTGCCATTTGAAGCGGAGCGTTCCATCGTTAAATGGGATAAAAAGAAAGGTGCCAAAAAGCAAGAGCGTCTACAAAAAATTGCAAAAGAAGCAGCTGAACAATCCCATCGTACACATATTCCAGAAATATATGAACCGATTTCTTTCAAACAGCTAGTAGAACAAGTAGACAATTTCGACGCCGTTTTTATAGCGGATGAAGAAGATGCAAAAGCAGAACAACGTACAAGGTTTGCAGAGAAGCTAAAAAACGTGTATGACAAGAAGTCAAAATCTATTCTTATTATCTTTGGTCCTGAAGGCGGCATTGCACGAAAAGAAGCGGATGCCCTGCTTCAAGCAGGTGCTCAAACGATGTCTTTAGGACCCCGAATTTTACGAGCAGAAACGGCACCACTCTATGCACTATCTGCAATATCTTATGAATTTGAATGAGACAGCGTTTAGCATTGTTAAAAGAGGTTTTCACACAGTGCATGAGTAAACATCATTATTATTGCGTATATATGCAGTCGTGCAAGGTTTGAAAACTTAGGTAATCCTATAAGTAGAGCCGATTCAAAAAACTTTGAATCGGTTTTTTTAGTAAAATCCCATGTTGAAGGAACGTTGTCAAATCAGGTGCCACAACGGTGAGTAGCTGGCATTGTGTTCATTTTTAACCCTCCGCTCAAAAATCCCTTTATTTAAATGAATAAAAAACTAGTATACGCGTCCATTCATAGATTTAATTGCTACATATTCTGATACTGAGAGCTCTCGAATACTACAAAATGAAAAGAGGGGAATTTTTTGAGTGGTCAATGTGAAAATCAAAATCAAGTGCCACCTTGTCCAGTAACATCAACTGAACAAATACCATTAAATAGTGAGGCTACTATACTAGCCGCTACACCGGTTACGGCACCAACTATTAAAGTTCCAGTTGCACTTGCAGAACCAACACTTCAAATAGTTGTGGAATCAGATATTACGCTGGATCCTGCAGCAACTGAAATCAAAAGAGTAAAAAAAAATGTTTTCCTAAATCAAGTTAAATTAGTGCCTGTTCGATTTGCACGTATTGATAACACTGACTTTTTTAGAGTAACAAGAGCTAAATTGTTTGTAGCAGGACATATTCGCAAAAATATAGAATATGCTTCAGCGGCATGTAATGGAGCGCTACAAGATAGAATTGCTGATGTTCCGTTTTCTGGTTTTACAGAACTTATTTTCCCACAAACAATTGGAGGCACTACTCCAATCATCGGAATTTCCGAGTTTGCCGAAGCGAACTTCCTGAATGAAGTTACTCAAATGGATGCTCGATTGGATAAGGCTTTCTTCCAAAATTTAGTTAAGTACAATGAACAACCATTTGGCGAGTTAGTCGCTGCAAACTTCTTTGAACTTGATTTTTCACCAGTTATGACATCACCTGAAGGTACTTTCCGCACATTGCGTGAAAAAATTGTTCTAGATCTTACAGTAAAAGTACTGCAAGTTCAACAAGTACGCCTTGGAGCTGGTAGTGCTGTAATAACTCCTGTTTTACCAGGATTGACTCCACCGGTTAGTCCTGCTGATCCACCAGTTAGACCTAATCCTCCTTCTAATCCTTGTTAATTCATTAGTTTTTAGAGGAGCGAGTAGATAAAAGCGGGCATTTAGAGGCATATTGAAAATCCAATATTTGAGTTTTGGCAGTTGACAGTTTGATTGAATAGAACTGTTAACTGCCTTTTTGCTATATATTATCGGGTTGAAAACAAAATAATGGAAAGATAGATATGTTCTATTTAAGTAATCGACTTAAACGCATTAATATCGAATTTTCTACTGAGATTTGGAAATTACCGAGTGGCAAAAGTAAAAGTAATGCATAAAATGGATTGTAATTATAAGTGCAACGCTTAGAAAAGAAAAAGAGTTTCATGGATTAAAAACGAAAAAGGGTTATAGTGTGCGTTTTCTTGAAGAAACGGATTTTGAACATGGCGCATAAAGTCTGAATATTTGACCGAAAAGCTGTCTTGGCTGGAAAAATGCTTAGGAGTTTTTTACAAATCACCTGTTGCACGTTATTTGTCAATACATTATTTAGGAGTGAACTAATGAAAACTCCATGGATTAATTTTAGAAAAATGAAAGAAATAAGTTCCAAACAAAAAGTTTTCATCAATTGTAATTATCAAATTAAACCCAAGAAAAAGATAGATCATACACCTCAACTAGATACTACAGGTGACATTTCATATTCTTTCAATGCCGATTTTATAAATAATGACCTTGCTATAGAAAAAGATGAAACCAGTCTTGTAACGCATCTAAATCCCGATAGTGAGCTACTCATTCCTCCTGAAATTGATGTTGAGAATGAAATGAACGACCTCCTTAATAAAGAAGAGGCGGATGATACCAGTCCTGTAGAAGAAGAGGAAGTTGCGCATATAGATCCTAATGCTGAGTTACACAGCCCTTCTGAAGTTGATGTAGAGAATGAAATGAATGATCTCCTTAATAAAGAAGGGGCGGATGAAACCAGTCCTGTGGAAGAAGAGGATCTAGCAGCGCATTTAGATTCTAATGCTGAGTTACACAGCCCTTCTGAAGTTGATGTAGAGAATGAAATGAATGATCTCCTTAATAAAGAAGGGGTGGATGAAACCAGTCCTGTGGAAGAAGAGGATCTAGCAGCGCATATAGATCCTAATAGCGCGCTACACATCTCTGCTAAAGTTGATGTAGAGATTGATACAGAAGAGATGGAGAAAAACAATTCTACAGGTGATAGTAGTGTATCTACAAGTTCAGCGCAAGGACAAATATGTTCTATAACCAATAAAAGTCTAATTTCTACTCATATAGAAATTAATGATTTTCTTCATGCTCCTATTTGTGGTGAGGTTGTTAAAAATACATTTGATTTTCTTGATTTAAACAATCAACTAACTCCTCAACTTGAAACCAAACTATTTAATACTTCAACGGATTATCCTGAACAGCCCGATTGTCGTTTAGTTCACTCAAAAATTAATGAAATAATATTTTTAATGAAAAAAGATACTTATGAAAAAAATAATCAGGCGAGTAATCCGTCTAAATCAGTTGTAGTTCCTTTACATAACACACAATCAATTAAAAAAGGAGAAACAAATAATAACTCTTACGCTTCCGATGATGTTATGCATATTAGAGTTCCGGTTGTAGTAGGGGAATATAAAATTGAAATATGTCTTGAAGAATTTATTCAATTTGACAAAGGGATTGTGGGAGTAAAAGACATCTCGAATGAGGTAGTACTAACAAATTGTAGATTCGTACCTAGTCAGTTTTCCCAATCATTGAATAATGGGACATGTACAGCGTTAAAGGGAAAATTATTTATTGAAGGCTTTATAAATCAAAATATTGAATATACTACATTTCACACTACGAATGCAGTTCCTACACAAGATGAGTCATTAATTCATTCAAACCAATTGTGCCAAAATATAGTATTAGAATTAATCATCCATATGCTACAAGTACAGAAAATTCGAGTCCGTTATGACAGTCAAGAGTCTAGCGAGTAATTAAAACTTATCTCTCAGCTTAAAAAATCCCTTTTTTTAATATCGAAAATAACTAGTATATACGTCCATGTGTAGATTTAATAGCTACATATTCTAGCAATATAGAGAGCGCTCTCTAATGACAAAAAATGAAAAGAGGGAATTTTTTGAGTGATCAATTAGAAAATCAAATGCTACCTTGTCCTGTAGCATCCACTGAACAAATACCTTTAAATAGTGAGGCTACTCCACTAATCGCTACACCAGTTACAGCTCCAACTATTAAAGTTCCAGTTGTACTTGCGGAGCCAACACTTCAAATAGTAGTGGAGTCAGATATTACGCTTACTCCTGCAGCAACTGAAATCAAAAGAGTGAAAAAAAATGTATTCCTAAATCAAGTTAAATTAGTACCGGTTAGATTTGCACGTATTGATAACACTGACTTTTTTAGAGTAACAAGAGCTAAATTATTTGTAGCAGGACATATTCGTAAAAATATTGAATATGCTTCATCGGCATGTAATGGCGCACTTCGTGATAGAATTGCAGACGTTCCGTTTTCTGGTTTTACAGAACTTAATTTCCCACAAACACCTGGAGGCACTACTCCAATCATAGGAATTTCTGAGTTTGCCGAAGCGAATTTCCTGAATGAAAGAACTCAAATGGATGCTCGATTGGATAAGGCTTTCTTCCAAAATCTTGTAAAATACAATGAACAACCATTCGGCGAGTTAGTTGCTGCAAACTTCTTTGAACTTGATTTTTCACCAATTATGGCAGCACCAGAAGGTACTTTCAGCACATTACGCGAAAAAATTGTTCTGGATCTTACAGTAAAAGTACTGCAAGTTCAACAAGTTCGCCTTGGAGCGGGTAGTACTGTAGTAACTCCTGTTCTTTTAGGACTTACTCCTCCTGTTAGTCCTTAATCTAGTTTTTAGATGTGCAGAACAAACAGCACAAATTAAAGGGTTGTTCTAAGAAAACGTAATTGAAAAAACTGCCCAAAATTATTTAATGGCACTGATAAAAATTTACTATTTGAGTTGGCAGTTGAAAGTTAGAGAGTGAATCTAATTTTTAACTGCCTTTTTGCAATTTATTTTGAAATTGGACTTTTTTTCTTTTATATTATTTGTATTTTTAGTAGAGGAACTCTTATTAGTAAATACTTTTCATTTATATATTTTTTGAAGCCTAGCCAAAAAGCTAGGCTCATTATATTTATTTGTGCTATTATAAGACACGTTGATAATTTAATTTATTGTAGTGTACTCTTGAAAGGATGATATATATTATGAGTAACGAGCGATCAAAAATCGTGAGTTTCCATACTCTAGGTTGACCTTTTCCCAAATGAGAAAGCCGATTCAAGTAAAACTTGGATCGGCTAAAAAAGAGGCTGGGACACAAGGATTTTAGCCAATGAAAAACCCGAACTATATCACGAAACGCTCAGCCTGTGTTTCGTAATTGTTCGGGTTTTCTGTTTATATTCATTGCTAATTTAAAAATTATACGTTTTTCATAAAGTACAAATTAGTTATGTCCCAGCCTCAGATAATTAATATTTATTTAATTGTTAGTGAATAAGGCATACCATAGCTTGAGCGCCTAAACAACTAGCGCAAGTTACTATACCTACAATATTTCCGCCAAATATTACAGAGAGACAAGCAGCGGAACATAATTCTTTCGTAAGTTCAGGAGCATTTTTCCAAGCATTTTTTAAACAATCCCAAGTATCGCTCCAATAACCTGCTTCACCACTATCAGTTGGAGATACTTCGTTATATATTTTTTTGTCAATAACTTCATTTGTGCCTACATCAAGAGTCATGCCAACCACTTTTTCATCATTTAATGTTGAGTAGGTAACTTCAATTTCATTATTTTCGATATCAAGAACTGATTTCATAATAATAAAATCATCACTAACTTCACCAGTTGTTTTATCATAAGCAGTCAATAAACGAATATCAAAGTTTTCATTGTTCTGCTTATAAGGAATCATTAAACCATCTTTATCCTTGCCGAAATCCATGAACTCAATATTTTTCCAATCGAAATCATCTTTATTGTACTCACTATGATTAAAATTCTCCGCTATATCTAAATCTTCTTTTACATCGTTTATTACTAAATTATTTTTTAAAAAACCTGCTTGTTCCATTTGTAAAGGTAATTTTTGTGAACAGCTATTACAATCATTGTTCTCACCTATTTCTTTAGCAATAGCTCCTTCTAAATTTACAGATAGGGGTTGCAATGCTAAAAACATGATCATTACCAAAAAGATTAACTTTTTCTTCACGTACAATTCCTCCTGAATCTTAAATTTATTTTTTGAAAAACTTGTACCACGGAACACCAATGAAAAAAACGACAATTAAAAGATAAAGAAAATCATGAGATTGTATCCCATCTGAAAAAAGTATTAGTAATACGGCTATAAATGCCAATATTCTAATTAAGATAGTTTTTTTCATTAAAGACCCCCATTCTTTTATAGATTATTATGAATGGTTTTTTAGAAAAATGGAATTACCACCCATAGAAAATATTACCATCTATTACATATAATTTCCACTTCTTTATAAAGAAATAGGTTATTTGAAAAAATTCGGAATATTCCACGGGATTATGCAGGTAATATTTGAGATTTGGAGAGATGAAAGAAAGGCACTCATTTTTAATAATGAGTGCCTTTCTCCATGAATAGAACCTGGTCATTCATAAAAAAGTATCTTAAAAGTACTGATTTCAAAAGGTTTGTGTTATTATAGTTCACGTATCTATAAATTATGGACATCAAATAATAATTAAAAGTTAAGAAACAAAATGTAATGCAATCTTGAAAGGATGAAATTTATTATGAGTGAAACGCTTCCTAAAACCCTAGCTCTATATACATTAGGTTGTAAAGTAAATCATTATGAAACAGAAGCAATTTGGCAGTTATTTAAAGAAGAAGGCTATGATCGTACGGAGTTTGATCGTCAAGCAGACGTCTATGTCATTAATACATGTACAGTAACAAATACAGGGGATAAAAAATCACGTCAGGTTATCCGTCGAGCTATTCGTCAAAATCCAGACGCTGTCATTTGTGTTACAGGCTGTTACGCTCAAACTTCTCCAGCTGAAATTATGGCGATTCCTGGTGTTGACATTGTTGTAGGAACACAGGATCGTACAAAATTACTTGGCTACATAGATCAATATCTTACTGAACGCCAACCAATTAATGCTGTGCGTAACATTATGAAAAATCGTGTATATGAGGAATTAGACGTGCCTGCATTTACAGACCGTACACGCGCATCTTTAAAAATACAAGAAGGCTGTAATAACTTCTGTACGTTTTGTATTATTCCATGGGCACGTGGGTTAATGCGCTCTCGAGATCCTCAAGAAGTATTGAGCCAAGCCCAACAACTAGTGGATGCAGGGTATCTTGAAATTGTTCTAACTGGTATTCATACAGGTGGCTATGGACAAGACTTAAAAGATTACAATTTAGCCCAGCTTCTACGTGATTTAGAGGCAAATGTGAAAGGTTTAAAACGCCTTCGTATTTCTTCGATTGAGGCAAGTCAATTAACAGATGAAGTGATTGAAGTTTTACGTGAATCAAAAATCGTTGTTAACCACCTACACATTCCAATCCAATCTGGCTCAGATACAGTTTTAAAACGTATGCGTCGTAAGTATACAATGGAGTTCTTCGGTGAACGTTTAACTAAACTACATGAAGCGTTACCAGACTTGGCTGTCACTTCTGATGTAATCGTAGGTTTCCCAGGTGAAACAGAGGAAGAGTTCATGGAAACATATAACTTTATTCGTGACCATAAGTTTTCTGAATTACACGTATTCCCGTTCTCTCCACGTACAGGTACACCAGCTGCGCGCATGGAGGACCAAATTGACGAAAACATTAAAAACGAACGTGTTCACCGATTAATCGCTTTAAATGATCAATTAGCGAAGGAATATTCTTCTCGCTTTGAAGATCAAGTGCTAGAGGTAATTCCTGAGGAATTCGTGCATGATGAAAGCGGTGAGGCAGGGCTTTTAACAGGTTATACTGATAATTACTTAAAAGTAGTCTTTGAAGGTCCTGAAAGCCTAATCGGTCAGCTTGTAAAAGTGAAAATTACACAAGCTGGATATCCTCATTCTAAAGGACAATTTGTTCGTGTATTAGAAACTATAAAATAACAAAAGAGTACCTATGAATAGAAACACCGTTCAAACTTTGAACGGTGTTTTGCTATATTTTAACTTCTTTCAGTAGGTGGCTAAATACCCGCGAAAGCGAAGCGAATACCCGTTGAAATATTGAGACACCAATGTTAATAGGTGGATTTACAACTGTAACAGTTGGATCAGTCGTTATTGCTAGTATTTTTGATCAAAACATTGTAGTTGCATTGACTTCTTTCAGCAGTCCGACTCTAGAGAAGATTTTGCCTAGGGATAATGGAGTTGTTTCTAAAATAAATTTGAATTCATCTAATTGCATTCATTCAAAATTAGACGGAAACGTTAAAAAATGTTATGATTCCAGAGAGGTACGTACAACTTGTTGATAGAAGGAGAGTCTAATAAAATGGAACAAAATTTCGCACGTATGATTGATCACACATTATTAAAGGCTAAAGCTACAAAAGAGCAAATCGAAAAATTGTGTGCAGAGGCAAAACAATTTAACTTTGCTTCTGTTTGTGTAAATCCAACTTGGGTGAAATATAGCAGCGAGCTTTTACAAGGCTCAGATGTTTTAGTTTGTACAGTAATTGGCTTCCCTTTAGGTGCTAACACACCAGCTGTTAAAGCATTCGAAGCGAAAGATGCGATTGCTAACGGTGCAAAAGAGGTAGACATGGTTATCAATATCGGTGCATTAAAGGATAAAAACTATGACCTTGTGCAAGCAGATATTGCTGCAGTTGTTGAAGCGGCAAAAGGTAGCGCACTTGTAAAAGTAATTATTGAATCTTGCCTTCTAACTGATGAAGAAAAAGTAAAAGTATGTGAGCTAGCTGTGGCAGCAGGTACTGACTATGTGAAAACATCAACAGGTTTTTCTACTGGTGGCGCAACTGCAGAAGATATTGCCTTAATGCGTAAAACAGTAGGCCCAGATTTAGGTGTAAAAGCTTCTGGCGGTGTACGAAGCTTAGAAGATATGCAAAAGATGGTTGAGGCTGGAGCTACTCGTATTGGAGCAAGTTCTGGTGTTGCTATTATGAACGGATTAATTGCAGATTCTAATTATTAATAGTAAGGACTACGGGGCTGTTCGTTATGGACTAGCCCCGTTTTTATTGAAAATTTGATTGATAGTATAATAATGGAAAATATTTCATACATAAAAAATGAGCAAATTGATAAATTCCTTTACTATTTATTCATGGATATTATCAAAATTTAACCTATTGAACGAATGTTGTTGTTTCATTCACAATACACCTCTTTTTAACTCATAGTAGATGTTGTATTATGAAGAGTACTTGTAAAAATGTACAGAGAGGAATATTATCATTTTTATGGGTTATCATCAAGTTTCTTATAAAATCTTGGTGATTGGATCATTTTACAAGAACTTTGTATAGATACGAACTAAATTTTTACATAACTTAGTAACATCGATAACATATGGTATTTAAGATTGAATGCGTTGATCATTAATAGGTCAATCAAATACGATTATTTAATCTTAATTGCCTCTCCGTTTTTAATCCTTGGAGTGTTTTAAATGAAAAAATGGGGGAATATATGATGTTTAATGATATAGGTAACGATTTGTATTAAAAAAGGAGAAACTATTCGTGGAATTCATAAGCAGTTTTATAAGTCAATATGGATATCTAGCTATATTTTTAATCTTATCTTTAGGAATAATTGGCTTACCCATTCCTGATGAGATCTTAATGACGTTTGTGGGGTTTTTGTGTCATGAGGGACATTTAAACTTTCTATTGAGTATTATCTTAAGCTTTTTAGGCGCATCCACTGGTATGGTATTTAGCTATGCAATTGGAAATAAATTAGGAACACCATTAATAATAAAATATGGAAAGTGGTTTGGACTAAATAATAGACGGTTTACTAAAGTTGAACGATGGTTTCATCGTTTTGGACCGTGGACAATAATTATAGGATATTTTGTTCCGGGGATTAGACACGTTACAAGTTACATGTCTGGAATCACACAGATGAAGTTTAGTACTTTTTTGGCTTTTGCTTGTTTTGGTGCGATGATATGGGTAATTATTTTTATTTCTATAGGATATTTTCTTGGAGTAACATTTTAAAAATAGGCTGTTTTCGCAAAGATTGTTGCTCTTCAACTAACCTTTCTTGTTGCACTAACAGGGTAGGATAGTTTAATAAGGAATGCTAAAATAGCCTTAATTTCAAAACGATTTTATTTAATACTGCTCAACAAAAAGTAGGCAGAACAGTATTCGGGAGAACTTTCTAAATTTGATTTTTGACGAAGAAAAGAATACAGAATATTTTTGGCTGTTGCTGTTGCCTTTGATTTGGAAGGACTAACGCTTTATGATAAAATGGTAAACTGTATTTAAAACTCCTGAATGGAAAGAGGATTGCTGTGAAAAAGAAGTTGGTATTGATTGGGATAGGGATTCTCTTAGTTTTCCTTCTACTACTAGGCACTTATAAATTAATGAATTCTAGGACGTATCAGTTATTTGGGGGCTTAACCAAACAAGTAGAGACGAATCAAAAAGTAGTTGCTTTAACTTTTGATGATGGTCCGGCGGGTAACACAAATCAGATATTGCCGCTATTAGAAGAGTACAATGCTAAAGCTACCTTTTTTCTGATAGGTTCAGAAATAGAAAAATTTCCAGAGGAAGCAAGAAGAATTGCAGAAGAAGGACATCAAATTGGGAATCATACCTATTCGCATAATCGGATGATTTTCAAAACACCCTCTTACTACAAAGATGAAATAGAAAAGACAGATCAATTGATTCAAAATACAGGTTACAAAGGTGAAATTGATGTTCGGCCACCTAATGGGAAAAAGCTGATAGGGTTGCCGTATTACCTTAATAAACATAAAAGAGAAACTATAACTTGGAACCTTGAACCAGATACTTTTTACACAACGGTTTCTGACAAAGTAAAATATGTGACTGAGAATATTGAACCTGGTTCGATTATCTTGCTGCATCCAATGTATGATGAAACGGGCAAATCGCTCCAAACAATTGAAGGTATACTAAAGGAACTTTCAAATAAGGGTTATAAATTTATCACTGTTAATGAACTTCAAGATTTATAGTATAAAAAAAAGAGTTAATTTCCTACCTTTGAACTGAACCCCGAATAGTGGACACTTTAAAAAAAGTGGACCTATTCGGGGTTTTTCTATTTTCAACGTTTGAAAACCCCGTTATACTAACCATACCATTTATGAACGGGAGAACATCATGAGTAAAATAATTTTTAACGAGCACCAACGCAGACAAATTGAAGCGAATCCAAATGTCGCCTCAGTATCCGACCGCTCAATTCAATATACAGCCGACTTTAAATTGAAAGCTGTTCAGGCAAATTTACAAGGAAAAGGTCCAGTCCAAATCTTCAGAGAAGCAGGATTTGACTTAGAGCTGATAGGAATTAAGAAAGCTCAAAGTGCAATTAGCCGTTGGAAGAAAACATATCAAACACATGGTAAGGAAGGCTTTTACGAGGAACGTCGTGGAAAAGAGAGTACTGGTCGTCCACGCCTTGAAAACTTATCCGCAGAAAAAAAACTTGAGAAAGCGGAAGCGCGTATTCAACTATTAGAGGCAGAACTTAATCTGTTAAAAAAGCTCGACGAAATGGAAAGGCAGGCGAAGAAGAATCGTTTTTAACACCAAAAGAGAAATACCAAGCCATCAATGAAACGATTCGTTTATATCAATTAAAAAATATGACTCGTCATCTTTGTCAGGTAGCGAATGTCAGTCCAAGCGGCTATTATAAGTGGCTTCAAAATAGGGAGAAACACGCTTTACGTGAAGAAGCTGATTATCAAGATTACATCTTATTAAAATCAATTTATGATCAAGCGAAAGGGAAAATTGGTTATCGTGGATTTTATATGGCACTGGTAGATGTGCTGGACACACCGATGAACCATAAAAAGATTCTTCGTCTGATGCGTAAGTTCAATTTATATGCAAAAGTACGTCGTGCGAATCCATATCGTCTGTTAGAAAAAGCAACAGAGGCGCATCGCCGTATACCGAACCATTTAAACCGTGCATTTAAGCAAGAGGAGCCAGGAAAAGTATTCTTAACAGATATTACGTATCTGCAATATAGAGGTGGTCAAAGGGCGTATTTATCATGCGTGAAAGATGTCGCAACACGAGAAATTGTAGCATATGAATTATCTACTACGTTAAAGATGTCCCTTGTCTATAAGACGCTTGAAAAGTTAAAAACACATCTAGACGGCAATCTCCATCC
>NZ_LDGC01000095.1:0-5029 GCF_015844675.1 Lysinibacillus sphaericus | reverse complement strand
TACCTCATACAGCAAATGTACCCAGAGGGAACTATGTATAATATGCCGCAGGCATTAAAACTTACAGGCGAAGTCAGCGTAGAGGATCTAAGAAGAGCGCTACAGGAAATAGTAGATCGACATGAAATTCTTAGAACGGAGTTCTTACTGGTAAATGGAGAGACCGTGCAGAAAGTACTTGAAACAGCAGAAGTACCATTTGAGTATGAAGAGGCTTCTAATCGAACTGATGAGGAAGAGATGAAGCTGTTCGTAAGAGCGTTTGATTTATCGAAAGCGCCACAGATAAGAGCGCGATTCGTAAAAAGGGACACGTATGGTTTGTTTATGTTAGATATGCACCACATTGTTGGCGATGGAATGAGTATAGTGACATTTATGAACGAACGGAACGCTCTTTACAAAGGAGAAAAACTGGAACCATTAAGTCATCAATTCAAAGATTATAGTGAATGGATGAGTAGTCGTGATCTGGAAAGTCAGAGAGCGTACTGGCTAAGTCAGTTTGAGGATGAGATACCAGTATTAGATATGCCACTAGATTATGCAAGACCACAGGAACAAAGCTATGAGGGTTCCATTACAGGAAGCATATTAGATAAAGAATTAGCCAAGAAGATCAAAGAATTGGCAAAAAGAACTGGTACGACAGAATATATGGTCTTCTTATCCGCAGCAATGGTGTTGCTTGGGAAATACAGTAGACAGGAAGATATCGTAATCGGAAGTCCAATCAGTGGAAGAACGCATAGAGATACCGAAGGAATGCTAGGTATGTTCGTTAATACGTTAGCCATGAGAGGAAGACCAGAGAAAGAGAAGCGTTATGAAGACTTCCTGTTAGAAATGAAAGAAGTATGTCTTAAGGCATATGAAAACCAGGAATACCCGTTTGAGGAATTGGTAGAAGAGGCTCAAGTTCAAAGAGATATGTCAAGAAATCCATTATTTGATGTGATGTTAGTATTACAGAATAATGAAAAAGCAGAACTGAGTTTAGAAGGAACAGAGGCAGAAGGAGCAGGTCTTGTAGGCACCGTAGCTAAGTTTGATTTGACCTTTAACGTGGAAGAACATGAAGGCCAGTATGGTGTTATGTTAGAGTACTGTACTGCATTGTTTAAGGAAGAAACTGTAAAACAGATCTTGAAACATTATGAAGAAGTATTAAGACAGGTAGTTGAACGACAAGATTGTCTGCTTGGACAAGTAGAGATGGTGACGGAGGATGAAAAAGAAAAGATCCTCCATGACTTCAACGCAACCAAGACAGAGTATCCGAGGGAGAAGACGGTAGTCGAACTGTTCGAAGAACAGGAAGCTAAGACACCAGATCGGATCGCTTTGGTCTTCGAAGGTGAAGAAGTAAGCTACCGAGAGCTGAATGAGAGAGCCAATGTGCTAGCTCATAAGTTAATTTCTAATGGAGTCAAAGTTGGAGATTATGTTGCAATGTATATTGAACGTAGTTTAGAAATGGTAATTGGAATTTATGGAATCATCAAGGCTGGGGGAATTTATGTACCAATAAATACAATGTATCCAGAAAGCCGCGTTAAATATATATTAAGTGATTGTGATGCTAAGATATTATTGGTAGGGTCAGAACAACAGAGTCTAAACTATGAAGGAAAAGTAATCAATATCAAAAAAGAACTTCCTTCAAATACAGAGGCAACAAATCCTTCTATCGAATTAAATTCTGAAGATGGTTTATATGTCATTTATACATCAGGAACAACAGGAAATTCAAAGGGCGTCGAAGTAATGCACAAGAATATAGTAAGACTGTTGTTTAATGATGGATTTAAATTTGACTTTAATCAAGATGATGTTTGGACAATGTTCCATTCCTATGGCTTTGATTTTTCTGTATGGGAAATGTATGGTGCAACTTTGTATGGAGGAAAGCTTGTAATCGTCAACGAAGAGGAAGCAAAGGACTCTTTAAAATTTGCAGAACTTCTGATAGAGAATAAGGTTACCGTATTAAATCAAGTTCCAACAGCTTTCTATAATTTGTTGAGACAACCAAAGGCAGAACAGATAAATGTTCGTTATTTGATCTTTGGTGGGGAAGCACTTAATCCTGCATACCTAAAAACGTGGTGTTATAATCATCCAAATACTAAAATTGTGAATATGTATGGAATTACAGAAACTACCGTACATGTTACCTATAGAGAAATTGGAGAAAAAGAAATACTTAGAGGAAGAAGTGATATCGGGAAGGCGCTTCCAACATTACAGACCTATATCATGAATGGTGAAACCCTCTGTGGCATCGGTGTGCCAGGAGAATTATGTATCGCAGGTGACGGATTAGCCAGAGGCTATGTAAATCGTCCAGAACTGACAGAAGAGAAGTTCGTGAAGAATCCATTTGGCGAAGGAAGGTTGTACCGTTCTGGAGACCTTGCAAGATGGCTGCCGGATGGAAACATTGAATACTTAGGCCGAATCGATGAACAGGTGAAGATTCGCGGGTTTAGAATCGAACTAGGAGAAATTGAGAGTCGAATTCGTGAAATCAAAGGTATTCATGACAGTGCAGTGATCGCAAAAGCGGATCAAAACGGTGATAAAGCAATCTATGCATACTATACAGGAGAAAGCGTCAGTGTGTCGGAGATAAGAGAACATCTTGCTGGTGTGTTGCCGGAGTACATGATTCCATCCTATATGATGGAAATCGACAGTATTCCTGTGACTCGAAATGGAAAACTAGATAAGAGGGCATTACCTGAGATCGAAGTAAAAGCAACCCGAGAGTATGTAGCACCAAGAAATAAGAAGGAGAGTATGGTATGCGAAGCATTCAGCACGATGTTGAATGCAAAAGAAGTTGGCGTAAAAGAAAACTTCTTTGAACTTGGCGGAGACTCTATTAAGGCAATAAGAATCATATCGAACCTTAGAAATGTCGGATATCATTTAACCGTAAAAGACATCCTGACTGGAAAGACGGCTGAAAGAATTGCATTGGCAATGAAAGAAACAGAAAATGAACGTAAATATGAGCAGGGAGAAGTAAGTGGATCCGTCACTAAGACTCCTATTATAAAATTGTTTGATTCTTGGAACTTAGAAAAGCCAGAACACTTTAACCAGACAATGATGTTCCCAGTAGACGGGATTGATAATACACAAATAAAGCGAGCAATCGAAGAACTTGTGAAACATCATGACATGTTAAGGGCAGTATATAGAAATCAACAACTCGAAATCCTTCCAATCATTGAAAGCAAATTGTGTGATTTTTATGAGTTTGATTACCGAGGAAAAGATGACGTCAAGCAGGCCATTCAAGAGCGCTGCAGTAAAATTCAGGCGAGCATCAATCTGGAGACTGGTCCGTTAGTAAAAATTGCCGTATTTGAAACAGACCAAGATAAAGTAATGATGTTCTGTGTACACCATCTAGCAATCGACGGTGTATCTTGGCGAATTCTTGCAGAGGATTTTGAAACAGTAGTAGATCAGATTCAGAAGAATGAAGAGATAAGATTACCAGAGAAGACGGCCTCATTTATGGAATGGAGCAAGAAGCTGGAAGAATACGGTGAACAACTATCCGAAAAAGAGGAAACATACTGGAAGAAAATAAGCAGTAGAACCGAGACTGGAGTTAGAGGCGAAGGTTCGAAAAAACGTGTTAGGACAACAAACTTTGTAGAATTCTCTGAAGAGATAACGGAGAAACTGTTGAAGAAGTCCGGCGTAGCGTGTGGAGCAAGGGTCCATGAAGTGTTATTAAGTGGTATTGCCAAAGCAATTGGAAGAATGACTAGTCAACAGGAAGTGGCAATCAAACTAGAAGGACACGGAAGAGAAAGACTGCATGAGCCAATTGAGATTGATCGAACAATAGGATGGTTTACCAATGTATATCCAGTCATCTTTGATTGTATCGAAGATACTAGACGAAGCGTCATTGGGGCAAAAGAAGCCGTACGCAGTGTACCAAATGGTGGCCTCGGATACGGTATCCTTCAGCAATTAGGAGAAACATGCGAAGCTGACATAAGCTTTAACTATCTTGGAGACTTCAATGGAGTAGGTGCTGAGGTTGGCTACGAAAGTGGAAGTTCGCTTGCTGAAGAAAACTGGACCGATGATAAGTTACTGTTAAATGGACAGGCGATAAATGGAAAGATGCAGTTTAGTATCATTAGCCAGGAAGAGAGATTTGATCAAGCGTTTATTGATGAATTTTCAGAGCAGTTTAAGCAAGCAATCATTGAAGCCATTGCGTATTGTGTGGAAGGAAACGAAGAGAAGACTGCAAGTGATTATAAAATCTATGATATTTCAGTGAGTGAATTTGAAACGCTGAAAGAAGAACTGGCTGGAACGGTAGATAAAATATATGAACTCACACCATTACAGGAAGGAATGCTATTCCACCACTTAGAGGATGCAGCGTCTACTGGATATGTGGTACAAAGTATCTATAAAATCGGAATGGAGATGAATGGTGACAGTATTAAAGAGGCACTTCATCTACTAAGCATTCGTTACGAAGTTCTTAGAACTGCGTTTATCTATCGAAATGTATTAGAACCAAAACAGGTAATCTACCAAGTTAGGGAGCCAGAATATAAGCTTGAGGATCTTACTGAACTGCCAGACGAGGAAAAAGAACTACGATATGAAGCACTCGTAAGACAGGATGTCGAACGAGGATTCGATTTGCAAGATGATCAGCTTCTTAGAATCACCTACGTGAAGTACGGAGATAATGATGTACGACTTATCTGGAGCATGCATCACATCATCGTGGATGGCTGGTGTCTTGGAATACTAATGGCTGAGTTTATGAAGTATTACGCTAAAATCGAAGAAGGAATGCAACTGTCTGTACTAGAAGAAGCAGTAATGGAAGAGAAGAAAGAGCAGGGAGAATACAGTGACTATGTTCATTGGCTAAGAAAACAGGGTCAGGAAAAAGCAAAAGAATACTGGAGCAAGTTATTAGATGATTATGACAGTGACTGTGAAATCACTCCGATGAACAAGCCAAAAGAGT
>NZ_LDGC01000094.1:0-51328 GCF_015844675.1 Lysinibacillus sphaericus | reverse complement strand
GGGCCCATCTTATAGCGACAGCCGAAACCGTCTTTCAGTATTTCACCATGAAGTGAAATAGATTATTCGGTATTAGCCCCGGTTTCCCGAAGTTATCCCAAACTATAAGGTAGGTTGCCCACGTGTTACTCACCCGTCCGCCGCTAACGTCAAAGGAGCAAGCTCCTTCTCTGTTCGCTCGACTTGCATGTATTAGGCACGCCGCCAGCGTTCGTCCTGAGCCAGGATCAAACTCTCCATAAAAGAAATTTGATTAGCTCAAATTGTTTTGCTGGCATCATGTTTGATGTCCAAAATTTTGTTTCTTTCACTAACTCAAGGTTAGCTACTAAAAACTTTATTGATTACGTTTTGCTTGTTCAGTTTTCAAGGTTCATTTCGTTGCTGTTTTCTCAGCGGCAACTTTTATATAATATCATGTCGCAAACTCGATGTCAACAACTAATTTATTTAATGTAGATGTTGTTTTCAGTAGTTATCTTAACGACTTGTATAATACTACACCGATAATTCAAAAAGGTCAACACTTTTTCTGATAAAATTTTATACTTTTTCATTTCATTGAAAAGCTTCCTATATAATAATTGATTTAATTTCAGTTTAATTTTTAAGTGTTCCAACTAAATCACACTTATTGAAAGGTGATTAATTAGAAAGCACATTGTTTTTTCACGTTTAGAAGTGAGCAACTTTTTTAAAAGAGCAGTTAAATGTAAATATAAATTAAACAAAAAGACTCTTTCCTTTTAATTTAATTCCATTAATACTAATAGATGACCACTATGCGAAAAGGAGTTATGTAAAAATGTCCTATATGAACAAAGATCTTGCTCGTACATTAGAACAACAACATAAGCGAAGTGTTAGAGGTTTGTTTTTAAAAATCCAAGACTTAAATAATAATTGTACATTATTAATAAAACGGCTTGAGCCACATATCGACTTAGCAGTTTATAAGCATGCTATTGATTACGTCAATCAATTCGTTTCCCATACGACCATCCTCAACTTAAAATTCATTACAAATACACAAAATTTAGAAGTCGTTGTGTTACATACACTTTTATTAACGTATATAGTAGAAAACGAAGATTCGTTTACTTTTGAGTATGAACATAAATTACTCCAAGGGTATATTCATGAAATATTTGCGTTAAACGATCATGCCAAAGCACTTTATAAAAATCACCAGGAGAAGATGCTTCACTATATGGAATCTCAACCAACATAAAAAAGACGATCTTCGTAGCGCATTACTACTCGATCGTCTTTTTTTCTTCATTCAGTAGAAGAATCCCACTTTTAAAGGTGCTGAGATAAATATGGATATGGTTCCTTTCAAATGGTACACAGACACTACCGAAATAGAGGAACTCGGTCTAAGAGCGCCACGTCCTGTGGCATTACCGAAATGATCAACATCGTGTCGGCCCTCGTGTTGCTGACGCTACGTTATCACTGCGATTTCGCACAAAAAATATCTGCAGGCCTAAGCACAATTCAAATTCGGGACGCAATTACGCCAAGGCGAAATTGGTTTCTTTATTTATTTTCGTCTATTAAACCTTTAATAATCATTGATCGAACTGGTAAGAACTGCTCTCCTGTATCACCATAAGTGAGAATGACATCATCACCTTCTTGTAAATAAATCGCAAGTGGTTCTGTTTCCGAGCTTACCAAATAGTTTTCTCCATTATTAAGTAATAATGATACAACTGTATAGTCACCAAGACGTTCCTTGTATACGCGAAGCACCTTTCCACTTACATTTTTCTCTTCTGCCTTTGAACTTCCCTCTACTGTACTTCCCCCACGACTTAAGGCTGTTTTATATAATTTCAAAGCCTCTTTAGGAGTCGGCGCATAAACGGAAATTTCAGGATTTGCCGCAGATACGATGAAATAATTTTGTAAGAAACCATTTGAATCAAGCACCGCAGTTAGCCAGCTAGCCTCACCGTAAAAGTTATACAACACTGGCATTTCTCCAGACCATTTCTTCTCTATAAATTTCTTCTCAATAATTTGCAAGTTACCTTGGGAATCCATATAGGAAGCGTCTAAATTTCCAGTGTAATAAGTTGCTTGACCTGTTCGGGCATTTGTTAATGAATAGCCAAGCATTGAATCGACACCTTCTTTAGGGCTCGTAAAGTCTGTGAAATAATACATATCGCCCTTCTCATCAAAAATTGGGCTAACATTTGCCTCTGTTCCCTCATCTGATGGAAGTTTTACATCTTTCTTACCAAACTTACTATTCCAAAATCCGTGTACATAGTTACCGAAATAACTATTTTGTAAACTTACTGTCTCTGGAGAAACCGCTCCATCAATAAATTCTGGGACATCCTCCAGCTTGATCACTTCTGATTTTCCTGATAGCGCATCTACAAGCACAATCCCTTTTACATCAAAGCCATTACGTGCTGAAATAAATTCACCATATGAACGGATGTAGTATGGCTTACCTTCATCATCTATTTCAAGTTGAACATCTCCGCTAAAAATAAGGAATGGATGTTGTAAACGTATATGACGCTCTAAATTTGAGTTTAAATAAGCAGACGGTACATACTTCATTTCCTGCTCAACAAATTTAGGATTATCCGCTGAATCCGTTGCACTCATTATAAAGTAACCTGGAGTCGTTCCGCCATTGAACCATTTAAAGAAACCAGAGAACTCAACTGGTGCTATATAAACATACTCGCCATTCACTTTTTGAATTTGTAAGCGCCCTAACTCGTAATAGCTCGTATTCGGTACTTGCCCGAACGCTTTTTTCATCTTATTACGTGCAAATTTAGGAGGCACACTAGCTGGAGTTTGTGTTTCATCGAATGGTTTTATTTCAACCTTTTCCTTCATTTCAGCTGATTCAAATTTTTCATTCGCGTTCCATAAAGGTGCTGATAATACAAACACCGCAACAACTAAACTAGCTAAAAATAAAACACCCTTTATTTTTCTTTCAATACCATTTGCAAGTAGTGCGCCGCCTAATGTTAATAAAATAATAGCGGGCCAAAAAGCAAGCCAGTTTACATCCATTTTTGTCATATAAACTGTTATGCTAGTAGCTAAAAATCCTAGCACAAATACACCTATAAAGAAGTATCCAATTACCTTTTTAGATCCTTCTTCTCGTTTTTTCGTTATAAGCGGTGTTAATAACACACTCGCGATTAATCCAATGACTGCCGAAGCTATTAATAGCTTGGTCATATCGTTCACCCTCTCTTATCTACCGTCCACTTATTTACGGCTACATACTAAAAAAGTTTCATTCATACGATGAGTATAGAAACCCTTTTGTAGATTTCCTTTACAAAAGAATAAAGGAAATTCTGACATAGATAAAGAATTTCAAAGAAAAGGAGATGAGAATTTTGTCTAAAAAAATTTTATTAACATGTATTATTTTGTTTGGTCTTTATTATATTTTTTTCTTTCCCATATTACCGAAAGCTTGATACTTATCTTTAAAGTTATACCAATGCTGTTAATCATTATTTTAGCCGCTTTACCAAAAAATTTAGGTGTTAAAAAGTATCAATTACTGATTATTATCGGACTTGTATTTTGTATGGTCGGTGATTATACGCTACAGTGGTTTCTTATTGGGCTATCAAGCTTCTTAATCGGCCATATTTTTTACATTTTCGCCTTCTTATCTACTAATGAACGACAAGTACCTACTTGGGCGAAGATTGTCTTACTCGTTTATGGGGTAAGTATGGCTGTGTGGATTGCAGGAACAGTGTTTTCATCAGGAGAAGTCGTGCTTGGTATCGCGGTCATTGCCTATATTTCGGTCATATTAACGATGGGTTGGACTGCGATTCGAACAGGTTCTAAATTTGCAACGATTGGGGCTCTGCTATTTATCTCATCAGATTCCTATTTAGCTATTAACAAGTTTGTTATGCCCTTACCATTTTCACACGAGGTAATTATGTTGACCTATTACGGTGCCCAAATACTAATTGCGTTAAGTATCCTTCAATATTCCGAAATCCGAAGTAAAGTGTTACAATAATATCAATTATGCCTCGGTATAATTCCGTGACATTTACCAGAGGCTAGCGGATGTTTCCGACACCCGCTGAAAGAAGTTAAACATACACACTAGGAGGCCATACTTATGAAAGAACAAGTAATCGAGCGTTTAATTCGTTATGCAAAAATTGATACACAATCTGATTTCACAAGCGAAACAACTCCTTCAACTCAAAAGCAATTTGACTTATTGCATGTACTAAAAGATGAACTAGCTGCAATAGGCTTAACTGATATTACATTAGATGAAAATGGTTATTTATTTGCGACACTCGAAGCAAATACAGATAAAAATGTGCCTACTATTGGTTTTCTAGCACATGTGGACACTACAACAGATTTCACTGGTACAAACGTTAATCCACAGCGCATTAACAACTATGATGGTGGAACAATCAAGCTAAATGAAAATCTAGCGATGTCGCCAGCAGATTTCCCAGAGCTAAATAATTATGTAGGTCAAACGTTAATTACAACGGATGGTACGACATTATTAGGTGCTGACGATAAAGCTGGTATCGCAGAAATTATGACTGCCATGGAGTACCTGGTAAAAAATCCTTCTATTAAACACGGTAAATTACGTATAGCGTTTACGCCTGATGAAGAAATTGGTCGCGGTCCTCATAAATTTGATGTGGCTACCTTTGGAGCAGACTATGCTTATACGATGGATGGCGGACCTCTTGGCGAGCTACAATATGAAAGCTTTAACGCAGCAGGCGTAAAGGTTGTGACAAAAGGTACGAGTGTACACCCTGGTTCTGCAAAAAATAAAATGGTCAATGCTATCACAATGGCAATCGCCTTCCAACATGAAATGCCTACTGATGCCGTACCAGAAAAAACGGAGGGCTATGAGGGCTTTATTCACTTAATGGGCTTTAACGGTGCAATTGAACATACTGAACTTTCTTATATCGTCCGCGATCATGACCGTCAAAAATTCGAGGCGAAAAAACAATTAATGCTTGAGGCTGCGGCAAAAATTAAAGCTCAATATGGCGAGGATGCTTTAAGCATTACAATAGAAGATCAATATTATAATATGGGTGAAAAAATTGAACCTGTAAAAGAAATCGTTGACGTTGCACGCACAGCAATGGAAAAGTTAGATATTACTCCGATTACATTACCAATTCGTGGCGGTACTGATGGTTCACAGCTTTCTTACATGGGCTTACCAACACCAAACATTTTTGCAGGCGGCGAAAATATGCACGGTAAATTCGAATATGTATCTGCGGAAACAATGGAAAAAGCAACACAAGTTATTATTGAAATCGTACAGCTCTTTGAACAACAAGGAAAATAGTAACGAAGAAGGGTTCACCCCTTCTTCATATTTTTTATAAATTGATGACCGAATTTTCAAATTACACAAAGGGTTTTGAGGTGACTGTAATGAAAGAAATTGCATTAGGCATTTTAGCCTCTCTTTTTTTTGCTGTTACATTTATATTGAATCATGCAATGGAAATGCAGGGCGGTAGCTGGCTATGGAGTGCATCCCTACGCTATTTCTTTATGCTACCGTTTTTACTGGCGATCGTCTTCTATCGAAAAGGCTATTCCCAACTATCAAGTGAAATGAAAGCACAGCCTGTAGGTTGGCTTCTTTGGAGCTTTATTGGGTTTGTATTGTTCTATGCCCCACTGACATTTGCAGCAGCATTCGGTCCAGGATGGCTCGTTTCCGGAACGTGGCAATTTACAATTGTCGCTGGCGTATTACTCGCTCCCCTATTTGTTTCAGTAGTAGCTGGGAAAACAGTACGTCAAAAAATACCACTTATTTCATTACTAATTTCCTGTGTCATTTTAGTCGGCATTTTATTTATCCAAGTACCACAGGCACAATCTGTTCCATTTAAAAGTTTAATGCTTGGCATTTTACCTGTTGTCATCGCTGCTTTTGCATACCCTCTCGGTAACCGAAAAATGATGGAAATCTGTGGCGGACGCATCGATACATATCAACGAGTTCTTGGGATGACCATCGCCTCCATGCCCGCATGGATCATTTTAGCCATTTATGCAATGGCAACGGTAGGGCTCCCTTCAAGCAGCCAAGTCATACAATCATTACTTGTAGGTATAAGCTCTGGTGTCATCGCCACTACTTTATTTTTCATTGCGACTGACCGCGTTCGCAATCATCAAGGCAAGCTCGCAGCAGTCGAAGCAACACAATCAACTGAAATACTCTTTGTCATTATTGGTGAAGTATTGTTGCTCGGCATCGCATTCCCAAATCCAATTGCTCTCACGGGTCTAGGTGTCATCATTGTTGGCATGCTATTACATAGCTACTATACGATGATACTAGGAAAAAAGAGTGCTGTTCCTGGCAGTAATTCTACTGAAAGATTGGAAATTTAAAAAGAGGTTGGTACAAAAAGAAAATGTTAGACCGATTGTATTTCGGTCTAACATTTTTTTGATTTATGGAGGAACACTCTACTCATCGAAGCGAAAAAGTTATTATCTATTAGAGACACTTATATATCATTGTTTTAGATGTTCCTACTATTTCATAATCTTTAAAGCCTAGTTTTTGATACATATTAATGGCCGTGTCATTTTCAAGGTCTACACTAAGTGAAATGGTATTGTATCCTTCATCCTTTGCTTGTTGAATTATGTTATGCATCAGTAAAGTTCCCACTCCTCTTCCTCTTACTTCTTTCGAAACAGCCATTCCTATTTCAGGCGTATTGTCATCAATATAACCATAGCTTTTATTATTGTCATTAAACAACCTATACCAGACTGCACCAACAGTTTTATTTTCTGCGTCTACAGCAATCAACGCTTTATCTCCCTTCCTCCCCCAACCTTCATGATATTTCCTTATGCCAGGCGCGTTGAGCAAAGCTTCTTTTGATGGTTTATTCTCAGCAATATGAATAGACTCATATAACATATTTAGAAAAAACTCAAACTCGTTTTTATCACCTTCAAAATTTCTAATATAAAACATGAAATAATCACCCCTTTTTATTAAGGTATATTATATATTAAATTGTAATTTTTGGTATAATTATTAAAGTGTACGATATATATATTAGTGTTGATTGGAGTGGAGACTGGGCGAATCCTTGGGGATCAGCGGTAGAGGAACGAAGGCTAAAAGCATCACGTCCTGTGATAACACCTTCGTGACCAACATCCTGTCGCTGCCGCTACGTTGCACTGCGCTTTCGCACAAAAAACATCCTGTCGCTGCCGCTACGTTGCACTGCGCTTTCGCACAAAAAACATCTGTTGCCCCAAGCGACTCATCGGACGCCCCCAGGAAGCTTTGCTCTGTGCGAAAGCGTAGCGGCAGCAACAACAAATGTTTTATCTGTGCGAAAGCGAAGCGTCAGCAACAACAAATGTTTTATCTGTGCGAAAGCAAAGCGGCAGCAACAACAAATGTTTTAACTGTGCGAAAGCAAAGCGGCCCCAGTCGGAACGGAAATCATCTCCACGTTGTGGGGTGAGTTCATTTTTAAAGGAATACTTTGAAGATTTATCGGAACATAATCTCATTTTATCGGAACAATTTCAGCTTTTATCGGCATAATATCTCGTTTTATCGGAACAGTCACGGTTTAATCAAAAAAAGACGACTCAGTCACAATGGAATGAGTCGTCGAGAGATTTTACGTTCCCAAAAAATGAGGGGGGTTTTAGGAGCGTTATCATGAACTAGCAAACTTCTGGAGAAAAGTAGCTAAAGTCCATCCTCTCTACACTGTATTGCAGATGAGGAATAATCTTTATACGATAATGATAATCATTATCAATTATAAAGTCAACAGTAATCTGAAAATTTCTTAAAGTTTTTTAAAAATTTCTTTCCGACGAAAGAAATTAATGTCACAATGCCTTCTTCAGCGAACGACGGTATTGCCATTGCTTTACCTGAAAATGTAAGAAACAACCTATACAAAAGCCTGCAATTGCAACCGATGAAGCTACAGCTACCATTCCCGTAAAGATATAACCAACCATCTGCCATTTAAGCCAGTATCCTATAATTCCACCTGCTAAACATAAACTAGCAATACTGGAATTGAATTTTTGCTGCTGCGCATCCTCTGGTATATATGTAGATGGCGCCTTTTTTAAAAACAGCTTCCCTACTCGAATAATAGGATTAAAATTGCATAAAACACCAAGTAAATTTGCTATTAATGGAATTGCTAAAATCCAAAAGACGCCTGATATCCACGTTAGAATGACGCTTACAAGAATCGTCCATTGATTGAGACGAACGAGCGGCCTTGGAATTGCAAGTGGCTGTGACATTTAAAAACCTACCTTTCAGATATGTTTAATGTATTTTACTATATTGCAATCCATTTGTGAAGCAAAAATGATTAATTTATAATAAACGTAACAGATAATTGAAAGAAAAGGTGATGACCATGCCAGCATTAACGATGGATCAAGTTCGACAATTGAATTCCTATAGCATTTATACGACAGAGCCAAAGCGGACGTTATTTACATTAGCAGATATACATAAAGACTTTTACCACCCTGATTTTTTAAACTTGATGATGGGTATTACAGATGCAGCAACAGAAACAGCCGCTATTTCTCACTTTGCACGCCGCTACGGTATGTTTTTTGCTATGCAACTTTACATGCTCGCCGCCTATGATGAGGTGTGGAATGGTAAACCGATCGAGCTTCGCTTTGATGCAGCAAAAGAATTCGACAGTTTTACGGTTGCAATGTTTGTTAACCCAAACGATTGGCGCTATGTCGAGGAGGAAGAACGCCAAGCTGTTATTGAAAAGATTCTATATGATGGGCACGTTATCGTTCAGCAGCTTCGTAAAGTAACATCCATTTCCCCTCTCACTATTTGGGAAAACTTCTTTGGCTATTTACTTTGGCACTATCATGTATTGCTTTCTAACCCCGGGCTTGCCGATCAAGCGATGGAGGATATTGAAACTTTAGAGGACCCTAAAACTTGGGCGCGCTTCTCCAATAAATCTTGGTGGGCGCAATATACAGAAGGTCAAAGCCCCACTAATTTAGTGAACGTCCCAGTACGAAAATCATGTTGTTTTTCCAAAGACATCCCTGGTTTAATGGCTTGTGGCTTTTGTCCGATGAAATAAAAGTCCCCTTACCAAAAAGCCTTACCTCCTAAAATGTTGAAAGGTAGGGCTTCATAGTGTTAAAAAGCAAAATAGTTGAGGAAAAAATGGGTTGAACTATTTCGGCTCAATAGGGCAGCGTATAACATGCGCTCCATCTGAAGTGATGTTTGAATCGCGAGAATAAGCAGGTGAAACACGTAGCACGAAATTATTATTTTTTGAAGGGGTAATCCTTCTCAAAAACAATAATCACTCCTTCGAACAAGTGTCTTAAAAATAAACATTAGTATCATTTGTAATTCTACTCATAATTTCACCTGAATTATTAGCATCATAAAATTCAACTGAAAACCTCACTATTCTTTTGTATATATGTACTAGTTAAAGTCTACTTTGTAGTTTTAGCTGCTTCAAAATTTGTCTTCTTGATCACGAGATTTTTTTAATCCTAATTATTTTTTCTTTAAAACTACAGCAAAGAAATCACATTTGCTTTCGTAATCTCCACCATTAACATCCGCGTACAACTTTTCAAGGGAAAATCCAGCTTCATTAACTTCTTTTTCTAAATCTTCAATGCTGAAATACTGATTCCAGTAATGGTAATTCACTAACTCACCATCACCAAAAACTAGAATACTCTTTTGCAAAGTAACTTTATTAGGATATTTCATTGACGCGTGCAAGCTTAAATGTTTCTTATCTGATAGTGGGCTATTTTTTCTAGACAGACCCCACACTGAATTTTGTTCGAACTTCTCAAAACTAGTTTCTGATAACACATCTAATAGAACTAATCCTCCTGGTTTTAAACCATGGTGGATATTTTTAAGTATTTTTTTTCTATCCTCTGGACTAAAGACACTATAAAGCTGATAAATTATTAAAGCTAAATCAAACTCATTTTCAATCTCAAAATCTGTAATATTTTCAACTCTATAATCTATTGATAAATCCTTTAGTTTCGCTTCCTTAATTGCATAATCAATTGAATTTTTGTTAAAGTCTACACCAACAACTGAGTATCCCTTCGTTGCTAATTTTTGAGAATAGAGCCCAGGCCCACAGCCTAAATCAATAATTTTTCTATACTTCTCTACTGGTGCAAGTTTATTAATAAAATCAACAGTTTCATCAATAAAACTACTTTCCCTACTACCCCCAGGTAAATTCTCATCTAAATGAGAATTCAAAACAAAATCAGCTCTATCTGGATCAAGCCAGATTTCTTGTGTTCCTGGCTCAAACGGCTCAGGATTTTTTGCTATTTCTAGTAAATTTTCCATTTTTATAGACTCCTATTAATTGTTTTTATGGATTTTGATTATAATATAGAAATTCCTGTTTACTTAGTTGAACTCCAACTAAGCAAACAGGAGATAATTAGTATTTGTTATTTTGATGCAAAAACAAAAACGGTGTTCGTCTTTTTCACAAATAAATCCTATGTAAAAAACCGAGGATTCGTTTAGCAATGATTACTCGCTGCCGAAGATATTAATTACTTTTATTTGTTCCTGTAACCCCGCAAGAAGTGCGAGAAACGAGTAGAAATGACTTGTTTAATATAAAAATACTAACCCTTTGTTATTGTTGTTATTGTTATTGTTATTGGTATTGTTGTTGGTGTGATTTCCATTGCTTGGCCTTTACCATCCATGTCATGCGCCAACTTTTGTAATTCCAATACTGCGTTCATAGCTGTCACCTCCTGTTCGATCCCTTTTCCTAATCAAAGGGATTAGCTGGTGATAGTACAAATGACCACTTAATGTTGAATTAAATAGACTCATATAAATTTAGCAATTTTTACTTACTGTAGAATGAAAAGTAATTGTTGTTAATGTTATTGTTGTTGGTGTGATTTCCATTGCTTGGCCTTTACCATCCATGTCATGCGCCAACTTTTGCAATTCCAATACTGCGTTCATAGCTGTCACCTCCTTTTCGATCCCTTTTCCTAATCAAAGGGATTAGCTGGTGATAGTACAAATGACCACTTAATGTTGAATTAAATAGACTCATATAAATTTAGCAATTTTTACTTACTGTAGAATGAAGAGTAATTGTTGTTAATGTTATTGTTGTTGGTGTGATTTCCATTGCTTGGCCTTTACCATCCATGTCATGCGCCAACTTTTGCAATTCCAATACTGCGTTCATAGCTGTCACCTCCTTTTCGATCCCTTTTCCTAATCAAAGGGATTGGTCTAGCAGTGATTACTTACAGATCCAAATGCTTACTGATGATACGACTGTTGGTGGTGGGTATGTAAATGTGATTTCCACTGCTTGACCTTTACCATCCATGTCATGCGCCAACTTTTGTAATTCCAATACTGCGTTCATAGCTGTCACCTCCCTTACTTAATTAAGAGTATTTATTAAATCTACACTAGTACTGATAGATTCTTGGCTTTTGTTCTTGCTAAAAACTCATCTGAATTGACTAGCGGTAGCCAATAGAGTGGATTCTCTTTAACTACTCCCATTAATGCTAAAATTATTCCTGAGCTACCTGTATAAACATCATCTGATAATCTATAAGAAAATTGTCCTGGATATACATAATAACCATTTTTCTCAATTAAAAAGATATTAAGTAAATTTAATACCTCTTTAAGTATTCCCTCACGTTCTGTCCCTTTTTTCACCATTGATAGAATCAAAAGGAAACCACCGGCACCATCAAATAAGGTCCCACTAATTGTGCAACGCATCTTTGATAATTTTAAAATTGCATCCATCTCTTCTTTATAAAGGTCTTGTCCACTCACATGGTTTAAAAACCAAATTGAAATAGCGACTCCAATTGACCCTCCAGAAAGGTATGGCAATAAACGATTTTTACTATCTAATGTTTGTAATATGCCGGTTGTATCATCTTTTCTTGTTGATTCTAAATCTTTCTTTAGTAATACTTCAGCCTTTTCTAGATATTTTTTATCTTTAGTAGCTGAATAAAGTGCTGAATAAAATAGAGATACACCAGATAATCCATCAATTAAACCTATATCAACCGCCATCCAGTCATTAACTCTTAACGGCTCATCTTTAACTCTGTTAGCTTCAATAGATTCTTCTATTTCTTTTGCTAGTTCTAAATACTCTCCATTTTGTGTTTCAAGATATAAACTAATTACGAATAAACCTATTCCTGAAAGACCTGAGCGTAAAGAAATATCAGTTTCGTTAATATTAGATTTTAAATTCTTCAACTCATTTAAGACTACTTCTGTATACCCTTTATCATAAAGTAATGCTAATATTCCCGTTTTCCCAGTAAATAATCCATTATCTTCAATTAGAGATATATTATCTAATAAAAAGCTTTGAATCCATTTATCAACTTCTTCAGTACTAGATATATTTTTAGTAAGTGTAAAAGCAGCACCACTTCCTCCAGTTAAGAAGTTAAATTCCCCCCCACTCATCTCATACTGGCGAATGTCACCATTAATGAGCCTTTCGTCGTTTGTTAAATTATTTTCAAGACCTTTTACTAATTTGTTAATAATAGAAGATACGTTAAAGTCACTTGTCTGATCGCTAAAGTTAATTTCTTTAGGATTATACTCTTGATAATCTTTTATTCTCTTATCGCATTTTTCTTGTAAATCTACAATGAAGTTATAAAAATCCACCCCGTAATTTTCCTTTAACCAATTAAGATGGTTATATTGTAGATATCCTTCTAAATCTTCTGAAGATAACACTGGTAGTGCTACATACCTTACCAATCTCTTTAATCCAAACCAATCTCTTGCACCACTAACTTTCATTTCCTGTGAAGAAAATCCAGTTGTAGCCATAATAGGCTTGTCTTTAGAGTCTACGGGCATAGCTGTTTCAAAATCTATTATTCTAACAGTTAAATCCTCAGTTACCATTACATTTGCTGGTTGTAAATCACCCATAGCAACTCCACTTTTATGCATATCATCTATTAGTGTGAAAAGTTGTAATAGTATCTTTTTAACATCTTCAGCGTGATCACTTAGACTATCACTGTAGAATGGATATTCTTGAGCAATCCATTGCCTTAAGTCTCGCCCTTCAATGAATTCTTCTACTAAGAAATAGTGTTCCCATTCTTGGAAATAATCAATAAAATTAACAACACCGGGTACATCTTTAAGCTTTTTTAAAGCATCATATTCGATTGTTTGCCTTTTTAGGGCGTCTTGAGCTGCTCCATCTAAACCGGCATTTGGTCTAGCTTCTTTTATAATTACTTTCAAATTATCGTTCTTGCGAGTTGCAAGATATACTCCACCAGCGTTACTAAAGCTTAGTGCTTTTTCAATCTGATATTGCTCTAGATTGCTTTCCCCTCCAGTTTTTAGGTCACCCAAATTATTAATAGAATTAAGATAATCGTCGAAATCTTTCACAAAGTCAGGAACCAGGTAAAAGGGATTTCTTTGATCTTTAATTAAATTACCTTCCTCATCTTTAATACAGTGTTCCCCATGTTCATTAATTATTCCTTTAAATCCTCCGTATCTATAGTACACATTGCTATTTTTCCATCTCTTATCATTAAGAATATAAGGTCCTTTATTGAAGTCCTGTGTTGCTAAAGAAATAGTTTCTAACAATTCAACAAAGACTTCGTTATTCTCAGGATAAATTGTAATATATTTCCCTGAAGAAGCACGATTAGCATTTTTCGAATTCATCTTCATAAAGCTCTGTCTATCCTTAAGGTGTTTGAACTCAATCTTCTTATCTATACATAACCGTGCAACCTTATCTAGGACACCTTGTGAGTCTTCTAATGACGAAGTTACATGAATTTTCCACCCTTGCTCTGGGAGTATTTGGCCCTTTACATGATAGTGCTTCCAAACCGAGTCACTATCCGAGATAACGACATATGTATCAGGAATCTTATTCAGTTCATATGTATTGTCATTTTCTTTCGCCTCAATTTTTCCGTAATATTCTGATTTCGGTTTCAAGTACTGATGATAAAGCATATTCCCTTCCACAAAAAACCCCTCCATTTAATTATAAAATCTAATATTTATAATTTATTTATCCATATTTCGAAAGATAATCCGAAATTATAACTTGATAGCTTTAACTCCTTAAATAGTTTAATGATAGATATGATTTTAACTTTGGATAAACAAACTCTCTTTCATTTCAAGACTCCCAAAATAATAATCATTATCCTATTTTGTTAATTATTAGCATTATCTAATCATTCTTTTTGGATGTCAATGAATTTTTGGTTTTTATTTGGATTTACTAGAATAATTTTGCATATATAGTATTTTTACGAAGTGTCGAATGTTGGCGTTGGTCATAAAATTAAACTTCGTAGAAAAGAATTGGGCTTAAGACACGCTGATCATAATCATGAGGGTTTATTAGTCAAATTGAGAATAGTATTACAGTTAAAACGTGAGGAATCTAGGAATCATTGCAACAAAGCTTGCTGTCTCAATATCTATTTTATTGAGGATGAAAGTGAAGACTCTAATGAACTCTTCTTCTTACAGAAGAGAGTCTGCAGTTTATTCGGGAGAAACGATTACGCGGTAAGATTTTTTATATTATAGTCTCCGACGCATAGTTTCATTAACAAATTGTGCCGAAGCGATCGCGTATACGAAACAAGTGCTTAAATTATTTGAAGAGCATAACATGAAGCGTTGACAAGTAATATCGTTAACTGAATTATCAGAAATCTTTTCATTTAAGGTGAGCACCAAGCGTCTCATATATCCAGGAGCTTTTGACACTCTGGATAAATTTGGCGTTAAAGAAATCGTATGGAATGCTATTAAACAATTCCAGGGAAATAAAAACGATAGTTCCTTTTTTGAATTTGACTTAACTCTCTGATCTAGGTTATCCTATTTTGAATAATATTACAAATTAAATTAAAATTATCCAATTTAGGTATGCATTCTACTTTTACTCTATCTAATATACCATTCATAGCAGAGAGTATTACATGTATACACTCTATTGCTATATTACTGGATTGACATCTTAATCATTTCCCCTTTATTGCAAAGAATTTTGAAGAGTTTTATTAGATTGTTTTTAAAAATTATTTAAATACAAATACCTTTTAAAGTTAAATATGTTTCCTAGTTAGATTGTATATTGAAACGTAATGAATATACCGAAATTTTAGATGACTACTGATGTATATTTCTTGTTTAAAAAGGATTATCTAAACAAGAAAAGCTGAAATTCACTTGCTGTTTTTTAGGATTAAACAGAATTGTCGGAAGAATAACCAAAATAGCGTAATTACATATAAGAAAAGGGCGATAGTAGATGGAAGACATATATATAAGTTCATGCGAAAAAAACGGGTTACAACTTCACCTATGTAATACAGATAAATTTAAGACAATTAGTATCATGTTGACGATGAAAGCACCTCTTCAAGGGGATGTAACTACTTCAAGAGCAATAATCCCCCATATTTTGAATGGAGGAACAACAAATTACCCGAATCGTAAGCTATTAAAGCAAAAACTCGATGAGATGTATGGAGCAAATCTCTCTGCAGATGCACAAAAAAAAGGCGAAGATCATATTATTACTTTTAGAATGGAGATCCCTGCAGATAGATTTCTTAATGTGTCTAATTCTTTACTGAAATCATCTCTTGATTTATTGCACGAAGTTGTTTACAGTCCAATACTTGAAAATGGAGTATTTAATTCTGCCATTGTCGAACAAGAAAAACGCGCCTTAAAGCAACGACTTACTGCAATATATAATGATAAAATGCTATACGCTTATGATCGTTTGATAGAAGAAATGTATAAAGGAGAACCGTATCAGCTTTCTGCATTCGGGAGAGAAGAAGATCTCACTTCTATTAATGCTACATCTATTTATCAAGTATATGAAGAACTTCTTCAAAACGCTCGCTTTGATTTATTCATCGTGGGTGCCTTTAATCAGAATGAGGTTGAATCAATGGTACAAGATGTATTTTCTGAACAACATAACAACAAACCTATAAAGATGATTTATTCAAATAGAAAAGATGTAAATAGTGTTAAGGTTATTGAAGATAAAATGCACGTAAAGCAAGGAAAGCTTTTTTTAGGCTATAAAACTTTCTCAACAATACAAGATGAGGACTATGAAGCTACAAGGGTGGCAAATGCGATTTTCGGGAGGTTCCCCTCTTCTAAATTATTTATTAATGTACGTGAAAAGGAAAGCCTAGCTTATTTTGCTCTTTCGCAATTAGAAAGCAATATAGGATTGTTAATGACAATGGCCGGAATTGAATTTGCTAACTATGAACGTGCAGTCGAAATTATAAGAGAACAAGAGTATGCAATGAAAGTTGGTGACTTGACCGAGGCCGAAGTTGAACAAGGTAAAGCAATGTTAATTAACCAATTACTAGAAGCATATGATACTCCTCTAGGAATTATGGACATAACTATTCAAGCAATTGATAGTGGATTATCTAACAATATAAATGATCAGATTAAAAGAATTAGCACGGTATCAAAAAGCGATGTCATTCGTGCTGCTAATAAGTGGGAGCTCGATACAATCTACTTCTTAAATAGAAAGGAGTAAATAAAATGAAGTCAGTAGTTTATAAAAAGTTGGGAGAGACAATATATTTTGAAAAGCTCGCAAACGGTCTTGAAGTTTTTGTACTTCCTAAGAATGGATTTCAAAAAACAATTGCGACATTCACAACAAAATACGGTTCAGTAGATAACAACTTCTCACCTCTAGGAGAAGATTATCCTACTCAATTTCCAAATGGAATTGCGCATTTTTTAGAACATAAAATGTTTGAAAGTGAAGAGGGTGACGTCTTTCGTACATTTGCAGAGCAAGGAGCCTCTGCTAATGCATTTACAAGTTTTACTCGTACGGCCTATACAGTATCAGCTACATCTGACATAAACAAAAATCTTACAACTCTTCTGGACTTTGTTCAAGATCCATATTTTACAGATGAAACGGTAGATAAGGAAAAAGGGATCATCGAACAGGAAATAAAAATGTATGACGATAATCCAGACTGGCGTGCACGATTTGGCATTTTAGAAAATATGTATACAAATCATCCAGTGAAAATTGATATAGGAGGAACAATATCTTCTATTAATCAAATTACTAAAGAGGATTTATACTCTTGCTATAATACTTTCTACCATCCTAACAATATGTTATTTTTCGTTATTGGTCCTGTGATTCCTGAAGAAATAATAAGTCTCATTCGAAACAATCAAGAGCAAAAAACATTTCGAGAATCTGAAGAGATTCACCGCATATCTCCTGATGAAGATGCAAAAGTGAATAAAAAATCAAGTATTATGAAATTGCCAGTTCAAACACCTAAAGTTTTCATTGGATATAAAGAGCCTAACCCTATAAGACAAGGTAAAGAGCTACTTAAATATGAGTTATCTCTAAATGTTTTACTTGAGCTAATGTTTGGTAATAGTTCTGAAGCGTACGAAAAAATGTACGATAATGGATATTTAGATGGAACGTTTACTTTTGATTATACAAATGAAAAGGATTTTGGTTTTTCTGTAATTGGCGGAAACAGTCAAGAGCCAGAGGAAGTCATAAAAATTGTAAATGAGACTATTGTTGGATTTAAGAAACAACCATTAAAGAAAGAAGATGCACAACGTGCAATTAAGAAAGAAATTGGTACCTTCTTAAGTGCCATTAACTCGCCTCAATTTATCGCTAACCAATTTACACGTTATCGTTTTAATGGTATGGATTTATTTGATGTCTTACCAACACTTGAAAATCTAACTGAAAAAGATCTTGAAGAAGTACTACATTTACACTTTTGTGAAGAATCAAGAACAACACTAATAGTAAAAGGAGAATAAATTAAAACAAAAGATTCCCCGGTCTAGGTAGTGAAAACGCCCAGCCGGAACGGTAATCATCCCCTCGCTATGCCCGAAATTCATACTTTCTTTAATAGACATCTCATTTTTGGTAACAACACGAAAGCCTTACCCCCAAAAAGTAAAAGGTAAGGCTTTTTTCTGTTATTTATTTTTCATAAACGACGAACCAATCATTTTGATCCTCATACATAGAAGTACCTGTATAGCCCTGCTTTAGAAGCTGTTGCTGACCAACTGTATCCCCCATCGAGATCGACTTCTTTTCTGTAAAGATTGGTAGCTCTTGTCGCAAGTCCTTATAGAAAATATATCGTAGCTTATCTACATACTTAATCTTTAATCCCTTTACGACTAATCCTTGTGAAAATTTATCTTTTAAACTAGGGATATTATATGGCTTGACCGTTGAGCATACATAATCATATTTTGCTAAATCGATATGACTCATGACAATTTTGGCTAATGTTTTTTGTAATCCGTAGCCACGATATGTCGGTGAGACATTCGATATTTCTTGGTATAAAACTTTATGAAATTCATCCTCGCCAATCTCACAGTCATAGCCAAGGTGCTCGTCATCGACAGGTGGATTCAATAGTGCGCGAAAGGCGATTAACTCCCCCCCTACGTAAGCACCTATCATCATGCCATTGTCGCTTAAAATATAGTTAAATTCCTCCGTGCTTAATGGCTGTAATATACTTTGGTCTGCTAACGATTCATAAACCTCATGCTGCAATTTTTCAATTTCTTGCATATGTTGAAGATTTAATGTTGTAACAAAAAACGGCGTTTCCCCAAGCATACCTTCATAAATTTTCTCCATTTCGCCGCCTCCTTAGTCTGTTACAATTGTTGAGAACTTACATAATTCTTTAAGGATCACTTCATCTACGTCGACACCTAATCCTGGTTTTTCATTTAAACAGATAAATGGAACATCATAGTGTAAGTTTCCGACATCCTTAGAGAACTTTAATGGACCTGTTAATTCTACACTTGTCATTATTTTTTTAGAGAATGCTACGTGGAAGCCAGCTGCTGAACCAACGGATGATTCTACCATTGAACCGATTTGGCATTCAATTCCTGCCATTTCAGCTATAACTGCTAGTTTCATAGCAGGATAAATGCCACCACATTTCATTAATTTAATATTAACCTTATCTGCAGCACGCTTTGCGATAATTTCACGCATTTCACGTACACCACGAAGTCCTTCATCAATCATTAATGGAACATCAGATTTTGACTTCACCTCTACCATTCCATCAATATCTTCACTATCTACTGGCTGTTCTAACCAATCGATATTCAGATCTTTTAATGCACGTAAACCTTGTAATGTAGTGGATGCATTGCCCCACCCTTGGTTTACATCTACACGGATTGCAATGTCCTCACCAACTCGTTCACGCACCGCTTTGATACGAGCAACATCACGAGTTACCTCTGTTCCTACCTTCATTTTAAATGATTGATAGCCCATTTCTACTCGATTAGCTGCCTCTTCTGCCATTGCCTCAGGTGTTCCAATGCTCAATACATGGGTAATCGGGAATTTCTCATGATAACGTCCGCCTAGTAGTTGATACACTGGAACTTGTAACGCTTTCCCTGCAATATCAAAACAAGCAATATCAATCGCTGCTTTTGCCGCTGGGACATCTTTCACTACTTTGTTCATTTTATCGTGAAGCTTTTCAAAGGCCATTGGATTTTCTCCAATGATTGCAGGAGCAAGCTGGTTCTTTAATAGCGCGTATGTGCTCTCCCACGTCTCCCCTGTTACGTGTTCATCTGGTACAGCTTCACCGTAGCCTACAATCCCTGTGTCTGTCGTAACCTTCAAAATAATAGAAGGCATCGTATCATATGTAGCATAACTGATGATAAATGGATCAATAAGTGGTAAATGGATTGCAAAAATTTCTACTTGTTGGATTTTCATTTTTATCAGTCTCCTGTATAATATAGTTGTCGCTAATACGTCGCTAATTATCAAAAAAATATAGAAGCAAAGGAACATGCCTATGTCTACTAAAATAGCGGTTATCTGCTCTAAAGCATTTATGAAGCGTATAAATAGTATCGCACAAAACATAGAGAATATTCAAATAGATTTTTATCTTTACAAGCAACCTACAGAGGTACCCGTTTTGTTAAAGGAAATTAAGCCATGTGATGCACTTTTATTCGGCGGAACGTTGCCCTATTTACATGCCCAGCCCGCACTGTCAGAACTGCCAATACCTTGGAATTATATAAAACAAGATGAGACGGCAATTTCTACAACTTTATTATCGCTTATAGCGAATCATGCGGTACCTTTAAATAGAATTTCCATCGATGTTATGGATCCAGCTATCGTCGAAAATGTTTTAACAGAAATAGAGTATGTTGGTCCAAAACCATATATACAGGCTATTTCTATCACTGAACCTACTCAATTAATATTGCAACATCATATCGCTTTATGGGAGGCTAACAGCATTGATTTTGTTATAACAAGTATTCATAGTGTTTTTGATGAATTACAAGATCTTCAAATACCGGCAATGCGCATGTTAGATGCAACTAACTCCATTGTTCAATGCTTAGAGGAAACGAAATCCCAATCACTTCTTACAAAGTCCGAATCTGTGAAAGCTGCCGTTGGACTATTAGAGGCTTCTGAAAATAACCCTATAGACGATAACATGCTCACGCAAATCACAGCAATTACGCATTCGACTTATAAAGAAATTTCACCGTATTCTTTTGAACTATATACGACAGCCGGCCATTTGCAAAAAGCACTCGAAAAAGAGAACTTACAGAACTTATTACAACAAAGCGATCAGTCGTTTAAGCTAGCATTCGGGTATGGTCACTCTATAGTTGAGGCTAACCATAATGCCAAGAATGCAATAACATTTGCTAAACCTTGTGAAATTTATATACTCGATGAGCATAAGAACTTACTAGGTCCATTCCCGAAATCAGACCTGAGACTAGCTTTAAAAACAGATGATCCATACGTTTTACAAATGGCAAAGCAAACAAGCTTAAGTCCATTAAATATTTCTAAGATCATTCATTTTAGCCGGGAGCGCCAATCGGCACAATTTACTTCTCATAACCTTGCAGAATACTTACAAGTTACACGCCGCACAACAGAGCGCATTATTAAAAAATTAGTGGATAACGGCTATGCTAAAGTAGTTGGCGAAGAAATGCCCCACCAACAAGGTCGCCCACGTACAATTTATGAATTGAACTTTGCAGTCTATTAAAAATTGACAAGCTCTCGCAGGATTTTTTTCGTCCGCGAGAGCTTATCATTAGAGAAAAGTGAACTTTTAACTCTTGGATTTAGTCAGCTATGACCATATTAGAATCATTTAGTTCCTCCTCTTTTTTGCGCTTCTCTGCTGCTTCCATTTCTTCAGGTGTCAGCTTAACAATCGCAAATCCGATGTATGCATAAAAAATCGAAATAATAGGTACTAGGAAGTTAATAATTGCATATGGCGCGTATTCCATTGCCCCTACACCCAATGTTGCTAAAATAAAGACTCCACAAGTATTCCATGGGAAGAATACAGAAGTTAGTGTTCCCCCATCTTCTAACGCGCGAGATAAGTTTTTCGAATGCAGGCCACGCTCTCGATACACATTCGCAAACATACGTGATGGTACAACAATTGAAATATACTGCTCAGAACATGTAGCATTTGTTGTAATACATGCAGCAATCGTTGAAGCAACTAAGCTTCCTGTAGATTTTGCAAATTTCACAATGACATCCATAAGTGATTTTAACATGCCAGAATATTCTAACACCCCACCGAATGTCATAGCCACGATTGTCATTGAAACCGTATTCATCATCGAATCTAAGCCACCACGGTTAAATAGGTTGTCCACCATTTCATTGCCAGTCGAAATAACAAATCCTTCTTGTAAAGCATGTACAGCCATTGTAGGTGTACCGCCTTGTACGAAGATTTGTAGTAAGAATCCTGAGATAATTCCGACAACTAAAGCGGGAATCGCAGGCACTTTTTTCGCTACCAATACAATTACACCAACTGGTACAAGCAGTAACCAAGGAGAAATAACAAAGCTTTCCTCCATTACTTTTAATGTTGTTAAAATGCTTTCTGATTGCATTGAAATATCCGCGAAACTTCTTCCCATAATTCCAAATACAACGATTGCAATGACTAACGCTGGAATAGTCGTATAAAGCATGTGCTTAATATGATCAAATAAGTCGGTACCTGTTAAACCTGCTGCGAGGTTAGTAGTATCCGATAATGGTGACATCTTATCACCAAAGTATGAACCTGAAATAACCGCTCCGGCAATCATTGCTGCAGGGATTCCCATACTTAAACCAATACCCATTCCAGCAACACCGATTGTAGCCATCGTTGACCATGAGCTACCAATCGCCAATGAAACAATTGAACATAACAGCATGATTGTTACTAAAAACCAAGCTGGAGAAATTAATTTTAAACCAAAATAAATCATTGTCGCTACGACACCGCCGCCAATCCATGCGCCGATTGTCAAACCTACTAAAATAATAATAACAATTGCAGGTAAAGCTAGACGTATCCCCTTATACATCATTTCCTCAATTTCCATCCATTTAAATCCATGCATTTTGGCAACTACTGCTGCTACAGTTGTACCGATAATAAGTGGTACGTGAGGACTTTGCTCTAACACAACTACTGTAATTAACATAGCTATAATCATTATTACAAAAGGCAGAAGTGCCCAACCAGCATTAATATCTTTTTTCATGAATCCATCCCCTTTTTTTGCACCAGTTGCCAAGCTTGTTTGTCAAAGACGCAAATAATTTTTTACGTTTTTTAGCATAATATTCAAAAAATTAAAAGTCAACGCAAAAATTTTATGCTTCTCGAGCGATTTCGACTGTTTTAGCGCAATAAAACGCTTTCAAATAGCTATTTAGAGCAATGCGGAATATTCATATATTTCGATAAAAAAGAAAATAAAAAGGAACTCTATCAAAAGAATTTTGATAGAGCTCCCTTTCGCATTCATTACTCGTATTCAGGTTTTTTTTCTAACACACAAGCAAGTACTTTCGCAGCGTCCATTAATGCACTTCTTTCAAAAGTCATTTTTGGATGATGTAACCCAGGTGTTAAGTTGGCTCCAATACCTACCATCGTTGCTTTTAATTCAGGTTTTTTAACTGTGTAAAAATGGAAATCATCACTTCCAGGTGTTGTAATCTCCCCTGCTAAATGCTCTTCCCCAAGTGTTTCAATAATTGCGTCTTTAGCCATACGTGCAGCAACCGAAGAAACCTCAGCACCAGGTGTAAAGTCTATCCATTTCCAGTCTATATCAATCTCAAACTGCTGTTGGATCGATTTTAAGCCAAATTCAATACGACTACGAAGTAACTCTAGTTGGTTATTATGTTGAGCTCGAATATCCATCGAGAAGCTCGCAGTACCAGGAATAATATTCGTACTACCACCATCCGCAACAATCTTCGTTAGCTTTGCAGAATGAGGCTCGAAAGGTGATAAATGTATGCTATTGAGCATTTGTTGAACGGCCATAATGACATCGATTGCATTTTTCCCTTGATGAGGTCTAGCTCCATGGGCATCAGTACCACGTATTGTTCCTTCTAAAAAATAAGCTGCACCATGATGGATCGCAGGCGATACCTTACCAAGAGGTAGCTCTTCAATTGGTCTTAAATGAACACCAAATAAATGCGATACACCCTCAACGGCTCCGCGCTCAAAGGCTGCACAAGCCCCATTCCCAAGTTCTTCTGCAGGCTGGAAAATAAAACGAACACGATGTTGCAATGGTCGATCTTTCAGCAGTAATAAAGCACCAAGTACCATCGTTATATTGGCATCGTGCCCACATGAGTGGTTCGCTTGCCATTTCCCATCCACTTCTTGCCACAAAGCATCTATATCTGCACGTACAGCAACCATTTCATCACCTGTACCAATTTCAGCAATTAGCCCTGGAACATCTCCTAACAACCGATAGGATACGCCTAACTCATCTAAAATCGACGCAATCTTTTTTGTTGTCTCGAATTCCTTCCAACTGACCTCTGGGTATTTATGAAAATGTTCAAACCATTGGTAAATTGTTTCCTCTAACACTGCATTTGACATAACGACACCTCTATACGCATTTTTGTTTCCCATTATACATGAAACGAATTCTTAAAAGTACATATGGATTTAGGCCTATGTATATGAAAAATAAGGATATTTTATTAATTTGACTCCATACAGTCGAAATAAATCAAGTATAAAAAATGAGGTTAATTACCAAAAGTTGTGTATGACATTTACTAAAACATATGCCATATATAAGTTGATCTTCGTTACGACTGGGCGACTCCTTGGGGATCAGCGATATAGAGGAACGAAGGCTAAAAGCATCACGTCCTGTGATAACGCCTTCGTGACCAACATCATGTTGGCCCAAGCGGCTCATCGGACGTCCCCAGGAAGCTTTGCTCTGTGCGAAAGCGTAGCGGCAGCAACAACAAATGTTTTCTGTAGCGAAAGCAAAGCGTCAGCTACAAAGCGCCCAGTCGGAACGGAAATCAACCACACGCTATGGTGAGGATCCAAAAATGATTTATATATGTAAAAAAACAAAGGACTGTGTTAAAAGTAATTTCTACCTTTAGCACAGTCCATCAAATAAATATTATAAACTTGTAAAAAAACCTTCTGGATATTCTTCATAATGTACCATTGTTAGTTGCTCCTCATTTTTCTCCTCTTCGATATTTAGCTCCAATTCCTGATCCATTAAATACGTTTCAAATTTTGAGTTAAAAAATTTATCCATTTAAACACCTCCCTAAATGATTTAATTGAATTTTCTGATAAAATAATTATACAATGACCTTTGCAGAAAAAGCAATAAACGATGCTCATTATGCATAAAAAATATAAAAACAATCTACTTTTTAGATTAAAATTTCGTTTTAACAGAAAAAGAGATGTATCATATTACGATACATCTCCCTTTAAGGTAGGACTTATAAACCAAGCGCTCGGTACATAATCGCCGTAAATTCTGCGCGTGTTAAGTTTTTATTTGGTCTAAAATTACCGTTTTCATCGCCTAGTGCAATGTTATGGTCTGCTAAAGCGGCAATATATTCACTCGCCCAGTGGGATGGGGCGACATCCTTGAATGTACTATTGCCTTCTGGTGTTAAGCCAAATGCAATCACTATCACTTTTGCCATTTCGGCACGTGTTATAGAAGCGTTTGGTCGAAACGCTCCATTTGAACCGTCCACGATACCCGCTCGTTGTAGTCGTGTAATTTGTTCATAATTCACATGACTTTTAGGGACATCCGAAAAGGATACAGCATCTCGAATTGGCGCTGGTTGTAATGCACGATCAATCATAAGCACTACGTGTTGACGCTGAATCATATCATTCGGTCGGAAAGTGCCATCTGGATAGCCTATAATAATGCATCGCTTGGCCACTTCTTTAATCATATCTTGTGCCCAGTTATGATCAATATCCATGAAAGTAATGTCACAGCGCTTACTATCCTTCATCCATCGCGCATATAATGTGAGGTCTTCTGTAACGACATCTTTTGCAAAATCCCATGCTTTTGCGAATTTTTCATTTTTATACCAGCTGATAAACAAGTAGCCTTCCTTCTTCGGATTAGAAGGAGCTTTCACTAAAGCTTTATATGGCAACGTTTGCGACGGGATTTTACTACCTCCATTTGACTCAAAAGTAACTATATAGTCCTGTGTCCACTTCGCATACAACGTGATGTCTGCAGTTACTTTATCTTTCGCAAAGTCCCATGCATTGTTAAGCTCTGCATCCTTATACCAGCCAACAAATTGATAGTCTTCTTTCACTGGAGTAATTGGGGCTTTCACGAGGTCGTTATAGCTAACCGTTTGTGACAGAACTTTACTTCCTCCATTAGAGTCAAAATTGACTTTATAGTTTGGCGAACCTCCGCCCGATCCTCCACCAGATCCCCCTCCCGGCGTATGATCCTTTGTCCATTTCGCATACAACGTAACATTTTTAGTCACTGCGTCTTTTGTAAAATCCCACACGTCTGTTAGACCTTTGTCTTTATACCAACCCCCGAATGTGTATCCTACTTTTACTGAAGTGGATGGGGCTTTTATTAATTCTCCAGATTCTACTGATTGGGATGGAACTGCGCTTCCTCCATTAGCATCAAAAGTAACGATATAGCTCGCTTTCGTCCATTTAGCGTATAGCGTGATATCTTTTTTCACTACATCTTGTTCGAATTTCCACGCTTCCGTAAGCCCTTTATCCTTATACCAACTAGCAAATGTGCGCCCTTCTTTTACCGGAGTGGATGGCGCCTTTGCTAATTGACCAGATACTACTGATTGGGATGGAACTTCGCTTCCGCCGTTGGGATCAAATGTGACTGTATATTGCGCTTTTTTCCACTTAGCATATAACGTGATATCTTTCTTCACTGCATCTTGATCGAAATCCCATAGTTCCTTCAGTTCTTTATCCTTATACCAACCTTCAAATGCATAGCCTTCTTTCCCTGGATTCGACGGAGCTTTCATTGTTTCGTTATATGCTACCATTATCGTCGGAACTCCACTTCCTCCATCGGAATTAAAAGTGACAGTATAATGGCTCCACTTCGCATAAATTGTCATTGGTTGTACTACTGAGTAATTCCATTCTATTGTAAAATCCTCATCTTCAAACCACCCTAAGAATGTTCTCCCTTCCTTTTTTGTGGATTGAATGGAGAGTTTTTTTCAGTCCATTGGAAATTATGTGTACCATTAAACGTTACAAAATCAAAACTGTTATTATAAAAAGCACTACTCTTAATCGTTGTAACACTTGCTGGAATTTCTAAACTTGATATTGGATTTGCATTAAATGCTGATGTTCCTATCGATGTAACACCTGACGGAATTTCTAAACTCGTTAATTGATTTCCATAAAACGAAAAATCCTGTATCGTTGTTACGCTAGATGGAATCTCTATGTCTGTTAAACGATTATTGTAAAATGCAGCCGCTTCTATCGTCTTAACGCCTTCAGGAATTTTCACGCTTGTTAATTGATTATTATAAAATGCACTTTGCCCTATCGTTCGAACGTTCGATGGAATATCTACACTCGTTAATTTATTACTAGAAAATGCAAGTTCCCCAATCGTTATTACACTTGATGGGATTTCTACACTTGTTAGCTTCTTATCCGAAAATGCTCCACGTCCTATTTCTATAACTTGTTTACCTCCGATTTCACTAGGGATAATAATATAATCCTTTGCTATACCAAAATAATGCTTAATAATCGCAACGCCATTTCCAAGATCTTTCGTTATAAAGGCATCTTCTGGCTTTGGTTTGTTTTCATCATCTTTTTGAATACTTTCATCCTCTAAATTTCTCGATGCTACAGTATCATTTTCATCGCCGCTTGACGCATAAACAGATTGATAACTCAAAGAGAATTGAAAAAAGACTAAAAGGATGATCATTAAAAGTAAGCTCGCTTTTTTCATATAGAAATCTCCTTTCAACGCATTGAAAATATAACAAAGGATAACTCCCTTTAAATGGCTAACCTTTATTACAGTTATCAACACTAACAATCTTCACAAAAGCATGCAAATCAACTTTTGCTGGTATTTGAACATATTTTGATAATCATTTTTATTGATTTTTTTAGCGTTAAGTTATATAGATGTTTCTTATCCTACTTTCATTTTCAACTACAAAATAAAAAGAACCTGCTCGTTCCTGCAGCTTGTAAGTCAAATTCCTTGTAGATATTACAAGGCATGCACTTACTAACTCAGAAAATGAGCAGATTCTTTTTATTTAATATCATATTGGTTAGAAGCCTTTTTACCTTCTCTTCCTTAAGCTATAGCACCCGTTTTACTATTTCGATTGTCATCATCGTTACCTTTATGCTGTGTTACGTATTGGATAACAAACATTGCAATAAAGATAGCTAAGCCTGCCCAATCTGAAAATTTTTCTGGATAGATCAGAAGTAAACCAGCTGCGATCGCAATAATGCGTTCAAACCAAAGCATTTTGCGATACCAGTAACCGATTACTCCCGCACCTATCGCTACCATTCCTGTGATAGCTGTGAATACTACCCATATAATTTGAGGTATAGTTGTATCTATCATTAACAACGCAGGTGAGAATACAATCATATACGGAATAATAAACGCTGCAATAGCAAGCTTCGCTGAGTTTACACCCGTTTTAATCGGATCTCCCCCAGAGATTCCCGAAGCCGCAAAAGCAGCAAGTGCAACAGGTGGTGTTATATCAGCAATAATACCAAAATAGAATACAAAGAAGTGTGCCGATAATAAAACGACTACTGGTACTAATTCTTGTGGTGTATTCGGCGATAATAATGCCACGATTGCCGGAGCAGCAATTGTTGACGTAATTACATAGTTTGCTGTTGTCGGAGCCCCCATCCCAAGAATTAGGGAAGCAATCATAACAAATATCAGTGTTAAAATAATACTACCACCAGCTAATTCTACTAAACTATTCGCTAAACTTAGGCCTAGACCTGTTTTCACAACAACACCTACGATAATACCTGCACAGGCCGTTGCCGCTACTACACCAAGTGCTGTACGTGCCCCTTCAACTAATGCATCAATAATATCTTTCGGTTTTAAACGTGTTTCCTTATTAAACATGGCAACACCAATAGAAATAAGAATACCGTATAGTGCAGCATGCATTACCGCTGTACCTGTTAACATTAAAACGATGATTGCAACAATCGGTAATAGAAGGTAAATTTTCTTAAATACTTCTCGACGATTTGGCATTTGATCATCACGTAAACCTTTTAAACCTACACGTTTCGCCTCGAAATGAGTCATAATCCAAATACCTGTAAAATAAAGTAATGCAGGTATCGCCGCCGCCTTCGCAATATCCCAATACGTAATTCCACGACCGATAAACTCAACCATTAAAAACGCTGCCGCACCCATAATTGGAGGCATTAACTGCCCACCTGTAGATGCCGCTGCCTCAACCGCACCTGCGAACTCTTTACGGTAGCCAAGCTTTTTCATCATCGGAATCGTATAGGATCCAGATGTTACAACATTCGCTACAGAGCTTCCCGAAATTGTACCTTGAAGCGCACTAGAAAATACCGCTACTTTTGCAGGACCACCAATTAATTTACCTGCAAGAGATACCGCTAAATCATTAAAGTATTGACCAACACCCGTTTTTACAAGGAATGCTCCAAAAAGTAAAAACACAAAAATGAATGTGGCAGAAACACTAATTGGTGTTCCAAAAATACCATCTGTCGTAAAATACATGAGATTGACAATACTCTCAAAATCTTGCCCTCTATGTGCCAGGAAATCCGGGAAATACGGTCCGAAATATGCATAGATTAAGAAACCTACAGCAATGATAGTAATCGGTAACCCTACTGCACGGCGGGCTGCCTCAAGCACTAATACAACAGCTATGAGGCCCACAATAAAATCTGTTTGTGTAATGGTACCATTACTCTTAACAAGCTCTGAATAATTCATTGTCCAATACGAACCTACTACAATAGATAATATCGCTAAAATATAATCGAACCATGCAATTTTATTCTTTGCCGCTTTTTTTCGAGCAGGGAAGAGTAAGAATATTAGGGTCAAACCAAAACCTAAATGTATCGTGCGCTGGATTTGCGCTGGAAATTGACCTTTAATTGCTGTGTAAAGCTGGAACAACGAAAATGCTAGTAGTCCAAAGAAAATGATATGCTTCATAACGCCCGATACCGTTCGTACATTAGATTCAATATCATATTTCTCAAGTATTGCTTGCTGCTCTTCCGCTGATATTTGTTCGAATTCTTCTTTTTTCACTTCTTCGTTTGATTTATGCTGTGTCGTCATTTCATCCTTGCTCCTTTCCACTGTTCATAAAGCGATAAACGCTTCACCTCAAATAAATAGGATTTTCCCCTTTGTAAATCTTTTTTTAAATCGTATTCATAATCTTTGTAATCTAATACAAGGTCTAAATCTAAATCGCCTATATAGATCGTAAAATTTTTAATGACTTCTTCGTTGTCAAACTGCAAAAAATATTTACCATCTCGTTCTGTTAATGTTTGATTTTCCTCTGCATAGCTTGGCATGCCGATTGCTAAACTCTCATACTCCATCCCTAACATTTGAATACTCGTTCCGTCTACACATTTATAATGCTCGAGTACATCCGTTTTATGGATAGAGTGAGTGTATCTAATATCAAATGTATCCTCAGTTGTAAGTGGTATATAATGCATTATCGGGTCATTTATACGTGTTTCCGTAAATACGAATACCTTTTGAAGAGGAAGAAAAATGACTATATTAAAGCAAATGCATAAAAAAGCTAAAACAATAATTAACGTTCTCTTTCGCACCACATCAGTTCCCCCACTTAAAAAGCTATTCGCTTTTATCACTACTAAGGAAGAAAAGAGACTCGAAGCTTTACGCAATCCGAGCCTCTTTGTATTTAAGAAAATAACGTTAGATTCGCCTGATAAAACCTACATTTAACCTTCGAATGTTCTGTTATTTACTTTCATCAAAGTATTTTTGAGCACCTGGGTGAACGTCAATGTTAATACCCTGTAAACCTGTCTCAGCTTTGATAAATTGCCCTTTCGGGTGCGAAATTTTATCTTTGTTATCATAAATAGCTTTCGTCATTGAATAAACAACATCTTCTGGAAGATCTTTTTTCACCGCAAGCATTGCAAGCACCGAAACTGTCTCAGTATCTTTCGCGATACCATACGTACCAGCTTTTACTGTATCTTTTGCATAGTAAGGATACTTAGCAATTAATTCATCCGCTTTACCAGCATCCATACCGATGATATTTATTTTAGTTGTTGCATTTAATGCCTCAACAGCACCTGTTGGCGTACCCGCAGTAATAAATGCTGCATCAATTTGGCCAGATTGAAGACCGTCTGCAGACTCACCGAAATCAAGGTTTTGTGCTTTGATATCATCCATTGTTAAACCATGAATTTCAAGTAGTTGCTCAGCATTTGCGTAAGTTCCAGAACCTGGTGCACCTACAGAAACCTTTTTCCCTTTTAAATCCGCGTATGATTTAATGCCTGATGCTTCAGTCGTTACTAATTGTACTGTTTCTGGATAAAGTGCGCCTAGAGCAGCAATTGTATCGATTTTTTTACCATCAAACATTTTTGTTCCTTCAGTAGCGTAGAAAGCAATATCTGATTGCACGAAAGCAATTTCACCTTTACCATCTTGCAAAGCCGTCATATTGGCAGCAGATGCTTGAGATACTTCAGCAGTTGTTTTAATGTCTGTTTCTTTAGAAATTAAATCAGCAAATGTCCCACCTAGTGCATAGTAAGTACCTTGTGTTCCACCTGTTAATAAGTTCAAAAATTTCGGCTTAGCGGATGCTGTCGAATCATCCTTATCCGAGTCCTTTGAACCTGCTCCGCTATCCGAACCACATGCAGCTAAAATCAATAGCGCAAAGGCACTTAATAGCATTAATAACCTGAATTGTTTTTTCTTCATAGTAACCTTCCCCCTTGGTTATAAATAAGAATCTATTTAAAATTATCAAATTTAGTATATTAATGTCAATTAATTTATTATAAATTCAGTCTTTTATAATTATACCATTTCCCTCAAATGCCTAATATTTCTTTACTAAATCAATAACTTCTTCGAACCGAAATTATCTACATTAAACCATTAAATTCTTTTTCTAAGAAAACAATTTCAATTTCTATATGTATAAAAAATGCATGTTCATTATTGAAGTAACCATTTACTTCTTCTTTATAAGAAAAATACTCATCACCATAACGTGAGGTTGATTTCCGTTCCGACTGGGCGCTTTCCTGGGGGCGTCCGATGAGCCGCTTCACTCGCGTTGCTCGCTCCAGGGTCTCATCTGTGACGCTGATCCCCAAGGAGTCACCCAGCCTCCACTCCAATCAACTTGTATAAAAAAAATACGTTTTAACAAATATCCTCCTTGAATCAAAAATGAATGATCTCGGGACATTAATCATTTGTTGTCGATTTTTACCCTTAAAACAAAAAAACTGTATCTAAAGTGATTTTCTTTAGATACAGTCGATTCATTGTCCTTATTGAATAATGCCACAAGCAATTCTAGCACCAGAATTCCCCGAAGGATCCGTTTTATAATCATCTTCTGATTCATGAATGATTAATGTAGTGCCCCCCTCACGTAACAATGAGTTGGCAGCATTTTTTTCTAATGTTAGCCCTTCAGCTAAAAAGTTTAGATCCACTTTACCATCTTCTCCAACTTCTAAATTTGGAAGATCTCCTAAATGATATCCTTTAGGGTTATCCTTCCCATGCTCTTTACTCGTAGGATTAAAATGAGGACCTGCTGATTCAAATGTCGGTGGTTCACACTTCCCAACGGAGTGAATATGAATGCCATGTTTTCCTGCTGGCAATCCTGATAGTGCGAGTGTCATCTTAACCCCATTATCCTCTTCCTCAAAATATGCATTGCCATAGCTTTCATTATTTTTACCAATTACTTTCGCGGTTGCAGTTAACCCTGAATTTGCGTTAACTGCCACTTTTTGCTCCTTCTTTTCAAAGAAACTACAACCACCAACAAATACTAATAAAGAAATTATTATTAAGCTCATTTTTTTCATAAAAATCCCTCCTCTTTTTGATGGTTTCCAACAATCCTTCCACTTATGCAAGTTCAATGGGAATTTTACGAATCATTGATTAAGGCGTAAATTTTGTAAACCTATAAAAAGGGTATCTCCAATTCAAGGAGACACCCTCACAATTACATTAATTTAAAATTTTTACAATTACATTTTTGACGCCCCACTGACGAGCTTGTCCCTCGGTAGGAATAAATACATCAATTTTATTACCTTTTATCGCTCCACCAGTATCTGCTGCAATTGCTTCACCATAACCTTCAACCCAAACCCTTGTTCCAAGAGGAATTACTCGTGGATCAACAGCAATTACCTTTAAGTTTGGATTCGATCTTATATCTGTTCCATTCGCTGTAATTCCCGAACATCCTTCGCAATATGCTGTATAGGCTGTTGCTCGCATTGTGAACGTTTTGCCCGTAGTTGTCGGAATACTCACTGATTTTGTACTAGATGTCGCAACTTTATTACTTGAAGCTGTCGCTTGCTTTTTTCTTGATGTCGTTGCTACCGTTTTAGGTTTGCTTTCGGTCGTTTTAGGTTTTGCTGCAGAAGCTTTGATAGCCAATGATTCACCTACATAAATTAGATCAGCAGAATCAAGGTTATTCCATTCCTGCAACTCTTCCACTGACACATCATTCACACGTGCAATTGTAAATAAAGTATCTCCGGCCTCAACAAAGTGTTGGTCTTTCGGCGAATTATCATTATTCTTTTCGGCTATATTTAAATTTTGCTCTGGATAAAACCACCTTGCGTCTGAGTCGAACATTGGCTCATAATCTTCTAAAGTTAAATTGTAAATTTTCGAGATTCCCCAAAATGCATCGAATGGCATAAAAGAGAGTTTGTCCTTTGCAGATGACGGACTGGCAAATAAACTTAATCCCAAGGTTAATGTTACTGCTAAAGCTAAAGCTTGTTTTTTCATATTTTGTAACCTCCACATTTTATTATTTCGCAGTCTTCTGCTAGCACACTAGATTTAGGCTCTTAATGCTAGAGAATACAAGCAATCATTCAGGACAACAGACCTGATATTACGAATTATTGCTATAAATTCGGAAAAATATACAAGAACGAATATATTTTTGGTAAAAGAACAATTTTATGGAGGTAATATTAGAACTCTATTTGCAATCTTTATATGTTGGAAAATAAGTGTTTTTATCCGATAATATGGTAGAGGAGGAATATAGGTTGGAAATTAATACAGTAATGTCTTCTCAACCGATGAAGCTACAATATACTGTGCAAATGGGTGTTATGCAAAATGCGGTCAATCTAAATATTGCAGTAGCAAATGCCCATACATCCGTATAAGGGGTCAGTCATTGATATTTTAATTTAACCTACTCCACTGGAATATAATTGATATCAGGTTAGTAAACATTAGAAAGTTGGTGGCCTTTTTGATTCGAGCGATAGTAATGGATGATGAGCCATTAGCGCTTATAAACATGGAGAAAAAGTTAAAGGAATTTAATTCAATAGAGGTCGTTAGATCTTTTACTACTGTAAAAGATTTGCTTGCAGAGGGACCAAGCTTGGATTTCCAAGTGGCATTTTTAGATGTTGAAATGCCTGGCATGAACGGCTTAGAGATTGCACAGCTTCTAAAAGAATGGAACAAAAATATTTATATCGTATTTGTCACTGCGTATCGAGACTACGCAGTACAAGCATTTGAAATTCACTCCCTTGACTATTTATTAAAGCCTATTTCAAAAGCTCGTCTAGAGACAACTATTAATAGAATCCAAGAACTCCTTCACCTAGAAAATAAACCGAATCCTATAGAATTACGAAATAAACCCGCACTTACGATCCAATGCTTTGGAGGATTCGTTGTTTTACATAATAACAAAGCAGTCCATTGGAGAACGCTTAAAACAAAAGAGTTATTTGCTTTTCTTCTTTCCAACCTTAATAGTCATGTGCCTCGCGATACAATCATCGAAGCTTTATGGGCAGACACGGAATGTAAAAAGGCACGAGTGCAGTTACATACAACAGTTTCCTATCTACGCACTACGCTTTCAGCATTGGGTTATTCAGAAGTCATACAGTATGCAAACGGCTGCTATGTTTTGCAATTAGAGGATTTTCAATGTGATGCCCATGACTTGGAGCATATTTTAAATGGTAAAACGGAGACTGGCAAGATTGATGTAGAGAGAGCTGAGGCGCTCGTACAAAATTACCAAGGTGAGTTTATGAACTCATTAGATTATCCCTGGATTACTAGTAAAGCAAGTTTTATGAACAACAAATTTACTCTTTTACTTCATGATTTAGTAGAGCATTATACAGCAATAGATGATGTGGAAAAACGAGAGCATATATTACTTTTAACAGTAGAACATACCCCCTATTCCGATAAAACTATCCAACAGCTAATGAGGCACTATATAGCAGTTGATCATCGAGCAGGTGCAGTAAAGGTTTACAACACCTTTAAAAGTATATTGATGACGGATCTCGGTATTTTACCAAAGCAAGAAACGACCGAGCTGTTTAACGCTCTATCTGTTGAATAATTCTAGGCATCGAGAAAAATACCCTCGATGCCTAAACTTATTGGTAAACAGGTATTATAGTATGCCTTTTGCATAATCGTGGAGGCTTTAGCTTGAATGTACCTACACCAGATTATTTCTCCCCTTGAAATTATACTCACATCCCTTAATGAAAACTAATTCACCAAAAATATAATTAACACATACAACAGGCAGTAGCTACGATCTCACGCTACTCTCGTGTGAAAACGAGTAGCCCGAAGTGGAAACCAACTCTTTCTGATTAGTCTGAAAGTATCCTTTTTATAAATTTCTTATTCCCATTTTCTATATTTCATGGCATGGTAAATATAGGCCTTTTAATACATTCAGTAAATTTCGGAGGTTCTTATGTCACTTTTAAAAAAAGCGACAATACGACATTCGCTTTTCATCATTTTAATTTTCATAGTTCTTACTACACTTCGTATACTATGGCTAACCTATTTTCTCCCTTCCAGTGAGCAACCTATTGCCCAGGAAGGTGTATTTGATCTACGGGATCATCAGCTATCCGATAAAGAAGTCCTTTACTTAGATGGGGAATGGCTCTACTATCCCGGATTATTAATAGATCCATTAAATATTGATCATAACAAGTCTCTCCAATTATCTGAACAAGCTACCCGGGTGATTCCTATGCAAGAACCTGAGGCAACCGCAGAACGATACGGTACATATCGTTTAAAAATATTACTCAATGACAATGCTCCCAAAGATAATCGTTATGCCATTCGGATTCCAGCAGTGTCAACTGCCTCAGCATTGTACCTTAACGGGAAGTTAGTTGAACAGTCAGGAAAAGTAGCTACTGATTCACATAGTCATCACGGTCAAGTTGCTACTTATACGCATTACTTTACAAATGAGCAGCCTGAACTTGACATAATTTTACATATTTCTAATTTCGATACAACAATAAGTCCTACTATTAATAAAAAAATCTGGTTTACCTCCGCTTCAGCTATGGCGCACCAACAAATTATTAATAATTTATCTTTTGCTATAATTTCAATAACGCTCTTGTTGTTTGCACTTTTTAGTAGCCTTGTGTTTTTGTTTATTTATCCAAAACCAGTTGTTTTACTGTTCACAATAGGCTTTCTTTTACCTTTAGCAGATGAGTTAATATCACATGATCCATCTATGCTCAACTGGTTACATCTTGATTATGTATGGTCTTTTAAGTTATCTTCAATTATTTTTCTCGGATCTTCTTTTTTCTTTGTTCAATTTATGCGTGTTTTACTAGTCAAATATCGTCATGCTAAAAGCTTTCAGTGGTTCTTTGCTTTCTACGCACTTTCAGCATTTTTCACTATCATCCTACCGATTAATTGGTTATACACAATAAATCCTCTTTACTTTATACTGTATATCATTTCATTTTTAACTGTAGTAGCACTTGCTTTAAGAGAGTATCTTGAAAATCAAACGCAAAGCACTGCTTTTATTGCATTGACGGCCCTTGGTACAATGAATGGCATCATATGGGCTTATATCAAAAACAACTATTCTTTTGATATACCGATGTATCCCTTCGATTATTTGTTTATGATGCTCGGTTTCTCAGGCTATTGGTTTAAACGTTTTTTTGAAAATAAAGAGCAGATTCATCAATTGATTGCTAAATTACAAAAAGATGATGCTTTGAAAGACGAATTTTTATCTAGTAGCTCACAAAAGCTATGGGATCCTATGAATAAAATGATTACGTTAGGGCAATCCATTTACGATAATCCAAACAATAAGCTTATGGCTGATGATAAACAAAACCTAAAACATCTTATTGATATCGGGAGAAGCATGTCATTTTCATTAAATGACATATTAGACTTTACTCGTTTAAAAGAAGGTAATTTGCATCTCCATAAACAGAACGTCAGCATTCAAGGGACAGTTTATGGTGTTTTTGATTTGTTGCGCTTTATAACAATTGGTAAACAGATTCAAATGAGTTCAACAATTCCTAGGTCATTCCCTAATGTGGTGGCCGATGAAAACCGATTGATTCAAATTCTTTTTAATCTCCTACACAATGCCATTAAATATACGAGTGCAGGATCTATAAAAATCAACGCCCAAATTGAAAATAATATGGCTGTCATCCATATTCGTGATACTGGGTTAGGCATGGATGATGATATCCAAAGTCGTCTATTTTCCCCTTACGAACAAGGAAATGATAATAATGATGGAATCGGCCTTGGGTTATTAATTTCAAAGAGGCTGATCGAATTACATGGAGGAACTTTACAAATACACTCTATTCCTAACAAAGGATCGGATGTCTTTTTCACCTTACCATTAGCAGAGGGAGACTTTAATGAAGGGCAAGGTTATATAGAGGAAGAGGACATACAGCTTCCTATTGCAGAAAATAATTCATCCCCGACAATGGAAAAGCAATTCAACATTTTAATGGTCGATGATGATCCTGTGAACTTAACAATTATGCGTAGCTTATTTGCAACTACAGAATATGCTGTTACTACAGTTACTAGCAGTGAGAAGGCCTTAGAGGTACTACAGCGAGAAGAGTGGGATTTAGTCATTATTGATGCGATGTTACCTTATATATCAGGCTATGCATTAACTGAAATTATTCGAGAGCATTACTCATTACTTGAATTACCTGTCTTAATATTAACAGCTCGAAATTATCCCGCGGATATTTATACTGGTTTCGCCCATGGTGCAAATGATTATGTAACGAAGCCAATTAATTCTTTAGAGTTAAAGCTAAGAGGTAGAGCCTTAATCGATTTAAAATACAGTATCAATCAACGACTACATTTGGAGACAGCTTGGCTTCAAGCTCAAATACAGCCTCATTTTTTATTTAATACATTAAACTCAATTGCATCACTTAGTACGATCGATACAGACCGAATGATTGACTTAATGCATCATTTTGGTGAATATCTACATGCCAGCTTTGATGTGCGGAATTTACAGCGAGTAGTGTCACTTAAGGATGAGTTAGAACTAGTACGGTCATATCTCTATATTAGTCAGCAGCGTTTTGGGGACTTACTAAATATCGAATGGGATATTGATGACAATATAAATATTGAAATCCCCCCTATCTCCTTACAAACTTTAGTGGAAAACGCAATTGTTCATGGTGTATTAAAACAGGAAGATGGCGGTACAGTTTGTATTCGTATAAAAGATTGTCCGAATCATGTTGCAGTAAGCGTTATAGATAATGGGGTTGGAATTGATTCAAGTCTATTAGATGAATTACAATCCGGTGACTATTCGCCAAACTCTGGCGTAGGGCTACGTAATACAGATTTACGTCTTAAAAGGATTTACGGACAGAGATTACAAATTACAAGCACGTTAAATGAAGGAACGACTATCACCTTCCACATTCCAAAAAATAAATGAAAGAGGTCATCACATTCCCAATTGGGTTTGTGGTGGCTCTTTTTTATAATTTCAAGTTACAATTACTATATTAATGTAAATATTTTTAGCTCTTCGCCAAAAGCTAGGAATGATGTTTATTAAAGTATATGCTATGAAATAGTTGATCTTCGTTCCGACTGGGCGACTCCTCGGGGATCAACGATATAGAGGAACGAAGGCTAAAATCATCACGTCCTGTGATAACGCCTTCGTGACCAACATCCTATTGGCCCGAGACCTTGGAGCGGCTCATCGGACGCCCCCAGTCGGAACGGAAATCAACCCCACGTTTTGGTTATGAGCCATATTTATGAATTTATAAAAATCAGGGTACATTAATAGTATGTTAATAAAGAGAGGTCGATACTATGTACAAAATTTACATAATAGAGGACGATATCAATATTTCAAAAATCATTGAGGAGCATTTATCTAAATATCAATTTGAATGCTATACCGTCCAACAATTTAATCATATAGTAGAAGAATTTCAAGCTATTCAACCCCATCTAGTGGTTATGGACATTAACTTGCCAACCTATGATGGGTACTTTTGGTCGCGGAAAATCCGTCAGCTGTCCAACTGTCCTATTATCATTGTATCTGCTCGTATTAATGATATCGATCAAGTATATGGTATTGAAAATGGTGCGGATGATTTTATTACGAAGCCCTTCTCGCTAGATGTGCTTATGGCAAAGGTGAACGGTCTTATTCGTCGTACATACGGAGAATATGCTTCCTCCGATTCTAATTCAATCTCTATTGCAAATACAACATTAAATGCTAATACAGTTCGTCTTTACACCGAAAAGCATGAGAGCCTACTAACATTAAAAGAGATGCAGCTTAGCACATTACTATTTGAAGCTTATCCTAACGTTGTTCCTCGTCAAAAATTGTTAAGTGCCATTTGGGATGATGAATCCTTCGTTGAGGAAAACACTTTATCAGTTAATATTGGCCGATTACGCAAAAAATTCGGAGCGATCCAATCTAGACTAGAAATTAAAACAATTCGCGGACTTGGTTATCAATTAGTGGAGGCAGAAGAATGAAGCTCTTCTTTCGAGATCATGTAAGTGTAATCATTCTTTATTGTGTAAGCTTTCTATTATTACCATGGATCATTCATTCATTGGATGATTTGTCTTCACACTATCTTTATTTTATCTTTCTCGTGAGCTTCCTATTTATCATTTGGTTGATTGGACGTTATTTTCGAAGAAGAAAGCTCTATACTCATTTGCAGAAGAGCACATTAACAGGCGATGACCTCTATCTGCATGAACCACAGGCTACGATGGAGCAAGCCTACAGCAAAAAACTACGACAAATGCAATATGTATACTTAACACAGCAGCAATATCTAGAGGAGCAAGGGAAAGAAAAACAGCTTGTACTTTCACATTTTGCCCATCAAATGAAAACGCCATTGTCGGTTATTCAGCTGATGATCCAATCAAATTCAACTAATCAATCCGAGTACTTGCAAACAATTAATCAGGAATGTGATAAGCTGACGTTTACCCTCAATCAGCTACTTACTTATGAACGCACGTCCAATCTAGTGGCTGACTTAAAAATAGAAGCACTTTCATTAAAAATGCTTACGAAGGAAGTCGTTAATGATTTAAAGGATTATTTCATCGCCAAAGAAGTTTTTCCAAAAGTGACGATTGTTGAAAATACGATTATTTATTCCGATCGTAAATGGTTAAAAGTCGTGCTTTATCAAATCATCAATAACGCCATTAAATATAGTGATTCTGAAAGCACTATTCAAATTATTTATGGTGAGGCTACTTTACGCATTATAAACTGTGGAGAAACGATTCCCGAGAGTGAAATTTCACGTGTCTTTGATTTATTTTATACAGGGGTAAAAGGAAGAGCGAGTGGTGAGGCAACAGGTATAGGCTTATATTTAGTGAAAAAGATTTTGACTGTATTAGAGCATCCTTTTACTTTACAATCCTATAAGCGCGTCACTACCTTTTCCATAGACTTTTCAAATAGCGTGAAAAAATCATGAATATAAGCCCAATATGACAACATTGTCATATTGACGTCATTTAGCCAAATAGGTAAAATGCTGCTCCTTCTTTATACTTAAGCTATTCCATCAAAGTAAGGGAGTTGTTCAAAAATGGGAAGCTCAATCCTACAAGTAACCAATCTGCAAAAAGAATATATCGGCGAGATCACATATAAGGCATTGAAAGGTATAGATTTTCAGCTTGGTGAGAACGAATTCGTAGCCGTAATGGGGCCTTCAGGAAGTGGAAAAACTACATTTTTAAATAGCGTGTCAACAATCGATCGCCCTACTGCTGGCGAAATTCTTATAAATAATAGAAATCCTTATTCTTTAGATGATGAAGAACTTGCAAAGTTCCGACGTTCAGAATTAGGCTTTGTCTTTCAAGATTTTAATCTTGTACACACATTGACGGTGAAAGAAAATATTTTATTACCGTTAACTTTAGATAGTTTACCTGCCGATAAAATGCAGCAACGACTTCAACATGTATCTCAATTTCTCGGAATTGAAGAGCTTCTGCCAAAACGGATATATGAAATTTCTGGTGGGCAAAAACAACGTGTAGCTATTGCTCGTGCAGTTATTCATGAGCCAAGTTTATTGTTGGCAGATGAACCTACAGGGAATCTCGATTCAAAAGCAGTAAACGATGTCATGCACTTATTTAGTTCGATTCATACGGAACTGAAAACTTCTATTTTAATGGTGACACATGATCCTTATGTAGCAAGCTTTGCCAATCGAATTATATTTATTAAAGATGGTAAATTATATAACGAAATTCATCGTGGTCATAATCGCAAACAATTTTACCAGGAAATCATGGACACACTTGCTTTTTTAGGTGGTGGACAGCATGAGCTTTAATCATATCGTTGTTCAAAACATTTTACGTGATAAATGGACTTACGTTTCGTATTTCCTTAGCAGTATGTTCTCTATTATTATTTTCTTTCTATTTACAGTCATCGTATTTCATCCGAGTCTTGCAAGTTTAGATCCCGACTCAACTCTTGGCCTTGCATTAATGTTGGCGAGTTTGCTCATTTATTTATTTTCATTTATTTATATCGCCTATTCCATCATGGCCTTTTTAAAGAAAAAAACAAAAACACTTGGTATTTTTATGATTACTGGTGCATCGATGAAACAGATTCGTACGTTAGTCTTTCGTGAAAATATTTTAATCGGTGTCATGGCGATTATTACAGCCATTATTCTTGGGCTTGTCATTGCACCTCTCTTCTTAATGGGTGCCAAGGTTGTTTTAAAAGCAGAAACTTTCGGTATGTATATGCCTATTAAAGCAATTGGTTTAACGATTGGTTTATTCCTTGTATTATTCGTTGTGATTTCAAAAATAATGACAAGATTTATTAATAAAGAAGCGTCCATTCAGCTTTTAAAAAGTGACGCCGTTATTGAAAAATCGTTAAAACCACATTATCTTTTATTATTCATTAGTATTATTATTTCTGCTGCTCTAGCTTATTTATTAAAAATCAATCCTGACCTCGTAGAGAGTCTTGGAGTTCTTTACTATATAGTGTTTTTCGTTAGTGGTCTTTCTACAATTTATTTAGTCATCTCACAAGGAATGCGCTTCCTGCTAAAAACTTTTGAAAGATCGTCAGCCTATATGAAAAAAACAAATATGCTACTGGCCTCCAATCTCAATGCGAAAATGAAATCGCACGCAAATATACTATTTTTAATCACACTCTTATTAAGCGGTGTCTTTTTAAGTACAAGCGTTTTATTTAGCTCTTACTATAATGTTAAAAAGGATAGTGAAGAGAACTATCCTTACAGTTTTCAATACATTGCAGATTCTAAAGCTAACGCAGGCAAGGTAGCAGCTGATATTGCATATCTTGAAAACCAATTATCCGCAGTGGATTCAGAAAAATATTTCATTGAATTTAAATCAAATATAGATAAACGACTCGGTTATATGTCAGTTTCTAATTATAATCTGTTAAAAAATCAAAAGGTTAGCTTAAATAACGATGAATTTATAGCTGTTGCTGGCGATCGTAAACTGTTGCCAATAACAAATACAGTTGCAGATCCTTATCTCAAAAACCTTAAACTTGCTTCTGTTGATGAGCGAAACTTATTATCTACTGGCTTCCAGCAAACATATTTTATTGTGCCTGATCACCTTTATAACAATATCGATTCCCCTGTTTATAAAACTTATTTATTTGAACTAGGCAATTGGACAGCACATACAGAACTTGCGCAAGAAATTATTAGGAATATGCCGTCTATATCAGGGGAGCGTTATGTAGCTTCAAAAATTGAATTATATGACGTAGAAATGTTTACAAAAAGTGTTATGTTTTTTATCGGCTCTATGTTGAGCTTGATTTTCTTAAGTGCGGCTATGAGTATACTCTACTTTTATTTACAAACGACACTTCTTCAGGAAAAAGAAAAGTACGAAGGCATACGGAAACTTGGGCTATCTAAAAAAGAGTTATTCACAGTTGTTTCTAAGGAGCTGGCTATCCTTATATTTGTACCATTCGCGATAGCCATTACGATGTTATTCGCTACTTTATTTGCCATGCGAGCAATGGTTTCAACAGCATTTTTGCAAGTTTCTATGGTGAGCTCTTTATGCTTCTTTGCCCTGTTTTTCGGTAGTTATATATTTATTCGCAAAAGCTATTTCAAACGCTTGCTTAACGATTGAAGAAAAAAATTCGCACTCCTCTCAGGGTGCGAATTTTTCATATTGTTGAAAAACTATTGTGTATTGTGTCAATGAAATACAGTATGGCTCTTTGGCAAAACGAGGGGTTAATTTCCGTTCCGACTGAGCGCTTTCCTGGGGGCGTCCGATGAGCCGCTTCACTCTCGTTGCTCGCTCCAGGGTCTCATTTGCGACGCTAATCCCCAAGGAGTCGCTCAGTCTCCACTCCAATCAACCACTTCACATAGCATGTATCTTCTAGTAAAACGAAACTTCAGCCAATAGATCTTTTTTGTGCGAAAGCGCAATGAAACGTAGCGGCAGCAACATAAAAAACTCAGGGTGCGATTTTTATTCTTTACCAAAGCACAGGTTTTGCTACCATTAGCCATAACATGATTAGCAATAACAAAATATACATCCATGCTTTGCGATGTAGCAGTGCGGCAAATTTTTGCTGGTCATAGGCAGGTGTATTGAATGTTTGCAAAGTTGGCTTGAACGCTCTTGCTAAAAAAACAATGGAGGCAAACATCACGAGAAATGTAAGAACAATCCACGAGGTACTCCAATGATAGCCTGCATGCCACATTAATAAAATACCGGATGCAACAAGAACATGCCCCGAATGCTTGACGATCGTAATCGCTCCTTTAAATGCCTCAATGTAAGGTGACATTTCAACATGAGACGCTATACGCATTTTCTTAACAATTGTTAGAACAACGAACAAAGGCCCAATCGAAAGAACAGCACTTAAAATATGTATGTAAAGAAGAATTGTATAAATTGAAATCATGTTGCGTTACTCCCCTTTTCACGGAATCGAAAAGGATTTCCTTGTGCTAGCACAAAGCCGATTCCGGACGCAATTATGCGGACACATAATTGATTCATTCCCCATCATTATAGCATTCAACACAAGCACGCTTTATCGCCAATTGTGAATCCTTTGTAAACGCAAATTGAATCATTGTAAAATTGTTTGAAATTTGCACAAAGAGGGTATGTATTATAGTAACATGCACATATAGAACAAAAAGGAGTGATTTTTATAGGTATTCATCAATTTTTTACAAGCCTTAATGACCTAGAGCGTATTATTCGATGCCCTGGACGCTTCAAGTTTGAAGAGCACAATGTGGCTGCTCACTCTTGGAAGGTATCACAGTATGCGATGTTTTTTGCCACACTTGAGGAGATGAATGGAGCTACGATCAATTGGAAATCATTATATGAAAAAACCATCAATCACGACTTTGCTGAAGTATTTATCGGCGATATTAAAACTCCGGTAAAGCATGCAAGCCCAGAGCTAAAAAAAATGCTTGCACATGTGGAAGAAAAAATGATGGAGAAATTCATTATTGATGAGATTCCGCAAGAGTTTCAAGCGGTCTTCATTGAGCGCATGAAAGAAGGTAAGGACAGCACTATAGAAGGTCGCCTACTCGAGTTTGCTGATAAGCTTGACCAATTTTATGAAGCCTTTGCGGAGCTAAAACGCGGAAACACAGATAAAGAATTTGTGTATATGTATCAATCCGCTCTTTCCAAGCTTTTAGCTATTCCACTTGAAGCTACGGTTCATTATTTCCGTACTGAGATCCTAAAGGATGCTGTGAAAGAAAAAACACATATTGATATTCAAGCTTTGACAAATGAAGTGTTAACATCAAATTAAATAAGTGCATGTACAAGTTTTCCGAACGAATGAACTCGCGGAAGGCTTTTTTTATTTCCTCCAAAAAGTCGTATAATGGAAAGGAGCGATTGGAGGGAAGCTTTTGTCACAGGAATGTTCAATTGTAGAGGATTTATTACCTTTGTATAAGAAACAAGCGCTCCAAACAACTACTATACAATTTGTCGAACACCATTTAGCTAATTGTGAGCATTGTCGGCAGCTCGCTACTTCAAAGCAAGCACTAGGCTATCCTTTACTAATGAAAAGAACGGTAACATTTTTCCATCTTGTTTTTATCGTACTATCCTTTATGTTTGCCATTAACTCTTCCTTACTTGGCAATCAAACAAGCTTTGTTGTATCGTACGCGATTTTTGGATGTCTTACTTATTTCTTTTACAAAAATATTTGGATTGTTTTTGCCATCAGCTCTGTACCTGTTTTTGTATGGGCCATTATTGACAATATCAATAACCCACTCTATGTCACCTACTACTCATTCGCAGAAATCGGCACACTGTTGATTGGAGCTAGCTACATAGCACTTTTACATACTATTTTCGCCCTAATCGGTGCTGCTTTTGCTATTTTATTTCGTAAGTTTAAAAGATAATGTTCTACCTTGCAGAAAGAAGTTGTCTCAAGTATTTGAGACAACTTCTTTCATCACCAATTATACCCGTTCATAAGTTCAACATCCCCTAGCATTTCATTAGAAATACCTTCTAGATCTTTAAGCATCAATAACTTCTTTGTCGGTCCTGTTACAACAGCACCATAAGCTTGAAATCCATTCTTTTTAATATAATCATAGCGTTCTTGCAAATGGTGTAAACCTAGAAATCCTTCGTAATAGCTTTCCTTTTCAGATAAAAGCTTTTCCATATTTTTTAACATCCAATGCTGGCTATCTCTCAAACTTGTAAAGTCCTGTGCTTCAGATATATGTGAATAATCATCACTAGCTGTTAAACCACCTGATAGCCCGATTCTATCATAAATGGTAATTGTGCCACTAATGCGGTCAGAAGAAGTTGGTTCAAAGGATTTAAACTCACCTGTATATAATGGCATCCAAACGATTCGGACATCGTACGGAGCAAGCATTTTTACCAATTCTTTAGGCTCTTTAAATGTTGAAGTCGAAAATGCCATTTCCGCTACAGCTCCCTCAGGTAACTTTTCCAATGCCTTCCATACATTGTTGTTAAGTTGAGATGAGGTTGCTTTTCCCGTCACAGGATCTTCTGGTAAATTAAAATTAAATTGTTGTGAAGTATTTGTCGACGTTAAGTTCATACTCATAGATGAATTAGAATTTAACATTGATTTTTCCACACGCATTTCACCAACTACTACTTTTTCCTTTCCTACCTGTTTCTCAAGTGGATAACTCATTTTTTGCGTTAGAAATGGTGTTATTTCTGCAGGCAAGCCCATAGAATATCGACCTTTAATATTTGGATGTTGCCATTCAAGTACTATTAAAGAGTTATAGGCATGCTTAAGATCAGGACGCGTTTTTTCAAAGACAATGGACACCCCTGCTATATAGAGAGCATAAATAACGAAGCATATTAGCAATATACGTAGCACTCGAAATGTTAACGTAAAACGGTATTTTCTTAAAATCCTTTTTTCATTCTTTTGCGACCATTCAGTCATGTTGAAAACCTCCATTCTTTTTTACTATTTCTTCTAACCTTTTGCGAGCACGATGCAAAAGTATTTTCACCTGCCCCTCAGAAAGCTCTAGTGCCTCCTGCAATTCTAAGTAGGTGAATTGTTCATATTCACGTAAATATAAAATCATTCTGTAATTTTCTGGCAAAAATTTCAGCAACGCCTGTACATCTTTTGCCACTTCTTGCGTTAAAAAATCCTCTTCCGGTAACCCATATGGACTTAGCATTTCATCTTTCCAAAATAAGTGTGCGAACGGAATTGTTCTTCGTCTCTTTTGCTTGCGCCATTCATCTAGGTATGTGTTCCGTGCTACTTTGAATAACCATGCTCTCACATCCTCTTCTTTATAAAACGACAACGATACCGTGGCTCGCACAAATGTTTCTTGAACTAAATCTTCCGCTATATGTACCGATCCAGACATCTTCAGCAGAAAATAATATAACGATTTCGCGTATTTTTCATAAAGTTGCTCTAGCTCGTTTTTCCGCTGTCTGTCCATGCCATCTCCCTCATTTCGTTTTTTCACAAGTAAAACGTATATCTTTCCTAAATGTTACAGTAGTTACTAATTTTTATTAAAATCAATTTTACCTTGTTGTAATTGCGCCCGGATTTTGAAGTGTGTCCACAATTCGTAAAATAAAAAAAGAGTCGATTTAGAATGGCCTTCCAACATTAAGTTGGAGCGATTCATTTCACGACTCTTTTTTCAGTAATTATGCTTTTTTAACGAACTCTGACTTTAATTTCATTGCACCAAAGCCATCGATTTTACAATCAATATTGTGATCACCTTCAACGAGACGAATGCTTTTCACCTTTGTCCCAATTTTTAATGTTGAAGAACTACCCTTAACTTTTAAATCCTTAATAACTGTAACAGAATCGCCGTCCGCAAGTAGATTGCCATTAGCATCCTTTACGATTAGCGTATCTGCTTCCTGCTCTGTTCCATCAGTGCTCCACTCATGTGCACATTCTGGACATACAAAGTTCGTTCCATCCTCATATGTGTATTCAGAATTACATTTCGGACAATTTGGATAAGCTGCCATTTCTGCTTCCTCCTTTTAATTATTTTCTAGGTAAACCCTATATATGCCCCTTTATCTTACATACTCCGCCCTACTAAGTAAAGGTTGTTCGTATTTTTCGTTCGCATTTGTGAATAAAGTATGAATCGGTTTCTTGTTTTTGGAGATATTTCATTTTGAAAACGTTTGAATTGGGACACTCGCCCATTGACTTTTTTGTACAAACCATCTTACTTGCAAGATCGTTTAACATGCCTTATTATATCCTTAAAGGCTGCATTGTTCGTATAATATTAAGTTTTAACCTTTAAGCTGTAAAAGGGAGTTTTATTATTGGAGTTGGAATGACGGGCCTCACACCATGGTGCATGAGGATAAGCAGGAAAGCTTCTGCGAACACCCACTTTGAGGAGTGGTGGTTTAAAACTTTCTATAATAACTACGGCATACGCGGCTTTTTAATTTAATCATACAGCCACAAGGCTTTTGAACGAATCACCCTTCATTATTGGAGGGTGATTTTTTTATGCGATTTTCTATCGTGTGCAAAATTTTAAAACCAACCCTGAAAAAGCAAAAAAGCCCTCAAATTGAGTAGCCCTTGTAATTGGAATCTTAAGAATGAAATGTAAAATTAAATAACCGTCTGTTAGTATTAAATGATAGGAGGAGGAATTATATGAGATTAATTACTTTTATTACTACGTTATTGTTGGCATTTGTAATAATGCCTATAGGAAACGTTCATGCGGCTTTGACTCAATTTAGTGATGTTTCTGAGAAGCATAGTAACTATGAGGAGATAATGTATTTGTTAGAGAAGGGAATCGTAGCGCCTACGAAAACATATGGCGTGAATGATATTCTAACGCGAGAGGAAGTTGCGGTTATGATAGCAAAAGCAGTCGGACTTAGCGGTACTCAAAGACCTACAAATTTCAGCGATGTCCCTGAACATAGTCCAAATAGTGGTTATATCCAGTCTGCATTTGAACAAGGAATTATTAAGGGCTATGATGATGGCACATTTAAGCCAAACGTAAAAGTTACACGTGGTCATATGGCTATTTTCATCGCACGTGCCTTTAATTTACCAAGTGGCAAACAAACTTTTAAAGATGTTCCTAAAAATAGCACAGCATATGAAGCGGTCCAACAACTAGTTGCAGCGGGAATTACGAATGGCTATGAGGACGGGACATTTAGACCTTCGAACAATTTAACTAGAGGTCATTTTTCAGCATTTTTAGCACGCGCGCATAAATATGAAAATGCTACTGAAGAGAAGGAATCTGTTGAAGAGCTAATAATCACCGAAAAGCCATACATAATAGATTTAGATTATTTAACAGATGAAGAAAAAGAATTGGCAACATTAATCAATGAATACCGAGAATCATTAGGGCTGAATCCATTCACAATTTCAAGATCACTAACTACAGTAGCGAGGGCGCATGTAATCGATTCTAATAATTATTCCCCATCACAAGGGGTGGATCAGAGGGGAATTGATTGTAACTTACATAGTTGGTCTGCCAATGGTTCTTGGTCACCAGTTTGTTATACAGGCGACCACCAATATGCCAAACAAATGTGGGATAAACCGCGCGAATTAACGTCTTACAATGGAAATGGCTACGAAATTTCAGCTAGAGGTGGCATGGGTATAAGTCCTTCACGTGCGCTTGACTTGTGGAAAAATTCTATGGGACATAACAATGTCATTATCGGTGCTGGAAGTTGGTCCACGTTAACAGTAATGGGTGTAGGGATTAATGGAGACTATGCACATGTGTGGTTTGGAAAAGAGCCTGATTATGCTTTACCTATAGAGTAATTAAGCTTAAATACAAAACGCTGAAAACATACGCTAAGGACTCGTTCAACAACCTATCCAATAATCCATGTCCAGTATAGATTAAAATATTAGGTTTTTGAACACTCTCGAATGGCTTTAAATCAAACGAATCACCTTCCATTATTGGAGGGTGATGTTTTTTTATTAACATGAGCTGATATTGGTTATCTTTTTTGTTCAATTAATTAGTCATTTCTTTTTTGAATTGTAAGGGAACCAGTCTTAGGCTGAGAGAAAGCACTGCCTAAAGTTTGTTTCTAACTAAAAAGGAAAAGTGTTACAATTAAAAAATAAAGGCAAAATATCAATCGGAGCATTAAGGTTTATCAACAAAAATCTGGGATAACTTTTATTAAACAGCGTCTTGATTTTAGAATCCTCATTGATTTTCGTTCGTGCGCGTCTCTAGAATAGAAAGGGGATATTTATTTTGAGTATGAAAATATGGTGGGCCCTAAATATTGTATGGCTATTCATTTTTGCAGCGGGAGCGATATTTATCGGGGTAAGAACAGTTGATTATGCAGGGGTAGCCCAAACTCCTGAACTTAAAATGATAGCATTCATCATTTTGGGTATTGTATTTTTATTTGTTGTTCTATTCCAACTAATACTACTCATTTTTATTCATTTTGTTAGAAAAGGTTCACCTCATAATTCAACAAAAAGACTATCTTAACAACGGTGGTCTTTATAGTTTTCCAAGTCACTTAAAGCGGCTTTTTTATATGATAGTTTGTCAAATTAAGTGCAACAGTTGATCATTAAATGCCTCGTTTGCAGTTTTCCAACCAAGACATTTTCTTGGTCGATTGTTGATATAGTTTAATGCTTCTGTTAGTTCTTCTGGTGATACTTCATCGAAATTTGTTTGCTTAGGGAAGAATTCGCGAAGTAATCCATTTCCATTTTCGTTACTTCCACGCTGCCAAGAAGAATAGGCATCCGCAAAATAAACATCAATTTTCAAGTCTTTTTCTAACACTTTATAGCAGCTAAATTCTTTACCTCGGTCTGTTGTGGCTGTTTTTATAGTGTCTTTTGGTAATTTAGTATGAAGTAGGCGTACTGCTCTTTCCATTGATTGAGCTGAGCGATCTGGTATCAAAAAGCCAACATACCATCGTGTCATTCGCTCAATAAATGTTGCTACACAACCTTTTGCTTTCCCACGTCCAGATACAACTGTATCTAATTCCCAATGTCCAAAGGTTTCACGTTTACGTACTTCTTTTGGGCGTTTAGAAATTGGTGTACCAATGTTAAATCTTCCCCTTGTTTCACGGGGTTTTTGGCGCTTTCCTTTTTGACGGAGAACGGTGGCAGGCACTTCTAAAAGTCCATCGTAAATCCAGCGATAGATAGTTTTAAAACTTAGCTGTCCTTGATACATGCGACCGACAATTTGTTCAGGCGACCAAGTATCCCACAACTTTTCTTGAACAGCTTCTTTTACTTCAGGCGTA
>NZ_LDGC01000093.1:845-1885 GCF_015844675.1 Lysinibacillus sphaericus | reverse complement strand
ATACCCAGGAGGATTAGCTCAGCTGGGAGAGCACCTGCCTTACAAGCAGGGGGTCGGCGGTTCGAGCCCGTCATCCTCCACCATTTGCCGGTGTAGCTCAGTTGGTAGAGCAACTGACTTGTAATCAGTAGGTCGTGGGTTCGACTCCTATCGCCGGCACCATTTGGAGCCATTAGCTCAGTTGGTAGAGCATCTGACTTTTAATCAGAGGGTCGAAGGTTCGAGTCCTTCATGGCTCACCATTTAAATTGCCAACAAAATATGCGGGTGTGGCGGAATTGGCAGACGCACTAGACTTAGGATCTAGCGCCGCAAGGCGTGGGGGTTCGACTCCCTTCACCCGCACCATTTTTCAAATTTAATAATTGCCAGGATAAATAAATCTTATGCACATGCGGAAGTAGTTCAGTGGTAGAACACCACCTTGCCAAGGTGGGGGTCGCGAGTTCGAACCTCGTCTTCCGCTCCAAATGTGCCGGGGTGGCGGAACTGGCAGACGCACAGGACTTAAAATCCTGCGGTAGGTGACTACCGTGCCGGTTCGATTCCGGCCCTCGGCACCATTTTTTATAATTAGCGCCCGTAGCTCAATTGGATAGAGCGTCTGACTACGGATCAGAAGGTTATGGGTTCGACTCCTGTCGGGCGCGCCAAATTAATATTTATCGGAATGTAGCTCAGCTTGGTAGAGCACTTGGTTTGGGACCAAGGGGTCGTAGGTTCGAATCCTGTCATTCCGACCATTTTATGGGGCCTTAGCTCAGCTGGGAGAGCGCCTGCCTTGCACGCAGGAGGTCAGCGGTTCGATCCCGCTAGGCTCCACCATAAAAGATAACCAGTATAAAGATCCTGGCGGCGTAGCTCAGCTGGCTAGAGCGTACGGTTCATACCCGTAAGGTCGGGGGTTCGATCCCCTCTGCCGCCATCTTAAAGGACCTTTAGCTCAGTTGGTTAGAGCAGACGGCTCATAACCGTCCGGTCGCAGGTTCGAGTCCTGCAAGGTCCACCATTTATATATTGTTACGGAGGTATACCCAAGT
>NZ_LDGC01000093.1:0-795 GCF_015844675.1 Lysinibacillus sphaericus | reverse complement strand
TGGCTGAAGGGATCGGTCTTGAAAACCGACAGGCGGGTAACACCGCGCGGGGGTTCGAATCCCTCTACCTCCTCCAGTTTATTTTATAAATGGCGCTTGAAAAACTCGAAAAGAATATTTTATTAACGCGGGGTGGAGCAGTGGTAGCTCGTCGGGCTCATAACCCGAAGGTCGTTGGTTCAAATCCGGCCCCCGCAACCAAATGGTCCCGTGGTGTAGCGGTTAACATGCCTGCCTGTCACGCAGGAGATCGCCGGTTCGATCCCGGTCGGGACCGCCATTTTTTAAAAAATATGGGTCAGTAGCTCAGTTGGTAGAGCATTAGATTGAAGCTCTAAGTGTCGGCGGTTCGATTCCGTCCTGACCCACCATATGCGGGTGTAGTTTAATGGTAAAACCTCAGCCTTCCAAGCTGATGTCGTGAGTTCGATTCTCATCACCCGCTCCAATCTAAGGGCCTATAGCTCAGCTGGTTAGAGCGCACGCCTGATAAGCGTGAGGTCGATGGTTCGAGTCCATTTAGGCCCACCATTATTCCGAAGTAGCTCAGTTGGTAGTAGCACCTGACTGTTAATCAGGTTGTCGCAGGTTCGAGTCCTGCCTTCGGAGCCATTTTTTTGTGGGGAAGTACTCAAGAGGCTGAAGAGGCGCCCCTGCTAAGGGTGTAGGTCGGGTAACCGGCGCGAGGGTTCAAATCCCTCCTTCTCCGCCATTGGCCCGTTGGTCAAGTGGTTAAGACACCGCCCTTTCACGGCGGTAACACGGGTTCGAATCCCGTACGGGTCATACTAAAAT
>NZ_LDGC01000092.1:0-346319 GCF_015844675.1 Lysinibacillus sphaericus | reverse complement strand
ATACAGATAGGTAAGCCTTTGAAGTTATCGCTGGCTTTTCCCCCTGTTCACACCGTACGTGCGACTTTCACCGCATACGGCGTTCCAACTAATCCAATTTATTCTTTCTATGTTTTAAGCAGCCGAGTGAAGATTTTCCAAAGTTAGATTATTTCATTGTTACATTTCAGTCGTAAGTTATTTACTTTTTCTAATTGCTTATTTGTAAGCTTTACAGCTTTTAGGAACTTTTCAATTTTTACTTTGTCTTTCAAATGTATAAGTTGATGTATAGCCTTATTCAAAACTATTAAATTTGAGTAGCTATCATCTTTTGAAATGTGAAAAGGATTAATATGATGACAATGCCAGTCGATAATACCTAATTCTTCACCTAAAATTGCACATTTGCCATACTGGGCAATAAACTTACTTATTCTGTTGTCGTTATATTCAATAGATCTGTTTGGAATGTAGTTTCTCATGACGTAAGAAAGCGTATTTTTATTGATAGCCTTTAGGCTATTGTGAATTTTTGCTCTGCCTTCGGCAGTATAGTTACATATCACTTGGGAGAAACCAAGTGTTTTTCTCCATCGTTGCGCATGGATGGGGACAAAGACCATATTTTGTATTTTAAATAGTTTGGACTTATATCCTTTGTATCGCTTCTGTAATGTCTTTGACATCTCATGAAAACTTGCCTCTGTTCGAATATTCTTTAGTTGATTGTATAACGTCTTGCGTAGATATAGATTTAACTCATTCAAGTTAATTGTAATTTGAGTTGCAGCTGAGTAATAGTTTTGGATACCCATTACAACGGTATTAAAATTCCAAACGGTCTGAATGCAGGGTTTTCTCTTGATTACTTTTATCGCTTCTTTAATCTTTTGAAAGGCATTTGCTTTAGCCTTTTTTGACATATCAGACTTTGCTACGAAACCAAATCTGGTCTTACCTTTTCTTATGGCTTTTATTGTAAATCCTAGAAACTCTGAAGAGTTTTTCTTTAAGTTCACGACCTTTGATTTTTCTTCACTCGTCTCCAAGTGTAATCTCTTTTTCAAGAATTCTTTTAATGCATAATTTATTTTAATTGCCTGTGACCTTGTTCGGCACATCACCTTAAAATCATCCGCATAACGGACAATAAAACACTCTTTCAAACTCGATTTCTTTAATTGCTGATACTTACTACCATTAGTCGAATACGTATAATTGCTTTCAAATGTTTCCCATTGGTCACTAACCCACCAATCCAATTCATTTAACACAATGTTAGATAATAAAGGTGAAAGAATACCACCTTGCGGTGTTCCTTTTGTAGGAATACCTTCTCCTACAATCTCTGCTTTTAATAACCTAGATATAATAGAAAGAAGGGATTTATCCCTAATGCCTATTGACCACATTTGTTTTAAAAGTTTGCTATGATTTACATTATCGAAGAAACCTTTAATATCTACGTCAACACAATAATGTAGTCCAGATTGGTTAATGAGAAATTCAAGTCTAGCTTTGGCATGATGAGTGTTGCGATTTGGTCTAAAACCATAACTATGTTTATGGAATTTAGCTTCACAGATTGGCTCTAAAATTTGCAGTACACATTGTTGAAAAATTCTATCCCATATCGTCGGTATCCCTAAAGGTCTAGTTTTATCTACTCCTTTTGGAATGAAAACCCGTCTAACTGGTTGTGGTTCATACCATTTGAACATACCTTGAACTTTAGCTATTACATCTACAACTGGTAAATGCAGAATATCATTAATTGTTAATTTATCGATTCCCGCAGTTTTGCTACCTGTATTTCTTTTGATGTTTCGGTAGGCAAGACGTATATTATCCTTAGAACTCATTAATTCTGTTAAGTTATAGAAATGATGACCACAAACACTTTGAGCGTAGAGTGTATCAAAACAATCTTGCATACTATAATACTCATTGTGTCTCAGTTTCTTCCGTTTCAATAAGTCGGTGACTCCTTTTGGAGTTAAACCTCTATTAGTCTCACAAGAACCTTATTAATCGATAAAGAACTGCCTTACTTGGTTGAATAAATCTTTATTAGTCTAGTGGCTATCCCTCCATGTGGATTAGACACTTCATTGGTACTGTGCCACCACTTTCACTGATATAAAGGCAAGTTATACAGTAACTAGTATCATTATTGCTTTCCTTGTCAACGTTTCTTAGGGGAGTAAGCCCTCCACGTTATCAGCTTAAAACGTTGAATTATATCTATTATAGAATGAACTTAGGTGCTTCCTCTAAGCCTGTTAGATACATACGCCTGTAACGTATCATGGATTTTCATATTAGTTAGTCTTACTCACCCACATCTAACCTCACAATTTGGTGATATACACATTTCTATGTATCGCAGTTCTAGACCCGTACATTCAGAAGTTCGTCAGCTTAACCATTTCTTTTCGGTTTATTTGCATTCTCACCATATTCATTCAACTCAAGCATCATGAATTACACCACTCCCTCGAGTAGGCTTTCGTCAGCGGACCTGGTACGGTAATTTCTCACGCCTTTTCACCGAGCTTATAACACAATCATTCTTACTAAATCCAGTGCTATTCGACTAAGAGAGAACCCTTCCGAGCGTTACCTCATCATTTGATTCTTCGATATAACCCTTCAGTTCCGAAAGGAACTGTCTAGCCTTTACCTGAGTAATGTGACCATTCTCAATTTAAACTAGAAACATTTCGCACAAGTAAACTGCTCCGTTAGTAGAATAGCAACAATCTTCTCGAAAACAGCCCTATAAATAAAAAAACGCCACAAAAATGTGACGCTTTTCATCGCTTTTCTGCAAAATGAGTAGTTGATTTCCGTTCTGGACAAGATATTTCCTGGGCATCCAGTCCCCATTACAATCTACCAATTCATTTAGCTAGTATCCAATTATTTATTAATATTGAATAAGTGTTTTAATGTCTAGGTCACCAAGTTTTGCACGACCGTTTAGATCTGTCAATTCAATAAGGAAGGCACAGCCAACAACTTGACCACCTAATTGTTCTACTAAACGCACTGTTGCTTCAACAGTACCACCAGTCGCAAGTAAGTCATCACAGATTAATACTTTTTGACCTGGTTTAATCGCATCTTTGTGCATCGTTAACGTATCTTTACCGTACTCAAGTCCGTAGTCAGCACTGATCACTTCACGTGGTAATTTTCCTGGCTTACGAACAGGCGCAAATCCAATTTCAAGTGCATAAGCAACTGGGCATCCGATAATGAAGCCACGAGCCTCAGGACCTACCACAATTTCAGCACCTAATTCTTTTGCGTAACTTACGATTTGATCTGTTGCATATTTGTATGCAGTACCGTTATCCATAATTGTCGTAATATCTTTGAAGCTGATACCTTCTTTCGGCCAGTTCTCAACCGTTGTTACGTATTGCTTTAAATCCATGTTATTGTTCCTCCTACGAAACTTTTTCGCATATTAATGTAATCGTTCATCAAACCATTGTTTTAGTTCTATATAAGGGGCATATACTAGCTTTTGCTCCATTTCAATCTGTTCTGAACGCTGTTTGTAAGACGGTGCCTCTGCAAGTGCCTGTTTTGGTGCATTCACGTTGACAGTCGTCAGTCCACTCTCCATTTTAACAAAATCAAGCTCAAAAAACACCTGTGTCATAAATTTTAATGCATCTAATGGCCAACCTGTATGCTTCGCTAATTCAGACAAATGCATATTCAGTGGAAAAGCAGGACGATTTTTTAAAAACTTATAATACCAGGAGAATTGCTCACGTGTAGGCAATCCACTGAAATACTGAGAATCAGGCATGTAAAAATGTGCATAAATACGGGAAGGTGCTGTTTTTCGTAAGACATCTTCTAACAGTTGAACATTTTGCGGCAAATCTAGTAGCACGATATAATTAGTTTGTTCTACATTTGAAAGTGTAGGTTCCACCGCTAGGATTGGCACACCAATTAACGACTGATAATAGGTCACCGTCTCTGGACGAAAGGCGATGAATGTTGCCTCCTCTTTTGGGACCGTATTTAACCAGCGTGATGTTTGTCGAATACCACGAATATCAAATAATTGCCATTCAGTCGTTTGGACATCCTCTATCATAAATTGTGCTTTTTTACGTCCTTGCCACTCGTTAATTTGTAAATCTCCAGTAAACGATACTTTTGTACCATATGTTAACTCGTCGTGTAAATGGCCTTTATTGAAACCGACGCCATCCAATTTTTCATAGCCATCCGTCAATTCCATTTTTATATGATTTTCTGCTGCTCCAATTTTCCGCATGGAGGATATTTCCACATCTTCGAGCACATAAACAGGTTTCGGAAAATCAGTACCATATGGACCGAGCGTTGAAATTTCTTCAATAGCATCTGCTGAAATCTCATCCATTTTTAGTGGTATATCAATATTGAGAACAGGTGTTAATTGCTCTTCCGATAAGCATGCTCTTGCTTGAGTATCTAAGCGTGCTCTTAATTCATCAACATGCTCAATGGGTAACGTCATCCCCGCTGCCATAGGATGCCCACCAAAATGAGGTAATATATCTCGATTTTTCGCTAGTTCATTAAATAAATGGAATCCTTCAATACTACGAGCTGAACCTTTAGCTGTTCCTTTTTCGTAGTCTAGTGACAGTACAATGGTTGGACGATAATATAGCTCTACAAGACGAGACGCGACAATCCCTACTACTCCAGCATTCCAGCCTTCTCCAGCGATCACTAAAACGAGTGAATCCCCGATTTTTTTATCTGATTCAATGAGAGCAATGGCCTCATCTGTAATACTCTTTACAATATCTTTACGCTCACTATTACATGTATTAAGCTGTTTCGCCAATGCTGTTGCTTTAGCATTATCATCAGCCATTAATAGCTCTACACCTGGTGCCGCTTCTCCAAGTCGACCAACTGCATTTAAACGCGGTCCAAAGTAAAAGCCGATTGTTTCTTCACTGATTTTAGCTTGCTCTGCACTTGCAACTTCACACATCGCTTGTACCCAAGGGCTGAGTGAACGACGCATTTCTTCTATTCCTCGCTTAACTAGGTAGCGGTTTTCATCAACTAATGGTACTAAATCCGCTACTGTTCCAACAGCTACATATTCGAATAAATGCGTTGGCAGTTCCCCATATAGAGCATGAGCTAACTTAAACGCTACACCCACACCTGCTAGCTCACCAAATGGATAATGTCCTTCTGGTATACGAGGATGTAAAATAATATCTGCAGGTGGTAATTCATCGCCTGGTTCATGGTGATCTGTAACGATAACATCCATACCTAGTTCCTTCGCGATACGAATTGGTTCCATCCCTGAAATACCATTATCAACTGTAATAATTAGTTGAACACCCTCTTCATGTGCTTCACGAAATAGTGCTTCGTGCGGTCCATAACCGTGAATAAAACGATTTGGTATTTTAAACGAAACATCAGCACCGAGATCAAGTAACACATTCAGCATAACTGTCGTGCTAGTGACTCCATCGGCATCGTAATCGCCATATACTAAGATTTTCTCTCCATTATCAAGTGCTTGCTCTATACGTGCTACTGCTTCTGCCATGCCGTGCATTAAAAACGGGTCATGGATACTTGCTTCTGTCATATTTAATAAGCTCTCTGCGTCAGCAGTTGTTTCGCAGCCTCGTGCTGCTAAAATTTTTGCTGCAATCGCAGAAAGTTGTAGGTCATTTTGTAATGTTTGGACAAGCTTCGCGTCTGGGCGCTCTACTTGCCATCTCTTTTTCGATAGAATCATCTCTTCACTTCCTCACGAAAGCTATTATACCGAAAATCTTGCCTATTCGCACTATCTGCTAGAATGATAGTTTTACCCTGTAAAGTTGTGGCAGCTCGCCGTCGTTTCTACTAATTCTAACAATCCCAAAAGAAAAAAGCCTACTCCGTTTAAAGAGTAGACTTCTGAAACACTTCTTTTGAAGCAGATACTAATGCCTCAACCTTCTCCAAATTACCTTCATGCAATGCTGTCACGATCGCACTACCGACGATTACACCATCACTAAGTGCCCCCATGCTTACCACCTGCTCAGGAGTTGAAATTCCAAAGCCAGCTAGCACTGGTATTTGGCTTACTTCACGTAAGCGTGCAAAATGATCATGTAAATCATCTGCAAAGCTTGCACGGGCCCCTGTAATTCCATTGACTGTCACGGCATAGACAAACCCTTGACTAGCACCCGCGATACGAGCAATTCGCTCTGGAGGACTTGTTAATGATACAAGCTGAACGATGTCGATACCATATGGATTTAATGTGTCACGTAAGACAGCACTTTCTTCAAGCGGTACATCAGGAACGATTAACCCTTTAACGCCCCCTGCCACACAAGCCTTAGCAAAAGCCTCTAACCCAAAAGCTAAAACAGGATTAAAATAAGTCATGACAACTAACGGAACTTGAATTTCTCCTCTAAATGAAGCTAATAATGTAAGCACTCTACGTAATGTTGCACCTTCGGCTAAAGCACGTTCACCTGCTTGCTCGATCGTCGGCCCATCCGCTACAGGATCCGTAAACGGTATACCAACTTCAATTGCCGTTACCCCCATTTCCTGTAGCTTCAGGATCGTTGGCTTCAAAGTTTCTAGACCCCCATCGCCCGCCATAATATAAGGTACGAATGCTTTATTACCTCCGATTTTCGTTTGTTCAATTGCCTGCTGTAGTGTTGTCATTACACTTCTCCTCCTAATGCTTTTCGGACAGTATGGACATCCTTATCTCCTCGGCCAGATAGGCACACAACAATGATGTCATCTGTAGACATTGTCTTCGCGAGTTTTGCTGTATAAGCAATAGCATGGGAGCTTTCTAGTGCAGGTAGGATACCTTCCGTTTTACTCAGTAATTGCAAGCCCTCAAGTGCTTCACTATCTGTAATCGAATCAAATTGAACACGCCCAATATCATGTAAATAACAATGTTCTGGACCTTTCCCTGGATAATCTAGACCAGCTGAAATAGAATGAGCTTCCTGCACAAAGCCATTTTCATCTTGTAATAAATACATGTATGCACCATGTAAAACGCCTAGCTGACCTCCGGCAATTGCTGCTGCATGCTTACCTGTCTCAATTCCACTGCCTGCTGCCTCTACCCCGTATAGCGCTACAGTCTCGTCGTCAACAAAAGGGTGGAACATACCAATTGCATTACTACCGCCGCCTATACAAGCGACGACTGCATCAGGTAAACGTCCTTCCTTATTTACAATCTGCTCTCTAGTTTCAACACCTATTATACGCTGGAAATCCCTTACTATTTTCGGGAATGGATGTGGTCCTAAAGCCGAGCCTAAAATATAATGAGTATCCTCAACATTTGTCACCCAGTAGCGCAGTGCTGCATTGACAGCATCCTTTAATGTTTTTGAACCTGTTTCTACAGATTCCACTTTTGTACCGAGTAACTCCATGCGAAACACATTCAACTGTTGGCGTTTGATATCCTCTGCCCCCATAAAGACAACACATTCAAGATTCAATAATGCGCATGCTGTGGCCGTTGCTACTCCATGCTGCCCCGCACCTGTTTCTGCGACTATTTTCTTTTTACCCATTCGTTTTGCAAGAAGCGCTTGACCAATGGCATTATTAATCTTATGAGCTCCCGTATGATTCAAATCTTCACGCTTTAAATAAACTTTCGCTCCCCCTAGCTCTTTTGTTAAATTTTCTGCGTAATACAACGGCGTCTCACGACCAACATATTGTTGTAAATAATAGGCTAATTCCTCAGTGTACGCTTGATCATTCATTGCCTCGTCATAGGCCGTCTCTAATTCCAACAAAGCTGTCATTAATGTTTCCGGAACAAATTGTCCACCAAATTTCCCGTAACGCCCTTCCTTTGTAGGTACACTATTTGCAATTGAATTTGCCATTATGCTCTCCCCTTCTTTACTGCCTGTATAAATGCGGTTATTTTAGCTATATCTTTTACACCGTCTGTCTCCACACCACTTGATACATCTACCATAAATGGAGACACAAATGATACTGCTTTTCCTATATTTTCAGCTCGCAAACCACCTGCTAGCATTAACTTTTCTCGCGGAATCCCTACTTTCTCTAGGAGGGTCCAATCAAACGCATGGCCACTACCTCCTTTAAAATCGGTTCCTGGCGCATCAAATAGGTAATAGTCCACATCATAATTAGCAGCAACCTGAACATCTTCAGCACCTCTGACGGACAAAGCTTTAATTGCCGGATAGCCTTGCCGACGAATAAAATCAGGAGATTCCTCCCCATGGTATTGCACATAATCTAGTGGTACACTTTCCATCACAGTTCGTAATTCCTCTGCGCTTGGATTAACAAAAACACCGATTTTTAAAACGCTCTCTGGCACATGTTTGGCTAATTGTTGTGCCTGTTCAATCGTCACTCGTCGTTTACTTGGTGCAAAGACAAAACCAATGGCGTCAGCCCCTGCCTCCACTGCTGCCCGTACATGCTGTTGTTCCTTTAGTCCACAAATTTTCACTTTCGTCATACAGATGCCCCCACCTTATTGACCTGTAAACTTTTTAGAGCAAAACCAGCATCACCACTGCGCATTAATGACTCGCCTACAAGAACGCCACTAGCCCCCATAGCCGCCACCGCTTTAGCGTCTTCTTGCGTCCATATCCCACTTTCACTTATTAAAACTTTCTCTTCACCGAACGGAAAAGCTTCAGCAATTTCTCGTGTTCGCTCTAAGCTCACTTCGAACGTACGTAAGTCTCGGTTATTGACGCCAATTAGTTTGGCACCAACTGCAATAGCCCGCTCAAGCTCTTCGAGATCATGCACCTCCACTAATACCTCTAAATTTAAACCTGTTGCAAAACTATAAAGATCTCGTAATGCTTGATCGGTTAACGCGGCCACAATTAATAAAATAATGGATGCACCCGATGCCTTCGCAAATCGAATTTGCACACGATCGATCATAAAATCCTTACAAAGAAGTGGCGTTTGGACAGCATTTGCAACTGCAGCTAAATCATCAAAGGAGCCTTTAAAAAACTGTTTATCTGTTAAAACGGAAATGGCTGCTGCCCCTGCGTCTGCATAAATTTTTGCTTGTGCCACTGGATCTGTCCCTTCTGCGATTAGCCCTTTCGAAGGGGAAGCACGCTTCATCTCAGAAATAACTTGTAATGTTTCAGCTTCTCGCAATTGCTCAAACAACGATGGACGCGGTTTTTCTGTAAAATTCGCTAACGGGTCGGGCTGTTCAAGTAATGCAACAACTTCAATCTTTTTTTGTTCGAGAATTTTATTTAAAATATTCATTGTTGGACCTCCACTTCTTTAATATGCTCACTATAAGTAATGACTGCCTCTAATTTTTGAAGGGCACGCCCGCTAAAAATACTATCTTTCGCTATTTCTACACCTTCTTTAACGGTTTCAGCAATTCCGTAGCTGAACAACCCAATACCAGCATTCAATAAAACGGTATCAAAATAAGCACTTTGTTCACCAGCTAATAATGAACGCATAATTGCCGCATTTTCATCTGCATTACCTCCACGAATAGCCTCTATTGGTGCATAGCTGAGACCCGCTTCCTCTGCAGTTAACGAAAATGGAATTAAGTCTCCTTTATCTATTAAAACAAAAGTATTTTGACCAGCTAATGACGCCTCATCTAAACCTAGTGGCCCAGAAACGACCATTGCACGTTCTCGCCCGAGCATTTGTAATACGGATGCATATTCCATGACAAAATTAGGACGATTAATACCTGTAAATTGCGTTGATAAAGGCACTGGATTCGTAAGAGGACCGACAAGATTAAAAATTGTTGGCTTGCCAAGTGCACGACGAACCTCGCCAATTCGCTTTAATTTCGGATGAACATTTGGAGCATATAAAAAGGCTATTCCTTCTTTCTCTAACAGATCGACAGTTTGTTCAATAGAAATATTCGTATGAATCCCGAGCGCCTCCAAAACATCAGAGCTTCCAGATGCCGAAGATATTTTGCGATTGCCGTGCTTCGCCATTTTGACACCGGCCCCCGCTAGTACAAAGGCGCAAGTTGTACTAATATTGAATGTATTAAGTCCATCGCCACCAGTACCACAATTATCCATATAGACCCCTTCGTTTGCTGGTACGTCTAATGCAAATGAGCGCATAGTTGTGGCTAATGCCGCTACTTCATGTGCAGTTTCACCTTTGACAGATAATGCCGTTAAAAAGCTTGCGATTTGATCCTTTGGTGTGTCATCTTGAAACATCCATTTTGCTGCCTGTAGCATTTCCTCATACATTAAATGCTCTCGGCGTTGTACTTTTTCACGAATACCTTCCATTAGTGTGAACCTCCTTCTTTTTCAAGTAGCTGTAAAAATTCCTGTTCATCTTCTTCTACTTGATTCAAAACTTCTTCAACATTTGTATATTTGGTCACCATTACAGTCGATTGCATATTCATCGTTTCATTTTCTATGACAATGGATTTCCCTGTTAAGGCAAAATCAAGATGACCGTTAAAACCAAGAAATCCAAGAGCACCTCTAAATATCCCCGTAGTTTGAATAGATTTATCTAAATAATCCTTTACCTGACCACCTGTTGTTGCAAAGGATGGTAATGTCGTAGCTAAAACATCAAGTGCATGAAGCATCGGTAATATTTGTCCCTCGACTCTCGATGTCATGTGTAATGCATGCTTGGAACACTCAATTCTCATCGCCTCAATAACTTGAATAGAATCTCGGAAGCACACAGACTGTAGCTCTTGTTGCACGGCAGAAACAAGTACAGCATGCGACTCCCTAATAGTTGTGTTTTCATGTAGCTTGCGTTCCTGCTCTACATCTTCACCTTTTATGGAACCTCTAGGAAATGCCCCCTCTGTTGGTGTGGCAATCACACGCTCACCTTTTACTCGAATTAGACTTTCAGGAGATGTCCCTAAGACAATATGGTCGTCAAATTCTACATAATACATATAGGGAGCGGGGTGTTTTTTACGCAATTGACGATATAAAGCGAAAGCATCTCCTTGTAAATTTGCTAAAACGCACTTTGATAACATAACCCTAGTAATATCTTCATCTAAAGAAGCTTTGATTGATGTAAGGGATGTTGCAAACTGTTCTTTCTTCGTCGATTCGAAAGGTTCAAAGCTACAAGACGTATCCTCATTCTCTCTACCTTTTAAAAGTTGCTCTGCCAACTCTTCTAAATTTGGTTCTTTTTTTTCCGCATCAATATTCGTATAAATCAAAGTAACCTCATCTGTTACATGATCAAACACAATAACTGTCTCATACACATGGAAATGCACATCTGGTAGCCCCGTTTTATCCTGTGCAGTCGAAAATCTTGTTGTTGTACCTTGGCCAACATAGCCAACAGCTCCTCCTGAAAATGGAAATTGTGTCGTATTGGATATACGTGGCATTAACCTTTTCAATAAAACAAACATGTCGCCCTTATGTGTATAGGTGTGTCCAGTCTTATATGAATATTCCTGAATCTCATCTCCAAAGCCTTTATATGTTTTTCTTGGATTAACACCGATAAAAGAAAAGCGTCCTGCTCCTTCATGCTGTGCTGAACTTTCCAGCAAAAATTTATGTTTCCCTTGAAGGCGTCTAAAAATTAAAATTGGTGTTAATGAATCAGCATTAATAGTTTTCATTTTTGTTCTTGAACTCGTTGATAGCATAATGACCAAGCTCCTTTTCTTAAAAATCCTCTACCATTGGACTTACAAATGTTTAGCAGCTGAATCGGTATTTGTTGAATAAAAAGGTTTATCATCATAGTGTAGGGTTGATTTCCGTTCCGGCTGGACGCTTTGTAGCTGCCGCTTCGCTTTCGCTACAGAAAACATTTGTTGTTGCTACCGCTTCGCTTTCGCGCAGAGCAGAACTTCCTGGGGGCGTCCGATGAGCCGCTTAGGCCAACACGATGTTGGTCACGAGGGCGTTATCACAGGACGTGATGCCCTTAGCCTTCGTTCCCCTATCTGCTCGCTCCAGGGTCTCGGGCCAACACTATATTGGTCACGAAGGCTTTATCACAGGATGTGATGATTTTAGCCTTCGTTCCTCTATTGCTAATCCCCAAGGAGTCACCCAGCCGTAACGAAGATCAACTTATATGCATGGCGTACGTTTTAACAAAATGTCACCCCTAATTTCCGATGATGGACAAAAATCATTTGTATGGTATTTTACCAAAGCATGGTGTTGATTTCTGTTCCGACTGGGTGCTTTCCTGTGGACGTTGGGTCAACAAAATGTTTTATGTGCGAAAGCGAAGCGCCAGTGGCAATTGTTTTCTATGCTAATAAAAAACAATAAAAAAAGTCCCCTGCAAAAAGGATTTTTCCTAATTGCAGAGGACGATCATGACCGCGTTGCCACCTCATATTAGAGCATATTTGCTCTCTCTTATGTGCTCACCTTAGTTCGCCAGTTAAATTGACGTATCTTTTATCTAAGTCGAAGCACCCCCTATAACGTGGGGAATCCGTTCGCTATTATATCTATATAATTTGCGACTCTCATAAGTCCATTCACATAAGCTGCAAATCAGTTCGCACCATCCACTGACTCTCTAAATTGCACACTTATGCTACTACTCTTATTCAACAATTTCTCAGCTATTCTTATCTAATCTAAACTCAGCTCATCTGTTCTAAGGCTGGCCTCGCTCCCGAGACCAACTACCTTGTTCCGAACAAAAAAGTTAGCCTTATTCTATGCTAAACTACGATAATTGTCAATCAATTCTGAGAAAAAGAAAAATGTTCAGAATAAATTTTTTGCAAGTGCGAAAGAAGTCACTCTGTAACAGAAATAGCAATTGTTACGAGTATTTCAGCGAGTAACTCACATATATAACTGAAGAAGAGCAAACTGCAACCTTACACTACAATTAAACTTAAAAACAAAAAGAATCTTCAGCTTTCTGAAAGCCAGAAGATTCTTTTTTCATCAAAAAACAGGGAAAGAAATATTCCTTCCCTGCTCCATTTTAATGCTTATGTTAAACAGTAGGTTCGTCAGTACCCCATTGTTTTTTCTCTTTTTTGTGTATTTGACCATCTGATTTTTTCATTTCACGAACTTTAAGTGAATACCAGATTTGTGCAGCAATACAAATTGAAGAATACATACCTGTGATTAAACCAACTAATAACGCGATTGAGAAGTTTTGAATCGATGGTGCACCTAAAATAAGAAGTGACACTGTCACGATAATAACCGTTAACACTGTGTTAACAGATCGACCCATCGTTTGACGTAGTGATTTATTAACGATATCCGCTAACACTTCACGGTCATTAATCGTATCATATCGATCTAAGTTTTCACGCATACGGTCAAACGTAACGATCGTATCATTAATAGAATAACCGACAATTGTCAGTACAGCCGCAATAAACGTAATATCAACTTCTAAGCGCATAAAACTAAATACAGCAACAATTAAGAATACGTCATGTAGTAACGAAACAATTGCCCCAATACCCATGCGCCACTCAAAACGAACCGCTACATAGATAATGATACCGATAGCCGCAAGAGATAATGCTTTAATCGCATTTTTCACAAGCTCTTTACCAACGGTCGGAGATACTGTACTTACGCCAGGTTCATGACCATATTTTTCGCCTGCTTCTTTTTTGAATTTTATAATTTCTGCTTGCGTTAGGTCATGTTTATAACGGATAACCGCTCCGTTGCTCTTTTCACCTGTCAAAACGATATCTTCTGATGAGAAGCCAATACTATCTAGATATTTGGAAACTTCTTCTTTATTCAACGTTTGCTCCGCTTCAATTTGCACACGTGTACCACTAGAGAAATCAATACCAAGGTTTAAGCGGAAAATACCAAGAACCACTAAACCTGCTACTAAAATAGCTAATGAGAATGTATAGAATTTCTTACGGTTGTGTACAAAGTCAAAACGATCAAATTTCGTTGATAAATCTAATGTTCCGATATTTTCATCCAGGCTATGCTGTTTAGATTTTGCAATACCAAACCATGCTGGATTGTTGAAGTAGCCACTATTTACAAGTATTCCTTGTAATACACGAGAGCCCCAAACAGCTGTTAGGAAGCTTAGTAAAATACTAATAATTAATGTTGTGGCAAACCCTTTAACAGAGCTTGTACCCCATTGGAATAATACAGCAGCTGCTAATAATGTAGTTAGCTGTGCATCGACAATGGCTGATAAAGACTCCTTCGAGCCGATTTGGAATGCTTGTTTAACCGAATAACCGACACGTAATTCTTCACGAATACGTTCTGCGGCAAGAATATTTGCATCTACCGCCATCCCTATACCGAGCACGATAGCTGCGATACCTGGAAGCGTTAATACCGCATTAATCCAACTGAATACAACAAGTACTAGGAAAGTGAAAATAGCAAGTGTAATGATGGAAATAAAGCCAGGTAAACGATAGTAGAATAGCATAAATAAGAAAATTATTACTACGCCCACAATACCGGCGAATATTGTACTTTTCAGTGCTTGGTCACCAAATTGTGCACCAACTGAAGTAGAATAAATTTCATTAAGCTTAACAGGAAGTGCCCCAGCATCTAAAATACCCGCTAGATTTTTCGTTTCTTCAACTGTGAAGTTCCCGCTAATCATAACATCTGTTGTATCTAATCTTTGGCTAACTGTTGCAGCAGATGCATAGCGAGGCTTCGCTTTTTGTGATTCAGTTTTATATGAATCAACACCTTCTTCAAAGTCTAACCATACAACGAGTAAATTTTGGCCTGCTGGTTTAGCAGCAATTTTACTTGTGATATCAGCAAATTTTTCTGCATCCTTTAACGTTAGCGAAACTATAGGTCGATTTTGCTGGTCAAAGGAACCTTTAGCGCCACCTGGCTTTAAGTCATTACCATCCAGCAATAAATTGTCATCGACATCACGGAATGTTAAATTTGCAGAAGTAGACAATAGTTCACGTGCTGATTCTTGGTCTTCGACACCCGCTAATTGCACACGAATGCGGTTTTTGTCTTCAACCTGAATGCTCGGCTCACTTACCCCGATAGCATTTACACGCTCACCAAGAGCTGTTGCTGTTGCCGATACAACTTCCGGTGTAATTTCCTGTCCTTTTTTTAATTCTTTAACCTCATAAAGAACCTCAAACCCGCCTTGTAAGTCAAGGCCTAGCTTAATGTCCTTTAAGACGCCGCCTACAGTCGTACCGATGGTTGCTGCAAAAATAACCATTAGTAGTACGAATGCAACTATACGACTTTTAAGTTTCATTTATAAATCCTCCTCGAATTGGTGTAAGGCAATTCCTTACACTACAAACAAGTATAATAGCAAGTCCTTTTGAAGCGTTTATTCCTCCTTTTCCTTTAGAATAATGTTGCCTGTGCTTCAAAAAAGATTGCTCTACTTATTTCAATCGTTCATAACGCGCAAATTTATCCCTGTATTTAAATAGGCGTTTTGCATCCAAATTTGGAAAAGGCCTATTGGAAGGGTTTCGGTAAAAATACTTATACAAATAAAAAAAAGCGCAACACACTCATTATGAAACACGTTGCGCTTGGTGTCAATTCAACACTTTTAGTATTCTTTTATTATTTGACAAATTTCACACATTCTTCTTAAGTTTTAACCGGGCCAAGCAGCATTTTTAACTCTTCCGTATTCAATTCTGTAAACCAATCATTACTTTGTAAGAATTCTACTTGATTAAAGGATACGATATCGGACGGTGATACTGCAAAAATAGTGGCGATAATTTCATGTATGCGTAATTGTTCAATATTTTTTCTGCGCCATTTTTTCTCTACACAATAGCGCCATAGTTCTTCTGCTGTAATCGCATTGTATTGATAATATTTAAACTCTTCCATCTTACTATCAATTGCAGGACGGATTTTTTCAAATAGTTGCTCATGCTGCATACTCATTTTGAATCATCTCCAATCAAAGTCGTATCGTAAGACAAGTTTGCATACAAATAGTGTAAATGAATTTTTGTGGCTTGAGAAGGGACGGATGGCATGAGTTCTTTTGTACGGGGAACACTATTTTTAATGTTCGTGATTTTTTTATCGAAACTCTTTGGCTTCTTTTATAGAATGCAATTTATGCGGATCGCTGGTGAAGAGGCAGTTGGCATTTATATGACCGTCTATCCGGCGTTCATTTTCTTCATCTCACTCATTCAACTTGGACTACCTATTGCTGTGGCAAAAATTGTAGCAGAGTTATTAGCAAAAAACAAACGCGAAAGCATCTATGGTGTTATGCGTACGGCTATTTTTTGGTCATTTATTGGAATGATCGTCTTTATGCCAATCGTTGCACTAACTATACCTTATATATCGACTACACTTTTACATAATGAACATACAACATTTACTCTTTGGATTGCACTCTTTGCTGTACCAGTGTCAGTTGCCTCAGGATTATTACGAGCTTATTTACAAGGTATTGCGAAAATCACACCAACAGCTTGGGCTCAAATGATTGAACAAATTATCCGTATTAGCTTTATCACTTTGACGCTGCCTTATGTGGCTGCCTATAATAATGCTGCCGTTACAGCAGCCGCTGCTATGGGTATTACGCTACTAGCAGAAGTCGTTGCTTTCTTGTATTTGTGGATGCATTATATAGTCTCAAAGAAAAAATTATTGACACGAAAAAACAAAATCGAGGCTTATCCTTCCTCCCCAATGTTACGAATTGCCCTTCCTTCTGCAGGAAGCAAGCTATTCGGATCTTTTACTTGGTTTTTAGAGCCTATCATTTTTTTAAAAGCGTTAACTATGGCTGGTTTAACAGCCTCCGCTGCAACAATTTTATATGGGGTTATTTCGGGTGTACTAGTCCCCCTATTATTATTCCCTGCTTTTGTGTCTGCAGCACTTTCAATTGTTCTTATACCAGCTGTTAGTGATGCGGTTGCACGTCAGCATATACCGCTCCTACAGGAACGTATCTCTGTGTCATTGCGACTGTCTTCCTTAGTGGGCTGTGTTGCCGCTACGTACTTTTTCGTTCATGGAGACGAATTAGCTGTGAAGCTCTTTCACTTACAAGAAAATCGTGGTTATGTGAAAATATTAGCTCCTATTTTTTATTTTTATTATATACAAAGTCCATTGCACTCTATATTACAAGCAATTGGTGAAGCACGCGCAGCAATGATGAACTCCATTTACGGTGGTCTTGGTAAGCTCTTTGTCATGTTCGTACTTGCTTCTCAACCAGGTATACAAGAAAAAGGTGCCGTTGTGGCTATTGGCTTTGGCGTTTTACTAACTTCATTTTTGCATATTGCAACAGTAAGGCAACGTAAAAATTTACGTGCTGGTTTTAGAATGTTTGTTGTTCCATATGGCTGTTTTATTGCTGTTTGTGTTTCCCAGTATTTTCTGATGCAAATAATGCCACTACCATTTATTTTAAGTAGCTGTGTAACTTTGTTTTTACTATTTACATTCTTACTAGTTTCCAATCAATTACGTATAACTGATTTGCGCTACCTTCGTAAATTGGCCAAGAAAGTTTAAGATTCTTTCAGTTGAATATGCAGCCGATCTTCCTCCCAAACACAAAAAAATACAGTGTTACTATCCGTAATATTATTTTTAGCAAGCTCTGCCATTAACCAATCAGCATCTTTGTGCAATACCTTTAAATGCCTCTCCTGAATATCACCATCGATAATCAATGGGTAAACAAATGCCTTTTCATCTTTTTGGTAGACGGACAAATTGCCAGATGGCTCTAAATAAGCATACGCAATATCTGTCACGGAAGCATTTCCGTTTTCGCGTAATTGTTGACACAAATCATCTAAGTTATAGCGTTGCTTGCGCATTTCACTTTCTAAAATAACACCGTCTTTTATAAGCAATACTGGATCACCATCAACTAGGTCACGGAATTTTTTATTTTTAAGTGACAAATATGCAGTTGCTATTTGAATGAAAAACAACACGATGATTGGTAAAATTACATTAAATAAAGGACTTTCGAAATCATCAAGTGCAAACGCAGCCACCTCAGCCATTAAAATGGATACAACTAAATCGATTACAGATAATTCGCCGACTTCACGTTTACCCATTAAACGAAAAATTATTAGGATAAACACATATAAAAAGCAGGTTCTAAAAACAATCATTAAATATTCTTCCATATCGTCACCCCCATACTATTCAAGGTGACCTTACTTATCTTTTTTTATACAGGATGATGATATATCTTACTTTGATTTCCCAACACTTATCGTCTCCTAAAATTTTTCTTTTTTCGCATGTTAACTTATAAGAAAATCGTATTTTCAATTAAGACAAAACCTAAAAAACGCATGATTAACATTAAAAAACAACAACTCATTAATTAGGAAATGACACCATTTAACTTTCGTTAATCAAAAGAATAAACCTTCGTTGTTTGTGTACAATAAAAGGAGTTATAATTCCTGCTTTTCAAGTGGAAAAAAACTAAATTTTCTCGGACTGATAACAGGACGTTTCACAATGCTCACCCAATAAGTTTAAATGGCCCTTCTTATACGTTCGTATTTAGTAAATGATCCACCCTTATCCGATTTAACAAACAAGAAAACAAGGTGAGAAAATGAAAAGGATAGTAATTTTTTTAGTTATTGTTGCTTATAGTATATCGCTCATTAAACCTTACCCTATTTATGGATATGAAAATGAGAGGATTCCTGTTCTAATGTACCACCATTTAGATAAACACATAAATAATAATACAGTCATTTCCCCAGAGAATTTTGAAAAACAAATTAAAACGCTTAAAGAAAATGGGTACAACTCAATTACAGCCCAAGAATTATATGATTACTTGAACGGTAAAACAGAATTACCTAATAATCCTGTGTTAATAACTTTTGACGATGGTTATTTAAGTAACTACGAAAAAGCGTATCCAATTTTAAAAAAATACAAAATGCATGCAGAAATCTTTGTTATCACTAGTCACATCCTAGAAAAAAACGGAAAGAATGCATATTCGAACGAAATTCCCAAAATGGATTGGGATCAATTAAATGAAATGAAGGATTATATAACCATTCAAAGCCATACTTGGAATTCACATTATAAATTACAGTCATTCAGTGGCGGAGTGAAAGGTGCCATATATGGTCGTAGTTACATTAATGGAAAACTAGAAAAACAAGAAGAATACGAAGAAAGGGTTAAAAAAGATTTTATTCTTTCTAGGAAAATTATTAAAGAAAAATTAGGATATGAACCAATTGCCCTTAGTTATCCCTACGGAACTAATTCTGAAGATGCAATGAAATTGGCGAAAGATACTGGATTTAAAATGGCCTTTGTTATTAAAAATAAAGGTGTCACTATGGGCGATAATGTATTTGCTTTAAGCAGAATAACGGTTAATGGCAATGACACTGGAGCAGAATTAATTAAGAAATTAAAAAATGGTGGCACTTAGCTAAAATAAAAAAAGAACATCGATTATGCCCCGGCGTTACGTCCTGAATCGGCTTTGCGCTTAGGTCTGGATGAGAGTTGATACAATGTTTCGGTAATGCTATAAGACGTGACGGAGACATCTGTATTTGTCGCTTTACTATCGCTACAAAAACTTTTACTGAAAGAAGTTAAAAAAAGACTTACAACTAATGTAAGTCTTTTTCTCATTATTATTTTAATTGGTCGCCATTTACAACTCGTCCAATTGCTTGACGGTCAAATTTAACGCGCACATTGTCTGCAATTTTTAATGTCACAGCTGTGTCCTCAATTGAGTCAATCTCGCCATGTAAGCCACCGATTGTAATAACTTTATCTCCACGTTGCAAACCACTCTGCATATTTTGTGTTTCCTGCTGTCTCTTTTTAGCAGGGCGGATTAAAATAAACCACATTGCAACGAACATGATTACAATCATGATTAAGCCAGAATATTGTTCCATCATTCTTGCCCCCTTTCCAATTCTACTTTAGTATAGACTATTCCACCATAAAAAAGCGATGGACAAGCCCAAAATTTTTCTATATTACTAATATTTTTTCTACGATAGGCATTTTTTTGCTAAAAACATTCTCAATTCACACAAATTTACATGCTCATTTTACTAAATATTAGAAGTTCTTTGCGTTTGGCCCATTAAAGCCGTATTTCTCGAAAAATTCTTCTCGGAAATCACCAAGACGGTCTTCTCGGATTGCCTCACGTACTTGTTCCATTAGTTTCAATAGGAAGTGTAAGTTATGGTAAGTTGTTAAACGAATACCAAACGTTTCTTCCGTACGAATTAGATGACGAATATAAGCGCGTGAATAGTTTTTACATGTATAGCAATCGCAGTTTGGATCAATTGGTCCGAAGTCACGTGCATATTTTGCATTTTTAACAACTAAACGGCCTTCAGATGTCATTAATGTGCCGTTACGGGCAATACGTGTTGGTAATACGCAGTCAAACATATCAATACCTCGAATAGCACCATCAATTAATGAGTCAGGTGAACCAACACCCATTAAATAACGTGGTTTATTTGCTGGCATTAATGGTGTTGTAAACTCTAATACTCGGTTCATAATGTCCTTAGGTTCACCAACTGAAAGCCCTCCAATTGCATAACCAGGGAAATCAAGCTCTACCAATGCTTCTGCAGAACGACGACGTAAATCCTCGAATTCTCCCCCTTGAATAATACCGAATAGACCTTGGTCTTCTGGACGTTTATGTGCCTCTTTACAACGTTTAGCCCAACGTGTAGTACGGTCTACTGATTGCAGCATATAGTCATATGTCGCAGGGAAAGGTGGACATTCATCAAAAGCCATCATAATATCCGAACCTAAATCATTTTGAATTTCCATCGCCTTTTCAGGACTTAAAAACAATTTGTCCCCATTTAAATGATTGCGGAAATGAACCCCTTCTTCTTCGATTTTACGGAATTGACTTAGTGAGAACACTTGGAAACCACCTGAATCTGTTAAAATCGGGCGATCCCAGTTCATAAATTTATGCAAGCCCCCTGCTTCCTTAACAATATCATTACCAGGTCGTAGCCATAAATGATACGTATTTGACAGAATAATGCCTGCATTCATTTCCTTTAATTCCTCAGGTGACATTGTTTTAACAGTTGCTTGTGTCCCAACAGGCATAAATGCTGGCGTTTCGAAAGAGCCATGCGGTGTATGCACGATACCAAGGCGTGCTCCAGTTTGTTTACAAGTATGAAGTAGCTCATAACGAATTGCTGGTTGTGTCATATTATAAAAATTCCTCTCTTATCTAAAGTAAAAACAGTACTCCGATTTTTTTCTTTATTCGCCTTTTGGACGAATAAACATAGCATCTCCAAAGCTAAAGAAACGATATTTTTCTTCTACAGCTTGGTGATATGCACTTAAAATTGTTTCTTTTGTTGCAAGCGTACTAACAAGCATTACAAGGGTAGACTTTGGTAAATGGAAGTTTGTAATTAAACCATCCACAACCGTAAATTCATATCCCGGATAAATGAAAATAGACGTCCAACCTTGTTCTGCTCGTACTTCGCCTCCATATTTTGAGCCGATCGTTTCTAAAGTACGTGTAGAGGTTGTACCAACTGCAATCACTTTACCACCATTTCTCTTAACTCGGTTAATGATAGATGCGGTTTCTTCCGTTACACTATAAAATTCAGAATGCATTTCGTGATTTTCAATTGAATCTACACTTACAGGACGGAAAGTTCCAAGTCCCACATGTAAAGTGATAAAAACAACTTCGACCCCTTTTGCTTTCACCTGCTCTAGTAATTCTTCAGTAAAATGCAGGCCTGCAGTTGGTGCTGCTGCTGACCCTCGCTCTTTTGCATAAACAGTTTGGTAGCGATCCTTGTCCTCTAACTTTTCGCGAATATATGGAGGTAGTGGCATCTCACCAAGTTGCTCTAAAATTTCATAAAAAATGCCGTTATATTTAAACTCAAATGTACGTCCACCATGATCAAGCTCTCCTGTACAAGTAGCTGTCAGTAAGCCATCTCCAAATGTTACAACTGTGCCAACTTTTACACGCTTAGCTGGTTTGACAAGTGTTTCCCATTCATCCGTACCCGCCATTTGCTTTAATAGCAGTACTTCTATATGGGCACCTGTTTCCTCTTTAACGCCCATTAAACGTGCTGGTAGGACTCTTGTATCATTTAACACAAGACAGTCTCCAGTTTGTAGCTCATCTAAAATATGAGCAAAATGGTGATGCTCTACATTTGTTGAGCCTGGTGTCACTACCATTAATCGACTAGCTGTACGGTCCAAAAGTGGGGTTTGTGCAATAAGCTCTTCTGGCAATTCAAAATCAAAATCTTCTACACGCATGAAAATACTTCCTTCTTCTAGGTTTGTTGGGGATATTCATATCCAAAATGTTCGTAGGCTAAATGTGTTGCCACACGTCCACGCGGCGTCCGTTGTATAAAGCCGATTTGCATCAAATATGGCTCGTACACATCCTCAATCGTAACGCGTTCTTCACCAATAGATGCTGCCAACGTATCCAAGCCTACTGGGCCACCTCGGAAGCGCTCAATCATATTGGTCACAAGTTTATGGTCAATATGGTCAAGCCCTCTAGGATCAACTTGTAATAGCTCAAGCGCTTGCTTAGCAAGTCCCTCCGTTATCATACCATCTCCAAGGACCTGTGCATAATCTCTTACTCGTTTTAGCAGACGGTTAGCAATACGAGGTGTACCACGTGAGCGCGTTGCCATTTCAAGTGCTGCTATTTGTTCAATATCAACATCAAATAAATGCGCACTACGTACAACAATTTCTGCAAGTGAAGTATTATCATAATACTCCAATCTTAATAATACGCCAAAGCGATCCCTTAAAGGTGCTGATAAAGCACCTGCTCTTGTTGTTGCACCCACAAGTGTAAATGGCGGTAAATCAAGTCGTACAGAGCGAGCTTCAGGGCCTTTACCAACGACAATATCTAGACAAAAATCCTCCATTGCAGGATAAAGCACCTCTTCAATTGCACGAGGCAGGCGATGTATTTCATCAATAAATAGCACATCTCCTGGCTCCAGTGAGCTTAAAATAGCTGCTAAATCGCCAGGACGTTCGATAGCAGGGCCACTAGTCATGCGCACATTGACATTCATTTCATTAGCAATGACAGCAGCTAATGTAGTTTTCCCAAGTCCGGGTGGTCCATATAACAGCACATGATCTAAACTTTCCTGACGAAGCTTTGCCGCTTCAATGAAAATTTGTAAATTCTCCTTTACCTTATGTTGACCAATATATTGTGCTAATCTTTGTGGGCGTAAAGATAATTCAAAATGTTCATCATAGCTACCTGCCTCACTAGCCATCATACGTTCAGACATGTACTTTCCCCCCTTTCACTATTTTAACTTTAATAGCAATTGTAAAGCTTGTTTCATAAATGCATCTGTTGTTTCAAGCTTGTCGTTATCTTCGAGCTGTGGACGTATTTTTTCTAGTTCTTTTTCAGAATAACCTAGCGCCATTAAGGCAAGAATAGCTTCTTCAAGCTCATGTTTATATGGATTCACACCAAATAACGGTAGCTCATCTTCTGTACTTGGTAGTTCAATAGTATCTAACAATCCGCCAAGTTTACCTTTTAAATCTAGAATCATTTGACGTGCTGTTTTCTTACCTACACCAGGAAACTTTACTAAAAACGATTCATCCTCTCGTTCAATGGCACTGATCACCTGTTGTGGATTCCCAGTAGCTAAAATAGCAAGCGCACCCTTTGGTCCAATCCCTGATACTAAAATAAGTTTACGAAACAGCTCTCGTTGGTCTAAATTTGGAAAGCCATATAACACTTGTGCGTCCTCACGTACATGTAAATGTACATATATTTGTTGTTCCAGTGCTGATGTCCTGAACGCAAATGGATTAGGTGTATTCAGCTGCCAGCCTATCCCTTGTTGTTCAAGGACGATATACTCAGGAGTTATACGCTTTATTTGTCCGTTTAAATAATCATACATTCTATAATCCCTCACAATCATTGTCTTCGATTATAGCATATTGCGAACGAATGCTCGACTATAACAAATGCGCTAAAGCGCTCGTTTACATCCGCCAAGCGCTGGTGAGCCCGAAGCAAAAGTAGATCCACTTTTGCCCGAGGGATCGAAGCAATCTCAAGGAGGTAGCGCTTTAGTCTAGACGAAAACTATGCTCTAGTTTTATACACAGTTAAGAATCTATAATTTCCTTACCATTTAGAAATAGCACAAGTAGTCGTTCACAGACAAAAATGACCGCCGAAAGACGGTCATTTCTTTATCATTTTATCAATATCGTACCACAGTTTTGGCCAATATGTGAGAGCTCGTTTTGTAAACGGCACTAAATAATCTAAAAATACCAGCTGCTGATCTAATGGTAAATCTACTGCAAAAAGCCATTCACGTAATAGCTCATTTGGATATTTTAAACGATGTAGCTTTTGTTTATCTAATCGTTTCATCTCTGGTAGCTCTGCAAATATTTTACCAAGGTCATAATTTACAGCTGGCAGTACACGATGCAACCATAAAATATATTCATCATCCGCTTCTCCAAGGTGAGCCAGATCAAAATCGATTAAACGTAATTCGCCATCTGAGCACCATAAAAAATTATGATGTACGACATCTCCATGTAAAAGCGTTATTTCTTTTTCAGATACATCTTCCTGCGCGATTAGCTGTAATGATTTCTCACTATAATGTAAAATTTGATCGATTTCTACTTTTGTTAAAAATGGACGAAACTCTTTCCGTTTGCTTTTAAAACGCATAAAACGCATTTGCCATTTTAAAAGCTGTGAATAGGTGTGCAAGCCTGGCACACGTTGCCAAGCAATTTTTTTATGTGTATCATGTAACATATTTAATAACTTCAGTGATTCCTTCCGATCTTTTTTACGAGCAAAATTAGCACCATGACTTCCCTCTTGCCAATCTTGCACGATTAAAAACTCATCATCACTTTTCATTAAAGGCAAAATCAACGAGGGTTCTAGATATCCAAGCTGTCGATGAATAGCCCTTACCTTTTCTGCTATTTCTATCTGCTTTGCCCGTTTTACAAAATAATTATTAGATTGATATTTATACTTCCAAATATTCGGCTTTACTTCTTCAATGATATACGCTTTTTCACCATCGATAAGGCGTCATCCCGCCTGGGAAAAAGTGCGGTGACATCCATGGTCCTACTGACGAATACGGCATTGGGCAATGTGATGGACATGGCGGTGGGCATGGTGGCGGACATGGTGGCGGACATGGTGGTTGACAGAAACATGGGTCCATGTGCCAATTTGGCATCATGGCTGGCTGAGCATGACAACCACAAGGCTGTTCCATTTCCGGCATAGCTTCAAATTCTGGTTTCATAGGGAAGAATGGAGATGTACTAGATTCTAAGAAATCCCCTACCCCAGCAACTTTTTCGCATCCCATTTTACATGATGGTTGCTCTGGCATTGTATACGCCTCAACTTGCGGCTCCATTGGCATTGGCATCGGCATTGGCCAATACATATGATGATGCACCGGCTGATGACAGCTTGCACAATGTGGTACTGCTGGCATTTGTGGCATGATAAAAATCGGTTGCGGCATTGGCATTGGTGCTGGCGTCGGTTGGGCTACAGGTTGTGGTGGTGGTTGAATTTGAATTGGTGATACAGTTTGCTCTACACTTGGCATGACAACTTGTTGATTCCAGCTAAGCTCAACTGGCACTTGAGGCATCGGCATTGGCATTGGGTAAGGAATTGGAATCATCTGTGGTTCTGGCATTGGTGGTGGTGGTGCAATAATTGGTGGTGGCATTGGTCGCTGTACTTCTTTTTCTTTAAAGTGCTTTGTAGGTGACTCCTTATGCATATGTTCCTTATGCCCCTCTTTATGTGATTCCCTATGTCCGTCTCTATGTCCCCCGTCTCTATGGCCCCCCTCTCTATGGCCATCTCTATGCATTCCACGATCTGTTTCTCGATGATGTTCTCTATGTGGTTCTTTGTTTATTTTTTCAGGTAGGATAATTTCCATGCCCGGTACTATATAGTCTGGGTTAGCGAGATGGGCATTAAGCCGCTTTAAATCTTCAAATGAAACTCCGTACTCTTTCGCAATCTTCCACAACGTGTCTCCCTTTTGGACAATATGAATACGCAATTTTTTCCTCCCTTCCTCTCTCCGTATCATATGTTCAATGTTCCATTTGGATACAAAAAATTCACCCATGTAAGAAAGGCTTCATGGTACACTAGGTTTTAAGGAAAACTGCTTCCTTTATTACAAGCAGAGGTGATCTCAAATGAAAAAAATGTTAGGCGAAGAACGCCGACTGCAACTTCTTGCACAACTTAAAAACAGCACAGCGCCTATCACAGGGACGGACCTAGCTAAATTCGCTAATGTTTCTAGACAGGTCATTGTCAATGATATGACATTATTAAAGGCTAGGAATGAGCCTATTATTGCTACTAGCCAAGGATATCTTTATATGCATCAGGAACAAATACAGCAGACCGTTGAACGGACGATTCCTTGCTTCCATACTGCAGAGAATGCAGAAGATGAACTAATAACAATAGTTGATTGCGGTGGGACAGTAAAAAATGTTATTGTTGAACATCCTATTTATGGAGAAATTACTGCATCCATTATGGTCTCTAACCGTCATGAGGTAATAAAATTTATTCAACGTGTCAACGAAACACAAGCAAGTTATTTATCCGAACTAACAGGTGGTACACATCTTCATGTTATTTCCGCACCTTCTGTTGAAATTTTAGATTTAATTGAGCTTACTTTACAAAAAAAGGGCTATTTAGTTGTCGATCAATAAGTCAACAAATTCTCCTTCCATAAGGTATAAAATCAAATAATTGATTTAAAGCTGCTAGCCTTCACAGAGACTAGCAGCTTTCTGTTTTGAATTTTATTACGCGATCTATAAGGGTTTTTTGAAGCTTATTTCATTTGTTCCATATTCATGTGGAGCACAATATTGCAGTTTCTAATAAAAAGAGGCTAGGACAAAAGGTTTTAAGCAACTAGAAAAGCCGAACTATTATTTAAAATGCTAACACAGCATTCTATAATAGTTCGGCTTTGGCTCTTTTAAACTATATGTTAATGAAATTAAGATATTAAATAAAGTATGACTCTTCTGCAAAACAAGGGGTTGATTTCCGTTCCAACTGAGCGCTTTGTTGTTGCTGCCGCTTCGCTTTCGCACAGAGCAAAACTTCCTGGGGGCGTCCGATGAGCCGCTTCACTCGCAAGGCTCGCTGCAGGGTCTCATCTGTTACGCTAATCCCCAAGGAGTCGCTCAGTCTCCACTCCAATCAACCATTTCACATAGCATGTATATTCTAGCATGTCATAAAACAACCTCTGCAATGTTTTTTATGAGAAACGTAGCGACAGCAAATGCTTTTATATACGAAACTGTTAAAAGCCTATTGATTATGTTAAGATACCATAGCATTCATTTTTGAAATATACTAAATTTATAAAACTTATATGCTATCGCTGAATAGAGTAGAAAGCTCCACGACGCCCACCAACAGAAAAGCGAGTAGCTTGGAACAGAAATCACCCTCATTAAAGTTTCACAACCGTCACAAAGATTTTCTAGACCATTTTGTTTTCCAACACTAAACATACTAACATTAGTAGTACAAACCAAGGCCATGGTTTGTGCTACTATTTTTTTATAGTAGAAGTGAAGAAAAGCCGACCAGCCTCTGGGATCATATAGAATCCGTATCATAAACTGGCTAACTTCGCACCCTTATATGAATCAGTTTAGTATGTTGGGTCCAAGAGATCGTGTATAAGAAAATGGAATCGATAAGGTCATGTGAAGACTTCTATAATTGGCTATAAAGGAGGACATTTATATGAAACATGTCATCGCATTTGATGTCAGTAAAGGGAAAAGTACCATCGTCATTTATAATGAATATAGACAATGTGAATTTGAGGGGGAATTACATCACACGCGCTTCGATTTTGATCAGCTTCATCAACGTATTGAGAAAATGACAGATCTTGATGGACAACCTCCTGAAATCGTATTTGAAGCTACAGGGGTCTATTCCAAACCTGTAGAAGAGTTTCTACGTGATCACGGCTACACATACTACCGTATGAACCCGCTTGAAGCAAACCTACAAATGGCTTCGATGCGGCGTCATAAAACCGACAGTAGTGATGCGCACGAATTAGCGAAAACGCACTTTAAAGTAGAACGTGAAACGACATACGTACAGGATACATATTATGAACAGATGCGTGCGATTACACGTTATTATGATGAGTTGATAAAGAAATCATTCTTTTACGTAGTCGGATGCATGCAATTTTACATGTATCATTTCCGGAATTAGAAAAGCTCATCACACCAAGTTCAGCGTTGTTTTTAAATTTCGTGCAGCTATATCCACATCCAGCGCTTTTATTGGCGCATTCAAAAACAATCATTAAAAACCGTTTAAAAAGTAATACTCGTAAGAAGCTATCATTAGAACGTGCGGAGAAAAAAGCAATTGTATTATTAGAAGCTGCAGAAAACTCGTATCCGTCCATTAAACCAACAGATATTCGTTGTATTCAAGTACGCGATTATGCACGACGTATTGCGGATTTAATGGAAACGAAAGACAAGCTTGTCAAGCAGATGGTGACAATGTCTGAGGATAAAAAGGAATATAAAGTGTTACTCTCTATTCCAGGCATTGGAGACACAACTGCTTGCCGATTGATTGGTGAGTTAGGCGATATTCGTCGTTTTCAAAATGCCAAACAAATAAATGCCTATGCGGGTATTGATATTATGCGCTATCAATCTGGCAATACACAATATCGTGATCGTATAAATAAGCGTGGGAATAAGAAGCTACGGAAGATTTTGTATTTTATGGTTTGTACAATGTTAATGGCAAAAGGAAAAGGAGAAGAAAATCACTTTGTGGACTACTATTACAAATTAAAAACGCAACCTCAGAAAAAGCATCATGAGGTCGCGATTGTGGCGTGTATGAATAAGTTCTTGAAAGTTGCATTTCACCTTATTACACACGGCATATTGTACGATTATGAGTCCGCACTACCAGCTCTAAAATCGTAACCAAGTTTATATTTACTATAACACACCGACCTTTCGAAAAAAAGAAAATCGTAAGGTCTTTTAGTCGTACGAAAATTTAGTTGTAGTTGGGAGGGGTACCCCTCCCAACTACAACTAAATCAAAAAACAAAAGAAATTAAAGAATTACACTTGACTGGAGGTAAGAAGAGTGGCTGGGACATAACTAATTTGTACTTTATGAAAAACGTAGCAATGAATATAAACAGAAAACCCGAATAATTACGAAACACAGGCTGAGCGTTTCGTGATATAGTTCGGGTTTTTCATTGGCTAAAATCCTTGTGTCCAGCCTCTTCAAAGTTAAAGAAATCTTTTTCGTTGTGAAGGTGTTGGCAATAAACAACTTACTTTTCGTCCAAAAAGACGATATCTATTTTTAGCAAATAGTCGGTACATTATATTTCGTATAAATGGTGGAATAAGAAGGAAAACATAGCAGACAGGCCAAAAACTATTTAATCTCCTACAAATTTTAAGTGCTGCAGTAGATTCAAAATAGACCTTCCCATGCTCAATTACTATGACACTATCTATATTTTCTGGTATTTCGTATTGAGCAAGTAATGCCTGCCCTGCATCACTCTGGATGGATGCAAATTGAAAATATGCTGCATGATCATATTTGATAATAAATTGCACACTGCTATCACAAAAATTGCATACTCCGTCAAATAAAATAATGCCACCCATACAATTTCCTCCTAGCGAAGACGACATTGATTACTCGTCTGATGTTCGATACGTAAAGTATGTCCCAAGTGACTTCACTTTGCAACCAAGTGCAGCTAGTTCTTCCATAGCCCCACGCATCATAGGCTCCTTTTCATCTGCTAAAACATCAATCATAAAGAAATAATCGCCTAAGCCCGTTTTTAATGGGCGTGATTCAATTTTACTTAAATTTAGCTGTCGCCATGCGAAAACTGATAATACTTGATGTAACGCCCCTGAACGATCTATTGGTAATGTAATCATGAAAGTTGTCTTCGCCTGTCCATCTGATAATTCTTGGGGTAATCGTTTATTTTGCTTAGATAATACGAAGAAGCGTGTATGGTTAAAATGGAAATCATGAATATTAGATTGAACGATTTCTAAGCCATATTTTTCTGCTGCCGCTGCATTTCCTACTGCGGCAATGCACTCGTTAGGATTTTCAGATACAAATTTTGCCGCTGCTGCCGTTGATGTCGTTTGATGTAACGGAGCATGGCTGAAACGATAAAATAAATATTTATGACATTGGGCTAGAGCATGTGGATGTGAATAAACTCCTATAATTGATTCCCAACTGTCCTTCTGCGCTTTATTGACCATTAAATGTTGCTGTATTTTCAACTGAAGCTCACCTGTAACATATAAGGTCGCCTCATGAAATAAATAATCAAGCGTTAACGATACTGATCCTTCTAAAGCATTTTCCAGTGGTACAACTGCTAAATCCACCTTTCCCTTCGCTACCGCCTCAATACATTCTGGGATTGTAGAACAAGGGACAAGCCACTCATTCGGAAAAGTTGCCTTTGTTGCTAAGTATGTAAATGATGCCTCAGGTCCTAAATATCCTATTCGTTTTTCCCATTGTTGCTCTGTCATTACATGTACCTCCTGTTCATGGTTTTATTTAATTGACTCACCACCAAAACGTATATACATGACATACGTTTTAACAAATGTCATCCGTAACTTTTGGCGACAAGCCTCTTTAATTTCACTAATGTAAAAATTCGGAATTTTCACTTCCTAAAAAACTCCTTTTATTCTACATCAAATATTAGCTAAGGCATAGTATGAAACTTTCAAACGCTCCGGAGCCTCTATGGTCTATCCATTACTCTTCTCTAGGAATTTTCTCTATCGATATAGAATAAGGAGCTGTCCCATGAAGTGATCATTACATCACATGGGACTGCTCCTTTTGAGCCTATTTACATTTTGTCAAAAATTCAAACACGCATCAGTCATTACAATGCACCCGAACTAATTACTTCCGCTGACTCTACAAAATCTAAACGTTTAAGTTGCTGTATTAAATCATCAAGTTCACATGTCATACTAGTGACATCTAGCGACAACGTAACATTAGCACGTCCTTGAATCGGTATCGTCTGATGGATAGTCAGTACATTGCAATGCGTAATTGTCACTGTTTCTAAAAGCTTTGCAAGTGTTCCTTTACGGTCCTGAAGCTGTACAAAGACTGTTAAAATGCGTTCCTGCACAATTGAGTGAAAAGGAAATACAGCATCACGATATTTGTAAAACGCACTACGCGATAAATCCACCTGCTTTACCGCATCCCAAATGGAAGTTACCGTACCACTTGAAAGTAAGTGTTTCGCCTCCAAAGTTTTTTGCATAGCATCCGTTAAAACATCTTCACGAACTAAATAATATCGCTGATTCGCAACATTCTTCATACGCTTCCCCCTAAAACCTATTCTTAGTCGACAAATTCAAATTCGAATTCCAATAAGCGTACAATATCTCCATTTTGTGCACCACGTTCACGTAATGCTTCATCGACGCCCATACCACGTAATTGGCGTGCAAAACGACGTACACCGTCCTCGCGGCTGAAGTCTGTCATTTTGAAGATACGCTCAATCGCATATCCACCAAGAATGAATGTACCATCAGGATCACGAGAGATTTCGATTGAATCTGCTTCAGATTGGTGTTTGTAAAGTACCGTTGCATCTGATTCTTCATCTAGTTCGTCGAATAATGGGAATTCAGGAGTCACTTCCAGTAAGTCAGCAATTTCAAATAATACTGGCTTTAAACCTTGGCGAGAAACCGCAGATACTGGGAATATTTTCACATCATCGCCCACTTTTTCACGGAAAATTTCTAAGTTTTCCTCTGCATCCGGCATGTCCATTTTATTTGCTACAATAATTTGCGGACGTTCTGTTAAACGAAGATTATATTGTTTTAGTTCATCATTGATTGTTAAGTAATCTTCATAAGGATCGCGCCCTTCCATACCCGACATATCAATTACATGTACGATAACACGTGTACGTTCAATATGACGGAGGAATTGGTGACCTAGACCAACACCTTCGTGCGCCCCTTCGATTAAACCTGGTAAATCGGCCATTGCAAAGCTACGATGATCATCCGTTTCAACCATTCCTAAGTTCGGTACGATTGTAGTGAAATGATAAGCACCTATTTTTGGCTTTGCCGCAGAAACAACAGATAATAATGTTGATTTACCTACACTTGGGAAGCCAACTAATCCTACATCTGCTAGTACTTTCAACTCTAATATAACATTTAATTCTTGTCCTGGCTCACCTTTTTCAGAAAGTTCTGGAGCAGGATTGGCTGGTGTTGCAAATCGGGAATTCCCGCGGCCACCGCGACCAGCTTTTGCAATAATCGCTTGTTGACCATGCTCTACTAAATCCGCAATAACAACGCCTGTTTCTTCGTTCATTACAACCGTGCCCGGTGGTACTTTAACGATTAAATCATCTGCACGTCTACCATGCATCCCTTTACTCATACCATGCTCACCACGGTCAGCCTTGAAGTTGCGTTTGTAACGGAAATCCATTAACGTTCGCAGACCTTCTTCAACTTGAAAGACAACATTCCCACCGTGACCACCATCGCCACCAGCAGGACCACCATTCGGTACAAATTTTTCACGACGGAAGGCTACCATTCCATCCCCACCGTCGCCACCTTTTACATAAATCTTGACGTGATCGACAAACATTTAATTCACTCCCTACTTGCACTCAATACATATATCCAAGACGTATTTGTCTCTTCCACTGTTTGAATGTCTAATTGTTTCAAACCTTTTTCGGTGAATGCATCAGCACTCCATTGCCCATTTAGCGTGAATGTCACGGCAAATGTATGATCGTCAACACGTACATCGAGCGCTAAACTCTGCTCTGTAAATGGATCTAATGTATCATAAACATGCATAACTGTTTTGTTTAAGTAATCTACAACTTCCGAATCAATCGTATTTGTGACAGGCATTTTTATATCACCACTAAGCTTCATTGGCAATGAAGGATAGCGCCAGCTTGCCGTTTGCAGCCATTCGATTGTTTGCGGTAATTGTATTCGATTAAGGATAGAAAGTACTTGTAACTGTTCTGAATAATTTTGAATAAGTTTTTTTGATTCATCAATTCTACCTAAATCTAGATTCATGCGAATAAGCTGCAGCTGATTCACATAATCATGATTTGCAAAACGTATTACTTCACTAATGGTTAGTGATTGATTGTTCATCCCATTCACTCCAATAAAGTTATCCTTACTAGTATAACAAGTTTTGCTGTATTTTTCCCTTAAATCTTCATTGAAATTTAGCCAAAAAAAGGACTGCAATAAATGCAGTCCTCCGCTTTATGTTATCTTATAAAAGATTAAGCTTCTTGTGATGCTGGGTATACAGATACTTGTTTGCGATCGCGACCTAAACGTTCGAATTTTACAACGCCGTCAACTTTAGCAAATAGTGTATCGTCACCACCACGACCTACGTTTGTACCTGGGTAAATTTTTGTACCGCGTTGACGGTAAAGAATTGAACCACCAGTTACGAATTGGCCATCAGCACGTTTAGCACCAAGTCGTTTAGACTCAGAGTCACGTCCGTTTTTAGTAGAACCTACACCTTTTTTAGATGCGAAAAATTGTAAGTCTAAAGTTAATAATAATTTCATTGTGTTCCACCTCCTACTTGGTTGTAGTTGATTTGGATATATTGTCCGTAATTTTGCACCATAGAATACACTTGGGCTGTCATTACTTGGACAATTAACTGTAGTTTTGCATCAATCTCAGGCTCTAAATCTGATGGTAAGTCTACCTTAAGATAGCCTCCACCTTCAGCAGCTTGTTCGACTTCTGGCTGTAATTGTAATAGTGCATAAATAGCATTCACCGTACCTATGGCAATGGTAGATGCTCCTGCACATACTAAATCCTTACCAGATTCATCGTATTCCGCATGTCCTGAAAATTCAAATGCTGACACATGTCTATTTTCATTGTGATGAATCGTAACTTGTATCATTCGCTACACCTCATAATTAAGCGTTGATAGCTTCAACAACTAATTTTGTGTAAGGTTGACGGTGACCTTGTTTACGACGGTAGTTCTTTTTAGCTTTCAATTTGAAAACAACGATTTTTTTCGCACGGCCTTCTTTCACAACTTTCGCTGTTACAGTAGCGCCTTCTACGAATGGAGCTCCAACTTTAACGTTTTCGCCACCTACGAATAAAACTTTATCGAAAGTTACAACCTCGTCAGCTTCTACACCTAATTTTTCAACATAGATTTCTTGACCAGCTTCTACTTTGATTTGTTTACCACCAGTTTCAATAATTGCGTACATTTTACTGCACCTCCTCATAGACTCAGACTCGCCTGTTTATAAAGGTGATCATACGATACTTAAACCTTTCCAGTGCGGTTGTAGTAGCACAGGTGCTACAAACAATAACATTAAAATATTACCACACGATTTCTATCAAGTCAATCTTTTCATTACATATTTCTCAAATGCTAAACGATATTTTCGATAATTCCATTCCTTTAACACTTGAAGCCATATAAATAAACATAAAATTGCTATAAAAATAGATTGTGGGAGGTAACATAAAGTTATCATGAATAGTATAAAGGCAATTATAAGAGAAAGCCAGTAGTAATATTCAAACGCACGAACACTTGGATTGAATAAAAATAAGCACGCTAAAAATATTCTGCCACCGTCCAACGGAATAATCGGTATAACATTGATTGCTAGTAGCACAAGTTGCACATTAATAAGCTTGGTCGCGAGCAGCTCTGGCATAAAAAAAGCGAGGCCAATCCCTAATATTGTAGCGATTGGTCCCCCTATGGCAATCCAAAGGAGTGACGTTGCTGGCACAGCCGCTGGATTTTCAAATTCTATTTCCCCTCCGTAAGGTGTAATAACGCATGATTTTACGTTAACGCCACAAAGCATCGCCGTTAACAAATGACCTGCTTCATGCCATAATAACGAAGATAAAATAATAGCGTAATAAGCAATTTGACCGGTAAAAATCATTAAAAATACGAGAGGGATACATAGAAGATGCAGTTTAATTTTCATTGGACTCCGCTGTTTCAAGCCACTGTACAATCTGCTCCAAATTATATTGTGCCTTGTCTTTCTCAATTGAGATATAGAGTTGCCCCGTCTCTTTCATGCCGATTAAATCGTTTGTCTGCACTGTAGTGTATGGAAGTTGTGCTAAACTATCTAGCATACCATAGGATACTGTTGTACCATCATCATAGCTGATCGTCATTGTTTTACCAGTATATTTTGTATGACCGGTAAAAACGACAAGACCATTCTTTCCAGCATAAACCGGTAAGCCCATGTCATATTGCAATAAAAAGCCTTCCTTAAAAACTTCCGCATTGGCAAATGTTAATAGTTCAGTTTGTCCAACATCACTCGATACTAAAATTGTTGCATCATCTTTATTTAGCCAGCTTTGTCCGAGCTCGCTTAAATAAGTCAAATCAGCTGATGTTGTAACAAGTTTTCGCACCGGTGTTTCCAATACGCCTTGATCCTCTAAACGAATTACTAGCATAGTTGCAGCCACAAGCAATATCGCGACCAACCATTTCCATTTTTTAAACAAGCCCTCATCCTTTTTTCACACTATATGAGCTTGCATGTCCATTCATGCACAAAGAAAAAACCTTCTCGTACAAATGCACGAAAAGGTTGATGATTATTTTGAAAATAAAGCTTTTAGTTTTGAAAATACACCTTTATGTTCATCTTCAATGGCCATAAGTGGTACAGACTCTCCAAGTATTCTTCGAGCAATATTACGGTAGCCAAGAGATGCTTTATTAGCAGGATCCATTACTACTGGTTCACCTTTATTGGACGATGAAATAACCCCTTCATTATCTACAATGATTCCTAATAAATCTATAGACAAATGTGTTGTAATTTCATTCACATCCAAAGTATCACCGCTTTTCATCATATGCTGGCGAATACGGTTAATAATTAGTTTAGGTGCAGTAATTTCTTCCTGTTCGAGTAAGCCAATAATTCGATCTGCATCACGCACAGCAGAAATCTCTGGCGTTGTTACTACAATTGCATGATCAGCACCAGCAACCGCATTGCGATAGCCTTGTTCAATGCCCGCTGGACAATCTATTAAAACATAATCATAATCTCTTTTTAATTCTTCTACTAAGCTCTTCATTTGCTCAGGTTTAACAGCATTTTTATCTGTCGTTTGAGCAGCAGGTAATAAAAATAGCTTTTCATCTACACGTTTATCTTTTATTAGCGCTTGATGAATCTTACAGCGCCCTTCAACAACATCTACTAAGTCATAAATAATTCGATTCTCAAGACCTAAAATCACGTCCAAATTACGTAAGCCAATATCTGTATCTACTAAACATACTTTTTTACCTTGTAGAGCCAATGCAGTCCCAAGGTTAGCCGTTGTCGTCGTTTTTCCGACACCGCCTTTACCTGAAGTTATGACGATCGCTTCTCCCACACTAGCTTCCTCCCTTAGACACATTTAACAATGGTCGAATATTTTTTAACGCGTGAATTTGATCGTACGTAATGCGCCCATCATAGCCAATAAATGCACAAGTCATCTCTTCTTGATTAATCGTTTTTACATGTTCGTCTGACATTGCCTGAACCTGATCAGCAATCATAATATGTGTGGCTTCAAAACAAGATGCTGCAATGATTGCTTCCTTATTACCATGAACACCAGCATGTGCAATTCCTTTAAGTTTCCCTAGGACATACACATTGCCAGCTGCTTCTACACGCCCGTTCGGATTGACATTCCCTACGATAATTATATCGCCTGGCGAACGTAGAACTTGACCCGATCTGACCACACCTAAATATGTATCTTGTTGACTTTCAATCCTTTTCTGGTTGCTCTCATGGACAGTCAGTACTTCACTTTGTACCTTTGAAACGATTAGTTGCTCTGTTTCCTGAACAATTTTAATAAGCTCTTTGATTTGTTCATCAGAACAGTATCGATAGCCCAAATATAATTGTACATCTACTTTACTATCGATACCGCTCTCTGAAACTTTATTTTTAAGCTCTTCTACTAAATCGACATACGCACATTGATCGTCTAAATGAAGAACAAATCCATCCTTTGTTCCCTTCATATTAACTAACTGTTTTTTCATGAATGCCTCACCCCACGTTGCTCTTTGTTAAGAAACTTCACGTGCTCTCTGTAAGACACGCGCATTAATCAGATACTTGAAGGCCCAACCAAGAATCATTAAAAATAGTGCATTAGCAATGATCGTTGGCAGTAGTCGTGAACGTAAGAAATCCGAAAATGGAATCGTTGTAAAGTCGATAAGATAGAAGAATTGATAAAGTATAAATTCTAAAATTGCTACTAACACAACTGAAATCGTCGTTGTCACAACTAAGTGCTGATGAATAACTTTCACAATTGACCCTGCTAAAAAACATACTAGCGGAAACAGTACTGAATATAATCCAATAATATCAATGTAAAACACATCATACAAGACACCAAAAAAAAGTCCATACATTACCGCTCGTTGACGGCTGTAATAGATGGATATAAATATTAAATATAAGATTAAAAATCTAGGGACCAAATAATAGATTTGCCCTTTCACTTCAATCGGTGAAAGCATAGCAAACTCTGGTTCTAGTAAAAATAGCAAAACTGCCACAGAGGGAATGAGAAATCGAACCATTATTCAACCTCCTCGTTACCCTGTTGTGGATGTGTTAAATCTCCGTTCGATGCATTACCATCAGATCCATCTATCATCGTCGAGGAACGTTTAGCAATAACAACATAATCTAAAATTGAAAAATCAGCAAATGGTTTTACATAAGCCATTTTCGTTAAGCCATAATCATCTGTACTTACTTCAGTTATTTCTCCGATTGGCACATTTTTTGGGAAAACACCGCCAAGTCCCGATGAAACTACTTGTTGACCTTTTTTAACTGTTAAACTTGAATCGATTCGCTTCATAATGAGTTTATTACGCTCTTTATCATAGCCCTCGATTAAACCGTATGCTTGTTTATCTCCTGGAACCATCGCAGAAACACGATAGTTTGGATTATTTGTATATAAAAGCTCTACCTCAGAGGTAAAAGGCGTCACTAAAGTAACTTTACCGATTAAACCTTTCGCTGTCATAACTGCCATATTTTTTTCTACACCGTGTGAAGATCCTTTATCTAAAATAATTTTTTCTTCCCACTGGTCAGGATTTCTAGCAATAACTGTGGCATGAATCGGATCATATGCTTTTAAACTTTCCGATTTGTCCATAAGCTCTTGAAACTTTTTGATATCAGATTTCAAGTCAGATGCCTCAGCTTGTACAGCAACAAATTCATCTAAGCGTGCTTTTAAACGTTTATTTTCTTCGTACGTGTTTAAGAGGGAATCAATACTATCAAAAACACCAGCAATATAATTCGCCGGCTTCGCAACAATAGATTGTGCGACGCCGACAGTGTCTTTAATAATTTGCTCTGGTAAAGTTGCATTCGTCCGTTCACGTAATGAGAAGCTAATCAATGCCACAAGAAAAACCATGCCCACGAGCAGCAAAATTAATTTCTTATTGAAAAAAAAGTGTGGCATTGCCAAAACCTCCTTACCCTTTAACTTGTTGTTGACGAATTAAGTCAATATGTTCTAGAGCTTTACCTGTACCAATAGCAACACAGTCTAGTGGATCTTCTGCGATAAATACTGGCATATTAGTTTCTTGGCTAATAACTTTGTCTAAGTTTGTTAATAGCGCACCGCCACCTGTTAGTACAATTCCGCGTTCCATTACGTCTGCAGATAATTCAGGAGGTGTTTGTTCAAGCGTTTTTCGAACTCCATCAATAATAGATGCTACCGCTTCACGTAATGATTCAGAAATTTCCTGTGATGAAATTTCGATTGTTTTCGGTAGACCTGTTAAAAGATCGCGTCCTCTAATTTCCATTTTTTCTTCTGGACCTTCAGCCAACGCTGTACCAATTTCCATTTTCACTGCTTCCGCAGTACGTTCACCAATTGTTAAGTTATATGTTTTACGAATATACGAAATGATGGATTGGTCCATTGCATCCCCGCCGACACGCACGGATTCACTTGTTACAATACCACCTAATGAAATAACCGCTACCTCTGTTGTACCACCACCGATATCAACGACCATTGACCCTGTTGGATCCCATACTGGTAAGTTTGAACCGATTGCTGCTGCAAATGGCTCTTCAATTGTAAATGCTTCTTTAGCACCTGCTTGGCGAGCAGCATCAATAACCGCACGTTGTTCAACCGATGTAATACCGTAAGGCACACAAATCATAACATTCGGCTTTTTCCAATTACCACCAGAATTTTTGCAAGCTTCTTTTAAATAGTATTCTATCATTGCTGTAGTAATATCAAAATCAGCAATAACGCCATCTTTCATAGGACGGATTGCTACGATTGAGCCAGGTGTACGACCAATCATATTTTTTGCATCGTTACCTACTGCAACGATATCTCCTGTTTTTGTATTTTTCGCTACGACTGAAGGTTCGCGTAAAACGATTCCCTTCCCTTTAATAAACACTAATGTATTCGCTGTGCCAAGGTCAATCCCGACATCTTTACTTCCTAATCCAAACAATTTGTGTACTCCCTTTCTATTTAAGCCATACTTTCGTTGACATCAACTTACACCCCGGCGCGTTTACACCCCGAGGCTTTATCTTCATTCACTCGGTGTTAGACACCTTCTAAAAAAACTACACATTCAATTATCTCACACCTGTTGGAATGAGAGTCTTTTTCTGAATAAAAATAAAATCATACCGTTCATTATAACGGAAAAACGCAAGAATTTATAGTGCCACATACCTCTTCTCGCGGAAAAGATACTATTTTAATTCCCTCCCAAACAAAAACAGTACGTATAGATTAGCATATAATTTTTATTCTTGTAAGACAACGTGTAATAGGCTACCAATTTTTGTGAATATTATAGACATTTCTATGAATACAATAACGTTTTCTATAAGAAAAGGTTCGTTTTCATAATTAGCTTTTCGCAAAAAAATACAAAAATATTTATTTATCAATCATGCCTTCGCATAATTGCGTCCGGAATCGGCTTTGCGCCGCTTAGGCCTGCTTGAGGGCCGATGCGATGTCTTTAGGCTAACATACTATATTGCACTCCTTTCCGATTCCATGACATCCGCCGGAGGCTTTGGACCAACAAAATGTTTTCTGTGTGAAAGCGTAGCGTCAGCAAAAGGTTTTGGACTTTGCGAAAGAAGCGGCAGCAACAACAGGATGTTGGTCACGAAGGCGTTATCACAGGACGTGATGCTTTTAACAAACAAAATCACCCACAACTTTTGGTGATGAACTTGATCTTTTAACAAACTCTAAATATTTCCACAAAAAAACTCTGCAAAATATATTGCAGAGTTAAAAATAACCTTTTTCTTTCAAACTAATAAACTGATGATCACCGATGATGAGATGATCGATTAAATCAATGCCTATAATGTAACCAGCTTCTAAAATTCTTCTCGTCACTTCAATATCCTCATCACTAGGTGTTGGAACGCCACTAGGGTGATTATGTGCACAAATTATAGAAGCCGCAGATCTCTTTACAGCTTCGCGAAATATCTCCCTTGGATGGACAATTGAAGCATTTAGACTGCCTATAAAGATTGTCTTTCTATGAATAATTTGATTTTTCACATTCAAAAAAAGAACGACAAAATGCTCCTGATTCAGTGAGGTCATATCAGGCATTAAATAGGTAGCGGCATCTTGTGGGGAACGAATCGTATATTTTTCATCGCTATGTTTCTGCGCGAGACGTCTCCCGAGTTCAATTGCTGCTAATAACTGAATGGCTTTAACCTCACCAATCCCTCTAATAGCAACCATTTCTTCTATTGTTGCATGTTTCAAATGATGTAAACGTTCAAAAACGCTTAGTACGCGATTTGCAAGTACAAGGACAGACTCGTCTTTAGTGCCTGTCCTTAGTAAAATAGCCAGTAGCTCCTGATTCGATAAACTCATAGCTCCTTGTCTACGTAGTCTTTCACGGGGGCGATCTTCTATATGAACGTCTCGTATCATCGTCCTTTGTAAAACATCATTCGTCAAAAAAGCCTCACTCCTTCGCAAATTGGATAATATTGCGTGCTACCAATTGCGTAAACAACGCTGCAAGTGGTAAACCGACAACATTGTTATAATCTCCTTCAATTCGTTTCACTAGGAGGGTTCCAGCAGTTTGAATGCCATAACCGCCTGCTTTATCAAATGGATCTCCCGAATCTACATATGCTTCGATGAGCTCCTGCGATAACTGATGAAAAACAACAATTGTCTCTTCTACAAATGTAGTTTCATGACCGTCCGGTTCAATAATGGCAACAGCTGTCATGACTGCATGACACTTCCCTGATAAGCGCAATAAGTGAGAAATTGCCTCCTCACGATTTTTTGGTTTATGGAGTAGCTCATCATCATAAACAACAATCGTATCCGCTCCAATAATCGTTGCATCTGGCGCTTTTTTTGCTACATCACGCGTTTTTAAGAGAGCTACACCTTTTACATAATCTTGCATTGTAGTTGCCTGAACGCTTGTCTCTTCTACTTCACTAGTTATTATGTCGAACGGAAGGGATAACATAGTAAGTAATTCCTTTCGTCGTGGTGAAGCAGAAGCAAGCACTATCTTGTGATTTGTTTTAAACATTGTCTGACCATTCCTCCTTATTAGTTATCATAACGGAGAATTTGGCATTTGAAAATTTTCTAAAAATCAAGATAATGCTTATTTCACTATTCTTTAAGCTTAAAATTTCACTTGAAGACAAGCATTTTTCGATTTGTAATGGGCCAAGACTTGTAATCGAATGATGCTGGTATCGCTTGATATAGACGAGGCTGCTGCTCCAATAGATTGCCAATCAGCAGGTAGCGTAGAATCTTTGGAATTATCTTTAAAATTTAATTTTGCTGCATTTTTGTCAGTTAGCACAGACGGAAGCTCTGCAAGCGTTGCCTCCTTACAACTGTCGCCACTCAAAGTGAATGCTTTTTTAAATGTTGCAGGATCTTTTAAGAAGACAAGTTGACTTTCATCTGTTACGACACTTGTCCAAACGTGAAATTTTCCATCGACCTCGACGATGGCACTTTCTTTTAATGAAGGGTGTTCAGATACAAATGCGCTTGCACTTTCATAATTTGAATAGACCCCTGCCTGACTAGCAAAAAGCATGGGTCCGTTCGTTGCTCCTCCCGCTGTCGTAATGGTTTCCCCTTTGGTATTACTATCACTTTTATTAGCTACCTCATTACTATCATCTTTTAAAGAAAATTGAGTGCTTGCTTGAAGAATACCTAAAAAAATGCCTACACCAAAAAGTCCTACTACTCCTCCAATAATCATCGCTCGAAATATTTGTTTTCTCATCACTTGACTGACAATTTTCATTCGACCATCACCTCTTTCTTTAACGTATCAAAGTAAATTTAGAAAAGACCAATTTGATATATAAGTATATGTATAAAAGGATGTGTAAATGCGAATTTACTACATTTTGAATTACTAGTTATTTTCGAGGTTTTACTGCAAAATTAAATATTTTTGTAACAAAAGATTTACTAAAAAAAGGTGGATTTTTTATACTACTCTTATGTACCTCTATCAAAGGCTTCTAACTGTTTAACAAAAAAATTTCATCCAAAAAATTTGAGGATGTACAAGGAAATAGAAAGTAGAACTAGAAATAATATTATTTACAGACGAATATTCGTAATGGAGGTAAGAAGGTGGATAATCCGAAAATTATTGGACAAACAAAAACAGTAGGATTTCAAGTAGGTGTTAGAAGGATGTTCCCGATTTCCCAAGAGGAAGCTTGGAACCTAGTTACTTCACAAGATGGCTTAAACGTATGGTTAGGAGAGAGTATGTCCATTATCCTTGAACCAGGACAGAACTATATTACGAAATTAGGGTCAGGAGAAATACGCGTAGTCAAACCTTTACAACAACTTCGCCTAACTTGGCAAAAGGTAGGATGGGAAAAGGCATCAACCGTACAAGTTCGTATTATTCCGGGGGCAAGTAATAAAACTACAATTAGCTTTCATCAAGAAAAACTTTCTGATCAGAATGTAAGAGAAGAAATGAAAAAATATTGGGAAAAAGTACTTACGGAACTCAAAAAGAGAATAACCAATTGAAAAAATCAGGTACTCATTTTTTAATGAGTACCTGATTTATACTGGAAATATACTAACTACATGTTAATTGTTTTTTAATCTACCACGTACTTCCATTAATAAATACAATGAACCCGATACAATCGTCCTCGATTTACTTGCTGTCTGTCGTTTTAAAAATTGCACATAATCTTCTAAAACTGCCTTATGAGAGGCGTTGGACAGCTCAAGCATGTTGTGAGCAGCCATCGCACGGGGATTATCAAAATCAACAAAGTAAAAACAATCACTTACTTGCTCAAATAGTTGCAAAATCTCTTTTACAGCCTTATCTGCAAGAACTCCAATCACAAAAGTAATCTGGTCATCTGGGAACTCCTGCTTAATCGTTTCTATTAATTTCTCAGCACTCGCTGGATTATGCGCACCGTCTAAAACAATATAAGGCATAATTTCTTCAAAACGTCCTAAAATGGTTGCATTTTTTACAGCTTTTTGAATAGCTTCTTCACTAACTTGTAACTCCAATGAGGTTGCTACTTCGAAGAAGGCTGTAATAGCAAGTGCCATATTATTCGCCTGATGTGCTCCCTTAATAGTGCGTGTAAGCTTTGTAATGCGGAGGCCATTGTCATTATGCACATAGCTCTCTCCATCTTTCTCTTGTTCCACATAAAACTGATGATTTAGCTCAAAAACGGAGGCATGTTTTTTGCTGGCTTCCTGATAAACTATATTTTTCGCTTCTAACGGTAAATCGCCGATAATAACTGGATGATACGACTTAATAATTCCGGCTTTATGATAGGCAATACTTTCAATCGTATCTCCTAAAAAATTCGTATGCTCTAATGCGATACTCGGTATGATAGAGGCAATTGGTGTGACCACATTCGTACTATCAAGTAAGCCACCCATACCAGCTTCAATAAGGGCGATATCTACATTACTAGCAACGAAATGTAAAAACGCTGCAACCGTTAAAAGTTCAAAATCTGTTAGTTTGCCACTAAGTCCGGCTATCTGCATTTGTTGGAATACAAGATCCATTTCAGCGTCAGAAATAGCTTGACCTTCTACTTGAATTTGATCATGCACGTCCAAAATACAAGGAGACATAAATTTACCAACACGTAAGCCATGTTCCTTAGCGATTGATTCTAGAAAAGTAAGTGTCGAGCCTTTACCGTTAGTCCCTGCTAAATGTACGACTTGCAATTTATTTTCTGGATTATCTACTCGTGCCAATGCTTCTTCAATCGCAGTTAAACCAGGTTTAATAACATCATCACTCTGAACATTCCATTTTTCCTTATAGCTATTCCATTTAGGGATCATCTTTGTTCCCCCTGTAGCCATTGTCGAACTTCAGCTATAAAATACAAGGAGCCTGTAATGACGATAACATCATCATCATTTCTTTGGTGTAACATCGTTTGAACCATTTCACACCAATTCGCATTATATATTTTATTCGTATTTGTAGATAATGCAACTAATTGATCAGCAGGCATAGCATTCGGAAGCTCAATTTGTGTAAATGCAATTGATGTAGCAATACTATCCATTAAAGCAATACTTTGTGCATGATCTTTATCCGATAATGCCGCATATATAAATCGATAGTTTTGCTGCGGATAAACCGTTTTAAGAGTTTGAATTAATGCCGCAGTTCCTTCAGGATTATGTGCCCCATCTAATATAATAGCGCCTGGTAATTGCTCAAAACGGCCTGCCCACTGAGCTTTTGCCAAAGCTTGACGGATTGATGCATCTGAAATATCAACGGCCCCATTTTCTCTTAACGTTAGGATCGCCGTAATCGCAACGCTTGCATTATTTATTTGATGCTGACCAGCCATTTTTAATGAGATAGACTCCATCTCCAAATTTGCTTTACGGTAATTAAAATGTTGCAAATCAGTTCCTTGTTCAATATTTTCAACCGTAAAATCCTCCCCTAAAACAAAGCATGGGGCATGACGCTCATTTGCTACCTCACGAATAACAGGAAGTGCCTCTTCACTTTTAACACCCACTACAACAGGTACATTTTCTTTAATAATTCCCGCTTTCTCAAACGCTACTTTAGCTACCGTATCCCCTAAAAACGCAGTATGTTCTAATGAAATCGTTGTAATAATTGAAATTAGAGGCGTAACGACATTCGTAGCATCTAAACGTCCACCAAGTCCCGTTTCAATCAGCGCAAAATCCACTTCTTCATCCGCAAAATATTGGAACATAATAAGTGTTACCACTTCAAAAAAGCTCGGAAATTCACCTTCATAATGTGTCTCAATAATCTCAGCAACTTTGTTCATATAGTGTAAAAATTGTGCATCATTAATTTGCATACCATTAATAGTCATACGTTCATTAACACGCTCTAGATGAGGTGAAGTAAAGGCGCCTACTTTGTAGCTAGTAAGTTGTAACATTTCTCTTAGCGCATTTACTGTTGACCCCTTTCCATTTGAGCCTGCTAAATGGATAACACGTAGCTTGTCCTGTGGGTTATTAAGAAAAGCTAACACCTCTCGCATCAATACGAGCGGAGCACGTTTATGATCAACTGCCTTTAACGTAAAAATAAAATCTGTACATTCTTTCATCGTTTTAAACAAAAGAAACACTCCCTCTTACTACATTATCTCTATTTTAGTATAAGTAGCGCCTAATACACATATTTTTCGTAAAAACTTACACTTGAATGAAAGAAAAAAAACAGCGGATGACGATTGCCATCCGCTGTCTCAGTCTTACATATTTTTTAGTTCTTCTAAACGTTTTAATACAACCGCATGTTTACTTTCGTAATCAGCTAATTTCTCACGCTCCGCATTAACTAATGCTTCCGGCGCTTTAGACACGAATTTTTCATTCGATAACTTACCATTCACAAGCTTCACTTCTTTTGCCCATTTTTCTAATTCTTTTTCAAGACGAGCAATTTCTTCTTCCAGATTAATAAGTCCAACAAGTGGTAGGAATAGTTCAGCACCAGTTATTACTGCTGTCATTGACTGACCAGGTGCTTCTAAGTTTTCTCCAATTGTTAGTGATTCTGGATTACAGAATTTTTCTAAATATGCTTTATTTGCTTCTAGTACTGTAACCGTAGTAGCATCCTTCGCTGAAATATATAGAGGCACTTTTTTGCTCATTGGTGTATTTACTTCCGCACGAATATTACGTACTGAACGTATAATATCCATTAGGAGCTTCATATTGTCTGCTTCCTCTGCAAAATGAAGATCCGCACGAACAGTTGGCCATGCTGCCACTGTAATTGATTCACCTTCATGAGGTAAGTGCTGCCAGATTTCTTCTGTAATGAATGGCATGAATGGATGTAATAGACGCATCGTTTGGTCTAAAACGTAAGCTAAAATAGAACGAGTCGTTTTCTTAGCTGCTTCGTCTTCACCATATAACGGTAATTTAGCCATTTCAATATACCAAGAACAGAAATCATCCCAAATGAAGTTATAAAGCTCACGGCCAACTTCACCAAATTCATAACGTTCTGCAAGAGATGTTACACGTTCAATTGTTTCATTTAAGCGAGTAAGAATCCATTTGTCGGCAACTGATTTTTCACCAGTTAAGTCGATTTCATCATATGTCATACCTTCCATATTCATTAAAGCAAAACGAGAGGCATTCCAAATTTTATTTGCAAAGTTCCATACTGACTCTACTTTTTCAGTTGTATAGCGTAAATCTTGACCAGGAGAAGATCCAGTAGCTAAGAAGTAACGTAATGAATCAGCACCATACTGATCAATAACGTCCATAGGGTCTACACCATTGCCAAGTGATTTACTCATCTTGCGTCCTTCTCCATCACGTACTAAACCGTGAATTAATACATCTTTGAATGGGCGCTGACCTGTAAATTCAAGACCTTGGAAGATCATGCGAGAAACCCAGAAGAAAATAATATCATAACCAGTTACAAGTGTGCTTGTTGGATAGTAACGTTTATATTCTTCGTTCGTCTCATCTGGCCAACCCATTGTAGAAAATGGCCATAGTGCAGACGAGAACCATGTATCTAATACGTCTGCATCTTGCGTCCAATTTTCTGCATCTGCTGGTGCTTCTATACCTACGTAAACTTCACCTGTTTCATTGTGATACCAAGCAGGGATTTGATGACCCCACCATAATTGACGAGAGATACACCAGTCACGAATGTTTTCCATCCAGCGAGAATATGTGTTTTCAAAACGAGATGGTACGAAGTTTACTTGCCCTTCTTCATCTTTTTGAAGAGTAAGTGAAGCATCAGCAAGTGGTTGCATTTTAACGAACCATTGTGCAGAAAGATATGGCTCTACAACAGCACCAGAACGCTCAGAGTGTCCTACTGAATGTGTATGCTCTTCAATACGGATAAGCACACCAGCTTCTTGTAAATCAGCTACGATTTGCTTACGGCATTCAAAACGATCCATACCGTTATACTTGCCAGCAAGCTCGTTCATAGTACCATCTTCATTCATAACAAGAATGCGTTCTAGGTTGTGGCGGTTACCAACCTCAAAGTCATTAGGATCGTGTGCTGGTGTCATTTTTACAACCCCAGTACCGAATTCCAAATCTACGTAGTCATCTGCTACGATTGGAATTTCACGACCTACGATTGGTAAAATAACTGTTTTACCGATTAAGTGTTGATAGCGCTCATCATTCGGGTGAACAGCTACCCCAGAGTCACCTAGCATTGTTTCAGGACGTGTAGTTGCTACTTCCACGTATCCTGAGCCATCAGCTAATGGGTATTTCATATGATAGAATGCACCTTGAACATCTTTATAGATAACTTCAATATCTGATAATGCTGTTTTTGCAGCAGGGTCCCAGTTAATAATGCGTTCGCCACGATAGATTAGGCCTTTTTCATATAATTGAACGAAAACAGTTTTAACTGCATCAGAAAGACCTTCATCAAGTGTGAAACGCTCGCGAGAGTAATCTAATCCAAGACCAAGCTTCGCCCATTGATCACGAATATGCCCAGCATATTCTTCTTTCCATTCCCATGTTTTTTCGAGGAATTTTTCACGACCTAAATCATAACGTGTAATATTTTCTTCTCGTAGTTTTGCTTCTACTTTTGCTTGTGTCGCAATACCTGCATGGTCCATTCCTGGTAACCAAAGTGCATCATAACCTTGCATGCGCTTCATACGAATTAAAATATCTTGTAATGTTGTATCCCAAGCATGGCCAAGGTGTAGTCTACCTGTTACATTCGGTGGTGGAATAACGATAGAATAAGGCTCCTTTTCACTTGTAGGCTGCGCCTCAAAAAATTTCCCTTGTAACCACCATTCATAACGACCTGCTTCAATGGACTGTGGATCATATTTTGTTGGCATTGAAATGTTTTCTGTCATTTTGACTCCTCCTGTTAACTTAATAATTTTTTTTAGTGTGAGATCGTACCAATCATTCTTTTTTAAGTCTCAGTAAAAAGACATTAACAAGAAGATTAATAAAAATAAAAAAAACTCCTAACGTCAAAAAGGACGAAGGAGTTTAAGTTCGCGGTACCACCTTTAATTCCAGCAGAGGCGAGTTAAGCTATCATACATTTCATCAGAAAAAAATGTACTACTTGCTTAAGCCTTTACTACTGGCTCTCAATTCGGTAACGGTGTTCAACCGGCTTTAACTACTGTTAGTTCACTAAAGCTGCTCGAGGGCTACATTCAACTAGGTACAAATAGAAACTTTTCAGCTACCGTTTCCTCTCTTAAAATGTACAAATAATTTACTCTTCCCTGTCATAGCATTTGCATTTATATTCAACTTTTTCACATTGTACCCCAAAATCGTGCAATTTTTCAAGTGATTTAGTCATTTTTTAGGAAGCACTACTAGAAAAGGAAGTGAAAATTCAAATGCGACGACGTAAGTATAACCCTTGGCTTTTACCACCATGGCTACGACAATTTCGTTTTTATTGCAAAACGATAATTGTTCCAATTTGTGCTTTTCAGTTTATACGTGTCATCATCATTCCAACATCTGGGGATTTCATCATTTTATTGCTCCTTTTACTTCTATGCTATTTACTTTTGAATGAAATCATTTGAAACACGAACCTTTAGCGGTGTATAGTCTTCGGTTAAATCCCAGATCATCGATGGCACTTCATGCCAGGAACTAGATTCACGGACTACAATATTACTTGAGGACTCCCTCAACATTGTTTTTGATGCAGGCTTTTCTTTTTTGTCTGAAGCTACTATTGCTTCAGACTTTTCTTTTTGAACTGCAAATGAAACAGTCTTTGATTTTTCCTCTTGTGCTGAAGCTGCTACAGTTACAGTTTTTTCTTCTTGATTCGAAGCTACTGCAGTTGTAGGTTGTTTTACTTGTGCCGTTTCTTTTACAAGGTCCCCCTTCTCAATTTGAGCTGAGGCATTGACAGACTGTTCTTCAAAAACGTGCGCTTTTTCTAACGCAAGCTCAGGCTCATTAAAAGCACTCGTTACCGTCCACTCAAGCTGACACATCTGATTCCTCAAAACAGGTCGAATATCCTTTACCATTAAATCTTCAATAGCTGCATCCTTTGGCAAATCTACGTTTAAAGGAACTGCATACTCAAAATAACCAGTATCTCCTTGAATATCTAGCGTATCGATTTGTACTAATTCATCATCACCCATGTAAGCTTGCATGTCTTGAAAATCAAAACGAACATGTGCTGTGATATGATAAATACCCGTCAAACGTAGAGAATCTTCTAACTGCGTAGTCTGCCACCGTGGCTTAATTTGTACAGCTGCTATTTCTGTTGGGCAGCCATAACCAGGAAAACAAAAAGTTTCACTCATATTCCAAGTTTTATGTTCGATAATAATCCCTCCTCTTGCATCATATGAAGCTCCGAAGGATAGTATGCTATAGGATGATGAATCAATTTCGTCTTGGTGTATATTATGTAGCTGTCTCTTTACTCTCGCGCAAAAAAACAATGCGTTCGGATTTTGTATAGTGCCCACGGGAAGCGGTACATCGGACGTCCCTAAGAAAAGCGCCTGCCGTAACAGAAAAAAGGCAAGCTAGAAATTCTCTAGCTTGCCTTTTACTGGTGTGCAATCGTTATTATACATTCACCAATTTAATTTTATTTGCTACACGGTCTGTTAACATTTGTGTTGCTTTTGGTACGATTGGCTTAAAGATTGGATTTAAAACAGGACCCGCTAATCCTCCTGCTGTTACTTCCAAGAAGCCTGTCATTTTTGTATTTTCTGCATCAATACTTTCTGCTAGGAAATAACCGTTTCCTGAAAAGTTATCAGAAATTCCTTTTAATTCGAATGTGACTTTAGAAGGCGCTGCCCATTCTAAAATAGTAATCTCTACTTGTACTGTTTTTTTCAGAACACCAACATTGCCTTTAAACGTCCATGTTGAATGTTTTTCATCAATCATTTCATGTGCATTATAACCCGGGACAAGTTTTGCCCATTTTTCCATATCACTGACGAAATCCCATACATTTTCAATTCCTACAGGTACTTCGACCATATGTGTGCCAGTTGCCATATCAATTCACTACTTTCTTTTACGAATAGCTCTATTATATACGATTTCGCCCACAATTTGGCTATGCTGAAAGTTATAATTTTAATAAAAATTTTTCAAGCGGTAACGAACATACATTGATTGTCATTTAACGGTTTATCTGCAATGGCTTATATTTTTGCGGTTCATCACCAAAAGTTGTGGATGACTTTTGGTAAAACGTCTACTATGTAAAAGTTGATTGGAGTGGAGACTGGGCGACTCCTTGGGGAATAGCGTCACAGATGAGACCCTGCAGCGAAGCGAAGCGGCTCATCGGACGCCCCCAGGAAAGCGCCCAGTCGGAACGGAAATCAACCACACGTTTTGGAGTAAACAACAAAAAATAACATGCTAGAAAATACTTCTAGCATGCTATTTTTTATCAGCCTATTATCTTGCTAATTGTGCAAATACTTTATGGAAAGCATCAACTGTTTTTGAGATATGCTCCTCCGTATGTGCAGTAGAAATAAATAAACCTTCAAATTGAGATGGTGGTAAGAAAATACCTTCTTCTGCCATTAAACGGAAGTATTCAGCAAACAATTGCAAATCTGACGTTTTTGCTGAATCAAAATCAATAACATCTTCATTCGTAAAGAAGAATCCTATCATTGAACCAGCACGATTTACAGTATGCGGAATATTGTATTTCGTTGCTGCTTCACGGAAACCAGCCTCTAATTGATCTCCTAGCTTTTTGAAGTATTCATAAGAGCTATGATCAAGGCGAGTTAATGTTTCATAGCCAGCTGTCATCGCTAATGGATTCCCTGACAATGTCCCAGCTTGATAGATTGGACCAGCAGGTGCTACCTGCTCCATAATGTCTTTTTTCCCTGCAAATGCTCCAACAGGAAGTCCACCACCTATAACTTTACCTAATGTTGTCATATCTGGTGTGACATCAAAATAACCTTGTGCACAGCCATAATCAACACGGAAGCCTGTCATAACTTCATCAAAAATTAACAATGTTCCATGTTCCTTTGTTAATTCACGTAAGCCTTGTAGGAAGCCTGGTTGTGGAGGGACAACGCCCATATTCCCTGCGACTGGCTCAACAATTACTGCGGCAAGCTCTGAACCAAACTTTTCGAAAACTAGTTTAGCCCCTTCTAAGTCATTGTACGCTACTGTTAAAGTATTGCGTGCAATATCTGCTGGAACACCAGGGCTATCAGGTAAGCCTAATGTAGCTACCCCAGAACCAGCCTTAATAAGCAAGGAATCTCCATGACCATGATAAGAGCCCTCAAATTTTAAAATTTTATCGCGCCCTGTAACACCACGAGCTACTCGTAAAGCTGACATCGTAGCCTCTGTCCCCGAAGAAACGAAGCGAATCATTTCCATTCCAGGTAGTCGATCTAATACTAATTTGGCTAATTGGTTTTCTGTGTAGCTTGGTGCTCCAAACGAGGAGCCTTTCGCTGCTGTTTCTGCAATTGCTTGTACAACTTCTGGATGCGTATGACCTAAAATTAGAGGTCCCCATGATAATACATAGTCAATATATTCATTGCCATCAACATCTTTAATAATAGCACCGTGACCAGATTCCATGAAGATTGGATCCATATTTACGGATTTGAATGCACGTACTGGGCTACTAACACCACCTGGCATTAGGTTAATTGCTTCAGCATATGCTTGTTTTGATTTTTCATAAGAACGCGTCATTTATTTCTCCTCCAACCAACGTGCAACATCTTTAGCATGATACGTAATGATTAAATCTGAACCTGCACGTTTCATGCTAAGTAACGTTTCAAGCACTACATTTTTCTCTTCAATCCAGCCATTAATAGCCGCTGCTTTAATCATTGCATATTCTCCGGAAACGTTGTATGCAACAATCGGTAATGTATAATTATTTTTCACATCACGAATAATGTCTAAATAACTTAAAGCTGGTTTAACGATTAAGAAATCTGCACCTTCTTCAATATCTGATTCCGCTTCACGGAATGCCTCCATACGATTCGATGGATCCATTTGGTATGATTTACGATCACCAAATTGAGGTGCACCATCAGCTGCATCTCGGAATGGACCATAATAGCTAGATGCATATTTTACGGCATATGACATAATCGGAACATTTTCAAAACCTGCTTCATCTAGACCCGCACGAATGGCTGCTACAAATCCATCCATCATATTAGATGGAGCGATAATATCCGCCCCTGCTTTCGCTTGTGATACTGCTGTACGTGCTAAAACATCTAATGAAGGATCGTTTAAAATTTGATCGCCTTCAATTAAGCCACAATGGCCATGATCTGTAAATTCACATAAGCATGTATCCGCTATGACTAAAAGTTCTGGGTAACGAGCTTTAATTAGTCGTGTTGCTTTTTGCACAATACCATGATCATGGAAAGCACCAGTTCCAACTGCATCTTTTTCTGCAGGTAAGCCAAATAAAATAACAGCAGGAATACCTAAAGCAACAACTTCATCAATCTCAGCTTCAAGTTTATCTAATGAAAATTGAAAAACTCCTGGCATAGAAGGGACTTCATTTTTAATATTTTCGCCTTCCATAACGAAAATCGGATATATTAAATCCTCTTTGTGTAAGTATGTTTCTTTTACCATTGATCGTATAGCAGCATTTGCACGCAAACGACGATGTCTTTGAAATTGTAATTTTGTCATTTTCTTTCTCCTACTTTCGTTATTTCCTCGATGACTGCTTGCATTGTATATACGCTCGGCATAATATCTACAATAGCACCGTGATTTACAATAGCTGCTTCTGTAATATGACCGATTACTGCTACATGTACTGCCTCCCAACCAATTACCGATGCTATATCCTTTGCGTATACATCAACAGCAGAAGGACTAGCAAAAATCACTGTGACATCGCTATTCGTACGGATACATTCAGTTATTAATTGTTTTTGATCATGTCGCTCAATCGTTTCATAAACTGTCCATTCCTTCAATGTAAAGGGCAGACCTTCCTTTAATGTATTTTTCGCTTTTTCTCCACGAATAAATAGACAAGTAGGATTGCTCCCTACTACCACATCAGGAAATTCTTGAACAAATACATCTGCACTAAATATAGAAGGCATAAAGCTCACATGGAATCCTAGCTTTTCTAAGGCTGTAGTAGTCTTAGTACCGATAGAAGCGATTTTGCCTTGAAAATATGCTGCATTTACATTAAAGCGTTGCATCTTGTTGGCAAAAGCTTCTACCGCATTTTGACTCGTAAAAATGAGCCATTCAAATTGACGTGCAAACTTTAATTGCACATCATCGTTTTTATCGATCAGCTCGCAAGTTTCAATCAAAGGGGCAATCACTGCTTGACCACCTAATGCTGTAATGTCATCTAGTATGGTTGTCGTCTTAGATGTACCTGTCAAAATAATAGTTTTACCTTCTAAAGGTAAATTATTTTGCATCTTGCTCTGCCTTTACTCGTTGAATTAATTCAAAAGCACCTTGCTTCGTTAAAATCTCAGCAAGCTCTTTCCCAACTGCTTCCGCATCAGAGCCAACAACTGTTTCCTTATAAACAACTGAAGCATCTGGTGCAGCAACAAGGCCAGTTAATGTAATTTCTTCCCCGTTAGACTTTGCATATCCTGCGATAGGCACTTGACAGCCGCCATCCATAGCCGCTAGGAAAGCACGTTCTGCATGCGCTTCTTGCCATGTAATGCTATCTGTTAACTTGCCTAATTCCGTTAATAGTTCTGTATCGTCTCCACGGCATTCAATACCTAAAGATCCTTGTGCTACTGCTGGTAGACAATCCTCAACAGATAAAAACTCAGTAACTACATCATCGCTCCAGCCAAGGCGTTTTAGACCAGCCGCTGCTAAAATGATGGCATCATATTCTTCAGTTTCAAGTTTAGCTAAGCGTGTATCTACATTTCCACGAATCCATTTAATTTCAATATCTGGACGGACAGTTAAAAGTTGAGCACTGCGACGAAGAGAACTTGTCCCAACAACAGCTCCTGCTGGAAGGTCGGCAAATTTCACATGTCCTTTTGAAATAAAAGCATCACGCGCATCTTCACGTGGTGGAATACAGCCAATGACTAATCCTTCAGGCAATACTGCAGGCATATCTTTCATAGAATGGACAGCAAAGTCAATTTCTTTGTCGTAAAGAGCTTGTTCAATTTCTTTGACGAAAAGCCCTTTACCACCTACTTTAGATAGTTGCACGTCTAAAATTTGGTCACCTTTCGTGACAATTTCTTTCACTTCAAATTCAAATGGTACACCAGCTGCTTTTAACTCATTGATAAACCAATTTGTTTGTGTTAAAGCTAGCTTACTTCTCCTAGAACCTACAATAATTTTTCTCAACAGTCTCCAACCTCTCTTCTAATACCATAAATGGAATCGTGATAAACTGCTTCCTAAAAAGAAGTTAACAACAACTAATAGATAAGCGTATATATGTACCCACGCATAAGTTGTCCCTGTCAGCTTACTTTTACGATTCACATACAATATAAAGCAATACAAAATTAATATAATAAAGGACCCAATAATCTTCGCATCAAAAATCGAAAGACTCTCTAGCGTTAGTAGTGCCCATTCAAACCCTAAAACTAAACTTACAGACAACACTGGAATACCAATGTAAAATGAAACATTCATCCAGTTGCTCGTCTGCTGTAGTGATGGCAACCTTGTCCATACATGTGACCATTTTTTCTTTTTCAGCAAACGATATAATACTAAATACAATATCGCAAAAACAAATGTTAAAGAAAACGCTGCGTACGATAAAATGGCAAATGATATATGAATAAAAAGTAATTCCGAAATTAAAGTATCACTCACTATTCCTGTCGGTCGTTTCGGCATAAAAGTAAAGATACTAGCGAATAAAAATCCTAGTATATTAATAATAAATACCGGTAAATCAACTCGTGCAATACAGTGCAAAATAATAGATAGTGTCACAAGCAGCCAGGAATAAAAGAGAATCCCTTCTGACAAGGATAAAATCGGAAAACGCTTCGTTTCCACAAAAGTTAATAAAATAATGGCACTTTGAATTACCCATACGAATGAAACAAGCCAAAAAGCAACTCGCCTTGCTCGTATTTGCTTATAAAAGTAATCAGTAAAGTAAAATACTAGACTGATCGCATACAAGACGATCATTACTTCATAGAGCCTTGTCATCGTCAAATCAGCCAATAGACATCCCTTCTTTATATTGTAAGTACTAAAGTAGTGTACTTTAGCCTAGAAAAAAAAACGTTTTCGTATCCTTAGTTTACCATACAGATACGAAAACGCCTCATTTAATATCAGTAGAAAATCTCGCTCGCGGGAAAAAGCTCGAAGGACAACTTTTCTAAAGTTGCACCGCGAACACATAGACATCTATCAATTATGCATTGGCATAATTGCGTCCGGAATCGGCTTTGTACTTAGGCCTGCACGAGGGCCGACACGATGTCGGTCATTTCGGTAATGCCACAGGACGTGGCGTTTTTACCGATGCAGGTCAGTTTGCCATTATCGCATAATGCGATGATCTTAGGCTAACATCCGCTAAGCACTCCTTTCCGATTCTGTGACATCCGCCGGAGGCTTTAGGCCAACACGAAGTTGGTCACTCAGGCGTTTTCACAGGATGTGAAGGTCTTAGCCTGAGTTCCTCTGTTTCAGCGGAGTTTGGACACCAGCTGAAAAGTAACTTTAACCTGCATTCATCTCACCATCTATAGAGGTGGGAGACTTCTGTAGCTGACGCTTTGCTCTCGCTACAAAAGAGATTTGCTGAAAGAAGTTAGAAAGAATACTTTGGTTCAGTGGAAGATTGTGACGACTGTATGCGTTCTTTGCGTTCAAGCTCTTGTTCTGTCATCGCAGTAACTTCAGATTCCACAGCATCCTCAATACCGAAAATTTGTTGGAATAAACGTAACTGTTCATTTGCTTTTGGTGAATTTGCCATTTCTTTAGCTTGTAAAATTGGTTCTTTTAACAATTGATTAATAATAGACTTTGTATGCTTGCTTAAAATTTTACGTTCTCGATCCGTTAAATCTGGCATTTTATTTTCGATACTAATCATTGTCTCTTCTTGAATATGATTTGCTTTTTTTCGTAAAGCCGAGATGACAGGGACAACGCCAAGAGTAGCAACCCAATCTTTAAATTGCACAATCTCTTTGCCAATCATCGATGAAATATCAGCAGCAGCGCGTTCACGTTCTGCTAAGTTTGCTTCGACGATGCCTTGTAAATCATCTATATCATATAAGAAAACATTCGGTAAATCTCCAACACGTGGATCAATATCACGCGGAACCGCAATATCTACCATAAATAATGGTTTACCTTTACGCAAACGTTCAACAAATTGCATCAATTCATAGTCAATCACATAATCTGTTGCACCTGTAGACGTAATTAAAATATCCGCTTCCAGTAGCGAACATTGTAGTTCTTTCATGGATTTTGCTTCACCGTCAAATTTAGCTGCTAGGCTTTCTGCTTTTTCGAACGTACGGTTAATTACGGTTACTTTTCCTACACCGCTACCGTAAAGGTTCTCAATAGCAAGTTCCCCCATTTTTCCTGCACCTAAAATAGCTACATGCTTACGTTGTAAAGATCCGAATATTTTTTTTGCTAATTCAACTGCTGCATAAGAGACAGATACCGCGTTCTCACCGATAGCCGTTTCATTATGTGCTCGCTTCGCAAATGTCACTGCTTGTTTAAATAGCTGATTGTATACCGTTCCTGTCGTTCCAATCTCTTGTCCATTTAAGAAGCTTTTTCTAACTTGTCCTAAAATTTGAGTTTCGCCAAGTACCATCGAATCAATACCAGCTGTCACTTTGAATAAATGCTCGATTGCCTCATCTTCTTCACGAATTGTTAAATACGAAGAAAATGTCTCCACAGGCAGGTCGAACCAATTTGCTAAAAATTGTTTAACAAAATGACGTCCAGTATGCAATTGGTCAACTACTGCATATATTTCTGTACGGTTACATGTCGAAACAATAACGTTTTCTAATATACTTTTTTCCTTTTGCAGCGCTTCCATTGCCTGTGGTAGTTCACTCTCTATGAATGATAACTTTTCACGAATCTCAACTGGCGCCGTTTTATAATTCAAGCCTACTACGATGGTATGCATGAATAACACCTCTCACGTTCTAATTAACAAATCTCATTATAGCACAGTTCGACAAGAGTTCATCAATAATTTGTGAACATGTCATGAAGAACTGAAATTCGTCATCTAGATTAGAATTATTATAAACTAAGTGTAACAAATTATACGTTCTGTTTCAAATTTAATGTTTTCCAGAAGATTCTCTTGAATGGCTCATTACCAAAGCGTGTGGTTGATTTCCGTTCCGACTGGGCGCTTTGTTGCTTCCGCTACGCTTTTGCACAGATAAAACATTTGTTGGCTTTCGCACAGAGCAAAGCTTCCTGGGGGCGTCCGATGAGCCGCTTCAATCAACTTATTCACATGATATATGTTTTATTAAAGGCATTCCTATCTCCCGGTGATGAACAACTAAAAGATGATTGATATTGAAGATTCCAAAAGGCAATTCCTAATTATTCATACGTACAAACTATTACTTACTTTCACGTTGGAATAAGGATAATCAATTATTTGTTTTTTAGGTAAATTTATCTTTCGAAATAAACAATAGAGTTAAAGCAAATCTTATAACTCTATTGTTCTTTTAATTATTATGAGGTAAGGAAAATGTCTATGTTGAATTATTATTTTTAACAAGGCTAAATTTACTTTCTTATACTATTGTTCCCTAATTCTAAATTAAGATAAACATTTCTGTACATTAGTCATCACCTCAAAGTTTCTTTAAGGTGTATAATTGCCAAATTTTAATTAAATAAAAGCTTCATTTTGAAGGTTAGGAAATTTTTTTTGGATATATGATGAAGATAAGTTGATTGAATTGGAGGCGGAACAGAAATCAACCCCACTTTATATTAATAAGTATATAAAATCAAAAAAGCTGAACTAATTGTTAGAATTAGTTCAGCTTAATTTTGAGTTTAATTTGTAATTGTCGTAGTTTTTGTAGCTATGATTTTACCGTCTTTATCATATGCTATAAATTCAATCTCATTATTAACTTTGAAGTCCTGCATTGTTTGCACTGTTTTTGTTAGCATGTAGACATTATCACTACGCTTTTTCAATTCGAACTGCGCATCTCCACTTAAAGAAGGGAATCGTACATTAACCTTTGCAACATTTGAGCAATTACCATCGATTCTTGCATTCATTGTAATATTGCCTTTGCGTAGAGTTACTGTCGCTTCTTCAAATATATCTTCTGGATTCACGCAACTTGAAGGCGAAGTTTTACATAAAATTGCATCAATAATTTTTTGGAAAACTTGATGTAATTGTAAGTTATCGATTGCGTGGTAGTAAATACCACCCGTTTCAGCAGCCAATTGCGTTAAAATTGCATCATTGACTTGTGATTTTTTACCCATACTTACAGTGTAAATCTTAACCCCTTTATTTTTTGCATCGTTCAACACTTTTGTCATCTTAGATTTACTTGTTTTACCATCTGACACGACAATAATAGCTTTTGACGTTTTTGAATCATTCGAGAATTTAGACAGTGCCATTTCAATACCTGCAAAAATATCTGTAGCACCTTTCTCTTTCGAAGCTTTATATAGATCTTTTTTCAATACATTGTCTGTCGTTCCCTCTCCAAGAACAGTAGCTTTTGTATTTGTTTCAATTACAATATTATTTTTTGCTTTAATTTGATTGATGACTTCCATCATTTTCTTACCACGGTAATTTGTTTGGTCAGAAGCTTTCATCGAAGCAGAGTAATCAACTACGTAAGCGACTTCTGTTGCTAAAGAACAAGAATTTTTACTAAAGTAAGGATTTGTAAAAATTTCCTTCGTAAATGTTTTATCCTTTAGATCCTTTAAGATTGTTGCATAACGAGGATCTATTTTATTTACTAGTGTTGCTTCAGCTTTCGATTTTCCATAAATAACGGAGTCAAAGTACGCAACGGCTGTCCCTGGGCTTCCTGTATTATTTAAGTAATCCGAAGTATTTGTAACAAATGAAGCTGTTTTCTCAACACCATCAAATTTAATTTTTACTGTTCCTTGATAGTCAGTAATAATTTCTCCACCTGGTCTTACTAAAGTAACCATTACTTTTGTGTAACGATCTTTACCAGATGGTCTTGATGCCGCTTCTTCGCTTTCCTTTAACGCCTCCACCCGTTTTTTATAGGCTTCTACTTGACCTAGTAATTTACCACCTTGGTATTTTAATAATACTGTTCGATCATAGTTACTCAAACTTGTGAAAATAGCATAAATTTTCATGACACTATCATAATGCTCGAGTGTTAGTTTTTTTTCATCTGGCATATAGCCCATAAGTTGAATAATAGCACCGACTGGGTTAATATTCTCAACCTGTGAGGCAATCGCATCATCAATTCCTTGAATTCGATAAATTGGACGCCCATCATCTGAAATCATATACATAATTTCAATCGTATCATTAATTGAATCCTTCAAACGTTTTTCAATAATCTCTTCGAATAACCAAACGGAAATATTATAGTTTTCAAATTGTAGAATGGCATTTTCATATCCTAATGCAGGGTATTTTTTATCATTGCCACCATATTGTAAATAAATATTTTCAACATTTCCTAGAGCATTCGTTACATTTGTTTGTTGTCCAATACTAAATAGCTTTTCTTCTCTATCAATCCAATGGACGTTCACAATATTTTCTTTAAAGAACTCTGGTAATTTTTCATACGGTACATATGGAGGTGTTACATTTCCATTTTCATCATCCGTATTTGCTGGATCATAAACTTGATAATCAATGCGCATTTCCGGCTGAGGTGAATAACGGACATGTGCATTCAGTTTTTCACCTACAAGACATTTCATACCAGGATCTGTGTTATTAATAAGCTCAAATGAAATTGTATCACGGACAGATTTTGTTAATTTTGGTGCAATTACAATCGCAGAGACAGTAGAGCCATCTGATTGTACATTTCGAACAGCTTCACCAGATGTGTCAACGATTTTGGCACCATATGATGAAGTTACACGGAATGTATAAGATTTATCATCAGGAATTGGATCGCCATTACAAGCTTTTAAAGATACAGTAATGAGCGTTGAATCTTGGTCATTTGCGATTAAATCTGGTTTTTCAACATCAATACTTTGTAGAGCATTATTAACATATTCCGGTCCAGTAAAATCGTTGTTATTATCCTTTGGCTCTTCAAATTCTGTATTGCTTGAGCCCATGAAGCCTGGAGGTAATGTAATTTTGTCGTTATCACGTCCTGCAGCCGTACGTTTTAATCCTAGTACAGCAAAGTTGCCGTTTTGTACACTGCGGTATAATAATTCAGCACTATCTCCTCTAGTTAGCTTTGTAGAAGGTTGAAAATCAGCAAACGTCTTTTTACCAGTATTGCCTGTTGAAATATCATTTGTGTATAAATATTGAACCGCCTGAGGCTCATCTAAATCTAAACCTCTAAATGCAGCATATATACGTGCAAATTGTCCACGTGTAACAGCTTTTGAACGATTGGCTGTTGTATAGGTACCATTAAACGGTAAATAAAAATCACTATAGAAGTTATAAGCTACACTGTCGTTATATGATAATGCATAGTTTCGATCTAGCTTCGCAAACAAGACAACAAGCTCTTGCTCAGTTAGCTGTTCGTTAGGTGAAAAATTATTAGCGCTATCCAATTTGAATAAATCATTATCGACTGCCCATGAAATAGCTTTGTATTTACTATTAGTAGTTGGTACATCCCTAATTGTCGTAGCTGCCTGAGTCACAGCTGGAGTTGCTGTCATCAGGACTAGCACGATACATAGCAGGGATAGAAATGCTTTTTTAGCATACGTCATTTATTGCTCAGTCCTTTCTTTAATTAAAGAACAATATGTCATCTCGATAGTTTTGTTTTAAGTCACTTTCCAAATAATTTAAAAAACGTTCTAATACAACTGATGCTTCTGCACGCGTTAATGGCTGATTTGGATTAAATCGACCTGTAGGGTCACCAGTCATTAAGCCTAACTCATTGACAATGTAAATACCGTCTCTTGCGTAAACCGGAATTTGAGCATCATCCTTAAACTTTGTTAAATAACCAGGATCTGGCGCCTTATTCTCAAGCCCTAAAGCACGCACATAAATCGTAGCAGCTTGTGCTCGAGTAATTGGATGATCAGGCTTGAAATACTCTGGTGATACACCTTTAATAATTCCTTTATTAACCGCAGACTCAATATAAGCATAATCTTTTACTGTACGTTTAATATCTTTAAAAATACTTGTAGTAGTTTTCGACTTTTTCGTTTTCGATTCCGCCATAACACGCAAGTCAACTGCCTTACCAATTGCAGTCGAGAAGTCAATACGCTTCATAGGGGTATTCGGTGAGAAGAAATTACTTGCATCAGTGTAAATACCTAAAGAGTACAATTTTTCAATAGCTTGCTTCGCATAATGATTTGATAAATCACGGAACTTAGGAATGATTAAACGTTCAATTGTCGGCATGTATTCTGTATCTAAATCAAGAGTACCTTTTTGTCCAGAGGCTAAATCATACGTATATTCAGAAATTACATCCTTTTCACTTATTACCGCGTATCCACCGTCAAAGCTCCCTAAGCTCCCTAGGTTTTCTTCATAGTTAAGTACACGTGATTTACTTGTAGATAAACGATTTTTCACATGGCTTGTCTTACCATCGCTATAATTATAAACAGCTTCGGTAATTTGTGTTTCTGTTGCTCCCCAGAAATTTTCATAGCCAGCATGACGACTATCAATAACAATTGTCACAGTATTTTGGACTGCATTTTTTCCAGTCCCAGTTTGATAGGAATACGTTTTTCTCGAAATCACATTACCTGAGAAATAATCAGAGGCTACACGATTGTCTGTTACAGTCCCTTGTGAAAATTGGTAATCAACTAATGTATAGGTAATTTTCCCAGCAACAATTTTCTCTGTATACTTTTTCACAACACCATTCGATGTTTTTTGGCCAATCGTAGCATAATCTACAACATCAGATTCATAGGCAATATTTCGTGTCAATGTAGCACCGTTACTTGCTGTTAGCTTTAAACTATATGTTTCAGTTAATTTTCCTTTAGATTCTTTTTGAGTAATTTTAATGTCTTTACTAGTGCCTTTAAATATAATAGGTGTTCCTGTAATGAAAACAGCTTCCTCATATGTATATTCATTTTTTACAGCACCCGTTGTTTCTAATGAAGACGCTGATACATTTTCTGGGATAGTTGCCCCAACAATCAATACAGCAAGAACTACTAACATTATTTCACATAAATGTTTTCGCATTCTTTTTCTGTTCCTCTCTTTCATTCCATGCATATCCGTATCTGGAGCTGTCAATTATTTAAGATTACAAAATAGTCAGGTGTGTTGATTTTTTTAACAAAAGTCATCCCCAACTTTTGGTGATGAACCTAATCAACACACCTATAAAATTCAAGGTTAAATTTGCTCGCCTTCTACTCCTAGCGCGAAAAGTCTTTCATCATAAGCAAGTGCTAAAAATTCGCTTAAGGCTGAATACCTTTGTCGTAGATAAACTCGCAGAAAACTCACAGATTTTAATCAACTAATATTAAATGAGCTTTGATAAAACGATCTGATAATACTACTAAACGATCAGAAGGTTTTAAATCAGCTGCTTGAATAACTTTACCAGCTTTAATAATTGTTGCTTGGTCAATATTCATATCAATCATTTCACCAGCTTCATACCAACGACCATTTTGCCATTGACTAACGCTCTTCACATTGATTACAGTTGGGAATTTCGATTTAACTGACTGCAGTTTACCTGTTAACATTATTGGTGCAACAGGCTTTGCTTTATTCAGAATATGAAGGGCCTGTACATGTCCATCCTTCACATAGAAGTATCCATATTGACCTTCATATAAATGAAGTTCAATATCAGGTACAACACTGTATGTTTTGTTACCATCATCTACTATTGCTTTTGTTGAATTACTAACAGATAGTACAGTACGATCTGTTTTCTTGAAGACATTTGACTCGATCTTCATTGCATCATCAATTTCGATTAAATAGCCATCTGCTTGTGATAAACGTCCATAATATAACTCATGCCCTGCTAAGTTTGGTGACATGAAACTATCACTTGTTACTTGCACAACTTGGGCATAATGATCACGTGCAGCACCATCCGAAATAACAAAGGCTGTACCATAAGCTAATAGACCAATAGGTTCGATTAAACGACCATTTCGAATTAAAATCGTTCCATCGTGGAAGTATATTGTACCTGCAGATTTAAGTTTAAATAATTGATATTTAGTATCTACAGAAAGCATAGGCTCGTAGTAAGTTCGCTCGTTGTTTTTCAATACAACAATCTTTTCAATCACTTCTTTGCCAAATTGTTTAACTGTTGCATAATATGCTTCACTGCCAATGTAATTTTTCAACTGATCTTTATTAATTTTTGTGTTTCCAACATATACTGGAACTTTCGATGAAAAATTCATCGTAGATAAAGCCTTTGTTGTATCAGAGCCAAACTGCCAATTTATAAAAGCATGTTGGTTTTTTACAGTTATTTTATTTGCATTGGCATTAACCGTTTGTATCTCACCTTTATATAGGTTTTCTACTAATGTACCTGTGTCACTAATTTCGATTTTCGTGACAATGGATGCATTTTGATTTTTAAGGCTAAGCTTAACACGATCCCCTACATATAATGCGCTAATATCGGCTGCAGAGGAGTTTTTTTGGTAACTTGTATCTTTATTTATATAGTATGTTGTTTCTTTTCCAAAATCCGACTTCAGCATAATGAATAGTCCATTTGGATCGATACTTGTCACTACCCCGGCAAGTGTTTTCGTATTGTGTGCAACTGTTGGAGATTCTGTTTCCTTTGTAGAATCAGAAGTACCTCGAAGCTCAACAACGCTTCGAAGGGAAATGTCCGCTTCTACTTTCATTCCCATCTTAAAGCCTTCGATTGTTGTCTCTGTCTTATTAATATACAGGCGGGCATTATTATTGATATTGTATGTAACTTGACGACCGCTATCATTTTGCAAAGTAATTTTACTAAGCTTTTTTTCTATTACTCCATTTGAATTTTCATATTCTGAAAATGTTACATCCACAAAAGTTCCAGTCACCATTTGGGTAGCATGTGCTGTTTGATTTGATGAAAACCCGAGGACCGCTAGTAACAAAATCGTTAGTATGTATGGAATTTTCTTCAACAATCCCACCTCCTAAAAAAAAGTTATTAATTATTATTAAATAGTATATCGTACTATTGGTAGTTTTTACTATATAAAAAGATACGTTTTAGTACTTTTAATTTACTTTATCAATTATGCCTCGGCATAATTGCGTCCGGAATCGGCCGGAGGCTTTAGGCCAACAGATGTTTTTTGCGCGAAAGCGTAGCGTCAGCAGCACGATGTTGGTCACTCAGTCGTAGCCACAGGACGTGGCGTTCTTAGACTGAGTTCCTCTATTTCAGCAGGTGTCCACACATGAGCTGAAAGAAGTTAAATCTACCGTTAGACACAAAGTAGAGGTAGCTTCCAATTTCAAGCTACCTTCCTTCATCAAACTTGAACGTCAATTGTATGTCCAGCTGTTGGATGTGGAGCATCTAACATTTCAACTAATTGTTCTGAATTTTGCTGTTGCATTTCCATAGCCTGTTTCGTTACAGCTAGAGATACATTTTGCATTAATGTTGCTTGATTCATTGCCATTGATAAAGCTGCGATATCCATTAAGTCCACCTCCTATTTAATTTATCGGTCAGTTATTTCATTCATCAAGCAATTCCATCCACTTTAATAAAAAAAACATCTACTGTCCTAAATAATAGACGCAATAGATGTTTTCTTATTACATTTTATTTTCAATAGTACGCCAAGCTTCTTCAAAACCAAGTCCTGTTTCTGAAGAAAAGACAATAATAGGATCATTTTTATCCATGTCTAGCGTTTCTTTCACGATTTTTTTGTGCTTATCCCATTTACCTTTTGGAATTTTATCTGCTTTTGTTGCAATGACAATACATGGAATATTGTAATGCTTCAAAAAATCATACATCATGCGATCATCAGCTGTAGGTGGATGACGTAAGTCAATAATTTGAACGACTGCCTTTAATTCCTGACGCCCAGTTAAGTAACGCTCAATCATTTTTCCCCATGCTTCACGCTCAGTCTTTGAAACCTTTGCATAACCATAACCCGGAACATCTACAAAAAACAATTGCTCTTCAATTTTGTAAAAATTAAGCGTTTGTGTTTTTCCGGGCTTAGAAGAAATACGTGCTAAAGCTTTACGACCGATCATTCGGTTAATAAATGAGGATTTCCCCACATTTGAACGACCGGCTAGTGCAAATTCTGGCAGTCCATCTTCTGGATATTGGTCTGGTCTTACAGCACTTATGACCATTTCGACGTTATGGACTTTCATTTTCTTAAATACCTCCGTCCAGTGCAATGGCTAATACTTCATCAGCCGATGACACTAGTTTAAATGTTAGTTGTTCGCGTACACTTTCAGGAATATCCTCAATATCTCGCTCATTATCTTTCGGACAAATAATTGTCGTTAAGCCTGCTCGATGCGCACTGAGTGTCTTTTCCTTTAAGCCCCCAATTGGGAGTACACGCCCACGTAAAGTAATTTCACCTGTCATGCCGACCTCGCGGCGTATTGGGCGGTGTAAAATTGCGGAAACAATTGCGGTTGCCATTGTAATACCTGCGGAAGGACCATCTTTCGGCACTGCTCCTTCAGGAACGTGAATATGAATATCATGTGTTTCAAAATATTCTGCATCCACTTTTAGCTCTTCCATTTTTGAGCGAACATACGATAAGGCGGTTTGAGCAGATTCCTTCATGACATCGCCTAGCTTCCCAGTTAGCTGCAATTTTCCTTTACCAGGTGTTAATGATACCTCAATTTGTAATGTATCACCACCCACAGTTGTATAAGCAAGTCCAGTAGCTACACCGATTTGATTTTCTTCCTCGGCTTGTCCATATCGGAAACGATGTTTACCGACTAATTCCTCTAACGATTTCGAGCTTACTGTTACTCGTTTTTTCTCACCAGAAACAATGATTTTAGCGATTTTACGACATAGGGTTGCGATTTGACGCTCTAGTCCGCGAACGCCCGCTTCACGAGTATAATAACGGATGATATCCACTACTGCTTCGTCTTTTATAATAACTTGTGTTTTTTTCAAGCCATGCTCTTTTAACTGTTTTGGTATTAAATGATTTTTCGTAATTTGCTCTTTTTCAATTTCAGTATAACCAGCAATTGAAATCACTTCCATACGATCTAGTAACGGTCCAGGAATTGTGCTTAAATCATTAGCAGTTGCTATAAATAATACATTTGATAAATCATAAGGTTCTTCGATGTAATGATCACTAAATGTATTATTTTGAGCCGGATCTAAAACTTCAAGCATTGCTGCTGCTGGATCTCCCCTGAAGTCATTAGACATTTTATCAATTTCATCTAAAAGGAACACTGGATTAATTGTCCCTGCCTTTTTCATCCCTTGGATAATACGCCCTGGCATTGCACCAACATACGTACGACGATGACCACGAATTTCTGATTCGTCTCGTACCCCACCTAATGAAATACGTATAAATTTACGATCCAAGCTTTCTGCAATCGATCGTGCTAATGACGTCTTACCTACACCTGGAGGGCCAGCTAAACACAAGATGGGTCCACGTAATGATGCTTTCAATTGACGTACAGCTAAATATTCTAATATACGTTCTTTTACTTTTTCTAATCCATCATGATCACGATTTAAAATATTCTCTGCATGTGCGATATTCATGCGATCTTCTGTCGCATTTGTCCATGGTAGTGCTAGAATCCAATCAATATAGTTTCGAATTACGCCACTCTCTGCACTAGCTGCCGGTAGCTTCTCATAGCGATCCAACTCTTTAAGCACTACTTCTTTCGTGGATTCAGGCATTCCTGTTGCGTCAATACGTTTACGTAATTCAGCGACTTCACCAGTTTTCCCTTCACGGTCCCCTAGCTCAGTTTGTATAGCTTTCATTTGTTCACGTAAATAATATTCTTTTTGAGTACGCTCCATCGATTGCTTAACTTTTGAATTAATTTTCTTCTCTAGATCAAGTACTTCTTGTTCATCATGTAAACGAATAATTAAATGGTCTAAACGCTTTTTTACACTGAGCATTTCTAATACTTCTTGTTTATCTGCAATTTTGAATGGCAAGTGTGAAGCAATGATGTCCGCTAAACGACCTGGCTCTTCAATGTCTGCCACAGTACTGATGGTTTCGGAAGTAATCTTATTGGAGGCTTTCGCGTATCTTTCAAAATACGTTAACAGCGTCCGCATTAAAGCCTGTGTTTCAATATCCTTATCGATTGTTTCTTCCTTATCATCGATGTCAACAACCGTATATTTTTCTAACGCCCGATAGTTAGACCATGTTGCACGCGCTACACCTTCCACTAAAACACGCAGTGTTCCATTTGGTAATTTAAGCATCTGTTTAACATATGCCATCGTACCAACTGTGTAGAGATCTTGTTCATCAGGCTGTTCATCATGCATTTCTTTTTGTGTTACTAATAATATCAGTTGGTCCTCTAACATTGCTTGTTCTAGCGCCGCTACAGAACGATTTCTACCCACATCAATATGTAACACCATCGACGGGTATACTAAAAGTCCACGTAAAGGCAATAATGGTACATTTGTTGTTTTTTGTATTGTCACCATGCGGGTATTCACCTCCGTCAAAATTTTCTTATTCACTCCCACGCTACTAGTATGTGTCTAAAAAGCTGATTCACACTAGTTAATCAATTGAGCCAAAAATTTCATTTAATTACAGTAGGCTTTATGTACGAATGAATAAAAAGCTGACTGTCGAATGTGCGAATATTGCACAATCGAAGTCAGCTAAATTACTCTTTATCTCATAACAATAGACAGCCACGTCTGTTCGTTATGCTGAAGTTTTTGTGTCGCTACCTTCATCGAGTTCAGTGCCATCTTCAAGAAGCAATTTCGGTTTTTCTTTATCCGTAATTGTTTTTGCCGTAATGATACATTTTTTCACGTCTTCACGTGAAGGTAGTTCGTACATTACATCAAGCATTGTTGACTCAATAATTGAACGAAGACCGCGTGCACCTGTTTTTCGCTCAATTGCTTCTTTTGCAATTTCAGAAAGGGCACCTTCATCAAACTCAAGCTCAACACCATCTAATTCAAGCATTTTTTGGTATTGCTTAGCTAGTGCATTTTTAGGCTCTGTTAAAATTTGTACAAGCGCAGCCTCGTTTAATTGCTCTAGGCTTGCAAGTACCGGTAATCGACCGATGAACTCTGGAATTAAGCCAAATTTCAATAAATCCTCTGGAATCAGCTTTGCCATAATTGAGCCTTCATCCACATCAATTTTGTTAGGATCTGAACCGAAGCCAATTACTTTTTCACCCTGACGACGTTTAATAATGGATTCTATTCCATCAAACGCTCCACCCACAATAAATAAGATGTTTGTAGTATCGATTTGTAAGAACTCCTGGTGAGGATGCTTACGGCCACCTTGTGGTGGGACACTCGCAACTGTACCTTCTAAGATTTTAAGAAGTGCTTGTTGTACACCTTCACCCGATACATCACGTGTAATAGATGGATTTTCAGATTTACGTGCAACTTTATCGATTTCATCAATATAGATGATCCCTTTTTCAGCACGCTCAATATCGTAATCTGCTGATTGTATTAATTTTAATAAGATATTCTCAACGTCCTCACCAACATAGCCTGCTTCAGTTAGTGAAGTAGCGTCTGCAATAGCAAAAGGAACGTTTAATATACGCGCCAATGTTTGGGCCAATAAAGTTTTACCGCTACCAGTTGGGCCGATTAACACAATGTTCGACTTCGCTAATTCTACATCATCAATTTTACTATTTGTATTAATGCGTTTGTAGTGATTGTAAACTGCTACTGCTAAAGCTTTTTTAGCACGTTCTTGACCTATTACATACTCATCTAAAATCGTTAAGATTTCTTTTGGTTTTGGAATATCTTGAAATTCAATTTCTTCTTCAACGCCCAGTTCCTCTACAACGATTTCTGAACAAAGTTCGATACATTCATCACAAATATAAACACCAGGACCCGCAACTAGTTTACGCACCTGTTCTTGTGGTTTCCCACAGAATGAGCATTTTAAATTGCCTTTTTCATCATTAAATTTGAACAATATGTTTCACCCCTATTCAAGCAACAATCTTACAAGATTATTGAATCATTATCAAATAAATTGTCTGCATCCATTTACACCACGGCGTTTATGGTTCAAGATTTTTGACACTCATTGTACAAAAAACATGAATATTGCCACAAAGTTTCCATTTTATTAACTTAATAAATTCCAGCTTTCCATCATAGCGTGTAGCTTATTATCCACTGCTTGGGATGAGCCTGAATTCTACCAATAATACCTTTTATTTCCACATAATTGTAAGTAACTGATTCTTCAGAAAGCTCTAGCGACCAAAGACCTTACGTTTAGCCAAGCTACCTGACCTTCTTCAGTTGGTATTGACTCGTGACTTCACGTTTATACTCGTAGTACAAGTTACAATTTTTTAAAAATCTATTACATTCGCCAGAGGCTTAACTTCATTCAGAAGAGGATGTATTTCGTTGTTCCTCATTTGAAGAATTGAGACATCAATCAATTAAACCCAATCTCTGCTGAATAAAGTCAAATTTTAGCATCGTGTGATAAGTCAAACAACACTATGTATTAGAGAAATGTAAAGGCTTTGCCTATCCCCTCTAAAAAGCACTTCCTTTTGAAGGATGCTTTTGCGGTGAAAGTAGTCGTAAAACTAAAAGCTAACGTGGAATCTAGCTACACCTAAACACACAATATGTGATAAAACAAGGCACGGTATAATGCCGTACCTTGTTTTTATTTTTCTATCCAGTTACAAAAAAATCCTATTCAGTAATTTTAGCGTTTTCTACTAAAATTTCAACTGTTTTTTGAATTTTAATGTCGTTTTCAAGAACTGCTGTGCCACCTAAAGCACCAGTAATTTGCTCTTTTGTCATGTTAAATTGAGCAGCCATTTTTTCTAATTCAGCTTCGATATCAGCTTCAGTAGCTTCAACTTTTTCAGCTTCTGCAATTGCTTCAAGAGTTAAAGATACACGTACACGGCTTTCTGCTTCTTCTTTCATTTGTCCGCGTAAATCTTCTTCTGATTGACCTGAGAATTGATAGTAAAGGTCTAAGTTCATACCTTGCGTTTGTAAACGTTGACCAAATTCTTGTAACATACGATCAGTTTCAGAGTTAATCATACCAGCAGGTACTTCAAAATCAGCATTTTCAGCTGCTTTTTCAACTAATTCGTCACGAAGTGCTGCATTTGATTCAGCTAGTTTTTGTTCAGCAGTTTGCTCTTTGATTTTAGCGCGTAAAGCTTCTACACCCTCAACTTCTGGGTCTAATTCTTTAGCGAATTCATCATTTAGTTCTGGAAGAACTTTTGTTTTAACTTCTTTTACTGTTACTTTGAAAGTAGCTTCTTTACCAGCTAATTCAGCAGCATGGTATTCTTCTGGGAAAGTAACAACTACGTCTTTAGATTCGCCAGTTTTCATACCTACAAGTTGTTCTTCGAAGCCAGGGATGAATGAACCTGAACCGATTTCTAGTGGGTAGTCTTCACCTTTGCCACCTTCAAACGCTTCTTCACCTACGAAACCTTCAAAGTCGATAACAGCTGTATCGCCTTCTACGATTGCTTCGTCTTCTTTAATTTCTAGCTCTGCTTTACGAGCTAATTGTTCTTGAATTTGTGCTTCTACTTCTTCATCAGTAACTTCTACTGGAAGTTTTGTAACTTCTAAACCTTTGTACTCACCAAGTTTTGGCTCTGGTTTCACTGTTACTTGAGCAGTAAATGTGAAATCTTTACCATGTGCGAAGTTTTCTGTACCAGAAATTTCTGGGTAATCTACTGGCATAATACCAGCTTCATCGATAGCTTTTGAATAAGATTCAGGAACGATGATTTCTAATGCATCTTGGTATAAAGATTCAATACCAAAACGTTGTTCAAACATTTTACGAGGCATTTTACCTTTACGGAAACCTGGTACGTTAATTTGTTTTACAACTTTTTTGAACGCTTGGTCCATTGCTGCTTCTACTTCTACAGCTGGTACTTCAATTGTAAGAGTACCGATATTACCTTCTTGTTTTTCCCATTTAGCTGACATGTATAAATACCTCCAAATAAATAATCAAGTTTAATGTTAGACAATTCATTCGTAACTACGATTTTGACAACCATTTTAGTATAACATAGATGCGTATAGTTTCAACTTATTTCATACTTCATGTAGTTCAGTCAATTTTTCTAACATTTGTAAAAAGTCAATAATTTCATAGTTCATTTCCTGTACTTTTCCGAGCATTGATTGTACAAAGTCAATATAACTATAGGCAATATCATCAGCTTCATACTGTTGCCATTCAAACGGATACGTCACAATGGCATGCTTCGCCATTAAATATTGTACCATTTCCAACGTCGATGGGTCTTGCTCTAATTTATTTTCGATTATTTTTTTTATTTCCTTATACTGAGGCAACTGATTTGGTAAAACTAAATTGATAGGGTTAATAATCTTTGTTCCATTAAATTTTGAGACAGTTATCTCAATTGACACTTCTTGTTCCACTAATAGAATTAATGCTAAACTCTGAACAAATGGATGGATTGTAGGACATTCAATAATATCTTTCAATGCTGTCTTTAATTGCCTTACATTCGTCTCCATTAGACGATGCAGTCGAATAGATTGTTCATTTGCCGTTAAGGCACTAAATTCCGAAAGTTCATATTCTTGCTCTTCTAACAATCGTTTTGCATCTTCTTTTTTTTGGAGATTCCTTGCAACATCTTGATTCAAGCTTCTTAAGCGTTCAAATTTCTCAAGCTTATCTTCCGGAAGTACATTTTCTTCTATTAATGTCGAAATTAACGACTCTACTTGATGGTAGTCCTTTAATTGCATACATACAGTAACATACAGCTCCATTACTTCCACATATAAAGTCGTACCCATAGCAAACAATTGCTCACAAACATTTTTAACTTTATCGTATGCTTTTAATTCATATAAAGCATACGCGTAAGCACTTAATGCCATTTCGTCTCCATCTTCATATAAAAATGCTTTTTCAAAGCTGGCCACTGCCTCTTCATATTGATATTTTTCCGCATACATATGTCCTTCACGTATTAATGTCTGAACAGCACCAGGAAAAACAACAATATTGTCATGTTTTATAACATGTCGTTTTCGCTTTGTCATTTTTCTCACCTCTTTACGACTATTTTACTTATTAGTTTCTATATGAATCACACAATATCATGGAGTTGATTTACGAATTTGACCGAGGGCTTTACGAAGAGTTGCGATGAGCTACTGGGGTTAGTCACAATAGCATTATTACTGAACTTTGTGCGTTCCTCTATTAATCCCCACCAGGGTCTCATCTGTAATGCTCCCCTCATTTACTCTAATTCAATCTCATTAGATAGTATAAGTTTTAACATATATCATTTTTAACATTCGACGATGACAATATAAATTTACTCCCTGCTTATTTAAAAAAATCATAGCTTTAGCATTACATATTTTGTAATAAATTGTATTATAATTAATAATATCTTTCATTTAATACTATTTACAGGCATTCAGCTTTCTGCTAACTACAGATAAAAAAATGCGATGCTGTCGCTTGGCTTTCGCACAGAAAACATCTGCAGAATACACAAAGCTGATTCCTGACGCAATTATGCCGTAGCATAATTGATGGCAAAAGTTCTTCACAAGGAGTGGAATACATGCAATTAATAGATACAGTTAGTGAATTTGGTAGTAGCATCTCTCCTATGTTTGAGGCACTATCAATTAAAGTTGTTTCGTTTTCTACAGCGGACAATCCTTATCAAAAGGATTACCCGATCGAATTTGAAATACTCACACGGACAAAGATTGATTTATACACACAAGAAGCAAATACACATATTATAAGTATCCAAGGTTACATTCCTGGCTCCATTTCAATCGGACACCAACATGAGTCACTTTTTATTATTCCCCAAAGTGTACACATTGAATGCAACTATAAACTTTTAAGTATCGACCAAAAAGATATGCAACGAATCTTACAGCATGACGAACCAAATCTTCATTATAGCGAATGGCTAATCGAAACTATTAAAAATGCAAATATTCTTGTTGAATTAAAAACAAATCAAAATACTTATACTGAATGGCCGCTCGGTATAAAGTCAGCCCTTATATCATAACTAGGATGAGACATACTTAAATAGGTATGTCTTTTATTTTGTGCTCCTTGAATAAGTCTTTCCCTTTTTGATGCTTGTCTATAATAACAACTTTTTGTTGATTCTGGAATTCCCATTGCGAATATACTTCTATATCACTAGAAAACTTTACAAATCAACAAATTCATCGTTGAAGCGTTATAATAAAAAGGCCTAGCTCCATATAAGCATTTTTACTATTTTCGAAAAGAATGCTCTTATAGAGAATTAACTTAACCTCGGGGGAATTACATATGGATATTAAAAATACATTACAATTATTCTCAACCATGACATCTTCAGAACGACAAGAATTTATGTTACAAAAGGGCGATTGGTTGTTACAAGAAATGTTAATGCACATTGGTTCACCAGATGCCGAATTACGAGACAAATTAATTTATCGAACTTTTATTGATCTACTTAGCGACAATTTACTGAGCAATGTACAGCTACAATATTTATTTGATACTGTAATAGGCGACGATTATTTATTTTTAAACATAGGTGAAGAAATGACAGATAGTGTCTTCACTCGCTCGTTTTCCGCTTTACTTGTAGCAAGTATTCTTGCAAAAGATGCTGAACTACTAATTTTAAATGATGAACGATTACAAATTTTCTTTAAAAAGATTGGTCGCTATTTATTATTGGAAAAAGATACAAGAGGACATGTTCAAGATAAAGGTTGGGCGCATAGCATTGCACATGGTGCAGATTTAGCGTCTATGACAATTAAACATCCCAAATTTGATTTACAACATGCGCCTTTAATCTTACATGCCTTAAAACTTGTTACTTGGAAAGATACTGTTTTTGTTAACGATGAGGAGGAACGCTTAGCTAATATTATTGAAGCGTTACTAGCTCGTGACTACTCTGAGGAAGCATTAATAGAATTTGCCGAACAGGTATTTGATAAATTTGAAATGCATTTAGTAACTCAAGGTTATAACGAAGCCTTTTTCAGTGGACGTACATGTACATTAAATTTAATGAAAACATTGTATTTTGCTTTAAAGATGCATAACCTAGCCCCAAAACTTCAAAATACTATTTACGGACAAGTCGCAAAATGGCTAAAACTAGGCGCATAAAATGTCTAGCGTAAGTAGACGAACTTAAGCGAATTCCACTTTCTTTCTGCTTCAAACATTTAATTTCGTTCCCATACCAAATTTAGCAAACTAAGGATCCCCTTAGTTTGCTTTTTTTACTTTTCAAGTAAAATATCAGTAATACAATTAATGGAAGTTAGTAATTATATTAACATAATTTATATTCGTTTCCGAAATACTTCTTTCCAATCATCCCTTACATTGAAAGTTTATCCTGATATATCCACATTACTACTTTTTGTTTACTCATATTTTTTTAAAACGCAACAATAAAGCATTCAACCACCTAATTTAACAGCGACTTTATTACAAAATGAAGTCTAAAATGTGAAATGACATTTTCACAAAAAAAACTATTTACTTAGTTAAGAATAAGAAACTCAGTGTTTTCAACGTTTATACAGTGTTTATTATATTAAACACAAAAATACTAATATTGAAATAACGATTTTTGTTCAAAAAATGTTCATATTTATCCCCAGTTTACTATTAAAAATATAAAAAAATAATTTTTTTTCTTTCAAACGGGGCGTATAATCCTATATGCGAACGACGATATTTGTGTCGATCGATTATGACACATTGTTTGAAAATCGATTACACAGATTAATGACTTTGCGAACGCTTGCAATAGACCAATCAAATACTAAATTCAATGTTTCATAGTGAACCATGTCATTGTAAGTATTTCTGATTATTTGATTGGTACAACAATTAAAAGAGGTGACCGTATTACCCACTATTTATAAATTCGAATCTATATATAAACATATGAAATTTATGAATAGCCGTTTTATAGAAAGGAGTCAAACATGAAGAAAAAGTTAAGCTTAATGTTTGTTGCATTTAGTGCGCTAGCAATTCTTGCTGGCTGTGAACCCCTAACAATTTTTGATCCAAAAGGGCCAAATGCCAAAACATTATCAGACACAATTATTTTATCCATTATTACAATGGCCTTTATATTACTAGTCGTGTATGTGCTTTTAGCATTTATGCTAACTAAATATCGTGCTTCAAAATCATCTGCCGATTATGAGCCTCCTCACGAAGAGGGTAGTCATCTGCTTGAAATAATATGGACAGTTATCCCTATTATCATAGTGGCATTCTTGGCAGTTGTGACTGTAAGAACAACAAGTACAGTCGAGACAACACCAGAAGGTTATGACAATAAAGAGCCACTTGTTATTTACGCATCATCTTCTAACTGGAAATGGCATTTTAGCTATCCAGAGCAAGGTGTTGAAACTGTAAACTATGTAAATATTCCAACCGACCGTCCAATCGAGTTCAAACTTTACTCTTTCGGACCAATCACAAGTTTCTGGATTCCTCAATTAGCTGGTCAAAAATACGCGATGAGTGACATGTTAACAACTATTCACCTTGCTGCAGATGAGGCTGGTTCATACATGGGCCGAAACTCTAACTTTAACGGTCGCGGTTTTGCTGAAATGGAATTTGAAGCGGAAGCTATGTCACAAGAAAAATTCGACGAATGGGTTTCTGCTGTGAAAACAAAAGAAAAACCATTAACAGAAGAAAAATTTGATGAACTATTAAAAGCAGAACACGTTGGTCGTTCAAGCTATTCATCTACACACTTAGAATTTAGACCTGCTCCAATGGAACACAGTGAACACATGAAAATGGGCGGCATGGATCATAGTGATATGGACATGTCCGAAAAAGAAATGGATCACTCTAAAATGGATCATGGGAATCATTCTGATTCAGACAAAAATTCTGAAGAAACACATTCACATTAATTATATTTTCACACCTGAAAGGAGCGCATCCAATGAGTATGGAAGAAGTATTCCATCCTATGCAAGAACCGATGATTTTAGCGGCAGCTATTAGTATCGTAGTTGGAGCAGTGGTTATCGTAGCTGGCCTTACATATTTTAAAAAATGGGGCTATTTCTACAAAAACTGGCTATCAACTGTTGACCATAAAAAAATCGGTATTATGTATATCGCTACAGCACTTTTGATGCTAATGCGCGGCGGTATCGATGCACTATTAATGCGTGCACAAACGGCAGTTCCTGATAATGGACTTCTTGATGCACAACACTATAATGAGATTTTCACAACACACGGTTTATTAATGATTTTATTCATGGCTATGCCATTCGTAATTGGTTTAATGAACATTGTTATCCCACTGCAAATCGGTGCACGTGACGTTGCCTTCCCACGTCTGAATGCAGTCAGCTTCTGGTTATTCGCAGCTGGTTGTGGTTTATTAAACCTATCATTTATCATTGGTGGTTCACCTGATGCTGGTTGGACAGCATACTTCCCATTAGCTGGGACAGAATTCAGTCCAACTGTTGGGAACAACTACTATTCTTTAGCTTTACAATTATCAGGGATTGGTACGTTAATGACTGGTGTTAACTTCATCGCAACAATCATTAAAATGCGTGCACCTGGTATGACATTAATGAAAATGCCAATGTTCACTTGGTCAATTTTAATTACAAACATTATTATCGTATTTGCATTCCCAGTATTAACTGTAGCACTTGCATTAATGATGCTTGACCGTCAATTCGGTACACAATTCTTTGCAATGCAAAATGGTGGTATGGATATGCTTTGGGCCAACCTATTCTGGGTTTGGGGACATCCTGAGGTTTATATCGTTATCTTACCTGCTTTCGGTATCTTCTCTGAGATCATTGCGACATTTGCACGTAAAAACTTATACGGCTATAAATCAATGGTTATGAGTATGGTCGTTATTTCGTTACTATCATTCTTAGTATGGGCCCACCACTTCTATACAATGGGTCACGGTGTAATGGTAAACAGCGTATTCTCTATTACAACAATGGCAATCGCTGTTCCGACAGGGGTTAAAATATTTAACTGGTTGCTCACAATGAGACACGGTAAAATTCAATTTACAACTCCTATGCTTTATGCTCTTGGCTTTATTCCTATCTTCACAATTGGTGGGGTTACAGGGGTAATGCTTGCAATGGCAAGTGCTGACTATCAATATCATAATACGATGTTCTTAGTTGCCCACTTCCACTATGTATTAATTCCAGGTACAGTATTCGGTGTACTTGCAGGTTACCACTACTGGTGGCCAAAAATGTTCGGTTTCCGTTTAAATGAAAAACTAGGTAAAGCAGCTTTCTGGTTTATCGCAGTATGCTTTAACGTAACATTCTTCCCTCTATTCATTTTAGGTTTAGATGGTTACGCTCGTCGTATGTACACTTACTCTGAGTCAACTGGCTACGGTCCATTGAACATGCTATCGTTCATCGGTGGTATTGGTCTTGCTGTCGGCTTTGCGTTAATCGTATATAACATTTACTACAGCTGGAAACATATGCCGCGTAATGAAAAAGCAGATGTTTGGGATGGTCGTACGTTAGAATGGGCTACTCATTCTCCAGTTCCAGAATATAACTTTGCAGTAGTTCCAACGGTTACACGTTTAGATGAATACTGGTTCGCGAAAAAAGAAGGTCGCGATATTACAGCCGGTAAAATTGAAAAAATTCACATGCCTAACAACACTGGCACACCATTCTGGATGAGCGGATTCTTCTTCCTTGCAGCATTCTTCGCTGTATTCAATCTATGGGTACCAGCAATCATTAGTATGATTGGTGTATTTGGCTTTATGATTCATCGTTCATTCGAAAAGGATCATGGTCGATACATTTCAGTTGAAGAAGTTATGGCAACTGAAAAAAGCTTGAGAGGTGATAAATAATATGAAAATCGATTCTTCACTTCCATTAGAATATAGTACAGAAGAAAATCGCCTGAAAATTTTCGGTTTCTGGATTTTCCTTGGTGCCGAAATCGTATTATTCGCCACACTATTCACAGTGTATTTCACACTTCAAACACGTACAGGTAGTGGCCCAAATGGCGCTGAGATTTTCGAATTAACACCAGTATTATGGGAAACATTCTTATTATTAACAAGTAGTTTCACAATTGGTCTTGGTGTTCATGCAATGCGTATTGGCAATAAAAAAGCGATGATGGCATTTTTCATCATCACACTTCTATTAGGTCTTGGCTTCTTAGGCATTGAGATTGATGAATTTGTCACATATGTTGAAGAAGGTGCGACTATTCAAACTAGCGCATTCTTATCAGCATTAATGACTTTACTTGGTACGCACGGTCTCCACGTAACATTTGGTTTCTTCTGGGGCGTTGCAATTTTAATGCAAGTAGCTAGCCGTGGTTTAAACCCACAAACGGCTAACAAAGCGTTCATCTTCTCACTGTACTGGCACTTCTTAGACGTTGTTTGGATTTTCATCTTCAGCTTCGTCTACTTGAAAGGACTGATTAGCTGATGAAGGATTTATTCCCAAAACAACACGTGATGGGCTTCGGCTTCTCACTATTACTAACACTTGTAGCTTTAGCTGTTATTAAATTCGATATGTCTTATAACATGGCATTTGGTGTTTTACTAGTAACTGCTCTTGCACAAGCAACTGTACAATTAGTATTATTCATGCACATCGGTGAATCTGAAGACAAGAAAACGTTATATACAACGATTTTATATTCAGTATTCGTAGGTGTTGTCACAATCATTGGTACATTATTCGCAATGATCTGGGGCTATAATTGATAAACAGAGCCGAGAAAATGGTATCATTTTCTCGGCTCTTTCTTTTTGTCTTACTAATTTCTCAAATACCAATCCTTCTTATATCTCCCCCACTTACTTATTTACAAACATAGTTGGCACTGGTCTGTTAAAAGCTTGTATAGCCATCTCAAATTTTGAAGAACTCCAATTTACAAAAAGAGCTTTCTGACTCAGCATGCTCACCTATAAGAAACTACTAGCTACAATAGTCCCTTGCTATAACACAAAACCATTAGAAACCTCTATTCAATAACTAGTCCACTAATGATCGCTTATTGACCCCTAGTACCATTCCTATTTTAAATTAGTAACTAAATAAATAAATATGGCGTAAATCTACTTTTTATTTCATATATAAAAAGAGATTGCTATATCTTTTACCAAGAATAGGAGATGAAAGTAATGAACAAATTTTTTAAAGTTTTAAGTGTTGGAGCACTAGCACTAACACTGGCAGCTTGTAACAGTAGCGCTACCCCTAAGAAAGACACAACTAATACTAGTAAACTCACTTTAGAGCAAGTGTATGAAAAAGCGGTAGAGCGTCAATCAGACATTAAAAGTACAACTGCAAAAATGGAGTTGACTCAAGATTCCAAAGTTGAAGCAGGCGAACAATCTATGGAGTTTTCCATCAAATCAAATATGGATATGGATGTAGTTACCGACCCAATTGCTATGCACGTATCAGGTTCAATGACAATGCCAGATATGGCTAGTGCAGATCAAAAAAGTACAGAAATGCCAATTGATATGTACATGAAGAAAGATCAAGGCTTTTTCATGAAGGATGAAGCAACTAATAGCTGGTTAAAATTATCAAACGAGCAATTTGACGAAGTTATGGAACAAACGGCATCATCTGCAGATGCTAAGGCACAATTAGAACAGCTTAAAAACTTTATTAAGGATTTCAAATTCGAGCAAACAGATAATGCATATATCTTAACTTTAGACGCTAAGGGCGATAAATTTAAAGAACTGATCGATTCTGAAATTAGCAAATCAATGAAAGATATGGGTCTTGAAGAAAATCCACTTGATAACTTAACAGTCGATAAAATACACTACATTCTAGAAATCGATAAAAAGACTTTCGATACAACTAAAATGGATATGAATTTCGATTTGAAAATGAAGGTTGAAGATCAAGAACTAGCAATGAAAACAAAATCAGTTGTGACATTCACTGAGTTCAATCACCTAAAAACAATCGATATTCCACAAGAAATTATCGATAACGCACAATCTATCGCTCAATAATAAACAGAAAAAGGAATCTGCATACTTTAATGTACGCAGATTCCTTTTACTTTAGGTACTACTTCAATTAGAACAGCACATTTAGCTTATCAGACGAGTCTCTCCGCAATAAACTAATCACTTCACTAAAAGTAATTGGCTTCATTTAAAGCTTATCAACATCGGCAGGATTATTTATAGCATAATGTAGTAATCCTTCAAAGTCCTTCAATTCCGGATTAAGATTACTATACGTATATTCATAGTTCATTCCCAGTTTAGCTACAATTCGTAAAGAGGCCACGTTTTCAGGATGAACGACTGCAATAACCTTAAGTAAACCTATCTTATTTAACGCATAATTCAGTAAAGCTTGTGCAGCCTCATACGCAATTCCTTGCCCTCTATAAGCTTTCGAAATACCATAATAGATTTCGACCTCAGTTTCTTTTACATCATCAGGACCAAGGCCACAATAGCCAATTAACGTTTGCCTTTCCCTATCTACTATGGCTAGATTCAATTTATGTATTTTGGAAAGCGTATTTTTTTTGTTGCATTGAATAGACCACTCTATTATCCGCTGAACATCACCTCGACTAGGTACATCCTCTGGAATAAATTGATAAAAATCAGGCTCAGAAACTACTGCATACAATTCATCCAAATCAGTTAAAGCATATGGACGAATAATTAGCCTCTCGGTTTCAATATGTAGATTTAAAAACATCTTGTTTACTCCTTCAATTGAAATTAAAAAATCTCCATTCCTTTTGCGTACATATACTAGTCCCAATAATTCTTCATTAATTCAGTTGCCCAACTTGGCTGCTTTAACTCACCTTTTGGTAAAAACTCTTTCATGACAGGTTTAATATCAATAATTGGTGTTCCATCAATAGCATCGAGGCCGCTAACGATTAATGTTCTATCTTTTAATTCCAGTAATTCTACAACCGTTACACCTATTTTATTAGGTCTATTTTTGCCTCTCTGAGCGAAAATACCGACTTCCGGATAATCCGTATTATTTCTTGGGTGTCTCGCTTCATATTGAATATTCTCATCTACAACTTTATCAAAATAAAAAATTATTTCTAAATGGGAAAAATCATTAATCCCTTTTAAAGACGATGCATGTATCTCTTTTGTCAATTCAACAGTAGAAATGACGTTACCCCAATTGTCATCTTTAATCATTTTTCGACTATTGCTCACTACAGCTATTGGTTTAATACTGTATACCATACAAAATGACCTCATCTATCGTTGTTTTCACTTGTACATCTTCCGTTTAATTCCAGTATACTCATTCTATTACCAATGTCAATTTTAGGTAATTGTGTACAGTTTTTTTAGGGATTAAGTGGTAGTATACCGAACTTAATCCCTTTTATATTTCCTAGCATTGTATAAAACTTCACTACCGTGTACATTTATTATCCCTCATAAAAAGAATCATTTTTATTCCCCTGACGTCCCGTAATCTTTAATCGTTATTTTGACCTCGCACTGAATCGGTACTTCGCTAAATGTTTGATCCCAATCTTTTCTTAGCTTTTTCCATGTTTTTGGATACTCTATTCTCAATCTTGTTCCAAACCCTGATACGTCCGTTTGATATTCTTTTTGTATCTTCTCTAAAACATTTTTCACAAGACGCTCTACCTCTTTTTCAGTAGCTCTTTCTGCTTTTTTCAAAAACTTATTATCAAATGTTTTCTCAGAAAGCACCCAATGCTCAGCAATTCGCCCTTCAGATTCGATTTTTACATTAAATGAGATATTGTCTCCATCAACATGGGGTGTAATTTTACTTTTCATTGACAATATCTCGTATATTATCGGCTGATCTGTCCCTTCATAAAAACTTGTTACTAAACCACCTTTGCCCTTTCCAGTTATCCACGTAATCCCCTCTAATTCTTTTCCCGTAAGAAAACCTCGCAGTTTTTTTGTGTTACCTTTTATCACAGCTGCTCCGGCAAATTTTACTTCTCCATTTTCTGAAGTTACACTTTGCAACAAAAAACTTGCTCTAGAATTTAATTTTCCTTGTAACTTTGCAAATGTCATCGGTGGTAGTATCTTTGTCGTTCTTTTATGTCCTTTCATCATCTCAACAAGTTGAAACGCAGGAATTGTAGTTGGTTCGTTCGATTCAAGAATATTACTTGCATGATTTTTAGCAATGAGAAGAAGCGCACTTGGTCTCATTTCCAGTTCCCTAAGAAAAAAATCCATTGTTTGTGTTAGATTGAATGTACTGGCAAAATCCTCTCCTAGGACAATGACCTTTGAATGTTCTGCAAAGGCTCGTTTGTCGTTTTTTAACATCATATTGCGCAAAGTAGGAAGAATAGCATCTCCGGTTTCTGAAACGTTTTTGTAAGCTTTCGGTTGTTTTTTACCTTCTTTCGCACCGGAACCAGTTGTCTCCGAGGTAACGAATTGATTGGTAATTGTAATTAGCTCTTTATTAGAGTTCCTACCTTCTTGTTCCTCCAATGCCTCACTAGAACTACTATCTGTTTCTAAATCTAACGAGGTACCTACAATAAGACCTAAGTCTTCAATTTCTTTACTGCTCCAACAACCTGTAAGAAGTAGAAGTATAAGAAATAACAGCAAACCTAAACGAAATCGTACCTTCATATTGTTTAGTTTCATGTTTTTCCACCCTTCAACCTCGAAATAAAAAGTAAGATTACTGGAAAACCACCAAATAAGAATAATGCAGCATTCCCAATCATATCACCGAACTTAAAGAGGTCATTGATATTTTTAGGCGTCATAGAAATAATGTAAATAATCGGTAACAAACCAAATATAAAGGGCTGTATGTTCTTTTTAAAGAGTTGAGCTAACCCTAAAGCAGCGGCAAAATAGGTAATAGTAAAGGTGGCGAATATTTGCATGATCCAAATCACGAGCAAAAAAGACTCAAATCGTTCAAAGATTAACCCCGGAATTTCAAAACTTCGCATAAGTTCTAATGTAGGCCATGTTCTCGTGACAACTCCATCGATTGATAAAGCTCCTATTACCATTACAACTGTTATGACATAAAAGATTAAGGGAATCGTTAAGCCAATAAGGGCGACTTTTACTGCTTTCGCTTTCTCTGACTGCTTCATTAATGCGACAAGCAGCAGCATAATTTCAGGGCCTAAAAATGCAAGGGTTGCTGTCTTTACTCCTTTTAATACTGGCATGACTCCCAATCCTAATACGGGGCGTAGATTATCTAATTCAAATATGCCGAAGCTCATAAAAGCTACCAATAAAAAGAGGACAAACGTAATAGGAAAGATGATTTCAAATAGTCGAGCAATCGAATTGATTCCGCTACTAATCAAATAGAGCCCTATCCACATAAAGGGCAAAATGATAGCCCAAGTTGGCGTACCTTCGAGCAGAAAGAGTGAGGTTACTTCAGCCATTATCCTGACTTCAAATGCTGAAATTGTAAAAAAATAGACTATAATAAGTAAACTTAAGAACCAACCTGCCCATTTCCCTACAATATCTTGGCTATATTGATAGAAGGTTTTTTCAGGATATTTTTGGCTTAATTTCACGATAATCACGGCTGCGATTATCGCAATAATCCCTCCTAAAAAAACACTAATCCATACATCTGGTGATTTGACCTTTTCAACAGAAGTTCTTGGCAAGGTAAGTATTCCTGTAGCCAAAATATAATTAGCGAGGACAACAACTGCTTGTGAAGCCGTAATTTTGTCTTGTGAATTAATCATCATGCCAGTTTATTTCCTTTCCTAGTGACTAATCTTGACGGCTAGAATCTTTTGTATGCAACATCTTCGGACGACGTTTCATCATCATAAGTGGCATACGAACCATAAAGTCTTTCCAATCACTTGCTCTATAAGGAACCGTCGGACTAACAAAAGGGATGCCAAAACTCTTCAACTTCACCAAATGGCTGCAAAGAAGTAAGAAAAACAGGATAACCCCATATAAACCAAATGAAGCAGCAAAAAACATTGCTACAAAACGAAGCATGCGCAATGAAATCCCCGCATTATATTGCGGAATAGCAAAGGAAGAGATAGCTGTTAACGCAACAACAATTACCATAATGGGGCTAACAATCCCTGCTTGTACAGCAGCTTCCCCAATAACAAGCCCTCCGACTATTCCCATTGTAGGACCAATAGGCTTAGGCAAACGAAGCCCAGCTTCTCGTAAAATTTCAATTGCTACTTCCATAATTAGTGCTTCAATTATTGCAGGAAACGGAACACCTTCCCTCGTTCCCATCATTGACAATGCTAGCTTAGTTGGAATTAAACCCTGATGAAACGAGACAAATGATATATAGATAGATGGTGCAAAAAGCGTAATAGCTGCCGCTAAATAACGTAATAGTCGAATGAGTGTGCTTGGCAACCATCGTTCATAATAGTCTTCTGGTGATTGCAATAACATACTAAATGTCACTGGCACGATTAACGCAAAAGGTGTTCCATCTAATAAAATTGCAACCCTTCCTTCCATTAAGGCAGCAAAAACACGGTCTGGGCGCTCCGTATTCTGAACTTGTGTAAAAGGGCTGAGATAATTGTCTTCGATTAGTTGCTCTACATAGCCCGATTCCGCAACATCATCTATATTCATTGTTTGAATTCTTTTCTCGACCTCTTTGACCAAGTTCGGATCTGCAATCTCTTTCATATAGGCGATAACCAATTCTTTTTTTGTACGTTTACCTACTTGGAAATTGATAATGGATAAATCACTATTTTCACCATGCTGTCTCAATATAGCCGTATTATCACTTAACGTTTCTGTAAAGCCTAACCTCGGACCTCGAACCAATGCTTCTGATACCGGTTCTTCAATATTGCGCGATTTTCCTTTGACTGTCCCGAGCATTAATACATTTGGCATTCCATCAATTATCAAGGCGGTCGACCCTGCTAATATTTTGCCTACAGATTGCTTTACATCATGCTCTTCTGTGAGGTTACTCACGGAAAGAACTTCATTTTTAATAAACGTCTGTAAAAAGTCCCCTTTTTCATATAAAGACTTCAGCTCATCTTTTTGTGAAAAATCACCCATAAGAGATGTCAAAATATGTTTATCAATCAGCTCTTTATCTGACAGCCCATCAAGAAAAATAATCGCCGCACGAATGTCTGTGTTCCCTATGTGAAACTCCCTAAAATGCACATCCCAGTTATGACCAATCTCTTTCTTCACAAGTTCAACATCTAAGTGGAAATCGCCCGTATAATAATCAAATGACTCCTGGGAAGCTATCTCTGTTTGGTGTTTGAGCTCATCTTTTGGTTTCGTTTGACCTTTTATTTTCTCCATGTCATCGTCATTCATCTCTTGTTTAGATACTATTCCATTAAATAATTTGAAAATAATATAAGGAATGAAAAATACAATAAAACCTTGCATAAATACTTTCCATTCTGGAATGTAGGCTAAGATCTTTTCCCACATATTCATCACCCTTTTAAGCTGATAATAAAGCGAATTACAGCTTCACGATTTATATAGTTCCATCATTATCTAAGCAACAGCATTTTAAACTTATTTCATTCAACATTCTTTGCAATATATGAATAAGTTTGTAATTATGTTGAGAATCCTTTTTGATTACAAAACAAAAAATCTTTTGCAACATTGTTGTGCAAAAGATTTCAGTTACATGGTGATCACTATTAATTTTTAACTACTAATAAAATACATTAAAATATTGTCCTATATATGATATGGTATATTATCTACAATGCTATTTTAGAAGGTGGAAAACATGCTAGAAGTAAGTGAAAGTAAGTTAGCACAATATATTATACATTTTATTGACGATACACTCGTGTTAGGTGAAGAATCATTAACACAACCAGAGGTCATGCTAGAGGCAGCTTTTACACAGCTAGCGTTTAGCAAAATTGATTTGGAGCAGCAATTTGAATTTTTTCATGAGACAAATATTGGGTTAAATGAGGTTTACACATATGTGAGAGCAATTTTTGAGCAGGAGAATAGTTTCCTTGAACAATCAATAAACATTGCTAAACACTTACATAGTGTATCTCAGCACCCTAACATTAAAAGTGGCGAATTGTTTATTGGATTATTTGACAATTGTTTTCTGTCTACAGAAGCTAAAAAAATAATCGCCATCGTTAAAATTGATGAAAAAGAAATGTTTTTAGATGTAAAAAACGACCAAAACAAAATGGTTATCAACGGTATTGATGGCATCAATGTAAAGAAAGTCAACAATATGGCCATTATCGTAGATATGGGGCCAGAACAGGCACCTGCTGTCTTTATGAAAACGAAAAGGAAAGAAGATATTATCTATTGGCAAGAACGTTTTTTAAAGATTAAAGCTGCAGATGAACATTATTATAAAACGAATTTAGCCTTAACAGAATGCAAAAAATATATCTTAAAAGAAGAAAGCTTTACAAATACTGAAAAGCTAGGTCTTTTAAATAAAACGCTTGATTATTTTAGAAATGAAGATGAATTTCAAGTAAATAATTATATTGAAACGGTGTTTGAAAATGCGGAGCCAACACAAAAAGACATTATCGTCAATTCGGTAAAACCTTATGAAACTGTTATTTCTGAAAGCGCACTTGAAAAGGCTGAAAAAAAATATAAACGTAAAATTAAACTCGACTCCAATATTGAAATCCAGGTAAACGTACAGGATATCGAGCAAGTAGAGGAACTAATTGAAGTAGGCTACGATGAATCGACAAATCGAAAGTTTTATAAGATTTATTTCCAGGAAGAACTATAAATAAGTTCTAAGAGACTTTCCTAGTTTAGGGGAAGTCTCTTTTTTAGCTCATCACAATAATGTGTGGTTGATTTCCGTTCCGACTGGGTTCTTTGTTGCTGCCGCTACGCTTACGCACAGATACAACCTTTGCTGCCGCTTTGCTTTCGCAACAGAAACCATTTGATGTTGGTTACGAAGGCGTTATCACAAGACGTGATGCCTTTAGCCTTCGTTCCTCTATCTCGCTGATCCCCAAGGAGTCACCCAGTCATAACGTAGATCAATAATAAACCATTCCTCTTAAATATCTAGCAAGCTGCAACTTTAGAACATCTTCGGGATTATTAAAGGACATGTTAAGTATTTCTTCTATTTTCTTTAGCCGTTGGTACAATGTATTAACATGAATATGTAGTTGTTTGGCGGTCTCGCCCGCTGAAGCATTTTGTTCTAAATATACTAACAAGGTTTCTTCTAGTTGATTTTTAGCATTTTCTAAAGGTTGAAATATTTCATTCACAAAACTGAGTAGTTCATCTTGTGTTTGATGAATAAACAGTCGATTCACACCGATTTCTTGATAGTGCATTATCCCCCAACGTTGTCGCGTTATTAAAAATGATAAAGCTTTATCCGCTTCATTGTAACTTTTCAAAATATTTTCAAGTCCTTGGTACATTGAACCGATGCCGATTTTCAGTAAAGTATTGTTTGTTTTCTGCCAATTGGTTTGCATTTGCTGTACAAGATTCAGTATCTCATTTCCTTGTCGCTTAAATTGGCACAACACCGTTATTTTGTTACCAAAGCCAAAAACGATGGGAGCATGTTGTTGAAAATACTTTTTAATCTCTCCAATCAAAAAATGTACTTGCATGTCCATTACTTGAATATCAGAGCTCGTTGATAATTGGATTACTATCACAGCATTATAGGAATTTAAATAGATGCCTAGTTCTTCTGCTTTCTTCGTAAGTAATACATGATCTTTACACATTAAAAAGTCATGGAAAAGATCATGGATTTTCTTATAAAAAGAATCCACAATGGTTTGTTTCCTTATCATTTCCAACGCAATAATTGAGCTTGCTTGTTCAATTATTAATTTGTCTAAGGGCAAAAGTTCACATTCATTAGTCCCAATTAGCAGTACACCCAGTATTTGACCAACTCCAATGATAGGTTGTACATAACCATCAACCATTTCTCCATCAATGTCAAAAGTGTAAAACGCAGGTGAATTCTCAGTTCTAATTATACGCATTATATCGGTATAAGAGATCCACTGCCTAGGGCTTGCAAAACTTGAATCATCCGTTAAATCGACAATAACAAGTCGATGTTTTATCATTCTCCGTATTTCATTTGCAATTACTTGCATGCCTGTGTTTTGAAGAGAGAGCTTCATTAAGGTTTGGTGTATTTGGTCGCGTTGAAGTAGCAATTCATTTTGTAGCTTTAAATTTTCAAATAGCTTTGAATTCATCAATGCTATGGATACTTGGTCGGAAAAGCTTTCTAAAAGTTGTTTATCTTCTATTGTTAATAGTGGGATTTTTCCATTTTGATAAATGATTAGCACACATAATATTTGTTCCTCTACAGAAATCGGCACAGAGATGACTGATTGCAAATTTTCAAACTTATAAGCATCTAATAGGTGGCGTAGATTTTTCTCTGACACTGATGAAGATGCCTTTAGGACGTCCATATAAGAAGTCAGAATCATAGATTGATTTTCTTTGAACGTTTTCCCTATAATCCCTTCCCCCACTTTCATTCTCATATTTTTAATTTCCTCACCAGGTCCCCCTGCCCACGCTTTTGGTATAAGTGCATCTTCTTCTTTTTCGTACATCCAAAGAACACCGAAATCTGCCGACGGAATAACCGACAGAGCGTTTTCTAGAATTTTTGTCAGTAACGTATTTATATCATTTAAAATAGAAATCTCCCGAATACTTTCCATCATTTTTTTTCTAATAAATTGCTCTTTTTTCAACATCGACTCCGAATAATATGCACGCAGCAATGTGTTTAAAGCGTGTTCTTCTGCTAATGAAAGGGAACAATTCGCTTTTAATCGAATAACAAATACGCATTTTTCCTGAAGGTAATAATATTTGTCTGTATAATCAGAAGTTCGCCACTCCTCTTCTACTTTTGTATAGACAGAAAGAGGTGGCAAATGTGCTTCAATCCCTTCAGAAACAACAAGAGTAAAATGATCATCATAGATGTTCTGCCATAGTTGGAAATGTGTAAGGTTACATGTTTCTATGAAAAACTGTTTTAATCTTTCCGTGTTTGTCATTGCGTTTCTCCTCTTTTTAATGTGTAAGTATCTATATTTATTAACCATATTATATAGAAACACACATTGTCTGAAAAGTCTAAATTTTTTATACTTTGCACTATAAACAATCTTAGATAGCACAGAGGAGGGGAAAATAGTGAAGGCAACAAGATCGCAAAATATGAAGTATGTCGTTATTGCCATGCTGTTTTTAGGTTGGTCACTAGGGAACTTCGATCGTTTTATCATAAACTTTGCTATTCTTGATATTTCAAAAGAGCTAAATCTCACTGATTCATTAACAGGAATAGTGTTAAGTAGTTTTTTTGCTGGATATGCTTTAATGCAAATTCCAGGAGGTTGGCTTGCGGATCGCTTCGGCTATAGAAAAGTACTTATCATTACCATTTTAGTATGGTCGATTTTCACAGTACTAACTGGAGTCGCATGGTCATTTATTTCTTTAATTACCATCCGATTTCTTTTCGGGATTGGTGAAGGGAGTTATTTTCCTGCTGCATCAAAAGGAATTGCCAATTGGTTTCCTAAGAACGAACGCAGTAAAGCTATGTCGATTATGTTAATATCAGGCTCAATAATGGGGGTTGTTGCCCCTATCGCAGGGACATTTCTGATGAAGCTAATGGGCTGGCGAGCTATTTTTTACATCGTAGGTGCCCTTGGTGGGCTCGTTGCACTGTGTTTCGTATTTTTCGTGAAAGAGCGGAAATTTTCAAATTCGGTACAACATGAACAAATTCCTCAAACAAAAACACCATTAAAAGATGTGTTGAGGACACCGATGATCTGGCAATTGTTTATCTCTTATTTTAGTATTTACGCTGTAAACTGGGGACTAATGTCTTGGATGCCTATGTATTTATCGAAAGTTAAAGGTTTAGAATTAACGGCGGTCGGAATCTATTCTGCGATTCCTGCTTTTGTGGGCATATTCGCTATGCTATGTAGTGGCTTTATTTTAGATAAAATGTCACAAGGAAAAGATAAGATTGTTGCTGGTATATTTGCACTCGTAGCAGGAGGCTTTCTTTTATTAATGGCAACCGCATCAAATATGATAATATTCACCATTTGTCAAAGCGTTGTAACAGTCATGCTGTCATTTAATATTATTTTAATTACAACCGTTCCTCTGAAAACTCTTCCAGAATCAATTATTGGAACAGCGAATGGCTTTATTAATACAGGCGCACAGTTTGCAGGCGTATTAACACCTATGTTAATTGGATTTTTAGTTGAGGCTTTCGGAGGGTCCTATAATGCAGCATTTACGATGCTTATTTGTTTTACTATTGTGTGTGCTGTGTCTTTATTTCTGATAAAACCGAACAAACAAACTGTTGCCATCCATTCACCTACAAATAAATTAATAGATTGAGGAGATGAATAAATGAACTTAACGGATAAAATTGCACATCTAATTGATGAAAAGAGTGCTCTATACAAACAAGTGAGTGATAAAATTTGGGAGTTTGCAGAGATAAGATTTGAAGAAATGAACTCCGCAAATTTATTATGTGAGACCTTAACGAATGAAGGATTCCACGTTGAGCGAGGGGTTGCAAACTTAGAGACTGGGTTCATCGGAACATTTGGTAGCGGGAAACCAGTGATTGCAATGCTTGGAGAGTTTGATGCGTTAGCTGGTTTAAGTCAACATGCTGGTAGTAGTGAGTATGAGCCGATCACACCAAGTGGTAATGGACATGGCTGTGGACATAACTTACTAGGTGTCGGCGCATTGGCAGGCGCGATTGCTGTGAAAGATTACTTACAAGAAAATAACCTATCTGGAACGGTGAAATATTTCGGATGTCCTGCAGAAGAAAGTGGCTATGGAAAAACATTCCTAGCAAGAGATGGTTATTTTAAGGATGTAGATATTGCACTCTCTTGGCATCCCGGAACTGTAAATATAGTCTTACATGCACGAGCAAATGCTGTTATTAACGCTACCTTTAAATTTAAAGGTCGTAGTTCCCACGCTGCGGCTTCACCACATCTCGGAAGAAGTGCACTAGATGCTGTAGAATTAATGAATGTTGGCGTTAACTATTTAAGAGAACACATCGTGGATGAAGCAAGAATTCATTATGCTATCACGAACACAGGTGGTATTGCACCAAATGTTGTACAAGCAGAAGCAGAAGTAACTTATCTTATTCGAGCGCCAAAGCCAAATCAAGTAAAAGATTTGTATAACCGCGTGCTTAATTGTGCAAAAGGTGCAGCAATGATGACGGAAACTACAGTAGAAGAGCAAATTATCGGCTCTTGTCATAACTTAATTCCAAATAAAACATTAGAGGAAGTCATGTATCAGCATATGCAAGATTTAAGCAAGGTTAAACTGACCGAGGAAGACATTCATTTTGCGCAGACAATATACGATACACTTTCAGAAGAAGAAAAACATGTAGCAGCTTTACAAGTAGGTAAAGAGGTTGCGCAGCAATTGGTTAAAAAACCAATCATAGATTTCATTGTACCGCTTCCAGAGGTGCCATTTTTCATGGGGGGCTCAACAGATGTTGCAGATGTCAGCTGGAATGTACCAACCGCACAATGTTCGACAGCTACGTGGGCATTCGGTACACCATTCCACACATGGCAGGTTGTCGCACAAGGAAAGTCAGCATATGCACATCAAGCGACACTTCTTGCAGGTAAAGCGATTGCTTGCACAGCAATTTCTGCATTAGAAAATCCGACGTTAATCGAAAAAGCAAAAGCAGAGTTGAAACAACGTCTCGACGGGGAAACATATGAAGCATTGATTCCAAAGGACTTAGTACCTCCTAAACTTACAGAAGCAATTCCTGTAAAAGTGTACATATAAGAAGTATTTTGTAAGACTTTCTATACGAGAAAGTCTTACTTTTTCGTTTAAGCATAGAAAAAATAGTGCGCGTAGGAAATGATAATGATTACTTTACTTATGACTTTAAGTAGCTCAATAGCTATTTTGACCGCCTTATATCCACGATATTGCATATACATCATTTTGTTAATATGTTGCAATTTTATTGAATAATTAAATCAACATGGAGGATTCTTCAATATGTCCTATATAAACGATTTACAAAATTATATAGATAGTGCTTCAATCGGAATTATGCTTGAACTTTTTTTGGTGACGACGGGTATTTCAACTATTATTTATTTAGTAACTAAAAACCAATATATTTCATACTTATCGTCTGCACCAATATATTATTTTCTTTCATTTAACCATTACCACAGTTCGCACTTCATTCTGCTTGTCGTAGCAATGACAGTTCAAGCCTCTGTTATTTTATTTATCCAAAAGAAAAACCTACTAAAGGTAATTGCCACGAAAGATAATGCTCAAGACATTACTTAAGATGGTTTAAAAAGGACTTGTTTTGATTTGCCACAAGTCCTTTTACTCACCTTATACTCTTCCACATTTTAATGCTCTGGCCCAATCAGATCTATTTTGAGCTTCACTTTGCTTAATAACGTCCATAGTATCATAAGGGATGATTACCTGCTCAATAATCCATTCACCATTCCGTTTTTCTACAACTGTATAATTCGCAAATGGTGTGCCTGATTCAATCTTATAATAGAACGGTTCAACTTCTTCATAAGCAGGCAAACCGACACTGCCTGGATTTATAATGATTTTGTTATTAGGTAAATAAACAATCGTCGGTAAGTGGGAGTGACCACAAAAAATAATATGTTGAGGTATTTCTTTTACTAAATTCATTATTTCTTCGGTTTGCTTTAATGTAACACTATTTGGCGTAATTTCATTCAACATATACAGCTCATCATTTTCAGGTGAAGCATGACAGAAGTAAAAGTCGTCTGTCTGAATTGAAAATGGAAGGCTAGTTAACCAGCATTTATGTTCTTCAGTAAGATTGTCTAGTACATATTGAACGGTTGGATTTTCCGATGAAGATTGCAATAATATCCGATCACAATTCCCACTTATACTTTTCATATCTATACGCTTTATCATTTCAAATGTCTCTAGCGGGAATAACGGTCCATAAAGAGTGTCACCTAAATTATAAACGCTATCGATATTTCTATATTTTATATCTTCTAACACTGCTTTTAATGCATCTTTATTTCCGTGAACATCTGATAGTACAGCTATTTTCACAATATCCTCACCTTCATTTATTTCATTTTACATTTCCGGAGCATCCATACCGAAATTTGCCCATTCCTCTTTAGCCGGACCATAAATACCGGGGACAGTTAACCCCGCCTGTCGCATAAGAACCGTCATTTGTCCACGATGGTGATTCTGATGTTGAATCAAGAACATTAAAAGTATACCAATTTGCATGTCTTGACCGAAAAATTGGATGTGCTCGTGAAGGGTTTGATCAGTCCAATTTGTTTTTACCGCTTGCACAAACGCATTATTAGCTTGAGAATAGCTATTTGCAATAAATTGTGCTGAAGTAGGAACAGGATAATCTTTAGTTGGAGCATCAAATGTTAAACTTGTATTCGAAGTAATAATGCGAATTGCAGTGACTGTATGCCAAGCAATACGTCCTAAAGTCCAATTTTCAGACGTTATTTCCTGCTTAAGTGATTCATCAGTTAGATTATTCAATAACTTCTGTGTACAATCAGCTTCAAACTCCCAAGACTTAAAAAAACCATTTAATGTCTGATACATAATAATCCCCCTCTTTCTTGCGTTAATAATCTCCTTAAAAATGACGCCAACATAGAAATGCTCCCTCGTAAAGGAACTGATTATTTTTACAGATTAGTAGAGTTTGTCAATATAATCATTTAATTGTTTTTGATTCATCGATCCCTTTATCTTATCCTTTAATATACCTTTAGAATCAAAAATAAAAGTTGTTGGATATGCCACTACTCCAAATGATTTTTGAAGTTTACCGTCTAAATCAAGAAATATAGGGAAATTCAAATTGTATGACTCTTGAAATTCCATAGCATTTTCACTATTATCGATAGAAGTTGCATTAATCGCTAACAGCTCAACATTTTCAGATTTATTGTTATAAAAATCCCTAAATTCAGAAGCCTCTTCTTGGCAAGGTCCACACCAAGATGCCCAAAAGTTAACGATTAAGACCTTTCCCTTGTATTCTTTAAACGTTGTTGTCGATTCATCTAATCGTGTTAACTTTGCATCAAAAGCAAGCTGTTTTGTTCCATCTTCATTTTCTACTAATGGGTTAACTGTTGTTTCTTTTAGGAATACATCTTTCAAAACAATTCCAACAAGTAATACGATTAACAAAGCTGAGAAATATAAACCTAAACGCTTTTTAAATTGCATAAATGATCACCTAAATTACCCTTAATATTATTTTTCTTCAAGCATACCTAGATTGAAATTTGATAAGATACGATTAACTTTTCTTTGGCTTTTTGACCAGCTAATCCTGTTTTAAATAATTCAGTAGATTTTTGATGATCTACTATTTTTGTAAATTGTTTTAATAAGTTTTCTAATAAAACATCCGGCATCTCGCCTGCGCTTTGACCTGTGTCTTGTCCCTTTGGTAATTTGATTTCTTTAATCATTACTCTTTCACCATTTAAATTTGTGACATAATGACGAATATAACCATCTTCTTTTTTAATTTCATATTTCGCTTTACTCTGTTTATTTTTATCTAAAAATAAATTTGGAGATAGTCCATTTAGTTCATCTTTTTTTATTGTATTTATGTAATTATTATTTGTAGATGGGATCATCATTCTATTGACCTCCTTCATTAATTTTTTAGAGGATACCCCTTTTATTCGAGCATTTATATTACTTACTTTTCCATTATATAAATATTTTACCACATTAATCAAATCCTTAAATTCACTCTACTCTATAACCGCAACGAGACCTTTAAAGACCTTTGACACCTCATTATGTCATAGGATGAAAAAATTCCCACGCTATTATTGACTTCATTTTTTTCTGGTGGTACATTTACTAAACTAAATTTAAATATTTTCTAAGGGGTTGAAATTGATGAAAATAACTATACATTAAAGGCAAGCATAAGGAAGCTTATCGCTACGAACATTTTTATGATGAAAACCTTGTTATTGGCTTGTAGGGGATGCAATGACAGCGGAAGTCATGTACAGAAAACGAACGGATATTAAGACCTCTAATCTAGTTTTAAGTGCGGATGGTGGACTAATTGACCAACGCCTGCGCACGCTATCACATATTTAAAAGGAAATGGGTTATTAATACCCAAGAGGACATAAAAATGGACCAACAAATTTTACATGATGATAAAAAGCTACAAAAAGCTTTTTTTAATTTTCTAATACCTGTAATGCTAGCAAATGTGCTGCAATCTTTAGGGCAAGTCTTTGGCATGTTTATAGTTGGGCGTAATTTAGGAGTTGATGCGCTAGCGGCGATTTCAGCATTTTTCCCATTCTTCTTCTTTTTAATGGCATTTGCTATTGGGATTGGCTCTGGTAGCTCGATTTTAGTAGGGCAAACATATGGGGCAGGCAATCATGAGAAGATGAAAGAAGTTGTTGGGGTAACACTAGCCTTCACGACGATTATATCAATTGTCGTCGCAATTTTTGGTGGCTTTTTCATTGAATGGATTTTACGTTTTATGCAAACACCTGCAAACATTTTAGATATGAGTATTAGCTATGCTCAAATTTTATTTTTCACCCTACCGATTATGTTTTGGTATATGGTGTACACTACCTTTATGCGTGGTGTAGGTGACTCTAAAACACCTTTTCTATTTTTAGTTATAAGCGTTATTTTAAATATTGCATTCCTACCACCATTAGTTTTTGGCTGGCTTGGTCTGCCTGAATTTGGCTTAAACGGCGCTGCTTATGCCTCTGTTTTATCCAATCTAGTAACGATGTTATTATTATTTGCCTACTTGCATAGAACAAAGCATATTTTGCGCTTAGATAAATCGATATTACAGCATTTTAAATTAAAGAAGGATATTTTAGCTTCATTATTAAAGTTAGCCATTCCAGCAAGCATTAGTATGGTTGCGATCTCTGTAGCAGAAATTGCTGTAATAGGTTTCGTTAATGTTTACGGCTCCGATGCTACTGCCGCATACGGTGTTGTCAATCAAGTCGCTAGCTATGCACAAGTGCCAGCGATGAGTATCGCGATTACGACATCTGTATTTGTGGCGCAAGCTTTAGGGGCAAACTCTACGGATATGATAAAAAAAATTCGCCATTTAAGTGTGCTTGTAAACTATATTTTAGGCGGCGCGATTATTTTAATTATGTATTTATTTGCAGAGCCTATTTTATCTTTCTTTATTGATAAACATGATACGGTACTAATCGCAAAGAATTATTTATATATCGCATTTTGGAGCTATTTAATTTTTGGCCATACACAAACGGTTTCGGCTACAATGCGAGCTACAGGTGTTGTTTTATGGCCTACAATTTTCCTAGTTATCGCGATTTGGGTAGTCGAGGTGCCATTAGCGTTTGTTTTATCGCACTACACTACATTCGAGTTAAATGGTGTTTGGTTAGCTTACCCTGCTGCCTTCTGTGTGCATTTTGTATTACAATACGCATACTTCAAGCTAGGCTGGCAAAAACGAACATTAAAAGCAATGCTAAGCGATTAATCATTAAAATTGCTGTAGACAAAGCCACACATTACTTTGTCTACAGCAATTTTTATAAGTATTTCAAGCTTCCACAGGAGGAATGATTCCCCAAACTAATAAGAGAAAGAGTACTAAACCAATTAAAAAGAATATAACTGACGTAATAAATATCGAACCTAATTGATAAGTGAATTTTTCCCTTTTCTGAATTGTGCCTGTTTGCCCACTAACTTGAGATGCAAATAACCTAGTCATAGCACCACCACTACTTGAAAAGTAAAAACTGCTCCCAGCAAAAGCTATACCAGTGAAAAACATTATCTCAATAAACCTTACGGAGAAAAATGAAGCAATAAAATACGTAATTAAAACTTCTACAATAAATGTCACTATCATAATAATTAAATTTTTACTACGCATATAAACTCTCCTTCCTAAATTTTATACACCCTATTACTTTGTATACGATCAAACAGGAATTGAGTTCCATTTTTAGTTAAATTTTATTGCTATTTTTTCGCATTTAATTTGTAATTTTTTTTACTGGGAAAGAAATTAATTTAATGTTATATGATGTTCTTGAAATGAGTTGAATTTTGAGATGGTATTAAAACAGGGAGTACCAACCGACTTTTTCATTCCATCCCTTCCTTTATGCATAATAAAAAGGCATCCTATTGAAAGGATGCCTTTTTTTATGGTTACATCATTAAAATTAAAGTTTTACGATGTTTGTAGCTTGAGGTCCACGTTGACCTTCTTCTACTGAAAACTCAACTTTTTGACCTTCTTCAAGAGTTTTGAAGCCGTCACCTTGGATAGCTGAGAAGTGAGCGAATACGTCATTTCCACCTTCTACTTCGATGAAACCGAAACCTTTTTCTGAGTTAAACCATTTTACTGTACCTTGTGTCATTTGAATGACCTCCATTAATTGTATTAATTAAAATCATATTACCAAAAGAAAATCCACATATTACAAAAAGCATCAAATAAAACACGATTACTCTTTGTAATATGTGAATTTATTGTTCTCTTGAAAACGATTTTATTATTTATACTATATAAAAAAAAATCATATTTGTCTAGTGCAAAAGCTAAATTTTTTTAAAATCTTTTCACAAAATAACTAAAATCAGTTCAACTAACGAGGTACAGTAACAATTTTAGATCAAAAAACCTCGTTAATTGAACATTGAAATAGCCACTCAATACCTTTGAAGATGTTCAGCGCAAGCGTTGAATCACTTAGATTAATGAATGCTGAATCCTCTTTGTCCTGCGTTAATATCTCTATCATAATGTGTGTTACAAGAATATGTTACAATGTCTTTTGTTTTAGTTATCATTTGAAATGAGGTTTAACAAATGAGTTATATTAAGCTAACGCATGTCGAAAAAGCATATAATGCCCAACCACCTGTATTAAAAGATATTAATATAACGATTGAAAAAGGTGAATTCTTTGTATTAGTAGGTCCGTCTGGTTCAGGTAAAAGTACCCTTCTGCGCCTTATTGCTGGCTTAGATAAAATGACGAGTGGCACCATACAAATAAATGGGGACACATTAGATATGGCTTCCCCTCAAGAACGAAATTTATCAATGGTTTTCCAAAATTACGCACTGTACCCACATCTAACAGTGGAACAAAATATTTTATTTGGTTTAAAAAGAAAGGGTGTTCATAAACAAGAGCAGCAGAAACGTTTGCAAGAAAGTGTTGAATTGCTAAAGCTGACAGATTATTTACATCGAAAACCAAAAGCTTTATCCGGAGGTCAACGTCAGCGTGTTGCTCTTGCACGTGCTATCGTAAGCCAATCTCCGCTGTGCCTGATGGATGAGCCTTTATCCAATTTAGATGCACAATTACGAACACAAATGCGGACAGAAATCAAACAACTACAAAAAAAATTGGGCTTAACAACTATTTATGTAACCCACGATCAAACAGAAGCGATGACCATGGGGGATCGAATAATGGTTTTACATAATGGATGTATTCAGCAAATTGGAACACCTCTAGAATTGTATAATCAACCAAAGAATTTATTTGTCGCAAGCTTTATAGGCTCTCCAGCTATAAACATGGCAAGTGCAGTTCTAGAAGATTCTACGCTCATTATTGAAAATCAATTTAAAATGAAACTTCCAACCGATGTTTATGCACGTTTACCTCAACATACACCATTATCAGTCTGCGTTCGACCAGAGCATCTCCAAAAAGGAGACGTTTTGCATCTTCCTATAGTAAATATTGAACAGCTAGGACATGAAACGCATATCATTGTCCGAATGGCAGATCAAACATGGACGATTAAATGGAGTGGCCAACATAACTTTAGAATCGGAGAAACACTTTCTCTTCAGCCTCAACACCTACTATTTTTTGATGCTGAAACAGAAATATTATTATAATTTCCCCGATTCATGTAAAAAAACTTGCCTTTTCGGCAAGTTTTTTTCACACCATGTATTATTAAAGTGTTTCATATATAACTTGTCCCATTTGACTGACGTCATAATCTCCTAATGCGACTACTTCCGCTTGGAAATCTGGTGAATTTAAAATCTCTTTTATCGTTTCAATCAGCAGTTGGTTTTCTGGAGTTTTTAATAGAACAATATCATAACGTTCTCTAACAAGTGGTATAAAGTCAACATCTATGAGTTTTGATATTTTTTCAATTCCTATTCCAATGTCTGCATGCCCATTTGCGACAGCAGAAGATACATCTATATGGCTCATTTCTTCTTCGTTATATCCTTTAATTGAGGATGGAGATATGTGATGAATGCGTAATTGCTCATCCAGGAAAGTACGAGCTCCTGAACCTTTTTCACGATTCATCAATTTTAGTGATTTAGTCTTAAAATCATCCATTGATTGAATTTGCAATGGATTTCCTTTTTTTACATAGAAACCTGCTCGGCGTGAAACCAGATTGATAAGAATATAAGAGTGACTTACAAAAATCTTTTTCAAATAAGGTGTATTATAATCCCCTGTATCACCATCGTACAAATGTAAACTCGCAATATCACTTTCCCTATTATACAGCGCCATGACACCATTAAAGCTACCTTCATGTGAGCGCAATACTTTATTGGATTGTTTTTTCTCTATATATTTTCCTAATAAGTCTAAGGCTAAATCTTGACCGCTAATAATAATTTTTTTATTGTTTGTCAAAAGGGTAGTCGAGGCGGTAGATGCAGTAGGGGGTGCTCCTGTCTTGCTCTTTTGGATATATAATTGTAGATCGGTTCTATCCACACGCATTTGTCGGCCTACACGAAAAATAGGTAAATCTCCCTTTTTCACTAAATCATAGATCGTTAATTTTGAAACCTTTAATAATTGAGCAACCTCTTCAATCGTATAGGAATGTTCTTGTGACATGTAAAAAATCTTCCCTTCTGCTTCTATTGATTACAATAGTAACGTAATTATAATATATTTTTAACATCACCAAAACGTGTGGTTGATTTCCGTTCCGGCTGGGCGCTTTGTTGTTCACGAAGGCGTTATCACAGGACGTGATGCTTTTAGCCTTCGTTCCTCTAACGCTAATCCCCAAGGAGTTGCCTGACCGGAACGAAGTTCAACTTATTTACATAGTAGACGTTTTAACAAAAGTCATCCACAACTTTTGGTGATAAACCATACTTTTTAACATCTTGAAAATTTCTACCTACTTGGTATTTCTTTTTTAGACACAACTAATTATAATTAGCTATGTCTTGTTATAACGAGTTATAAAAGGAGTATAATCAAAGTGAAAAAGTATTTTAATTTAATAGCTTCATTGCTACTTCTGGTCGGCATTTTAGTAGGTTGTGGTAGTCAAGGGAGCAACAATAAAACAAAAGAGCCTGTTGAATTAACGATTTCTGCGGCAGCTAGTTTACAAGAATCATTAGAAGAGCTTCAAAAAGCCTATGAAAATGAACACGATACTATTAAAATCACATTTAACTTTGGTGGCTCTGGTGCTTTACAACAACAAATTTTAGAGGATGCTCCTGTTGATCTTTTCTTTTCAGCAGCAAAAGATAAGTTTGATGAGCTTGTTCAAGAAGATTTAATCGATAAAAAACAAGGAACAGATCTTTTAGCGAACGAATTAGTATTAATCGTTCCTAAGAAAAATGAAAAACAGATTCAATCATTTGAAGACTTAACGAAAGCTGATAAGATTGCCATTGGTACACCTGAAACGGTTCCTGCTGGCAAGTACGGTATAAAAACATTGAAAAACATGAACCTTTTAGAACATGTAGAATCAAAAGCAGTGTATACAAAAGACGTACGACAAGTTCTTACATATACAGAAACTGAAAATGTCGATGCAGGTCTAGTTTATAAAACAGATGCTCTCGTATCAGAAAAAGTCGATGTCGTTGCTACAGCCAAAGAAGATACACATACACCTATTATTTATCCTGTAGGTGTTATCAAAGATAGTAAGCATGCAAAAGAAGCGAAAGATTTTTATCACTATTTACAAAGTGATGAAGCGATGAAAGTATTTAAAAAATATGGGTTTCAAGGGGCTCATTAATAGATGAGTACTGATTTCTGGTCACCTCTAAAACTTTCTATCGAAATAGCTCTTGTGTCGGGAATAATTGTCATAGTAGCAGGTACTCTATTTGGTAAATGGATGGCAAAACGCAATTTCAAAGGAAAATTATTTCTAGAAACTGTGTTACTTTTACCATTAGTATTGCCTCCTACTGTAGTAGGTTTTCTTCTAATTATTATTTTTGGCAAAAACAGCGTCCTAGGTAACTTGATTACATGGCTTTTTAACCAACCTGTTATGTTCACATGGTGGGCAGCTGTCATAGCCTCTACGGTTGTTGCATTCCCTTTAATGTATCAATCTGCAAAAACCGGCTTTGAATCTGTTGACGAGGACATTGAGAACGCTGCACGTGTTGATGGTGCTAATGAATGGCAAATCTTTTTCTTTATTTCTATCCCTCTTGCATTAAAGTCAATTGTCTCAGGTGGAATTTTAAGTTTCACACGAGCTTTAGGTGAATTCGGTGCAACTTTAATGTTTGCTGGAAACCTCCCTGGCAAAACGCAAACGACGCCACTTGCTATTTACATGGCAATTGGTTCGGGTAACATGTCACTCGCTTGGTCATGGGTGATTTGTATGATAGGTATTTCCTTCCTTATGCTTCTGTGCGTTCATCTCATAAAGGCATAAAGTAAAACTTTAACCAATAGAGTATCTTCTCCTACTGACGAGCTTTTTCTGGATCAATATAAAAAAGATGTAGTCGGTTCACTAAACTGGACCAACTACATCTTTTCTTTTTACCCTCCACTAATTGGTGGAATAAAGGCGATTGTATCCCCTTTTTTTACAACCGTTGCATCTGTTGCGAATTCCTCATTTACCGCTGTCATAACATGTTGTAAAGAAACTTGTGGATATTGTATTTCCATCCATTCTTTAATTTGTCCAATTGTTCTATCTGACAGGTCTACACATAATTTTGATTCGCCTATACTTTCTTGTAAGTGAGCAAATAATAATATGTTAATCACAAGATTCCTCCTCACTGATGGATGGATTCCCTTTTGGATAAGGAACATTTTCTAATTGATCCCCAATCCATTCGGTCCCATCTTCCCAATACTCTTTTTTCCAAATAGGCACAATTTGTTTAATACGATCAATAGCATATTCATTTGCTTCATAAGCTATTTTACGATGTGGTGATGAAACCGCAATGACTACGGCAATATCCGAAATTTCTAAATGGCCCACACGATGTGTAATGGCTATTTTCGCTTCTGTCCATCGCTCTTGTATTTCTTTAGATATTTGTTCAAACATTTTAATAGCCATAGCTGGATAAGCTTGATATTCCAAATGTAGTGTTTTCTTTCCTTTTGTCATTTCACGTACTGTTCCGATGAAAACAGTGATTGCACCAGCATTTCGATCTATTACTTTTTGTCTAACTTCTTCAACATCAATTGGTTTATCAATAATTTCAAACAACGATGTAGTCATGATTTTCTCCTCATTTCCTGCATAAGAACTTCCATATATTTTGCTTCTTCTTGAATTGAATAAGCTGGATAATCTAACGGTTTATTTAGTGGATATGTAGGCCAATAAAGAACACAGATGATATTGCTCACTTTTTGTAGCAAAGATTCATCTTCCGCCTGGCGCAAAAGAACAACCTTCGGATAGTCTTCATTTTTATAGCCTTCAATTAAAATCATATCCATATTAAATGTTTCATAAATAGCTAGTATATCAGCAAGCTGCCAGTTACTTTGGTGAATACTCATGCGCAAAGTACCTTCTCCTTCAACTGCTGCGACACTTGCACCAGCCTTCTCATGACGAACACTATCTTTTGAACTTTCGATCATCGGGATACCACCATGTCCATGGTGCTTGATTGTTCCTACACGAAAACCTTCTGTGGCGGCTTGTGTAATGAGCTGTTCCATTAACGTCGTCTTGCCACTATTTTGATAGCCTACGATTTGTAAGATTTTTCGATGTTGTCCCATGGCCACTCACTTCCCTGCAAATCTTCTAACATTAAGACAACTACTTGCATTCCTTTTTCGTATCCACGTGATCCACCTGGTAATACAATAAAAGCATTAGCTTCCGCTAAAGAAGAAACAGCACTAGATTTATCAAAACCAGAAGGAACTGCAACTAATTGACCGTTTTCGTACGAAGCATTAGCACGTACAAAACGAGTAAACGGATTCGGTTTTTTAAAGTCCTCACCTAAAACAGCCTGCTCTCTACGTAGATGTGGTTGTTTATTACCGAATGCTGTTCGAATAATAGGTCGTGTAAATAGTTCAAACCCAACATAGCAAGCTGATGGATTACCTGAAAGCCCAAATAATAATTGACCATTTCGAGCCGCAACAGTGGTTACACTACCTGGTCGCATCGCCACTTTATTAAACAGTACTTGTGCGTCAATGGCTTCATAAATGGCAGGTAAGTAATCGTAATCACCTACTGATACTCCGCCTGTTGTAATCAATATATCTACTTCCTGAAGCGCTTTCTCTACAGCTTGAATACATAAATTTAAGTCATCGCTAAATTTACCAAAATATTTGACGGTTGCCCCAGCACGTTCAATTTGAGCCATTATCATATAGGCATTACTATTACGAATTTTTCCTGGCTGTAAAGCATCACTTGGTTCTAGTAATTCACTTCCGGTTGCAATAACGCCTACAATTGGTTTTCGAAAAACAGGTACTTGATCATAGCCAAAAGTAGCAAGTAATGCGACAACGCCTGGGTTGATGTATTGTCCTTTTTCAATAAGAATTGCGCCTTTTTGAACGTCCTCACCCTTATAGGAAATATTTGTTCCTGCTTTATAAGAGCGTTTAATTGACATATAACGTTGATCGTCTTCTTCAAAGCTTTGCGTTAATTCTAGCATAACGACTACATCACATCCGTGTGGGATAGGAGCTCCTGTCATAATGCGCACGGCTTCTCGATCACCTACTTCTCCCTCAAATACATAACCCGCGCCAATTTCCCCCACTACTTTAAAGGCTAATGGATTTTCGGAACAGGCTTCTTGACTATCGACTGAGCGAATAGCATAACCATCATAAGGTGAGCGATCAAATGCTGGTACATCTTGGTCTGCAGCAATATTTTCTGCTAAAAAACGTCCATGTGCTTGTTGTAGTGAAACGTCCTCTACTTTTCCTTGGAATGCAAACTGCATGACCCGTTGAACAGCTTCCGCAACAGCAATTGGTTTTCTTTTTTCTAACATTTTAGAACACTCCTTTATCCGAATAAACGATAATAAATGGTTTTAGCTTTTTGTATATCTTTTACACCGTGAATAACAACTCGTCCATCTTGGAAAATCACTAGTCGATAATCTTCTGTTTGGCAAGATAATAAATAGGGATTTTGTTGAATATCACCATAAGGACGAAGTTGGTTAGCGAGCTGATCCAAATTATAGTGAATCGGTTGAGGTGGACGTATTTGAATAGCATCCCGACCACATAATACATTTAATTTTGTTTGATTTTCATATGACAAATACGGATAAGTCGGATTTTTTCCACAAGATGGGCAATCAGATTTGCGAATTTTTTCAACGTTTATTTCATAGTGTTGATTTTGCCAAACATCAAAAGTTAAATAACTTTTACGTAATGCCTCTTCATTGCCAACTAAAAACTTTAATACTTCAGCTACTTGATACGCTGCTACGATTTGAACAGTTGGGCTTATAATTCCTACTGTATCGCATGTCATCCCTGTATTAGGTATCGCTGCTAACAAACAATGTAAACAAGGTGTTTTACCTGGCACAATCGTATAAGTAGCGCCATAACTACCAATACAAGAACCATAAACCCAAGGAATTTGATATTTTTGTGCAAGATCGTTCATCAGAAAGCGAATATCAAAGTTATCCGTTGCATCCACCATCATATCTACATCTTCAAGCAGTGGAATTAATTGCTCTGTATACGCATCAACTATATATTCGTTGATTTCTACCTCAGAGTTAATGCTTTGTAGTCTTTTTTTTGCAGCGATTACTTTAGGGACTTTTTCTTGCGCATCTTGTTCAGTATATAGTTGTTGTCTTTGTAGATTACTCCACTCTACATAATCACGATCAATAATCGTCAATTTTCCGATGCCTGCCCTTACTAGAGCCTCTGCACTAGCACTACCTAAAGCACCAACTCCTATCATTAGGACATGCTTTTGTTTTAGTAATAGCTGTCCTTGTTCTCCGATTGGACTGAATAATTGTTGTCTAGAATATCTATTATGCATAAACGTTTTTGCCTTTCTTTCTATGAATTTTAGTTTGACCTTTTCATTTATAGCTTTATAATAAAAGCAATGTTTTTCAGCAAAAACAATATCAACTCTTTAAAAGGAGGTCTTATATCTTGCATCCTACACATAGTCAACTTCCTATACAAGCTGCCATTTTAACAGTAAGTGACACACGCACGAAGGCGGATGATCATGGTGGTCAGCGTATTCAATCATTGCTTCAAGAAGCTTCATTTGAATTAGTAGACTATCAAATATCAAAAGATGAACCACTTAAAATCTCAAACCATGTTCAAAAATGGTGCGCTGATTCTACCATTAATACCATTATCGTAACAGGAGGAACAGGGTTTACACCTAGAGACCAAACTTATGACACGATTCTCCCTCTTTTTGAAAAAGAAATGATGGGATTTGGTGAGTTATTTCGAATACTAAGCTATGAAGAAATCGGCCCAAAAGCTATGTTTAGTCGTGCAACAGCAGGTAGTCGCAATAAAACGGCTATCTATGTACTACCAGGTTCCACGAATGCCGTGACACTTGCTATGACAAAACTAATTCTTCCTACTGTGCAACATTTTGTCGGTGAGTTGAATCGCATATGAAAATAGCTGGTGTTGTCTTAGCTGGTGGTCAATCTTCTCGGTATGGTCAACCGAAAATGTTTGAATTATTTGCTGGCCTGCCTTTATACAAGCAAGGTCTCATAGCCTTACAAAAAAATCAACTACATCCTTTAATTATTGCTACAAATGCTAGCTTGCAATCAAAGTTTGTAGAAGAGGATGTCCAATGGAGCATTGAAAAACAACCTCATCAAGGACCTCTATTTGCCTTGCATCATATCATGACAAACTTCCCAGAAGTAGAGTGGTTTTTCATAATAGCAAGTGATATGCCTTTTATTCATGCAGAATTTGTCCAAACTATGCTAACATTTATCGATGATCGTTATGAGGCAATTGTTCCTAAACAAGCTTCAAGATTACAACCTCTTGCTGCTTTATATCGACGCAGTGCTTTAACAAAAGCACACCAATTAGTCCAACAAAACAAGCGAAGTATGAAAGTCTTGTTAGAGCAACTTCAAGTGTGTTATGTTCCCTTTGAAGACGACAGCTCAACATTTATCAATATCAATTCACAACAAGATTGGCTACAAACATTTGAAAGGAAATCTAATAATGAGTAATTTTACACACTGGAACGAAGAAGGTCGTCCTAAAATGGTCGACATTTCAGAAAAAACAAGCACAAACCGTACAGCGATCGCTCGCAGTACAATCACGTTATCTGATGAGGTCTATGAAGCCATCCAACAAGGAGACATTAAAAAAGGCGACCCAACGCAAGTGGCACAAATTGCTGGGATTATAGGTGCTAAAAAAACGGCTGATATTATCCCAATGTGCCATCCGATTATGTTACAAGGAACCGACCTTCAATTTGACTATACAAAAGCAGAGGTTGGTTACGAACTACACATTCAAGCTACAGTGAAATGTAGTGGTAAAACAGGTGTCGAAATGGAAGCACTAACTGCTGTATCCATTGCTGCACTGACTTTTTATGATATGTGTAAAGCAGTCGACAAGTCTATGGTCATTAAAGAAACTTACCTTGTTCAAAAAACAGGCGGAAAAAGTGGCGACTTTGTGCATAAATAAACATCAAATCAATTTCGCCTTGGCGTAATTGCGTCCGGATTTTGAATTGTGCTAGCACAATTCATTCCTTTGACAATCCGTGACATCCGCCGGAGGCTTTATCTTCATTCAGCAGGTGTCTTTTGTACCGAAAGCGTAGCGACAGGTACTTGTATACCCACTGAAAAGAAACCTCATACGCATCCACATCACACTTCTAGGGTAGTAGTTTTCTGCTGAATGAAGATAAAAATCCGGCATTATTGTGCCGTTTTTTTCTGCTCTTTAACTATAAGTCACTAATACTAACAAGCTAGTACCCACTAATACCACTCTATTTCGCCTAACCACCGATATGTGACATTTCAATTTTTGAGCTTTTCCGTTTTTCCATTGTCTGTTCATTTCGTTCATCGGAATAGCGATCCTTTCTATTTTCCCAAACGTTCGAAATGCATTGGATAATAGTTTCATCATCTTCTCCAGACCTTAACAATTCTCGTAAACTCGTTCCCTCTGTTGCAAATAAACACGTATATAATGTTCCTTCTGCCGAAATACGGGCACGCGAACAAGTTGAGCAGAAAGAATCTGTTACAGATGATATCACGCCAATTTCACCCTTGGCATCTTCATATTGATAACGAGTAGCTACTTCCCCTTTATAATTAGGGTCGACAGGATGCAGTGGTGAAAATTGATGGACTTGGTTAACGATTTCTTTCTTCGACAGAACGTCATCTAGCCGCCAACCATTTGAATTACCGACATCCATATATTCAATAAAGCGAAGAATATGCTGTTTCTCTTTAAAATATTCTGCCATCGCAACGATATCTTGGTCATTTTTTCCTTTTTGAACGACCATATTGATCTTAACTTGTAAACCTGCTTCTGCCGCTTTTTCGATACCTTCTAATACCGCTTTTACTTTTCCTCGATGGCCGTTCATCTCGAAAAAACGTTCCTCATTTAGAGAATCTAAGCTAATAGCTACTCGCGATAAACCTGCTCTCGCCAATTCATTTGCATATTTTTTCAACAATGTGCCATTGGTCGTTAAAGCAATATCCTCTACTCCATCTATGCGATGTATACGTTCAATTAATTTCGGCAGATCACGACGTAGTAAAGGCTCACCACCAGTAATGCGTACTTTTTTCACACCTAATGAAACGAAAATCTTTACTAATCGTTCGATTTCTTCAAAACTCAATATTTTATCGGACGGTAAAAAAGCATAATCAGGACCGAATACTTCTGCAGGCATGCAATATTGACAACGAAAATTACAACGGTCTGTTACTGATATCCTTAAATCTCTTAATGGTCTTTGTAGTTGGTCTCGTAGATTAGTAATTTTAATCTCTTCCTTTCATTTTGTTAAAGTTGCTCATTTGGAGGTAAATGAATACGTTCCTTATGTGTATAAATATTAAGTGTATTTTGGCGAATAAAGCCTACCGTCGTAATACCAAGTTGCTCTGCCAATTGCAATGCCAATTCCGTAGGAGCAGATTTGGACAAAACAATTTCACAGCCAATTTTCGATACTTTAAGTAAAATTTCTGATGAAATCCTTCCGCTAAATACGATAATTTTGTCCTGAATGCTAATGTTGTTTTTTAGGCAATAACCATAAATTTTATCTAAGGCATTATGGCGCCCAATATCCATTCGGCTTAATAAAACGCCATTCGTATCACATAGTGCTGCATTATGAACGCCACCAGTTTGTTTGAATATTTCAGCTAAATCTTGCATATCGCGCATTAAACGAAAACAATCATCTGTTGTAATACGTACATGAATACCTTCCATTTTTTTAGCTACTAATGCATCATTAGCAAAAACAAAACCTTGGCGACTCATGCCACAACAAGAAGTAATGTAACGTTTATTTTGAATTTGTTGAAAGTAAGGATTCACACGCTTTGTTTTAACATGTACAAATCCTTCTTTTTCTTGATGCCAAATATCTTCAATATCTTCGTACCCACGAATAATTCGTTCAGAAGCCAAATAGCCAATAACCATATCTTCTACATACTCTGGTGTGCAAACCATCGTCACAAATTCTTGCTCATTAATCTTCACAGTGACAGCATATTCTGTGACAACCGTATCTTCTATTTCTTTGATTTGATTGCCTTCAACACGTATTATTTCTCTTGCTACTGCTCGTTCCATATGGCATCCCCTTTATTCACTAATATTATTTTCAAAAACGAATACAGAAATAGCAAAATCTTCTTCAATTTTGATATCTGAAAATAAATGGAGTAACTTAGTGCCCATCAATTCTTCCATGCCTTCTGGAGGTGATTTAGTATACAAATCTTGAATCATCCTAGTACGTGCAGCATGAACCATCTTTAACCCTTCAGGTGTACTCGCAATAAATTTTTCTGTCGGTGTGATATTACCATATAAAGTTGAGACTGCCATGTTCTCGATGAAAACAGTATGAATACGCTCTGGTCCTTTTCCAAATATATCTTTGCGTAATTTTCGAATAATGTCGTTGAATTCATGCACTTTTTTTGACATTTTAACGATTCTCCCAACGTAATTAATCTTTTTTTCCTATGTTCACGGGGGTCACCCTTATAGTTTGTTAATAATATAGCAACTTAAATAAAAATTAAAGAGAAAATATTCACTGATAATTATTCTCAATCAATAATTTTTACTATAATTATTGTCCATTTTGGCAGAAAAGGCTATAATAAGTGATATTATAAATGGAATGAAAGTATTTTGATTCTTATGTCATGGTTTTATTCAAATAGGTTTGAACTATTGGCATGGTGGTTTTAATATTTATATTCTATTAGTTATATTGAATAAAAAATAAAAGTAGATTGAATTTTTAGCAAGGCCTGTTAAGAATTTTATCCACCATGAATAAATAGCATGTTTTAAACATGTCTTTTCATGGTGGATTTTTTTATTTTTCAGCAATATCAACAGTGACAACACGTAATACATGTATCTTCATCTATTTTAGTGTAGAAATGATAAATTGGGAATTGACATGATAACAAGACCATTTTTTAAATGAACAAGACATTCAACATAAAAAACTCGTAGTCCTATTCCCGGTTTATCCCCAGTATTAACCTGTTGCCAAAAAAGTCTCAAAGAACAAAAGGAGGAAATCACCTTGACTAAAATTAACATTAATGGCCAATCGTATGATGTAGCAGAGGGAGCTACAATACTTGATACCATTAATCAAAATGGCATCGCCCATCCACAAATTTGTCATGTACCATCTGTTGACCCTATCGAAACTTGTGATACATGTATCGTTGAAGTAAACGGACAGTTAGTTCGCTCTTGTTCAACAAAAGCTATAGACGGCATGGATATCCAACTTACTTCTGATAAAGCGAAAGCTGCACAAACAGAAGCGATGGATCGTCTACTAGAAAACCATCTGCTGTATTGTACAGTTTGTGATAATAACAACGGTAATTGTACATTACATAACACAGCAGAATTAATGGAAATTGAACATCAAAAATATCCTTATCAACCAAAAGTTGAACCTCACGAAGTAGACATGTCGCACCCATTTTATCGATACGATCCAAACCAATGTATCGCATGTGGACAATGTGTAGAGGTTTGTCAAAACTTACAGGTTAACGAAACTTTATCTCTTGACTGGGAAGCCGAAAGACCAAAAGTCGTTTGGGATGAAGGCGTTGCCATTAACGATTCTTCATGTGTAGGCTGCGGACAATGTGTTACCGTTTGCCCATGTAACGCACTAATGGAAAAATCAATGCTTGGTGAAGCTGGTTTTATGACTGGACTTAAACAAGAAACATTAGATCCGATGATTAGTTTAATTAAGGAAGTCGAGCCAGGCTATAGCGGTATCTTTGCTGTTTCTGAAGTCGAGGCTGCGATGCGTAGTAAACGTACGAAGAAAACAAAAACAGTTTGTACTTTCTGTGGAGTAGGTTGTTCGTTCGAAGTGTGGACAAAAGACCGCAAAATTTTAAAAGTGCAACCATCTGAAGGTCCTGTAAATGCTATTTCTACTTGTGTAAAAGGAAAATTCGGTTGGGATTTCATCAACTCTGAAGAACGAATTACAAAACCATTAATTCGTAAAAATGATGCATTTGTTGAATCTTCATGGGATGAAGCTCTTGACTTAATTGCTACTAAACTAGGTGGCATTCAAAAAGAACACGGTTCTGGTTCTGTCGGCTTTATTTCTTCTTCAAAAATTACAAACGAAGAAAACTACTTAATTCAAAAAATGGCACGTCAATTATTCGAAACAAACGACGTTGATAACTGCTCACGCTATTGTCAATCTCCAGCTACAGATGGCCTACTACGCACAGTTGGTATAGGTGGCGACGCTGGAACGATCAAAGATATCGCAAAAGCTGGCCTTGTTATTATTGTTGGGGCAAACCCTGCAGAAGGTCACCCTGTTTTAGCTACTCGTGTAAAACGTGCCCATAAGCTACACGGTCAAAAATTAATTGTTGCCGACGTTCGTAAACATGAAATGGCTGAGCGTTCTGATATTTTCATGCGCCCAAAACAAGGAACAGACCAAGTATGGTTAATGGCTGTTACAAAATATATGATCGATCAAGGTTGGCACGATGAAGCCTTCATTAAAGAGAACGTGCACTTCTTTGATGATTTTAAAGATGTACTTGAAACATACACACTAGAATATGCAGAAAAAGAAACGGGCATTTCAAAAGAAACGTTGATAAATGTTGCTGAAATGATTCGTGATGCTGACGGTACATGTGTACTTTGGGGTATGGGTGTTACACAAAATACAGGTGGCTCATATACATCAGCTGCAATCTCTAACCTACTTCTAGCTACTGGTAACTATCGTCGTCCAGGTGCAGGTGCCTACCCTCTTCGTGGTCACAACAATGTTCAAGGTGCTTGTGATATGGGTACACTACCAAATCTATTACCAGGGAATCAAAAAGTAATAGACGACGAAGCACGTAAGAAATTTGAAGAAGCATATGGTGTGAAAATCAAACCTGAACCAGGTCGTACGAATATGGCAATGTTAGATGCGATCATGGAAGGTAAAATGAAAGCAATGTATTTAGTTGGGGAAGATATGGCACTTGTAGATTGCGATGCTAACCATGTAGATAAAGTACTTTCACACTTAGACTTCTTTGTTGTACAAGATTGCTTCCTTTCACGTACAGCACAATATGCGGATGTTATTTTACCAGCAGCACCTTCTCTTGAAAAAGAAGGTACTTTCACGAATACAGAGCGTCGTGTACAACGACTATATCAAGTATTACCAACACTTGGTGAATCAAAAGCCGATTGGGAAATCCTTCAATTAGTAGCTCGTCGACTAGGTGCTGACTGGAATTACAGTCACCCAAGTGAAATCTTTGCTGAAATGGCTAGTCTTGCTCCATTCTTCTCGCAAGCGAACTATGATGTATTAGAAAATTGGGGTAGCTTCTGTTGGGGTAGCCATGATGGTAAAGACACACCTTTACTATATGAAGATGGTTTTAACTTCCCTGACAAAAAAGCTCGTTTTGCATTAAATGATTGGATCAGACCGGTTGAATATGAAGCACAATATGATTGCCATATTAACAACGGTCGTATGCTTGAACACTTCCATGAAGGTAATATGACAAATAAATCAAAAGGTATTCAATCGAAAGTACCTGAAATTTTTGTTGAAGTATCACCTGAACTTGCAAAAGAACGTGGCATTGAAGATGGAGCTCTTCTTCGTTTAGTGTCTCCTCAAGGCGCATTAAAATTAAATGCCCTAGTAACAGATCGTGTACAAGGAAATGAACTTTTCTTACCTATGAACTCTGTTAGCAAAGATTCAGCGATTAATTTCTTAACGGGCCCGGCTGGAGACATCAATACATCGACACCGGCGTACAAACAAACAAAAGTACGCGTTGAAGTATTGAAGCAAAAAGGAAAATCTCCACTTCCTAGAACAAACCCGCGTTATAAAAAACGTCATCCACAAAATGGTGTTGAGGTAGAACGCAAATGGAATCGTCCTGGCTACGTTCACTTAACAACTAACGAAAGGGAGTGATTTCATGGCAGCACCAATTACGACAATTCAAAAAGCGCAAAAAACAGAAGAACAACTAAAGGAAGAAAAGTTAGAGAATTTAAAGCAACTTCTTTCTGAGAATGAAGAAATGGTTAACCAGGTCTTTACAATCATGGCAGAACTAAATGATATCGGAGCACTAGAAGCAGCTACGAAACTACTAGAAGCAAAAGAAGAGGTTACCCATATTGCTCTTGGACAATTAACTCGTAAGCCTGTGACAAACATCATCAACAACTTAATGGGTGTTGCGGGAGCATTAACCGAACTGAACCCAGAAACAACAACAAAGCTAATTGAAGGCTTAAATACTGGCTTAGATGAAGCAAACAAAGCTGTTGAATCTGATGAAAAAGTTAGTGCCTTTAAGCTATTCAAAATGCTAAACGATCCTGATGTTAATCGTGCTGTAAATTTTGGCGCTCACTTCTTAAAAGGGCTTGGCAAAGGCCTAAAATAGGAGGATGGTTATATGCTAACAAACGAGCACATTTTAAAAACTTTGCAGAAAGTTGATGACCCGGAGCTTCATAAAAGCATCGTTGACTTGAATATGGTACGTAATATTCAAGTTAACGGTACGGATATCTCACTTGATATTATCTTGACTATTCAAGGTTGTCCTTTAAAAGCAAAAATTCAACAAGATGTTGAAGAAGCGTTGACAGCGATCGGCGCATCAAAAATCTCAATTAAATTCGGTTCAATGACTGATGAAGAGCGTCGTAATTTAACAGCTTCTTTAAAATCAGAAAAAGTAACGGATAAAGGTATGCCTAAAATGCTTCTACCCGATTCTGGTGTCAAATTTATTGCAGTTACTAGTGGTAAAGGGGGCGTCGGTAAGTCTACTGTGACGATTAACTTAGCAGTTGCCCTTGCCCGTCTTGGTAAACGTGTAGGTATTTTAGATGCCGACATATATGGATTTAGTATTCCAGCTATGATGAAGATTCATCAAAAACCAACAATGCTTGACCAAACAGCTATCCCAGTAATAAGTCATGGCGTAAAAATCATGTCGATGGGTTTTTTCACAAACGAAAACCAACCTGTCATGTGGCGTGGCCCAATGCTCAACAAATGGATTCGCAATTTCCTTGTCAATACACATTGGGATGAATTAGACTATCTCCTCATAGATTTACCACCTGGTACAGGAGATGTAGCCATTGACATGGCGGCAATGATTCCACAAGCACAAGAAATTATTGTCACAACACCGCACCTTGCAGCTTCCCATGTTGCTTCTCGTGCAGGTTTGATGGCTCAACATACGAAACACACAATTCTTGGTGTTGTTGAAAACATGGCTTACTTTGAAAATTCGAATGGCGAAAAGAACTATTTATTCGGTCAAGGTGGCGCCGAAAAATTGGCAGATGAGCTTCAAACAAGTATCATTGCTCAAGTTCCATTTGCTCAACCTGAGGAAAATACAGGCTCTTCTGTTTACGACGAAGACTCCATTATCGGTGAAGTATTTACCCACCTTGCAGAAGATCTAATGTATCAATAAAGTGGAATTTTCATCATTCCCCACTGATGATTAGCCTTAACCAATCAGGCTTTTACAGGCAGTTAATCTTCCGCCTAAGAGCATGATAAAACACAAAAATCCTTGTCTCGCTTTTAACACGAGACAAGGATTTTTTAATGGAGCCATGTTCAAAATTAAAATACTCCCTACTATTTGGTTCAATAGCCAGCCTTCTTTAAAACTTGCATAAAATAAAAACGGTACGTATTTTTAACGAAGGAATCTAAAGGCAACCCAACATTCAATTGATACTTAGTAAAAATAAAATAAAAACGTTTATCCCATTTTAACCGTAATAATTCCCCAGCATCTTCACCGTATTTCTCCGTAAACTCCTCAATTAAAGGTTCAATCATATAGTAGCAATAGTCTTTTAAGTTTGCGAGAGCCTCTATATCTTTCTCCTTTTGAAAACGTGTAATCCAATCTACTAATTGTTCGTTCATTTTAAAATCCATCTTCCTATCATGAGTTTCTTCCTATTATATTATACCTCTTTTTATAAGTTTTCTCCTCTCTCGTTTCTTAGACATTTGGCTTGATAAAGGCATTAACTAAATTTGAAAAAAGCCTTGCATAAGCAAGACTTTTTATTAGGACTTTACTTTTTATTTAACTTCTTTCCATAAAGACAATGCGAAAATCCAATTCGGATCTCCATATCCTTGATAGCTTTGAACCGCTTCATATACTTTACCTTCGTGCTCTACTTTATCACCTTTTGTGTACGCCTTAGTTGGGCTCCATTGCTCATAAGACGCCCCTTGCTCTTTTGTAGTTACAGTGAAAATAGAACTTTTAATAGATTCATTTCCAGCTGCATCAACGGCTGTGACCGCATACTTATAAGCTGTATTTGATTGAAGATTCTTGTCCATAAAGGATGTAGTTTTCGATGTTCCAACTACAGTCATTTGTCCTTCTGATGTCCCTCTATAGATAACATAATGGTCAACTGCTACATTATCCTCTGATGCGCTCCACATTAAGTCTACACTTGATGATGTTACGCCCATCGTGTGCAGTGCAGTTGGTTGCGTTGGTGCTTCTGTATCTGGAACTGCAATCATTGTCTCTACAGCTATAGACTCACTTTCTTTAGAAACATTTCCAGCTGCATCCACTGCCTTTACTGTATATGTATATTTTGTATTCGCTTTTAAATTTTTATCTGTGAATGTTGTTCCCGGTACCGTTCCAATTTCTTTACCATCACGGAATACTTGATATTCTTTTACACCTACATTGTCTGTAGAAGAATTCCATTTTAGCTCAGCACTATTAGAAGTCACTTTCGTTGCTTGTAATCCATTTGGTTGAGATGGAGCTTCTTTATCTACATCCACATTATTCACCAAATTAACATCAATTACATTATAGAAAGCATTTGCAGTATTAGCTACATCCCAAACAGCTAAAATAACATGGTAGCCACTACGATCCGTTGGTACGTTAATTGTATGCGTTAAATTATTAATTGCATCAGTACCATTATGATCAACAGTTCCAATTGGCTCAAGATCAGCACGAGTCAATGGCTTATTAGGATCCCATCCCTTTTTCGTAATATAATAGTGCCATTTGCTTGTTAAATGTGTTGCAGTGTACTTCCACGTAAAGGTATTTGCTCCCCCTGTAATCGTGTTTTTAAACCAGCGACTTGCAGTTTGCTGATCAAGGATGCCATCAAACTGACCTCCTGCAGATGCAATTTTACCATCAACTGGTCCACCTTGTGGAAATCCTTTTTTTGCCTCTAAGCTCTGTGGCTCATACATAACCCTTCCACAACTCAAGTTAAGCGCGCCATAACTTTGGCTACATAAAGCAGCACGGCTAGCTGGTTTTTCAACAAACCCATGAGCAGATGCATTTGGTGCCATTGCAATCCCCATGATTCCCGCTGCTAATAATGCAGCACTTATCCCTTTTTTACTCTTACTTAATTTTGTGAATTTAATGTTCATATAACTAGTCTCCTTATTTTGAAATTGTGTTTCTATTGGTATGATAGCTACTAATGTACTAATAAGCAAACTTTGAATAAATATGATAAAAGGTGTATTGGGTGAGTGTGTTTTTTCTTAAAACTCATAGAGAAATAGTACTAAATATAATAAATACATTATTATATTGTTATATTTCATTTAGAAGTGCTACGGATTTTAACAAAATGTTCATAAAGTGTTCAAGTTAAATTTGTCATTTTTACAATTTCGACAAATAAATAAAGACTAAAAAACAGCTCTTGCTTCCTAGCATGAGCTATTTTCACAAGAAGTACTTTCAATTCCAAACTGACTCTTTCGCTTCTTTACTATCTATCTAAAATATATATAAACTATTAGTAATGAGATTAGCAATACTTATTCTTATTCTCTACCTATTCGAACGAGGGAAACTACACCTTATTCTAATTTGCGAGCCCTTTATTATATTCAATCCACTTTTCCATTTCTCTCTCCACAGCTCGATTTTGCCATTCAAACCAAATACCAGAACATTCACTACAATGACTGTCTACTCCACTTTTATTATTCGTATCTTTACGTGTAAATACAGTTTTTTTACGACAGCTGTAGCAGTAAACTTCTCTCTCTTTATCAAATTCCATACCTATCAACTCCAACATTTTTTACACCAATTCTTTCCGTATTTTATATAAATTATTCTAATTTTATAAAAGAATCGTTGCGGAGAAAGAGAAAGGCATTAAAAAATAGTGAACTTACTAAATAGCAACAAAATACATTTTTCTCTAAAAAAAAGCGCCTCAAACCCTTTGAATATGGTAAAAAATATGGCAGCTAAGAAAATGAAACAGGCTTCTCTTTTATAAAAGGGGAGTCCACTGAAAACAAGAATATTACCACTGTAATCACAGCAGAGGAACAAAAAATGTCTGTTAAAGAAGGATTTGTGTTTATGATTATTCTTCATATATGCAAGTCCTTTTGTTATGCTTCCTCAATAGCTCCTGTAGCTCCACACATGGCTCTGTAACTTCTTTTATACAACCTGTGCAAACGATTTTCTCTACTTCAACTATCAACGCTTACAGGCTCGATCCTCCCCTATAATAGAAGCGGTAAGCTCTTTAGTTGTCAGTGTGAGATCCCCATAAAAAACCCTCCATTTCAACTGCATTGGAAGATAGTTGTCTGTCTATATAAATTAATCATCAATTAAATTTATATTTTGTATTAAATTGTGTCTCATTCTCGACTATCATGTGACACTTAGGACATAGCGTTGTCACGTTATCAGCATCAAGCTTCAAGTCTGGTCTTACAATGATAGGTATGATGTGATGGTGCTATGCTGTCTTACCGAACACAAACTTATTACATCGTGTGCATCTTCCTTTATCTCGCTGATAACATTCAGACTTTAAATCCCTCCATGCCTCAGTACTATAGAACGGCTTATTGCTGGCACCTACATTTCTCTTCTTTCGTCTATGCTTATCACAATACCTACCCTTGTCTATTAACTGTCGGCATCCTTGCTCACTACAATATTTCACTCTGCATCAGCTGCTAACTGTCCCTCGATATACTCTCGAATTGTATCAGACTTCTTTAGATTACCTGGTACTTCGATATTGTTTTCTTCTGCAAACTCCCTCAAACGATGGCTGTTCACCTGCAGGTACAAATATTATTCTCTTATCTTTATTGCACCAATACTCTGTGCCGTTAGCTGTCGTGCGATATGGTACTTTCATTTAATCATCACTCCACAATTCAAAATGATTTGCTCATTAGCTTTTATAGTCTGTTTAGCTTTCGACTTTATATCTTCAAGACTGCATCAAACTCCGCCCTATCGGTTACTAGTACATGCCAGCACTCTTCGGTATCTAATGTTCCTAAGATACTTACTTGCTCGTAAACCAGTCCTTTATCATTTAATTGGCTGTTTGATACAGTCTTCAAGGCATAATAAAAAGCCACAACTCATAATGAGTGTGACTCCGTGTAATTATTTATTCTCTTTTACAAATCTAAGTTCATTTAAATATTCGTAATATTTTTTAATATTATTCACTATAGCAATATAACAAACTGTCATTATAATTACATATGTGATAATCAATACAAATGTTGGTACAGTAGAATTTGTCACAGTATATGTAGATTTTGGTCCAAAGTTCACGAAATTCGTCACTAATACAAGTAATAAAGTAAATACAATACTTAAAGTTGATAAAAGTAAACCTTTATTAGATGTTACTCTTTGAATTTCATATTCTGTTGTACTAATCATTTTATCTAATTCTTCTGCACTTAATTTTTCTAAGGACTTCACATCTTTATATTGTTCCATAATTTTATTAGGCTTAAATAAATTTTTACCATACTTACGACTGATACTTGTCATATCACACACCTCCTATGTACTATTATCATAGGATAAATGGAATGTTGTGCCAATAATACAAATCTGACATAAATAATAAGAGACTACCAATTTAGAATGTATATATCTTGCTTGATTGTACAGTTTGTAAATTCTGTTTATGTCAAATAACGAAGAGAAATAAACTAAACAAATTCCTATATATATAAATAGACCAATTTTGAGAACCAAAATTTCTTTTTGACTGCCATTATATCGCTTGAATGTACCCATTACAAAATAACGCATATCTACAATAGTTCGCATATCCTCGTCAAGGTCACGGTATAGGTCTTCTACCGTCTTTATAATGCGTTTTAAATTTTGATAGTAGTCGTCATTTGCTAGAAGCATAGCTTTCTTGGCTGTCGTGTCAGAAACCGTATTACTACGACCTCCGACCATTTCGCCACCTTCGTTATGTGGGTGCAACAACTCCCATTCACGATATTTTAATTTCTTTCTATTTCGCTCCAGCTCAATCCAATATCTTTCGATTGTCTGTATATCACTACGCGATAACGTAGGCATGTGCAGCACCTACCTTGTTTGTTTTTATCTTAAAAGTGAGCTGTAGTCATTCCTTGCTACACTTTTAGTTTTATAATCTTATCCATTCAACTTTAAATGCATCTTGATCACCATCTTCATCGATAAAACAATATTCAACGTAGCCAACTCGATCTATAACTTTGCCTTCTTTATCATAAAGTACATAAACATAAGTTATGATAATGTCGCATTCAAGACTATTTTTCTCGATGGTTTCTTCTTTATAACCTGCTTCAAATAAATACTTTTCAGCACCTGAAAGTGATAAACCTTGTAAAATAAATAAACTAACCATTATATCCCTCAAATCCCTTTAATTGAATTACCTAGGATATATTTTAAATTATTTAAGATTATTAGCTAGTTTAGAAATCTTTAATTACCTGTTTTTGGGTATAAAAAAGAGAGCCTCAAAAACAGGCCCTCTATTCAATTTTTATTCAGTCTCGTTAGACTGTTGATTGACTTCATCCATGCTCATTTGACCGTCTGGAGTTTTATCTTTCTCTGGTGGCGTAGTTTCCTATTACGACAGCAAACATGCTTTATATGTTCCAGAAGGATCAACTGCAATTTACCTAAGTGAAGCACTCGAATTTCCTGATACAAATAAGCAAATGTTTTGAGGCTGTTTATAGCCTCCTGAGCCGTTTCGAGGACTTGCCCCTCTATTTGCGGATATAATACATTTTCTTTAATCCACACTTGCTTTTTACCAATACGATTTTCCAAGTCTCTCATTGTCCAATAGACACCATGGAGAGAATGAGTTTGTAATTCTTCGTATTCAATATTGGAAGTAGAACATATTTCAATACATGGTTTACGCCATACTCATGCCAGCGTTTTGATATATAAAGGCGCTAATATTCATTCTGTTTCAAAACGTTTAGGACATTCTGATATTCAAACAACACTTGATCATTATTCGCATGTATTAAAAGAGATAGAGGCACGAGATGAAGAAATAGCAATCAATGTTTATTCATCTTAATTTTTTTGTTTACTGTGTTTACATTTTGTTTACCTAAAATAGATTTTATATGTTATTCAATGCGTTTTTCAATATTTACCAAAGAATGAAAAAACGCTCGAAACCTAGTATTTATAAGGCTTTAAGCGTTTTCCTTTTCGGTTGAAACTCAACCTTTATTTTGTTATAGACGTCCCAGGAGGAAGTTTTATATCCTTCTAAAACGTTGGTATCAGTGGATTTAGAATTCATTTGTGTAGAAAATGTGTAGAATCAATCCAGAACTTATTAACAGCACTTGAACAGATGGTATAATTGTTAACTTTTAAATATCACAATACTTTTTATAATTCTTTATAATTTTTTTGCAAGTTTCTTGCAGTCGGCACTTTTATAAAATCTAATATCTCGTCTTCTTCCTTAACTTTAAATATATTTAAAATTCTATGTGTTAATGTTCTTCTATACTTTCCATACTCGATCTTATCTCTGTTAGAATTTGTAAAATAGGCCTCTATCGAACTAAATAAATCCATTAATAACCAGACTATTACTTTGTTGTCCCTATTTACAATCAAATCATTCTCTATTTCATAATTATTTCTGTAGATTATAGGTAAAAATTTATCATTCCCAGTAACTTCCGCAAAAATTATTGGAAACGGACTTTCCTCTATGTTTCTATATAAGCTTTTATCTAAAGGCTCAATCACTTCAGATGTTATGATATAAATTGTCAAACTCTCAATTAAGGAATCCTTAATTACATCTTCAAATAAATCTCTGTTTATTTGGGTAATCATAACCGTAAATAAAGCTATTTTTAAACTCTCTATTGAGCTATAATCACCGTGAATTTGAATCATTTTTTTATCTAAAAACTTATATGTGAAAATAAATTCACTTATACTATGTTCCCTATAATATAAATTATTTAATACTATAGATAATTTAGAAATCAATAAATTCATATCTTCTAAATTTAACAAATTGGATGACTGATTGATTAATAAGGCTACTTGATTTAAATAATTATTTCTAGATTCTAGAAAACAATCTATTATCTTGAGATACAACTTTTTATCACAATTTTTCCGACAATATTCTATAATCCAAAGAATAGAATTACTAGTTATCTCATTTAGACTATTTGTCGAATAAATAGCCAAAGAATATACGATTTCATCAAGATGCTCTTTAGAAATATTTTCTTCTAAGAGATGTAAAAAATACACACTATTATCTAAATTCAAGTCAATTAAACCTTCTGGTATTATCTTAATAATTTCAGAGTGAATTTTTTTGGGATCTATCCCATTAAATTTCCAAAGCTCTACTAATTCAACTAACGTATTTAGTACCTCGTTCTTAAACTTAATTTCTTTATAATGCTTTATTGCATTTTCATATGAAACAATTGCGTTAACAGTTTCACCTTTTGCTTTATAACATAATGCCTCTTCTATATAAACTTCGCCCAAACGATAACTATCCCTAGCATCCACACTAGCTTTTTTTGCGATTTCTATATATTCAAATGCCAATTCGTATTCGCCTTGAATTCTAAATATATGTGAAATCAATTCTGCAGCTCTAGCTTCCTCTTTAGACATTTTCAAAGCGATTGCTAATTCTAAACCTTCTCTATAAACTGCTATTGCTTTATCGTAATCCCTCATATCAGAATAAACATTACCTAAGTTCACTAAATTCATTAGTAGTTTTGGTTTTTGTTTCAATTTATTCCATATCTTAATACATTCTAACCCATTAGACTCAGCTTCTTTTAAATTCTTTAGTAATCTATTACAAATGGTTAATGTATTTAATGCTGAGCCTAACACAACTAAATCATTATCTTCTTTTGAAATTTCTAATAAAGTATTGGCATATTCAACAGCTTCACTTAAACGATCTAACTTCATTAGACAAATAGAGATATTCACTAAACTTAACTTTATACCCCTTTTGTCCCCAATTTTTCGAAATAAATCTAAAGCTTTTAATACATATTTTAACGCCTCTTCGAAATCATATAAGTCTATATATAACTTTGATACATTAAATAATAGAGCGGCTTCGACAGGCTTATTTTCAATAGAAGATTTTAATATTTCGTTGTGTATTTGTTTCGATTTATCTATTTCTCCGTCTTCTGCAAGGTCTAGTGCCAACCATACTTTACAGAGTAGAAGCCATTCTTCATTCTCTAATTTAGTAAACAGTTCGATGGCCTTTTCTAAGCTAGATTTTCCAAATTCAAATTCTCCAATTAGTCTATAACAATTACTTAGATGGTAATAATTATAAGCCTCTTCAAATGAACCGGAATCTTTTAGATATGAAATTGCTTTTAAAATTACTTCAATTGCGAAATCCCATTGTCCTGTTTCTATATATAGAGGATACACATAGATTAATACATCTTTAATTAAATCATCATTTGTATTCAATAATAGTTGTACAGCTTTATTAAAGTGTTTCTTCTCAAATAAAATTACACCTGCTTCATTTTTAAACCAGTCTAAGACTCCATCGGAAACTAGAGTATTCCTTACAAATTCTAAAAAATAAGGATGATCAATTTCCACTTCTGAACCATTTATTTCAATAAATTTATTCAAAGACTTTAATACTTTATTAAAGTTATATGGATTTATTTGTTCCTCACTAATTTTGTTAACTATATCTAATAAATCCATTCTATTTATTGATTCATAAGATAGACTCAAAACATTTAATGTAATTTTAGAAATCTCATCTAAAGATTCGTATAATGCTCTCAAGTATGATTCCAATCCTGTAGGAATAGGGAATACTGGTAAATCAATAAAATAACTAATATACAAAGGGTTTCCTTTTGATAAATTTATAATTTCTACGAGGTTGGTAATACTACTTTCGAAATTATTAATTTCTAATAAAAGTTTAACTTCACTGTCATTAAATCTAGGTACTTGATATTCTTTAATGGGTTCGTTAAATAAAAGTTCATTTTTAGATCTTGCAATAAAAATGAACTTATTCTCAAATACTTCGATATTTAATAATGTTTGTACTAGCTTTTGATCTTTTTCAACATCATCAATTAAAAAAATAAATTTGGTTGTTTGTAATAAATATTCAAACTCGACCACCAGAAAATCCAAATCTTCTGAAAATATTAATTCTAAACCTGCCTTTTTTCTAGTCATATTTATTAAATATAATAATGATTTTATAGACGAAAATTTCTTCAATGACAGGTATATAGTATTATCTCTATCCGTTAAAGATATTAATAAAGACGTTTTCCCAATACCAGGTTCTCCGTATATTTTTAGTTTATCTGTTGAATTCAATAACTCTCGTATTGCATTTTTTATATGTGGTCTACTTATTTGCTTTTGTTGAGATAACTTACTTTTTGTTATTTCGTAGTAATTTATTAATCCGTCTTCATTAAATTGTTTTAGTTCTACAATTAAATCTCCTGATTCACTACTAATATAATTTTTAACAATGAGATTTCCATTTACATTATATAAATCCCTTTCAGCTCTTTGATTAACTTCAAATGTCTTTCGACTCTCATTCATTTCTATCACCATAATTATTTATTATAGGATTTCCTTGAATATTAAGTATATCGCGTCCTGCCTCTTGCTTTTCTATTATGAAACCATTATTCGCAGTTCCTATTGACTTTAGTAAATCTTCATTTTCTTTTATCCAATCTTTAAAAACCCCTATGAAATTTTCTGGGATACTCCTATTTGTTACATTTTCATAAGCGTCTTCAATGTCTCTAAATGGTTTATTTTTATTAATGATTTGTTTACTGTTAATTTCATCAAAAAAACCACTTATCTCTGTATCATTTTCAAATTGATCTTTTAAATTATTTGTAATTCTTGATTTTAATTTTTTTAACCCGTCATATGTGATATTAGCAACTATACCACTTGCTACTCCACTAATAGCCCAATTAGCAAAAGCTGTTAAAATAGTAACCTCAACCATTACTACGCCTCCCTAACTCCATCTGATTTTTATCCGATATTAATTGTAACCTTAATTTTTCAATTGGAACTTGTTCAAAATCTATAAAATGACTTTCAAATACCTCTGGATTTTCATAAAGATATTCTAAAATATTCAATTGAATATTTTCGTCGTCTTCGATTTCTTGAATTAAATTCCCATTTAATATTCTTTCATAAAGATTAATATTACATAATGCTTGAATTATTTGTTCAATACTATATTCACTTTCAAAGAAAAGATATCTCTCATACAAGTTGTCGCAATTAAGAATTTTTTCATAAGTTAAAGGAAAAAAGTACTTTATTTTATCCATTCTTATTTTCTCTATAATATCTTTGCTAACATTATGGATACGCTTGATAGAATCTTCATAACCTTCTTTACCTAATTTTTTAAAATGCATATAATTAGGAGATTTTTCTGGTATGTTCTGCTCGTTATAAATATTCACTTCATATTTCTTCAAATATCGTTTTCCTGCTAAAAAATCAAACTCCTTATCTACCGCAAAAATTAATAAAGGTTCATCTTTAATCTGCTTTTTAAAGCCTTTATATTCATTACTAAAATAATCAATTTTTTTATAATATATCGGAATCATAGTAAGCGGATTAACCCACTTTAACAAGTGTTTATTATATGTTCTCTCCATTAACTTTTTTTCATTAGGGAAAAGACATAAGGTATAGCCAGAACTATTTTCAATAATCTCTATGGAAACTGCATCTCCATCTCCATCTGAATAATCCATCCAACGTAATAAATTATTAAATGCTTTCTCGCCATTTGTTTTATCATCAAATATTAAAGCTATGCCTACCCCATTATCTATATTTTGTGTAAAGTAAGGATCCAGGTATCCTATACCTAAAAATTCTGCTCTATTAAAATCATTTAAAAAATCAAAATCTCCTACTACTCCTATATGAGGATTAAGACCATATTCAATACTTATCATTAATCTCACTCCTTTAATACCATTTTAACATTACACAAAAAAGAAAATAAGTATAATATATATAATAATTCCGGTAATATAAGCAGTTTCAAAATAAGTACTTCGGTAATAAGCTTATCTAGGAATCCCTAGATAAGCTTATTACCGTAGTTAATCACTGGGAAACCCTTGATATCAAGGGTTTCCCAGTGATTTCATTTTGTTTAAATCAGAAGATGGTAAATTATTTCGGCAATGCAAGCAGTAATGAAGCTATTATTTCGGTATTGTAAGCAGTTAAAAAAGGAGAAGAAAAAAAACTATTGTACATTTATAACGGGTTTACTTCAGAAGCGCAAACAAGTAAATATCAAGCCGAAACGCACAGTATTTCACATATGAAATCACTTGTGCGTTAATAAAAACACCAAGAACCATCTAAACATAAAAAGCGGTTCCGCAAGATTTATGTTGATTTAAAACGGTAGACTAAAAATTGTTCCCAAACGACGGTTAGGGAACTTTATTATTCCATTTTATGTCTATATTGAAAATTGAAAGTTCAATGGGGGCATATAATGTGGATAATATTAGGTCTTATCGCAATAGCAGCAACTTTTATAAATCTTTTTATGTATGCAACAGGTAAAGATTATAAGCTTGCGATGGCAATGGGGTTATCATTTACAGCACTAACAATTTGTGCAGATTACAGTTATCTAAATAGGTGGGTAAAGGTGGAAGATTGGGCAGCTTTATCAGATGTAGTACCTGGTATGGCTAGGGCGTTTTGGTTTTTGACAATTGTTTCGATTTTACTAAATATAGCACCTGTACTTTTAGAATTGAAAAATAAAAAATAATTTCTTATTGCGGTTCATATGGCTTTATAATGTGAGGAAAAAAAGCGTCCCCAAACGTTGCTTTGGGAAGGTTATACTTCAACTAACGGGTGCAGTTGTTGAATAAGCGCTGTGCTTTAATCGGATTAGATTGAAAAAAAGTGTATGTTAAAATTCAAAAAAAAATAAATTTATATGTAGGGAGATGACTACTTTATGAAAAAGAGAATTTCTATAGTATTAACAACGATAGCTATCATTACTTTTGGTGTTTTTACTTATTATGGGTCTTTGACCGAGGCTAATAAGGAAACCGACAGTATTGTAATAGATAAAGATGGAGAAGTAGTAGAACCACTTAATGGTAACAACGATAATATAGGTCATTAATACACATTAATATCGGTAGACATTTTTCTTGACGTTCTATTTGTACCAATACTCTCTTAAGCAATCGGGCGCTTTAGTGCAACAAGGACTTATAAGCTATACAAAACAATCATAATAAACGTTCCCAAATGAAAGTTTGGAAACACACCAAAAAGTCACGAACGCTGTTAAATCAACGTTTCGTGATTTTTTTTATGGAAAGGGTTTATGCAGCTTTTTATGCAAGAAGCGCAAACTCTTAATACATCACTATTTCCACGATAATGGCTTACTGTGTTATTGTGCATAAAATCGTGTTTTTTTCTTAATGTTGAATCCGCATATTCCTGTGACTTTCGTGTTTTAGCGGAAAATATTATATAGATTTCTTTATTTGCATCTCACAAGTAAACCCGTTATACATTTATACAACAGTTTTTCTTGTTTCTAAAATTGATTTCATTTCTGTTTCAATTTCAACGTAAGGACTAAGGCGATATTCTATTTCGAAATCATTCCGCTTAAAGTTATAAGAGACTGCTTTAATAGATAGAAGTAAAATTGAGCGCTTCTCTACATTACTATAAGAATGAATATCTTGTTTAAATCGATCTATTAATTCGAGAGTTATCCTGTCCTTAGAAAGATGCTCAATTTTTTCTTCGGTATTTACATAAAGTGTTTTATCCCTCTCCATAGATTTTAGTTGTAGCTGAATAATTTCTAGGATTTCATTGTAATTTTCATCGTTAGGCTTTAAAGTACTTATGGTAAAACGTAATTTTTCAATGCCTGCTTTCAAATCTGAAACTTTTTTTCTACAGACTTTTTTCCAATCAATCATCTCATTTTTTAATCTTTGAGGATATAACTTTATTTCTCTACCCCATCTATCCGCAAAATCCTGTATAACAATTTGATTTAATACATCTTTTTTAAGTTTACATTTACACATTGGACAAAAATAAATTGATCCATCAGTTTTTGACTTTGCAGATGTTTGATTTTTTGTTTCGAGTTTCACTTCGCATTCTTTGCAAAAAACAAGGTTCTTTAAAATAAACGGACTATCCATTCGATTCCTTTTTGACTTTAAGTTTCTAAAGAATTGTGTAGTTTCCCATAGCCCCATTTCAATTAAAGCCGGATGATAATTAGTGAGCAAACGAAATTCTCCTAAAGATTTTTTCTTACTATTAGAGAAACTCATCCTTGAATCCCAAGCTAAATTCCCAATATACCACAGATTATTCAGAATATACCTGACCGAAGAGTCTGACCAATTACCATACCCTGCCGGAGAAGGTATTTGTGATAATTCAAGTAATTCTGCAATTTTCTCATCACTATGGCCAAAGCTATACAAGTAAAATATAAGTTTAACTATCCCAGCGTTTTCATCTGGTAATAGGTCATCTACTTCATCATTTACTTTTGAGTAGCCATAAGGATTACTAGCTGGAGGTCTCCTTTTATTTTTTTCAAAAATATTTTCTTGGGCATTACGAACCCTAGATGCTTTTTTTACAGATTCATCGTGATCCAATGCTAATTTTATTTGAATTAAAGGGTCATTTTCGTTCCACTCTCCATCGTGTTGAGTTGAAAATAGTTTTAGTTGAGTCTTTTTTTCCCTTAAAGGTACTATAATATTTTTATAGAAATCCGTAATATCCCTTGTTACTCGAGATTCATCATAAAAAATAACGGAGTTTGCATTTGAATTACTTAAAATGAATTCCTTCAATTCACTCATTTTTTTACGTTTATTTACAGGGTAATGATATGCAGACTTAGCGGCTTCAACAAATATTACGACACCTTGAAATCCCAAAGATTGTGCTTTTATTATGATTGCTCTTTCCTGAATTGAATGAGAATGACCTGAATTTTGTTTTTCATCAGACCAACGAATGTAACCCGCAGCAAGCTTCACATTGTCCGTGTATAAATTCCACGGTAGACTGGTCTGTGTTGATTCAGGTCTTTCTTCTTCGGTAATTACATAGACGTCATTTTCAAAATAGGTAAACTTATGTCCGATACTCATTACATTTCATCTCCTTTAATATAATTACCAAAATTAGTGTGATAAAAAATGGAATCAGAACTCACTTCAACTTTTGAGAATAGAAGTTGAATTAAGTATTCTTGCTGATACTTGTGCAATTCACTAATAAATTGCTCATTCACGGTCTTTACGAAGAAGTTAATGCCTTTTCTAGCTTCATCAATTTGTTTTAGAGCTGTATTAAGCTCCTTTATTTTCTCCACGATAGTCTTCGATTGCTCAATCAATAAGTTTATTTTTCTTTTTTTACTCGTGGCCAGTAAATCTGTTATCTCTTTATGAATAGACTTTAATTGATTCTCTTTAAAAGATAACTGTTTATTATACTGTTTTTCTTGGGCTAATAAGCAAATAAAAACATCTTTTTTAATTTCCTTAACATTAACTTTATTTAATACATACGTGAAGTGCTCTAAAATTAATTGGTTAAATCGAGGAGCTTCTATATATAATCTAGAATGATTTTTTACACATACATAATATCCGTGCCCCCTCACGTTATTAGAACGAAAAGTCATTACAGTTTTACAACTACTACAAATTGGTTGCAATAACCCCTTTTCATTTGATTTTGTAATAGAAACTTGTATCTCTTGTTCAAATTTCAATAAACATTCTTGTACCTTCAAGTAGTCATCTAACAATATAATTGGTTCAACGTGAGGTAACCGAACGTACTTATCTTGAACTTTTATATACCCCGCATAAAAAGGATTTTTTAAGCAGGCCAATAATTTTAGATTATTTGTTGATACTTTTTTATATCTCATCAATTGTTCAATAAGTTCTTCAGCTGAATTAATATTCTCCACTGAATAGAATAAAGACTTGATATCTCTTTCCATTTCTGGTTTTGGTGTATACTTCTTTGTATTTCTTTTGCCTATAACATTAAATCCCAATATAGAATTAGGAAATTGCAACGCTGCTAAACTCGTTCTATCTGCAATATTTCTACCTTCTGACTGAGCAAAAATCCCATATAGAGATTCTACAGATAAGGTTTTTGAGAAGGGGGGCTGGCTTGAATCAGTGAAAATCACATTAACATTATACTTATAGAAAACTTTCACCAAATCAATATATTCATAAAAATTACGAGCTAGACGGTCACGATTTTGAACAAGGACCGTCTTAATTTTTCCTTTTTGAATTTCTGAAATTATTTTATTCAACTCAGGACGTTTCTCGGATGCCATCTTATTCGCAGAAATATTATCATCAAGAAAATAATGTACATTATCAGTATTTATTTTATTTTGGGCTAAATATACTTCTGCTAAACTTTCTTGTTGACGAATATTTTGTCCAGAGGTTGATACCCTACAATATACTCCTATAGAATCGTTACTCAATATCTTTAAATCTGCATATCCCATTACATTATTCCTCCATATCATCATTGTTTCGGACTAGAAAGACCCCCTTCATTTGTGGAGAAAGGTCCAACTGATCCAACGTAATTTTCTCAATCAATCTTTTAAGAAAATGGATAGATTCCTCTTGTGCATCTTCATTGAATGAAACTTTAATTACTGGTCTATGAGTCATTGTTAACATCCTTTCGTCAAATATATTACTAGTAGCATTGACGAAAAGAGGGACACTTATTCAGTTTCTTTACTATTAATTTCTAAATCTAGTTACAGTATTCTCACAAGAAACATAGCAACACGCAATCTCCACAAATTCTTCCCCTTTACGTATGAAATTTTAATCAAATGCATTATCTACTTTAGATTTCAACAAAAGCAAGGGGACAGGATATAAAAAAGTGGCTGGGACATAACTAATTTATCCATTGTGAAAGCCGGATAATTTTTAAATTAATAAAGAAATATAAGCAGAAAACCCGAACTATTACAAAACACTAAATTAGACTAAATTAGAGTTTTGTAAAAAAGTTCGGTTTTTTTATTGACTAAAATCCTTTTGTCCAGCCTCTTTTCATTATGGCTTTGAAAACAAATCAAGTACTTTGAACAAATAGAATATTGTTATTACCAATCTATTCTTCACCAATTTTGGTAGAAAGTAATTTAAAATTTGGCCTTGTTTCTTTTATTAATCTTACAAAGTCTACGAAAGAAGAAAAACTTATACCGTTTCTTTACTATTAGTTTCTAACTCTAGTTCTAGCTGATAACTCGATAAACAATTTGAATTTTCATCAAGTGATGTTACGAAAACTTTTGACTCAATTGCTGGCACCTCAAGTTCTTTTAGTAAATGCAACAAGTCGATCATATACTTCTTTCCCTTCACTTATATAATTTTTTTCAAATCGTTCAATGACCACTCGAGATATACCTACTCTCTCGCAATTTTCGTACACAAATTGAAGCCAATCTAGTTTTTGGTGTTTAGGACGCATATTTGTCTCCTTCTATGAATTATATTTTCGAAGGGATTATCTTCTTTTTTATTTTGGTTTTCAAGGGGGGAAGTTCTATTTTTTCGAAACTGCTGAAAAAAATAATAAAATGCTAATTGCATCCCTTTTTACAGCTCACTGGAGATTGAATTTAAAGCAATAAAAATGCTTCAGACCTTTTATTCTAAGGGCTGAAGCATTTATCGTATGGATTAAATTTCACTTAAGAATAACCAGTCGCTCCCGTTGGATAAAATCAAAACCTCTTTGTTCATCAAATATTTTAAGAATTTTGTTTGAAATTTGTATAAAGCAATTATTTCATTTTTTATAGGTTTTAGTCGACCGATTTCAATCTAGATAACAAATCTTCTGTTATTAAATTGAAAAAAGAGGCGTATTTTATAACGGGTTCTGTTTTGATGTACAAAAAGCAAAATCGCAGGTTAAAAAGACAATTAATTAGCATATTAAAAGGTACTGCAATTGCAGTACCTTTTTTGTACAACTTGGTTTGATATTTCGTGAATCAAAATTTAACTAAGGCACCCCGTTAGTTCAACAAGGTTTTAGTATTTTTTCAAGTACAATAGGACCCGTTTTCTTTGTCGTTGTATTGACTGTGCGAACTTTGATACGAGTAGGTCGCATTATAGGAGAAACTTCATCCAGATTCCCAACCCAAGTAGTTTCTCCGTATTTAGTTAAAGAGGACAACGAGAAAATCCAACTTATTTCCTTTTGAATATATGCTAATACTTCATAACCATCATAATCCCCAAAACTAGATGGTTTCGGTAAATGAAGTGCGTGAACACTAAGACTCGTCCGCTCATCATTAAACTTTCTTTCAATATTATAAATCAGTGCTACTCCTCTGGCATTTTTAGGTGCGTTTTTTGTTGGTTCAAGTATTGCTGAACAAGGCTGCAACTCTTCAATTTTATTTTCAGAGTGTGTTTGTGAAGGAAGAGTTACTAAAACGAAGATAAGGCTAAAAAGCACTTTTTTCATTTCTAATTCTCCTTAAATTTGTTTAGTATCATTATCCCCCAAAACTCCATATTTATTGTATTTCAATCGTTCCTTGTTGTACTATCCTGCTCCGTTAGTTGAATATAGTTCCTTACCATTTAAACTATCACGTTAACTAATTCGAGCGAAAAAAGATTATGTATTCGCATCGTTATAGAACTTTCTATAATGAAGCTTTATTAATGCGATTTGATATACCAATTCGTATGAAAATTGTTAAAAAACCGCTTTATATCAATAAAAAAGGGGACATCCAAATCATTTCGATTTGATACCCCTTTTATAGTGTTTTTTTAAGTTTTGTACTTGAAAACAGAACCCGTTACGTATTTTATGCCTTTTTAATTGTAGTTAGCGGGCAACACCTGTGCCACCATTATACTTGCCCTCCGTTTTACAGCCCGCTATGGCTACTACAAAAATTGCTAAAAGTAATACTAAAGGTAATGCATTAAAAATCATTTATCGGTATATAAAAACCTGAAATACTCATCAAAAATGAATTTCAGACATTTAGATAATCAGCTGTAATAATATTTAAGTCTTTGACATTTTCTAATCTATCCCAGAATCTTGATTGTTTCTGATCTTTTAAAAACGGACCGTATTTTCCATTTAGTAAATACTTATCAGACATTAATAGATAACAAATTCTTTTTGCCCGACTTAGACATACAAAAAATAATCGTTCTTCCTCTCGCATTTTTTCGGGATAATCAAAATTTTTATAGAATGGGAACATACCATCCTCCATACCAATAACGATAATTACTTCAAACTCTAATCCTTTTGAACTGTGGCGAGTTGTTAAATAAACCTCATTTTTTTGTTTGTTCAAATCTGCAAAATCTTCTATGCTATATGATTTAAACTTACCGTTTTGAACTTCCTTCATCATTTCAATATATGAATCCCACTCATTTGGAAATAATATATTGTTTTTAAATACACTCTCAAAATCCAGACTTACGTTTAAAAATTCTATCCAAATTTCTAATTCGGTGATATTCTTAGATTCTTTCAAAATCCTATATAATTTATTTCTGTATAAAAGGATTTCTATGTCAGAACATTTCTTTGAATTTTCTTTGTTGAACCTAATCCATTGAGTGACTAATACCTCAAAATTAATATTATTTATATCTTTACACCAAGACGCACAATCCTCTAACCAGATGATCAAATCAGTTCTTTTAAGGTTGCGAACTGCAACAAAGCAAGGAATTTGTTTCTGCATAAACATTTTATTCAATTCCTCAATTTGGAATTTACTTTTTGTCAAAATGGCAATTTGATTGTATGGTATTCCTTTAGAAATACAATCTTGAATAACAGTATTTGTAATATATTCATATTGACTTTCTATACCTATATTACATCTTATTAAATGTAATTCTGGAGGATATTCAAATTCTTTTGCTGCCATATAAGTTGCTGGTGGATACCCTAAAATGCTTACAGAAGCATCCAAAATTTGTTGGTGACTTCTATAATTGTTTTTTAAATGTATTACTTCAAAAACAGGAAAATGTTCTAATTCTAAAAAATATTTAGGTGTTGCTCCGCTAAAACCGTAAATAGATTGATCAGGATCTCCAACTGCAATAATTTTTATTTTCGTACTTGTTACTAAAGTTAGAACCATTTCGTGTAGAGGTCTACCTAAATCTTGATACTCGTCAATTAAAATCCAAGGAAATTTAGCTTCTAAACATTTTCTAACATAGGGTTCATTTTGAATCATAGTAGTAGCGGTTTTTATTATTGTTATAAAATCTATTAGGTTATCTTGTTTTAATTGTTCTTCATATTTTAATGCCACTTTTAAAGCAATATTACAACTCTCTACCTCAATTTTACTGTTACCGGCTATCATTAAAGTTCGTTCTGCATCCATTTGTTCAATAGTTAAATCGGTTTTTAGATACCCCAAACTCTCCATAATGTCTTTAAATAGTAGATTCTTTTTTTTGTCTGATACTATTTTAAACTTGCTAGGAAAATCGTAATCATACAAATGTGCAAATGGAATAATTATTTGAGAAAGACAAAAAGAATGAATTGTATTAATAAATGCATTAGGAACTTTTTTATTCAATAGTTGTTCCACGCGATGTAGTATCTCTTTGCTAGATTCTCTGCTATAAGCTATACACGCAACTTTTCTAGGATTTCTTACTTTTTCTTTTAGTAATTTAACCAATTTCATAGTTAGAACCATTGTTTTCCCACTACCTGGCCCAGCTTTAATAACTAAAGAATTATTACTTACATATGCTGCATATTGATCAGTATCAGCCATTAATTCGCATAATTTTTTTTCGAAGTATTCCAGGATTATTCCTCCTTAGTTACTTGTAAAATTATATTATCAATTGCTTTAGTGATATATTCTGGCACTGTTAAATCACCAACATAAGAAGATAATCTTTGTGCAAATCGACCTTTCCCTACTTTGTTTTCACTATTTTCTATTTTACGTAAGCAGGCATAAAAATCTCTTGTATTTAATTCATTTTCAAAATTTTGCTTCTGTCTATCTTGTCCTACTGTGAGTTCGGAGAAGGTATTTTTAATTGCTTCTTTACCTTGTAAATCACTAGATTTTGCCATCAAATCAACTTCTAAAGTATAGATACTGAAATAAAATCCTTCCTCGTTATAATCTTTGAGACTATAACTTATAAAATCATTAGTAAAAATACCTAATTCATTTAATGTTTTATATGCAAGCTCCCATCCTAAAAAACCCCATTTCGAATGAGATTTTTGATATGAAGTATGATATACCCTTTCATCGGATTCTTCTTTAATATAAAAATAATCCCCATCAGTCAGTATTACATAAGGAATTTTTAATCCTCTTAATAGACTAATATACGGTTTAAAATTAGTAGAATTAATATTACAGCAAATAATCCCAAAGTAATCCAAATTTTTCCCTAACTTCTCAGCAAATGCTGGTACTAGAAATTCTTCAGCTATTCCTTCAACTAACACTACTCCTTTTCCGAAGAAAATTTCTCCACGCTTTACGTCTATATATCTTTGTAAATCCATTAACTCTTTATCATTTAATTTCAACTCAGCTGTTGAGTTTACTTCTGTTGATTTCCCTTGAATTCTTAAATGGACCATAGATTCTATTGGAGATACTGAAGTAATATCAGAAGAATGCGTAGTTAAAATTATTGAGGTAGGTTTCTTCATAACATCCTTAAAAATACATCTTTGTAATATTGGATGCAAATGTGCTTCTGGTTCCTCTATAGCCAAAATTGTATGTCCATCTATTGACGGAAAGTATTCACTAAAAAAAGTATATAGCTCGTTAGAATCTTGAATATCTTGCTTAAGTTTAAAATAGTCTTGTTGAACTTCTAAGTAATTTTTTTCTAATAAATTTTGAGGTGCTTCTTTTAAAAGTTGGATATAATCCTCTTTTTTTAGTAGTTTCGGTATTGTACGGTCTTCAATTGATAAAAGAATTAGCGCTATGTAGAGAATGTTTGTTACCCCTAAGCTAGTTTCGCTAGTGGGGCGTTGTTTATCGTCACCTACCATTAATCGAAGTGTATTTAATATTTTATTGGGGTTGATATCAATTGTTTCTAAATTTGTAGCAGAGTAGGGATTATTACTGCCAACAATGCTTGAAAGACTTTGATTAACTCGTTCTTTTAAATCAATAATCTCCTCCAAATTTAAAATAGCATCACTTTCAGATTTCATTTTTGATGCAATTTGTTCTAATTCACTTTTTTCAATTTCATATTGTTTAATCAGTTTGTTTAATGGAGATTTTCTAATATTTTTTAAGTCACTATTAGCATCACGCAGTCCGTTAATAACTTTTATATTCAGCATCTTTCTGTGATTATGGTTAAATGAATTTTCTTCGTCTACCCCTTGGTAAATATGATATCCATATCTATCGCCATCAATTGGTTTAAAGACATATGTAAATCTTATGGTAGGTGGACTGTCACTAACTGTTGCTGAAGCGAAAGTAGAAAGTAGGGATGTATTTAATTCGTATCCTTGTATTTCAATTGAAATTTCAATTGAAATTTGATTTTCCATTGGATTTTCAATCGAATCATTAAAATCACTTTCTTCTAAGAAACGATCTTCTTCAGAAAGAGTTGGATCTAAAATTAATTGAATAGCTTTTAAAAAATTTGTTTTACCAATGTTATTTTCACCTATTATGACTTGTTTATGATTTAAATTTACTTCTACATCTAAGAAATTTCTAAAATTTTTAATTTTAACTTTAGAAATGTATGGGGATTTAAGTAGATTTGAAATTTTTCTCACTCCCAATTATATTAATTACGAAAATTATAATTATTATTTCTAGATTGATTATTTCTTGATAAATATAGACCTAAATTAAAATAGTAAATAATCAACTTTCCCAAAAATTAAAACTATTTATCAAGGATAAGGGGGATATTTTATTCTATAGTTTTAAAAATCACATATTAGGAGGAATAAGAAATTTCGAAAGAAATTTATATTCAAATACATAATTTTTTCTTAATATGTATTCGATTATACCTCTAATATCACTTTATTTGAGTTATCATACCCACCTGGTTTAAAAGTTTTTTTGGCCGCAGAAGCAATTACTTTAGTTGATGCAGCATCTACACTGCCTCCAATAACACCCCCTAATAACGGGACCATTTTACCAAGATTAATAATACCTTTTTCACCAAATTTCGTCACTAATCTAAAACCTACTCTTTGATTAATTTTTGTCAAAACAGTACCAGGGATTCGCTTTATTTGAGCTTGGCCAACCTTTAAACCTATTTGTATACCCGCTTGTTTGGTTAATTCTGTTACACTTTGACCTGTTAAACAAGCATAAACAAATGTTTGTACTTGATCATCCTTTAAATCATACCCTCTTATATGAGCTATTGAAGCAATCATTCTCATTTGTACATAAATTACGGATGCTATATTAGCTGGTATAGCAACAGGTAAAACGACTATGCCTCCTAGACCACTCAAAAATCCTGATGTAGCACATTTTGTAGTTTGCCACTTAACTAAACTATCAATGGCTTTATTAGGACTACTATTTTTAGATAAATAACTTTCAGCTAATTCATAAGCTGTATCTGTTCCTGGAATACCTTCTACAGCCTTCTCATAAGTCCATTCTAATAATTTACCGACATTCGATTCTGTTAATGAGCTCATTTTATACCACCTTTTATAGTTTCAAAATCACCTAATTGGTATTATTTTGATTTTAATTATACTATATTAACCACAATATCCCAAAACAAATTAAACCTTAAAGAGTGAAGTTTAGATTCAGATTTAGTAAAATTATCACTTACTTATTTTTCATTTGTTCTTACTATCAAGGTTAATTTCTTCATTCGATCGAAACAATTATAAACTCCATCTCTAATAAAATTCCCCATTTTCAATAACAAAAATCCCTTCCTTCCTCTTCAATTAGCCTGCACCATTATCAAAAGAGGCAATTACTCTATCGCTTTGCATAATTCATTTGATTAGTACAATGATTCTTCTGTACTTGATAAAAATTCATTTGTTATATCTTTCACGTCATAGACCACCGTATTTTTTGCACAAATAATAACTATTAAATATCAAATTCTCTCGTATAAACATCTTTCTTATATAACAATACATATTCATAGTCTCTCCCATTGTTTTTTATATACCTAATAGAATTTAATGTACTCATAATCATTCAGTAACTATTTAGTAATTGAACGGTTTAAATATTTTAGTAGAGGACGATTCAAATGCAACAGAAATTAAACTTAAACGTTACCGTTCAAATTCCTGAAGGTTATGTCATTGTAGACAAATTCGAGTTAGAGGAATTACAGAATAACCAATTAGACGGTGTTTACTGGTCAATGCAAGATTTACAGGATCGCATAAATAGAAAACAAGATTGGATTAAAGAGAATATCCTCTATATCCCTAAATTCAAACAAGAATTGGATGCAACTTTAGGGGGGTTCGTCTTTTATCCTTTTAAAAAAGGGCAACCCTGGAGTTTTCACGCGAAGAAAATGATGAAGTTTTTAGATGAAAACTTTAGTGACATCCATCATCCCAAACAAAAATGAGGAATTTTATAGAGGCACAAAAAATTTGCTTTTCCATTTTTAAAAAAAACGAGATCATTTATTTTGAGAATGATTGGCTAGTTTTAGCCTATAGAAATAGTGGGAATGCTTTAGCTATAACTAAAGATTTTAAAAAGACACTTGATGCATAGAAACGGAGGAATAATTTTTGGCGAGTATTTCAAAGCGGGGTAACACCTGGCAATATTCTGTAAGTTATATGGAAGACGGTAAATATAAACCGATTCGAAAAGGAGGCTTTCGCACAAAAAAAGAGGCTTCTGTAGCAGCTGCACAAATTGAAGCAAAAATAGCTCAAGGAAACTCTGGTATCAAAAAGGATATAGCCTTCGCGCAATATTTCTTAGAATGGTACCAAACTTATAAGAGGGATGTTGGTCGTATTACATTAAATTCGTATCGAGCTGCGTACAATAAAATTCTTCACCACTTTAAAGAAAAGCCTCTTCAAAAAATCACAAAGCGAGATTATCAAACCTTCCTAAATGGCTTAGGAGAAGGATATACAAAGGATACTAATCGCAAGCTGAATGGTTACATTCGTACCTGTTTAAAGGAAGCAATTGATGAAGAATTAATAAAAAAAGATTTTACCCGAAATGTGACTGTCACAGGTTCCGCAGGGAAAAAGAACTCTGAAAAGTTTATTGATTATACAAGTAGCCAATTGCTAGTACAGCATTTACACAAAAATTTTAACGAAGGAATTGAAATTATTATGCTAATTTTAGCTCTATCTTCTGGGCTAAGATATGCAGAATTGGTTGCGTTATGCATCGACGATTTAGACTTTGAAAACAATCTGATTAATGTACACCGTCAATGGCAATATAAAGAAGGTGGTGGTTTTGGTCCCTTAAAGACTGAAAGTTCTGAGCGAACTATTCGTATTGATAATATAACAATGAATGCATTAAAAAAGCATTTAATCACCATAAAAAACGACCCAGCGAATGTGCATAACTTAATTTTCTTTGACTCAACTTCAGATATTTCTGTTGTCACAAATGACAGCCTAAATGATACCCTTCGCTCAATTCTAAAATGCTTAAATATTAAACCGCTCATTACTTGTCACGGATTAAGGCATACTCACTCGAGTATCCTACTATATAAAGGTATTTCGATTTTATATGTATCAGAACGACTAGGCCACGCTAGCATCGATATTACAACATCTACGTATGCACACGTCTTAAAAGAGTTGCGAGAGCGCGATTCAAAACAGGCGAGCGATATTTTTGAACAACTTCTTGTGGTTTAGAAACATCGTTTTCTATAAAGACGCAAACCGCTTTAATCCTATTAAAGGATTTAAGCGGTTTTTTTTCGTGATTTCTATACAATCAACAAGTGGCCTCCACATATTTTCGAGAAAGCCTCTAAATGGAAGCTTTAGTTGAGGATTCGGTTAACTAAATACCTATGCCTAGACTAGAAAAGTGAATATTGGGTTAATTTACGAGCCTTTGGTTATATTCAATCCATTTTTCCATTTCCCGCTCCACTACTCGATTTTGCCACTCAAACCAAATGCCTGAACATTCACTACAATAACTGTCCACTCCACTATTTTTAAGCAGATCTCTACTGTAAATATAGTCTTTTTAAGGTAGCTGTAGCAATAAATTTTTATATCTTCATAAAACACTTATAACTATCTACACCTTCATTTTACACATATTCATTTCCAATCTTCATTTAATTCATTCCAAATTATAAAGTATTTCACGAAGAATGTTGAATGGCATTCAAAAATAAGTGGTTTAATGAGAACTTCGGCTAATTGTATGCGAATAGTTACACTTAACCTTACAGAGGCTTAGTGCAACAGTAGACAAGTAGCGTCTTCGTGCTACTCTTTCTTGTGTAGAAAATGTGTAGAAACTTTTCATTTTCTATCCTTTTCTAACCTATTCTCAAAAAAAGGAAAAACGCCTCAAACCCTTGTTATTAAAGGGTTTGAAGCGCTTTTCATTTTGTTCAAACTTATTCTATCTGAACCTGGATACGTCCCAGGAGGGATTCGAACCCCCGACCGACGGCTTAGAAGGCCGTTGCTCTATCCTGCTGAGCTACTGAGACATGATGTTATTTTATGTAGTCCATATCAAGGACAATATTTATTATATGTCCTTTTTACGATAAAGTCAACATTAATTTTACTATGAAGGCAAGGTTTGCCTCATTATTAATATTATATGATTTCCTGTACCTCATTATGCCATCTCTCTACGCTACTTTTGTTAAATAATACAAAGCAAAAAACTGGTGGTAGCTAACATGTTTAAAGATTTAGTAGTTGTCGTAACTGGCGGTGCACAAGGGAGTGGACAGCTAATACGAAAGAACAGGATTTCTTACTGATCATTTCGGTACTATTCATATTTTAATTAATAAGGCGGGTAAATTTCAACATAAATCTTTTTATGAACGTAACAGTGGATGAATGGAATGATTTGATTCAAACAAATAATTTTTTACAGCATTAATCTAATAGTTGATGGTGGGATGACAAAGAAAATGATGTACGTAAAATAGCCATATTCACTTCTTTCATAACAATGTTTTTTCATATATGGAAATACCTCTGAGTATTCTACAGTAGAAGGAAAAACTAGAGGGAGTGGAAATACATTGTCCCCATATTCAAGTGGATATTACGTTAGCCCTTTAAGTGCGTTATATAAAGCTGCTTCCACACAATATACTGCACCGGTTCGCCATTTTTTATTGCCTCAGAACGATCCTCGTCGCTATATAAGTAGGGCTGAAGCAGATTTTATGGCTATGAATCGTTTATTATGGATGGAGCATGTCAATTGGACGAGAATGACGATTATTAGTATAGTGTTTGGCTTACCTGATTTACCCTTTGTGCAGAAGCGACTGTTACAAAATGCGACGGACTTAGGCAATTGTCTACGTCCATTTTACGGCGACCAAATTGCTGATCGTTATGCTGAGCTGATTAAAGAACATCTTCTTATTGCTGCGCAGCTAGTAACTACAGCTGCCAAAGGAGATACAGCAACAGCGGATGCAAAGGAAAAAGAATGGTATCGTAATGCTGACGATATTGCCATATTTTTAAGTGAAATTAATCCATACTTGAGTATGGAGGAAGTGCAAAAAATGTTCTATACACATTTAGCTTTAACCAAAAAAGAAGCCGTGACGATGATTCAGAAAAACTATCAAGAAGATATTGAAGTTTTTGATGAAATTGAAGCAGAGGCACTTGCTATGTCGGATATGATTGCAAGCGCCATTGTAAAGCAATTTTATTACCTCTTTTATTAACGTCAATAAATCGGTGATTTCTTTTCCAAAGTTGGCGAGAAAATTTTAGCCTGTTTACTCTTTGAATAATGAGCAATCGGTTGAATGCCTTGTATTGATTCCTTCACAAATGGCGCTATTGTATTGCTTTTAATATTAATGTGAACTTGTTGTAGCTGCCATGGCAGATGCTCTATATCTATGCGAAATAAAGAATTTTTCCATTTTGACCAAGAATGATAACGTTCTACTAACCATTTATCAAAGTTAGAACTACTTATTTCACTGGCAATCGGCTGGTATGAAATTTTTAACCTTTCTGCCAGTGCACCATAATATAAACTTGTAAACGAAAAATTGTTCTCTTTTTGTTTGATAGATATTTTAGAATGGCGATATGTTAAACCGCCCTTTTTAGCTATTTGGACAATAAAGCGATTCGTAATATCGGAATTTAAAAAATAGACTCCCTTCATGCCGTTATATGTAACATATGTCCGGACATTTAGCTGCAAATAGGAATCCACTCCTGATAATGGTGGTAGAAATCTTAGTCGTTGTCCATGAACTTTAAAAAGGACAGCACTAAGCCAAGCGTTATTTTCATAGAGATCCAGTTTTAACTCTTGCGGAATGCACTGCTCTAAATCCTTAGGTGATACCGGCCAATGTAAGAACAACACATCTTGCCAAATTTGCGTCAAAACCCATGATTTATTCCACATAAAATAACTCCTTTCTGTAGTTAAATTATTTCCTACGAAGGAGTTATTCAAACAAACATGATTATTTTTGTTCTAAATCTAACGTTTCCGTTTCTTTTTCAACATATCGGTAATATAAATTGCGCAGTTCGGATTCTTTATAATTGCCTAAATGACTTTTAAATTGTGGATGCACCAAAATACCATGATCTCGAAGTTGCTTTACAAACCAACCTTTTGAATACTTATGCACTGTACACATTCCCCTTCACTAATACTCTTACATAGCGTATGCTCAGGAATTTATGTAGTGACATTTTTTCAAAATAAAAAAACGAAGAAATTATCCTTCGTTTCATGTGTTGAAGAACTATTACGTAGATGAAATTAAAGTATCATTTAAGTTTGACTCTTCGGCAAAACGAGGGGTTGATTTCCGTTCCGGCTGGGCGCTTTCCTGGGGGCGTCCGATGAGCCGCTTCACTCGCTTTGCTCGCTCCAGGGTCTCATCTGTGACGCTAATCCCCAAGGAGTCGCCCAGCCTCCACTCCAATCAACCATTTCACAAGCTTGTACCTTCTGGCATGTCACTCAAAATTTATAGTGATAAAACGAAACTTCAACAATGGTTTTTATATACGAAAGCGAAGTGTCAGCAAAGGGGTTTGCCTGTGCAAAAGTGCAGAAATAACAGGTGTACAATTGTGTCACTATTATAAGTCTTTTCTTTTCGATTATGATAAGTAGCAATAGTGTTCACTTTTGAAATTTTAAAGACTTATAAAAGCTCTACACTATCGCTGATTGGGGAGGAAGGCTACTCGACTCCCGTGGGAAAGCGAGTAACCTGGAACGGAAATCACCCTTATCTAAAGCGCCTCTACATTCACAAAGACTTTCTTAGCAATGTATTTTTCTACACTATGGAAAAAAGGAAATCTCCCTCATTCTCTATTTATGTGCCACAAAACGTTCGATAAGGTTGGTTAGATGGTGTTGGTAATGTCGCATATTCCTGCTGCTCTTTAGTATGTGCAAAAGGTTGGGCAAGAGCTTCTAGTAATCGCTCCATTACACTATAGTCTTCCTGTTCAACAGCAGCCTCTAATGCTTCTTCTACACGGTGATTTCGTGGAATTACCGCTGGATTATGCTCACGCATTAATTGCTGAGACATGTCCTTTGTTTCCTGCTGTCTTTCTAGTCTTGCTAGCCAATTTTTATGCCATTCTTTAAATTCTTCTGTACTAAAGAACGCTGATTCAGTGAATTTTTCAAAGGTTAATGCTATAAATGTATTCGTATAGTCTGCTTCATGTTGTTGCATTAACTTTAGAAGCTCTTCAATAAGTGCCACGTCCTGATCTTCTTCATTAAATATTCCTAGCTTTGCTCTCATACCTGTTACCCAGTTTGCATAATACAGTTGAGGATATTGCTTTAGAGCCTCTTGAGCTATGTGTATAGCCTCTTCCTCATTTTCATGGATTAACGGTATTAATGATTCGGCAAATCGTGTTAAATCCCATCCTCCGATATTAGGTTGGTTACCATAAGCATAACGTCCTTGTCGGTCAATAGAGCTAAATACTGTCGCTGGATCATAAGTGTCCATGAAAGCGCAAGGACCATAATCAATCGTCTCCCCACTAATGGTCATATTATCTGTGTTCATGACCCCATGAATAAAACCAACTAGCTGCCATTTTGCAATAAGAGATGCTTGTTTCTTTATAACTTCCTCTAGTAGGCTTAAATAACGGTTTTGAGTTTTATCGACATTGGGATAATGCCTCTCCAAAGCATAATCCGCCAATGCTCTTAGCTCATCCTCCGCTCCAAAGTTCGCTGCATATTGGAAAGTTCCAACACGCAAATGACTGCTTGCAATTCGCGTTAAAACCGCGCCTGGAAGCTCTGTTTCACGAAGGACCGTTTCGCCTGTAGTCACGACAGCTAAACTTCGAGAGGTTGGGATACCTAGTGCATACATAGCTTCACTCATAATATATTCACGTAGCATTGGACCAAGTGTAGCCCTGCCATCTCCGCCACGTGAATAAGGCGTTCTTCCTGAGCCTTTTAGTGCGATATCAAAGCGTTCATGAGCTGGCGTTAGCTGTTCACCTAATAACAGCGCTCTTCCGTCTCCTAGCATGTTAAAGTGACCAAATTGATGACCTGCATAAGCTTGTGCAATAGGCATGCCACCAGTCGGATTGTTGTTACCTGCAAAAACCGCTACTGCTTCCTCGCTTTTCAGAGCATTGCTGTTTAATCCAAGTGACTTTGCAACTGATTCATTTAACATGATTAACCTTGGTGAACGAACTGGATTTAAATTGATTGATGAATAAAAAATGCTTGGTAGGCGAGTATAGCTATTATCAAAATTCCATCCCATTGTATTTTCCATGTTTTCTCCTTTGTTACGTTTATATTTATTTTTTCTACTTCATCATAAACAATTCATAGCCATTTTTACCATTTACGTTGGAATAAAACAAAAAACGCTTAGAGTTTCTATAACTTAAGCGTTTTTGTTTCATCATTTTCGCATAAACTTGTGGGTGGAAATACAGATATTATCATCCGTAAAGAACTTTACTTCAAAATAAGTATCTTCAACCTCTACAAGGGCAAAGCTTTTTTCTTTACGACCTCGTGGTTTTAATAAGCTCCCCGGATTTAAAAATAATACATCATCAATCATTTCCGCCCCAAGAACATGTGAGTGACCAAAGCACGCAATTTGCGCGTTTACTTCTTTTGCACGATAGGATAAAGACAAGATAGAAGTTTTAACATTGAATAAATGGCCATGTGTGACAAAGATTGTAGCATCCTCTAAATCGAATACTTCTTCATCAGGGAAAGCTTTATCAATGTCACAATTGCCTCGTACTTTCTTCATGCCCTCTAATGCTTTATGAGAGAAAGGAAGCTCACTATCTCCACAATGAATGACTGCATTGACATTTGGGTAAAAGCCACGAACTTTCTCAATTACATTACTATCGCCATGTGTATCACTCATGACAAGTATTTGCATGGATATCACCTCTTATTTTATAAGATTAGGTAATTGTTCCTTTAACTTACGAATCGCATTCCCGCGGTGGGAAATTGCTCCTTTTTCATCGGCTGTAAGCTCTGCCATCATACGGTTTAAGCTTGGGACAAAGAAGACTGGATCATAACCAAATCCGTTTGTGCCACGCTTTTCGTGAGCAATAATACCTTCACAAGTACCAAAAACTGTTGTCGTTGCAAAATCAGGCCCTGCAATTGCAATGCAACAGCAGAAGCGTGCTGTACGCTTTTCATCCTCGACATTTTTTAAGTTTTCTAGTAGTTTAACCATGTTGGCTTCATCATCATGATCGCCAGCATAACGTGCAGAATACACACCTGGTTCACCATTTAAGGCATCGACAGCTAAGCCGCTATCATCAGCAATAACAATTGTTCCAAGCTCTTTTGCTAATGCTTCTGCTTTTAAGATTGCATTTTCCTCAAAAGTAGTGCCTGTTTCTTCTATTTCCATATCCGGGGCAACATCAAACATCGTTACAACTTCATAGCCAAGTGGTCCAAATAACGCTTCGAAATCTTTTGCTTTTCCTTTATTTTTTGTCGCAATTACTACTTGTTTCATGTTATTCATTTCCTCCCACTTTGTTAGCTAATTCACCTAATGTCTCTTTTTGAAGTGCAATCAATTGTTGAATACCCTTTTCACCTAACGCTAGTAGTTCATTTAACTCTTCACGAGAAAAGGTTGCTTCTTCACCTGTCCCTTGTAGCTCAACATATCGTCCTGCTCCTGTCATGACGATATTCATATCTACTGCAGCAGCGACATCTTCAACGTAGTTTAGGTCTAAAATGGCCCCGTGATCCTCTACGATACCAACACTTGTTGCAGCTAAATAATCTGTCACTGGGAATTTTTTAAATGGTTTTTCTTCAGCAAACTTTGCAATTGCCTGTGTCATCGCTACAAATGCTCCTGTTATTGAAGCTGTACGTGTCCCTCCGTCTGCTTGAATCACGTCGCAGTCAATCCATACAGTACGTTCACCAAGTGCTTCTAAGTCCACGATTGCACGTAATGCACGACCGATTAATCGTTGGATTTCCATTGTGCGGCCATTGACTTTACCACGAGATGATTCGCGTGCTGTACGCTGTGCTGTTGCACGAGGTAGCATTGAGTATTCTGCAGTGATCCATCCTTTACCTTGTCCACGTAAAAAACCAGGAACCTTATCTTCAATCGTTGCTGTACAAATTACTTTCGTATTACCTACTTGAATTAAAACTGAGCCTTCTGGGTGCAATAAATACTCACTATCTATTTTCACCGGACGCAGTGCATCTACATTTCTTCCATCAAATCTTGTCATATTTTTCGTTCCTCCTAAATACTTTCGCGCACTCATCTTAACATAATTTTGATCTTCAAAAAAGTGCTCATTCCTTATGTACTATGCTAAAAACGTCAAAAATCAGCCTAGCTCATAGCTAAGCTGATTTTTTATTTTAATGTCATACGTTTTATTTGAAGAGTACCTTGCTCAAGCCAATTTTCAGCAATTGAACGGAAAATTGGCACAGAACCCGTTGCATAAAATTTATGAGCAGGCACAGCGTCTGGGTCAGCCAAAGTGCCATTATAAGCAAGCATTTCTTGAACATCCTTTGCTGTTTCCTCTGCGGAAGATAACACAAAAACTTCTTCTCCCACAACAGCTTCAATTTGTTTTTGCAAAATTGGATAATGCGTACATCCTAATATGACCGTATCAAATTGTTCATTTTTCAGTGGCTTTAAGCCTTCCGCAATTAAATTATTTGCAAATTCACCTTTATATTCGCCACTTTCTACAAGTGGTACGAATGTTGGACAAGCAAGTGGAATTATATGAGTTGACGTATTCAGTGATAATAAGGCTTCCTCATACGCACCACTTTTAATTGTTCCTTCAGTTGCAAGCACAACGACTTCATGTCGCTTCGTTTTCTTTACAGCTGCACGTGCGCCAGCATTAATAACGCCTAGTACCGGAAAAGGCATATTTCTTTGTAAACTTTCGAGTGCTACTGCAGTCGCTGTATTACAAGCAATGACGAGCATTTTGATATTCATTTTTTCTAGTGCTTTTGCCATTTGCCAAGTAAAATTCCGCACTTCTTGTCGAGTTCTTGGACCATACGGACATCTTGCTGTATCACCAATATAATAGACTGTTTCATTTGGTAATCGCTTCATTATTTCTTTTGCTACGGTTAAACCGCCTACTCCTGAGTCAATAACGCCTATCGGGGCATTCATACTTTCCGCCTCAATCCTGTTTCATGTGTACATGTAGTTTTTCTAAATAGCTTGATAATTGCGCGACTTCTTGTTCGTTAAAACCAACAAGCTTCTCTTGCAAATATTGCTGTCTTTTTTCAATAACCTCTTGAATAATACGTTCGCCCTTTTCGAGAAGATGAACAACAACGACACGACGATCATTTTCGTCACGCACTCGCTTAACTAATTCATTTTTCTCCATACGGTCCACTAAATCTGTTGTTGTACTAAAAGCTAAGTATAATCGATTTGACAGGTCGCCAATTGTTATATCGCCAAGCTCTTCTAACCACTGTAATGCAACAAATTGTGGCGGCGTAATCGCATATTGTGAAACAATCTCTCTTCCTTTTTGCTTCACAATCGCCGCTATATAGCGTAATTCCTTTTCAACCGTTGCAACGGTTTCAGGTGAGTGTTTTGTTACTTCATCCGACATATAACTATTTCACTCCTAAAAATACGTTGAATAGTTCTATTTTGTCGTTTTTTTTCTGAAATAGCAAGTGTCCTTTTAGTCTAATTTAAATTCTTCTAAGCGTAACAGCTCAATTAACGCTTGAGATCGATTTGTTACACCTAACTTTTGAATTGTATTGGAAATGTGATTTCGCACTGTTTTTTCACTAATACCAAGTTGCTCTGCAATATCCCTCGTTGTTTTTTCAGCTAATAAAAGCGCAAATATTTCACGTTCTCGGTTTGTTAAAAGAGAACGATGATGAGAGCCATTCATTTTCAGTTACACCCTCCTCCCCCGCACGTATTGTAACTTATGTTAAGGAATGAGGAGCGGTGACGGCTATTTTCATTAATATCTCGTGTTTCCTAAAAAAAATCGGAAATTGCTTCCATAAAAGAATAAATTCAATAGGGAAATGCAATTTCAACCGTTGAGAGACCATTATATGATCACCAAGCTTGCTAGCTGAATTTTTGTCTCTTCAGATAAAGGTACACTCTTCCCAGTTCGAGGGTTCATTTGCACTACCGTCCCCCGACCTGTAAAGCAAACCTCATCATGCTGATTTTTCGCTAAATAATGAATATCCATTGATGAGTTCCCTACTGTCGCTATTTTCGTATAAATTTTGAGCACATCATCAAAGAAAACTTGCTTCACGTAATCACACTGTAAGTCAGCTACAATCGGAATCCCTTCTATATTTTCATCCATTGCTGATGGCATGAGAACACCTAAATGGCGGAAATAATCGATTCGTGCCTGTTCAAAATATGTAAAGCTAACTGTATTATTCATATGACCGTACATATCCGTTTCTGAAAAACGTACACGGATCTCAATATAAAATGCAAAATCCTTAGTCCATTCCTGAAAATCTCCAAAATAATTTGCTTTCATCTTAGCCATCCCCCTAATTTTCATGCGCCTTTTCCCAAACAGTAGATAGAATTAGCAATTGATAAATGAATATGCATTCATTATAAAGCAAAAAACTATTTTATCATAGAAAATTTACATTTTAGCTCGATATATTTAAAAATCCCTTATTTTATGCATTAAAGTCTTTCTATGTTGTACTTATATCATCATATTTACTTTTTCTTAAAAATGCCTCTATTGAGAACTTCCTATCATGCGAAACATTAGTCAACAGGATTTCTATCAGTCTATATAAATCGGGCATTTACAAGTAGTTAATCTATAAATTTATTTGATATTTTCCATAGAAAAAAACTCCCTCACACATTATGTGTAAGGGAGTTTGGAAGTAAAAGCTTGTACTATTAGTCAACGTAGTGGTCAGAACCGAAGAAGTTACGGAACATTTGCACTGTAGTTGCACGGTTTAATGATGCGATAGATGTTGTTAAAGGAATACCTTTTGGACATGCAGCTACACAGTTTTGTGAGTTACCGCAGTTTGCAAGGCCTCCATCACCCATGATCGCATTTAAACGCTCGTCTTTAATCATTGCACCAGTTGGGTGAGTATTGAAAAGACGTACTTGTGATAATGGTGCTGGTCCGATGAATGAAGCTTTTTCAGACACGTTTGGACATGCTTCCATACATACACCACAAGTCATACATTTAGATAATTCATAAGCCCATTGACGTTTACCTTCTGGCATACGTGGACCTTCACCTAAATCATAAGTACCATCGATTGGAACCCATGCTTTAACTTTTTTAAGTGCATTGAACATACGTTCACGGTCAACTTGTAAGTCACGAATAACTGGGAAAGTTTTCATAGGCTCAAGTTTAATTGGCTCAGTCAATTGGTCAACAAGCGTTGAACAAGATTGACGTGGGCGTCCATTGATAACCATTGAACATGCACCACAAACTTCTTCAAGACAGTTCATATCCCATGCAACTGGTGTTGTTTTTTCACCATTTGACATAACTGGATTCTTTTGAATTTCCATTAATACAGAAATAACGTTCATACCATGACGGTAAGGAATTTCGAATTTCTGCCAGTAGCCATTGCCACCTTGTGTATCTTGACGTAAAATTTCAACTTTGACCATTCTTCCAGTATTAGCTGCGATATTCATAATTCTTAGTCTCCTTTCGCAGAGTAATCACGTTTACGTGGTGGAATTAATGAAACGTCGACTTCTTGGTATGTGATAATTGGATCACCAGTAGTTGGGTCAAATTTCGCCATTGTAGTTTTTAAGAACTTCTCATCATCACGGTTCGGGAAATCTGGTTTATAGTGTGCACCACGAGATTCGTCACGTAATAATGCACCTTTTGTCATTACTTTCGCTAAGTAAATCATATTTTTCAACTGACGTGTAAAGTGAGCACCTTGGTTACTCCATTTTTGTGTATCGTTGATGTTAATGTTTTCCCAACGTTTTTGGAATTCATCAAGTTTGTTTAATGTATCTTTAAGTTGGTCGTTATAACGTACTACTGTCATAGTAGCTGTCATCATTTCACCAAGCTCTTTATGAAGTAAGTAAGCGTTTTCTGTACCATCCATTTTCATGATAGCATCCCACTTAGCTTGTTCTTCTTTAACACGAGCATCGAAAATCTCTTGTGGAAGATCTTCAGCATGCTTTTTAAGATGTTTAACATAATCTACCGCGTTTGGACCAGCAACCATACCACCATAGATAGCAGATAATAATGAGTTCGCACCAAGACGGTTTGCACCATGTTGAGAGTAATCACATTCACCCGCTGCAAATAAACCAGGAATTTCAGTCATTTGGTTGTAGTCAACCCATAATCCACCCATTGAATAGTGAACTGCTGGGAAAATTTTCATTGGTAATTTACGTGGATCATCCCCTACGAATTTTTCGTAGATTTCAATAATACCACCAAGTTTTACATCTAACTCATGTGGATCTTTATGAGAAAGATCTAGGTATACCATGTTTTCACCGTTGATACCAAGTTTTTGGTTTACACAAACGTCGAAAATTTCACGTGTTGCAATATCACGTGGTACTAAGTTACCATATGCAGGATATTTCTCTTCTAAGAAGTACCAAGGCTTACCGTCTTTATAAGTCCAAATACGGCCACCTTCACCACGAGCTGATTCTGACATTAGACGGTTTTTGTCATCTCCAGGAATAGCTGTTGGGTGAATTTGAATGAACTCACCATTCGCGTAAGAAGCACCTTGTTGATAAACGATAGAAGCAGCAGAACCTGTATTAATTACAGAGTTTGTTGTTTTACCGAAGATAATACCAGGGCCACCAGTCGCCATAATAACAGCGTCTGCACGGAATGATTTAATTTCTTCTGTACGCATATCTTGCGCTACGATACCACGACAAACGCCGTCAGGATCGACGATTGCACCAAGGAATTCCCAGTGCTCATATTTGTTAACTAAACCAGCTACTTCGTGAGAACGAACTTGCTCGTCTAGTGCGTATAGTAATTGTTGACCAGTCGTCGCACCAGAGAATGCTGTACGGTGGTGTAATGTACCACCAAAACGACGGAAATCAAGAAGACCTTCTGGTGTACGGTTGAACATAACACCCATACGGTCCATTAAATGAATAATACCAGGGGCTGCATCACACATACCCTTAACTGGTGGTTGGTTCGCTAAGAAGTCCCCACCGTAAACTGTATCATCAAAGTGGATCCAAGGAGAATCCCCTTCACCTTTTGTATTTACCGCACCATTAATTCCGCCCTGCGCACATACGGAGTGTGAGCGTTTTACAGGAACTAATGAGAATAAATCAACTTCAGTACCAACTTCAGCTGCTTTAATCGTTGCCATCAGACCAGCTAGACCGCCGCCGACAACAATTATTTTGCTTTTCGCCATGATTATTTCTCACTCCTCTTAAAAAATTGCAATGATTGTCATGTGCTCTATAGTAGCTTCTATTACATTAAACGAAAGCTAAAATAGCAGCTACACCAACTACACTTAGAATTACGAAAATAATGTTTGTTACATAAGTAGCAACCTTTTGAGACTGAGGAGATTGTGTAATACCCCAGCTTACTAGGAATGCCCATAAACCGTTAGATAAGTGGAAAGTTGCTGATATAATACCAACAATGTAGAATCCAAGCATGAATGGATTCGATACGATATCTGCTATCATATTGTATTCAACTTCTGAACCTAACGCTTTTTGGATACGTGTTTGGAAAATATGCCATGCAATGAAAATCACTAAGAATACACCAGTGAAACGTTGTAATGAGAACATCCAGTTACGGTATGTGCTGAAACGCCCTGTGTTTGGTGAAGCTGTGAATGCAATGAATACACCATAGAATGCGTGGAACAATAATGGGATATAAATAACTACCCATTCAATTACTAACAGAAGATTGTGTGGAATTAAATCCATCTTACCTATTGCATTATTGTAAGCTTGTTCACCACCAACAGCAGTGAAGTTCATTGACAAGTGGAACATCAGAAACAGACCTACTGGAATGACACCAAGTAGAGAATGTAAACGACGCCATAAAAACTCTCGATCTTTCGACAAGACTGTTACCCCCCTTAGTACTTAAAATATCACAACAAAAGAAGTCATCATTTTGTAACTGATACTTCATTGACTGTGTATTTCATCATGGTACAATATTATGACATGTTTATTGTACTCTCAAGAGCTACGAGCGTCAAGGCAACTAAGAGTTTTTCATATTCCTTATTAAAGAAACAATCTAGTACATGATGCATCGTTTTTTCTCGAAAAATCTATCTTTACTTTATCAGTGTCAAATTATAAGAAAATTCTAAGAAAGAAGGATTTAAATGTTAAACACTTCATCACCTACAATCTCAGCATTTGGCTATGAGATAATTCGCGATTATATTTTATCTTCCATTCTTGGTAAACATGAAGGTGATGTTCTTTACTGGGCAGGAAAAGACCTAGCACGGAAGTTCCCATGTAAAAGTCAAGATGAACTTATCGCATTTTTCGCAGATGCCTGCTGGGGTAATTTAGAGCTTGTCAAGGAATCGAAGGATGGACGTACATTCCAGTTGACAAATGATCCAGAACTGTTACAAATCGGTCTACGTAGCTTTAGACTAGAAGCAGGATTTATAGCTGAACAAATCCAGCAAACAAAAGGTTATTTAACCGAATGCTATGATGAAAAACGTGAAAAGCAACAGAACGTTACATTTACAGTTAAATGGGACGTCAAGGAACGAATCATGAACACCGTTCCTTCAGAATAAAACGAAAAGGATTGTCACTCCAAATTTATGGATGACAATCCTTTTAATATTTATAGTTGGGCATGTCTTTCTTTTAAAAGTACATCTATTAACGAAATAAACGCTTCTAAAATATTTAGTGAGTATTGAATCATTTCCTCTAAGTTTTTGATTGACAGTTCATTCACTAATTTTTGTGCAGCTATATGTACCAATTCATGAGGTTGTTCTATATGAAGATATTCCGGTAAATTCCGATATTCCTCAAAATGGCCATAATACCATTCCCCAAACTTACATTGATGATGGGTTTTTATAATTTCTTTATGGCCAGCCTTTTGTATAGCATTTCTTAAAAAGCTCGCATGGTCCATTAACCTTGCTGCCAATTGGCTAACTACCGTTTGCTCTTTAGGCTTACGGATTGTAGGGGCAATAGCTTTTAACATTTCAGACACTTGATTTTGTATTATATCCGAGAAGTCACTAGTATGCGATAATTCCGTCGTTGTTTCTGCTAAACGTCCTACAGCTATTACATTTTCTTCTGATGCGACTGTTATTTGATCAATGCCATGTGCCGCTTCTTCAATATTTTTACTTGTTACAGTCAAATTAGTAATATTGTTCTTCATGATACTTAAAAAGTCCGTTAAATAATGTTCGACTTCTTTAATATTTGTTATTGTATTATGTAATTTCTTATCAATGACTGATCGAATCTTCGTCATTTCTTGCAATGAACCTTTCGAGCTGTTGGCTAACTTCCCTACCTCCATCGCAACAACATTAAATCCTTTTCCATGCTCACCAGCACGTGCAGCTTCTATAGAGGCATTTAAGGATAGTAGTTGTGTTTGATCAGCAATCCCAGTTACACCTTTACCGATATCATCCATTTTAGTTATTTCATTATACAACTGCTCTGTTGAATGAGCTCCTTTAGACAACAACTCCTGAACCAGTTCACCTTTTGTAATGGACGATTCCATTTCCTCTACAAGGAGTAATGAATGCTGTTTAATTTCTTGAATGTTTGCATTAACATTTTGCTCAACTGCAAGTATCTCTTCTGTATTTGACGACATTTCTTCACTCATTGCTGAAATATCCCCTACACTTGTTGAGACATTTTGAACCTTTAAAGCCGTTTGAAAATTAATTAACTCCATATGCGCTAGTACAAAGTCTAAAATTGCATTTTTAACATCAATACTGTCGTGCTCAAGTTCTAATTCCAGAATTCGCTTTTTTAATATTTGTATTTCTAAATCGTTGTGTTGCTCAACGCTTTCATCCACTGGCTTTTGAAATAAACCGAATAACACCATATTAACTCCCACCCTCCACTTGGAAAAACATGTCACATTTATTATATAACAATAAAATTGGATAAAGTATGAAATTAGTGTAAACAAAAAAAGGATGTGCCATTTAATGACACATCCTATTCATATTATATGTAAAGCGCTTAATCTAAATTAAATTCGTCATGTAATGCATTTGCTGCGCGAACCATCTCGTCCTGAGGAACAACGACAGACACTTTTATTTCAGAAGTACTTACCATTTTTACAGGGATGCCTTCACGACGTAAACGATCAAACATACGGGCAGCCACTCCCGGGTTAGATGCCATTCCTGAGCCAATAATAGAGACTTTCGCTAAACCGATTTCAAAATCAGCAAAACTAAACCCTAGTGATACTTTACTATCTTCTAGGACACGTAATGCATCAGCGAACTCCTCTTTTAAAATTGTAAATGATACAGTCGGCTTTAAACCATCAATTATTGCTTGTACGATTATATCAACGTTTATGCGATTTTCTGCAAGTATTGTGAAAATATCTGCTAACGAAGCATTAGAATAAGCATCATACCCTACCGTTAAGCGAATAACGTCTGACTCATAGGCAACACCTCGTACAATTAAATTTTTCTCCATTTCAACTTCCTCCTTCAATAAAGTACCTTCTATATCTTTTTCGCTTGACCGAATGGTAACTGGGATTTGAAACTTCTTTGCTATTTCTACAGCCCGTGGGTGTAAAATTTGTGATCCTAAGTTTGATAGCTCTAGCATTTCATCATAGGAAATTTCTTTTAACTTTTGTGCCCTAGCAATCTGACTTGGATCAGCTGTATAGACTCCATCCACATTCGTATAAATATCTACGTGCTCTGCCTCTAATGCTGCAGCAATTGCTAAAGCCGTCGTCTCCGCACCACCTTTACCAAGCGTCGTAATATTTCGCGAAGTATCGATCCCCTGTTCCCCTGCAACGACAACGATTTTCCCCTGAGTAAAATGCTCTTCTATTCGAATAGCTTCTATCTCATCAATTCGTGCATTGCCATACACCGCATCGGTTTGAATACCTGCCTGCCAACCTGTTAATGACACTGCATCATAACCTTCTTCCTGCAAAGCAATTGCCACTAATGCACTTGATAGTTGTGAGCTTGTTGACAATAGTGCGTCTAGTTCACGTTTAGACACATTGTCTGATAGATTACAAGCCATCTTTGCTAATTCTTTGGACGTCCCTCTCATTGCTGTAGTGACAACGACAATATCAAAACCACTATCCTTTTCTGCAATCCCTTTTTTGCAACATCTTGAATGTGTTCAGTTGATGCTAATGCAGCACCACCAAATTTCATCACAATTCTCTCCATCCTTTTCATTCTCCTTCGTATTTAATCATTTCGCTGATTATAAAGTAGCTATAATTTTGCAGCTTTTCATAAAAAAAACATCGTAAAAGCAAATAACACCCTTCAACTTTTAGGTAAGAGTAACAGCCTTGAATAAATGTTGTTTCGAGAAATCTAAAAAGGCAGCTCTCACATAACGTGAAAGCTGCCTATAACATGTACAATAAAAGTAACTTGCGCATGTGTGATAGCTCTCCGAAACGTTTAGAATCGACAGTCTTACATCTTTTAAATGTAAAACCAGCACAGCATCGGAAACAACGATGCTCCACTTCGGCAAGTTCCCCTTTCATACATTTTCACTGGACTTGTTCATCCTCGTATGTACTACTCTTGAACCTTGCACCTCTATCATCACTAAATAGTGATTGTATTTAATTGAATCTTAGCGAAGAAATTTCCATTTTAATAAGTAGAAACTACTTAAAAACTAAGATGCTGTATATGACATTGCTATATTGAATAGCTATGTTATATACAAACCTTAGCATACGTCTAATCCTTTGACAATGGCTCTTGTTTAAAATCAATTTCGCCTTGGCGTAATTGTAACTGTCGCTTTGCTTTCGCTACAGATAAACATTGGGTCTGGATTTTGAATTGTGCCCATGCCTGCAGATGTTTTTTGTGCGAAAGCGCAGTGCTAACGTAGCGACAGCAACATGCTTTTGTCTGTGCGAAAGCGTAGCGACAGCAACATGTTTTTGTCTGTGCGAAAGCGAAGCGACAGCAACAACAAGAGGGCCGACACGATGTCGGTCATTTCGGTAATGCCACAAGACGTGGCGTTCTTAGACTGAGTTCCTCTATTTTAGCAAATCTCTTTTGTACCGAAAGCGTAGCGGCAGATGCAGGTGTTTGGACTACCGAAAAGGAATTCCATTTACATTCATTTCACTTACCCTTCAGAGGTAGTGTTTTCTGCTGAATGAAAATAAGTATAGATATTGCTAGCTAGACTGGCTGGCAACCCTGCTTCCTGTAATGCTTGCACACTTGCCTCACGAATTTTTTTGACAGAGCCAAAATGCTTAAGTAATTGCTGTTTTCGCTTTGGACCAACTCCCTCTATTTGGTCGAGGACAGATTGTATAGCATGCTTCTCGTGCTGCTGTCGTAAGAAAGTAATAGCAAAGCGGTGTACTTCGTCTTGAATTCGTTGCAGTAAATAGAAGCCATCGCTTGTGCGCTTTAATGCAATTACTTCAGGTGGATCACCAAATAGAAGCTGAGACGTATTATGCTTGTCATCTTTTGCTAATCCGGCAATTGGAATAACAAGGCCGAGCTCATCCTCTAATACTTCCCGCGCGACTTCCATTTGCCCCTTCCCGCCATCAATTAGTACTAAATCTGGTAAAGGTAGACCTTCCTTTAATACTCGTGTATAGCGACGACGGATCACTTCCTGCATTGCCCCGTAATCATCGTGCTTGGCAGCTGTACGTGTTTTGTATTTTCGATAATCCTTCTTTGCAGGTTTACCATCGATAAATACAACCATTGCAGATACAGCATCTGTTCCATGCATATGACTATTATCGAAAGCTTCGATCCGTAAGGGCACAGAAATGCCCATAGCTTCACCGAGCGCCTCACATGCTCCTATTGTACGTTCTTCCTGTCGTTCAATAAGCTGGAACTTCGCTGCTACAGCAATTTCAGCATTTTTAATCGCTAAATCAACAAGCTCTTTTTTTTGCCCACGTTTTGGTGTTAGTACCTTCACTTCTAATAATTCCGTTAAAATATCCGCATCAATAGATTGTGGGATAAAAATCTCTTTAGGCTTAATATGCTCTAGCTTTTCATAAAATCGCCCAACGAACGTTAAAAACTCCTCTTCTGCATCTTGATAAATCGGAAATATCGAGACATCTCGCTCAATGAGCTTTCCTTGACGGACAAAGAAAACTTGCACACACATCCAGCCTTTCTCGACTGCATAGCCAAATACATCGCGGTTAGTTGTATCACTTGATACGATTTTTTGCTTTTGCATGACTGTATCAATATGTGCAATTTGATCGCGAAATTCCTTCGCACGCTCAAACTCTAAATTTTCTGCGGCCGCTAGCATCTTTACCTCTAGCTCTTTTTTAACTTCTTCAACCCCACCATTTAAAAATTTTGTCATATCTTCAATCATATCGTTGTAAGTGTCAACATTAATCTCTTTCACACAAGGAGCTAGACATTGCCCCATGTGATAATACAAACAAACCTTTGAAGGAAGTTGTACACATTTTCGAAGAGGATATAAACGATCTAGCAGCTTTTTCGTCTCACTTGCTGCATACGCATTTGGATATGGACCAAAATATTTTGCCTTATCCTTTTTCACTTTTCGTGTTGTAATAAGTCGTGGATGTTTTTCATTTGTAATTTTTAAATACGGATATGTTTTATCATCCGTCAACATAACATTGTATTTCGGGTCATGTAGTTTTATAAGATTAAGCTCTAAAATTAATGCTTCAATATTGGAGGATGTCACAATATACTCAAAATCTTCTATTTCACTTACAAGTCTCTGAGTTTTTCCTTCATGCGTACCAGTAAAATACGAGCGTACTCGATTTTTCAGCACTTTTGCTTTCCCGACATAAATAATAGTACCTTGTCGATCTTTCATCAAATAGCAGCCAGGCTGATCTGGTAAAATTTCAAGCTTTCGTTTAATTAAATCATTCATCGCCTACCTGCCCTCCTTTTTGTTAAAACTAGCGTTCGTTCCTTTTTATAGAGCTTTGCACACAACATTGCCCTATCCATAGCTCTCTCTTTATTATATAACGAAAAAAAGCCAAGCACATCTATTGATGGCTCGACTCTTTTTTTCTAATAGATTAAGCGTGTTTTGCGATAAATGCTTCTAACGCTTCTTTTGGTTGGAAACCAACAGTTTTGTCTACTAATTCACCGTCTTTGAAAAGTAGTAAAGATGGGATAGACATAATTTGGTATTGCGCTGCAGTACCTTGGTTGTTATCTACATCTACTTTTACAATTTTAGCCGCACTACCTGCAGCATCCATTTCTTCAAGAACTGGTCCAATCATTTTACAAGGTCCGCACCAAGCAGCCCAAAAGTCTACTAGTACTAACCCTTCTTTAATATCATCTTGGAAAGTTGCATCTGTTGCATGTACAATTGCCATTTGAAATCCTCCTTAAACTTACTATGTTTGTAGTATAGCATGGATAAATTCTCTTGAGCGAACAATCTGCCTAGTATGCATAATTTATGAAAATTCAGGTCGATTTAGGCATTAAGTTCATTTTTAGTGTTTCCTAATTTTCTTGAAAACGACCTTTAAAGACATAGGTTAACGTAATAAAAAGATAAATAGCTAAAGTAATACCTGTTACGATAATAGACGTTGTAAAAATAATACCAATTAGGATTGCGCTTAACGCAATAATAGCTATCCAAGTTGTGTAAGGGAACCATTTTACTGCATAGGTACTTGTTTTTTCTGACTGTTTTTTACGCGATTTCAGATGTGCAATCGCAATAATTAGCCAAATAAATAGCACAGTATATCCAAGTGAACCCATTAGGAAATCAAAAGTTCTGCTTCCCGCAAATAAAGAAAATATTACAGCTATATATAAAGCGAAGGTACACATTAATATGGCATATACCGGAACTTTTCGTTTTGATAAATATGCAAAGATTTTAGGAACACGCCCGTCTACAGCTTGTGTATACAGAACTCGCGATGAACCATAAAGCCCTGAGTTCATTGACGAAATAATTGCGAGTATAACAACAGCATTCATAATATGGTCAGCACCAGGAATCCCAACCATTTTAAAGACCATCACAAACGGACTTTCCGGCACCCCATTTACTTCATTCCAAGGAATCAAGCTAACGATAATAAAGAAAGGAACTAAATAAAAAGTTACAATACGTACTAATGTACTACGAACAGCTTTTGGCACTACTTTTTCAGGATTCTTCGTTTCAGCTAATGTAATACCAATAATTTCAGTACCACCATAAGAGTAAATAACTACAAGCATTGCAGAAATCAATCCCATTGATCCGTTCGGGAAGAAACCACCATGTTCCGTTAAATTAGAAAAACCAACAGCTGTATGATTACCAAAAGTAACAAGCAATAAAATTAATCCCGCTATAATGAACACCACAATAACGGTAATTTTAATTAACGCCAGCCAATATTCAGTTTCAGCAAAGACTTTCACTGATAACAAGTTTACGGCTGTAACTAACACTGAAACAGATAATGCAAGTATCCAAATCGGGTAATCTGGCAACCAATATTGAATAAAAATGGCCGCAACTATAGATTCTGCAGCAATATTCAACACCCACATTTTCCAATAAATCCAATCTAGGAAATAAGCTGGATACTTTCCTAAAACGGCTTGCACTAGATCTCTAAATGTTCTGGCTTCGCTATTACGGACTGCCATTTCTGCTAAACCTTGCATAACAAACAGCAGGATTATCCCACCAATTAAGTACGCAATAAGTACTGATGGCCCTGCCATATCAATAGCTGCACTACTTCCTTTAAATAACCCTGCACCAATGGCACCACCTAAAGCCATCATCGTAATATGCCGTGAGGTCATCGTTCTTTTTAATTTCTGATTGCCATTTTCCATTTCCTTACCTCCTAAAATCAACAAATGCGCTAAAGCGCTCGTTTACATCCGACAAGCGTTGGAGAGCCCGAAGCAAAAGTAAACGTTCCTCCACTTTTGCCCAAGGGGTCGAAGCGACCTCGAGGATGTAGCGCTTTAGCCTAGACGAAAAAAAGGCATATCGTCTGTTCCTTCATTAACAAATGAAAGAAGAGACGATATGCCATAAGCAAACCGCGGTACCACTCTAATTGGTTCTTTTAGAACCCTACTTAAAAACCTAGTAACGAAGGTTAACCGTTCAACAAATGGAATATTATGAAAATTCCATTTGTTTTACCGCTCATAGGCAAGTTCAAAGTCTTATTGGACTGCGTTGCACCAACCCGCAGCTCTCTTCACCAAATAATGGGCTTTTACTACTCCTAATCTTTGCGTTTCTTTTTTGAAGAAATAAAAATCAATTATGCCTCGGCATAATTGCGTCTGGAATCAGCTTTGTGCTTGCACAAAGAACTCCTTCCTGATTCCGTGACATCCGCCGGAGGCTTTAACTTATTTCAGTAGTGTTTGATCCGCTGAAATAAGTTAATTTAATATTCATCACTATACGTTCAAAAATTAATTATGTCAACATTTTATTTTGCAATAACTTTAAAAAGTCAAAAAATTCAACAAAAAAAGCAGGGAAGATACATCCTCCCTGCACATTTATTATGCGTTCACTTTTAACGCTTTAAATTCTTCGATTAGAAGAGGCACTACTTCAAATAAATCGCCTACGATACCGTAGTCCGCAACTTTGAAAATATTTGCCTCTGGATCCTTATTAATCGCAACAATTACTTTTGAATTTGACATTCCCGCTAAGTGCTGAATTGCTCCAGAAATACCCGCTGCAATGTAAAGATCCGGTGTTACTACCTTACCTGTTTGACCAATTTGAAGTGAGTAGTCACAATATTCAGCATCACATGCACCACGTGAAGCTCCAACTGCACCTCCAAGTAAATCTGCTAGCTCTTTTAATGGTTCAAAGCCATCCTCTGACTTTACGCCACGACCACCTGCTACAACTACTTTTGCCTCTGAAAGATCGACACCCTCTGAAGATTTACGTACAACCTCTTTAATAATTGTTCGAAGGTTTGTAATATCTACAGTAAGAGAAGTGATGTCACCAGATTTTCCTGCTACTTTTTCTAACGGCGCAATATTATTTGGACGAACTGAAGCTAAAACTAAGCCGTCTTTTACTTTCACTTTTTCAAAAGCTTTACCAGAGTAAATTGGACGGATGAATACAACATCATCACCAGCACCTTCCATAGACGTTACATCAGATACAAGACCTGCTTGTAATTTACTTGCAATTTTTGGTGATAAATCTTTACCGTTTGCAGTATGACCAAACACGATACCTGTTGGCTTTTCTTCCTCAATTACAGCTAATAAAGCTTGGCCATAGCCATCAGACGTATATTGTTTTAAATGTGGATGCTCTACCGTTACAACACGGTCAGCACCATATTCAAATAATGGACCCGTTAAACCTGCTACAGCATCTCCTAAAAGAACACCAACAACCTCACCGCCATCAGCGATTTGCTTTGCAGCCGCAATTGCTTCGAAAGAAACATTACGTAAGCTTCCTTCACGAACTTCACCTAATACTAATACTTTTTTTGACATAGTATATTCCCTCCGTTACCCTTTAAGATTCGATTTGTGTCATCAGATGACTTAAACTACTTTTGCCTCTGTATGAAGTAGGTTTACTAGCTCTTTTACTTGAGCAGAAAGTTCGCCCTCAAGAATACGACCTGCAGCCTTTTGAGCTGGTAAGAAAATATCAACTGTTTCTACCTTAACTTCTACATCATCTTCATCGATATCTAAATCATCTAACTCAAGTTCTGCAAGCGGTTTCTTCTTCGCTTTCATGATCCCTGGTAAAGATGGGTAACGTGGCTCGTTTAAACCTTGCTGAGCTGTTACTAAAAGTGGTAAAGATGTCTCGATTACTTCTGAGTCACCTTCAATATCACGTACAATTTTCGCAGATGTTCCATCAATTTCAAGCTTTGTAATTGTTGTAACATAGTTAATGCCTAGTAAATCTGCAACACGAGGTCCTACTTGACCAGAGCCTCCGTCAATTGCAACGTTTCCTGATAAAATTAAATCAGCGTCTTTATCTTTTAAATATTCAGCTAAAATATATGCTGCTGCATTTTGATCCAATTCATCTAGATCGTCTTCTGTATTAATCAGAACCGCTTCATCAGCCCCCATTGCAAGTGCTGTGCGTAATTGCTTCTCTGCATCTTCGCCACCAATTGAAACAACTGTTACTTTACCGCCTGCAGCATCTCGTACTTGAATAGCTTCTTCAATGGCATATTCATCGTAAGGATTGATGATGAATTCTGCGCCATCCTCTTGGATTTTACCACCCGACACAACGATTTTTTCTTCTGTATCAAACGTACGTTTAATTAATGCAAAAATGTTCATATATCCATACCCCCTGAAACGATTTTTATTTCTAAGTAAACTTATAAATATTATATATTTTCAGTGTCGATAACGTCGATAACACTCTTTCAAGTCGCTATCGACACTGATGGAATATTATTTACCAGTAAACACAGGCTCGCGTTTTGCAATAAATGCTTGAATTCCCTCTTTTGCATCTTCTGAAACGAATACTGTACCAAAGGATTTTGCTTCCGCCTCAATCCCTTCATAGAATGAAGCATGCTTTGCATATTGCAATGTTTGAATAGCAGCTTTTAAAGCTACCGGACTCTTCTTCGCAATTTTCTTTGCTACCTTTAACGTTTCTTCTAGTAATGCTTCATCTGTAAATGCACGATTTGCTAAACCCCATTGTACAGCTTCTGTACCAGAAATCGGCTCACTTGTGAACATCATTTCTGCAGCTTTTGCAACTCCTACATATCGTGGTAGACGTTGTGTACCCCCAAAACCTGGAATAAGACCTAATTGTAATTCAGGTAGTCCTAATTTCGCAGATTCTGTCACAAAGCGCAGATGACAACTCATCGCTAATTCTAAGCCCCCGCCTAGTGCAGCACCATGAATTGCAGCAATAATAGGTTTAGAGAACGTTTCAACTCGCTCAAAAACTTGTTGACCATTGCTCGCTAGCTTTGAAAATTCATCACCAGAAACAACCTCTGTAAACTCTTTAATGTCTGCACCTGCTGAAAAGAAACGACCTTCGCCATGAAGTACAAGGACACGTACAGTGTCATCATTTTCTACTTCATCTAGCACAGCATTTACTTCGGAGATGATTCCACGAGATAATGCATTTGCTGGTGGGCGTGCAATTGTAATAATCGCTACTCCATCCTCTGCTTTCCAACTTAGAAATTCCATTTCTCCACATCCTTATCAATTTTGCCTTGGCATAATTGCGTCTGGAATCGGCTTTGTGCTTAGGCCTGCGTGATGCAGGTCAGTTAGCCGTTATCGCATGGATGCGATGATCTTAGGCTAACATCCTATGTAGAACTCCTTTCCGATTCCATGACATCCGCCGGAGGCTTTGGGCCAACATGACGTTGGTCACTCAGTCGATGCCACAGGACGTGGCGTTCTTAGACTGAGTTCCGCTATTTCAGCGGGCGTTTGGACACCAGCTGACAAATAGCTTAAATTCGCATTCATCTCTCCACCTATTGAGGTGGGAGACTTCTGCTGAAAGAAGTTAAGCTTTAATACCGTTCAAGATTAATGCCTGAACTTTCGGAACCTGTTCTATCAAATCATATCGATATTCATTCATAACCCACGACGTAATAGTTTCGTCAATGGTTCCAAACACCATTTGACGCGCCAAGCGCACATCCATCGTTTGATTGAACTCACCTGACAGCATACCTTCGATTAAAATTTGATCCAGTAATTTTAAATACTCTCTTAACACCGAATTAATCTTTAGTCGTAAATCTTTATTCGATTGTCGTAGTTCCAATTGTGTGACGGTTGCTAGGTATCGATCTGTCGCTAGAACATTAAAATGATTTGCGATCATTCGTGAAAGTTTGTCCTTAGACGTACTTCCATTTTCTATTATATCTTGTAATGACTCTACAAAAACAGCCATTTTTTCATTAAAGACAGAAATTAATATATCTTCTTTATTTTTAAAATATAAATAGATTGTTCCATCGGCCACCCCTGCCTGTTTAGCAATCTTCGATACTTGTGCTTGGTGATACCCATTTTCTGCAATAACGACGACAGCTGCATCAATAATTTGCTTATATTTTGGCTTATCACGTTTCACCTTTATATCACCACCTAAAAAAACTTGCACACGTCCCATTCATGCTAATGTATTGCGAAGGATGTGACGTGGTAACCTAAAAAAATATGAAAATATGAATGGTCATTCATTCATATTTTCATATTATAATTTACAACTTTGCTTGTCAATACTTTACCACGTATTTATTTTGCTTCTTTATTCACCAATTTTGTTTTTTCCTCGTCTACTAACGAGCGACGCAAAATTTTCCCAACAGCCGTTTTCGGTAGCTCATCTCTAAACTCATAATAGCGCGGAACTTTGAAAGCGGCTAAGTTTTGACGGCAATATTTATTTAATTCTTCTTCCGTAATCGAATATCCTTCTTTTATAACAATATAAGCTTTTACTGTTTCTCCACGATACGGGTCTGGTATGCCCGCAACTACACATTCTTGGATTTCCTCTCGTTCATATAATACTTCCTCTACCTCACGAGGGTAAATATTAAAACCACCTGCGATAATGATATCTTTTTTACGGTCAACTACATAGAAATACCCTTCTTCGTCCATATAGCCTAAATCGCCTGTTAAAAACCAGCCATCTACGAACGACGCTGCTGTATCTTCAGGACGATTCCAATAACCTTTCATAACCTGTGGACCCTTTACAGCTATTTCTCCTACCTCACCGACTGGAAGCACCTCTGTATCCCCTGTACGTAAAATTACTGAATCCGTATTTGGCCAAGGTAAACCAATTGAGCCCATGACACGCTTACCCCAAATAGGTGTAGCATGTGTGACAGGAGAAGTTTCTGTTAAACCATATCCTTCTACAAGCTTCCCCCCTGTAGCCGCTTCAAATTTCTCCTGCACTTCTACTGGCAATGAAGCAGAACCACTTAAGCATGCTTTTATAGATGATAAGTCATACTTTGCAATATCCGGGTGATTTAATAGACCAATATATAAGGTCGGTGCACCTGGGAAAAGAGTCGGTTTTTGCTTATCTATCGTTTTCAACGCCGTCTCTGCATCAAACTTTGGTAATAAAACCATTCTATTTTGCGTGAAAACGGATAATAACATAACAGTAGTCATACCATAGACATGGAAGAATGGTAGGATGCCCATAATGGTTTCCTCTCCATGTATACATTTATACATCCATGCATCACACATCGTTGCATTAGCAATTAAGTTTTTGTGGGTTAGCATCACACCCTTAGGAAAGCCAGTCGTTCCTCCTGTATATTGAAGCAGTGCAATGTCCTCTTCAAAATCAAATGGAATATCAATCATTTTGATGGGAGCGGAGCGCATAATTTCTGTGAATAAATGATTTTGACCACTATGTTCAACCTTGACACTAAAACCGTACTGCTTTTTTTGAATATATGGATATACCAAATTTTTAGGAAATGGCAAATAATCTTTAATAGCTGTGACAATTACATTTTCAAGCGCAGTTTCTTTGATAATTTTCATAACACGCGGATACAAAATATCCATCAATAAAATTACTTTCGCACCTGAATCAGCCATTTGATATTGAAGTTCACGCTCAGTATAAAGTGGATTTGTTTGTACGACAATCGCTCCAGCATACATTGCCCCGTAGTAAGCGATTACACTTTGTGGTGAGTTTGGTAGCATAATCGCTACTCGATCTCCCTTTTCCACCCCAAGGGCTTGTAAATAGTTTGCGAACCTAAGCGCTGACTCATATAACTCAGTATACGTCAAATCCTTTCCCATAAAATGAATCGCAACTTTGGATGGATTCTTTTTATAGGCGCGTGTCAAAAACTCTTGCACAGGAATTTCCTCAAACGTTAAAGACGATGGTACTTCTTCAGGATAATTTGATAGCCATGGTTTTGTTGTCATACGTCCTCTCCCCTTTGCCCCAAACTTTGTAAACTCTTATTTTAATTATAATGAAAAAGAAATACTCTTTCAAACATAAAATAGAAAATAAATGCATTTACGATTAATTATTATGCATTTAACAACATTTATATAACTGTGTTTCTTAGGGTTTTGGATCGATAGGCCATGTGAATACTCATTCATTCTTTCTTTTTTTATGCATTAGAATGAGTTAGTATTTCTATATTCCAAAAATATTTTTTAATGATAACTTTTTAGATAGATGAAGGAATATTAATAGGTTTTAGTAGTATTTTGTGATGAGGTTGATGATGGAACTTTTGATTTTTTCGAGGTAGCGTAGTTTTTTATTCTACTGGAGCGAATACACTTAACCTGAGCAGTTCCCTCTTTACCTGATCAGTTTTGAGTGCTACCCGAGCAGTTTCTCTCTCTACCTAATCAGTTTTGACACTACCCAACAGCTTTCGAAACTTCAGGAGCTAATTTCACCTGCATCATTGCCTATCTTCAAATAATAAACGGTTTGATTATTGTGCCCCTCCTTTTTATTGGAATATTCTTGTACTATTCTTTTCGCAAGATGTCGATTTGATAATTCTAAAAAATAACGAGCAGTTTGTGTATTAATTTTCTCATCGATTAATACACAGTAGTCTTGCAATGCTTGATCAGCCGCGGTTTTATCATATATCTTACACTTCGGGCAAAACCAACTTTGTTTTTGCCGGATTAATTTGAATTGATAACAATGTCTGCAAAATATACCTTTTTTAATAGCTTTGGGATCAATATTATAATGGATACATAGTGGGGTAGTCTGAAAAACTCGATGATGCTTAAGTAAAAGGTTGGCTATTTTTGATGTTGGAATCTTATTTTTTGACTTACTATTATTTATATGTTGTCTAAGAAAATATGTTAATTCACGCCTCATTAAAACTGGATACTTACCTTTTTCGTAGTAAACTTCGGCATTATTAAAGGGGAAAACTATGATACCGAATATTTCTGCTTGCAAATTTAGCTGTTTGAAAAATTCACTTAAGCCAAAAATGTATTCATCGAGTTGAATTTCTGGGTGATTGAAAATATGTTTATCTCCATTCTCTAAAACACGGACCATTTGCCTTGGGCTACGCTTCAATTCTATATTACCTCGTATATTTTTGCTTTCAATTATAACAACAGCATACGGAGTAATAACTACGACATCAAGTTGAATAGGAACAGGTTCAAATAAAGTAATATTATGTAAAATATAGATTTCAACGCTCCGAGATAGCTTTTGTAATTCTCTTATAATGCTTTGCTCTCCAAAATCACCTGCTTCTAACTGCTGTAAATCTTGAGAAATTTTTATATGAAGCGGATGACTCGAATCCAATCGATGAACCAACGCACGTAATCCAGTTATCATTGCTGCTTGCTCAAATGGTTTTAATAACATGAAATACTCCCTTCTTTTTGCCTTGAATATAGCAAGTATTTCTACCTTTGCATATAGCTTTTTTTAAAATAAAAATTTAAGCGATTAAATGTAAGCGATATTTTATATTTAAGAAAATTTGTGGATACCTAGATTTTTACTGCCTGAGCGTTACACTTCTGAGTGATTCCATACTTTACTGACTCGATACAACCTGAGTGGTTTTCTATACTACCCGATCATTTTTCTCGCTACCTGATCAGTTTTCGGAGTTACCCGATCACTTTTCTCGATACCTGATCAGTTTTAAGAGTTACCCGATCACTTTTCTCGCTACCTGATCAGTTTTCGGAGTTACCCGATCACTTTTCTCGATACCTGATCAGTTTTCGGAGTTACCCGATCACTTTTTCCCGCTACCTGATCAGTTTTCGGAAATACCCGATCACTTTTCTCGCTACCTGATCAGTTTTCGGAGCTACCCGATCACTTTTCTCGCTACCTGTTCAGTTTTAAGAGTTACCCGATCACTTTTCTCGCTACCTGATCAGTTTTAAGAGTTACCCGATCACTTTTCTCTCTACCTGATCAGTTTTAAGAGTTACCCGATCACTTTTCTCTCTACCTGATCAGTTTTAAGAGTTACCCGATCACTTTTCTCGATACCTGATCAGTTTTAAGAGTTACCCGATCACTTTTCTCGCTACCTGATCAGTTTTCGGAGTTACCCGATCACTTTCACTATCTACCTGTTCAGTTTTCAGAGATACCCGATCAATTTCCCCCGCCCCCGCTACCCGAGCAGCTCTTCTCTTTCCCCATTAAAAAACGCATCCTCATAAAAGGATGCGTTTTTTGTTTAAACGGTCATCATATAATAGACACCAACTGCCAAAAATGCGATGCAGACAACGATTAGTACTTTTGCTAATTTTTCCATGTCATTACACTCCTATGCAATACTTGCCCCAATAACAAACGATAGACCGACTGAAATGGTAAAGGAAATGAAGCCGACTGAGCGATTGTCATTTGCGATTTCTTGATCGACATTAAAACGCGGTGTCATAAATTCAAATAAGAAATATGCCACAATTAGTAATGTAAAACCGAAAAGGCCCCAGCCAATCATTTCACTTAAAGTACTATGGCGCGCAATGGAAAAGCGAAAGATATTACAGATCCCTAGTATTTTACCACCTGTTGCGAGTGCCACAGCAATATTACCTTTTTTAATTTCTTCCCAATTTTTATATTTCGTAACGACTTCGAACAATGCCATCGAGACGACTAAACACAATACGACAACACTAAAATATCCTGCCGTTTCGATAATTGGATATCGCCAAAAGCTAGAATTCAGCATTTTCTCCGTCCCCTTTACAGCTTATTTCAATTCTACAACTGTGACGCCTAAGCCCCCCTCGCCGGCTTCACCAAAACGGAAGGATTTTACACGCTTATGCTTTTTCAAATAGCTTTGAATTCCTTGACGTAGTGCACCTGTACCTACACCATGAATAATTGATACACGACCATAGTTAGCAAGCAAGGCATCATCAATATATTTTTCTGTACGTAAAATGGCATCTTCATATCGTTCGCCGCGTAAATCTAATTCTAATTTTACATGGTTGCTACGATTTTTCACACCAGCCATACGTTGCACAGGTTCTTTTTCTGGTTTAATGTACTCTAGATCACTATCGGCGATTTTCATTTTCAAAATACCCATTTGGACAACCCATTCGGAATTCGATACTCTTTCGAGCAATGTTCCCCGTTGTCCATAGCTTAACACCTTTACCTCGTCCCCGACAACTAAGTTTTGTGCACGGGCCTTTACTTGTGCTGCTTTTTTCAACACTTTGTTGTTTTCAAGCGGTGTAGCTACTTCCAATCGTTTACGAGCTTCGATGAGTTCATGCTCCTTAACAACTTGGTCTGCATTTTTGCGCATTTCTCGAAGCTCCGCAATAATTGATTCTGCTTCCCTTTTTGCTTCATCAACAATTTTCCGCGCTTTTTCTTTTGCTTTTTTATCGAGTGCCTCTTTGCGGTCTTCGTAAGCTTGTAGTTTTCCTTGTAGCTCTTTGCGTAAGGCTTCAGATTCTATCATTAATTCATGAGAGCGTTCTGCATCATCTTCTGATTGGCGACGAGTTTCTTCAAGTGAAGCAATCATGGACTCCACCTCATGACGATCTGTACCTGTAAAGCTTTTCGCACGGTCAATAATCGACTCAGGTAAGCCTAGACGACTTGAAATTTCAAATGCATTGGAGCGACCTGGTACTCCGATTAGTAGACGATATGTTGGGCTCAATGTCTCGATATCGAATTCCACACTCGCATTAGCAACTCCTGGACGATTATAGCCGTATGCTTTTAGCTCAGGATAGTGCGTCGTTGCCATCACGCGGGCACCACGACCATGTACTTCATCTAAGATGGAGATGGCTAGTGCTGCCCCCTCCTGAGGATCTGTACCGGCACCTAATTCATCAAATAGTACGAGTGATTCGTCATCAAACTTTTGTAAGATATCTACAATGTTGACCATATGAGAAGAGAATGTTGACAGTGATTGCTCAATTGACTGTTCATCTCCAATATCCGCGAAAAGCTGTTTGAAAACAGCAAGTTCAGAACCATCAAGTGCAGGCACTGGTAATCCAGCCTGTGCCATTAATGTACACAATCCAACTGTTTTTAAAGTGACGGTTTTACCACCCGTGTTTGGTCCTGTAATGACAATTGCCGTTATATCTTTCCCGAATTCAATATCGTTAGCAACGGCCGTTTCAATCGGTAATAGCGGATGACGTGCACGCACAAGTCGAATGTAGCCATCGTTATTCATTTTAGGCATTGTACATTTGTTCGCTTGACCGTACTTGCCTTTAGCTAAAATGACGTCAATCTCGCCTAGTACTTTTACTAAGTTAAATAGATCTGGAGCTACTTCCTCTACCATCGCACTTAATGCAAGTAAGATGCGTTCAACTTCAGCTTGCTCTTTCATTTTTAATCGGTGAATTTCATTATTCGCTTGAACAACTGAATCTGGCTCGATAAATAATGTTTGACCAGAAGATGATTGATCATGCACAATTCCACCATAATGATGACGGTATTCTTGCTTAACAGGGATAACGAAGCGATCATTTCGAATCGTTACAATTGTATCTGAGAGCATTTTTGAAGCATTGCTCCCGCGTGTAAGGCTTTCCAGCTTAGATCGTACTTTAGCTTCCTCAGCGCGCAAAGATTGGCGAATGGATCGCAACGTTTGGCTTGCAGAGTCTAGCACTGAGCCGTTTTCATCAATACAGTTATTAATTTCATGCTGCAAGCCCGTCAAAACAGGCATTGCTTCCTTTTTGGCGATGAAATGAGGAATATCAATCGCTTCTTCTGATTCTATATCTTCAATAAAATTACGAAGAATTCTACTAGCTCGAATCGTACTTGATACTTCCATTAATTCCATCGCTGAAAGCATGCCCCCGATTTGTGCACGCCTTGCAGCTGGTCGTACATCAAAAATCCCACCCATTGGTACATTGCCTTTAACACGTAAAATGGATAGTCCTTCATCCATTTCTTCTAATAATTGTACAACCTTTTCATAGTCTGTCTGTGGTACAAGTTCATCAACGGCAGATTTACCGATTGAAGAAGTACAGTATGTAGCCACTTGCTGACGTACTTTATCATATTCTAGTGTTTTCAATGCGCGTTCTGCAATCACTGAGAACACCTCCTCAACCTATTTATTTCGTCGAATAAACGCTTCAAATTGTTCTCGCGTCCATGTATTCACAATCATATCCTTTTTCAACCATGCTCTGTTTGCGTAGCGTACTCCGATATCCATAAAGCGTAAATGAGCAATATCGTGGGCATCCGTATTGATTGCTACGGGCACGCCAGCTGTTAAAGCCATTTCTAAATGCTCAACACATAAATCAAGACGATATGGATTCGCATTTAACTCTAAAATTTTACCATATTCCTTCGCCCAAGCAATTAATTGCTCCATATCAGGATTATAGCCAGTACGATCCTCAATAATGCGGCCAGTTGGATGTGCAATCATATGAACATACGGATTTTGCATCGCCGTCAGTAAGCGCGCCATAATTTTGTCCTGCGATTGAGTAAAGCTAGAGTGAATAGAGGCAATGACGAAGTCTAACTCTCTCAGCACATCATCTTCAAAATCGAGTGAACCATCTGGCAAAATGTCCATTTCTGTCCCCGCATATAAATGGAAATCAGGATGTGCTTCATTAAATGCCTCAATTTCAGCACGTTGCTTTGTTAAACGTTCTGGCGTTAAACCATTTGCTACTTTTAAAAATTGTGAATGGTCAGTAATAACGCTATATTGATAGTCACGTGCTATTAATGCTTCGCCCATTTCAGCTACAGAGTATGCACCATCAGACCACGTCGTATGCATATGTAAATCTGCTTTAATATCTTCTAATTTCACAAGATGTTGAATGTCATCCGTTTTATCAAATTCCGTTGTTCCTGTGCGCAAGCTAGGTGGGATAAATGGTAAATCAAAATGCGCAAAAAATTCCGCTTCATCCTTAAACGTTAAAACAGCGCCATCCGCTTGTTCCACACCGTATTCACTAATCTTTTCACCACGGGCTTTTGCAATCTGACGCATGCGCACATTGTGATCTTTCGAGCCTGTGAAATGATGTAAGGCCGTTGCATATTCAGCGTCTCTCACTAATCGAAAATCTACACTTACAGGCTCTTCTAAATCTAAAATAACTGAAATCTTTGTATCACCAGCAGCTACTACTTCTTGTACAGAAAGCTCATTCAGTAGCTTTTCACGTACAGCCTCAACTGCTTCCGTTACAACAATAAAGTCAATATCTTTACTTGTCTCTGCTGCACAGCGGAAGCTTCCAGCAACAGAAAAACGCTCAACTTCTTCCATACTACCTAGAAGCGCTTCAATTTGTAAAACAACAGGCTCAAGCTGCCAAATCGGTAAACGTTCTGATCGATTTGATAAATTTGCAAGTTCTTTTAAAATTTTTTCTTCAGTTTTTGCCGCAAAGCCTGCTAGCTCACGAACTTTACAAGCTTCACAAGCGGCCTTTAAACTTTCGGCAGAATCAATCCCTAACTCTTGATGAAGCTTAGCTATTTTTTTACCACCTAAGCCTGGAAGTTTTAATAATGGCAGCAATCCTTTTGGTACAATGTCTTCTAATTCTTTTAATAAGCCCGATTCACCATTTGTTATTAAATCCTCAATAACAGCAGCTGTACCTTTACCTATACCTTTAAGCTTTGTTACATCCTCCATCTCACTCAATGAGCGCTCGTCTCCCTCAAGTGCAGCAGCAGCTTTCCGAAAGGCCGACACTTTGAATGGATTTTCCCCTTGTAATTCCATATACAACGCAATCTTTTCTAATGTGCGAATAATTGTTTTTTTGTTCATTGGGAATTCCTCCTATCGTAAAAACACTTCCCTCAAAACCGAGAGAAGTGCACAGTTTGCTATTGCATATAAATATACCACCAGTTTTGGAACATGCTCGTAATAATTGGGGTATGCTCCAAAATGAGACCACTTAACAACGACTTCGACATTAAGCTTTGGATAGAATCAACTGGCAATAAAGCAAGAATGTAAAGCAAGATAAACATAATTAAATAGTTTTCAATCATGCCTAACAATGCTCCAAGCCAACGATTCACTGTACCTAATACAGGTAAATACGCTATAAAATCAAAAATCGATGCTACAATTTGCATTGTAATTTTCACCGCAAAGAATATGACAGCAAATGCAATGACACGGTAAAAAGTTCGGTCTATATCCAGGCTATCAATGACTACTCCAAGACTACCTGAATCCGTTACCCCTGGATACGGGACCCAAAACACCATTTTTTGTGCTAATGGTTTATAATAGATATACGCAACAATTAGGGCAACTATAAAGCTAACGATATGCATCATCTGTACAATGAAACCACGCTTTGCTCCAACGATGAGCCCGGCTAATAGTACCGCTAATATGATTAGATCTAACATTCACTTCAACCCTTTAATTTTTTCACTTCTTCTTCTAATTGCTCCATTCGTTCTTTTAATAGTAAATAATCGTGAACGGTATTTACTGCTGTAAGAACGGCAAGTTTTGTGCTATCAAGAGAGGGATTATGTAAATTCATTTCGCGCATACGGTCATCAACAATAGAAGCGACAAGTCGCATATGTCCAATGGATTCAGAGCCGACCATTTTATATGTATGACCGTATATTTCCACAGAAATTTTATTCTTTTCTTGATTTTCCATAGTCGCACCCCCCTTTTTAATTTTTGTGCTCACGATTTTTCCGATTGTGAGCAACTTACACAAAAAAGCTATTTATTATCATACCATGAAAGGTATAAAATTGTGAACAACGAGGACAGAAAGGAACGAGGAAATGTCAAATATTGTACTTTCAATATCAACAAATATACAAAAAGAGGTGATGTCCTACTACGCAAATCATTTTGTAGAACGTAAAGCACCGGGAGTAATCTTTGCTGCAAAGCTCCCTGATACAGCCATTACGATGTACAAATCAGGAAAATTAATGTTCCAAGGGGGAGGCGCTGAACGAGAAGCTGCACGCTGGGGAGACGTAGAAGTAACAAACACACAGAAAACATCTTCGATTGGAGCAAAGGGTGACGCCCTGCCTGAAGGTTTTGCTACGATGTCGGTGCTAGGCTCAGATGAAACAGGTACTGGCGATTACTTTGGTCCAATTACAGTTGCAGCCGTATATGTCCCTTCATCAAAAATTGCGCTTATTAACGAACTTGGTGTCAAAGACTCCAAAATGCTAACAGATGATTACATGCGTAAAATAGCGCCTGATTTACGTGCAGCTTGCGTGCATAGTGTGCTTGTACTACGCAATGAAAAATACAACGAATTACAGTCACGAGGCTACTCACAAGGTAAAATGAAAGCTATGATGCACAATAAGGCACTTAAAAATACACTGTCAAAAATGGCTCCCGAAAAACCAGAACAGATCTTGATAGATCAGTTTGCGGAACGTGGCGTGTATTACAATTATTTAAAAAATGAACGAGAGATCGTACGAGATGATGTGCTATTTTCTACGAAGGCCGAGCAATTACATGTTTCAGTAGCAACTGCATCGATATTAGCTCGTGCGGCGTTTTTAAAAGAAATGGACCGACTGAGTGAGATTGCCGGGATAGAGTTGTTGAAGGGGGCTTCAGCAAAAGTAGATGCCTTAGTAGCTCGCATTTGGCGAAAACAAGGTGAGGAATTTTTACGTTGCATTACGAAATGGCATTTTGCGAATACTGAGAAAGCCAAAAGAATGAAATAAATTGGACTTATAAACAAAAAATTTCGCTATACTCCCGCAGATTACAAGTTTTATACAACTTGCTTTCTACTGAAGTTAGCGAAATTTTTTATATAAAAAACGGATCAAAAAGTTTTCGTTTCAACTTAATATTTGAATTGTTGAATCGTTTGTTGAAGATTTTCAGACATTTTAGCAAGTGTAGCAGCAGATACTGCGATTTCTTCCATAGAAGCAAGTTGCTCCTCAGTTGCAGCGGAAATATTTTGGGCACTTGCTGTAGTTTCATTCGTTTGTTCAAGCACACTTTCAATCCCGATCGTCACTTGATTGGCGTGTTGAGAGATAACTTTGGATGCTTCTGAAATTTGTCCTATTTCAGAAGTTACACTTTGTACATTCGTACGAATCTCTTCAAATGACTTTCCTGCCATATTTGTTATATCAATCCCCTTGACGACCTCAGCTGAACCAGCAGCCATTGATTCAACTGCTAGATTTGTATCTTCTTGAATTTGTGAAATAATATCCTTAATTTGCAGCGTGGATTGTGCAGATTGTTCAGCTAGCTTTCGTACCTCTTCAGCTACGACCGCAAAGCCTTTTCCTTGTTCACCCGCACGTGCAGCTTCAATTGCTGCGTTTAAAGCTAATAGGTTCGTTTGATCAGCAATTTGGGTTATAGCCTCAACAATGTGCTCAATCTCGTGAGAACGCTTGTCTAATGTTTGCACTGTATTTTCTAGTGCTTGTACAGTATTTTGAATCATGGTCATTTGTTGAACAGCTGTTTTAATAGTTTCATCACCGATCATAACAGCGTCCATAGCTTTATTAGACATATCACTTACTGCACCTGCTTTTGCAGAAATATGCTGAATAGATGATGACATTTCCAGCACAGCACTATTACCTTCACTAACAGTCTCTGCCTGCATATCAATCGTCTCAGCAAGTGTTTGAATGGAATCAACAATTTGTGATGTTGCTCGTTTATTCTCTGCAGTACTTGCAGTCAGCTCCTCTGAAGAATTGGCCAATAAATTTGATTCCTCACCAATATTACCAACTACTTCACGTAACGAAGAAATCATTTTATTAAAAATAGTAGCCAGTTTCCCAATTTCATCATTTCTTCTTATGTCGATAAAATTACGTAGATCGCCTTCACCTACTTGTTCAGCAACCGTAGATAGTTCTTTTAGTGGACGAATGATTGAGGCAATGATCATACCACCAATGATCCCACAAATAATTAAAGCAGTAACAATGACTGCTATTGTCGATTTTAAAATTGGCGCTGTGACAGCTGTTACATCCGCTACATCCATAACACCGATAATTTTCCACCCTGTTAGTTTATTAGTAGTGAAAAATACTTGATGCTCCTCGTCATTTTCCTGAATTGTAAAGCTACCTTCTTCTTTTCCTTGCATCTTTTCTATGTACGAATCTTTCAGCTTAGTTCCTACTTCAACATTCGGATCTGCTATCGTAAGATTATTGGCATTCACTAATGAGGCATAGCCACTTTTCCCAATCTCTACAGCATTTATGAGCTCCGCAATTTCGCCAAGTTTCAAATCTATGGAAACAACCCCGGATTTGTCACGCAATCCTGCCGCTACAGTTAAAGTTAAATCGCCTGAAATATTTGATTTATATGGGTCCATCACGACGCCTTTACCTGGCGACTCTATAGCCTTTAAATACCATGGCCGCAAAAATGGATTATAATCAGAAGGCATTTCATGATATGGATTTCGTAAAAAACCATGGCCTTCTAGAGTTAAAGCGACTACTGAAACACTATTATGTAAAGCATTGTATTTATCTAATTCCTTTAATGCAGCTGCATCTTGCCAATCCTTATTAAAATAGGCAGCCAAATATTCTGCATCACTTATGATTGGGGAAATTTCTTTTGTTACTAAAGTATTTATTAAATTGACATTCTCGCGAGATTTATCACTTAATTCGTTATAATATAAATTATCTGATTTCAAGTATGAGAATGTACCAATTGCAATACTTGGAATTAAGAGCGCCGTTGTAATCGCCCAGATTAACCGAGCACGCACAGATAAGTTTTTTCGTTTTCGATACTCTTTCAAAATCACTATCTCCTCTTCCTATTTTTTCTATCCAATTTATACTATACACATAATAAATAACCAAGATTTATTTTTTGTTATTTCAAAATATTATCAAAAACGCGAAATGTCAAAAAAGTACACAGTGGATGCTTACTCATAAAATATTAATACGTTCCCCTGACGGTCTTCCAACTAAAAAAGCTGCCTCATTACGAGACAGCTCACAAAAAAATTATTATCGGATTATTATTTAGCCTTAATATTTAAACTGTTTAATTGTTTGTTGTAGATTTTCAGACATTTTAGCAAGGGCATCGGCCGATGCGGCGATTTCTTCCATAGAAGCAAGCTGTTCCTCTGTTGCGGCAGATATATTTTGTGCATTTGCTGTATTTTCATTTGTTTGCTGAAGCACACTTTCAATTCCGATTGCCACTTGATTGGAGTGTTCAGAAATAACTTTTGCTGTCTCCGAAATTTCTCCTATTTCATAGGTTACGCTTTGTACATTATCATTTATTTCTTTGAATGACTTTCCTGCCATATTTGTTACTTCAATTCCCTTTACGACTTCAGCTGAGCCAGCAGTCATTGATTCAACTGCTAATTTTGTATCGGTTTGAATATAACCAATGATATCTTTTATTTGCATTGTTGATTGTGCGGATTGCTCTGCAAGCTTTCGTACCTCATCAGCAACAACTGCAAAACCTTTTCCATGCTCACCAGCACGAGCAGCTTCAATTGCAGCATTTAAAGCTAAAAGATTTGTTTGATCAGCAATTTGCGTAATTGCCTCTACAATACGCCCAATTTCATTTGAACGATCGCTTAATGTTTGTACCGTACTTTCCAGTTCCTGAACCGTACTTTGAATCATTTCCATTTGGCCAATTGCTGTTTGAATAGTTTTGTCTCCTATCATAACAGCTTCCATTGCTTTATTCGACATCTCATTAACCGTATCGGCCTTTACTGCAATTTGGTGAATCGATGAAGACATTTCAAGTACAGCGTTAGTGCTATCATTAATTGTTTCTGCTTGCACATCAACCGTTTCAGCAAATGTTTGAATGGAATTAACAATTTGTGATGTAGCTCGTTTATTTTCTGATGTACTTGCTGTAAGTTCCTCCGATGATGCAGCTAACTGATTTGATTCCTCACCAATGTTACCAACTACACCACGCAAAGATAGAATCATTTTATTGAATATATCCGCCAATTTACCTATCTCATCTTCTCTTTTAATTGCAATTAAATTGCGTAAATCACCGTCGCCTACCTGCTCAGCTACTGTTGACAACTTTTGTAATGGCTGAATGATTGATCTTATAATGAAGGCACCAATGATTCCAAATATGATAAGAGCAATAACAATGACTGTCATAGTGTTTGTTAAAATTGGTTTTGTGACAGTTGCTACATCTGCTAAATCCATAGTACCAACAATTTTCCAACCAGTTAGTTTATTGGTAGTAAAAAACACTTGATACTCTTTTCCATCTTCCTTAATGGTAAAACTACCCTCTTCTTTTCCTTGCATCTTTTCTATATATGACTTTTTGAGCTCCGATCCTACCTCTAACTGTGGATCAGCAATAATAAGATTATTGGCATTTACTAATGTAGCATAGCCATTATCACCAATTTCCACTGATTTCACTAGCTCGGAAATTCCGTCTAAATTTAGACCAATAGAAATAACTCCTGAACGATCCTGTAAACCAGCTGATACTGCTAATATTAATTCACCTGTAATCGTTGATTTATATGGATCAATCATAACGTTTTTGCCAGGTGATTCAATAGCCGTTAAGTACCATGGTCGCGTAAATGGATCATAATCAGTTGAAGATTCAGCGTGCGGTTCACGCATAAATTTGTGCCCCTCAATTGCCAAATTGACAACAGAGACGTTGCTATGTAAAGCATTATATTTTTCTAATTCCTTTAAAGCATCTGCATCTTGCACATTCTTATTAAAAGAAGCAGCTAAATATTCCACATCACTTTGAATAGGTGATATCTCCTTTGAGATTAGTGTATTTAATAAATCTACATTTTCACGTGAGCTTTCACTTAATTCCATATGATATTGATCAGAAGACTTCAAATACGAAAACGAACCAATAGCAATGCTGGGGATTAAAAGTGTTAAAGCAAACGCCCATATTAATCGGGCTCTCACGGAAAGGCCTCTTCTTTTTCGATGATTTTTCATAATAACTACCACTCCATAGTAAAATTTTCTATCCAAAACTTACTATACATATAATATGGATCAAAAATTTATTTTTTGTTTTTTCTAAATATTGAAGAAAAACTTAGATGTGAGAATTAGCTTAAAGTATCTTCTCTTCTTTTTTCTCATACTCCTGCGAAAACAACCTTATAACAGTCTAATATGTTAACAAAACAAAAAGCTGCCTCATTACGAGACAGCTCACAAAAAAATTATTCATTTAGCGTACTTCTGTGCCTTCAATTGTTGCAATAGCTTTTAACACTTTATTATGTGCTGCAACAACCTCTTCATCTGTTAATGTACGTTCTGGATCGAAGTATGTTAGGGAGAATGCCACTGATTTTTTACCAGCTTCCATTTTTTCACCTTCATATACGTCGAATACACGAACGTCTTTCAATAATTTCACGCCTGCAGAACGAATCGCAGTAACAACCTCACCAGCAGTTGTTGCACGGTTCATGATAAGCGCAATATCACGAGACATCGCTGGGAAACGAGGCACTGGTGTATAGGCAAGAGGCGCTTCTTTTGCATTAGCATTTAATAATGTTACGAGATTCATCTCCATTACATATGTGTCTTTTACACCCCATGCTTTTTGTTCTGCTGGATGTAATCCACCGATAATGCCGACTTGTTCACCATCAAAAAGAATGCTAGCAGTACGTCCTGGGTGTAATCCATCTACTTCAGCTTTCACAAATGAAATACGGCCTTCTAAACCAAGCTTATCGATAACACCTTCTACAATGCCTTTTAAGACGAAGAAATCTACTGCTTTTTTCTCACCCTGCCAAGCATGGTCAAGCCATTTTCCTGTTACTACTGCCGCCACATGCTCCTCCTCATATGGTAGCCCTTCTTCTGTTTGACCAAGGAATACTGAACCAATTTCATACAATGCCACATTGTCAGCCTTACGAGCAACATTATAAGCAGCAGCTTCAATTAAATGCGGGATAAGACTTTGGCGTAGAGTTGAACGGTCCTCGCTCATCGGCATTAGTAAACGTGTTACTGGCTCAGCTTTCAATGCAAAGCGTTGTGACAATGCCTCTGAAGTTAATGAGTAAGTAACAGCTTGGAAAAGACCTGCGCCTTCCATATAATTACGAACTACACGACGATTTGCTTGATATGGTGTTAGACGGCCTACTTGGTTTGCTCCCTCTGGTAAAGTCAGCGGAATTTCATCATAGCCGTATAGACGAGCAATTTCCTCTACTATATCTTCTTCAATTTTAATATCTTGACGACGTGTTGGTGCATCAACTATGAGTAAACCATTTGCTGCTTCTACACCAAATTTAAGTCGCTCTAAAATAGATAGCATATCTTCTAATGAAATTTTCATACCTAGACGTTCATTAATGAAATCTGGCGAAACGACAACACGTGCTGGTGTTTTATCTAGTTCGTCAACGATACACGTTCCTTCTAACACTTCACCACCAGCTAGTTCAGCTAGTAATGCAGCAGCGCGCTCTGCAGCAGGTAACACACGGTTAGGGTCTACACCCTTCTCAAAGCGAGCAGAAGCATCTGAACGAAGTCCAAGATGACGCGATGTTTGACGTACAGATAAGCCGTCGAAGTAAGCAGATTCGATTACAACTGTTGTTGTAGAATCATTTACTTCAGAGTTTGCACCGCCCATTACACCTGCAATAGCTACCGGCTCTTTGCCATTTGTAATGACTAAATCTGTAGCTTTTAATGTGCGTTCTTGCTCATCTAAAGTAGTAATTTTTTCGCCCTCTGTTGCTTTACGCACTACGATTTCACCTGTTGCTAGGCTATCGTAGTCAAAGGCATGAAGCGGTTGACCGTATTCCATTAAAATGTAGTTCGTTACATCGACAACGTTATTATGCGGGCGTACACCTGCTGCCATTAAGCGATTTTGTAGCCACATAGGTGATTCTGCGATTTTTACGTTTTTCACAACTTTTGCTACATACATTGGGTTTGCTTGTAAATCTTCCACTCGAAGCTTTAACATGTCTTCAGCTTTTTCAGAAGATGTGCTGTAGGCGATTTCTGGATACTTCACTTCTTCAGATAGAATTGCGCCAACCTCGTACGCTACACCTAGCATTGACAATGCATCTGAGCGGTTTGGTGTTAGGCCAAGCTCTAATACTGTGTCACGTAGACCTAAAATAGCAAGGGCATCTGAACCAACCTCAGCATCCTCCGGAAGCACATAAATCCCTTCAGAATATGCTTTAGGTACAAGTTTACCTTCGATTCCTACCTCTTGTAATGAACAAATCATACCGTTTGATTCATGTCCACGAAGTTTTGCTTTTTTTATTTTAATGCCGCCTGGTAAATGTGCACCTGGACGAGCGACAATTACTTTTTGACCAGCATCAACGTTTGGAGCACCACAAATAATTTGTTGTGGCTCAGCTTCACCAACATCCACTTGGCAAATATTTAATTTATCAGCTTCTGGATGTTTCTCTTTTGATACGACATAGCCGACAACAATTTTATCCATTCCGTTAGCACGGTCAATTACTGCATCTACTTCAATTCCAGAGCGCGTAATTTTTTCAGCTAACTGTTCAGACGTTAAATCCTGTGCACTTACATAATCTTTTAACCATTCTAATGATACTAACATTTTTTATCCTCCTTACGCCTCTGTTCGCTCAAATTGTGATAAGAAACGTGTGTCACTTGTATAGAAATGACGAATATCGTCGACACCATATTTCAACATTGCGATACGTTCAGCACCAATACCGAAAGCAAAGCCTGATACTTTCTTCGGATCATAGCCAGCCATTTCAAGTACATTTGGATGCACCATACCAGCTCCTAAAATTTCAATCCAGCCTGTACCTTTACATACGTTACAGCCAGAACCACCACATTTGAAGCAAGAAATATCCATTTCAACAGAAGGCTCTGTGAACGGGAAGAAGCTTGGGCGAAGTCGAATTTCGCGGTCTGCACCGAACATTTTCTTCGCTAATGTATCTAGCGTACCTTTAAGGTCACTCATGCGAATATTTTCACCAATCACTAATCCTTCAATTTGCATGAATTGGTGAGAGTGTGTAGCATCATCGTTGTCACGACGGAATACTTTCCCTGGGCAAATAATGCGAATCGATTCACCTTTTTTCTCTTCCATTGTGCGAGCTTGCACAGGAGATGTATGCGTACGTAATAATATTTCCTCGGAAATATAAAACGAATCTTGCATATCACGAGCAGGGTGTCCCTTCGGTAAATTCAGCGCCTCGAAGTTATAATAATCCTTCTCCACTTCCGGACCTTCTGCAATTTCATAGCCCATACCGATAAATAAATCTTCAATTTCTTCAATAACTCGTGTTAAAGGATGACGATTCCCAACTTTAATTTCACGACCAGGTAAAGTGACATCAATCGACTCACTCGCTAATTTTTCAGCAATTGCCGCTTCCTCTAGTACCGTAACCTTTTCCTCCAATACAGCAGTTACATTTTCACGAACTGTATTGACTAAGGCACCCATTTTCGGGCGCTCCTCAGCTGATAATTTCCCCATCCCCTTTAATAAATCAGTGATAGGTCCTTTTTTCCCTAGATATGCTACTCGCACATCATTTAATTCCTTTAAATTTGCTGCCGCTTCAATTTTAGCAAGTGCTTCTTGCTCTAATTGCTTTAATTGCTCTTCCATGTAATAAACCCTCCTTGATTAAATCAATTTCGCCTTGGCGTAATCGCGTCCGGATTTTAAATTGTGCCCAGGCCTGCAAGAATGCCGACACGATGTCGGTCATTTCGGTAATGCCATAGGACGTGGCGTTTTTACCGATGCAGGTCAGTCAGCCGTTTTCGCAGGATGCGAATATTTTAGGCTAACATCCTTAAATTCATTCCTTTGAAAATCCGTGACATCCGCCGGAGGCTTTATCTTCATTCAGTAGTTTTTTTAACACCAACTGAAAAGGAACCACATCCATATTTATCTCACCACCTTCAAAGGTGGGAGCCTTCTGTACCTGTCGCTACGCTTTCGGTACATAAAACATTTGTAGCTGACGTTTCACTTTCGCTCAAAAAGATTTGCTGAAAGAAGATAAATGCCGATACTTCAATGGCACAAAAAAACTCGCCCCTAAAAAAGGGACGAGGACATATTCGCGGTACCACCCTAGTTATTGCAAGGCAAACTCCTCACAATCACTTCATTGACATAACGACTTGATTAAAGCCGGCAAACCTTTACAGCATTTCGCTGGTCCCGGTAGCTGCTCGCGAGATGAATTCAAAACTGCATTGGTACGGCGCTGGCTCTCAATCTCCGGCCTACGCTCCCTGTTGTCCATTCACAATCTTTACTACTTCCCGGTCAAAGCATTTAGTATTCATATTTACATTTTACATGTGATTATACAATACTATACCAATTCAAATCAAGAGCTATGTACCTATTATCAGTGATATTGATAGCTCTATCTGCAATTTTAAGCTCATCACCAAGTTGTGGATGACATTTGTTAAAATATATGCCATGCCTTAGTTGATTGGAGTGGAGACTGGGCGACTCCTTGGGGATCAGCGATATAGAGGAACGAAGGCTAAAATCATCACATCCTGTGATAACGCCTTCGTGACCAACATCGTGCCGCTGCCGCTACGTTGCACTCACGCTTTCGCGCAAAAGACATCTGTTGGCCCGAGACCCTGGAGCGAGCAACGCGAGTGAAGCGGCTCTTCGGACGCCCCCAGGAAAGCGCCCAGTCGGAACGGAAATCAACCATTCGTCATGGTAATGAGCAGCAATTTTAACGATTTTACCATATTCTTTATATTACAGTTATGATTTCTTTGATTAACTACTTAACAAATCCATATAAAACGATTCCTGTTGCTACTGCTACGTTTAAAGACTCCGCTTGTCCCAAAATTGGAATAATCATATTTTGATCTGTCATTGAAAGTAGTTGTGGTTGAATGCCACTACCTTCATTCCCCATCATGATAGCGAATGCACCAGTATGTTCAATATCACTATAGACAACTGCATCCTCATCTAAAGCAGTACCAAATACCGGTACATCATTTTCTTGTAGCTGCTCAATCCATTTCTCTAAATCACCACGAAGGACAGGAATATGGAAATGTGATCCTTGTGCAGAGCGAAGCGTTTTAGGGTTATATAGATCAGCACAGCCCTTACCGAGAATTACTGCATCCAAACCAGCGGCATCCGCAGTACGAATCATCGTCCCAATATTCCCTGGATCTTGGACGGCATCAATTAGTAGCACCTTGCGCCATGAAGCCATTACATCATCTTTTAACAAAGGCTGTTTACAAACTGCAAATACACCTTGAGATGTCTCCGTTTCAGCAAACTCTTTGACAACAGCCGCTGTTACTTCTATTGTCGCTACATTATCGATCGGCCAAAGCATTGGTAAATCAACACCTTCACGTACAATTAGCTGCAGCACTTGCTCCTTATTTTTTAATGCTTCCTCCACCAAATGAAATCCCTCAACTATGAATTCTCCAGATCTTTCACGCTCTTTCCGTGTCGTCGCTAGTTTCTTCCAATATTTCACTAACGCATTTTGCGTAGATTCAATTTTTTTCATCGTTCCTCGTACCGCCTTTTTCCTATATAATGTTCATTATTATACAGTAGAAAACGACAATTACATAGTCATGCAAAAAACAGTTTAATTATCACTCCTCGATTTACCAATCATTGGAAAGTTAGCGTCCAGCCGGAACTAAAATCAACCCAAACGCTATGGAAATGAGCAATATTATTCCCTACTAGATAATGGGGGAATCCACTGAAATATGTTATAATTTTCATTATTTTAAGAATGCACAACGGGGATGAAAATAAATGAAAAAAAATGTACATGTAGTAGGTGCCATTATTGAAAATGAAAAGCATGAAATTTTTTGTGCGTTAAGAAATCCTAATATGATACTAGCAAATTATTGGGAATTTCCTGGTGGTAAAATCGAAGAGGGCGAATCACCTGAGCAAGCTTTAACTCGTGAAATATTAGAGGAATTTAATTGCTCTATACAAGTTGGTGAAAAGGTTGAGGATACCATTTATGAATACGAAAAATTTATAGTACGCTTAGAAACATTTAAAGCATCGATTTTACATGGAGAGCCGGTTCTACTTGAACATTCTGCCATTAGATGGGTTCCTCGACATGAACTTCTAAATCTTAATTTTGCTCCTGCTGATATTCCAGCGATAAATAAAATACTTGCAGAAAAGTAAGTAGTGATAAAGTGAATTTATTCAGTGGGATTTTCTTCATCTCCCACTGAGTGGTCGGCTTCATCAATCGAGCTTAAAGCAGGTAAAAGAGCAGCTATGCTTGTTTAATCTCTGCATACTGCTCTTTTTTGTTTTGACTTTCATATCAATTATGCCTCGGCATAATTGTGTCCGGAATCGGCCTTGTGCTTAGGCCTTCGTGATGGCCGATACGATTTCGGTAATGCCGCAGGACGTGGCGTTTTTACCGCTCCTTTCCGATTCCGCGACATCCGGAGGCATTAACTTCTTTCAGCAGATGTATTTGCTGAAAGAAGTTAATGCCATTTTCTATTTGGTGAAATACTTTGAGGAAAATTAAATACATTAAACGGATCGTATTTTCCCTTTACTTCTCTAAGCATTCTAAGATTACGACCATAATAGGCAGTTGGCCAATCTTTTATAAAACGATCTGGGAAATTCACATAATCACCAGTAGTGAACGGTGATAGAGCCCGCCTTAAATTCTCTACCCAATGAATATTTTTTTCTTCCTCTTTAGGCTTTTTCCACGATGTAATATACTCCTGAACAATTAAAGCATTTCTATAATAATAAGCTGTTCGACTTGATGCAATTTGACTTACTGCCCCTCTAAGCGATTGCTGCCAAATGGACGCATTTCTATTGGGTGCGTTAGATAAAAATTCTTTCATTTGTACAATGGCAGCATGAGGGAAGGGCCTTTCAATAAAAGATCCCGACCTTTTACGAAGAGCTGGTTTATTGCCGCTCGGTAAGTCAAAAAATTCTACAGCTTTAATATACGGTACTTCCTTTATCCATATGCTCGTTGGTGAACCTGTTTTTCTTATAGGTCGGAGTAGTTTCTTTAGCTCAGATGCTGTACCTATAAACTCACCTTGAGCTACAATTTCTCCAACTTCCTTAGATTTAAGCTCAATCTGTGAGGTCAAGCGTTCATCTGTATATGGTGCCCATTTTTGCCATGTGTCAAAGGCTCTTTCGAAATCTTCCCATCCCCATGTAATGGAGAAAATCGATACGTTAGAAATAGGATGCAGTTTAAATGTAAGCGCTGTAACGATGCCAAAATTCCCACCGCCCCCGCCACAACTCGCCCAAAATAAATCACTATTTCTCTGCTTGTCAGCTTGGATTACTTCAGCCCCTTCATGGCCACTTGCAACAACCATTTCGACTTCTAGTAGATTGTCGCATGTTAGCCCAAATGGACGAGATAGCATGCCAATCCCTCCACCAAGCGCCAAACCAACAACCCCTACACTACCTTCAGTTCCTGCCGGGATTGTAAAACCGTTTTCCCATAATACTCGATACACTTTTCCTAAATTAGCACCTGCTTCAATTCTCGCTGTCATATCTTTCTGATTAATTGTTATTTCATTCATTTCACTAACATCTATAACAAGGCCTTCATTTAATAATGAATAATTTTCATAGTTATGTCTCCCACTTCTGATTCGAAATGGTTCGTTATTTTCTCTCGCCCATCTTAATGCATGGATAACGTCTTTCGTCTTTTGACAAAATACAATGATACTCGGAAATTTAGGATCATTTAAATTATTATTTGTTCTTGCTTGCTCATAGTCCGGATCTTTGGGGGTAACTATTCTTCCTGTGAGCTTTACTTTCTTCAACATACAGCTCCTCTCTCAAATGATGCATTGCATATGTTTTATCCTATGCAGATCACTTGGAAAGAATATGAAGTTTGCAATTTTTATCACGTAAAAATGAAAGATAAATGCTCATTCCCTTTATTCATACATATGATGCTATATTGAAACCACTAAGGAGGTGTCCTAATGATTATTCATGTGGTGAGCGCTGGTGAAACGCTTTGGCAAATTGCAAACAGCTATTCTGTACCGCTCAATTCCATTATCCAATTAAACGGTTTATCTAATCCAAATCAATTAGTAATCGGACAATCACTCGTTATCCCTTCTCCTTACACAACCCATATTGTAAAAAGGGGTGATACCTTATGGTCTATCTCCCAACAATATCGGGTGACTATGCAATCGATTATCACAGAAAACCATTTAACGAATCCAGATGTTTTAACACCTGGCACTACACTAATTATTCCACCCACTACACATATTGTGCTACCAGGGGAGACTTTATCGCAAATTGCCACGCAATATGGAACGACTGTGCAAGCAATTGTTTTAGAAAATGAAATTTCAAATCCAAACATGATTTTCGCTGGTACGCATTTAATTATTCCGAGAGCAAAGCCTTCTATTGAAGTAAATGCTTATACGTATGAAGAGCCTAAAGAAGCTGTGCAGTCAATAAACGCGGTTGGTCATCTACTAACTTATTTTAGCCCCTTTGCTTATATGGTGAAGGAGGATGGAACACTACAGCCTATAAAGGATAAAGAAATGATTGATGCTGCCATTGCCAAAAACGTCACTCCTATGCTGACACTTACGAATTTCTCTTCTACAGAAGCCGGTTCCAACTTATCACATGTTATTTTATCTAGTGCAGAATTAAGGAAAAAAGTTATCGACAACACTTTACAAGTGATGCAGGAAAAGGGCTATAAAGTTCTAAACGTCGATTTTGAAAACGTTCTTCCAGCAGATCGGGAAAACTATAACACTTTCCTGCAATTAGCTGTTGATACTCTTCATCCAAAAGGATTCCTAGTATCAACGGCACTTGCGCCAAAAACGAGCGCAGGCAGGCACTTTATATGAGGCACATGATTATGAAGCACACGGAAGAATTGCAGACTTTGTTATTTTGATGACATATGAGTGGGGATATCGACTTGGTCCACCACAAGCAATTTCACCTATTAACGAAATGAGAAAAGTTGTGGAATATGCATTATCAGTTATACCTGCTGACAAAATTTTTTTAGGCTTTCAAATTTACGCTCGTGATTGGCTTCTTCCGCATGTTAAAGATCAAGAGGCAGAAACATTTAGCTCTCAAGAAGCACTTAACAGAGCAAGAAAATATGGCGCAACCATTCAATACGATAGGACCGCACAGTCACCATATTTCCGTTATGTCGATGAACAAGGTAGAAATCATGAGGTATGGTTTGAAGATGCTAGAAGTGCACAAGCTAAGTTTGATATGACGAAGCAATATAAACTTCGAGGTATTAGTTATTGGGCATTAGGTTTTCCTTTCCCTCAAAACTGGGCGCTATTAAATAATGATTTTTCCATTAAAAAAGTTTCATTATAAAACGTGAGGGTAATTTCGCTAGACTATACGCTGTCTAGAATGTCCAATGAGCCCTTTTACGAAGGCATTATTATGGCTTAGTTTGCGCATTTAAGGCTTTATTATGAACCCAAAAAGTTCTATACATTTCTACAATAAATTCTTACCTTTCCCTAGTTTTTCCCATGATAAAAAATCAAATCAAAGCCATATTAAGAAATATCAAAACGAAAGGAGAAACTAAACATGGGAAGAGACAATAAGCAAGGTCAAAGCGCTAACAAGGGGTCATTACCTCAAACACCAAAAAACCAAAAAATAGCACCAAACAAAGTTAGTGAAGAATTTTCTCAAGAGTTTATGAACCTGATTAATACGGTTACTAAAGAAGGTAAAACAAAAAAATAAGGGGGGGCTTCAAGTGGATTTTGAACGTGCACAAGAAATTGTCGCCTCACCAAAAGAATATGAAGTAAGCTATAATGGCGTATCAGTCTGGATTGACAAGCTTCACGATGATGGTAAAACAGCAACTGTTCATTTACGCCGTTCTTTAGAGGAACGATCCGAAGTGGACATAGGAGAATTAAAGGAAGAGTACCTCGCACATTAAATAAAAAACTGCTTACTTTCAATGATGAAGTTGAAGTAAGCAGTTTTTATGTTGTGAAAAACTTTTATATCGATGAACTAAGGCAAGTGTCCTATCTAATAAAGTATTGCAATTCGGTAAAATGAGTGTTTAATTTCCGTTCCGACAATCTTTTCGTCACTCTGGTTCTTCTTTCCGTCGCTCTGGCTTTTCTTTCCGTCGCCCTGGCTCTTCTTTCCGTCGCTCTGGCTTTTCTTTCCGTCGCTTCGACTCTTCCTTCCGTCGCCCTGGCTCTTCTTTCCGTCGCTTCGACCTTTCTTTCCGTCACCCCGACTTCTTTCCGTCGCTTCGGCTCTTCTTTCCGTCGATTATCGCCCTTCCATCCGTCGCTCTATTCCGCATCTGATAAGCCTAACTTTATATTACGAAATCCTCTTCATATTTAAACTCTTTTAAAACATCTCTTGCTCGGCTTTGTAACTCCTTGAAGCTTTTGGAAATCTCTTCAGCGGAAATCGGCTTACTAAATAAATAGCCCTGAATATAATCGCAGCCACCGGCTATGAGGAAAGCAAGTTGCTCCACTTCTTCAATTCCTTCGGCAACAACCTTTAATCTTAAATGCTTTGCCATGGATAAAATCATAGAAACGAGCGCTTCATCATTTGGATTATGTTGAATATTTCGTACGAACGCCCGGTCAATTTTTAAACAATCAATCGGAAAATCTTTTAAATATGAAAGCGACGAATATCCTGTCCCAAAGTCATCTACAGCGATTTGGATACCAATTTCCTTTAATTCATGGAGTAGCTGCGTTATTTGATCGATGTTCATCGTCATACTTTCCGTAATTTCTAATTGTAAGTATTTTGGTTCTAATTTTGTACATTGTAAAATTTCTTGTACCATCTGCACTAAGTCTTGCTGGAATAATTGTCCGATAGATAAATTTACGGCAACCTTCATCGGTGGCAAACTTTGCTCCCTCCATATTTTTGCTTGAACGCACGCCGTCTCTAAAACCCATTTCCCTAAAGGAATAATAAGGCCAGATTCTTCTGCAATTGGGATAAACAACTCAGGTGAAACAAATCCACGGGTTGGATGACGCCAACGTACTAGCGCTTCAACAGAGTCAATTTTACCCGTTTTTAAATTTACTTGTGGCTGAAAATCTAAGTAAAATTCTTCATTAGCTAAAGCTTTATGGAGCTCTTGTTCAAGCAATAGACGATCAGCAAGCCCATTTGACATATATGGCTTATAAAAAAGAACTCTTTGAGGTATTTGGCTAGCTTCCCTCATCGCTAACTGAGCATGCATTAAAAGCTCTTCACCTGAGCAATTTTCTTCATGCGGGGCAATTCCAATATTAAGATTCCCGGTGAGTGTGAATAGTTGTACTTGCAATGGTCTTTTCATAGCGCTCTTCAAATTCAAGCAAAATTGTACTAACTCCTCTCTCGTCTTCACATGATTAATATAAATAATAAACTGCCCCTCAAGAAGCTTTGCTGCAAAATAATGAGGTGGTAATATAGCTTGAATTCTCTCTGCTACGAGCTTCATCATTGTATTAGAGTAATTAATACCTATAGAAGAGCGGATAGCGGCAAGGCGATCAATCTCAATCGCAATTATTGCTTTTTGACGACTATTGTCATGTAAATCCTCTTTTAAGGTTTTCAATAATAAATGTTCATTAGGAAGTTTTGTAATATCATCGTGAAAAGCTTGAAAATGAAGCTCCTGCTGCGAATGCTCAAGATCTCGCTTTATTTTTAAAAGTTGCTGAAATGGTTTTTCAACAGTTGTATAGTAAATGGCTTTTAGGAAAAAGAAGAATGCAAAAAATTGATAAATTAATGCCGAAAAGCCCCAAATTGATTTCAAATCTTTGATGAACGCAAAGAAAATATCACTAATAATTAAATACATTGCTGCGCTAATAAGCCACATAACTCGTTTAGGCAACTCTTCTTTATACTTACTTAAAATCACTATCGTTACACCTTGTAAGACAGCAGCGAATAAATGAACAATAGCGTTTGCTTCCAGTAACAATTGTTCTTCAAGTAAAAAATATTTCGAAGAAAGATACACTAGAAAAAGACTCAGTAGTACAAACAATAAGGAACTGCTATATGTATAATTACGATCTTTCATCGTTAAGCGTTTTTTTCGCTTTAAAATAATAAAGAGAAAACCGATTGATAAACATAAACGCATGATTAAATCCAACCATATTTCCCAATATAGTGTTTCAGCCATTGGATATTGAGCCAATGCCAAGGTCACTAATTCAAACAAAGCGATGATAAAAAACAAATTACCTATGTATAATGTTTGATTTAATAATAAATGTGAAAAAACGAGCCACGATTGAATAGCGATTGCCATTGTAAATACAATAATTAGTACTTGTATAATTAAGTTCAAACAAATATAACTTTCTTCATTAAAAGAACCAAATACCTGATTACTTAAACCTAACAATGGCAACACTAGCAATAGTGGCAATACTATATACCAAATCTCTTTCTTTTTTGTCTCAAATTGATTCAACCTATTCTCCAACAGAAACCCTCCATACCAATATATATCAAATTAGATAGGTAATATGTTCTATCCAAAGGAAATTTAAAATTAAAAATTGTATTTTTCTTTGACTTCTTACAAATCATAGCATTTTTATTGGAAGTTGTATGCAATTTTAAAAAGTATGCCAATATTCATTTTTTACTGATATTAGCATACCTTTATTGCTATAGCACTATTCTTCTTTAGAATTTAACAACTCGCGAAGCTTAATCATTATTCTTGTGCGTCTTTTTTTAACTACCTCGACAGATACACCTAGTTCTTTAGCAATTTCCAAGTAACTATAACCTTCTACATAAAAAAGTAGTACTATTTTTCTTTCCTCTAATTTCAAATGAGACATAAACCATTCTATAAGAGCTGGATTTTCGTCACTTATTTCATGATCACGGATATAATTTATCGTTTCATGATCCATAGGTGTATTCATATTTTCAAAACTCTTTTCCTTTGAAAGCTCTTTTAAAATTTCTCCTTTAACGGTTGTATAAATATAAGCAGAAAACAGTCCTTTTGTTTGATCTGCTTTACGCCAAGCATTCCACACGGCTATGGATGCTATATGACGATAATACTCAAAGTCCTTATAAATTTGGCACTTTAACAAAATTGACGTGATCATCGGCTGGACTAATTCTAATACTTCATCAAATGGTAGTTCAGGTGATAACTTTTTATTATGCTGAGTCGTCATCCTATTGTCCTGTCGACTGTGCACAGTCCATTATTCCTAGGTGCCTCTATCTTAGTTATTATGCTACAAGGTGTCGAACGGCCCTTTTATCAATATAATCAGCAAATTTTTATAAGGCACTTTTTAATATTTATACCTAATAATCGTGTGATATTTCAAAAATCATATGTTTTAACTTCTTTCAGCAAATGTCTTTTGAACCTATTGCTACGCTTTCGATTAAAAGACATTGTAGCTGCCGTTACAGAAAATAATTGCTGAAAGAAGTTAAACCCTCCGGCCCATTCTGGACACAATTATGCCGAGGCATAAATGATTGTAATTCTATACATATTTCTTAAAAGGTTGGACAAATTACTACTAAGGAGGCGAAATAGATGAATTTTCAAATAAGAGATGCGATTACGACAAACGTACATGGACAATCAGCGGCAGAATTTAAAGATATTGTCGAGGATGCAATTAGCCGTGGTGAAGAGCATTTACTTCCAGGGCTTGGTGTGTTTTTCGAAAAATGGTGGCAGCAATCTAGTCCTGCTGAGCAGGATGCATTTACCCAAAAATTAGAAAAGGCCTTTGCTCACTAATTTTTTATAGACAGTTCATTCCATTTCCAATAAATGCATGATAAAGTTTAATTTATCAGAAAATTAGGAGGGATTGGAATGACTGTTGCTGTAGAATTAATAGTAAATCAACTAAAAAAAGTTTTATCTGAAGAACAGGTGTCAACAAACGAAACGGTGCGACAGCTACATGGAATGGACGAATCTCATCATATAATGAGCTTACCAGATGTCGTCGCCTTTCCTCGTTCCACGGCCGATGTCAGTGCCATCTTGAAAATTGCGCATGCGGAACGTGTACCAGTCGTACCTTTTGGTGTTGGCTCAAGCTTGGAAGGAAATGCAATTCCCATTGCACATGGCATTTCTATCGATTTCTCTGAAATGAATACTATTTTAGAAATTCGACCAGATGACCTGCTAGTAAAAGTACAACCGGGTGTAACACGTGCCCAATTGAATAAAGAATTAAAAAAACATGGACTTCAATTCACAGTTGACCCGGGTGCTGATGCTACACTAGGTGGAATGGCAGCAACGAATGCCAGTGGAACAACCGCAGTACGCTACGGTGTTATGCGTGATCAAGTACGAGATTTAGAAGTTGTACTCGCAGATGGTTCAGTCATTCATACAGGTAGCTTAGCTGCAAAGTCTTCTTCTGGTTATCACTTGAATGGCCTTTTCATTGGCTCTGAGGGTACGTTAGGTTGCTTTACAGAGTTAACTTTACAAGTCTATGGTATACCCGAGTTTGTAGCGGCGGGACGTGCAGTTTTTACGACAGTTGGCGATGCTGTCAGTGCAGTAACCGCATTGCTGCAAGCGGGCATTTCAATTGGTCGTGTTGAACTGGTCGATGAAGCCTCTATCAAACAAGCAAATATTTATAATGAAACATCCTATGATGAAAAACCAACACTATTTTTAGAATTTCACGGAAATGAAGTAGGTATGCATGCTGATATAGAATTTACTAGAGAGATTTTTGAGGATTTTGACTGTCTTTCTGTTGAATTTGAACAAGACAATGCAGCTCGTCGTAAGCTCTGGGAGGCGCGCCATTCATTGGCCTATGCATATATCCATGCCTATCCGGGGAAAAAGCTTATGTCGACAGATGTTTGTGTGCCGATATCTATGCTAACTGAGTCCGTTTTATATGCTCGTGAACAGCTTGAGGATATTGGTCTTGCAGGCGGAATTGTGGGTCACGTTGGAGACGGTAACTTCCATGCATTGTTAATGTTAGATCCAAACGATGCTGAGGAGCAAGCAAAAGCCAATCTCTTCAATGAACATATTGTCCAATTTGCTTTACTACGTGGTGGCACTTGTACTGGTGAACATGGGGTTGGTATTGGAAAAATGAAATATCAATCTACAGAGCACGGAACATCTCTATTAGTGATGAAAAGCATCAAGGCAGCACTTGATCCGCATAACATAATGAATCCAGGAAAAATTTTCACCATGTAAACATTTTACGTTCAAACATAGAAAACCCGTTGACGTCTATTATCAACGGGTTCATTTTTATAAATCATAGCGAAAACTTTTTACAAGCTTATCTCCCTTATAAAACTCTTTAGATTCATCTCTTACGAAGCCCAAGGATAAATAAAGATTAATAGCAGCCTGCATAATATCACCTGAGTGCAAATATAATGCTTGATCCTGACGATTGCGTGCAAAGTCGAAGCTTTCATGCAATAATTTTTTAGCAACGCCTAGCCCTCTTCCTTTAGGATGGACGCCCAGTAAGCGCACAATAGTAGACTTTATGTCAAGCTCCGGCAAACCATACGCTTTTTCGGAATCTGTAAATAATTGGAGTCCACCTAAAATCTCATTGCCACGCTTTGCTACTAAAATAGTTTCTGCATTTGGATTACCAACAGATGCACGAATATCACTTAAGTATGATGCCCAATTCTCAGGGTTTTCATATTCTTTTTCATACTGTGCATAACTCTCTACTAAAACCTCTAAATACCGAGCATAGTCTTCCTCTTTCAAATGCTCAATCACTATTTCAGCTACTGCCATTGTTCAATCCCCTTTTCTATTTAGTCAACAATATATCGCTTGAACTTCCCCCACTTATCAATTCTGATTGAAGTGGGAGATTCTTGGGAACAGAGCATACTTGTTGGTGTATTTCTTTACCAACAGCGGTTTCTCTTATTTACCAAGCTATCTCCGTAGATTCCTACCGTTCTATGATTTTTAAACCAAGGCTTGAGATCCTCTTTTCAATGAATGTTTGGATACCTGTACCTGTCGCTACCCTTTCGGTACAAAAGACATTCGCCGAAAAGAAGTTAAATACCGCCCTTACTATAGGCAGTTACTCTTTTTTCAATACGATATGCAAGCCATTCAACAATAACTGAAACACCCCAATAAATTAGCCCGACAGCGATAAATGCCTCCAAAAACTTTAAATTAATAGAAGCAACGATATTTGCAACCCCAGTTAACTCTTTAACCGAAAGGAAAAAAGCGAGTGACGTGGCATGTAAGAAACCAATAAAAACATTTGTGAAATTAGGGATGGATTTACTAAATGCTTGGGGTAATATATAGCGTCGCATCGCCTGTGAAAATGTTAAACCGACTGCATATGCTGCCTCTAGCTGTCCCTTTGGTACACTTAAAATACCGGACCTTATTATTTCAGAAGCATAAGCTCCTGCACTTAGCGTCAAAGCCAAAATAACAAAAAATATAATAGGAATAGAGCTTGATTGAATCTCAAGTTTTAAAGCCTTGGCTAAAACATCAACAACAATTGGTATGCCAAAATAAACAAGCATAATATGCATAATGATCGGTGTGCCTCTAAAAAAAGATACGTAAAAATTCAACAATGGTGCGAGAAATTTGGTTTGTTGTATCCGAATAAATGCAATAATAATGCCGATTAAAGTGCCCAATAAGACAGGTGTAACTGCCATGAACAACGTTAACGGCAATACTTTACTAATTTCTTTTAACGCTTCAAAAATAAAAGCAATATCTATAGTCATAGCCATTACCCCCTAGCTGATGCAGTTTCCTTTGGCATATATCGATTAAGATACCGTTCATTGCGCTTCAATACATTTTCTAACAAAATTACAATGACATAATAAACGATGGACAGCGCCAAATATATTTCTAGCGCTCTTGTCGTGGAAGCAATCAGCGTTTCTCCACGTCCCACCATATCCATAACACCAATTGAAAATGCTAAAGACGTATCCTTTAATGAACTGATCATCGTATTTGCCATATTGGGAAAGGCCACACGAATCGCCTGAGGGAGAATGATGCGAATAAAGGCCTGTATTCCACTTAATCCAACTGAATAAGCTGCTTCCATTTGTCCACGATCAACTGTTAAAATAGCCGCTCTAAAAATCTCAGCAAACGATGCAGCATTGCTCAACGTATAAGTAATAATGACAAAATACATAGCATCCATTCTTGTTACATCAATATGCACAAGTTTCAATAATGCTGGTATACCGTAAAAGACTAAAAACAATTGCACTAATATCGGCGTACCTCGAATAAACGAAATATAAATCGTTATGATTTGCTTCAAAACTAGTATATGTAGCAGCTTTGGTATAGCGATCACTATACCGAGCAGCATGCCAAAAATAGTGGCGTACACTAAGATTTCAAGTGTTACTGGTAAATACTGAAGCAATATTGGTAGTACTTTTGCAATTAGTGTGAAGTCAAAATCATTAGCCATACTTCCTTCTCCCTCTCCCATTTCATTTAGAAGTCTACCGTATAATCGTCACCAAGCCATTTCTTACTTAGCTTACTAATGACGCCTTCTGCCTTTAATTCTCGAATTGCATCATCAAGTCGCTCCTGTAAGACAGCCTCGTCTTTATTTAATAAAAAGTAAACTTTTGAATTTAATAAAGCATCTCCTACAACCTTCTCCTGCGCCTCATTGCTTTCGTTATAGTACTTTACTGCAAATGGTGTTGTAATGATTGCATCGATTCGACCTGTCGCAAGTTGATTGTGTATATCAATTGAGCCGGACGAATAGATAATATTAGCGCCTAAATTATGTTCCTTATTGTATTTCTCTATATAGACAGCCGAGTTACTAGTTGGTGAAACACTAATGTTTTTCCCCTTCAAATCATCAATGGATTGAATAGACTTGTTTTTTGCATTGACTGTTACTTGTAAGGGGAATACATTATAAGGCTCTTTATTAAAAAGGAATTTCTCCTCTCGTTCACTATTGACCTCCATTTGATGGGCAATAAAGTCAATTTTCCTTGTCTCTAAACTTAATAATAAATTTGAAAATTCCATTGTTTTAAATTCGAATTCATATTCTGGTAGCTTCTCATCAATGGCACGAACAAGCTCTACATCATATCCTGTTAAATTCCCCTTGTCATCAATAAAACAGATATTTGGAAATTGGGTTCCTGTACCAACAATGATTTTTTGAACGTCCTTGCCACCTTGTGCTACATCATTTTCACTAGTATCCCCTTCGGACTTTTCCCTATTTGTACAAGCTGTTAAAAGTAAAGTTAGCAATAATAGTAAATAAAACGATAATTTTTTCATAAACTCCCTCTCTTCTTATGCATGCGATGGTAGATCAACAGTAAGTACTGCTTTTAAATGCTCCAACCCAATTTCTGTTACTGCTTTAAAGACGCCATTTGCTCCAATTTCGACAACCGGAACATAACGGACACCATATTTTATTTCAAGAATGTCACGGAATGCATCATGATGCGTTACATCCACTGTTTTGTATGAAATGCCTTGTTGTTTTAAGTATGTTTTCACTTCATCACAATAACTACAGCCTTGCTTAGACCAAACAATTACATCTATATTTTTTGCCATGTTCATTTCCTCCTTAGCTTACCGCTTCTTTTTGCTGCAAATTTACTGGACTTAAAAGTTCAAATGATCGTTCCCGTTCAAATTCCTTCAACACAGGCGTATGCAAAATAAACTCATCAATTTGATAGCGCATATGATAGTCATCTAATACCGTTTTAATGTCTTCTGGAGTACCGTATACAATATCTGCATCATATTGCTTCACCGTAAATGTCTCTCCAGATTCCTGACCAAATTTCTCTGCAAGTTCTACCGATTGTAATGTTAGGCTTCTACCACTCGCTAAATGCACCTTCGTAATTTTTTGATCACCAATTAACTCTTTCGCCTCTTCTTTTGTAGGGGCTGCAAAGGCTGCGATCGAAACGGCGAAATGACCGCTTGGATAATGCTTGCGATAGGCTGTAACTGCTTGTGCCAACACATCATTGTCACTATTAATAAATCGAGCAAAGACGAACGCAATGCCTAGTGTGCCTGCAAGAGCGGCACTTTGCGGACTTGCCCCAAGTAAAAATAATGCTGGCTTTACCTTTGGAATCGGCGTTGCCTGTACGCCATATAACTCGTGTTCAGATGGTACAGTTTGATCAATTAATTGCTGTAAAAATGTTAATCTTCCCTCAAAATCTTCGCCTTGATTGAGCGTGCCAAATTGCAATGCCTTCGTAGAGAGGGGTAAACCGCCCGGTGCCTTCCCTATGCCTAAATCAACTCGCCCGGGCTCCAACGATGCGAGAACGTGAAAATTTTCTGCTACTTTGTATGGGCTGTAGTGCTGAAGCATCACTCCACCCGACCCGATATTGATAGACTTTGTTTTAGCAAGTAGATAAGATACTAATATCTCTGGAGATGACCCCGCTAATGTATCTGTATTATGGTGCTCTGACACCCAAAAACGTGAGTAACCCAATTTCTCTGCTTTTTGTGCTAGATCCACTGTTTTTTGTAAGGTCTGCTCGTTTGTAGCCTCCCCTATAATAGGACTTTGATCTAATATACCTAATGAATAGCTCATACACTTTCCTCCTTTAAATACACTTATTCATATATATTTACTAGGTTTTTAGACAGATTGTTTGACATAACGGCTTTCTTTAAATGGTAAACCTAAGTTGCCACGTAATGTGTCTGCCTCATATTCTTGACGGTATAGCCCTCTTGCTTGTAAAATTGGCACGACCTTATCTACAAAATCATCCAGTGCTCCAGGTACAGTAACGCCTATAATAAAGCCATCAGCCGCCTCTTGCTCAAACCAATCCTGCACGAGGTCAGCCACATGCTCTGCTGTACCAAAGAATGCTGTTTTCGGGGTTGCTTCTCGTAACGCAACTTGTCGCAATGTTAGCCCTTCTTGTTTGGCATATTTTTTTATATAATCAGTCGTACTTCTAAAGCTATTTGCTCCTATATTACCAAGCTCTGGGAACGGTGCATCTACATCATATTGTGAAAAATCATGATGATCGAAATATCGACCAAGATAAGCAAGTGCACGCTCTATCGAAACAAGCTCTACGATTTCCTGATACTTTACTTCTGCTTCCTCAAGCGTATCGCCAATAATCGGAGAAATTCCCGGGAAAATTTTAACTTCATCTGGATTGCGTCCAAATGCTGCAACCTCAGTCTTTACCCTTTTATAAAATTTCTGTGACTCTTCTAATGACGTACCATGTGTAAAAATTGCGTCTGCATCCTTTGCGGCTAACCGAATACCTGCATCTGAAGAACCCGCTTGGAAAATAACTGGCTGCCCTTGCTTAGAGCGTGCAATATTTAGCGGACCTTGCACTGAAAAATAGTTGCCCTGATGATTTAATGTGTGAAGCTTAGTTGAATCAAAAAATACATCATTTTCTACATCTGCAATGAAAGCATCATCTTCCCATGAATCCCACAAGCCTCTTACTACTTCTAAATATTCCTCAGCAATTTGATAACGTTCTGAGTGACTAGGATGCTGCTCAATTGTTTTATTGTAGTTCAAGGCAGTGCTTTCTAATGGTGTCGTAACAACATTCCACCCTGCACGACCTCCACTAATATGATCCAAAGAGGCAAATTGACGTGCCACTGTAAATGGTTCGCTATAGGAAGTTGACACAGTACCTACTAATCCGATGTTTTTAGTTGCTATTGCTAGTGCCGAAAGAATTGTTATTGGCTCGAAACGATTTAAAAAATGAGGAATTGATTTTTCATTGATAAACAAACCATCTGCAATAAAAGCTACATCAAATTTCCCCTGCTCTGCCTTTTGTGCCTGCTGAATATAAAACGGCAAGCTTACACTTTGATTGCTAGCCACCTTAGGATGACGCCAACTTGAAATATTACCACCTACACCATGAATAATAGCCCCGAATCGAATGTTGTCCTGTCTCACCATATTTATTTACTCCTCCTCAAATTTTATTTTTACTAAACTTAGTGGTTAAGTATGTTTTATATTTAAAAAAATATTTTATTTATAGGTACTCATCAATAAAATAGGATTGAGGAAGATAATACAGCTCATTTATACAGTTTGCAATAGGCTACATAATAGAAAAAAATTTACTGACTTATAAAAAATTTTATCAATTCAGATTTTCTTGAATGCTTTCAAACTGCACAGCTGTTTCTACTATTGTTTTCCAAAAGGCTGGTGCGAGCGTCTGTTTATTTTTATACGTTAAAAAAATGTGTTGATTCATATCAAGTAAATGCTTAACATCAACCTCAACAAATTCACCACTTTCAAGCTCCTTTTTTACACAGAGATGTGGTAAGAAGCTTATATACTCCTTTGTACGGATAAATTCTTTCGCTACTTCTAAATGATCCGTTCGCACTTCAATATTTGCTGATACGCCCTCTACCTCAAATATTTTATGCACATAATTCCAATCAAAAGCCCCGCATTCAAAAAACACCATTTTCTGTCGTGCCAGTTCCTTTGCATTCATTACATTTTTTTGTATAAATGGGTGCTCCCGATGCATCACAAGTTTAACCGCATTACTTAGCAGTAGTTCATTGTGAATTCCTTCCGTATGAACATATTGAATAAGACCCATATTAATTTGATGACTTTGCAGTTTCTCTAAAATCATCGCTGTTGAACCTGTGATAATCTGAAAATTCAAATGTGGAAAGTCTTTCTTCCATTTCGGCAAAGCGTAAGCTAAAAAATATTGTGCTGTGACTCCATTTGTGCCAATGCACACTTCATTAGACTCCTGCGTTTCCTCTAATTGTTTTTTCCCTCGTTGAAAGGTTTCCACAATCTGTGTTGCAAACGGAACAAAGTCCTTCCCTTTATCCGATAATATTACACTTCGCCCATCGCGATGGAATAACTCGACGTTCAACTCTCGCTCCAATGATTTAATACGAGCCGTCACAGTCGGTTGGGATAAAAACAATGCATTAGCGGCCTTATGAATACTTTTATAATGCACGACATATAAAAATGCCTCGATATGATCAATGTTCAACCGGAGCCCTCCTCAAATTACTTATTTATCCTATTATATAGACAATTGTTTTAATTCTCTATAAAAGATTGGAAAACTAGGGTTTATATTTTCATAAGGTAACTGTTAATTCGAAGAACACCGTGAAAGGGGGCGCAACAAGAAAAAAGCAACCTAGCGTCTCCCAGGTTACTTTATTATGTAGCGATGTGGTCATCCATCTTGATCACATACATCGCGTGTGGCCTACATCCCTCTGGCTACAACCACCGTTATGTTATTCACATTGACACCCCCTGTTGCCAATGTGAACTCTGTCTATATAGTACTTTTCTCAAACCGAGAAGTATAGCTGCTTTAAAGCAAGTTGTGCTTACTCAGGCGCAGAGCCATTAAATTTCTATGCTAGAATTGACGCAAGTACCGCTTTTTGCGCATGAAGTCTGTTTTCTGCTTGCTCAAAAATATAGGAATTCGGACCATCAATAACAGATGACGCTACTTCTTCTTCACGATGGGCTGGTAAACAGTGCAAGAACATATAATTCGGCTTTGCGTATGCGACAAGCTCATCATTAATTTGGTATCCTGCAAAGTCTTGTAGACGTTTTGCAGTTTCCTCTTCTTGCCCCATTGACGTCCATACATCAGCGTATACTACGTCCGCGTTTAAAACTGCTTCTACAGGATCATTTGTAATTGTAATTTTGCTACCATTTGCTGCTGCGATAGCCTGTGCCTTCGCGATCACTTCTGCGTCACATTCATAGCCAACCGGTGTTGCCACTGCCACATTCATTCCTACATGCGCAGAAGCGACTACTAATGAGTGCGCCACGTTGTTGCCATCTCCAACATACGCAATCTTAAGTCCTTTTAGTTCACCTTTATGTTCAAAGATTGTTTCTAAATCCGCTAAAGCTTGGCATGGGTGATAAATATCTGTTAAACCATTTATTACCGGTATAGATGCATGCTCTGCAAGCTCTGCAACCATTGCATGAGAGTTCGCTCGAATCATAATGCCATCTAAATAGCCTGATAGCACATGTGCTGTATCATAAACAGATTCACCGCGACCAATTTGTAAATCACGCGCATGCATAAACATACCTTTTCCACCCAATTGGTTCATACCTACTTCAAATGAAATACGAGTACGTGTTGAATGTTTTTCAAAAATCATGCCGAGTGTTTTACCTTCTAATAGCTTCGGACATTTTCCTTCTTTAGTAATCATTTTCAGCTGTGTCGATAACTCAACTAACTGCTGAACCTCTTCACTTGTGTAGTCTAACAAGGTTAATAAGTCCTTATCTTTTAAGCTAGTTACTAACTTTAGCTGTACTTCCTCAAGTAATTTCATAGCCTTCACTCCTTGTTTCGTTACTGTTGGGATTAGTATAACAATGCATAATTATAAAATCAACTGAATTTTTATGTTTATTTTCAAAAGTTAGAATTTTATCTTCTGATGTGTCAAAAATGCGAACGTTCGAATATTTATGCATATTCAAGGAAATTGCATTATTGTTAATACATATTTATAATTTATATATATTAATTGTTTAGGTGGTAAAACGTATGGATAAGGAATTGGTACATCTTATTAAGGAGATTAATCAAAAACCAATTTAAGGTTAACCAAAGAATTTTCTTCTTTGTTGGATAAAACATTAACTACAAAACGCAGTATTTTTAAATCTTCTTCAGACGAAAGGCCCCCTTCAAACTTATGCATTAGCAAAGTTTAAGGGGACATCCGCGATTGCTGTTAGCCATTTAGTAAATAGGCTGGAGCAAGAAAGTTTTATTAAAAAAAAGGATCGTAGAGAAGTGTTTATAGAGCTAGATGAACGGGGGCATCTTTATTTTCAAAAGCAGGAGGAAATTGAGCTTACTATTATTTATAAATATTATTCAAAGCTCAATCGAGAGGATTTGTTACAATTAAAGGACATACTTTCGAAATTACATTCTATTATTTCAGAAGAGCAGGAAAAAAATAAGCGTTCATAATGGAGGTATTCTTGTGGATTTACATAATTTTAAAAAGGACATTTTTAAAATTGCTTATCCTTATATAAAAACTCGGCCAAATGTTGCTTTATCCATTGGTATCATTTCTCAAGGTCAGGAAGCTACTTTTACATTCGGTGGCTCGAATTTTATGTTGGAAGAAAAGCCTTACATATATGAAGTTGGCTCGATTTCTAAAGTTTTTACTACTTCCATATTAGGGGAAATGATTCAGGAAGGAAAAGTCCATGCCGAAGATTCTATAGGCAAATACTTTTCCGCAATTCCCGATACTCACCCTGTTACGCTCAAACGTTTAGCCAATCATACTTCTGGGCTACCGGGAATAGGTGTGCTGAAAAATATTTACAATGTTTTTGATGCTCAAACACCTCGTGATCCTTTTTGTCAATATTCACTAGATGAGACTATACATTATTTTAAAACGCATATAGACGAGCCTAAAGTTAAATTTCGATATTCTAATGTAGGGATGGGGCTTTTAGGACATATTTTAGCTAATACACTTCATACGGATTATGAAACTGCTATCAAACAAAGATTAACAGATCCTTTAAATATGCCAAATACGTTTATCACTATCCCTACCGATCAAGCAGAGGCAGTATTACAAGGATACACGATCCTCGGACATAAAAAGCCACCTCTCCAAATGAATGAATTTATGGCAGCAGGGGCAGTCCGTTCAACTGTTAATGATCTTTTAAAGTTTACGAAAGTACATTTAAGTGATGAAAATTCAGGTTATACATTAACACATCAAGAGACTGAAACCTTTTCAGAAAATATAGGTATTGGTCTAGGATGGCAACTCGATCACAATATTATTTGGCATAATGGTTCGACTAAAGCTTTTTCAAGTTATTTAGGGTTTGATAAAACACAACAAACAGGCGTCGTAGTTTTATCAAATTATCGATCTCCTATATTGGCGGCAAACCCTAGTCAAATAGGTAAAGATATATTGCAGCTTTTACAGATCAATAGATGATTATATGAATTTATCGCCTAACTTTTTAAATTTATCGACATAAAAAAACAGCCCTCAAACATTTGAGTTTGAGGGTTGCTAAAGTAAAAATATCATTAGCTCTGTGTGGCGTCTACAGTTATGTAAGTATTGCTATAAAGAACCATATTAATATTTTTTACATTCCACAATTTCCTAAATTCATTTATAGGAACTTTTCGATTATAGTTATTGTTACCATCATCACAATTCGCCAGTTCCCTTAGTGATTCTGAAAGGTAGACATACTCCTTGTCATACCCTACGACAGGAACAAAATGTAAATTATTACGATCCTTATGTACTTTGATAAAAACAATTACGGGAGTTCCTTTACTAATTTCGTACTTTAATGTATTTATATTTCCTTTATAATAGCTTGTTTTAAACCCCATTTTTCTTATCACCGTACGGATTCCCTTTGGATATACATTGCCTGACCTCGTTTTACTAGGGAAATTAGTATATAACTCATCACCATCGGCCTCCATTCCAAAATGACGCAACACATATGCTGTTGAAAATGCTGCACATTCCCTATTGTTTTGTATATCTATCCTATTATTGCGTTTAATTAGATAGTTAGCCGGATAATCTCTTTTTCGTAAAACAGGTATGGGTAATGTCATTAAATATGTATTAATGATCGATGATATAATAATCCATAAAATAGCTGTTCTAACTATAAACATACTACTCCCCCATTGCTTTGTGCCCATATCGCAACATTATTCTAAATCCTTCTTTCACTAACCTACCCAGTCGGTCGAATAACTGAATAATCAGTTATTATATCTAGTGTAACATAGTCACAAATATTAGTGTGTGGGAATTAGACCTCCCCATATCGTCTCGGTGTCTGTATAGACAATCTCATTTATTGCCCATTTACCATTTATCCACCTCAAACTTTAAATTCCCCTCTTGAACCTCTAGTTACTTGATGTATTATGATTAGCTTATACCAATTGATAGGAGGAATTTTGATGAATAATAAAAAGTTTTCTATTGGAGAATTTTCAGAAAGGACAGGAATACCAATTCCTACTTTGCATTACTATGATGAAATTGGTATATTACAACCTGAAAAAAATCCTTCTTCAGGGCATCGCATTTACAATCAACAAGATATTATTACCTTACAAAAAATTATTAGTCTAAAATTCCTAGGATATAGCCTAGATAAAGTTACTACTTTGTTAAATGAATCAAGTTTTAATATGGATTTAAATGAAAGCCTGTCCCTCCATTTATATGCTTTAGAAAAAGAAAAGGAACAAATTGAGCAAACGATGCGAGCAATTAAAAGAGTAATTAAATTAGTCGAGGAGGAAAGAGAAGTAGATGGTACTGTATTATTAAGCCTTATATATAGTATGAGTACAGAACAAAAACAAAATGAATGGATGGAAAAACAAAATTTAAAGGTTATTGTGGAAGAGTTATCAAAGAAATCAGAAGAAGATCAAATTGCATTGGATAAAACATTTATTCATTTAACTAAAGAAGTAAAAAGATTATATGATTATCCAGTAGAAGACTTGAAAGTACAAGAGATGGTTAAGAAATATATAGAAGCTACTTTTTCATACCTTGGTGAAAATTTGATACAAAAGCTTGCCGATATAGATATAGAAGAGGTGGATATTCAAAAATTCGAAAATATGTCATCTTCCCCCTTCACGGAAGATGAACAAAAGTGGTTTAATCAAGCAATGCAATATTATATGCAACACACAGAATTAGATTAGAAATGGACTTAGTTAAATAATTTGAGAGTAAAGTTGAAGTTGAAGAAACATATTTTATTGAGCTCCGGTGAAGTACTGATTTTTGCGCTTCACGGATGACTAAAAGCGGACTTGCGTGTATGATTGAATTTCAAGTATGCAAGTCCTTTATTTCAAAAAAGCCTCCTAACATTTTTGTTAGAAGGCAAAATTATAGTATAACTATTTAGTTCTTTCCACGCTTAGTCAAAAATAATTTTATTCACTGCATCACGGTCTAATTTTTTAATAACTTCCACCATTAATTTTACAGCATTATCATAATCATCACGATGTAAAATGCCTGCGTGTGAATGGATGTAACGTGTAGCAATACCGATTGATAGCGCAGGTATTCCATTTGCAGTTACATGGATAGAGCCTGCATCTGTACCGCCACCAGCCATTGCCTCGAATTGATATGGAATATTGTGCTCATCAGCCACATCTAATACGAATTCACGTAAGCCACGGTGTGAGACCATCGATGCATCGTAAACGATAATTTGTGGACCAGCACCCATTTTACTAGTTGATTCTTTTGCAGTTACTCCTGGAGTGTCTCCTGCTACACCTACATCGACAGCAAAGCCGATATCTGGTTGGATTTTATGTGTAGCTGTTTTCGCACCACGAAGCCCTACTTCCTCTTGAACATTCCCTACAGAATAAAGGATGTTTGGATGCTTTTCATTTTGCAAACCTTTCATAACATCAATGGCAATTGCACAGCCAATGCGGTTATCCCATGCTTTTGCTAATAAGTATTTTTCGTTTTTCATCACATTAAATTCGAAATATGGTGTTACCATATCGCCAGGACGTACGCCCCATTCAAGAACTTCTTCTTTTGAAGCTGCGCCAACATCGATAAACATATCTTTAATGTCTACCACTTTGTTACGCACATCTGCTGGTAAAATATGAGGTGGCTTAGAACCAATTACCCCAATAATTTCATCGCCTTTACGTGTTGTAATTGTTACACGCTGTGCAAGCATAACTTGGCTCCACCAGCCACCTACAGTTTGAAATTTGATGAACCCTTTGTCATCGATTTGAGTAACCATGAAGCCTACTTCATCTAAATGACCAGCAACCATAATTTTCGGGCCATTTTCATCGCCAACTTTTTTAGCAATGACGCTACCTAAATTATCCTGTTCAACTAAGTCTGCATATGGTCCAATGTATTTTTTCATGACCTCGCGCGGTGCACGTTCATTACCTGCAATACCATTCGCATCTGTTAAATCTTTAAACATTTGTAATGTTGAATCTAGCTGTGTCATCCTTTTACCTCCCGACTCTTATATCTCCTCTATTATACTTCGTTTACCGAAATATTCCTAGTTAAATCGTCTGAAAATTGTTGGATTTCTCACTATCAATTATGTCTTTGCATAATTGCGTCTGGAATCGGCTTTGGGCTTAGGTCTGCGTGAGGGCCGACAAGATGTCGGTCATTTCGGTAATGCCACAGGACGTGGAGTTCTTAGACTGAGTTCCGCTCTTTCAGCGGGCTTTTGGACAACCGCTGAAAGAAGTTAATACCCAGAACGCTGACGATTATAATTTTCTTCATTTTTCTCTATATATGCCGCAACTACGTCCTCAAACGTAAAGCCTAGATTAAACGCAAGTAATCCATAGCATTGCCAGATCACTAAATATCTATCCTCAGTTGGTTGACTAATAAAACTTAAAATATGGTTTTGTGTCATTAAAAATGTTTCTGTTAAATCTCTCTTCTCTTCAATCACTGGCCATTTTTCTATCGCTGTATAACCTTTTAATAGGCCCAGTGATAATATAAAATGAATCGAATCCACATATTCTTCTAGAATCACATCACGTTCTGAAGCTCCCTTTGTGCTCCAAAACTTAAAGCAACGGGTCTCGTTTGCAAGTTCGGCTAGCTCAACCATTAAAGCTAAACCTTTTTCTTTAAATACATCACGTTCAATATTTTGTGTTTTTTCGATGAAATCATCAAGCTCTTTTTGCATTTTAAACAATTTTTGTAAATTCATTTTTTTCTCCTAAATTTCTTAAAAATATTCATATAAAGTGAAACTAATTGTCCCTTACAATCGTATAGGAAGGAATAACCTTTCTTCAAGGGGGAAATTAAAAATGTTGCCGTTACTTATTCGTCTTGCTGTTATTACGCTTATTATCTATGTATTTTATAAAGCGATTCGTTATATAACCGATCCTAAGCGAAAACTTGATGAGGCCTATGAAAAAGGCCACTATTATTTTTATGATGACGTCAAAAATGTCCGAAAAAATTTCTTCATCTCTTATAAGGGTGCTCTTTTCGAAGGTGAAAAATACCTCGGCACGACTGAAGATGCCTTTGAAGTTGTGACGATTTTCGTTGGCGCCCGTGACGCCGCTACACTGCAAGGTTTTACGAAAAAAGACTTTGTATACCTACAGCAAGAAATTCTATTGAACTATCCGAGCGCAAAAATAAATTGGAAGCAGCCCATTGAAAAGCTTATGCACAACACATCCTCAGAATGAGGATGTGTTTTTATTTATCGGAACATTTTACGGTTTTATCACCATAATTGTACTAAGATAAAAATTTGAATAGCTGCTAGCAGTGGGAAGCCAAATGCAAAGCTGTTATGTCGTGTTTTATGACGGAATAAATACATTCCTAGCACGCCACCTGTTGCACCTCCAGCAATTGCTAATGTAAATAGCGAACGCTCTGCGATACGCCATTCATGTTTTTTTGCTTTGGATTTATCCATGCCCATCATAACGAGCAGGACGATAGAAACAATCGCCATATAAGCCAATAATGCTTGTCCCATTGAATACTCCTTTTTTATTTTCTATTTACTACTACTCTAACACAAAAAAAGACTGACGGATAAATCCATCAGTCTTTCAATAAATTTTTGACTTTGTCAAAAATTACTTAGCTACTGCTTTTTTTGCAGTGTCTGCTAATTGAGTGAATGCTGCTGCATCAGTTACAGCTAGGTCAGCTAACATTTTACGGTTAACTTCGATACCAGCAACTTTTAATCCGTGCATTAAACGGCTGTATGAAAGACCGTTCATGCGAGCAGCTGCGTTGATACGAGTGATCCATAATTTACGGAAATCACGTTTTTTCTGACGACGGTCACGGTATGCATATTGACCTGACTTCATTACTGCTTGGTTAGCAACTTTATATAATGTATGTTTAGAACCGTAGTAACCTTTAGCTAATTTCAATACTTTTTTACGACGTTTGCGCGTCACTGTTCCGCCTTTTACGCGTGGCATATGAATTACCTCCTGCTTTTCATTAAAAAATGAATATTAGTTATTTTGTGTTGTCAAATTATTTCATGTAAACAAGTAATGATTTGATGCGTTTGAAGTCACCAGATGAAACGATGTTTGCTTTACGTAGGTGACGTTTTTGTTTTGTAGATTTGTTTGCGAATAAGTGGCTTCCATAAGCACGGTCATATTTTAATTTACCTGAACCCGTTTTTTTGAAACGCTTCGCAGCTCCACGGTGAGTTTTCATTTTTGGCATGTCGAATTCCTCCTAAACTGTTCGTCTAATATTATTTCTCGTTCTTTGGTTGAAGAACTAAGAACATGCTTCGGCCTTCCATCTTCGGTTTTTGTTCAACCGTCGATACTTCAGCACAAGCTTCAGCAAAACGATCTAACACACGTTGACCAATGTCTTTATGTGTAATCGCACGACCTTTGAAACGTAAGCTACATTTAACTTTATCACCTTTTTCAAGGAATTTAATCGCATTACGTAACTTCGTTTGGAAATCATGCTCATCGATTGTTGGGCTCAGACGAACCTCTTTCATTACGATGACCTTTTGATTTTTACGAATTTCACGGTCTTTCTTTTGCTGTTCAAACTTAAATTTACCATAGTCCATGATACGAGCGACTGGCGGCTTGGCTTGAGGGGCCACAAGGACAAGATCCAAGTTTACACGAGTGGCGATTTCTAGCGCTTCGTTACGTGTCTTTACACCAAGCTGGTCACCATTGTGATCGATTAATCGAAGTTCACGTGCGCGAATGCCTTCGTTTACATACATGTCTTTGCTAATAGTAATCCACCTCCAAGTAGTTGTCGCGAATACATGGTTTGGGCAAAGCCTTGCCCGGTTGAACGGTACATCATCTTGTCATCATGTCCATAAAAAAAGGACGGACACTTTGAAGATGTCCGCCCGCTATATGTGCATGCGCAAGTCTACGCAAAACAATTCAACGTGTCATACCTGTTCACAGCCCAAGAGCGTTGTATCAGGTGAGAAGCGGGCAGCCTCTACTTCAACCACAAACTTTGTATTCATTAACCTTAACTATATTAACATGTACTTTTATAAGCTGTCAAATGTTTTTTAGCTTATTTATTAATAAAGTAGCCTAAAACTTTTAATCTAAACCATTATAGTGGCTTCATGATAACGTGTGGTTGATTTCCGTTCCGGCTGGGCGCTTTGTTGCTGACGCTTCGCTTTCGCACAGTTAAAACATTTGCCGCTGACGCTTCGTTAACACTCCGCTTTCGCGCAGAGCAGAGCTTCCTGGGGGCGTCCGATGAGCCGCTTCGCTGCGCTGCAGGGTCTCATCTGTGACGCTAATCCCCAAGGAGTCGCCCAGTCGTAACGAAGATCAACTTATATAAATAGGATACGTTTTAATAAATGTCATCCCAAACTTTTGGAATGTTGCTCAACGAATTCTAATCCTTCTTCTGATTGAATTCGCCTGCAAAGCATTAAAATTATTTTGTAATTTCTGCTTTAATGTTAGCTAAGAAGTCCTGGAAGCTAATTGTTTCTGAATCTTTCGATCCGTAACGACGTACGTTTACGCCACCAGCCTCTACTTCTTTGTCTCCGATCACAAGCATATACGGGATTTTTTTCATTTGCGCTTCACGGATTTTGTAACCTAGTTTCTCTTCACGGTCATCCATTTCAACACGTAAGCCTGCTGCAGTTAATTGCTCTTCAATTTGTTTAGCATAATCAAAGTGCGCTTCGTTTGAAACTGGAATGACTTCAACTTGTACTGGTGCTAACCATGTTGGGAATGCACCTTTGTACTCTTCGATTAAGAAGGCAACGAAACGTTCCATTGTTGATACTACACCACGGTGAATAACAACTGGACGATGTGGCTTACCATCTTCTCCTACATAAGTTAAGTCAAAGCGTTCTGGTAATAAGAAGTCAAGCTGAACTGTTGATAAAGTTTCTTCTTTACCAATTGCAGTTTTTACTTGTACGTCTAGTTTAGGACCGTAGAATGCCGCTTCACCTTCAGCTTCAAAGTAATCTAAGCCAAGCTCATCCATTGCCTCTTTTAACATGCTTTGTGCTTTTTCCCACATTGCATCGTCGTCGAAGTATTTTTCAGTATCCGCTGGGTCACGGTAAGATAAACGGAATGAGTAATCATTTAAATCGAAGTCTTTGTAAACTGCTAAAATTAATTGTACCACTTTTTGGAATTCCACTTTAATTTGGTCTGGACGAACGAAAATATGTGCATCATTTAAAGTCATCCCACGTACACGTTGTAAACCTGAAACAGCACCTGACATTTCGTAACGGTGCATTGTACCAAGCTCAGCAATACGTAATGGTAGGTTACGATAAGAATGCTTGCTGTTTTTGTACACCATCATATGGTGAGGGCAGTTCATCGGACGCATAATTAATGTTTCATTGTCCATTTCCATTGGTGGGAAAATAGAGTCTTGGTAATGATCCCAGTGACCAGAAGTTTGGTACAGCTCTTTAGAACCAAGTACTGGTGTATAAACATGCTTATAACCAAGAGATAATTCTTTATCTACAATATAGCGCTCAATAACACGACGGATTGTCGCACCGTTTGGTAGCCATAGCGGTAAACCTTGACCAACTTTTTGAGAAGTTGTAAATAACTCTAATTCTTTACCGATTTTACGGTGATCACGTTCTTTTGCTTCTTCAAGCATTTGTAGGTGATGTTTTAATTCTTCTTTTTTAAAGAAAGCTGTACCATAAATGCGTTGTAGCATTTTGTTATCTGAGTTACCTCTCCAGTAAGCACCAGCTAATGAAAGAAGTTTAAACTCACGAAGTTTGCCAGTTGATGGTGCGTGGATACCACGGCAAAGGTCGAAAAATTCACCTTGATGGTAAATAGAAACTTGCTCATCTGCTGGAATCGCTTCAAGTAATTCTAATTTATATTCATCGCCGATTTTTTCATAGATCGCTTGTGCTTCATCACGGCTAACATTTTTGCGCTCTATCTCTAGGTTTTCAGCGATAATTTTTTTCATTTCTTTTTCGATTGTTGGTAAGTCTTCAGCAGTAATTGGAGTTGGTGAATCGATATCGTAGTAGAAGCCACCCTCAATAACTGGACCGATACCAAGTTTAACATCTGGGAATAAACGTTTAATCGCTTGTGCTGTTAAGTGCGCAGTAGAGTGACGTAATATTTCCAGTGCTTCCTCATCATCCTGAGTAATAATTGAGATTGTTGCATCCTCTTCAATTGGTGTTTTTAAATCGACTAAAACACCATTTACTTTACCCGCATATGCTTTTTTACGAAGTCCTGGGCTAATTGATAATGCTACGTCATCAGTAGATGTGCCTTTTGCAAATTCCTTTACAGCGCCATCTGGGAAAGTTAATTTAATCATATCTGACATTTTTCTGCACTCCTTATAGTTTTGTTGTGATGCATGATTGAAGTCAAAGAATCTCCGGAATTGATCCTCATTCAATAGGTGTTTGGACACTCACTGAAAAGGAACTACATCCGCATTCATTCACCACTATTTTCCACTGAACGAAAATAAAAAAAGCTCCGTCCCTACGAAAGGGACGAAGCGTATGCTCGTGGTTCCACCCTTCTTCCTTCCGACTTTTTCTAGTCAGACGAAGCTCAAGGCTAGCTAACGGGCTAGGGACCGGCGAAAGATTATCCCTTTCGCTGCTCAGCAGGTAGTAAATAATGTGCTCAAACTAGGAAGCTTACAGCCACTGACTTCCCTCTCTAAAAGCCTTACACAAAATTCATGTCCTCATCAATGCATTTGATCAATTATGCCCCGGCATAATCCGAAGGCTTTAACTTTTTCAGTAAGTGTTTTGGACACCGGTTGAAAGAAGTTAATTATTATATGTGACAGTATACGCTCGATTGTCATAAAATGCAACTGCCAATCTTACAGTCGTCTATTTTGCCCACCCATTTTAATCGGCTCTGTCAAGGCTTTAATACGTTCCATAACACGTCCAGCCTTCACGACTTCTATGTCACCTTTTTGTGACTGTGCTAAATGATGCTCCAACTCATCGTAATTAAAATTAGATGTAATAAATGTTGGCAATTGCTCTGCCATGCGGTAATGGAAAATAGTCCCCAAAATTTCATCTCGCGTCCAAGCAGTCATTGTTTCGGCTCCTAAATCATCAAGCATTAGCACTGGTGCCTTTTTCACATAGTCTATTTTTTCATTCAATGTGTTATCGCCAATTGCATTTTTCATTTCTCGTAAAAATTCAGGCACGAAAACTACAACTGACTTTACTTTAGCCTTCGCAAGTTCATTAGCTAATGCGCCTAACACAAAAGATTTCCCCACTCCAAATTGACCATATAAATAAAAGCCTTTAGCAGGCAAATCCCCTGTATCTAGTACATTTTGAACAAAATCAGTCGCACGGTTTGCAATGTCAACACGTGTATGATCATCAATAAATAAATCACTGATAGTAGCTTGTAGCACATCCTTTGGCATATGCATACTTGCTATCATATTAGCAACATCACGGCGCTCATCTTCACGTATCTTTTGCTCGCATCGTACATAATCAATTTCAACAGTACTCCTTACTACACGTAAAGTAGGTAAAAAACCTTTTAAGTAATTTGTACAATTTTCTGTATTGTCACAGCCACAGCAGACTGTAGATTGACTAATAAATTCATGGAGCTTCGGTAAATTACGTTCAACCGCATCATAGCTTAACTCATCCATATGCTCAGCTAAAAAATCTTGCACACGAGGGTTTTCTAATATTTCTTTACGCATCGCTTCATATCTTTCTTGAAATGATGGTACCTTAATTGCTCTTTTTAATGGTCCATTAATCGGTTCGATTGTCATTCACCTACCTTATTTTGAATATTACCTAATTTCTCTAGTATCTTTTGTCTTTCCTTTTCAAAATCAGTAGTTCCAGTATTTGTTGTATCTTTTAATACTTCCTCTGATTTTTCATTACGCTTATAAAACCAATCTGGTACTTTTTCCTCTCGGCGATTTTTTGTGTAAGAGTTCTTTTTTGCCGAAGACTGGGGTTTATTTTTCCACGTAGTGTACTTATCATGTTCTTTACGTGCTAGCTCCATTGCTTCTTTTGCTGTTTGAATATTTTTACGTACCCAATGATCCGCAATCGTTTCCACATACTTCTTAGGCAGCTTCATATCAGTTGTTAGCATTACATATTCCAGAAGAGCATTAACAACCCCTACCGGCATTCCATGCTGGACAATTAAACTCTCTGCAAGCTGTACGGAGGTCTGTAGCGGTTCTTTGCCATTATTGATATCTCGCAATACTTGCACTGGGGGAGTCGTTTCTAAATATTGCTGTAGCTCCTGGTCCTTTGTTTTTTGGCCCGGTTCATCTACGGATGACGGCTCACTCACTCTAGCAAGCTTTGGTGGTTCTTTTGATACCGTTAGCTTATAAAAATCCGCAGCGGCCTTACGTAAACGTTCCAGTGAAATACCTAGATCATCATCTAATGCCAGAATTACTACCTTTTGCATATCGAGTGCTGTTAAGCGATATAAAAACGCTAATTTCGCTATTGTTTCACGCACCTCAAATGTTAGTAGACTTGCCGGGACTAGTTGCTCCGATAAGCCCGCTTGCAGCAGTTCAAAGTCAAACTGGTCAAAATAAAACGGATATATCTTTTGCTGTGTATCCTTACGACTAGTATCTGCTTGTAAATCCTCTGGAATCCTTGTACTTACAGGCTTAAAAACGTCTATGAATGCACGCGATACATCTTTAAATTCTGCATCTCTTGTAGATGGAATAAAACGCTGACGTAACTTCCGATAAGCTTGCTCCCCAATTTTACTAAATAAAAACATCGACAGCAGTGGGTCTTTCATAAAACTATCCGCATCAAGTGGACGTATCAGCTCATATAAAAAGCTTCGCTCGCCATCATCCTCTTTTTTCCATGTGCGTAACAGGCCAATTGCTTCAAGCGCAATACGTGCCTCAAATACTTTGCCAATAGGAATCCCTAGCACATTCATTAAATAATAATGCGTCATTTGCTGCTTTGGCATTTGCTCAGCCTCTGCCCATAATGTTAAATAAAGGCTGATTGGTTCCGCTCCAATTAAAGGCTGATAAAAAAGCGTTACTAATTGACGTTCCTGCGTAGAAAGTGCATGAGGTAGACGAATGTCAAAAGAATCAGCAGGCTGTAATTCCTTATACAAATGGATCAACGTCATTCCCCTCTCTATTTCCTATAATTTCTGCTCTGTTTGACGTTGGATAATTTCTTTAATTTCTTCAATAAAGACATTGATATCCTTAAATTGACGATAAACCGATGCAAAGCGCACATACGCAACCTCATCGATTTTCGCTAAGCGATCCATTACCATTTCTCCTACATCCTCAGATCGGACTTCAGAATTCCCAATACGGCGAAGATCTTTTTCAATAGACATTACTAGTCCTTCAAGTACTTCAAGAGAAACAGGGCGTTTTTCGCAAGCGCGAATAAGTCCACGAAGTACCTTTTCACGGCTAAATTCTTCTCGTGAACCCTCTTTTTTCACTACAACTAACGGTGTCTCTTCAATTTTTTCAAACGTTGTAAAGCGGAAGCCACATGACTCGCATTCACGACGTCTACGAATTTCTTTATTATCATCAACTGGCCTCGAATCCACAACACGCGTTCCGTTAAATTGGCAAGATGGACATCTCATATAATTACTCTCCTGATTTCACAACAATTTAGTATTTCTATTATAACAAATTTCCTATGTATAAGAAAAGCGCATTGACGATAGTGTGCTCATGATAAGCCTTGAAAGCCAAAAGTACAAGCATAGATTTTACAATCTAATACAAAAAGCACATTGAAATCACTCGGATTTCAATGTGCTCAACATATTTGCTCGATTATGCATTAACCGTTTCTAATGCTTTTGCCACTTTTTTCACAAGATCTACAACGCGTGCTGAATAACCCCATTCATTGTCGTACCAAGCAAGCACTTTCACTTTGCGGTCACCCAAAACCATTGTAGAAAGTCCATCTACTGTTGAAGAGTAAGTTGTTGTATTGTAATCAGAAGATACTAGAGGCTCAACTGAGAAGTTTAAAATACCTTTCATCGGACCTTCAGTAGCTGCCTTAACGAATGCAGCGTTGATAGAATCTACAGTTACATCAGTATTTAAATCAACTACTAGGTCAACTAATGATACGTTTGGTGTTGGAACACGAAGTGCCATACCATGAATTTTGCCTTCTAATTCCGGTAACACTAATTTCAATGCTTTTGCAGCACCTGTAGATGTTGGAATGATAGACTGTGCGCAACCACGTGCACGACGTAAATCTTTATGTGGATTGTCTAAATTCTTTTGGTCATTTGTATAAGCGTGAACTGTTGTCATTAAACCGTTTTCGATACCAAATGTGTCATTTAATACTTTAGCAACTGGTGCTAAGCAGTTTGTTGTACAAGAAGCATTTGAAATAACATCATGTTTTGTGATATCAAGTTTCTCATCATTTACACCTAAAACAATTGTTACGTCCTCGTTTTTACCAGGTGCAGTTAAGATAACTTTCTTTGCGCCTGCTTCTAAGTGCATTGCTGCTTTTTCACGATCATTAAATTTACCAGTTGCTTCAATAACGATATCCACACCCATTGTTGCCCATGGTAATTTTAATGGATCGCGTTCGCTAATAATTTGAACACGTTTACCATTTACGATTAAAGCATCGCCTGCAGGCTCCACTGAACCCTCGAACGTACCGTGATTTGTGTCATACTTAATCAAATGTGCTAACGTTTCAGCTGGATAGCTGGCGTTAATTGCAACGATATTTAAACTTTCTTGTACGATCGCTTGGCGGAAAACCATACGTCCGATACGTCCGAAACCATTAATAGCAACTGATACTGTCATTTATAAAATCCTCCTGTGAGTCATACTCAAATTAATTATATACTTTATGGTGATTAGTATAACACAATCTCAAAAAAGATGAACATTATATATTCATAATATTAAAGTTCTTATTTTCTGAAAAATAAAATCGCCTAAATTAGTCCTTATTATGGTATAAAATCACAAAAAAATGCATAGCAAAGTGTTCTTGCTACGCATTCGTGTTGTAAACTATTATGTCATTGAAATTAATGTGTCATATTAAATAAAGTAGGGCTCTTCGGCAAAGCTAGGGGTTGATTTCCGTTCCGGCTGGGCGCTTTCCTGGGGGGCGTCCGTTGAGCCGCTTCACTCGCGTTGCTCGCTCCAGGGTCTCGGGCCAACAGATGTCTTTTGCGCGAAAGCGTGAGTGAAACGTAGCGGCAGCAGCACGATGTTGGTCACGAAGGCGTTATCACAGGACGTGATGGTTTTAGCCTTCGTTCCTCTATTGCTAATCCCCTAGGAGTCGCCCAGCCGTAACGAAGATCAACCACTTCACATAGCGTGTATCTTCTGGCATGTTACTCTAATTTGCAGTGATAAAAACGAAATTTCAAGCAATAATGTTTACCTATGCGAAAGAGAAGCGTCAACAACAACATATGTTTTAAGAGTACAAATTACAGATGTACAATCGTGTCTCTGTCATAAGTCAAATCGTAGCAATTCAAGTAGCCTTGAAGGAAATACCATCATTTAAAGTGCAACAAAACGAAGATTTCTTCGACCAATTTGTTTATCAAAAGTATAAATGCGCAGCAAGATTTTCTTGCTACGCATCTAAAGATTACAAATTCTTAGTTAAACTATAATACATCCCAATAAGTCAGGATTTTTTTCAGTTGTTGCTCTGTTTGTTCTAGATTTTCATTGTTGTAAATAACCGCATGGGCACCTTTTTCTTTGACTGACATTGGTAACTGAGAATGCATTCGAGCTAATGCATCCTCCTTTGATAAGTTGTTACGCTCCATTAAACGACGAAGCTGCACCTCTTCACTAACCGATACCACGATAATGCGCTCAACAAAATGCTGTAATTTATTTTCAAATAAAAGTGGAATATCCATCACAACATGCTTTTCTCCGCCCTCTATATACGCATCGCGCTGGCGTAACATTTCCTTGCGAATAGCAGGATGCATAATATCATTTAACATTTTACGCTTAACAGGCTCGTGAAAAATAATATCGCCGAGCTTAGCACGATTTAAACTCCCGTCTTCTAGCAATATATTTTGCCCAAAATTTTCAACAATTAGCTTTAAAGTCTCCGTTCCTGGTTCAACAACATCACGCGCTACAATATCTGCATCGACAATTGGTAAACCAAGTGCTGTCATCATTTTTACTACTGTACTTTTTCCGCTCGCTATACTTCCTGTTAATCCGATAATCATAGTTAAATCCCCTTTAATGTTGACAATTTGGGCAAAAGACTGATGTGCGCCCACCTATCGTCATTTGGCTCGTTGCAGTTCCACACGTTGGACACATCTTCTTCCCATACATTTGCAGTCGATTCTGCATACTTCCAGCCTCACCATTTATATTACGATAATCTGAAATTGTTGAACCTCCTGCTTCAATGCTTTGGCGTAAAATAGCGACAATCGCCTCGAACAATTCACGTTTACGCTTTTCACTAATGCGGTTCATTGTACGGGCCGGATGAATTTTTTGCGCAAATAATGCTTCTGTTGCGTAAATATTACCACAGCCCGAAATGACTTGCCCATCCATAATTACATCTTTAACGGCCTTTTTTCCATACTTCGGCAACTTTGATTTCGCAATAAAATAATCACATGCTATTTCATCGAATGGCTCTGGTGCCATTTTTGTTAATGGTGCATGATCCTCAATCTTTGTTAAAAAACGTAGTTCACCAAAGCGGCGTATATCTGAATAAATTAAATAGCCCCCATCCGCCATTTGAAACGTAGCATGAATATGCTTTTTAAATTTCACCTCTTGGATTTCCTCAGGCGAATTTACCACAAACCAAGCACCTGTCATCCCCAAATGACTAACAAGCACATAAGGGACATCTTCCTTCAGTAAATGAAAGAAGATATATTTTGCTCGTCGTTCAATTGTTGTAATCGTCATTTGAGACAACGATATTTCAAATGCATCAGGCTCAGCTTGCTTCACGATACATTGCTTTCCTTCCCCAAAGGAAAAACGAATAATTTCAGATAGTTGAACTTGTTGAATTGTCCGCCCTTCAATTTTAGGTTTTAATGCCTGGACGACACCTTCAACCTCTGGTAATTCAGGCATTTTAACCCCTCCTTATTTTGCTTCGTACCAAGTTGCACCGTAGTTAAAATCTACTTTTAATGGTACTGAAAGCTCGATTGCGTTCTCCATAACTTCTGGTACTATTTTTTCAAGCAATGCAATCTCCTCTTTAGGTGCTTCAAATATTAATTCATCATGCACTTGTAAAAGGATTTTTGCCTGCATATTTTCTTTTTTCAAACGAGCATCCATATCAATCATTGCTTTTTTAATAATATCAGCTGCACTACCCTGAATTGGTGTATTCATTGCAGTACGCTCTGCAAAGCTTCGTAGATTGAAATTCGAGCTCGTAATGTCAGGTAAATATCGACGTCTATTTAAAATCGTTGTCACATAACCATTAAACTTCGCATCTCGGACGATATCATCCATGTATTGTTTTACACCTGGGAAACTTGCAAAATACTTCTCGATAAATGTAGCAGCTTCCTTACGAGTAATATCCAAGTTTTGCGATAAGCCATAATCACTAATCCCATAGACAATACCAAAGTTCACCGCTTTTGCAGCACGACGCATATTACTATCGACCTCATCTTCTGAGACATGGAATACATCCATCGCAGTACGTGTATGAACATCCATACCTTCACGGAAAGCTTCGACTAAATTTTTATCCTTCGACATATGGGCCAATACACGCAATTCGATTTGAGAATAATCGGCAGAAAATAGTATCCAATCTTCTTTCGATGGCACAAACGCCTGACGAATTTTTCGTCCTTCTTCTAAGCGAATCGGGATGTTTTGTAAATTCGGATCCGTTGAGCTTAAACGTCCTGTAGCTGTTAATGCTTGCTGGAATCGCGTATGCACCTTTCCATCCTCTTTATGGATTTCTTTTAGTAAGCCTTCGATATAAGTTGACTGTAATTTCCCTAGCTGGCGATATAAAAGAATATGCTCAATAATCGCATGCTCTGGTTTTAATTTTTCCAATACATCCGCTGCAGTGGAATAACCTGTTTTCGTTTTTTTAATAACAGGAAGACCAAGTTTATCAAAGAGGATAACACCTAATTGCTTTGGTGAATTAATATTGAAGGTTTCTCCTGCTTCAGCATAAATTGCTTGTTCAATAACAATTAGCTTATCATTTAATTCCTGGCCCATTTTCTCTAATGTGGCACGATTGACCGTGATTCCTTCACTTTCCATTTCCCCTAAAATAGAAGCAAGCGGAAGTTCTAAGTTTTTATAGAGTTCGAACTGTTCATTTTCCTTTAACAATGCCTCAAGCTTTGGCTGTAAAGACCACACAGCAAAGGCTTTGCGGCTAGCATGCTCAGCAAGTGCATCTATAGCTGGTATAGCTCGTTTCGCCCCTTTACCATAAACGGCCTCATTTGCCTGCACATTACGATAACCTAGTTCTTTTGCAAGAGTTGCCACATCATCACCACTTAGCGCAGGGTTATTAATATAAGAAGCAAGCAATAAGTCAAATTCCACACCAGCTAAACGTATTCCCACACGTTTTAACGCAGCTTGAGATGCTTTTGAATCAGACATGTACTTAATTTTAGTAGCATCTTCTAACCAGAGACGAAGAACATCTGATTTAGCCGCAACATCAAATGATACGTACATTGTTTTCTCTCCATCTGTTAATGCAATACCTAGTTGCTGGCAAGTATGATAATGCTCGTCCTCTAACTCCAAGTGCACTGCCATTACATCTTTTAAGTGCTCTTGCGTTACTTCTTCCACAATTTCATAGTCAAAAGGTGCCTGTTCCTCTTCTGGGACAGTAAAATCACTTTTTTCTAGAAGTGATTTAAAACCAAGCTCTTGCCACACACTAATTAATTCTTCCTCATTCGGACCCTTGTAAGTAAGATCAGAAAGCGTTATATCAATCGGCGCTTTTGTAAAAATAGTAGCTAGCTTTTTACTCATTAGTGCCTGTTCTTCATTGGCAACTAATTTTTCTTTCATTTTAGAAGCCTTCACCGTATCCATTGCCGCATAAAGCGACTCTACTGAACCATGCTCTTTAAGTAATTTAACTGCCGTTTTTTCACCGACACCTGGTACACCAGGGATGTTATCTGAAGAATCCCCCATTAAACCTTTCATATCAATAATTTGCCCGGGAGTTAAGCCGTATTTTTCTGCAATAAAGGCTGGTGTATTTTTTTCAATTTCAGTAATACCTTTTTTCGTAATGTATACTGTTACTTGCTCAGTCGCGAGCTGTGTTAAGTCACGATCTCCTGATACAACGATGACATCCATATCCTGAGTTGAAGCTTCAGTGGCAAGTGTCCCTATAATATCGTCCGCTTCGTACAATTCAAGCTCATATCGCTTAATACCATATGCATCGATAAGCTTGCGTATATAAGGGAACTGCTCAGATAACTCTGGTGGAGTCTTTTGTCGACCACCCTTATATTCCGTAAATGTTTCATGACGGAAGGTTGTCTTACCCGCATCAAAGGCAACCAAAATTTTCGTTGGCTGCTCTTCCTCCAATATTCTTTGTAGCATCGTTGTAAAGCCGTACACTGCATTTGTATGAATTCCACTATCATTCGTTAATAATGGCAACGCAAAAAAAGCGCGATATGCTAAACTATTGCCGTCCAATAATAGCAATTTATCCTTAGTCATGATTTTATCCTCCTGCGTTTTCGTCTTCTTAATTGTAAAACGAAAACGTATGTTTGAAAATGCCTCTTCCTTTTTACTTTATCGAGAAAACAGGTATTTTACCAATCATAACGTTGAAAATCACCAAAATTTCTACAGCAATAGATTAACGTATGTTTGACGAAACAAAAAAAGCCAATCACTTATTGTAATTGACTTCTCTGTCGTTATTTACTAACTTTATTTGTTTTTTCTTTACGATAGAAAATTTCTTCATATATGACAGTCAAAATAAAGGCATTCATAAAGGCAAACACTAAAAACATTGGCATACCACCAAGCTGTGGATGTGTAAGCTCTGTATCGAACACCATTACAGTGCTGATTTGTGCTAAAAAGAAAATGAAACCAATCCCTACTTGCCAAATAGGACGCTTAACTTTTCGCTTTTCATACCAAAATATTTTTTTAAATATTTTTCGTACATCCTCAGCAATGACCAAACTTAATAAAAACAAAATAACAAAAAATACTGGTATATGATAAACACTTTTTGTGATCCATGCAAAATCTGATAGACGGAAGAAAAGTGTAAATAACGATGCAATACTACAGGCTATTCCTAAATTTTGGAGCCACTTACTAATTTGCAACTTCACAACTATTACCTCCATTTTTTATTTTTCAACATTATCATTCTATCAGATTATAGTTATATACGAAACATAAAATTATAAATTTATATCATTTTAATAGCACATTATCAAAATTTGAAGTATTTTTATAAAACAAATGATTCTAAATACCCAAACTAGACTATAAAGACCTATAAACCATAACGTGTGGTTGATTTCCGTTCCGATTGGGCGCTTTCCTGAGAGGCGTCGGGCTAACAGGATGTTGGTCACGAAGGCGTTATCACAGGACGTGATGTTCTTAGCCTCCGTTCCCCTTCCGCTTCACTCGCGGTGCTCGCTCCAGGGTCTCGATGTCTTTTGCGCGAAAGCGTGAGTGCAACGTAGCGGCAGCATAGGGTTTTGGTTTTGTTTGTGCGAAAGCGCAGCGACAGCAAAAGGGTTTTATCTGCGCGAAAGCGAAGCGGCAGCGGCAACAGCAGGATGTTGGTCACAAAGGCGTTATCACAGGATGTGATGGTTTTAGCCTGCGTTCCTCTAGTGCTGATTCCCAAGGAGTCGCCCAATCTCCACTCCAATCAACTTATGTTAATATTGTCATTCATTTAAGTTCTTCCAATACCATACAAAATACCTTGTTAGAGCGTAAAAAAGTCGTCTCAAAAAGTTTGAGACGACTTCATATACTTATCCTTGAAAGAATAAGTATTATTTTATCTCGTAACGGGCAGTAATTTATCTATACCAAAAGCGATGCGTAAGGTACAGATGTTTTTTGTAGCGAAAGCAAAGAAGTAAAGCGGGAGATTAACTGCCCGTAAAAGCCCGGATTGGTGAAGACTAATAATCAGAGGGGGGAAGAGAACCCCCCCTCTGATTAAAGTTTCACTTTATATAGCCGGATAATAGTTTTGCATATGGTGAAGTAGATGGCAAAATAATGACCGTATCTTCACCTATTGTTTTCTTATATGATTCTAATGTCCGGTACAATGAATAGAATTCAGGGTCTTGAGAGAATGATTTATTGTAAATCTTCGCAGCTTCTGCTTCACCTTCCGCTTGAATCAATGCTCCATCTTTTTTCGCTGTTGCTAGCATTTCTTGAACCTGTTGATCTGTTTGAGCTTCAACACGGCGTTTCTCAGCGTCACCTTCAGATAAATATTTTTGTGCGATTGATTCACGATCCGAAATCATATTCGTAAACACGGATTGCTCATTCTCAGTAGGCAAATCGATACGACGAATGCGAACATCAACTACTTCTATTCCATATTTATCGTTTGAAAGTAACTCATTGACACGTGCAGTTACCTGATCATTGATACTCCCACGTGAAGAACCTTCATCATTAATAATCGCTTTATATTCTATTCGACCAAGCTCTGAACGAATAACTGAATAAATAAACTCTTCCATACGTGATTCAACTTTTTCTATTGTTCCTGCATTTGAAATTAATTGCTTTGGATCAGTTATATGCCAAACTGCATAATTATCAATAATAATTCGTTTTTTATCCTTTGTATTAATTTCTTCTTCAGAAACTTCATATGTCATTTGGTTTTTTGGTAGCCTCGTTACGCTTTGAATAAACGGAACCTTCATTTTCAAGCCGGGCTCACTCTGAAATTTCACTACTTCTCCAAACTGTCTAACAACTGCGTATTCGGATTCTTTAACTATATAAGTATTAGCAAATAATATAATAGCAATAGCAAAAACGGCTGTTAATGTTACAGCAAGAGAAATATATTTTTTCGGATTCATCGGGCCTTTTTTCGACATTTTGACCACATTATCCACAGGATCCCCTTCTTTTGGAGCAGTATTTTTGGATTTACCCGATAAAAAATTCAGGAATTTTTCAAGATCCTTATTTTTTTGATCCATTAGTTACCGCCCCCTTCTTTTTTCTCTTTTGATGTTTCTTGTGTCGCAGGTGTTTCTTGTGTTGCAGGTGTCTCCTGTTTTGCAGGTTGCAATGCTTGAAGAGGTAAGTATTTCATTGTATTACCATCATCATTCATAATATAAATTTGTGCTTTAGGTAATACATTTTCAAGTGTTTCCAAAATTAAACGTTCGCGTGTAATCTGTTGGTTGCCCTTATATTGCTCATACATTTTATTAAAGACAGCTACATCCCCTTGAGCCTGCTCAATACGTGCTGTTTTTTCACCTTGAGCTTTCGAGATGATTGCATCCTTCTCACCTTCAGCCTCACTAAGTCGCTGATTATTATATTTTTTCGCCTGATTAATTTTTGTATTTTTCATTTCGCGTGCGTCTGTAACAGCTGTAAAGGCTGCTCGCACATCTGCATTCGGTAATTCAACATCCTGTAGTTTTACCCCTAAAACACTTATACCTATATCGTATTTTTCAAGAAGAGAAACGAGTAAATCTCGTGATTTTGCTTCTATGTCCGCTTTTCCTTCAGTTAACGCTGCGTCGATTTTGGAACTTCCGATAATGGATCGAATTGCACTCGACGTAGCGCTATGTAATATTTTTTCTGGATCTTGTGAGCTGAATAAATACTTCTTCGGTTCTGTAATTTTCCATTGAACGACAAGGTCTGTTAATACAATATGTTCATCCCCTGTAATCATTTTCGTTTCGGCATCATAAGTTTCCAATTCCCCATCTTCATTTTGCTTATAGCCAAACTTTAAACTAAATGTTTCTTTCGATAAAACCTGAACCGATTGTACAGGCCAAGGTAATTTAAAATGTAAACCTGGTTCTGTAACTGTATTATCGGCACGACCGAATGTAATGACAACTGCTTGTTCTGATTCATCTACCGTGTACCACGATGTAAATACCGCAATAATTGCAACAATGCCAAAAATGCCAAGTCCCACCATCATTAGTGACCTTTTCACACTCATGTCTAATCCTCCCTTAAGCTTAGTACTATTGTATACGGGACACTTACTTAAAAGTTTCAAAATATTTTAATAAACTACTTTTTTATTTTAGGCAGTTTTACATAAGGAACAAAGTGAAGCTCATCCATTTTTTTGCACGGTCCTCTATCTTTAATCCACACAAAAATATCCCGTTACCATTTAAGGTAACAGGATATTGACAACTAGATGTTCAAACGCTGGGAAAAAGGTTGTCGATAAAACAATGCTAATTAATGCAGCTACAATCATCGCAAGACTTGCAAAAGTACCTTCCAACTCACCAAGTTCAAATGCTTTAGAAGTACCTGTGCCATGTGCTCCCATTCCTAACATTAGACCTCTAGAGGATGGTCGATGGAAACGACATACTTTAATCACTAACGGTGCTATTAGACTCCCTAAAATACCAGTTACCATAACGAAAACAGCGGTAAGTGTAGGAGAGCCACCAATCATGTTGGAAATGTCCATTGCTATTGGTGTCGTAACTGAACGTGGAACTAAGCTATGCACAAGTTCATTATTTAAACCAATTACTACAGCAATGATAAATGAAGAAGTAATGGCAACGGCTGAGCCTACTGCAATACTTAGAAAAATTTCAAAAGCATGTTTCTTTAATAGATTAAAATTTTTATAAATTGGTACCGCAAATGCAACTGTTGCTGGTCCAAGTAAATTTGATAAAATACCGGCTCCTGCAGTATAGGATTTGTAAGATGTACCCGTTAGTAACAAAATGACAATGACCACTAACGGTGTGATTAGTATAGGTGATAACCATTCCTTTTGATACTTTTTATAAAACATTTTACAAACATAAAAAACTGCGATAGTACCTAGTAAACTTACTATAGCGGTTAAAAAGCTCATGCAGTATCACCTTTCTTTCGTTGCCCTAGCAATTGTGCTGTGAAACCTGTTGCAAACATAACAACGATGGCACTCAATACAATTACAAGCACAGCTTTCACACCTTGCACACCGAATAATGCGGTATAATCGATTACTCCGATAGCAGATGGAATGAAAAATAGTAATAGTTCACTAAGTAATAAACCTGCACCTAACTCAATCCATTCAAGCTTAATAATATGAAACTGCAATAGTAAAAATAATAAGACTAGTCCAATTATGCTCCCTGGAATCGGCAAGTGAAGTAGGCGTGCAATACTATTCCCAACAAATAAAATTACATAAAGATAGCCGATTTGCACGATACTTTTGACGATTTTCATGGTCATCCTTCTTTCATTTTTTATCTTGCTATAACGGTCATTCCTATAGATTACTTCTAGATAAAGTGTGCTAATTAGCTGACCGTACAAGCCCGATTGGTTCAACTAAAAGTTACTTCTTATTAGTTGAACATTATGCTACTATACTTTACACCTATTTTTGTTACGTGTAAAACAGAAAAAGAATCTATTACCAAAAAGTTTGGCAATAGATTCTTACTATTGTGGCGATAATTAAGCAACAAATAAAAAATCTAATTTATATATAAATAAAGATTTTTTTGCTATTTTATAGTCTTAACAATTTTATAAGGGGGTTTCTACTAACAAGTATAAGACCCCATTGTGAATCTAAAATTGTGCTATTGTAAAGAATTCGTTAATTTTTCGGAATCATAACAATCATTTTTGTCCCTACACCAACTTCACTTTCTACCTGAATGCGACCATGGTGCGCCTCTACTAAGTGTTTCACAATAGCAAGTCCTAAACCCGTTCCCCCAGAATTCCTGCTTCGCGCACGATCCACACGGTAAAAACGTTCAAAGACACGAGCAATTTCATGCTTTTCAATTCCTATACCTTGGTCTTCTATTTCAAGAATGCCATACGTTTCATTTTCCTTTAAACGAATCGTAACGGTTGTATTTTCCGGAGAGTACGTAATGGCATTGGTAATTAAATTAGTGACAATTTGAATAATGCGATTGGCATCACCCATAACTTGAACATCACGCTCTATATCAACATAAAAGCTCATGTTTTTCTCATCCAGACGAGGACCTGTCAGCTCTGCCCCACGTATAAGTACATCTTGCAAGCCCATCGGCATAATATTAACGGTAAAACCATGCTGTTCAATTTTCGATAATTCTAGTAAATCCTGGATAAGCATCTGCAGACGGTTACTTTCTTTATAAATGATCTCTAAAAAAGATAAGAGCATTTTTTCATCTTTATATGCACCATCCAATAATGTTTCAGAAAAGCCTTTAATAGATGTAATAGGTGTACGCAATTCATGGGATACGTTTGCTACAAAGTCCTTACGAATTTGCTCTAAACGCACAAGCTCCGTAATATCATGCATAACGATAACGACACCAAGCCAACGACCATGATCCCCTATAACAGGTGCTCCGTACACTTCCTTATTATACAGATCCTGTTGGACCTCCATTTTAATTTGTTGTCGATAAGGCATTTCCGTTAGAAACACATGGTCAATGAATTGCTCTAGTGATTTTGGTAAACCAATTGTACGAAAAACTTTCCCTTGTACATCGTCAATTTGCATACCGAAACGCTCTAAAAATACACGGTTCACAATAGATATATTGCCCTCACGTCCTATCATCATGAGGGAGCTTCCCATGTTTTCAATTAACGTTTTAAGCCTTTCCTCTTCTACCTCACGAATCGTCGTAATATCCTGTAAATTACGCGCTAAAATATTGATGGAGTGACTAAGCGGCATCATGCGTTCATGCTCATTTTCATGTGCGCGAGCACGGTAATTTCCTTTCGCCAGCTCAAGTGCCGTATCTGTCACGTTATCAATAGGAGCAGTGAAATTTCGAATCATATAGCGACTTACAATCGCCATTAACACCAGTGCTATTATAAAAAGAATCGCTAGCACTGCATAAAGTCTTGCATGAACAGTCGATAATAGATAATCTTTTACCTCAATGTTTTGCGCAGTATATAGTGCCTCTTTATCTTCCTTAGATAGTTCAATCTTTCGTTCATCTAATACTCGGTTAATAGATTCTTGCATATCTACACTAGCCTGTTCGTTGTACTGTTCTATATAAACAGGAAAAAGCTGACCTATTACAACCATTAGGACAGCTAATATCGTTCCAAGCAATAGCATGAATGTCAAGAATAAGCGGTTGCTCATTGATTTCATGTCGTTTTCGGCTCCTCGAATTTATAGCCAAGGCCGCGAATTGTTTTGATGAATATCGGCTTACGGCTATTTTCCTCGATTTTATCGCGAAGGTGGCTTATATGCACATCCACAATTCGAGTATCGCCAGCAAAGTCATACTTCCATACAGCACTTAATAGCTGATCACGCGTTAACACACGGTTTTTATTTTCAAGTAAATAAATGAGTAGTTCAAATTCTTTTGGTGTAAATTCCAGTGCTTCATCCTGTAAAAACACTTCAAAACGCTCTGGAAAAACACGTAATTGTCCAAATTCATACATTTTCTCTTGTGACCCATTCTTATCTTCAGCCACTACATTTTGTGTAAAACGTCTTAAAACAGCCTTTACCCGCGCTAATACTTCGCGTGGACTAAAAGGCTTCGTCATATAATCATCTGCCCCTAGCTCTAGACCAAGTACTTTATCGAACTCGTCATCCTTTGCTGTTAGCATAATAATAGGTGTATTCATACGTTGTTGACGAATTTGCTTACAAACCTCCATACCATCCAGTCTTGGAAGCATCAAATCTAATAAAATTAAATCTGGCTGTAAGTCAATTGCCTTATCAAGACCCTCTTGACCATCTGCAGCTGTTTCGACAACATATCCTGCCTGCTCTAAATTATATTTCAATAATGTCGCAATAGAAAATTCATCTTCTACAACTAAAATCGTTTTTGTCATGTGTAATGCCTCCGTTAGTGATTTGAAACCCCCATTTCAAATCTCAAGACGTTTATAAAGTAAGTGGTGGTGTTACCAGTAAAGTACCTTCAATCACAAGCTCCTTTTGCTCATTATATGAGTGTACAGATACTGTAATCGTATTTTGTAATTTATTTACTTCTGTTACCTCTAAAAGAGTATCAAATAATTCATAATGATAGAGCGGTCCTAAATATTTTATATGTTGCTCAATAATTCGTGCACCTGGTCCAGGAATATACTTTGACACAGCTGAAGTAATAATGCCATTTAACATGATTGTTGGTACGATTGGCTTTTGAAAAGGTGTCATTGCAGCATAATCATGTTGAATATAAAGTGGATTATTATCATTCGTAAGTCCTAAATAAAGCAATAAATCCTTATCTTCTATCTTTTCGGTTATATGAATCTTCTCGCCAACTGTAATTTCATCAATAGTGAGACCAAGCTTACTGTTTTTTTGAAGCAAAAATACGCCAACCCCTTTTCTATCATATATCTTCATAGTATCAATTTTATTCCAAAAGTACAACGAAAAGCAGAGTAACCATTTATTCTTCATTCAGCAATGTTTTCTGTGGCGAAAGCGTAGCGTCAACAACATTGTTTATCAGTCCCTTTATCTTTAATCAAGAATTGTGTTGCCATTCTTTTTAATATTAAGCTGATGAATGTTGAAGGATCAGATTCTCCAAAGCGTAGTTAAAAAAATACAAAGGACATCTCCCCTTCATATTTGCGGATTTCATCAATTCCTTACTTAGAGAATCGCAAAATGAACTAAAAATTAATGAACTACACTTTTAACATAATTATGAAGTTCAGACTAAAGTTGTGAATACTTTTCCGGACAGAATTGGTAATATACGGTGTGTAATGATTTGAGGCCAAGGATTTTAAAGGAGGAGTAATTTTGAATTACTATATTTGTGAAACATGTGGGGCGCAGTATGAAAAATCAATGGAAGAGCCAAAGCAATGTACTATTTGTTCAGAAGAAAGACAATATGTCAGTGTAAATGGGCAAACTTGGACAACTTTGGACAAAATGATTTCTTCTGAAATTTATAAAAATAACTTCAATCTTGAAGAAGATGGATTATTCAGCATAACAACTAGTCCAACATTTGGAATTGGACAAACGACTTATTTAATTCAAGAACAGGGGTTTAATTTGTTATGGGATTGTATTTCATATATTGATCAAGAAACTATTGATAAAATAGAGAGCTTAGGGGGAATTGATGCCATCGCATTATCTCATCCTCATTATTATTCAAGTCAAGTGGAGTGGGCAGAAACTTTTAACGCACCTATTTATATTCATGAGGATGATAAAAAATGGGTTACAAGAACTAGTGACAAGATTATTTTTTGGTCTGGTGAATCTCTTACTTTACAGAATGGGTTAACTCTTTATCGTATGGGTGGTCATTTTAAAGGAGCCACTGTACTAGAATGGAAAAATGGTTATCATCAAAAAGGCATATTACTAGTTGGAGATATCATTCGTGTAGTGGCTGACCGCAATTGGGTAACATTTATGTATAGTTTCCCTAATTTCATTCCACTTCCTGTTAAAACTGTGGAAAGAATCTTAAGTCAAATAGAGGATCTACATTTTGAACGGATATATGATGCTTTTCTACGTATTGTGAAAAAAGATGCAAAACAATCTGTTCATAATTCAGCTGTAAGGTATATAGATGCTATAGAGGGTAAGCTATTCACTACTTAAGTTAATTCTACTTCATCGGTAAGATTTTATTATGTTTTCAAAGATGTTGCCTCCAATTTTTGCGGAAACAAAAAGCGTCCTGCTATCGTATTTCATTACAATGCAAGACGCTCTAGCTACTATTTACGATATTTCGTTTTTCAAGCTAGAAATCATTCATAAATTCTTAAACGATCAATTAATTTTCATTAAAACTAATTATTTTGCCTGTTGAACTATTATGTTAGACAATATATTTTTGGGTAAAATAAGTGTATGAGATGATTTATTGCCTTTCAATTCCCCTATTTTCGATTAGATATTACACCAAATGTAGATGCTTTAATGTATGTTTTCCCTTGTAATGATTCCAATTGCTTTGGTGTGCCAGTTACTACGGCCCCAATAATTTTCACATCACTTCTTTCTAGGGTTCCATTTTCCCCTATTAAAGATTGATAAACTTGGTTTGTTTCCCATTCAAAGTTCTTGCTCTCTCGAAGAAGCTCAAGGTTTTGAATAAAGGTGTCAACCTCGTCACTTTGAGACTGTAGGGGTACTGGTTTTGATTGCTCCGATTGAAATCCGAAAATTAACGGGTAATTAGCTGCAATAGTACTCTGTCCTTGCTTCATGAAATTCATCCATTCCTCTGTAAAGGCATCCACCCACCACCAATCTACTTGCACACTAGAAGGCAACTTGCTTTTAATATCGTCAAAGTTATATGCATTATCAAAAGATATCGCTAGTTCTACTAAAGTATTTTCTTCCAATTGATTGAGTTCACTAATACTATCTTTATAAACATCGTATGAAATCTCAGGGTGATAAAAAAACATTTCTCTATCGCCAGTGTGTTCATTAAATCGTTCAAATTGATTTGTTTCTGCTAGTGATTCTGAACCTTCTATTTGGATCGAGTCCGAAATGTAATTACGTGTAAGAGTTCCGAATAGGTTGTAATCACTTTCGAGAGGCTCCCAAATATAAGGTCTATGATTATCTCCAAGTACCTTAAATGTTTTTGTTTTTATTTTCCCCCCGAACAAATTATCGTCAAATACCTGTTTGCTAATTTGAACATTCGGGGAACTAATCTTGTTATACAGCCAAATATCATCCATTACTTTCTGGGCACTATTTAATGATAAACTCCTAAGACCGTACCATACTGCTACTAGAACAATTGGCGTAACGATGATCGTTATGCCAATAATTTTTATTGTTGACCAAAACTTTGCTTTTCTCATTATTTTTTTCGTCTGTTTTTCATCAAATAAGAAATCATTTTGTCCTTTATTCATAATCAGTGTCCTCCTTAAAGCTTTCAGTAAATTCTTCCCTAGCACGTTTGACGTGAGTTTTTAGCGTGTTTTCATTCTTATTCATTAAAGCTGAAATTTCTTTATACGATAATCCCATCTCATATTTCAGAACTAATAATTCCTGATGCAAGTTGGACAGCGTTTCAAGAGTGCCTCTTATGTCCTCTAATTTTTCTTTTTTTAGAACCTGAATTTCAGGAATATTAGTCAATGCTGTCAAATGGACTTCATCATATTCGGTTGTGGGATGACGCTTTTCTTTTCTCTTGAGATCATAAAACTGATTGGTAGCCACACGGTATAACCAACTCATTACTTTGTCGGATTGAATTCCATTTTTATGTAATAAAAATTTATAACATGTATCTTGAACGATATCTTCTGCATCCTCATGGGCTAATCCACGTTTTCTTAAATATCGGTATAATATGGTGCCTACTTGCTGCAGAAAATCATTCATTGATTGATTTGCCATATCTATCTCCCTTCTGCCTATACAACGCAGAACTCAAAGAAAAGTTTACATATTATAAAAATTCCTTCATAAATTATTCTATTTTCCAGAAAAACACAAAAAAGAGGAGGGTTTTGTGCAACCCATCTCTATTTTTGAGTATCCTGTATTTTGTAAGAACATCTTATTTTGCCACATTACTCGCCCTTCTCTTTGATAGTAAAATACTTAAAAAAATCGAGTAGGAATGAATCCTACTCGATTTCATAAACTTTTATTAAACTAAAACTTTCATAACGTCGCGGACAGCTTCTGCCGATTTATCTAAAGCTGCTTTTTCATTGTCTGTTAATTCAAGTTCAAAGATTTTTTCTATACCATTTGCACCTAATAATGTCGGAACACCTAGGTATAAATCGTTGTAGCCATATTCGCCTTCTAAGTATGCAATAGATGGAAGTATACGTTTTTGGTCTTTAATGATAGCTTCCGCCATTTCAATAAGCGCCGCTGAAGGAGCATAATATGCAGAACCGTTCCCAAGAAGGTTAACGATTTCAGCGCCACCTTTTCGTGTACGGTCAACAATCTCTTCAAGACGATCTGCTGGGATTAATGATTCTAATGGAATACCACCAGCGAATGAGTAGCGAGTTAGTGGCACCATTGTATCACCATGCCCACCTAAAACAAAACCTGTGATGTCTTTTACGGAGATATTAAGTTCTTCAGCTACAAACGCACAGAAACGAGCCGTATCGAGTACACCTGATTGACCTATTACACGATTTTTAGGGAAACCAGTTTCTTTGAATACTGTGTAAGTCATTGCATCAACTGGGTTTGTAAGAACGAGGATTGTTGCATTTGGTGAGTACTTAGCAATTTCTTTGGAAACAGCTTTCATTACATCTTGGTTAATTTGAACAAGATCGTCACGGCTCATACCTGGTTTACGAGCAACACCAGCAGTGATAATTACTACATCAGAATCTGCAGTATCCGCATAATTAGAAGTACCTTTAACATAAGAATCATAGCCTTGCACTGGTGCAGCTTCCCACATATCTAGAGCTTTACCTTTTGTTGGGTTTTCAGCTTGAGGGATATCCACTAACACTACATCACCAAGTTCTTTTTGAGCTGCTAAAAATGCTGCAGTAGCGCCAGTAAAGCCGCTACCGATTACTGAGATTTTTTTTCGTTTCAGAGACATTCGAATACGCTCCTTTTAAAATTAGGTTATATTTTAAAAAAGGGAGGAGAATAAATTCTCCTCCCTCGATTAAACAAGTTCATCGTAAATATTTTATTAAGCTAAGTTCAATAGAAATTTACATTTCACCCTAATTATATCGGCAGAATACACATCCGCTTTAACTATAATTTCTATTTAAAATAGAAAATTAAAGGTTTTTGATTAATTCAGTAGCGAATTCTGAACATTTCACTTCTGTAGCGCCGTCCATTAAACGAGCGAAGTCGTAAGTTACAACTTTAGAAGAGATTGTTTTCTCTACAGATTTAGTAACCATGTCAGCTGCTTCTTGCCATCCTAAGTGCTCAAGCATTAATACGCCTGAAAGTAATACTGAAGATGGGTTTACTTTATCTTGACCAGCATATTTTGGTGCTGTACCGTGAGTAGCTTCGAAGATCGCGTGTCCAGTTACATAGTTAATGTTTGCGCCTGGAGCGATACCGATACCACCAACTTGAGCAGCTAATGCGTCAGAAATATAGTCACCGTTTAAGTTCATTGTAGCAACTACGTCGAACTCATTTGGACGAGTTAAAATTTGTTGTAAGAAGATATCAGCGATAGAATCTTTAACTAAGATTTTACCAGCTGCTAAAGCGTCAGCTTGTGCTTTGTTTGCTGCTTCTTCACCTTGTTCAGCTTTAATAGCATCATATTGGTTCCAAGTGAATGTTTGATCAGCAAATTCTTTTTCAGCTAATTCATAACCCCATTTTTTGAATCCACCTTCAGTGAATTTCATGATGTTACCTTTGTGTACTAAAGTAACAGATGGGCGTTTATGGTTAATAGCATATTCGATAGCAGAACGTACTAAACGCTCAGTACCTTCTTTAGATACAGGTTTTACACCGATACCAGAAGTTTCTGGGAAGCGGATTTTGTTAACACCAAATTCAGATTGTAGGAAGTTGATGATTTTTTGAGCTTGTTCAGAGCCAGATTCGAATTCAATACCAGCATAGATGTCTTCTGTGTTTTCGCGGAAGATAACCATATCAACATCTTCTGGACGTTTAACTGGAGAAGGTACTCCATCAAAGTGACGTACTGGACGTAAGCATACATATAGGTCAAGTTGTTGACGTAATGCTACGTTTAGAGAGCGGATACCACCACCGATTGGAGTAGTAAGAGGACCTTTGATTGCGATTAGGTATTCGTTAATTTTGTCTAAAGTTTCTTGTGGTAACCATTCACCAGTTTGGTTGAATGCTTTTTCACCAGCTAAAACTTCTAACCATTCGATTTTCTTTTCACCGTTGTAAGCTTTTTCTACTGCTGCGTCGATTACGCGAGATGCTGCAGCCCAAATATCAGGACCGATTCCGTCACCTTCGATGAAAGGAATCACTGGATTGTTTGGTACATTAAGTACGCCATTTTCAACTACAATTTTGTTTGACATTGATGTTGCCTCCTAAATTCATAATCATAGGACTGTGTTATGTAACACAGTCCCAAATATTCTAGCATATTTTCCGAATTAGCGCTCGCTGATTGGAACATATTTTTGCATGCCTGGTCCAACATACTCTGCACGTGGACGGATTAGGCGGTTGTTAGCATATTGCTCAAGAATATGAGCTACCCAACCAGAAGTACGTGATACTGCGAAAATTGGTGTGAATAGGTCATGATCAATACCTAAAGAATCATACACTGACGCAGAGAAGAAGTCTACGTTTGCAGGTAATTTCTTTTGTTCTACGATCATGTCATGGATTTTAACTGACATTTCATAAAGCTCTGGTTTACCAGTTAGCTCAGTTAATTTTTGTGACATTACACGTAAGTGTGGTGCACGTGGGTCGCCTTTGCGGTATACGCGGTGACCGAAGCCCATGATTTTTTCTTTGTTATCTAATTTATTTTGAATATAAGATTCAACGTTTTCAAGTGAGCCGATTTCAGTTAACATTTTCATAACTTGCTCGTTTGCACCACCGTGAAGTGGTCCTTTTAATGCTCCGATAGCTGAAGTTACACCAGAATAAACATCTGATAATGTAGCTACACATACACGTGCAGTGAATGTAGATGCATTTAATTCGTGGTCAGCATGTAATACTAACGCTTTGTCGAATGCTTCAACTTCGATTGCTGCTGGTTCTTCACCTTTAAGCATGTATAAGAAGTTTGCAGCATATCCTAATTCTGGTTTTGGAGCAACTGGCTCTAAACCTTTACGAACACGCGCAAATGCAGTAACTACTGTTGCAATTTTAGCTTGTAAACGGATAGCTTTACGATAGTTAGCTTCTGTATCCATAACATCCGCTTCTTCATCGAATACACCAAGTAAAGATACTGCAGTACGTAGTGCAGCCATTGGATGTACAGTTGAAAGTGGGTATGTTTTGAATTGGTCTACAATTGCTTGCGGAATAGACATGTTGTCTGCCAATTGTTGTTTTAATTCAGCTAGCTCGTCTGCTTTTGGTAAACGAGTATGCCATAATAAATAAATTACCTCTTCGAATGACGCGTTCACTGCTAAATCATCAATGTTGTAACCAACATATGTAAGTGTGTCATCGATAATTGAACTGATTTTAGATTCCGCTGCTACGATACCTTCTAAACCTTTAGTTGCTGACATAAATTATCGCTCCCTCATATTTATATTTTTTAGTTGTAAATGCAGTTATTAGGTAGCATTTACGTTTTTTGCTCATATGAACCATTAAGTAAATCGCTTACAATTGCTATTATAATCATTTTTGACAGCTTTGTGAATGAAAAACCTCCGAATAAAGAAAAAGGTGCATGAGCGATTATTTATACGCCTGAAAGAGATTCTTTTTCGTATTTTGACATTAATTTATCAATTGAAACGGGGTGAATTTGTAAAAATGAGGAATATTAAATATTTTTCATACGAAAGAACTATAAGTGTTTTATTTTTTATATTCTACTTAACAATATTATGGTTCGTATTACCTGTATCTCTCGCGATTTTTTTGTCTTTTTCTACGTATCCTATCATAAAATTCCTTCATTCTTATTGTAGGATTGCCTATTGGCTTGCAGCAATTATTGTGGAAGCACTTATTCTAACTTGCATTTTCCTTCTCGTTATCATTTCTATAAACAGTATTATTCTTATCTTCCCTGAAATCCGAGATACACTTCAAAATTTCCCACTTTTCAACGAATATGAATCAATGTTTATCCAAGTGTTAAAGGAAAAATCGCTTTCTATTTTCGATTCAATCTTTTTATATATGGCAAATATTTTCCAACTATTAATGAAACATGTAATTGAAGTATTTATATTCCTTGTCGCTTACTATTTTGCCCTATTGGAAACTCGCAAATCTCGGTATTGGTTTTTTCAATATGTGCCAAAAAAATATCGCAATGAGTGGCAGTCGCATTTTTCTAAAATTATGCAGCTATTTCATTACTTTTTGTATGTGGAGTTTCAGCTGTTTACAATTACACTGCTTATCCTTTGTGCGGGATTCATGATTCTTCAATTTGAACAAGCCATCATCAAAGCTTTTATAGTTGCATTTGCAGATGTACTTCCATTCTTTGGGATTGGTGTATTTCTTGTACCTATGAGCATTTATTTTTACTTAAAAGGCAATACCTTTTTATGTGTAGCTATTTTACTGTTATATCTCTTCGTTCAATTAACAAGGCAGCTAGCTGATTCCATGCTTTGGTCAAACACATTACAATTACGGACTTTCCACACCTTTTTCATCAGTGCTGCCTCTATTTTATTATTTGGTTTTTACGGCATTTTACTTAGCCCAATATTTTTATTTTTGGCCGTTAAACTAAAGGAAAATGCTATTTTTGAACGATGATAAATTGACCTTTTTTCATTTTTTTCCGCATCCAATAATAAAAGATTGGTTGGAACATTTTGCGAGAAAAAGGCAATAACAATAATAAACCAATAAGATCTGTTATAAAGCCTGGGAATACTAGAAGTACACCACCGCTGAAATTTAAAACCGTGTTAACTAACGCTGGCCCTGGAGCCTCTCCTCGTGCTATCGTATTTTTAACCTTTTGCACAGAATTCATACCTTTATTTTTCACTACATAAATACCTATAATACTCGTAGCGACTATAAGCAGTAATGTATTTAAAATACCAATATTTTGACCAACTACTATTAATAACGCCAACTCGGCTAATGCATAGACAATGAAACCAAGAAAAATTTTTCTCATATTTTTCTCCTTTCTAGCTAAAAACGCTATACCTTATATACGTTATTATAGCCCATTAAGTTTCATTAAAAAATTAATGAACCCTATTAAAGAGAAAACGACGTTATTCTTTTTATAGTAAATTCTCATTCCATGAGGTAACGATTAACTAGGCAAAATTAGCTCATCACCATAACGTGTGGTTGATTTCCGTTCCGGCTGGGTGCTTTCCTGGGGGCGTCCGATGAGCCGCTTCGCTTCGCTGCAGGGTCTCGGGCCAACACGATGTTGGTCACGGAGGCGTTATCACAGGATGTGATGCTTTTAGCCTCCGTTCCTCTAATTCGCTGATCCCCGAGGAGTCACCCAGCCTCCACTCCAATCAACTTATACACATGACATATGTTTTAACAAAATGTCATCTCCAATGTCATCTCTATATTTCGATGATAAGCGAAAAATGCTATTTCCTTCATCTTTATAAGAAAAGCTCTAGTACAATTATTTGCACTAGAGCTTTTTGTTATAGATAAAAACATTTACTAAAGAAGTTAAAGAACACTTGCATGCCCTTTGTAAATTACTCCCGTTTCAGCATCCATTGTAATTTCTTGACCGTGGCGAATCAGTGTAGTAGCTTCTTTTACTCCAACGATAACAGGGATGCCAAGGCTTAGTCCTACAACCGCTGCATGACTTGTAAGCCCGCCCTCTTCCGTAATCAGACCAATACAATTTTCAAGCGCTGGCATCATATCACGATCTGAACCAACCGTTACTATAATGCATCCGTCTGTATCATAAGCTAGTGCCTCTGCTGCATTTTTAGCAACAACTGTTTTACCTACTACTGAAGCTTTACCGATACCTTGACCACGCGCCAATAAATCTCCGATGATGTGTACCTTCATTAAGTTAGTAGTACCTGCTTCACCTACTGGTACACCTGCTGTAATAACAACTGCATCACCATGCGTTACAAAGCCATGTTTCAAGCTTTCATCAACAGCTAGCTCTAAAATTTCATCTGTTGTTGTAACACGTTGGCAAACAACTGGGAATACACCCCAAACTAGTGTTAATGCGTGAGCCGTATTGGCAGAACCAGTTACCGCGACAATTTGTACACCTGGGCGATATTTTGCAATCATTCTAGCTGTGTTACCACTTTCTGTTGGTGCAAGTACGGCCTTTACACCTAAGTTAATCGAAGTGTAAGCTACTGCCTGAGAAATCGCTTCCGTCATATTTGCTTCTTTTTCACGACTACGAGTAGAGACGATGGCTTTATAGTCTAATGAATTTTCTGTACGTAGTGCGATTTTATTCATTGTTTGTACAGACTCTACTGGATATAGTCCTGCTGCAGTTTCTCCAGAAAGCATAATTGCATCTGTACCGTCGATAATTGCGTTTGCTACGTCACTAGCCTCTGCTCTTGTCGGACGTGGATTACGTTGCATCGAATCTAGCATTTGTGTAGCTGTAATAACTGGTTTACCTACTTGATTACATTTTAAAATTAATTTCTTTTGTACAAGTGGCACTTCTTCTGCTGGTATTTCTACACCAAGATCACCACGTGCTACCATTAATCCATCTGAAACTAAGATGATCTCATCAATATTATCGACACCCTCTTGATTCTCGATTTTCGGGATAATTTGAATGTGGTTACCGCCATTTTGTTCAAGTAATTCTCGAATTTCAAGTACATCCTTTGCTCGACGAACGAACGAGGCTGCAATAAAATCAACACCCTGCTTAATACCGAATAAAATGTCCTGTGCATCTTTTTCTGTAATTCCAGGAAGTTGTACAGAAACGCCTGGCACGTTAACACCTTTTTTATTTTTTAAAACACCTGCATTTTCAACAATCGTATGAATAAGTCCTTTTTCCATATCTTTTGCTAATACACGTAGTTGAATAAGTCCATCATCTAATAAAATAATGGCGTTTTGCTCAACATCCTCGATTAAACGTTCGTACGTTACAGAGAAGCTAGTTTCTGTTCCTTCAACTTCCGTCATTGAAATATCAATAACTTGCCCTGCTGCTAAATGCAATTCTCCGTTTTTCATATTATGCGTACGAATTTCAGGGCCTTTTGTGTCCAGCAAAATCCCAACTGGTTTCCCTAATTTTTGTGCTACTTCGCGAATTAAATTAATGCGTACTTCGTGCTCCTCATGAGAACCATGCGAAAAGTTTAAGCGGGCTACATTCATACCTGCTTCAATTAGTTTCTCTAAAACTTCTGGTGACTCACTTGCTGGACCAATTGTACATACGATTTTTGTTTTTCTCATTTTCTGCCCACTCCGTTTTTATATCAAATTATATGGATAGTTCTTTCATTAAAGTATATAAGCTTACATCTGCCTCATGATTTTTTTCGAAAGCCTCAGGCATATCATAGTCAATCACTTGATGATTACGGATACCTACCGCCCTGCCAGACTTTCCTTCCATTAGCAATTCCACTGCATGTGCGCCGAATTGACTCGCTAAAACACGATCACGCGCAGTAGGTGAACCACCGCGTTGAATATGTCCAAGAACAGAAACACGCGTCTCTTTTCCTGTTTTTTCATATAATAGCTTTGCCAACTCACTACCAGACATGACACCTTCAGCGACAATAATAATGCTATGCTTTTTCCCACGCGCTGCACCACGGTCTAAGCGTGCCACAATATCATCCAAATTATAATCTTCTTCTGGAATTAAAACTGTTTCGGCACCAGCTGCAAGACCTGCCCATAAAGCAATGTCTCCTGCATCTCGCCCCATTACCTCAACGATAAAGGAATTTTCATGAGAAGTTGCTGTATCGCGGATTTTATCAATGGATTCCACGACCGTATTTAGCGCAGTATCAAATCCTATCGTATACTCGGTTCCTGGTACGTCATTATCAATAGTTCCTGGAACGCCCACAACAGGAAAGCCTTTTTTCACTAAATCCATAGCTCCACGGTATGAACCATCTCCGCCAATCACGACTAGTCCTTCAATGCCAGCTTCACGCATATTGTCTATACCTCGTTGCTGAACAGCGGCTTCTTTAAATTCAGGACATCTTGCTGAATTTAAATGTGTACCACCGCGTTGAATAATACCACCTACTGAACCTAAATCAAGATCTTCCATACTTCCTTTTATTAAGCCATCATAGCCGTGCTTAATTCCGACAACATCAATTCCATGATATGCTGCCTTACGAACGACCGCACGAATAGCTGCATTCATTCCTGGTGCATCTCCACCACTTGTTAATACGGCAATTTTTTTCATTGTCGAACCTCCTGCAGATACTATTATTATTCACATTAACATGAAAAAACAAACTATGTAAGTGTTCTGAGGCTACAAAAACATAACTTTTACATAAAAAATAAAAAGAATGCGCTTTCACACACTCTTTCCATTCAAAAACATCCTAAATTTAACAACTTTTCAAAGTGTTTGGTAGTATTTTTCGCACTACTTATTCTTCCATCATTAGGTTATTTATTTTTTAAAAGAAACAATTTTTAACTCTTTACGAGCAAATTTATATGTCCAAAAACCTAAAAATGGATTTAAGCTTCTGTATATTGTCCAATCTTTCTGAATTTCTCATAACGGTCTTCAATTAATTGGTCGCCATTTAAAGAATTCAATATTTTTAGTGTGTCGCTTATACATTCTTTTAGATAAAGTGCTTGCTTGGCTACATTGCGATGAGCTCCACCTGTTATTTCAGGGATAATTCCATCAATAACGTCAAGCTCTTTTAAGTCAGGTGCTGTTATACGCATTGCTTCTGCCGCTTGCTTTGCAAGGCTACCATCACGCCATAAAATCGACGCTGCCCCTTCTGGCGAGATTACAGAGTACGTTGAGTTTTCTAGCATAAAGACACGATTTGCTACACCTAATGCAAGTGCACCACCGCTTCCGCCTTCCCCAATAACGATTGAAATAACCGGTACTGTTAAGCCCGCCATTTCGACGAGATTTCTGGCAATCGCTTCACTTTGACCACGTTCCTCAGCTGCCTTACCGGGATAAGCACCTTTCGTATCAATAAAACAAATAATTGGTCGTTTAAATTTCTCCGCCTGTTTCATTAAGCGTAATGCCTTACGATATCCTTCAGGGTGTGGCATGCCAAAATTCCGACGAATGTTTTCTTTCGTTGATTTTCCCCGTTGATGTCCAATAATTGTTACTGGCTGACCTTCAAAAAGAGCAATCCCTCCAAGAATAGCCGCATCATCACCAAACGTACGATCTCCATGTAACTCAATAAAGTTTTCACACATAGCCTCTATATATTGTAAAGTTGTTGGTCGTTCTGGATGTCTCGCAACCTGTACACGATCCCACGGCTTCATATTTGCATAAATAGATTGTTCTAGCTGTGTTAGACGTGTTTCAAGCTTTTCAATTTCGCCTGTCATATCTACATCTGCCTCGGTAGCAATCGTTTTTAATTCATCAATTTTTTCACGTAATTGTACTACTGGTTCTTCAAAAGCTAAATTTTTAGACATGTTGCACGCCTCCTTTTGTATGCATTTTTACAAGCACTGCTACTTGATTTCGTAAATCTTTTCGATGGAAGATTGCATCAAGCTGCCCATGTGCTAATAAAAATTCTGCCGTTTGGAAATCATTTGGTAGTTTTTCTCTTACTGTTTCTTCGATTACTCGACGACCAGCAAAGCCAATCAATGCTTGTGGCTCCGCAATATTAATATCTCCAACAGAGGCAAAGCTTGCAGAAACGCCACCTGTTGTAGGATGAGTTAGTATTGAAATAAACAATAGTCCATGATCACTATGACGTTTTAATGCGACACTCGTTTTCGCCATTTGCATTAATGATAATACGCCTTCTTGCATGCGCGCCCCACCACTTGCAGTAAAGATAATAAACGGTACTCGTAATTCCGTAGCTTTTTCTACAGCACTTGTGATTTTTTCTCCGACAACTGAGCCCATTGAACCCATACGGAAATGAGAATCCATAATTGCTACAACAATTTCTTCTCCATCAAGGGTACCTACCCCTGTTAGTACGGCTTCGTTTAATCCTGTTTTTTGTTGGTCCGCTGAAATTTTTTCAACATAAGCAGGGAAATTAAGCGGATTACTTGTTTGTAAATGATCGTCCATTGAAACAAATGAACCTTCATCTAAAAAACATGCTACGCGCTCCTGTGCAGTCATTTTGAAATGATGGTCACATTTTGTACATACTTTGTTATTTTTTTCTAATTCTTTCGTTAATTGAATGTGACGACATTCAGGACATTTCGTCATAAGTCCTTCTGGAAATCCCTTTTCTTGTCCGTCCTCTTTCTTTTTACTAAATATGCTGCGAATTGCCATGTTTGACTCCCCCTTTGTTGTCTAATTACTTCGTAAAGTCTTCATCCACTGCTCGTAAGCTTTTAATGCTTCTTTTTCATAGCCAAGCTGCATCGATTTCAACATAGTTTGAATGATTAGTTTTTCTTCTTCTGTTGAGTTTCGATTTAAACGGTCACCATCATAAGCTGCTAACTGAAACCAGACTTTTAGTGAAAGACGATTTCCCGCCGTGATGATTATCTCTCTTAATACATCTCGACAATTAATCGTATCCTCTATCTCTAGCTTTACAAAAAAACTGTCCCACACCGGTAGTGTTCGCAGAGTCCCTGTACAACTTATTACGCGAATGGCTTCCTTTTCATGAATTTGCCGCGTTAATTCGACATCCTTTTTCGATTTTTCATCTTCTAATATAAACATCGACAGTATTTCTACGAGCTGATGCTTATGCGTGGAAGCTAGGAACGTACCTCCCCCATGTTTCGTTTCAATAAGACCTAACAATTCTAAGCTTCGCAATGCCTCTCTCACAGAGGATCGCCCGACACCTAGACGCTCTGAAAGGACTCGTTCGGAAGGTAGTTTTTCTCCAGCCTGTATTTCTTCCATTTTAATAAGTTGTCGTAATTGTTGGACGATATCCAAAAACACTTTCTTTTGTTCGGTTTTTTTATCCATACGATCAACTCCTCTTATCAATTTCGCTTTGGCGTAATTGTATCTGTCGCTACATAAACATATCGAAAGTGGTCTGGCCACTTTCGAACATTGACTCTAGCTTACAAAATAACTGTTAAAAAGTAAAGAAAAAACTGCATAAAAAATTTATGCAGTTTCTAATATTTTCTTCAATTTCATATTCTTTTCGTCGCTTGCGCATGTTTTACTTTCACTTGAGGTTTACCAAAGCGTCTTTCAAGTGTTCCCTCAATGTAAAGCATTTCATCTTCAAGTAACAGCTCTTGAACAAGATGAAAAACCTGTGGAAATAAAGTTACAGATACTGTTCCAAACTCATCCTGAAGCTGAACAAAGGCCATTTGCTCACCTTTTTTTGTGCGTATTTTTTTTACTTCTTCTATCATGCCAATCATTTTGACATACGTTCCGTCACGCGCTTGTTTTAACTCTCTGCACGTACTATTTACTTCATTCCAAAAAGCTCTTTCCTCTGTAACCGGATGGGCTGATATATAAAAACCAAGACTTTCCTTTTCGTGTAGCAATTTTTCCTTTTGTGGCATCGGTTCCGCTTCCATATACTTTGGCTTACCAAAGCTAAAGGTAGTAGTCGATTCAATATCAATATCCTCAGTTGGTCTTAGCAGTTCTGCATGCTTCAAAGCTGCTTCCAATGTCGCTATCAGTACCGCACGATCTTTATCTAAATAATCGAGAGCCCCTGCAAAAATTAAAGACTCCATAACTTTTGATTTAAAATGCTGTGCGCTTAATGCAACTGCCATGTCAAATATATTATCCAATGCTTCTGGCTTCGCCTGGCGTAAGGCGTATACTTTTTCTATAAATGTATAGGGAACACCCTTTATTCCGGATAAGCTATAGCGAATTCCATCCTTCTCAACAGTAAAGAATTTTGTACTTTGTTTTAATGATGGCGGGTAAAACGAAATACCTTTCTCTTTTGCCTCATTCTCAAGTTGCAGAATTTTTTCCACATTTCCTGTTGCATTTGATAATAACGCAGAATAAAAACTTTGAGGGAAATGTGCCTTTAAATAGGCCATTTGGTAGGAAATAACGCTATATGCGACAGCATGGCTTTTAGGGAAACCGTAGTCTGCAAAGCGTACAATTAATGCATACACTTCTTCCGCCACATGGACGTCAAAGCCTTGCTTCATTGCTCCATCTACAAATGCGGTGCGTTGCTCTTCTAATACTTGACGATTTTTCTTACTTACCGCTCGACGCAATAAATCCGCTTGTCCCATCGTAAATCCGGCCATCACCGAGGCAATTTGCATGATCTGTTCTTGATAAACTATGACACCAAATGTCTCTCGTAAAATGGGCTCTAATGCTGGATGAGGCATAGTAACCGATTCCCTTCCCGCTTTCCGTCTAGCATACATCGGAATAAATTCCATTGGACCAGGGCGATACAACGCATTGACTGCTACTATATCTAAAAAATGGGTTGGTTGAATATCACGTAAAGCTTGCTTCATACCTTCCGATTCTAATTGAAAAATCCCTAATGTATCTCCCATTTGAAGAAGTTGAAATGTTTTTTCATCTTGCATTGGTATAAGCTCAAACTCTATCCAAGGACCACCAGCTTTATAAATTGACCAACGTACTTGCTCTAAAATTGTCAGGTTGCGCAATCCTAAAAAATCCATTTTGACAAGTCCACAGGCTTCTACATCTCCCATCGGCCATTGCGTACAATAAATTCCATCATGCCCTTCTTCAATCGGTATCGTATTAACTAATGGTGAAGGTGACAGCACAATTCCTGCCGCATGAGTGGAAGAATTTCTTGGCACCCCTTCAAGTTTTAACGCTACCTCTAACCAGCGACGATGTTTTTCATCCTCAGCTAACCAGCCTTGTAAGCCTTGTGATTCGGCCACAGCTTTTTGCAATGTTATTCCTGGTTTATTTGGAATCATTTTTGAGATTTTCTCTAACGTTTCAGCGTCAAAACCAAAAACACGCGCGACATCTCTAGCTACTGCCTTCGCAGATAAAGTGCCAAACGTAATAATTTGTGCCACATTTGCCTTGCCATATTTCTGAGCGACATAATGGATTACTTTTTGTCTTTTACTGTCGACAAAGTCGATATCGATATCCGGCAGTGTAACACGTTCCGGGTTTAAAAATCGTTCGAATAATAAGCCATAAACTAATGGATCTACTTGCGTAATAGATAAGCTATAAGCTACAAGAGAACTTGCTGATGAACCACGACCAGGACCTGTTAAAATACGATTTTCTTTAGCAAAGTGCATAAAGTCTGCAACAATTAAAAAATAATCCGCAAAGCCCATTGAACAAATAATCTCAAGCTCGTATTGAAGTCGCTCCTGATAAACTTTAGGAATCTCTGCTTGCTTTAATCGTTCTGCCAATCCTGCAAAAGTCTCTTTTACAAGCAAGCTTTCGGCTGTTTCACCTGTAGGAACAGGAAATTTAGGCATTTGTACGTGCATTTCAGGAATTTCCGCAGTACAGCTCGCTAGCATCGTTGCACTAGACGCAAGCCATTCTGGATGATCAGCAAACCAGCTTCGCCATTCCTCTTCTGTCGGAGCGAAATATCCTTGTAAATGAGCTGATAGCATTGTATCAGTAAGCTTTTCACCTGAATCTATCGCTCTTGCAACCTCAAAGGCGAAATGATCTTCTGGACGTAAAAAATAACAGCTCTGGGAGGCAACTAACGTTATATTCATAGCTTCACACCACGTCACAAACGTTTCTTCTTTTTCGGATTTCATTCCTGCTGGTCTTGTTATCCCCATAAATAAATGCTTGCCAAATACCTTGTTTAAAGCACTTGCTACTTCTGTCCAATCCTCAATCTCTACTAAATCATCCGAAGAAAGTAATGCTACACAGCCCGCCGCATATCCTTCAAGCCATTTCCACGGAAGCGTATTATCCTCTCTTATCGAAACTGCACTACTAATCTTTAAAAGATGCTGGTAGCCTTCTTGCGTCTGAGCATATAGCACAAGTGGAACCTTTCTATCTTGCCACTGTACGTTTATCGAGAGCCCTAATACAGCATGAATATTCACTTGCTGCAATGCTTTACAAAAAGGCAAAAGCCCGTACAATTTTGAATTGACGATTGCACAGGCCTGAGTATTTTGCTCTTGTAAAAAAGGGATCAATTGTTCAAGCCGAATCGTACTTTGCAATAAATCCGCACTCGTATGCATTTTCGTATATACATGTGTCAAATGAATCCCTTCCTTTCTAGGTATTGAAAAATGTTAATTTCAAAGCTTTATGATTATGGCAGAAGTATGTTCTTATTCTCTTAAGTTTACAAATAATCACCAAATATCGGAAAATCACCATGATGAGTCGTTGATCTCCGTTCCAGCTGGGCGCTTTGTTGCTGCCGCTACGCTTTCGCACAGTTAAAACATTTGTTGTTGCTGCCGCTTCGCTTTCGCACAGTTAAAACATTTGCTGTCGCTACGTTAGCACTACGCTTGTGCACAGAGCAAAGCTTCCTTGGGGCGTCCGATGAGCCCCAAGGAGTCGCCCAGCCGTAACGAAGATCAACTTATATATGGCATACGTTTAACAAATGTCATCCACTAATTTTAGCGTAGAGCCCAATATTCATGTTTATTAATATGATTTGCAAATTTCCTGTAATCTCGTTATAACACGGCCTGCTTCTTCCCATGAATAAGCTGTAGCTCCTGAAGCGAGCGGATGTCCACCACCGTTAAATTCCTTCGCCAAAGTGTTAATAACAGGTCCTTTCGAGCGTAAACGCACACGAATTTGATCGACCTCTTCAATGAAGACCACCCATGCACAAATACCTTTCACACTTCCAAGACAGCCAACTAACAGGGACGCCTCTGACGGTACAACATTGAATTCTGCTAGCAATTCCTTTGTCAGCTTGATATGTGCTGCTCCGTACTCATCCATTTTGAAATTTTGATAAATATAGCCCTGTAAATTTAATAGCTTTTGCTCCATTTCATACATTCCATCGAAGATTTGATTTCGATCAAAATCATATGCAATAAGCTCCCCTGCAATTTTAAACGTTTTTGCGGTCGTGCTAGGGAATTGGAAACGTCCTGTATCTCCTACAATACCAGCAAATAATAATCTTGCGGAGGCATCTGGTAGAATCCAGTTGGCTACTTGTTTTCCTTCCTCATAAATCTCATAAATCATTTCACTACAAGAGCTCGCATTCGTATCTACCCATAGTAAATCACCATATGCATCGTCATTTGGATGATGATCTATTTTAATAATCATTTTACCTTTTATATAGCGTTGATCGTCCACACGTTCTGTATTTGCCGTATCTGTCACAATAACTAAAGCATTGTCGTAAATTTCATCTGTAATGTCATCGGGATTTGCTAAAAATGATAATGATTCATCATGCTCACCTACAGCAAAAACCTTCTTTTCCGGATAATTTGCTAAAATAAGCTCTTTTAAGCCTTGCTGAGATCCATAAGCGTCTGGATCTGGTCGCACATGGCGATGAATAATGATTGTTTCATATGAAGCAATTGTGTCGATGATTTGTCTTTTCAAATTAATTTCCCCCAACTTGATAGTAATAACCGTTAGCATTTTTCTTCAATAATCGTTACAATAATGACTAGTTATGCTAGGAGGTTTACTATGCTCAATTTAATATTTGTGTTTACAATAATCATATCATTTGTGTTTTATTTTTATTTTAAAACAAAACAGTTTCGTTCTTCATTACCAATTGCTAAAAATTGGTATAAGAGTAAAGCCAATGTAAGTTTCGGTGCTTTTATTCTTTTGTTTGGTTTAAACCAAGCTTATTTATTCCCAGTGTTATTTACATTTATTATTGTAGCAATTCTTGTCGTTTTAGGCATCTTTGTTATTGTCGAAAATATTAAAAAGGTTCGTCACTACGGTCAATTTGTTGAAGAAGAGTACCGTATTAACAAATAATAATGAAAGGGATGGTCTAGCATGTACCCTAGACCATCCCTTTTTCTGTTTTCTTAACGTTCCAGCAGTTGGAACATCATCATTGCCTTCCCAACAAGCATTTGTTGATTAAACACTTCGAAGTCCATTTTCACAAACTTACGACTCATGTCTAATATTCGAGGCTTTACAGTAAGTGTGCTTTCCATTTGCACAGGCTTGATGAAATAAATCGTCATGTTTTCGGCAACTGCATCACCACGTTTACGACGCTTTAATGAGAATGAACCAACTTCCGCTAACAAAGTTGTAAATGCTCCATAAGAAATTGCCCCGTATTGGTTTGTCATTTGAGGAGTAACTTTAAATTCTACGATTAATTCTTCATCGCCAAGCACCTTCATCTCATTTTTCACTAAATCATCAATCGTTTCACCATGCTGAGGTTGTCTTTGAGCAAGCTGAAGCGCCTTTAGTACATCTTGTCGACTAATTACACCTTGCAAAATATTATCATCATCTACAATTGGTAACAGGTCTATCCCTTCCCAAATCATACGATGTCCTGCAGAAGCAACACTCATTTTCATTGATCCAGCAATCGGATTTTTCGTCATAACCTTTTCAATAAACTCGTTTTCTTCGCGACCGATAACGTCTTTTACTGTAATCATCCCAACAAGCTTATTGTTTGCTGTCACAACAGGAAATGCACCATGAGTTGTTCGTTCATTTAGCTTGTGGAAATGTTGAATTGTTTCATCATTTCGAAGCACAGAAGTATCAGTCATCGGCACAAAAATATCTTCAATAAATAAAATATCTTTTTTAATTAATTGGTCATAAATTGCGCGGTTAATCATTGTTGCCACAGTAAAGGTATCATAGCTTGTTGAAATGATCGGTAAGTCCAAGGAATCTGCAAGTAATTTGTTTTCCTCAGTTGTATCAAAGCCCCCTGTAATTAAAACAGCTGCACCAGCTCGAAGTGCATTTTCATGTGCTTTAATACGGTTACCAACGATAAGCAAGCTTCCTGCATCTGTATAACGCATCATATCTTCTAATTGCATGGCACCAATAACAAATTTCGTTAACGTTTTATGTAGACCTGTTTTTCCACCTAAAACTTGGCCGTCTACAATATTTACGATTTCTGCGAAGGTTAATCGCTCAATATTTTCTTTCTTTTTCTTCTCAATACGAATTGTTCCAACACGTTCAATAGAGCTTACTAAACGACGATTTTCTGCTTCTTTAATAGCACGGTATGCCGTTCCTTCACTCACCTGCATTTCCTTTGCAATTTGACGTACTGAAATTTTATCACCAACAGGTAATGATTCGATGTATTGTAAAATTCTCTCATGTTTTGTAGACAAAATATCACCTATTTCTCAATCATCAATTCTGCTCTTAGTGTACCATATTTTTTATAAAAATATTTAATATAAAGTGATGAATTTGTTATACTTTTCCCATCGTTTCAACTACGCACGTGGTGCCAACTCATATAGTACAGCAGTGTCACTGATTAGGAACAGTTTACTTTTTCACCCGCTTTTAAAATTTGAACCTCTACATTTCGCACTAAATCTGCAAAAATTTGTGGATCCTGCTCGATTGGAGGGAATGTATTGTAATGAACTGGTACGACAATTTTCGGCTTCAAAAATGACACTGCACAAGCCGCATCTTCTGGACCCATCGTAAAATTATCACCAATTGGTAAAAATGCAATGTCAATAGGATGGCGTTCTCCAATTAATTTCATATCACTAAACAAAGCTGTATCCCCTGCATGATAAATTGTTAATCCTTCGATAAATAGTAAAATTCCAGCAGGCATTCCCATATAAATAATCTCGTTATTTTCGGTTATATATGACGAACCGTGGAAAGCTTGCGTAAACTTCACTTTACCAAAATCAAATTCCTTGGCTCCCCCTATATGCATCGGGTGCACTTTCACTCCTTGCCAAGAAATCCAATTGGCTAACTCATTTGGCGCAATGACAAGGGCATCTTTTTTCTTTGCAAGCTCCACTGTATCACCAACATGATCATTATGGCCATGTGTAAGTAAGATTATATCCGGTGCTTCCTCAGCAACCTTTAAATCTGTTTGCCCATTCCCATTAATGAATGGATCTATCAAGATTGTTTTCCCATTTGATTGAATTTTGACAACAGAATGTCCATGATAACTAATTTCCATTTCCGTTTCCTCCCTGCGGTACATATTGTTCTACACCATTTTTATTCGCTATCCATGCGATTTTTCCCTTTTTTTGATATGCTTGTACAGAGAATAATAGATTCTTTCCCAACAAAGCATACCTTGTGGGGAGGCAATTATTCATTCGTACAAAAATGAAGCATCGAATTAGAGTTTTAAATCGCTCAAAAGTCGAAGCCTCATCCCGGTTAGGCTATTAGTTTAGCCAAGCACACATGGAAATTTTTCAGTGCAATAAGAGGAGGAACTGTTTATGTCAAAGGTTAAAGAAATTCAAAGTTATTTACAACAAAACCAAATTGATGCCGCTTTCGTAACGACACCAGACAATGTTTTTTACGTTTCAGACTTTAAAAGTGATCCACATGAGAGATTGCTAGGCGTGATGATTTTTAAAGAGGCAGAACCTTTTTTAATTTGTCCAAAAATGGAGATCCCAGATGCGAAGGATGCAGGTTGGTCTTATGAAGTCATCGGCCACCAAGATACTGAAAATTCAATGGAAGTTCTTGCACAAGCGATAAAAGCTCGTAATGTTATTCCACAAACGTTTGCTATTGAAAAAGGTCAACTTATTGTAGAGCGTTTAGAAGCCCTACAACAATCATTTCCACAGGCAAGCTTTGTCCGCCTTGATGAAAAAATCAATGCTATGCGCGTAATTAAAGAGGAAAATGAATTAGAAAAATTACGTAAAGCCGCTGCACTAGCTGACTATGCTATTGAAATCGGCTGTAAAGAAATCGCAGAAGGCAAAACAGAAATGGAAATCTTAACAGCGATAGAAAGTGCTATTTCGGATAAAGGCTGTAAGATGTCCTTTGAGACAATGGTATTGAGCGGTCCAAAAACAGCCTCTCCACATGGTAAACCAGGTGCTCGAAAAATAGAAAAAGGCGATATGATTTTATTCGACCTTGGCGTAATTTACGATGGTTATTGTTCTGACATTACACGTACAGTTGCCTTTGGTGAACCTAGTGAAGCACAAAAGGAAATTTACAACACAGTACTATCTGCTAACACAAATGCTATTGCAGCAGTGAAGCCAGGTGTTCGTGCAATGGATTTAGATAAGATCGCTCGTGAAACTATTACTGAAGCAGGCTATGGCGAATATTTCACACACCGACTTGGTCATGGACTCGGCATTTCTGTACATGAATTCCCATCTGTTACAGGCGCAAATGAAATGACTATGGAAGAAGGCATGGTCTTCACAATTGAGCCAGGCATCTATAAGTCCGATGTGACAGGTGTCCGTATTGAAGATGATGTAGTAGTTACAAAAGACGGAGTAGAAATCCTAACAAAATTCCCGAAAGATTTGATTGTACTGTAAGTTTATTCAGTCATATAGAAAAAGGAAACAACCAACATGGTGCTTCCTTTTTTACTATAAAGTATAGCTCTTCTGCAAAGGGTTGATTTCCGTTCCACATGACATACGATTTAACAAAATGTCATCCAACTTTTACGTTTTATCGAAACATTTTTATGTTTTATCGAAACTTTTTCACGTTTTATCGAAACACTTTTACGTTTTATCGACATCCACTCGCCAAAGTGCAAAAAAAGGATTCATACACAAAACTGTGCGTGAATCCTTTACTCTTTTTATGTCGCCTAATCGGAACGGAAATCAACCCTCTTTTTGCCGAAGAGCTTACTTTATTTAATGAATTTCATTGCCATAATAGTTTTTCAACAACATAAAAGGAAGCAACCATAAACACGGTGCTTCCTTTTGTTATGTTACTTATTGAATTAATTCATCAACATTTACATATGGTAAACCTTGCGAATCTGCAACAGCCTTGTAAACAAGATGTCCATCAATAGTATTAACACCTAGTTTCAATGCAGCGTTTTCAACACATGCTTGTCTATAACCCTTATTAGCAATTTGAAGTGCATAAGGAATTGTATTATTTGTTAAAGCAATTGTTGATGTACGTGGAACAGCTCCTGGCATATTCGCTACTGCATAATGCACAACTCCATGTTTTACATAAGTTGGATTATCATGTGTCGTCACTCGATCAGATGACTCAAAAATACCACCTTGGTCAATAGCAATATCGACTACTACTGAGCCTGGTTGCATTGACTGAATCATTTCCTCAGAAACTAGCTTTGGTGCTTTCGCTCCAGGGATTAAAACAGCTCCAACTACTAAATCTGAGTTTTTCACTGATTCTGCAATATTATAAGGATTGGACATTAATGTTTGAACATCACGGCCAAATAAATCTTCTAATTGACGTAAACGCTCTGGGCTTAAATCAATAACCGTTACATCAGCACCCATTCCGACAGCTATTTTCGCCGCATTTGTTCCAGCTATACCGCCACCGATCACTGTAACTTTACCACGTGGTACACCTGATACGCCGCCTAGTAAAATACCTTTACCTTCATGGTTTTTCTCTAAGAATTGTGCACCAATTTGCGTTGCCATTTTACCAGCAACTTCACTCATTGGTGTCAAAAGCGGTAAAGAACCATTTGTTAATTGCACAGTTTCATAAGCAATGCCTACAACTTTTTTATTTAAAAGTGCCTGCGTTAATTCAAGCTCTGGCGCTAAATGTAAATAAGTAAATAAGATTTGACCTTCATAGAAGTAATCGTATTCTGACGCTACAGGTTCTTTTACTTTCATAATCATTTCTTGCGCCCATGCTTCTTTTGCCGTATCAACAATATGAGCGCCTGCAGCAACGTAGTCTGCATCTGTAAAGCTTGAGCCTAAACCTGCTCCAGTTTCAATGAACACTTCATGACCTGAATTTGTTAATGTAACAACCCCTGCTGGTGTCATAGCTACACGATTTTCATTGTTTTTAATCTCTTTTGGAATACCAATCTTCATCTTCCCTATCCCCTTCCATTACCTAAAAAATAAGCACATTTTGTTACATACTCTTCGATGTATTGATGCACCCCTTGCATTTCCATATTACCAAACATAAACAAAAAATGCTTTAATTAAAATAATAATAGATAAAATTAATAATATTTTTATAATGCTAAATATTCAAACTAATAAAGTGGTAATTTTCCGACAATTACCTTTCTTCCAGGATGACATTTATTAAAACATATGCCTTTTATTAGTTGATAGGCGTGAAGGTTGTACAGCTCCTTGGAGTTCGCAGCACCTTAGTAGAATGTTAATCCCCTATGTTATGATGATAAACAGAATCACTGTAAACGTCTTCATTTTTTCACATTTTTTCTTCCGGAAAGTATTTCCTTTAGAAAATCATTTGGTATAATCAACATATACAAATCAGGGAGGTAATACAAATGGCTAATAAATATAAAAGCATTGTAGTTGCAGTAGACGGTTCGAAGGAAGCTGAATACGCTTTCCGTAAATCAATTGACGTAGCAAAACGTAACGATGGTGCTGTATTAAATTTAGTAAATGTTATTGATACACGTTCTTTCGCTGCTATTGAAGCATATGACCGTTCGATTGCAGAGCGTGCTCAAGCATTCTCTGAAGAGCTACTAAATGGTTATAAAAAGCAAGCTGAAGAAGAAGGCTTAACAAATATTAACCTTGTAATTGAATATGGCTCACCAAAAAATATCATTACAAAAGAGCTTTCTAAAATTGTAGACGCAGACTTAATCATCTGTGGTGCAACTGGTCTAAATGCAGTAGAACGCTTCCTAATCGGTTCAGTATCTGAAGCGATTGTACGTTCAGCTAAATGTGACGTACTTGTTATCCGCACACCTGAAAATTAATTTTGTATTACATAAAAGGTATCCAATATTGGATACCTTTTTCTTGTTGTATTAAAGTTCTTATTAAATAAGTATGGCTCTCTGGGAAACTCATGGTGAAAATCAACAGTTGTTCATCGATACATTAAACCAAAAGGTATCCAATTTCGGATACCTTTTTTACTTATTTTCCTTCTTGCCACATCTTCACTTTTTCAAAGAACATAGCTAGAGCTTGTTTATTTTGCATATTTGGTACTTTTGCTAATAGCACCTCTTTTGGCGCTTTGAAATCCTTACCTTGCTTTTGTAAAATGACAATGCTCTTTTCTAGTGCTTTATTGGCGAACATTGTATCTGGCAATTGAATAATTGCTTGAATCCAAGCATGCTTTTGAATGTATTTATGCAGTTGTTTCGATTGCTCAGATTCAAAGAGATGCGTTGGTGCAAGGAAAAATAAATAGCCTCCATCCTTCGTATAGTTAATGGATTGCTCAATAAATAAATGATGCGCATAGCTCAATCCTTCTGAAGGGCACAGCTCATAGTCTAATGCGATATCTTCATTCGGATAATATCCCACTGGTAAATCACAAACAATAGCATCTGCAGGACTTACTAATAAATCTTGTAACGCATCTTGACGGTATAAAGAAGCAGGCTGCTCTGTCAAATCAGCTGTAGCAGCAGCTATACGAATAAGTAGTTCATCAACCTCTACACCTGTTGCCTCTATTTTCTCGTCTAATAAGTTCATAACTGTTAAGAGTAAATTCCCTGTACCTACTGCTGGATCTAAAATCGAAATTTTTTCGGTTTTTAGACGATCTGCAAATAGTTGCTCCACAAAATAACCAACTAATAATCCAAGAGTATCTGGTGTCATCTGATGATTCGGCTGAGAGCCTTTTCGCATTCCCTTTAAAACAGCAATTTGAATCGCTTTGCGCACATCTTCCTTTGTAGCACCTTCTTGTGAAAAATCAACTTCCCCATCTAGCCATGCCTCTAAGCCATCTAGAATACCCTCTAGCAATGTAATATTATGTTCTTTTTCTATCTTTTCAGCATGTTCATTTAGCATACCAAATATCTTCTCGATGTTTTCCATACAACAACTTCCTTTCACGCAGAAAAGAGCCGTGACAAAAACTGTCACAGCCCCTTTGTCTAGTAATATCTTAGCCTAAAATCAATAAATTATGCTAGTGCTTTGACAGCTGCAATTGCCGCTTCATAGTTTGGATGGTCTGTTGCTTCTGGAACATACTCCACATATGTCACTTTGTCATTTGCATCCACAACAAATACTGCACGTGTTAGAAGACGTAACTCTTGAATATAGACACCATATGCTTCACCAAATGACAGGTCACGGTGATCTGAAACTGTTTGTACAGCATCAATACCCGCTGCACCACACCAACGTTTTTGAGCGAATGGAAGGTCAACAGATACTGTATAGATTACTACATTATCACCTAAGCCAGCTGCTGCTTCATTAAAACGACGTGTTTGCGCATCGCATACACCAGTATCCAATGATGGTACCACGCTAAATAAACGAATTTTCCCCTCTGAATCTTTTAATGTAACAGGTGACAGGTCATTCGCTAATATAGTGAAATCTGGTGCTTGATCTCCAACCTTTACTTCGTTCCCTACAAGTGTTACTGGACCATTTTTAAATGTTACTTGTGCCATGTAAACGCCTCCTAATCATCATATGTACTTAATATTACTAAATGGAGGGAATTAATTGCAACTGAGACAGCTTATCAAAAATAGTTTTGAAAAATCTTTCACACCTATTCAGCCATGTTTATTTAACGTTGCACCTTTTTCCAAGTTCATCACCATAATGCAGGGGTGATTTCCCAACTAACTAATGATGAATCACCCGAAATAAAGAGCTGTCTCTGCAATGAGACAGCTCTAGCCATTATTCTTCGTTTTTTTCGTCTAGCTTTTCAGGTTCTGTTTTTTCCTCTAGAGATACAGGTTCAGTCTTTTCCTCTTTGATTGGCAAAGGAGGTTCCACAATATTTTTTTCTATATATATTTTTTCATGAACGACTGTTGTATCCGCGAAGTAATCGTGTAACCCTTGATTGTTCGGTAAGATGCCTACAAGAATATAAAGAGGCATAAAAACGGTGTTGATGATGCGCCCGATCCAATCACGGAATAATACGTCTGACCAAGATAGATTCTCATGCTTTAATGAAATAACACGTAATCCAAATATCATTTTCCCTAATGTTTGCCCAAAAAACCTCGTCATTAATACGAAATAACTGTAGTAGAGAATAGCGGATATAATCGACATCGGTGCATACCACACTTTTTCAGATAATGACCAATCCATTAAATAAAAAATTGGGTTAACGAAAATTCCACCTACTGCTGAAATAATTAATCCGTCTATTATAAATGCCCAAAAACGTATCCAAAAGCCTGCCGTTTTTAATGCATAAAGCTTATTCGTAATTGGCTCATCCATTAGGTGAGCATTCTCCATAGAGGGTGACCCTTGCATAACAATTTCATTGTTTGTCATTGTACTCCCTCCTTAGTATTCGCCATATAAGTACATCATTTTAGGTGCTTTATAGTCTGCCATAATTTTCATCAGCATTTTTTCCTCTGCTGATGGACCAAATATGGATCCAACTTTCATCCCAACATATGATTTCCAGCCACCCTCATCATATGAATACTCGAATAATTCTGCGTCCTCTAAACCAAAGTCTTTACGCAATGCAGTAATTGTTGCTTCCTCATCACCAATCTCATCAACTAAGCCTGCTTCAAGGGCCTTCTTACCACTAAGAATTCGACCATCGGCCACTTTTTTCACATCTGGTTCAGACATATTTCGTCCATTTGCAACAATACTAACGAATTCTTGATACGTTTCATTAATCATGTCTTGCATCATAGCACGCTCTTCCGGTGTCACTTCACGCATTGGACTAAGCATATCCTTATGTTCACCAGATTTAAACGTTTCATATTTCACACCAACTTTTTCTGCTAACGCCTGATAATTAATAGATTGCATAATGACACCAATCGAACCTGTAATTGTATCACGTTGCGCAAAAATTTTATCTGCAGGTGCTGAAATATAATAACCACCTGAAGCTGCCATCGAATCCATAGATACATAGATTGGAATTTGTCGCTCTTCTTTAATTTTCAACAGCTTTTTATATATTTCTGCTGATTCCTTGACACCGCCACCTGGTGTATTAACACTTAAGACGATACCTTCCACAGTCTCATCATATAAAATACTATCTAATTGATTTAAGAAAAATTGATGATCATAAGTAATTGTTTCCCATAATGTACTTGATCCAACATCTTGAATAGTACCATCAACCTTTAAATATGCAATACGTTTATCCATATTGCCGCTTTCTTTTACCTCTTCTATTACCGACAAGTCATCTCCAGCAACCAAGCTATCAAAACCGCTAAAGAAATCTGATTTAAATATTGCAAAAATAATGTTCATTCCTAATGAAAACACTAATAGCACACCTGCAATTATTAAAGCAGCCCACCTTTTACCATTCATATTTTTCTGCCTCCTCATGAATATCCTAATTTGTTTCATACTTATTGCAATAATATGGCTTATCTCCATATTACGAAGTTGGTCTCCAACACTTTGCAAAAGCTTTAACTTATTCAACCTATAATACATTACCTAATATTTTAAAAAAAATCAAAGTTCATAAAAAAGCAGGAACTTTGATTTTCGACATTATTTCCTAGGAAATTAATGATGAATGACAGAATGGATTTTTTCTTGCTCTCGTAATTCGACACGTCGAATTTTGCCTGATGAGGTCTTTGGCAGCTCAGTAACAAACTCAATCGCACGAGGATATTTATATGGGGCTGTTAAAGTTTTTACATGGCTTTGTAATTTTTTTATAAGTGTTTCATTACCAACTTCTCCTTCACAGAGCACAACAAACGCCTTCACGAGATTTCCACGAATCTCATCTGGACTTGCAACAACGGCAGTTTCTTTCACTGCAGGATGCTTCAACAACGCATCTTCTACCTCAAATGGGCCAATCGTATACCCAGACGAAATAATGACATCATCCCCACGTCCTTCAAACCAAAAATAACCATCATTATCTTTGTATGCACGATCTCCGGTAATATACCAATCGCCTCTAAATTGTAAATTTGTCCGTTCTGGATCGTTTAAATATTTTTTAAATAACGCGGGCGTTTCACAGTGTACAGCAATATCTCCAATTTCCCCAACCGCAACAGGATTTCCAATATCATTTATAATTTCAACAGTATTACCCGGAGTAGGTTTGCCCATTGATCCCATTCTAGACTCCATCCCTACCATTGTACCAACAAGTAATGTATTCTCTGTTTGTCCATAGCCATCTCGTACTTGTAAATTATAAACTTCGGAAAATACTTTTATCACTTCACTATTTAAAGGTTCACCCGCTGACACAGCCTGACGTATTGTACTTACATTAAAATCTTGTAAATTTTCAAGACTCGCCATAAATCGATATTCGGTTGGTGTGCAACATAAAATATTAATATTGAATTTTTCAATCAGTGTAAAGTAAGTTGCCGCATCAAAATGACCTTTGTAAACAAATGCTGTTGCACCACTTCCTAAAGTAGCGAGGAACGGACTCCAAATCCATTTTTGCCAGCCTGGAGCTGCTGTTGCCCAAACAATGTCACCCTCTTGAACACCTAACCAATTTGGAGCAGTAGTTCGCAAGTGTGCGTAACCCCAGCTATGTGTATGTACCGCTGCCTTTGGATTGCCTGTTGTACCACTTGTATATGCTAAAAATGCAATGTCTGTACTCTTAGTCGGAGTAGAGCTTATATAAGATGTTGGTTGGCTATGCATTTTTTCAAGCAACGGTTGCCAAGGTTCATGTGCATGACCAATGACAAATTGCTTTATTGCTTGTAAATTTTCCACACTATCAAATTGTTCAATATAAGGCTCAAATGCAACAACTCCTTTTGCATCGGCATGATTGATTCGATATTCAATATCTTTAGTTCTCAGCATTTCTGAACTAGGTATAATAGTTAAACCTACCTTCAAAGCTGCAATATACACGATATACGCTTCCACTGATCTCGGTACCATGACTAAAATAACATCGCCTTTTATTAAACCTTGGGAGGTAAATACATGTGCTGCCTGATTCGCCTTTTCAAGTAAAGTTGTATATGTTAAGTACTGAATTCCCTCGTCTTCGCTATAAACTAATAATGCATTTTTGGTAGGATCCTGTGCATACTTTTCAATTTCCTCTGAAATGTTATACCATTCTGGTGCGATTAAATCTTCTCTTTTCATGGCAGTTGCCCCCTTTTGTTACGCCCATTATAAAACTCAATTTTTATCATTTTCAATGGAATTCACTCTAATTCATTAAAGTCGTGACAACTATCATGCTCCGCTATATGGCATCAGTCACGTATTGCTTCTATTCATTTCAAATTGGCGTAATTGTCGCTTTCGCACAAAATTGCTGAATGATAATAAAAAAACTCCCTATTGAACGCGAATGAATAATATGGTACATTTTGGTCAACTAAAAGCATAATTGCAGGGGGACTCATCTAGAGTTGAGAAGGTAAAACCTGACCCTTTGAACCTGTTAGTTAATACTGACGTAGGGAGCAATTCACATCGACTTACTGATGAAAGGCTCTTTTACGTGTTTTTTGCACGAAAAAGGGCCTTTTTTGCACGCTTACGTCCATCCAACGAGGAGGACTTAAATTGATATTCAAAACGATCCGTAAACAAAATCCACTTATTCATTGCATAACGAATTATGTTGTTGCTAATTTCCAAGCAAATGGCTTATTAGCAATAGGCGCTTCTCCAGTCATGGCTGATGACTGTCATGAGGTTGAAGAAATGGTCACAATCGCCTCAGGCTTATTGATCAATATTGGGACCCTTAATGAGCGAATGAAAGAATCCATGTTACTTGCAGGGAAAAAAGCAAATGTTCTTGGCATTCCGGTTGTTTTAGATCCTGTTGCAGCAGGTGCAACGACTTACCGGAAACAAACGGTACAGCAATTATTGGCGGAAATAAAATTTGCGGCAATTCGCTGTAATATCGGAGAGCTTGCAGCAATTGCGAATGTAGACTGGCAACAAAAAGGCGTAGATAGTGGTAATGGTTCTATTTCTTTAGAGCTAGAGGCACAGAAAATAGCTCAACGTTTCAATTGTATTGTTATTGTGACCGGTGAAAAGGATTTTATTACTGACGGCAAACATCAGCAATGGGTTACGGGTGGAAATTCGCAAATGACAGAAGTTACTGGAACAGGTTGCTTATTGAGTGCACTATGTTGTGCCTCCATCACAGCAGGAGATCAACCATTTGACCAATTATTAGAAACATTATCGCTTTATAAAAAACTAGCAGAAAAAGCCGCTTCTTCTACTCGACTCATTGGCGATTTTCAAATTGCTGTATTGAATGAACTACATCGCCTTTCAAAGGAAGGTGAAGAATAATGCATATTGTAACGACAATTGCCGGTTCAGATAGTGGCGGCGGTGCAGGTATACAAGCTGATTTAAAAACATTCCAGGAATTAAAAGTATTTGGAACGTCTGTCATTACAGCTTTAACGGCTCAGAATACTTTGGGTGTATCGGATGTTTTACCAATTGAAGTGAGCTTTGTTGAAAAACAACTGAAAGCGCTAATCGAGGATTTTTCAATTAGTGCTATTAAAACAGGAATGTTGTTTTCCTCCGACATCATCCAATCAATTGCACATATTTTAGCCGAAGTAAATATTCCACTTATTGTAGATCCTGTTATGATTGCAAAAGGTGGCGAGAGCTTATTACAGCAAGAAGCAATTGAGGCATTACGAAATTATTTGCTACCTTTAGCAACAATTGTAACACCAAACATTCCTGAGGCCGAAACCCTTTCTGGAAGAAAAATTAATTCTACAGCAGATATTAAAGAAGTAGCCCAGATCTTATTACAGACAGGTGTTCAATGCGTCGTTATGAAGGGCGGTCATTTAGAGGATAAATGTCATGCTACTGATTATGTATTTTTAAAAGATGGGCGATCATTTTCTATGCAATCTACTCGTATTGCAACAAAAAACACGCATGGTACAGGCTGTACATTTTCTGCTGCATTAACTGCTTTTCTTGGTCTTGGGCTACCTATAGAAAAGGCAATAGAGGAAGCTAAAAATTTTATTCAATTAGCAATAACTCATGATTTATCTATTGGGAATGGCCATGGTCCAACAAATCATTTTGCTTATCAACAGTATAAGGAATCCTGCGAGGTGATTATTCATGAATCGTGACGATTTACAGCTATATTTTATTATGGGTACAGGTAATGTTTTCAATCAGGAGCCAATAATCGTATTAGAAAAAGCTCTCCAATCCGGAATTACTATGTTTCAATACCGTGAAAAAGGGCCAAATACCCTTACTGGACTAGCTTATGAAAATTTTGCTCGTAAATGTCAAAAGCTATGTCAACAGTATCATGTTCCGTTTATTATTAATGATGATGTAGAGCTAGCTATAAAACTTAGAGCAGATGGTGTTCATATTGGCCAAGATGATTTCCCTGTGTCAATGGTACGCGGAAAGATTGGCAACATGATACTAGGTGTTTCTGTTCATTCACAAGCGGAATTAAAAACTGCTTTACAATATGGTGCTGACTATGTAGGAATAGGCCCAATTTTTTCAACTACTTCTAAAAGTGACGCCAAACCGCCTAGTGGAACTGAATTTTTACAGCAAGTTCGCGGACAATATCCAGAGCTACCTATCGTTGCAATTGGAGGTATAAACTGTTCGAATGCACATACGGTATTTAATGCAGGTTCAGACGGAATAGCAGTTATTTCCGCAATTTGCGAAAGTGAGGATATTTCGAATACAGTCTCTACATTTAAAGCATTTGTAGGATAAATTCAAACTTTAATTAGTGTGCGTCTTTCAATTGGTTTTTAAATTACTTGGGATAAAAAATAAACATTTTAAACAAACTAAAACCAGTGCCTTTTACGGTCACTGGTTTTAATTTTAATAATTGCTAATTAAGCAATTATTGGTTGTTCGGCATGCCTTTTAATTGAGATTCTGCCATTTGTACAAGACGTTTAGTGATTTCACCGCCAACGGAACCGTTAGCACGAGCTGAAGCGTCAGCTCCTAATTGAACACCAAATTCTTGTGCAATTTCGTATTTCATTTGATCAAGTGCGCGCTCTACACCAGGTACAGCAAGTTGATTTGAACTGCGGTTGTTGTTGTTTGCCATGTGTTTCTCACCTCCTTGTGAATATAGAATGTGCGATTTTAAATTTTTAATACAAAAATATTTTAGGTAAATTGTACCTCAGAAGGAAATGGACTAAAAAACCGACTCAAAATGTACTTTTGAGTCGGCTCTTATGAATTCGCAAGTTTCTTCTATAGAAGATCCGCAAATTTATCGGCTTCTTGTTCTTTTTTCGGGAAAATGTAAACTTCACGGTTTTTCACTGCTCGTTCGATGAGTTCATCAAAATCCGAGAAGCTTTCGTAATGCTCAACCTTTTCAAGCTTTGGCTTTGTTTTTGGACTTGCAGGAGTAAAAATTGTACAGCAGTCTTCAAATGGCTGAATAGACGTTTCGTATGTGCCAATTTTCTCTGCAATATCGATAATTTCTAATTTATCTGATGAGATTAATGGACGTAAAATCGGTGTGTTCGTTACTGCATTAATAGCTGTTAGGCTTTCAAGAGTTTGACTCGCTACTTGCCCAAGACTTTCACCTGTAACAATAGCTAGTGCGCCAATGTCTTCACGTACTTTGTCAGCAACTTTTAGCATCATACGACGAGTAGTTGTCATCGATACATTAGATGGTACTTTTTCTTTAATAAGAACTTGAATTTCAGTGAAAGGAATAACGTGTAAACGTATACTCGCACCGAATTTCGTTAATTCATTAGCAAGTACCTTTACTTTTTCCAATGAATTTTGGCTTGTGTATGGTGGGCTAAAGAAGTGTATCGCTTCTAAGCGCACTCCTCGTTTCATCATTAAATAACCGGCAACTGGACTATCGATACCACCTGAAAGCATTAATAAAGATTTACCATTCGAGCCTACAGGCATACCACCTGCACCCGGAATAACTTGTGCCATCATATATGTTGCATCATGACGCACCTCTACACGAAGTTCGATATCAGGCTTCTTCACCTTTACTGATAAATTTTGATATTGTGGTAATACATGACCACCAATTTCGCGTTGAATGGCATGTGATTCTAACGGGAATGTTTTATCTGTGCGCTTTACTTCTACTTTAAATGTAAGCTGCTCATTTTTAAATGTATCCATAATTGTTATGGCAAGTTTTTTCATGGCTTCGATATCTTTTTCACATGCAGCCACAGGACTAAATGATTGAATACCAAAAATTTTAGGTAAACCTTTTAATAGTACGTCCATTTGTGCTTCATCTTGAATAGCTATAAACATACGATCACGCTCTGTGCGAATGTGTAAATGTCCTAAATCCGCAAACGCATGACGAATGTTCTCTCGTAAACGACGAATAAAATCCATCTTGTTGCGGCCTTTTGTAGAAAGCTCTCCATATCGAATTAAAATTTCTTTCCAAATCATTTTTAAAATTCTCCTTTAAGTTCCGTCAATACTTCATCTAATACTTGTTTAAACTTTACAATATCTTCATTTGTTACATGCGCGCCAAAACTTATACGAATAACACCATTTTTAAAATGCTCATCGATTTTTAGAGCTTCAACAACATGACTTGTTTTTGTCTGTTTCGATGAACATGCGCTCGATGTCGATACAATTACATTGCGTTTTTGCAATGCATTGATAATGACTTCACCTTTTAAGTCGCGAATACTAAAAGATAAAATATGTGCTGCTCCTTTTGGTGTTGATAAAATATGCACTTCATCTCCATATCCACGTAATTGAGTGCATATTTCTTCATACCATTGACGATACTTTTTGGCACGGTCATTCATCGTCTCTATCGCTATTCGTGCTGCTTTTGACAAGGCTACAGCTTGCGGTACAGCTACTGTTCCGCTACGTAAACCAAATTCCTGCCCTCCTCCAAGTGCATACGGTTGCCATTTCATTTTTTTACGGAATGCAAGTACACCTGAACCTTTAAAGCCATGAATTTTATGACCAGAAATCGAAATACAGTCTGGACCCTTGTCATCGTTAAATGATATCGGCAACTTCCCGAAGCTTTGTATAGCGTCAACGTGAAAAGCTGCACGACTCGATTCATGAATAATTTTTGCAGCTTCAAAAATCGGTTGGATTGCGCCCATTTCATTATTTACATGCATCATACTGACTAAAATGGTATCCTTCCGCACTTTTGTGCGAAGCTCCTCTAAAGAAATAACTCCGTTTTCATCTACTTGTAAGTATTCCACATCAAAACCGTCTTGCTCAAGTTGCTTCACAGATTCTAGGACAGATGGATGTTCAATTTCAGTTGTTAAAATATGGTTTCCTTTATGTGTGTTGCTACGTGCTAAACCAAATATTGCCGTGTTATTGGATTCAGTACCACCTGATGTAAATAGCACATTTTTTGCTTCTGTATGCAAAATATCTGCTACTTGCTCACGTGCACGCATTAATAATTCGTTTGATTCAACACCCATTGCATGAATGGAAGCAGGATTGGCATAATACTGCTCATTCACTACCATAAATGCTTGCATAACCTCTTTTATAGGTTTAGTTGTTGCACTGTTGTCTAAATAAATTGTATTAACTTCCATTATATTCACACACTTTCAAAACGTTGATTTAACGGTATTTATCATAACGCAATCTTCAGCGATTGACTACTAACTTTAACAATTATCCTAATTTTATCACTTAATTGTTTACTTTTAATGTGAAAAACCACCCTTTATAGAGTGGCATCTTAAAGACTTGCTATGAACGTTTCTAACTAAAATTAAGCAAAAAAAAATTGATTTCTGTATTGTTAGGCTCATCACCATAATGTGTAGTGATTTCCGTTACGACTGGGCGCTTTCCTGGGGCGTTCGATGAGCCGCTTCGCTGCAGGGTCTCGGGCCAACAGATGTCTTTTGCGCGAAAGCGTGAGTTAAACGTAGCGGCAGCGGCAACAGCACGATGTTGGTCACGAAGGCGTTATCACAGGATGTGATGGTTTTAGCCTTCGTTCCTCTATCGCTAATCTCCGAGGAGTCGCCCAGTCGTAACTAACGAAGATCAACTTATACACATAGCATACGTTTTTTTAATGTCATCCTCTACTTACAGTAAAAGCTAACGCTGCTATATTTACCTATTTTGTAAGCCAAATTCACACTAGTAGTTCAAGAAAGAAAAACAATCCTAAAAATATTTCTTAATTGACTAGTTGATTCATTAAACTTTCTTCATCGTTATAAATTCAGTTGAAGCAGTGAAATCCATAACTTTATTAAAGCCTAATTTTTCATATAGGTGAATGGCTCTTGTATTAAAGGTAGCTACTGTTAAACGAAGAGGACCATTTTTTTCTTGTTGTAGGTTTTGTAGATGATTTAAAACAAATGAAAAAAACTCTGCACCATAACCTTTTCCTGTTAACTCGGGCTTCATTCCTATTCCAATATCAATGCATTCGTCTATATATGCACCATAGTCATGTCCTTTAGGTACTTGTGCAGATGTTCCTGTACAGAAAAAACCGACTAGCTCTTCTTGTTCATTGACAATAGAATAATACGGACTTTCAAGAAATTCTTTTAGAGATTCGTCGCAAAGTTCATTGTTGTAAAAATCATATGGTTCTTCATATTTCCAATTTAATATATCAGTCGCATGCATTTCATTCATGTCCCGACTATAAAATTGCATGTTGAACACCTCTATTTTTCATCATTCCCGCCTCAATTGATGTTCCATAGCGAGGGCTGATTTTCGTTCCGGCTGGGCGCTTACTTCACATCTTAATAAAAAGCTGTCTAAAAAGTAATAACTATACCTTTTAGACAGCTGCTGTAATTTCTTATTATACTTGACTATTTTGACATTGTTTCTTCTGCCACAAGTTCTTGAATTCGCTTTAAAGCACCTGGCTCCATTTCTTCAACTGCTGTTCCAGCCTCTTCTAATGCTTTGGAATAACGGAATTGATTGAAAGATCCTTCTGCTTCTTTTAAACGAGAATTCAACTTTGGATTTGTTGCACGATGACGATTACCGTATTGAATAATGCGCTCAATCAGCATTACATTTTCAATTAATTCATGCGACTTCGCTTTTACATCTTCTACACAAAGTGTCGCGGCATTTAAATTATTATGAACTGTTCCCATGTTGAGAGGCACCTCTTGCAGGCTTTGCATAACTAAATAAATATGCTCTGCTGCCTCATCTAGACGGGCATCCATCTCTTCAGGGATACCCGGAATATTAGCCTTATTCAATAGACGATCTGTTTCTTGTAATGTTTTCTTTAAGCTTTCTACTTGCATGCGAGCCTTATTTTCATCAATTCGTAGCTTCTTCATCGTATTTGACAAATGACCTTGCTCCTCATGAATCCGTTCTAGCTCATCGCTAATTTCAATCAATTCTTCTTGCAAACTTGAATATGCAGATTTTTCCTCTCTAACACGCATCGCCAATAAGTCATAGCGACGTTGTAAAGCTTCTAATTGCTTTAATGCAGCTTTTGGAATTTCAGCATCTTTTTCATTTAAGCGATAACTTTGCTGCACAAAGGCTGCTTCATCACTTACTAATTTTGTTGAACTAATAACATTGGTGATTGAACTTAATAAACGATCACAATTTTGGTCAACATAATTTTTAGCAATAACCTCTTTTTCAAGAAGATCATAAAAATGATCAATTTCTTCATTTATATCTGTAACACGTGGTTTAACAACATTTAAGTTAAGCTCTGCTAATTCACTTTTTAATGTTACAAATTCTTCTTCATATTTATTAAGCTCTTCCGTTAGCTCTAAATGTTGTAAATAATAGGATTGATCTTCCATTTCACGTTGGCCACTTCGTAATTCCTGTACCGCTCCTGGAAGCTTTACTTGCAATTCAGTCAAAATTGTTGGGACATCATTAATGTATTCAAATGTTTGTTGTGACTCTTGGTTCAAGCCAATAACAATTTCCCTCGCCTGCAAATAATTCCCTTCGCTCGTAAGCACATCGAATTCCTCAAACTTTTGAACAAACGTCTCCAGTTTTTTCTCCAGAGCAGGTAATGCTACCCCAAATGAATGTTGGTGCGCTAACAATGTTTTACGTGCAGAGCGATAGTATTCTTTTAATTGTTCAATTTCAATACGATTTTTTTCTTCGCTGCCAATTAATTCATTTAGTTCTTCTAAGATTTTATCTTTATCTTGCTCACACTTTTTAATGTAATCTTCTATCTCACGTTCAATTAATGTTGCTTTATTAAAACGAAGTCTATTGATTTGATCCTCTGCATCAAATAAAAGTGAATCAATTTTTGTCATATGTACATCGATGACTTCATCCCAACTATTACGCCATCGTTCAAACATTTCTTCCGTTTCACCGTTCATGTTTAAAGATTTAACTTTTGAAATTTCCTCATTTATGGGATTGTTTTGTATTTGTGATTTTTCATTTTCAAGTTTAGCAATGATTGTTGTATGTTTTCGTCGCATCATAAATCCTACTATCGCTAAAATTAATAGTAGGATAACTGGAATGATGATATACTCCATCGTAAGCCTCCTATTCTACAATAAACGAATTGGCTAGTTGTATTTATTATATACTATGTTATCGCCTTTTGTACTAAAATTTGAGTGTTTTTTGTGTAATTACGCCTTTTAAGAATAACAATAACTTAATTTTTGAACAATATGCGCAAATATAAGTGTATTATCCAAAATATAAAGGAGTGGTATTTATGAAATGTGACGGCCATGTTCATAGCCCATATTGTCCACATGGTACCTCTGATTCATTTAAGCAGTATATAGAAAAAGCAATCTCTCATGATTTCACAGATATTAGCTTTACAGAACATGCACCATTACCATCGAATTTTGTAGACCCTACACCACAGCAAGACAGTGGTATGAATCCAGAATTGTTAATGTCTTATTTTGAAGATTTACAACGCCTTCAAAAAGAGTACGCACAAGACATTCGCATACATATAGGTCTAGAGGTCGACTATATCCAAGGCTTTGAACAAGAAACTCGTCAATTTCTTGATACATACGGACACTTTTTAGATGACTCTATTTTATCAGTTCATTTTTTACAATGGGACAATACCTTTGAATGCATAGACTTTTCTCCAGAAAGTTTTATGGCTTTTTCAAAGAAAGTCGGCTCTATTGAACAAGTGTATAATTTATATTACGATACCGTCCTACAATCCATTAAAGCAGATTTAGGACAATACAAGCCTAAGCGCATTGGGCACCCTTCACTTATTCACAAATTCCAATTAGCACATACGGAGAAGATTGACGATTCTGCGCAGATTCGAAAAGTTTTAGATGTAATGAAGGAAGAAGGCTATGAGCTAGATTTAAATAGCGCTGGATTAAGTAAAACATATTGTCAGGAAACTTATCCACCATTTTCCTTCATAGATTATAGTAAATCTATTGGGCTTCCAGTTGTTTTCGGTTCAGATGCTCATACTGTTGCTGATTTGCATCAACACTATAATGTTATATATCCAAAAAAATAACTTTCAAACGAGGTGCTTTTATGTTTACTCAAATCAATTATGAAGGGCCAATCGCCGAGCAATATACTACGTTGGCCAAACAATTAAATGCCCTACTTACAGGAGAAAGTGATCGCATTGCTAATTTAAGTAACGCCTCTGCATTACTAAATCAGTTTCTACCGAACATTAACTGGGTTGGTTTTTATGTATTACAAGGAGAGCAACTTGTATTAGGGCCATTCCAAGGCTTACCTGCATGCGTCAGAATACCAATTGGACGTGGTGTATGTGGAACAGCAGTAAGTAAAGCAGAAACAATGGTCGTAAAAGACGTACACGAATTCCCTGGTCATATTGCTTGCGACGCCGCTTCCCAATCCGAAATCGTGATTCCCTTGAAAAAAGAAGGAGAAGTCATCGGTGTTCTTGATATCGATAGTCCAATCGTTAATCGCTTTTCTAAGGAAGATCAAGAGGGATTGGAGCCATTCGTAGAAACCTTACTTTCCCATTTATAAAAAAAATACCCTGAAATGATTTATTATCATTTCAGGGTATTTCATTGTAAAAAGTTGACTGACATTTTATTTCGTGAAGTCGATTTTTCATTCTGAGCACTTTCCTTGTGGCGTCCGATGAGCCACGATTCTAAAAAGAGTTGTTCACCCTCCACCGAGATGTCATCCCTAAATTTAAGAGCAAGTTATTAATTTATTTGATACGGTCGATCATGCATACAAAATCGATTTTTACCACTATTTTTCGCTTCATATAGCGCTGTATCTGCATGTAGGAAAACAGATTGGAACGCTGGACGATACAATTCATCCCATGTTATGAGACCTGCTGAAATTGTCACTCGAGGATCTGTTGTATTTGGAATTACTGCAACAATTTCTTCAGCCAATTCAATTGCTTCTTTCTCATCAATATTCGGAACATACACAGACATTTCCTCTCCACCCCAACGTGCACAAATACCACGAGCTCCAATCATTTGTTTTAACTGCACCGCAATTTGCATAAGAATCTTATCACCAATTTGATGACCATACGTATCATTCACACGTTTGAAATTATCTATGTCAATGAGTAGGAACATCCCTGATTGATCATTAATAAGTGACTTTTCTACATACTTGTCTAAATAACTTCTTGCATACAGTTTTGTTAAATGGTCTAAATCTACCATTTCTTGGAGTTGATGTCGTAATATTGAGTTTGCAATTGCTAAAGAAGAGTGATGAATTAATGATTGCATTAGCTTAAAGCTATCAAACGAAAAGAAATATGGCTCCTTGTGTAACACAATACTAAAGCCATTAATTTTTTCTTCCATTAAAATCGGGATTGCCATAATTGAACGATATTCAATATGAGTAGGGGTTAAACGGCTGAAATCTGCAATAAATAGTGGATCGTTGGTACTTTTAAAATGTTGTTCAACATGTTTTATAAATGTTTGACCCTTTTCTGTATTAAATAAGGCCGTACTAGCATCCGTCACTTCAAATGTGTCATTATGTTTAAAAGCGAAACAAACTTCCATTGGTTGAAATGATTTCATTAACTGCTTTTGAAGGAAAAGTAACATTTCATTAATGCCTATCCTCATATTTAAACGATGCGATGTTTCATTGATGAGTTGCAAATCACTCACAAGGCGATGTGACTGATGATATAATTTTGCATTTTCGAGCGCATTTCCTGATGTTTGCGCTAGCATTCGTACAAAATCTTTTTCAGTCGTCGAAAAAAGATACGTTGTAGGTGCGCTTACTTGTAAAATGCCATAAATAGCTTGTCTTCCTTTAATAGGGGCGTTTAAAACTCGGCAATTCAAATCGCTAGCAAGCTCCGTCGTCAGCTCTCCTGAGACAAAAGCCTCAATAGTCGCAGGCCTTTCAGATAAGTAATCAAAAAGCTTAATATCGATAGTCGTATGGCGGTCTTGATCATTCGATAGTATAAGCTCCACATTAAATTCGGGGAAATTATCCTTAATATTTTTTAAGACGTTTTCTAAAATTAAATCAATATCCATTGTTGAATGAAATAAATCTGTCATATTATACAATTTTCTATATTGATCTTCATTCACTTTCACTTCATAATTTTCTCTCATCAACTGAAGAACTTTGGTAAGCGTTTCTATACTTTCTTCCCCGTAAGTAGAAGTCATAAAGTCTGTCCAAGCATCTGTTGCCTCTACTAGTAGCACACCTATTGGATTTTTGCCTTCTACTTGGAAAAGAACCATATCTGTCATTTTCGAATAGGCTTCTTTTTCTTTTAATATATAAGGGATTTTTACCATTTTCTGTTGATAAAAACTAGCTTCAATCATTAACCATGACACAGCATTTAGTTTCGTTTCAATTGTCAAAGTAGCCATCTCTTCTACAGGTATTAAAGAATTACCTTCAAAAACGAGGAATGTCACATTCACAATTCCAAAATGCTTCTTTAGACACTGTTCCAATGGGTGAAAATACTCATTTAAACCAGTTTGTTCTTTAGAACTCACCCAAATGCTCAAAACATCTGATTTTATATATTTTAGCGTTTGTAAATGGTCTGTCATGAAATCACCTTTTCTATATAACGTACAAATCAATTACTATTAACTTATTGTATATTATACATAATTTGTGTCATTTTGACTATGTTATTCTACTTTACTTTTACATTTTACATCTCTCACTGTATCATTAACTATTCTAAAATTTCGCACCGTGTACAGAAAGGAAATATTTACTATAGTTCTTTTTTGAAAATAGTTTGTGTTATAATTGACGTCTATGTAATAAGCAGTTACAATGAAGTTTGTGTAAAATAAACGCAGCAGTGGTATGAGCTTATTACTGTATTTTATTCCTCTATTTCTAAACAGGATAGATGGTGTATTGTGTAACCTAACGGCTGCATAGGCGAAAATACATGAAAATAAAATGCGTATAAGAATGGGTACTACTGGTTTTTGTTTTACAACAAAAAAACCAAATTTAAAGGAGGAGACAACAATATGTCTCGTTATACAGGTCCATCTTGGAAATTATCACGTCGTCTTGGTATCTCACTAAGCGGTACAGGTAAAGAAATCGAAAAACGCCCTTACGCACCAGGTCAACACGGTCCAAACCAACGTAAAAAATTATCAGAATACGGTTTACAACTTCAAGAAAAACAAAAACTTCGTCACATGTACGGCATGAACGAACGTCAATTCCGTACTCTATTCGACCGCGCTGGTAAAATGAAAGGTGTACACGGTGAAAACTTCATGATCCTTCTTGAAACTCGCCTTGACAACCTAGTTTACCGTTTAGGTTTAGCTCGTACTCGTCGTGGATCTCGTCAATTAGTAAATCACGGCCACATCTTAGTAGATGGCAAACGCGTTGATATCCCTTCATACAGCGTAAAACCAGGTCAAACGATTTCTCTTCGTGAAAAATCTCAAAACCTTGCTGTAGTAACAGAAGCAATCGAAGTAAACAACTTCGTACCTGACTACTTAACATTTGACGCTGACAAAAAAGAAGGTACATTCACTCGCCTTCCAGAGCGTTCTGAATTATCAGCTGAAATCAACGAAGCATTCATCGTAGAGTACTACTCTCGTTAATATTCTTGGTTAACAGACCGAAAGCAATCAAAAGCCCTCAATCCTGTTTTATCAACGGTTTGAGGGCTTTTTAAATTTTTCAAATCATCAAAAGGCATCATTATTCTTCAAACTTTTGGGGTACTTGTTGGGGGATAACGAAAATCAAGTATTAAAAATGCATTTATGTTTAAAATTTTCACTTGGGTACATGCTCTAATACTTGCTATATCAACGTTGGAGTTGTAGTAATGTGAAAATCAATCGTATATTACATTTTGTCCTTGTTCACTTAACTTTTTTAAAGATGTAAGCATATGATTTATTTCTTCATCGGAATGCCTTTCCCATGAATTTAATTCAGCTACTATTTTCAAAGGAGATTTAGACCTATAAGAACGTGTTGGGTTTCCAGGAAATCGTTTGTCAGTTACATTCGGATCATTTTCAAAATCACCTAATGGCTCTACAATATAAATTCTCTCTTTTGAGTTAGATCTTGCTAATTCTGCACCCCATTTAGCCGCATTTAATGTTGCAGTAAAATATATATGGTTAGATTTTTTATCCTGATAATTGGATAAGTGCAAAGGTTCAAGCAGGTCTCCGATTTTCAGTTCTGCTTTAGTACCATGAAAGAACGGACCGGGATCTAAAATATTTTCTTTGTCATTCATATAAACACACCCCTTATACTTTTTTTGACTTGCGTATAACAGTATAAGGCAAGGAATGGGTGAAAATGAAGTCTATAAATAAATTTCAGATAGGGTTATAATATAAGTAGAGGGTAAGATGTTAACTGTATTCAACCGTTCTTTGATAGCGAGTTTATAGAACTGGAACTATTTCAGTTGCAGTTGATACTTTTTACGTTTAGTTCGCAATATCAGCCCGACCATTAGGTAAAGCATTGTAGTAACGATGCCTGCCGTGGGAGAAACAAGGAATTCTTTTCCTTGAGCAATTTTGATATAGCCATCAAGAATTAGTGGATTCACAAGTGCATCTTCCGTCATATGCATAAGAACAAGTGGCCAAATACTTTTCGTCATTACATAAATTTCTGTATACATTACTGTCCAGCAAATCATCGTCACAATACCTATTAACGCAAATATCCACCTATTCACAGGAAGCACACTGAGGATATCACTTTCTGATAGGAACACTAAAAAGTATGGCATATGCCATGCTCCCCAAACACCTCCAACAATACAATACAACCAAAAATCATTTACTTTTAACGTTAAAAGTTTACTTGTCAAATAACCTCTCCAAACTGATTCCTCAAAAAAGTTTTTAACAAATTGAATCAGTAAACCACCAGCAAAAACTGAAACTAATGTATCTAAATTAAAATCCGAAAAATCCATCCAGCCAAATAGATAGCTTACTAACAAAACTATAGAAGTGATGACAGGATAGACTAAGAGCGAGACAATATACCATTTTATGTTACCTTTCAAATTAGGCAATAAGCCAATATCTCGCCAACCATCTCCCGCAAAGACACGTAACAGTATAGTTGTCAGCAGCGGAAATACTAGCCAAATCCCCATTCCAAGCGTTTCACCTCTAGGCTGTTCAGGGATGAAGCGATCTACAAAAACGCCAAGCCAACCACATAGCACAACAACAATAATAAAGATTATTAAGTTGCGTTTAGTTTTCATTTTTCACTCCGCCTCCCTGTTTTCAAGGATTGAAATAACCCACATCGTATTGGGACAAGGAGTTTCGGGATGTAATGCAATGTATTGAGCTATTCCTTGAATAGAACACCAAAAAGCTACTGCAAGCGCTTCAGCATTGCCCTGTTTAATTTCACCTTGCAATTGCCCCTTCTTTATTAATGGAATACTCTTTTTAATTAATTTATCTGCTTCCATAAGCATTTCTTTTAAATCTTCCGACAAGGAATCAAGATGTTGTGCATTCTCCATTAGGACAAACATTTTTGCTGCAGATGGGTTTGTACGGATCATGTCAAACAAATCCTCAGCAGCAGCTGTAAAAATAGCTAATGGTGATTCATTAGTAAAACAAAAATCCATCTGAAGTCTTTCACATCCTATACGAATTAGCTCTTCATAAAGCTTTTCCTTTGAGTCAAAATAATGAAAAAGCAACCCGCTGCTCATATTAGCAGCTTTAGCAATATCAGCAACTTTCGTTTCACCATACCCTTTGCGAATAAACAAATCTAATGCAGATTGTAAAATCAAGGCCCTTCGTTGTTCTTTTTGTTCATGTCTAATTGACATTTCCCCCACCCCTTTATTGAATATATTTTCATTGAAATCTTATTCAATAAAATTGCAAATATCCCTGAAAGGTGCCTAAAAAATAAAACTTTAATAAGTTTTCATTTCAATTTGTAAATATTAATTCATATATATCAATGAAAAAGGAACCCTTTTATTTTTACGGAAGTCTAAATAGGAAAGATTAGAAAGTCAAAGGAGGGAAATAATGGGGGTTTCTGAATTTACTGTGCTGGTATTAGTTTATAGTGGCATTATGATTTTTTTCTTAGTTCCCTTTAAAAAGCATCAAAACAAGGAAGTAAAGCGCCCAATTACTTATAAAGAAAGTCTGCTGCACATCACTTTTCATAAAAAAGCTTTACTAGCTCTTCTTCTAATCACCTTTTTATTAGTAGCTATTTGGTTCGGTTATAAGCAGGAGATATATCATTTTAATGCTCACAGTGGTTATCCTCCTATCAGTTCTGATTCAAAGGCAATTTTCTATATGTGCGCATTACTCGGATATACGGTCATTCTTTATGTAGCTCTCGCATTATGGATTTCCTTAAACAATTTAAAAAGGAGAGTCGAATAATTTTAAATATTCCTATAAAGTATGACTATTTTATGTACTTTAAAATAGTATTTACGAAATTAAAAAACAACATAATCACTACTAATATATTAAAAACAAAATATCAGTTTTTTACTATTCAACACTTCTATAAAATAGAACCATATTCCAAAAAATATAATTTACTTTCATAGGAAAACAATTTTCAAAACTTCTTCAATTCAACACTCTTAGACAATCCAACCTTTCATCATATCAAAAACCTGTCTATCTTTTTTGTAAAATAATTACATGATTAAAATTAACAATTTTAATAAAAATACGTGTTGAACTTTTACAAGGAATAGAATACTATGAATTTCGAAAGGTGGTTCGCCATCATTCAAGCAATAACAATTATTTTAAAGGGGTTGGAATTATGTCAGACGTTCTAAAGCAATTTGTTATGCCGAAAACAAACTTATTTGGACCTGGAGCAATTCAAGAAGTTGGTAAACGTTTAAATGATTTAGAAGTGAAAAAGACATTAATCGTAACAGATGAGGGCTTACACAAATTAGGTCTCTCTGAACAAATTGCTAACATCATTATAGCTGCTGGAATAGATGTAGCAATTTTCCCGAAAGCAGAACCAAATCCAACAGATCAAAACATTGAAGATGGGATTGCAGTGTATCATGCTGAAAACTGTGATTCAATCGTTTCTCTTGGAGGCGGTAGCGCACACGATGCAGCAAAAGGTATCGGACTTATTGCTTCGAATGGTGGACGCATTCATGATTACGAGGGCGTTGACAAATCACAAAACCCACTGGTTCCATTAATCGCTATTAACACAACTGCTGGTACAGCAAGTGAAATGACTCGCTTCACAATTATTACGGATACAGCTCGTAAAGTGAAGATGGCCATCGTAGACAAACATGTTACTCCACTACTATCGATTAATGACCCTGAGCTAATGATTGGCTTACCTCCTGCTCTAACGGCGGCTACTGGTTTAGATGCATTAACACATGCAATCGAATCATTTGTGTCGACAAACGCAACACCAATTACTGATGCATGTGCAGAAAAGGTACTTCAGCTAGTTCCTGAATATTTACCACGTGCCTATGCAAACGGTGCAGATTTAGAAGCACGCGAGCAAATGGTTTACGCACAATTTTTAGCAGGCATGGCGTTTAATAATGCATCGCTTGGCTATGTGCATGCAATTGCTCATCAATTAGGTGGTTTCTATAATCTACCACATGGCGTATGTAACGCTATTCTATTGCCACATGTTTGCCGCTTCAACTTAACAGCACGTACTGAGCGTTTTGCAAGAATCGCAGAATTGTTAGGCGAGAACGTTGAAGCGTTAAGTAAACGTGATGCTGCTGAGAAAGCAATTATAGCAATCGAAAATCTTTCTAGAGATTTGAACATTCCAAGTGGCTTCCGCGAATTAGGTGCGAAGGATGAGGATATTGAAATCTTAGCGAAAAACGCAATGTTAGATGTATGCGCCGCAACAAACCCACGTAAAGCAACGTTAGAAGACATTAAACAAATTATTACAAATGCGATGGGCCCTGTAGCGAAAAAAGAAGAATCACTCGAAGCTATCGCACTTTCTTAATAAGTAAAAAAAGGCATGTCTCTTGTAGGCATGCTTTTTTTATTGCGGACAACATTCGGGCATTGTATGTGACCCCAACACTCGCTATACTTTTCTTAAAAAGATTGGAGATAAGAAGATGCGTTTAATCTCAATTTGTCCGAGTAATACTGAGCTTGTTGCTTATTTAGGCCTGACCGATCAACTTGTTGGTGTCGATGATTTTTCGGATTGGCCATTAGCAGTAAAAGACTTACCTCAGCTTGGCCCAGATTTATCAATTGATATGGATGCATTAGAGTCATTACAGCCTGATCTTGTACTCGCATCCTTAAGTGTCCCCGGCATGGAAAAAAATATTGAAGCGTTACAAGCTAGAAATATTCCCCACATTATTTTTAATGCTAATTCATTAGAGGAAATCGCACAGGATCTTCATACTTTAGGGAAAGCCTGTGGAGTTGAAGGTCGTGCAAAAGAAATTTCTGAGGAATATTTACAATGTATCGATCGCCTTCGCACAGTTGCTCAAACGATTCCTAAAAAACCTACTCTTTATTGGGAATGGTGGCCAAATCCTATCTTTACTCCAGGTAACATTAATTGGCTAACTGAAATTAGTGCCATTGCTGGTGGGCAAAATCTGTTTCAAGATGTAGAACTTGCAAGTGTGCAAACTGATTGGGCTGATGTAGTAAGGCGCGACCCAGACTATATTATGATGGCTTGGGTAGGAGTTGCCTTTGAGCGTATTCAACCAGCCAATTTATTAAAACGTTCCCATGCTCAGGAGCTTCGAGCCGTTAAAATGAAACAGCTTCACGTAATGGAGGAATGGCTTTATTGTCGCCCATCACCACGCCTTATAGAGGGTGCATTAAAGCTCGCGAATATGCTTCACCCCAAAGATTATGAACACATAAAGCTTCCTAGTTTTTTTAGATAGCTATAAGAAATAATCAAGGAAGACTTTGTAAATATTGTAACACTTTAAATGAAAGTGATTTCCGTTCCAGGCTACTCGCTTTCCAGCGGGCGTGCGTCGAGCCGCTTCCTCAGCTATTGTTGTTGTCGCTTCGCATTTGCACAAAAATATATCTTGCTGAAGTTTTGTTTTATCACTTATAAATTTAAAGTGCTAGAAAATATATTCTATGTGAAGTAGGTGATTGGAGTGGAAGCCGGGCGACTCCTCGGGGATCAGCAATAGAGGAACGAAGGCTAAAACCATCACGTCCTGTGATAACGCCTTCGTGACCAACATCATGTTGGCCCGAGACCCTGCAGCGAGCAACGCGAGTGAAGCGGCTCATCGGACGCCCCCAGGAAGCTTTGCTCTGTGCGAAAGCGAAGCGGCAGCAACAAAGCGCCCTGCCGGAACGGAAATCACCCCCTCGATTTGCCCAAAAGCCATACTTTATTTAAAATGGTAACTTTAATTAATTGACAAATTAGTTTTCCAATAAAAAGAAATATCCCCTCGAATATCGAGGGGATGCCTTATTATATAAGTCTGAATTAAACAAACTTCACCATATGGTATTTTTTCTTACCACGACGAACAATACTGAACGCATCTTCTAAACGATCTTTGCTGTCGATAACATATTCTAATTCAGTGACCTTTTCACCGTTCACGCTAATCGCACCATTCGTTACGTCTTCACGAGCTTGACGTTTTGAAGGAGAAATACCTGCTTCCACAAGTAACTCCACGATATTTTTATCTTCTTTCGCCATTTCAATAGAAGGAACATCTTTAAACGCATCCTTCATTTCATCAGCAGAAAGTGCTTTTAAGTCACCTGAGAATAAAGCAGCTGTAATGCGGATCGCTTGGTCTAATGCTTCTTGACCATGAACTAAACGAGTCATTTCTTCAGCCAGTGCTTTTTGTGCCTTACGTAAATGTGGTTCCTCTTCTACAGATACTGCTAAAGCTTCAATTTCTTCACGAGAAAGGAATGTGAAGATTTTCAAGTATTTTACAACATCAGCATCCGCAGCGTTAATCCAGAATTGATAGAACTCATATGGAGATGTTTTCTTACTATCTAACCATACAGCGCCACCTGCTGTTTTACCAAATTTCGTACCGTCTGCTTTCGTTACTAAAGGAATTGTGATACCAAAAGCTTTTGTCTCTTCCTCATGTGTTTTGCGAATAACTTCTAAACCAGTTGTAATATTCCCCCACTGATCAGAACCACCAACTTGAATGCGACAGTTGTAATGGTTGTATAAATGATTGTAATCAATACCTTGAATTAATGTATACGCAAACTCTGTAAATGAAATCCCTGTATCAAGTCGTGAGGCAATCGTATCCTTTGCTAACATGTAGTTCACGTTAATTAATTTCCCATAATCACGTAAAAACTCAATCGTATTTATATTGCCAATCCAGTCACGGTTATTAACTAACTGAGCACCATTGCCATCTTCCGCAAATTCAAAAATACGCTCTAATTGGCTACGGATACCTTGAACATTTTTATCAATTTGTTCAACAGTTTGTAATTGGCGTTCTTCAGAGCGTCCAGATGGATCTCCAATCATCCCTGTCGCACCACCAACTAATAAAATTGGACGGTGGCCCGCCTTTTGGAATCGACGTAGCGTTAAAAGAGGCACAATATGTCCAATATGCATAGAATCCGCAGTTGGATCAACACCACAGTATAAAGATACTGATTGTTCATCTAATAATTTTGCCATACCTTCAGCATCAGTTTGTTGATATAACAATCCGCGCCATTCTAGGTCTTGTAATAAATCGTTCGTCATTTTTATTCCTCCTAAGTGTTTAATAATTCCGTGCAGGGAGAAACAAAAAAGTCCCTACACGCAAAATATTGCATGCAGGGACGTTATTAACTAACGCGGTACCACCCAGCTTGAAGATGTCATCCATCTTCCTCTTCATTCAATCGCCTTTATCGCAGGCGCGCACGTCTAAGCTCCAAGCACGTAATTCGTCTCTACATTATGACCAGCTTTCACCAACCGCTGGCTCTCTATACAGGGAATATAGACACTACTGCAAGCTCCTCTTCGCTAGAAAACTATAAGCATTATTCTAAACGATTCTTTTTCATTGTCAATAATTATGTTCGACCTAAATCAATATGTGCTATAATAGACAAGATTTTAGGAGGTCGATACATTGAAAGATTGGATTGAGAAAATCAATGCAAAGATCGATGATTTAATTCAACAAAAATGGATGAAGAAATTACGTATTTCAGGAAGTGTTGCCTGGAACTTATTTTTACTATTTTTAGTCTTTGCATTGGTAGGCACTGTATTTGCCGGTTCAGTTGGCGCTGGCTATTTTGCTTCACTTGTAAAAGAAGAGCCACTACGCTCTAAGGAAGAATTACGAAAAGAAATTTTCAACTATGATTCAACAAGTGAGATTTATTTTGCCAACGATATTTATATCGGAAAATTACGTACAGATTTAGACCGTCGAGTAACAACATTAGACGCTGTCTCACCTGATGTTGTTAATGCGGTATTAGCGACAGAGGACGAGTATTTCCGTGAACATAACGGAATAGTTCCGAAAGCCGTCATCCGCGGGTTACTTCAAGACGTAACCAACTCTTCTACACAAACAGGTGGTTCTACACTAACACAGCAACTTATTAAAAACCAAGTATTAACAAACGAAGTATCTTATGAACGAAAAGCAAAAGAACTTTTACTTGCGATGCGTTTAGAGCACTTTATGAAAAAGGAAGAAATTTTAGAGGCCTACTTAAACATAATTCCTTATGGTCGTAACGCTTCCGGTCGAAACATCGCAGGGGTAGAAACAGCTGCTGAAGGTATTTTCAATGTAAAAGCAAAGGATTTATCACTTCCTCAAGCAGCGTATATAGCTGGTATTCCTCAATCACCTTTTGCTTACACACCTTTCACAAATACAGGTGTACTTAAAAGTAAAGAAGCTCTTCAACCAGGTATTGATCGTATGAAAACTGTACTTTATCGTATGAAAGACGCAGGTTATATTAACGAAGCTCAATATAAAGAAGCACTTGCTTACGATATCACTGCTGACTTCCGTTCACCGGAAATGCGCGCAGAAGATCGCTACCCTTGGCTAACGTATGAGCTTGAAAGTCGAGCAAAAGACATTATTGCGGAAAAACTAGCAGAAGCAGATGGTATTGATCCAGAACGCTTAAAAAATGAAACAAAATTAAAAGAAAAGTATATGATTTTAGCAGATCGTGACGTCCGCTCAAAAGGTTATCGTATCTATTCAACTATCAATAAGGATATGTACGATTCGATGCAAAAAGCAGCGGAAAACTTTCAAAATTACGGTCATACTTACACTGTTAAAGACAAAGATCCTGTAACAGGTGAAGAAATTGATGTTCAAATGCCTGTACAGGTTGGCAGTATTTTAATCGAAAATACTACTGGACGTATTTTAAGCTTTGTCGGTGGTCGTGATTTTGAATTAAAAAGTTATAACTACGCTACACAGGCAAAACGCTCAAATGGCTCTACAATGAAACCTTTACTCGTATATGCACCTGCAATAGAATACGGTGTAATCGGTGCAGGTAGCCCATTAGTCGACGTAAAATTCTCTATTCCCGGGTGGAGTCCAAACAACTATAGTACTAATGATGAACGAGGGCTTATCCCGGCACGTGAGGCATTAGCAGATTCACAAAACTTATCAGCTGCACGTCTATATTATAGTATTCTTAACAGACGTCCTGCCGATTATTTAGTAAAGATGGGAATCACAACCCTAAAGCCTAATGATTTCACTAACCCTTCTGCTAGTCTTGGGGCCGTAGAAGATGGGATTACGGTTGAAGAGAACACCAATGCCTTTGCAACTTTTGCAAATAGTGGACAATTTATAGACTCTTATATGATTGATAGAATTGAAGACCAAAATGGAAATATCATTTATAAACACGAAGTTAAACCTGAACAAGTATTTAGTCCTGAAACTTCTTATATCATTACAGATATGTTACGAGATGTGTTAACAAAAGGAACAGGTACACTTGCAAAAAATACGCTTAAATTCTCTGCTGACTTTGCTGCTAAAACAGGTACTTCACAAGGCTACAAAGATGTTTGGCTAGTTGGTTATAACCCGAATGTTTCTCTTGGTGTATGGATGGGTTATGATAAAAATCAAACCCTGGATGCATTTAATAATACGTATCAACGGCCTAGTGTGCGAATTAACAAGCTATGGGGTACATTAATGAATTCTGTGTATGATGTAGACCCACAATTAATCGCCCCTAAAACTAGATTTGTGCAACCGAAGAACGTTGTCACTGCATCATTCTGTGGTATTTCTGGTTTAGCGCCATCTGCAGCATGTGCTAATGCTGGTCTCGTCCGCTCTGATTTGTTTAACGCGAAAGTATTTTTACCTTCACAAGCTGATGATAGCTTAGCTTCTTCAAGCGTTGTTACGATAAAAGGTAAAACTTATAATGCCCTTCCTAGCACACCGCCAGAATTTGTAAAAGCAAGCGGTGCAGGAATTAATCAGGCATTTATTAAACGAATGCTTGGCCCACTTGGCGGTAACCCAGCTAGCCTATTACCAAAAAATTCGACATTAGCGAATTCATCGGTATCAGCTGTTAATTTCCCAGCAGATCAGAGTGCGCCAACAGCAGTATCTGCTTCAATTAATGGGAATACATTATCTTGGACAGGTTCTTCAAATGATGTAGTCGGTTACCGAATATATCAAGTAACAAATGGTGGAAGAACCCTTGTTGGATCAGTACTTGAAGCATCACAAAGTATGACGGTAGCAAGTGGTCAAGCCTATGTTGTTGTCGCTGTAGATATTACAGGTTTAACTTCTGCGCCATCCAATACCGTTTCTACGGGTGGTAGCGCAAGTGAAAAACAACCTGAAAAAGACAAGCAAGAAGAGGTCCCACCAACTACTCCACCGACTGACGGCAATGACCCGGACAAAGATGGAAACGGTACAGAGAATGGCGATGGGTCTGATGGTAGTAACGGGAACAACTCAAATAACGGCAACGGTTCCGGTAACACTGGGAATGGCTCAAATAACGGCAGCGGTTCCGGTAACACTGGGAATGGCTCAAATAATGGCAACGGTTCCGGAAGCACTGGAAATGGCTCAAATGGCAACGGTTCCGGAAGCACTGGGAACGGCTCTAATGGCAACGGTTCCGGAAGCACTGGAAATGGCTCAAATAACGGGAACGGCTCTAATGGAGGAAACAACGGAAATACTACTCCGCCGACCGATCCACCTAAACAATAATAAACAGGCATACTACATTTAAAAAGTAATTGTAGTATGCCTGTTTTTTTGTCATTATAAAGGTGACTATAAATTAGAAGGGGTGGAAATAATTGAACATTTTAGTTTTAGGAGGCACTCGCCTCTTTGGTAAAAAACTTGTTGAGCTTTGTCTTCAAAATGGGCATAACGTAACTATTTTAACACGTGGACAAAGTGGAAATCCTTTTGGTACAAAGGTGAAGCAGCTAATTGTCAATCGAGATGATGCCGATTCATTGTCACAGGCGCTATCAAGTACTACATGGGACATTGTCTATGATAATATTTGCTACTCTCCGAATGAAGCTTTTAAAATATGTGAAATTTTAGAAGGTAAAACGAAAAAGCTCGTTTTTACATCTACTCTATCCACCTACGAAATAGACGGCAATGTCAAAACAGAAGAAGATTTTAATCCATTTAATTATGAAATTCGAATGGGGAATCGCGAAGATTTTTCATATGGTGAAGGAAAGCGTCTAGCTGAAGCAGTACTTTTCAAAGAAGCTACGTTTCCTGTTGTCGCTGTCCGTTTCCCTATTGTTATGGGTGAGAATGACTATACACGCCGTTTACATTTTCATGTTGAACAAATTTTACAGGAACAGCCTATTTCATTGCCAAATATTGAAGCAAAAATGAGCTTTATTACAGATGACGAAGCAGCTGCATTTTTGTATTTTGCTGGCATTACGCCAATTGAAGGCCCTTATAACGCAACAGCGGCAGGTGCAATTTCATTAAAGGATTTGCTAGGTCTTATTGAAAGTGCAACCGGAAAGCATGCAAAAATATCTCTTGTAGGTGGCAACGAAAAATCGCAGTCACCATATGGGGTTCCAGCAGATTGGTATATGTCAACTGCAAAGGCAGAAGCGGCAGGCTTTACATTTAGTCAACTTCATGATCGGCTCCCTACTCTAGTGAAAACATTAGTAAAAGAGCTACAATAAAGTGAAGACTTAATAATCAGTGGAGCGTTCTTTACCCCACTGATTATTAAGTCTTCACCAATCGAGGTTTTACGAGCAGTTACTCTCCCAACTAAATTCGAGGTGAAAGCCTTGTACCAGATGCTTTGCTTTCGGTACAAAATAAAATACTGCCAGTAAATGCGGGATAAGATTTTACTACACTACCAAAAAGTTGCGGATGACATTTTTTTAAAACGTATTCTATGTAAATAAGTTTCTTGGAGTGGAGGCGGGGCGACTCCTTGGGGATTAACAAAAGGGGAACGAAGGCTAAGAGCACCACATCCTGTGATAACGTCTTCTCGACCAACATCCTGTTGGCCAAAGAGCACCATTTATCAGATGCTTTTTAAGCGGATTCAGTGGTTTACTTTTATTCAATTAGCGAAGCAAAAAGAGGTTTTTGCTGAATTAATATGGTAAATTTAATAAAAGGTGGAATTTTTTTATTGTTTCTCCTTATAATATACAATATTTAAGCGTGTGTTTTTATACTACTAGATTTTTTGTAAGTAAAAGTGTGGGGTGATTAATTGAATTTTATTACTTGGTCAATTATTGCAGCAGAAATTGGTTTTTGGATTGTTATAATACTCGGTCTAACTTTACGTTATGTATATAACTTCAAAAAAATGGGATCGTTCTTTTTACTTCTAACACCCGTGATTGATTTGTTTCTGTTAATCGTAACTGCTATAGATCTATTAAAGGGTGGAAATGCAACTACGTCTCACGCAATTGCTGCTATCTATTTAGGTGTGTCGATTGCTTTTGGAAAGAGTATCGTTCGTTGGGCTGATGAAAGGTTCTTATACTACATAAAAAAAGAGGGAACAAAACCTGAAAAAAAGACTGGTTTCGCATATGCTCGTAATTCTTTGAAAGGGTCTTTTCAGCATTTATTTGCATATATCATCGGAGCAGGATTTTTATTAATATTGATATACTTAGTAAATGATGCGGACCGTAGCTCTAAACTTTTTGAAACACTAAAAGTATGGTCTTTAGTACTGGGAATTGATTTTATCATATCTATTTCATATTTCATTTGGCCACGAGGAAAATAATTATTTTACATAGAAGTAAGTAAAATATTTTAAAAATAATGAATGTTTTTTCTTCAACTAACCGAGCCTTCGTTAAATTTTCGATTCACAAAATATCAAACCGAAAAGACAGATTTTTCCTACACATTTTGTAGATTAAATCTGTCTTTAACAGCAACAATCTTTGAGAAAACAGCCTTTGATAAGCATTAAAATCTGCTAAATTTCTTTGGCAAGAAGTCTAGCAGATTTATTTTTAATCGTATTTAATTGTACAGACACTACAGCAGTATCGTTTTCAATATCTCAATTGCTTCATCGATTTCTGCTTTTGACACGGTTAATGGAGGTAATAAACGTATAACATTTGGCCCTGCACCTACTAATAATAAGCCGTTCTCCTCTGCCGCAGTTATATACGAGGCTACCTCAGTGTCACCACAGCCAATGCCAAGAAGTAAGCCTTGACCCTGTACGGTATACGTAGAAGGGAGATTCGCTTTTAACTGCTTCACAAAATATGCGGATAGCTCCTGTACATTTTGTAAAAATGCAGGTTCAAAGACATGATCAAGCACAGTTTCAGCAACACGCATTGCAAGTGGATTTCCACCGAATGTTGTTCCATGTGTGCCAGGACTAAATGTTTCATATAGCTCTGCTGTGCCAAGCATACTACCGACAGGGAAACCTCCACCTAGCCCTTTTGCCAACGTTACAATTTGCGGCTTTAAAATCGTTTGTTCAAAAGCATATTTTGTTCCTGTTCGTCCAATACCCGTTTGAACCTCATCGATTATTAGTAATATTCCTTTGTCGTCACAAGCTTTAGCTATTGCTGCTGCGAACTCGGGTGATACACTGTTAACGCCACCCTCACCTTGAATCATCTCCAACATTATTGCTGCGACAGAATCGTCAATCGTTGCTTCAAGTGCTGCCACATCATTAAAAGGAAGAATTGTAAATTTTTCAACAAGTGGTCCGAAGCCATTATGTACCTTGCCCTGACCTGTTGCGGACATTGCTCCAAAAGTTCGTCCATGAAAGGATTTCTCGAAAGTAATAATATGATTTTTCCCTGTATGCTTACGTGCAAGCTTGATGGCCGCTTCATTTGCTTCCGCACCACTATTACAGAAAAATGCATATGAAAAATGTGTATCAGCTATTAACTTTTGTGCAACCTTCTCCTGACCAGGAATAGCAAATAAATTAGAAATATGCCAAAGCGTTCTGCTTTGATCATGAATAGCCTCCACAATCGCAGGATGTGCATGACCAAGACTCACTACAGCAATCCCACTTGTAAAATCTAAATATTTTTTCCCAGCAGCATCTTCAACAACTGTTCCTTGCCCTTTGACAATTTGGGCGCGGCGTTTGCCATAGTTTTCAAATAAAGCACTCATCTAATCACCCCTACTTAAATTCATAGCTTAAATCTTCAATCTTACTCAACTATATTGCTACCTCTATGCCATTAGAACAGTCATTCCTACTATAACGAGGAATAACTTTCACTGGTGAAGACGAGCATTTAATTCAAATGGGATAAAATCGTCGTACCCACTAAGGATTCCCCAACTATTTGCACGGATGGAATACCTGCATTTAAGCATTCGAGAGCTCCTTGAACCTTAGGTATCATCCCACCGTAAATATGCCCCTCCTCAATCCATTGATTGATGAAAGAAGGTGTTACTTTTGATTGATATTCATCGTTTATTCGAATACCATTTACATCTGTTACAAGTAATAAGCTATCTGCCTCTAAAGCTAGTGCTATTTCACTTGCTACCGTATCCCCATTAATATTCAATGCCTGACCATGTACATCCGCTCCTACGCAAGCAATAACTGGTACTACCCTTGCATTTATTAATGCTTCTAGTAAAGATGTATTGACGGTCTTTACTTCACCAACATAACCGAATACATCTTTGTCTAGGTAATCAGCTACAATCAACTGATCATCAAATCCGTTTAAGCCAATTGCAGATATGCCAGCCGTTGTTAATTCATGAACAAGCGCAGGATTGACCTTTCCTAATAACGTTGACTGTACGATATCCATTACAGCCTCACTCGTTACACGAATACCGTTTATAGCATGTGATTTTATTCCATGGTCCGCAAGTTCACGATTGATAGCTGGGCCACCACCATGGGTAATAATAAGCTCTGCACCGCTCTCTTGAAATTTTTTAAAATTCTCAAAAAATGATTCATTTAAGCCTTCTAGCGTACTACCCCCAAGCTTAATGACCATTCGTTTACGAGCGATACGAGGCATTGATTTGAACGTAGTCATAAGTTAGATCACATCCCCAAGCATGCCCCTTGCCTTCCCCAATACCAAGCGACACATAAATTTTCACTTCATGCATTTTTAAAATTTGAATTAACTCATCCTCTGAGAATGGAACTGGCTCACCGTTTTCAACCATAGTTACACCGCCAATTTGGATCGTAATTTTTTCCGGATCAACCGTTGCGCCACTATAGCCTACAGCAGCAATTATACGTCCCCAGTTTGCATCACAGCCAAATACTGCCGTTTTCACAAGCGGTGAACCAACTACAGTTTTAGCAATTTTGCGTCCTTCTTCATCCGAAATTGCCCCTTCGACTTCTACCTCAATCAGCTTCGTTGCACCTTCACCATCTTTGGCAATCATTTTCGCTAAGTCTTGAGCTACGGTTTTCAATGTAAAGTAGAAGTTTTGCCAATCCGGATGATTAGGAGTTAGAGCTTCATTGTCCGCTAAGCCATTTGCCATCACAACAACTGTGTCATTTGTAGATGTATCTCCATCCACTGTAATTGCATTAAAAGTCAAGTTTGTTAGATCAGATAAAGTGGCCTGTAGAACATCTGATTCAATATTTGCATCTGTCGTAATAAAACCTAGCATTGTCGCCATATTTGGTTCTATCATACCCGAACCTTTTGCAACACCAGCGATAATAACCTCCTTGCCATCAACGATAGTGCTGTAACTTGTGTTTTTCATAACGGTATCTGTTGTTAATATCGCTTGGGCAAAATCAATCGCACTTTCTAAATTATCCTTTGGCTCTAACTGATTAATCCCATTTGCTACTGGCTCCATATTCATAATTTCACCGATGACACCTGTTGAGCAAACTCCTACTAGATTTGCCTCGATGCCCAGCTTTTCCGCTACTAGGAATTGCATTGTTTGTGCATCCTTCGCTCCTTGCTTCCCTGTACATGCATTAGCATTTCCGGAGTTAACAATCATCGCCTGCATTTTTTTCGTTGTGTACACAACTTCTTTCGTTACTTTTAATGGTGCCGCCTGCACAGCATTCGTTGTAAAGACACCTGCTACACTTGCTGGTACTTCACTGACTAATACAGCTAAATCTTTTTTCTTATGCTTTAAACCACAGTGTAAACCCGCAGCTTTAAACCCCTTTGGTGAAACAATATTTTTACTTGATAATTTTTTCATCATACTTGCGGATGCTATTAATGTCATAAAATCTTTCCTCCTTAGTTAATCAATTATCCTCGACATAAAAGTTAAGAAACATTTGAAGCTGACGCTATGCTTTCGCTACATAAAACTTTTTTCTGAAAGAAGTTAAATAAAGAATGGAACGACATCTAATCCTGTAATTTGTGGTAAATCAAATTGAACGTTCATATTTTGAATGGCTTGCCCAGCAGCCCCTTTGACTAAATTATCAATGACGCCAACGATTGTGGCACGATTCGTACGGCTATCTACTTTCACGAAAATATCACAATAGTTTGAACCTTTAACGCGATTTGTTCCCAAACTATTAGCATCTGTAACAATCCGTACAAACGGATGCTTTTCATATGCACTTTGCAAACAAGCTACTAGCTGCTCTTCTGTAACACCAGGCATAACAGGTGCATATGAGGTGGATAAAATCCCTCTAGTCATTGGCACTAAATGCGTATTAAAAGTAATAGTTGTATCGCCCCCTGTAAACATCGAAATGGCCTGCTCAATTTCTGGTATATGCTGATGTGCATTCGTTTTATAGATTGATAAACTTTCATTTGCTTCGCTAAAATGTGTTGTTTGTGATGGTTTATTTCCGGCTCCTGAAATCCCACTTTTTGCATCAATCACTAAAAAACTCGAATCAATCAATCTTTCTTTTAGCAACGGTAACAACGAAAGTAATACCGCTGTTGGGTAACACCCTGGATTTGCGACAAGAGAAGCATGTTGAATATTTTCTGCATTCCATTCAGTTAAGCCATATACACTTTGTTGAATGATTTCCAATGGTGCCGCTTTTTTACCGTACCACGCTTCGTAGCTCGCTGGATCTTGTAAACGAAAGTCACCAGACAAGTCTATTAATTTAGGACCTTTCCCGAACAGAGGTGGTAATAGCTCACTTGTCACCCCTGAAGGCGTACTTGTAAAAACAACATCAAATTTCTCTAAAGCCCCATAATCAATTTTTTGTAAAGGTGTATCGACTATATGAACGAGATGACCAAACTTAGATGAAAAAACGACACCTTCTTCTGAGGATGTGAATAAATCGATCCGCTCCACCGCTTTATGATTATGTAAAAATCGAATAAGCTCTAATCCACCATACCCGGTTGCACCAACAATTCCTATTTTCAATGCACTCACCTCTGAAATAAGTTAAAATTAGTATACGTCTGCATATTTATTAAGTCAACTGAATTTTTATTTATATTTTAATTTTTCTAAATTTTTATTGAGTAATTTATTTTGAGAAAAGTTAGAATAAACAAACGCTACAAGACAAGGAAAATACTTAGAAAAAACAAATAAAATCCCTAAAAGGTTAACCTATTCACTAGTAAGGAATCATTTTTATCTTCTGCATTTTAATGTATTAAGCGATGCTCATCTCCATAACATGGGGTGATTTCCGTTCCGACTGGGCGCTTTGTTGCTGCCGCTTCGCTTTCGCACAGAGCAAAGCTTCCTGGGGGCGTCCGATGAGCCGCTTCGCTTAACTGGCAGTAAAACAAGAAAGCAGGAATTTTTCGTCGACCGAATAAATTCCTGCTTCTTATATTACAAAATTAATCTTCCATCGTAGATAAATCACCTGTTGGTAAATTTAACTCCCACGCCTTCAACACTCGACGCATGATTTTACCACTGCGTGTTTTTGGTAGCTTATCCTTAAATTCGATTTCACGAGGTGCTGCGTGTGCAGATAAGCCCCTCTTAACAAAATTACGAATATCCTCAGTCAATGCATCTGAAGGTTCTACACCCTCACGTAAGGATATAAATGCTTTAATAATTTCACCTCGTACGGGATCTGGTTTTCCAATCACCCCTGCCTCGACGATATCAGGATGCTCTAGTAGCTTACTTTCTACCTCAAAAGGACCTACCCGCTCACCAGCTGTCATAATAACATCATCTACACGCCCTTGGAACCAGAAGTAACCATCATCATCCATATAGGCAGAGTCCCCAGTCACGTACCATTCCCCTTTTAAGAAATAGGATTCATAACGCTCTGGATTCCCCCAAATTTGACGCATCATCGCTGGCCAACCACGTCGGATTGCTAGATTTCCCATTGTAAAAGGCGGTACTTCATTACCAGCGTCATCAACAATCGTCGCATGAATACCTGGTAATGGTTTACCCATTGAACCGGGCTTAATATCCATAGAAGGATAGTTACAAATCATATGCGCACCAGTTTCTGTCATCCACCACGTATCATGAATACGGTGACCTAGCTCCTCAGTCCCCCAACGAATTACCTCTGGATTTAATGGCTCACCAACAGATAAAATGTGACGTATCGAAGATAGATCATAGTTCTCAAGCATACCACTACCAGCACCCATTAACATTCTGAAAGCAGTTGGTGCACTATACCAAACTGTTACACTATAATCCTCAATAGCTTGGTACCAAGCTTGTGGTGAAAATCTCCCACCAACAATTAGCATTGTGACGCCATTTAACCATGGACCAAAAATGCCATATGCTGTGCCTGTCACCCATCCTGGATCAGCCGTACACCAGTAAATATCGTCTTCACGCAAATCTAATACCCATTGTGTTGATTGATATTGTTGAAGCATTGCATTATGAACATGCAATACTCCCTTTGGTGCTCCTGTTGATCCAGACGTATAATGAAGAATCATACCATCCTCTCTGTCCACCCATTCAATGTCAAAATGAGAAGATGCTTCTTTCAAGCGTCTATTAAAATCTAAAATTTGTGTTGTTTCCTCTATATCAGACCCTACTAAAAAGACTTGCTGCAAATGTGGTAGTTTTTCTAATGGTACACGTTCAAGTAACTCTGGTGTTGTCACTAATACTTTAGCTTCACTATCTGCAAGTCTGTCATAAACAGCACCTTCCATAAATGCCTCGAATAATGGACCTACGATAACGCCCATTTTCAAAGCGCCTAATAAAGAAAAATAAAGCTCCGGTGAACGGGGCATAAAAATAAATAATCGATCACCTTTTTTTAAATTTGTTGCTGCCTTAAAAACATTTGCAGCTTTATTTGTCAGCTTCTTCATTTCATTGAAAGAATAAGCCTCTTTACGTTTTCCATCATTAAAATAAAGTGCAACTTTGTTTTTCAGATGCGTTTCCGTATGACGGTCAATTGCCTCGTATGCCATATTCACAAGCCCTGTTTTATACCAACTAAATCCCTTTTCTGTCTCTGCCCAATCATGTGTTGCCGCAGCTTTTTCATAATCAAGCAAATTATATTGCCCCGGTAAAGCATTCAACTTCTCCAACATTTTCATCCCCATGAAACTACCCCTCTCTTTGCTATCGCCTTAGTACATTAGTAAGCAAATTATCAATTATGCCTCGGCATAATTGCGTCCGGAATCGGCTTTGTGCCTGCACAAAGAACTCCTTCCCGATTCCGTGACATCCGCCGGAGGCTTTACCTACTTTCAGCAAGTGTTTGAACACCAGTTGAAAAATAACTTAAACCCGCATTCATCTCCCACCTATAAGTAGGAGACTTCCGCTGAAAGAAGGTAAATCGTAATTTCATTATTTTCCCCCTTCAAAATCCGCCACCATCTCCAAAGACAAATACGTTATGCAGCAATTGTTATACAACAGTTTAGGTAGCATAGAATTAGTGAATGCTTATTCACACTACATTCATCTGTTAAATAACAGTTGCAATATACATATATTTTACACGAATTCATCAAGAATGTCTTAATATTTTTATTTTTCTAAAAACGTAGGTATATTTCACAATAAATAGCGTTTTTCCGCAGGAAATCAGCTATAATGGAATTATTAAACTCAGGTGGTGTAATCATGGAACATAAAAAAACTTTTTTTTCTGTCACAAAGGAAACTAAGCATGGTACTGTGTATGTGGAAGGACCTGTTCCTCCAGAAAAATTAGCTACATATTCATTCCACGAAGGCTTGGTTGCTTTTAGACCTCCAAAGCAACAACAGCAAGCCATTATAGAAATTGCAGGGCTTCCTGAAGGACGAATTATTATTATTCGAAATGAAAACATTATTGTAGGCTACGTCACTTATTTATATCCCGATCCACTTGAACGATGGGCAGAAGATCGAATTGATAACATGATTGAGCTAGGTGCTATTGAAGTCATTCCAGAATATCGTGGTACAGGTGCTGGTAAGGCACTTCTAGCCGTGTCTTTTATGGGAGATGAAATGGAAGATTATCTTGTTATCACGACCGAATATTATTGGCATTGGGACTTAAAAGGGACTGGTTTAAATGTTTGGGATTATCGTAAAATGATGGAGAAAATGATGGGCTCTGCCAACTTCGAATATTTTGCTACAGATGACCCTGAAATTACATCACATCCTGCTAACTGCTTGATGGCACGTGAAGGAAAACGCGTGCCCCCTGAGACAATGGAAAGATTTGATAGACTTCGTTTTAGAAATCGCTTCATGTATTAAAGCCAACACAAGGGGATGAGTATATGATCGTAGAAGAAATTATGAATGATGAGCCTCACACACTGGCTCCGACAAATACAGTCGTAGAGGCACTGAAATTAATGCGGGAGAAAAAAGTACGTCATTTGCCAGTTGTAGATGAGGAACATCACGTTCTTGGGGTTATCACAGAAAGAGATATAAAAGAGGCTTTACCTTCCTCATTACGGGATGAGCCTAACTCTCCAGTTTTTAATGCAAAAGTGGAAGAAATTATGATTAAAAACCCACTTGTCGGTCATCCGCTTGATTTCGTAGAAGAAGTAGCTCTTACTTTTTATGAATCTAAAATAGGATGTTTACCTATTGTCTCTGGGGGGAAATTAGTTGGGATTGTAACTACCACAGATTTACTCTATACATATATAGAGTTAACAGGCGCCACTGAACCTGGCTCAAAAATTGAAATTCGTGTAGCCGATACGCCAGGAATATTATTTGAAGTCACAAAAATTTTTAGCAAACATCATGCAAATGTCCAAAGCGTCTTAGTTTATCCTGACTCTGAAAATACGCAAAATAAAATACTAAGTGTCCGAGTAAAAACCCTGAATCCACTAGCTATGATTGAAGAACTTCGTAAAGAAGGCTTCGATGTCTTATGGCCAAATTTACCAGGTGTTTCATTACAATGAAAAAAGCAGTATTTGTTTACTCGCCAGAGCAACTCGGATATAAATTTTCAGATACGCATCCTTTCAATCATAAACGCTTGACGCTTACAATGGATTTGCTAAAGAATATTGATGCTCTTAATGATTTGGATATCGTTCCAGCTCGTGTCGCTACAGAGGAAGAGCTTTTACTTGCACATGATCAAAAATATATTGATATCGTTAAAAGAGCAGGACATGGCGAGCTTTCAGAGGCACAATGTGAAAGCTATGGCATCGGTACTGAAGATACACCCATTTTTAAAAATATGCATGAAGCAAGTGCACAGCTTGTCGGTGGAACGTTAACAGCTGTCGATTATGTTATGGAGGGAAAGGCCGAGCACGCTCTCAATCTAGGTGGAGGGCTACATCATGGCTTCCGTGGACGTGCATCAGGTTTTTGTATTTATAACGATAGTTCTGTAGCCATTCGCTATTTGCAGGAAAAATACAATGCTCGTGTACTTTATGTAGATACCGATGCCCACCATGGGGATGGGGTGCAATGGAGTTTTTATGAAGATCCAGATGTTTGTACACTATCTATTCATGAAACAGGTCGTTATCTTTTCCCCGGAACTGGTAATATTACGGAACGTGGAAACGGACAGGGTTATGGCACTTCTTTTAATTTTCCAATTGATGCTTTTACGGAAGATGAAAGTTTCCTAGAAATATATGAAAAAGCTATGCGAGAAGTCTTTGAATTTTTCAAGCCGGATGTTGTGCTAACACAAAACGGCGCAGATGCACATTTTTTTGATCCATTAACACATTTATATGGAACAATGAAAATTTATCGAGAAATTCCAAAGCTTGCACATAAATTAGCACATGAATATTGCGGGGGGAAATGGATTGCTGTTGGGGGTGGAGGCTACGATATTTGGCGCGTTGTGCCTCGCGCATGGTCTATGCTTTGGCTTGAAATGACAGATCAGCAATTACCGACAGGACCCCTCCCTCAAGCTTGGTTAGATCGTTGGCAGCCTGAATCACCAGTGCCTTTTATTCCAACTTGGGAGGATCCAAACCCACTATATGAGCCGATCCCTAGAAAGACTGAAATTGAAGAAAAAAACACGCAAATGCTAACCAAAGCGCTACATATTATTCGCAATGAGAACCGCGCTTAACAATATGCCTCACGACAATCGTGGGGCTTTTCGTTTGCTCTTAGTCATCTATATAAAAACACGTAAATCCTTAAACAGATTTACGTGTTAAGTATCGTTATTTACTTTTGACAGATTGTCGATGTTCAATACGATGCGGTAAAATAACCGCTTCGTCCTCAACAGGCTCTTTGTTCATTAATTTTGTCAGCAAGCGCATTGCAACAGCTCCGATATCGTACAGTGGTAACGCGACACTTGTTAACTGTGGACGAACCATGCGAGCTAATTTTGAATTTTCAAAGCTGATTACTTCGATATCCTCAGGTACATCTTGGCCTGCATCCTGTGCACCATGAATCAATCCAATCGCTAATTCATCACTACCTGCAAAATAAGCAGTTGGAGGATTTTCAAGTGAGGATAATGTTTCCCACGCCTCTAAGCCCATATCATAGCTCGATTCATCTGCAGCGATTAGTGATTCATCTATAGGGTAACCTGCATCTTGTAAGGCTTTTTTATAAGCTGCAAGTTTGAATTTTCCATTAATAGTATACGAAAGCGGACCTGTTACGAAAGCGATTCGCTTATGACCATTTTGAATCAATAATGTAACCGCCTCATAAGCTGCTTGGTAATAATCAATATTAACAGTCGCAATTGTTTGTGATTCATCTACTGAACCTGCAAGTACAATTGGCACCGGAGAATGATCCATAGTTTGTTGCATTTTTTCAGTTACTTCGTCACTCATCATAACAATACCGTCAACCTGTTTCCCCAGCATTGTATCCAGTAGCTGAAGCTCTTTATCTTCATGTTGGTCTGAGTTGGCTAAAATAATATTGTAACGATACATTGTTGCAATATCTTCAACACCACGTGCCAGCTCCGCATAAACATTGTTTGCAATATCCGGGATAATCACGCCAACTGTTGTTGTTTTCTTGCTTGCTAATCCTCGCGCTACTGCGTTTGGACGATACTCTAATCGTTCAATTACTTCTAATACTTTTTTTCGTGTTGCCGGTTTTACGTTTTGATTACCATTGACTACACGAGAGACAGTTGCCATAGAAACATTTGCTTCTCTTGCAACATCATAAATTGTAACAGTCATCGTACGTGCCTCCCTTTTTCCTTTAATAGCCTTATCATACGATAATTTTCATATTCTTTTCAAGAAGCAGTATGTATATGAAAAGAAAAACCAAGTACAAGTAGTACTCTTCTAGACATTATTTTGTCACTATATAGTAAACACCGCCTGCCGGTTAAAGCAAGCGGTGTTTATCAACTTATCCATTATGCCCCGGCATAATGCGTCCGGGATCGGCTTTGCGCTTCCACAAAACCGATCCCGTGACATCCCCGAAGGCTTTGGCCAACAGATGTACTTTGTGCGAAAGCACAGATAAATTGCCACAGGACGTGGCGTTCTTAGACTGAGTTCTTCTATTTCAGCGGGTGTTTGGACACCCGCTTTGCTGAAAGAAGTTAAGCATTGATTTCATGGTTCTTCATGAAAGTTTGTAGTGTTTGGTAGAACGCATCAAATGTTGGAATATCCATTTGTTGTTGTGAATCTGAAAGTGCTACAGATGGATCTGGATGCACCTCTGCCATGACGCCATCAGCTCCAATAGCAATTGCCGCCTTAGCACATGGTAATAGTAAATCACGACGACCTGTTGAATGCGTAACGTCTACAAATACTGGTAAATGCGTTTCTTGTTTTAAAATTGGTACAGCAGAAATATCTAATGTGTTACGTGTTGCTTTTTCGTAAGTGCGAATACCACGCTCACAAAGAATGATGTTTTCATTTCCTTTAGACATAATGTATTCTGCTGCGTGAATGAATTCATCAATTGTCGCTGCTAATCCTCGTTTTAAAAGGACAGGTTTATTTGTTGCACCCGCTGCTTTTAATAATTCGAAGTTTTGCATATTACGTGCACCAATTTGGATAACATCGATGTAATCTAATGCTTCCTCTAAATGGCCTGGTGTAACAATTTCCGTAATAACACCTAAACCGTATTCCTCTGACACACGTTTTAAAATTTTAAGTCCTTCTAACCCAAGACCTTGGAAGTCATATGGAGAAGTACGTGGCTTATAAGCACCACCACGAATTAATTTTTCACCTTTTGCTTTAATAGATTCTGCTACCGCTGCTACTTGTTCGTATGACTCTACAGCACAAGGTCCAAATACGAAAGATGGTTTTCCTTGTCCAATTAGCTCACCATTTATATTAATGACAGTATCTTCTGATTTTTTCTTACGTGATACAAGTAATTCTTTTTTCTTGTCTGCTTCAAGTTGTTTTAAAGCTGTTTTAAAGATTTGTTTAAATATATAATCTACCGTCATTTGGTTTAATGGACCTTGATTGTGCTCTTTAATAAGATCAAGCATGTGTCGTTCACGCAATGGATCATAGCGAATCACACCTTGTTTTTCTTTAATCTTACCGATTTCATCAACTACTGCTGCTCGTTCGTTAATTAGACGAAGAATTTCTAAGTTCAAACCGTCAATTTGACTACGTAAGCTTTCTAAATCTTTTTGGCTCATGCTTTCTTGCTCCTCTCCTCATGACAGACACTTTCAGAACTCTGAAATGTATGTTACATTTTTAGATAATAGCAACATTATAATCAATGTTGCGCAGAATGTCACGCATTTTTAATTTAGCGCTTCAACTCGCTAAATTATATAATTATATTAACATATTACGAGAAAGGAAGCGAGTACATTGAGTTCAAAATTATTTGCACTTGATATCGGTACACGTTCTGTAGTAGGCATTATTTTAGCAGAAGATAATGACCACTTTCACGTGGAAGACATTTTAGTAAAAGAACATAAAGAACGCGCCATGGTAGATGGTCAAATACATAATGTCATGTATGTGGCAGATTTAATCAATGAAATTAAACATGAACTTGAAGAGAAGCATGGTCCTTTAACAAAAGTGAGTGTCGCTGCTGCTGGTCGCTCATTGAAAACAGAACAAGCAAGCGTGACAATCAATATTCGTAATCGGCCTATCTTTACAGAAGAAGATATAAGCCGTTTAGAACTACAAGCTGTTCAACAGGCACAGCAACAGCTCCTTCAACACAAAGATGATGCTAAAATAAGCCACTATTATTGTGTTGGTTATTCAGTTCTATACTATCGTTTAGATGGAGAAGAGATTGGTAGCCTACTCGATCAGCAAGGCGATGAAGCACAAATTGAAGTCATTGCTACGTTCTTGCCAAGAGTTGTCGTAGAATCACTTATCGCGGCTCTTAAACGGGCGGATTTAGAGATGGAAGCACTAACATTAGAACCTATTGCAGCTATTAACGTGCTGATCCCCCCAACAATGCGTCGTTTAAATGTGGCGCTAGTTGATATTGGTGCTGGTACATCTGATATTGCCATTACCGATAAAAGTACTGTTGTCGCGTATGGCATGGTACCAACAGCTGGTGATGAAATAACAGAAGCATTAAGTGACCATTATTTACTCGACTTCCCGGTTGCCGAACAAGCGAAACGACAACTGCAAACAGAAGAAGAAATATTAATTCAGGATATTTTAGGCTTTGATCAATACTATCCGAAAGAGGAAGTTCTTCAAGCAATCGATCCTGCTGTCAAACAACTGGCGAAAGCCATTGGAGAAGAGATATTACGTCTTAATAATCAGTCAGCTCCTAAAGCGGTAATGCTTGTTGGTGGAGGTAGCTTAACACCCAAACTTACAACTGAACTTGGACTCATACTAAATTTACCTGCCAATCGCATTGCTGTTCGAGGGATTGACGCTATTCAAAACTTAACAAAAGAAGATCATATTAAAGCATCTCCTGAATTAGTGACTCCAATTGGTATTGCCATTGCTGCAAAAAAAACGCCTATTCAATATATGAGCCTAACTGTCAATGAACAAGTAGTGCGCCTTTTTGAATTAAAAGAAATGACTGTTGCTGATGCATTTTTAGCAGCCAATATTCGAGCAAAGCAGTTATATGGAAAACCAGGGCATGGACTATCAGTGAATGTAAATGGACAAGATATTTTCATTCCTGGTGGTCACGGTCAACCGGCGGAAATTTTAGTGAATGGCCACCAAGCATCCACTAAAACGATGATTAAAACAGGTGATGCCATCCAGCTAATTGAAGGCCAAGACGGTCAGCAAGCTAATGCTACAGTGAGAGATATTGTAGATGATGCTGCCATTAAAACCATTACGATTCAAGAAACAAAATATGTAATTGAACCACAAGTAACTGTTAATGGTTCCCCTGCATCACTCGATAGTGCATTAAATGATCGTGATGTTGTGATGTTTGAAATAGCTGAGACAGTCGAGGATGTATTTAAGCTCACAAATAATTGGGCGTTATTAAAACAATTTGAGTCATTTTATATTCAAGTGGACGGAAAGCCACTTTATTTACCAGAGTTTTCAGCTCATTTAATGATGAATGGTAAACCATCTAAAATGTCATATGCTGTACAAGATGGTGATGTACTTACATTTCAGCAACAAACATACCCTACCGTTCAACGGATTGCTGACCAAATGAGTGTTTTGCTTGAGGATAAAATCATCATACACTTTCAAAATGAGATAGTAGAGCTAAAAAAAATGGCCAACGAAGTTCTCGTTAATCAAGTAGTCGTATCACCTCTTACAACCGTCTCAAATGGAGCTAGTATTTCTTTTAAAGAAAAAGACCGAAGTCGATGGATCTACCAAGATGTGTTCCGCTTCTCCAATTGGCAACTGCCTACGACATTTAAAGGCAATTTCACGATTTTACGAAATGGTCAACCGGCAAGCTTCGATATGGAGATTTTCGGCGGAGATAAACTAGAAATTTTATTAGAAAAAGCACCTATATCTTAAAAAAAGGGATATGATACATCGTTGATAAGATGTATCATATCCCTTTTATCTATTATGCGCGAACTTCTTCACTTTTTTTTTCAGCTTGTTCCTTTTTTTCACTAGCATCCTCTGCCTTAGGCTCTTCACTAGGAATGAAATCCTCCAGTGGCTCTTCACCCTCGAAAGAAACAGTACCATCGTCAAAAACAGTTGGTGCCTTTGCTGATTTTAATGTTTTTACTTTCTCTACTAATTGTGTAGATTGTTCTTGAATTTGTTTAGATAATTGAACGGTTTTATCTTTTGCAGTTGTCGAGAAATCTGCACTCTTATCTTTTAAGTTAACAGCTTGTACTGCTACATCGCTAAGTAAATCTTTTCCTGATTTCGGAGCTAGTAATAATCCAGCTGCTGCACCTACTATACCCCCAACTAATGCACCAATAACGAAATCCTTCATGTTCACTCGCTCCTCTTCATAAATCGAATCTTGCGGATGATAAAGCTGCGGCAATGAACTTTCAAGTTGTTGTTCCTTTACTTCATTAAAATTCGGCTTTTGAGTTGTCATGCAACAATTCCTCCCCATCTTATTATCTAATTTGCCTAGACTGGTTGTCCATCTGCTTTTGCGGATGCATTCTTCAACTTATGCCTAAGACTTTATTTTTATTCGGCTGGCATTAATGCCTACCGAACAATAATTATTTTTTACGGCCCCATTTTCTTTTCGATTTTTCAGTTTGTGCTGATTCAAAAGGATAAACATCATCTTGAATCACCTCATTGGCCTGTTCGATAATTTTACGTTTTTTCCACTTATCAGCAATGCCGATTGCGACATTACTCCACTGAACAACCTGTGCAATTTTTTCTTCATTTTGTTCCACACTTGTAGAAATTGAAGAAGTAATTTGCTGTACAGATTTATTTAAACCATTCACAGAGTCGCCAATTCCTTTGACTGCATGAACAACAGAATTTAACTGTTCAGATTTTTCTTGAATATCTTCTGCCAAGCTATTTGTTTTAGCTAGTAAGGAAGTCGTTTCACGTGTAATACCTTCCATTTGACCTTCTATACCCGATAATGTTCCTGCTAAACTGTTAAGGATTGGTTTGAGCGAAAATAATGTCATTCCTACGCTCACACAAAAAATTAAAAAACCGATTGCTGCGATGATTGCTGCAATATACAAAATAACTTCCATAACTAGACCTCCTGCAAGTACAAATTCTCTTTACTATTCATTTCCTTATTTTCGACAAAAAAAACGGAATTCCTTCTCATTTTTGAGAAAAAACAGCTTATTCCTTGCGGACTAAGCTGTTTCGTTGTTCTTTAGCACGTCTTCAAAAGCATCTTGGAATTTGTGAACATCGCCAGCGCCCATAAATAAAAACACTGCGCCTTTATGCTTTGTCAACACATCGATTCCTTCAGTGGTAATCACTGCACTGCCTTCAATTAAAGACGCTAAATCTTGGATTGAAAGTGCGCCTTGCGTTTCCCTTGCAGAGCCAAAAATATCACATAAATATGCTGTATCTGCAAGACTTAGACTATCTGCGAAATCCTGTAAAAAAGCTTGTGTACGTGTAAATGTATGTGGTTGGAAAATAGCTACTAGCTCACGACCCGGAAATTTTTGTCGTGCCGATTGAACCGTCGCACGGATTTCAGTTGGATGGTGTGCATAGTCATCTATTAAAACATTATTCCCAATTTCCGTTTCTGTAAAACGTCTTTTCACACCTTTATATGTGTTTAAACGTTCTTGAACGATGTCTGGTGAAATACCTTCATATTGGCAAAGTGTAATAACAGCTAAAGTATTTAATACCGCATGATCGCCAAACAACGGGATAAAGAATGTACTATAAAATTCATTGCGGACAAATACATCAAATTTTGTACCCTTTGTTGTTTTTTCAACATTACGAGCCTCAAAATCATTTTCAGCCCCAAATCCGTAATAAACAACTGGTACTTTCGCTTGAATACGTTGTAAATGTTCATCATCACCGCAAGCAATAATGGCTTTTTTAACTTGTAATGCTAATGCTTGAAAGGCTGAATATACATCCTCTATGTTTGCAAAATAGTCAGGATGGTCAAAATCAATATTAGTCATTACTGCGTAATCGGGATTGTAAGCTAAAAAGTGTCGACGGTATTCACATGCTTCCATCACAAAGAAGTCAGCATTTTCATGCCCAGCTCCTGTTCCATCACCGATTAAATAAGAAGTCGGCTTATAGCCACCTACAACATGAGACATTAAGCCTGTAGTAGATGTTTTGCCATGTGCACCTGTAATAGCAATCGACGTATAATTACCGATATATTCACCTAAAAATTTATGGTAACGAATAACTTCTACACCGATTTCACGTGCACGCTCTAATTCGGGATGATCATCAGGAAATGCGTTCCCTGCAATAACTGTCATACCTTCTTTAATATTATCTGCATTAAATGAAAAAATTGAAATATTACGCTCACGTAACGGCTGTTCCGTGAAAAAATATTTATCAATATCTGAGCCCTGTACTTGTTCACCAGCATCAAATAAGATTTGTGCAAGTGAACTCATGCCAGAACCTTTAATGCCTGTGAAATGAAAAACTGTCATTAATTAAACCCCCCGGGAATTCAATATCCCTTCTATCATCTATTAGGTGTAACGTATTTTTTCACTAATTATTAGGTATTAATACCTTTGGAAGTACTAAAAAATACGTACTAATCAACACATCTCGTCTATTATAGCACTATTTATGCATAAGGATAAATGTGTAACTTTTCTAAAAAAACTAATTTCGACGTAATTAAGATAATCTATACGAAAACAATACAATTCTTATTCAAACATAGCAATTAAATCTTCTTCTGTAATATAACTTTCTCTTGGTTTACTGCCTCTTGCCTCGGACACAAAACCATGTGATTCCAACATATCGATTAAACGAGCAGCACGATTATAACCAATATGGTATTTGCGCTGAATCAAGGAAGTAGAAGCACCTCCCTGCTCATAAACAAATCGACATACATCCTCAAACAGATCATCTTGCTCAGCCGAAACTTCCGTCTTCTTTAAAAGTTCCTCTTGATCGAATATATAATCTGGCTCTCCTTGTTCACGAACATGATCAATAATCGCTTCAATTTCATCATCTGTCACAAATGTACCCTGCAAACGCACTGGAGCAGACATACCATTGCCTAAATATAACATATCGCCCCGTCCAAGTAATCTTTCTGCACCTTGCCCATCTAAAATAGTACGCGAATCGATTTGTGAAGATACCGCGAAAGCAATACGTGTAGGAATATTTGATTTAATAAGTCCTGTTATAACGTCAACAGAAGGTCTTTGAGTTGCAACAATTAAATGGATACCACATGCACGTGCCTTTTGCGCAATACGACAAATTGCCTCCTCTACATCTGCAGGAGACATCATCATTAAATCTGCTAATTCATCAATGACAATTAGAATATACGGTAATTTTAAGCTATGTTCATTATTTTTATCCGCAATTGCATTATAACGTGTAATATCACGTGCACCCGCATGAGCAAATAACTGATAACGACGCTCCATTTCCTCTACTGCCCATTTCAGTGCAGCTGTAGCGGCTTTAACATCTGTGATGACTGGACTAACAAGATGTGGAATATGATTAAACGGTGCTAGTTCTACCATTTTAGGATCGATTAGCATCAGTTTTAATTCATGTGGTGCAGCTTTATATAATAAACTAACCAAAATTGAATTAATACAAACTGATTTACCAGAACCTGTAGCCCCGGCTATTAAACCATGTGGCATTTTTCGTAAATCAATGGTTACAGGCTTCCCTGTTAAATCCAGACCCAATGCTGCTTCTAACGGTGAATCTGACTCAAGGAAAGAAGCACTATTTGTCACTTCCGATAATCGAACAGCGCGAGATACACGGTTCGGTATCTCAATGCCAATTGAGCTCTTCCCAGGAATCGGCGCTTGGATGCGGATATCTTTCGCTGCCAATGCAAGCTTCAAATCATCTGATAGATTGCGGATTTTACTAACCTTCGTACCATGACTCATTGTTATTTCAAATTGCGTCACGGCAGGTCCTTGCATAATGGATTCTATTTGAGCTGAGACTTGGAAATAAGACAAAGCTTCTACCAACGTATCTCCCTGTTGCTCCATCCACTCAGTATCCTGTGTTTTTTCCTCAGGTGGTTCTAAAAACTCATCATCTGGCTTTTGATACACATGCACAGGTTTTCGAGGCATTTCCATTACTTGATTTTCCACGAATGTTTCAGCTGATTTAGAAGGTTGTTCTGGATACTCTTCTAGATCATTATAGTTCTCCTCGGGAATCACTACATTTTCAGTAGTCGCTTCTATTTCCGTTTCAGTAGTTACTCCTACTTCCTTTTCAGTAGTCTCTTCCATTTCCGTTTCAGTAGTTACTCCCATTTTCATTTCGGGTACTTCTACGTCCTTTTCGGTAGTCGCTGAAATTTCGTCGGAGCTTCCAACATCAATCACAGTCTTTTCTAACGTCGAAACGTTCGACATTGAAGTTACTGGCGCCATTGAAATGACTGACACACTATCTGTTGCAGCATTGAATGGAGCAGTATTTGGAATAGAAACCTCGTCTTCCTTCGACGATTGTGGTGCTGCTGTATCATCCATCTTTAGCTCACTAATTTCTAAATGTATAGATTGTTGAATCTGATCCTCATTGGATGGTGCTAATCGATGTTCTTCCTCTAAATGAAACGGCTCAGAAGAAGGCTCCTGTTCCTCTTGATCCTTTTCAACAATTGTAGGGGTCGGCTTCGTATTTTTTAATTGCTGTCGAATTCTCCATTTCTCTTTATCTGTTTTTAACATTAAAACATTGAATGGAACGCCACCACTTTTTTCTTTCTTTTCTACCGGTTGCTCTTCTACAGATTGTTCTTGCAATATATCTTGCTCATTATCTTCATTCATGGATGGCTGAACTACTGTAACTTCACCAATGTGGATGGTAGAATTTTCAATTTGTAATTGTTCTACAACTACTTCTTTTACATGAATTTCTGATTGATCAACCGGAAGTTGTTCAATATTCAGCTCATGCTGAACAGCTTCTTTCACTTGTTCTTCAAATTCTACGGCAAAAGAAGTTGTTAGCGGCACAGGTAATTCCGCTGTCGTTTTATCATTAGAATGAATGGTCTCGTCTGATAATTTATCATCAAAAGTAATCGGTTGCTTTGTAAGTGCTTCAATTGTTTCAGGAATTTCTAACTGTTCAGGTTCATCTTTTTGCTCTGCGCTAATAGGCTCTTTTACTGCTAGTATATTTTCAATGGCCTCATTTGTTGTCGCTTCTTTTATAGACTCAGTTGCTGTAGGTATTTCTAACTCTTTTTTGTCGTGCTCTTCCTTCCGTTTCTCTAATAGTTGCTCAATTGGGCTCGGCTTAGTAAAACCATAGACTGGTGAAGGAACATCAGTTGGTACAAAACGTTTGCGATTAGCGAGTAAATCACTTTCATCTGTCTTTTCTAATGGATACTTCGTTTCCTTTGGCGAAGTAGGTAATTCATTTTGTGCATCTCGAAAAACAATACTTGCCCTCGAACGATTCGCTGGTTCAGGCTGACTGCGCGTAATCGTCGTTCTACCTGTTCTTTTCGTTCGATTGGCTAATAGATCTCGAATACCTGAAACCTCAATATCATATACACTTGAATCCACAATATGATTATTTAAATGCCTCGGTAGCGATAAATCTTCAATTTGTTGAAAGGATGCATCGTCCATTTGATTGAATGCTTCTTTTGATGATGGCGGAGTTGAAAATTCCTCATCCTCAATTAACGGAAAACGAAAAGTTTTTTGCTTTGCTGCTGTTGTTTCTTTAAATGAGTTTTGTTGCTCAGATTGTTCTTCTTCATAGTCTTCATAAAACTCTTCATATTCGTAATCATTGTCATTTTTATTTAAAAATTTATCCATTTGTTTTTTTAACCAATTCACATTGTTTCACTCATTTCTCTTACACTTCATTTATAGCATTAACTAAATCAAATATGCCTCGGCATATTTGCGTTCGGAATCGGCTTTGTCTTAAGGACTGCACGAGGGCCTACACGATTTCGGTCATTTCAGAAATGCCACAGGACGTGGCGTTTTTACCGATGCAGGTCAGTTAGCCGATATCGCATGGATGCGATGTTAGGCTAGCATCCTATAATTAGTGACATCCGCCGGAGGCTTTAGGCTAACACGACGTTGGTCACTCAGTCGTGTGTTTTGTTGCCGCTTCGCTTTCACAGTTAAAACCTTGTCGCTTTCGCTACAGGAAATAATTGCTGAAAGAAGTTAAATGTCTATAACAAAAAGCATACCATAAAAATGTAATAGAAACTTGTATTTAGAGGCTCATTCTAGACAAAAAAATCGTTATGTTACTAGCATATTAGTAGCATAACGATTTTAAGTACATATAATCAATTTGACCTTGGTATAAATTGGGTTATCGCTCACTTTCGCAAAGCTAAACCGTGTTTCCCGAGACTTTATTTAGTTTGGGCTTCGAACGCACTACCAGTTATCGCATCTTCCGGCAATACTAAAATCCCTTTTTCAGAAGGTGCATTTGGTATTGCTAATTCACGTGCTGAACATAGCATACCGTATGATTCTACACCTCGTAAATTACCTTCTTTTATAAGCATTCCAGAAGGCATAACTGCACCGATTTTTGCTACGACAACCTTTTGGCCCGCCTCCACATTTGGTGCGCCACATACGATTTGTAATGTTTCGTCACCTACGTTTACAGCACAAATGCTTAGTTTATCAGCATTCGGATGCTTGTCCTTTGTTTCTACATAGCCCACAACAAATTTTGGAGAAAAATCTACATCTAAGCTTATTTCAGCTCCGTTTTTTGCAATAGCTGCCTCTAGCTGTGCGACTAATTCTGGAGTAACTTCAACTAAACCTTGTGCTTCAGTTTGAATATAGTTACTAGCATTAAATAAATTAAATGCTTTAATTTCTCCTGTTTGCGCTTCCTTTAGAATAGCGATATCACCCGCACGCTCTACTTCTGTTTTTACGATTGATTCTGTCGCTAATTGTACTAGCAATACATCGCCTACATGCTCTTTGTTGTAAAATACATTCATTGTTTTTCTTGCTCCTTTTTAACTCTGTTTTTTGCTAATATAAAGATTGGTTCTAGTTCCCCATCTTCATAAATAAAAGATAATGACGTAATCGGTACGGTACCGACAGCAAAGAAATGCATTGTCATCTGTGCTAATACATCATACCCTGTTTCATTACGAATATCACCTACTATTAATACATCCTGATGTGGCACAGATAACGTCATGTCACCCTCAATTTTAGTCTGCATTTCTTTCAAAAAGCTTTCATTTAAAATCCGACTTGCATCATAGCCATCATTAGCATTAACAAAATAGAAAATATTCCCTGCAACTTCATCTTTCTTATAAACTGTTGGTAGTTGCTTTACAGCGAATCGTGCCATTTCACGAACTTGCTCTACTGTTAATTGTAGTACCTCTAACATGGATTCATCAATAAAACGATAAGTTTTCCCTAAATCAAGCGCATAAAAAATACGTGTTTCAGCTGTATGTTCAGTCGTGAGAAATGCATGCCCCTCCTTCGAGGCTTGAGGGTAGGATGTCGCACGAATAACTGGATAAATTTTTGTAGTCGTCTGGAATCCTTGTTCCATCTCTTGCTCCATCGCATTAAAAGTTTGCTCGATTGTATAAACGACTTCATCGATTGCAGCCTGTTGCTTGTCATTATATTTGGCTAAAATGCCTGGCAGGGAAAGCTCCATCCCTTTACCGATTTTTTTATGGTTTAGACGTAATTTATCGTGCTTTTTGTCAAATTCAAAATCAAACTTTTCCTCATTCAATTGTTGTTTTAATAGGGACACAAGTTGTTCTGATTTAATTTGTTTCACCTAGCTCACATCCTTTCTTCAAAATCAATTTAGGTTCAGCACGGTTGCGCAGATAATGTCACTGGAAGTGACGTTTATAAACTGAGTTCCTTTATTGTAGCTTAAAATATGCCGAATGAAGAGAAAACGGCTCACATGTTTGTGAACCGCTCTGTTCAAAACTATCCAATTATTTAATCTTAACCGAATGAACGATTTTCGTCATCTCGTGTAGATTATCTTTAATATGTTTTGCGTAAGAAATGGTCGTCATTTTTACACCACCATTACTAACAATAAGCTCAAATTCGTTCTCATTATCATTTTTTAAAACAGCAGCAAAGCCGAAAATGCCATTCTTTTCATAAGTAATTTCTTCGATTATGCTTTTTGAACTATCAGCTTTTAATAGATTGTAATATAGTTTACTATCTGCATCTTCACGATCATTAATGAAAAGAATATAACTCTCTTTTCCTTTCGTTACTAAAATATTATATGCATCTGAACTGTCGTCAACTTTAAAGTTTGAAGGTAAGTATAATTCTATATCCCCAATACGATTTGTTTGCTCCTCTGGTTGTTCTGCAAAAACGGTCTTCGTATTTTGAAGTCCATCTTGAATTTGTTCATCAACCGATTGATTACAACCAGTAAGCCCCAAAAGTAGAAGTAGTAAGCCAACAACTCTCACCGATGTAAAAGACATGTTCTTCTTCCTTTCATCGCTGACCTTTTTCTATTTTAAAAAAGCTTTATCAATTATGCAACTTCACTATTCCATTTTTACTAATTAACAAACACTACTCATGTGCTAAGGAGAATAAATATTGACCAATAAGAAGTGAAACTATATGTTCGAACATCATCTGACGACTTACTAAACCTTGTGTAAAAATACCTACAGCTCCCGCACCTTGTCGGATATCCCGACGTTGTGTATATTGCTCCATTACAGGTCCAAGTTCTTTCCCTGCTCTTATTTCCTGGGCAATTTCTTCTGGTAATATAATTTGTGCGCCCGAAGCTGTATAAGTTGTGCCATTTGATACTGTAAGAGCTCCCCAGTTGCAAACATACATCATACCATCAATTTCAGTCACTCCACCCTCTAATCCAAACGATAATTGGGCACCCGTCTCATGGATTGCGTTTTTTGAACGGTTTATTGCGCCTAAGCGTGTTTCTTCATGAGTCATCGGTTGATCAGATACTTGTGATGTAGCCTTAACGCAGGTGAAAATTGGTTTATCAAAATACTTTCTAGCTATAACTTCAACAGCCTCTGTTTTTGCTTTGTTTGTTGTACCAATAGCTATGTTCATTTTCTAATCCCTCTTTCTTTGCATAGAAAAAGATGCCCTAAAGGCATCTTCTAACTTGTTTCAGTGGATGTCTTACTTTACACATTAGCGCGGATCGTTGCTAATGTCGAACGATCTGCATTTTTCACTAATTCCACAATTAAAGCTTTTGCAGCTGCATAGTCATCAATATGAATAATCGACGCAGACGTATGAATATAGCGTGAGCAAATTCCAATCACTGCACTAGGAACACCATCATTCGCTGTGTGCACACGTCCTGCATCCGTACCACCTTGCGATACAAAATATTGATAAGGAATATGATTCGTTTCAGCAGTATCTAAGATGAACTCACGCATGCCTCTATGAGTAACCATCGTACGGTCAAGAATACGTAATAATGTCCCTTTTCCAAGCTGACCAAATTGATTTTTTTCCCCTGACATATCATTTGCAGGTGAAGCATCTAGAGCAAAAAACAAATCTGGTTTAATCATATTTGCGGACACTTGAGCACCGCGCAAACCAACTTCTTCCATCACATTCGCACCTGAATATAAATGTGAAGCTAGCTTTTCATCCTTAACTTCCTTCATCAATTCAATTGCCAGTCCACAGCCATAGCGGTTATCCCAAGCTTTGGCCATAATTTTTTTCGGATTGGCCATCGGTGTAAATGGGCAGACAGGGATAATTGATTGACCTGGACGAATGCCAAGTGCAATAGCATCTTCTTTATTGTCTGCACCAACATCTATAAGCATATTTTTAATATCCATCGGTTTAGAACGTTCAGCATCTGTTAATAAATGTGGTGGTATTGATGAAATCACACCTGGAATCGCTCCATTTTTAGTAAATACCTCAACGCGTTGCGCTAGCATTACCTGGTTCCACCAACCACCTAATGTTTGAAAGCGTATCATCCCGTTATCGGTAATAGAAGTAACCATGAATGCCACTTCATCCATATGACCAGCAACTAATACTTTTGGTGCATCAGCAACTTCACTATGCTTTACACCGAAAATACCCCCTAAATTATCCTGAACGATCTCATCCGAGTACTTTTCCAACTCAGAACGCATGAATGCACGTACCGCATTTTCATTACCCGGCGCGCCTGGTAATTCCGTTAATGTTTTGAATAATTGTAATGTTCCCTCATTCATGTTGACTCTCTCCCCACGAAGTAGAATATTCTTCCTTGTCCATTGTAACATATTTATCTAAATTCAGCGGAAGACTACCATTTTCCAATGAGTAGCTGAATAAGTTCACATGTAGTTCATCTTCCAGCGTATCCAAAATTTTCTGAAATATTTATCTGTGCGAAAGCGAAGCGTCAGCAACAATTATACCAAGGCGAAATTGAATGCCATATTCGCAAATATGATACATTTCAAAAAAAAGTGCTAACGTGTGAACGTGCATTCACTCTGTATGCTATGTTAAAATGAACCTATAGAAAAAGGAGGAAAAGAGCATGAAATTACGTGATTTTTTAATTGGTGTTGCTACTGGCCTTGCTGCCGCAGTCATTGTTAAAGAAGCAAGTGAAAAGGTTTCTCCGTATGTACCTGCAGGACAAGTACTCGAAAACATAAAAAAGGAATTTAAAAAAGATTCACCGATTGACGGTTCTTGGATTTTTATGAAAACAGACAATTTCTCAAACGGCATTATGAATATTCCTGTATACCGTGGAGGTATCTCTCGTTTACACGAGGGTGAAATGCAAACATTTGAATTTGCCGCTGACGCTCGCTCAGGTGTTGTAGTAGAGCTACAAGAAGTATAACCTTACACAGTAATAAGCGATATAAAAGAAACCATCTCAGTTATTTGAGATGGTTTCTTTGTTTTATTCAGTCAATCCTTTATTGTTAAAGTACTTTTTATACTTTCGATAATAATTTAAATTATTTAACGTTAGCTTCACCCAACGTTTCGCATTCATATCTTGATTATAGTAAAGGGAGTTTGTATATTTCCCTTCACGAATTAATTTTTTAGCTTCTAGTTTAAGCTTTTCATTAGATGCATATTTAAATAATACACCTTTAGGAATAATCATCCATAAATGCTTATCCTGAACATAAGTTACTTCCTGCTCAATATTTAACATATGGTCATCAGCTACATATTTCATTAAATTATGACCACTTGCTGTAACATAGTAGCTTGAGCGACCATTACGCAAATTGATTTCAAACAGCTTATACTGTTTGTCCCGCATATCGTATTTCATATCGAAGTTAGCGAAGCCAGTATAACCGATATCCTCTAAGAAGAATCGTACTTGATCCATTAATTCTTTATCGTATGTTGTAACGATTGCTGCATAACTACCAATTCCTTCAGGTGAATGCTCTTCTAAGATTGGATTTCCTAGACACATTAGCTTTACTTTACCGTCTTTCCCTACATATGCATTTAATACACGCATATAAGAATCGTCACCTGGGATGAATTCTTGAATAATCATTGTATCCTGATAAGTTGAGCTATAGATTGCTTTTAAGATAGCTGTTTTTTCCGCTTCATCATGTGCAACAAACACTTTTTTCTTACCTGGGAATGAACATGCCCAGTATTCTACCGAGTTCGATGCCTTTAAAATAATTGGATATTCAAAAGGTGGTGTAAAGTTTTCGTAATTGTCAGCTGTCACAGTCGTCGTACCTGGATACTTAAAATCGTACTTATCACACATTTTATAGAAATTTTCTTTTAATAAAATTTCATCCATTAATGATTCGTCAATATATGGTACTGTAAAATGTTCCTGTAATGCTGGCTTATTTTTGATAATAAGCTTAGCATAATCATCTCCACACGCTAACAACAATAGTTTTTTATCAGAATATTTTTTTGCGACCTTTGCAAGTGCAGGTGCAAATACATCCTGTTCATTTAAGCGATCAATTTCTTGGAAATTTATGATATGGCTGTCTTGCGTTGCCGTTAAATGTGAACGTCCTAATACAAGTGGTTTAATTCCATATGCCTCATAAAATGCACGTGCCATACCATATGCATTCATATCTGATCCTAGTAATACTGGTAAAAATGGTTGCTCCGTTGCCATGTATTTTCAACTCTCTTTTGTGTTTTAGTATAGTTTTTAGTGTATCATATTTTCCAAAATGTTCACGAAAAAAGTGTCAAAAAAATGAGGTAAAAACAATTAGGCTCATCACCACAACGTGAGGTTGATTTCCGTTCCGGCTGGGCGCTTTCCTTGGGGCGTCCGATGAGCCGCTTCACTCGCGGTGCTCGCTCCAGGGTCTCATCTGTGACGCTAATCCCCGAGGAGTCGCCAGCCTCCACTCCAATCAACTTAAATACATCGCATACGTTTTTAATAAATTTAACCGCCAATTTATCGGGTAAAGTCTAAAAATACCTACTCATAATACAGGAAGATCCCTATATATGTACCATTTCAGAGTTGAAAGTTTTCTGTAACCGCTGTTGCTCTTTCGTTTCAAAGAACATTTGTTGAATGAAGATAAAAAAACGTGCAAACACATAAGGTTCACACGTTCTATTAATTAGAATGTAATAACAGCTTGTCTACTACGTTCTAGCTTATCAACAATTTCTTTACCCGTTTCGTCCCATTTAATCATGCGGTAATACGCGTCATGGTAGAAGATAAAGCCGTAGCCATTCGCCAACGCTTCTTTCATTATACGTTCCTTCGCAAAGACACTCGTCATTGGATAATCGTCATACGCTAAAACCCATAATGGATTTTGATGTGCATGTGTTGGCATAATATCTGCCATATGCAATAATACTTCGCCATTTTGAGTTAATTTTATAATGGCATGACCATCACTATGTCCACCAGTATGAATCATTTCAATACCTGGAGCTACCTCTAACGTACCTTCATACGTTTCGATTAAGTGCTGAACTGGCTCCCAGTTTTCTTTCCAATACGTATTTTTCGAGCGGATATTTGGCTCACGCATTTCATCCCACTCAATTTTCGTTACAAAGATTTTTGCATTCGGGAATGTTGGCACAAGTACATCATCTTCCCATTGCGTTAAACCTCCAGCATGGTCAAAATGTAAATGTGTCATTAATACTACATCAATATCAGCAGTTGTTAATCCTAGCTCCTGTAAGCTAGCCGCTAATGTTGACTCCTCAGTTACCCCAAAGTTTCGTAGCTGCTTTTCATTTAATTTGTTAAAACCAACGCCTGTATCAACAATATAATTTTTGCCTTCATATTGAATTAATATTGGCTCAGTTGGTAACTCGATTTGATTTTTTTCGTTGACTGGATATTTGCGTGCCCAAAGTGGCTTTGGCACAACTCCAAACATAGCACCGCCATCAAGGCAAGTGACACCCCCGTTTAGCCATGATAATGACATATTGTGAAACTTTAACTGATCCATCCATTCTCCCCCTAGTTAGTTAAGAATTGCGATTCTAGACGATAAATTGGCTGTCCTTTAGCAGAGAATTTCTCCTCATATTCAGTCATAACATTATCCTCAGGCATATTCGCATGTAGGTCGAGTGATACATACTTTAGTAACATACCATATTCAGACATACTCATTAACGAATACTCAAACAAACCACGGTTGTCCGTTTTAAAATGGATTTCCCCATTATCCACCAAAATCGACTCATATAATTTCAAAAAACCCTCGTGCGTTAAACGTCGCTTAGCATGGCGCGTTTTTGGCCAAGGATCTGAGAAATTCAGATACACACGATCTACATCATTTTTCCCAAAATATTTATATAAATCTGCGCCATTTACTTTTAATAGTCGTAAATTCGCTGGAGATTTAGCCTCTAAAATTTTTTCCAATGCACAAACAATTACACTATCATAAAGCTCAATGCCAATATAATTTATATCTGGATTTTGTAAGGCCATACCTGTGACAAATTGTCCTTTCCCAGTACCTACTTCAATATGTAGTGGGTTGTCATTTCCGAAAACAGCCTGCCAATTTCCTTTAAAGTCTTCAGGATTTGGAACAATCACCTCTGGATGATCTGTAATCATTTCCTCCGCCCAAGGCTTATTTCTTAATCTCAATTTTCTTCCTCATTTCTTTTTCATGAAATTATTAATTTTTTATAGTATAACGTATTACTATAAAATTCGCATGAAATTATTGCGAAATGGTTTTTTTCAGACTGATCACTATAACATGTGGTTGATTTCCGTTCCGACTAGGCGCTTTGTAGCTGCCGCTTCGCTTTCGCTACAGATAAAACATTTGTTGACGCTTCGCTTTCGGGCAGAGCAGAGCTTCCTGTAACGAAGATCAACTTTTATGCTTAGCATAGTTTAACAATTATCATCCCCAGCTTTTAGTGAAGATCAATTTTTTCAATGTTCCTCAGACTGTACCTGCCAAGCATCGCGTTTCACTGTACTATGAATCCTCGTTCCCTCTCTTATTTCTCCAATATAGTTACCATCAGTATGACAATCAACATCATTTCCGTGCACGATAATGTTAAATTGATGGCCTTGCAAAAAAGTAATCTCTTTAAATTTTGTATGTTTTTCAAAAAACACAGTGACAAATACTAGTAACAATTTAAGTCGGGAAATACCGTGAACGATTGTTATTTCGATTTGACCATCATCAGGTTTAGAAGCAGGTGAAATTTTCATTCCCCCTCCGAAAAAAGGTTGATTGCACATCGCAACAAACCACGCCTGTTGAAAGTGCCATTCTTGATTGTCCGCTTGTATTTTTACATCAAAGCGTCTAAAACTAAAAAGTCCTCTTACAACAGCCACAGCATAGGAAAGCTTACCGAGCCCTATTTTATTGAGGTAAATCTTCAAACGGGATGTATTAATACGTTTAGTGACGAATGCGTCAAAGCCCACACCCGCATTATTGACAAATATCTCGTGCTGATGATCTCCAAGCTGAACGGCACCAACATCCATTGGGAGGTAAACCACTTTATTTTGTATATAGCTTTCAATTTGAAAGGCATCTTGAAATGTAGAAAAGTATCGTGCAAAATCATTTCCAGAACCAGCACGAACTACACCAATAACTATTAATTTATTATGTACAACGCCACTAACAACCTCATGTATTGTGCCGTCACCGCCAACAATAACAATTAATTTTTTTGTTTGAGCATCTTGCGCCCAATTTTTTGCAAGCTCCTGCCCATGTCCCTCATATTCTGTAAAGGCGACTTCATAGTTAATTGTTAAATGCTGTTGAAGACGATGCCAAACCTTTTTACCTTTACCGTGCCCTGCTGCTTCATTCACAATAAATAATACTTGCATTACCTAATCCCCGGCTGGTTGAGAAGATTGCTGCCAAATATCTCGATTAAATGAAGTTGTTTGTACATTGCTTAAAATCGTTTGAGAAGCACGAATTTGCATATGCTTCATAGGAGAGGAAACTTTCCTTAAATGCTCCATCCATTCTCCATAATTTCGACGATCAACAAATTGAATTCCGTAAGGTGAACCTGGATAATCGAAATAGCCATTCTGTGATAAAATAACCTTGCGAATCGGCATATTTATATTTTCCTGCTTAAATAATTGAGTTAATACGGACTCCATACGATTTAAACTTATCATTGGATTAAGTACTTTTGAATCCTTCGTCCCTACTTTTTTTATCCAGAATCGCTCACTGCCTCCTACATAAACTGCTTGATTTTCAGCTTCTAGTACTGTTATACAAATACATTCTGTCGGTGACATTAGCACGACATCAAGCTCTATAGGTGCTTTTCTTATTTGTAAAATAGGATAATAAAAAAGCAAATAGTTATCCGGTAATTTTTGTAACAAATTTCGCAACAAGGGATCACGCATAAAACGAGGATCCACATACGACTTTTCACGTAGTGTTGAACTTGCCCATTTCATTTGGAAATGGAAAAATTGATCGATAAACATTCGTTTCAATTCATGAATAGATTGTGGTGCGTAAACTATTTTTGGTTCAAATGTTAAAGTTGTTTCTTCTTCTGGTATGCTATCTTCATCACTCACTAGTTCATTCGTTATTTCGACCTCTTCAATATCCTCAATTTCTTCCCTCTGACGACCAGCAAATATTTTTTTGAATAAAGAGAACCTTTCTTTTCCCTCAAAAGAATTATTTTCTGAATCGCCGTCGTTATGTTGCCACTCGCTAATTTCTTCTCCTAACTCCCACTGTCGCTTAACACGCTCCCATTGACTTTGCTTTAAGCGTACAAATTGTGTTGGATATCTTGCTAAATCAATTTGATAGCGTGAAATATAATCTTGTAATTTCACCAATTGTGCCATGTGTTTTGGTCACTCCAATCTTACTCGCCCTATATCTAATTTGCTAATTTCTCCACTCTTGCTTAGAAAGCAAAACAATCGCAATAACAATTTCGTCTTGAAGTAATTGCGTTGTCGCAAACATTGCTAAATGAAGAGAAATAGACAATTGCATACATTACATCGACATTTGCTCATTGAAATTAAATCCCGATGGCAATCATTCTACAACTGTAGTCATCTTTTTTATTTTACATGACGTTCCAGGAGAAAACATCCATAATTTGTTCTATAGAAAAAGAGAGCTACCTAAAGTTTAGAGTAGCTCTCTTACAAGATTCATTTATTTTCCATTAAATAGAAAGTGGTAATTTCGCCTCGAATGCTTGTTGTAATTTACGAGTCCATTCACCTGGAACTCCAGCACCAATTTTGTTACCATCAACATCGATAACAGGTGTTACTTCAGAAGATACAGATGACACAATGATCTCACTCATTGTTAATAAATCAGCCTTTGTCATTGGTTCTTCAATAACAGGTAAATTAATTTCCTCAGCACATTTTAAAATAACTTGGCGTGTAATACCGTTTAAAATGAAGTTATTTGCAGGGTGTGTATAAAGCTTACCATCTTTAATGCCGTAAACATTTGCTGATGAACATTCTGTTACGATGTCACCGCGATGTAAAATAGCTTCATAGCAACCTTTTTCAGATGCTTCTTGTTTTGCCATTACAGCACCTAATAAGTTTAATGATTTGATATCACAACGTAACCAGCGAACATCCTCTACAAAAGTAGCTTTAACACCTTTTTCAAAGTTTTCATATGAACGCTCGCCTGCTTTAACATTCCCTGTTAATACAGCTGGGACACTCGAATCTGGGAAAATATGATTGCGAGAAGTCGTACCACGTGTGATTTGGAAGTAAACATGGCCTGTTTCCAAATTATTTTTTTCAATAAGTTCATGTAATAATTTGTGTAATACGTCTTTAGTATAAGGAATGACAAGACGAATTTTTTCGGCACTCGCATAGAAACGATCAATGTGTTCCTGTGCTGTGAACATATTTCCGTTATATACTTTTATTACTTCATAAATGCCGTCACCAAATTGGTAACCTCTGTCTTCTGGAGAGACTGTAATAGATCCTTCTTCAACGATTTGATCATTCCATAATGAATATGCCATGTTTCGTTCATCCTTTTCATATCTAATTTATTTATTTCCTGCAAGTTCAACAATTGCTTCAGCATAAATAGCTGTTGCTTTTATAAGATTTTCAATGACAACAAACTCATCCGCACGATGTGCTACGTCAGGTTCACCTGGGAATAGCATGCCAAATGCTACACCTTTTTTCATGACACGAGCATACGTACCACCACCAGTAGACAGTAAAGGCGTTTCATAATCTCCTGTTTGACGTCTATAGATATTTGCTAAAGTTTGGATAAATGCATCATCCTCGCTTACATAATGTGGTTTAGAGTCATCTTGAATATCCAATGAAAATCCTTTTGCCACAGCTAAACGTTGTGCTTCCGTGATTTTTTCATCAAACGGATATGTGACAGAATAGCGCATGCTAATGACCATGCTACCACCTTTAGTTACATCGTAAGTTACAATACCGGGATTTAATGTAGTTTTACCAGACATTTCATCCTCGAATTGTAAAGCAAGCTTGTTGCCATAATGGTCTTGATAAAAAACATCTGCGGTAAAGTCGACAAATTGCTTACTTGCCGCTGTCGTCAACTCTTGTTGTAAAAATGCTGTAAGATAAACAGCTGCATTGATACCTTTTTCCGGTTCCATTGCGTGGGCTGCTTTACCTTTGATAGTTATTATATAGTGAGAACCCTCGATTAATAAAGAGCCTTCTAGCTGATTTTCGCTTAAAAATGTGTGAAAATTCTGTTCGAATTGCTCGGAAACAAATTGAACTGTTGCTTTTGCAAAATCTGGTACCATATTTGGTCGCTTTCCAGCATTAAATAGTAATAGCTGTTCTTTCGAAGCATCGCCTGTTCTATTTTGAGAGAACACTAGCTCTGCAATGCCTTTTTCAGCATTGATGAGCGGGAAATCCGCATCTGGTGCAAAGCCAATCGTCGGCATTTCCTCATGTTTAAAATAGTGGTCGACACAGCGGAAGCCAGTTTCTTCATCCGTACCGATTATCATACGTACTCTTTTATTAAGCTCAATGCCTGCATCCTTGACAAGTTTCATGGCCATCCATGCTGCAATTGTTGGGCCTTTATCATCTATTGCACCACGGGCAAATAGCTTACCATCTGCTACAGTGCCGCTAAAGGGTGGGTATGTCCAATCTGTTTCATCACCAACTGGTACCACGTCAACATGACATAAAATACCTAATAAATCGTCACCTTCGCCCATCTGTATGTGACCAGCATAATTATCAATATTTTTAGTTTGTAATCCTTCAGCTTCGCCCTTAGTTAATAACCATTCAAGAGCCTTTAATGGACCATCACCAAAAGGTACTTCAGTAGTGATCGTATTCTCATCGAGAACACTATTAATTTGCACAAGCTCCTGTAAATCTTGTATCAATTCATCTTGTCTTTCCTTTGCAGCTTGTAACCAATCCATATGATGTACCTCCTCTAAAGTAATAACATTATTCTACTCTTTACAACATAATTTACAATCATCTTTCTGGCAAGTTTTCAAAAACTTACTTCAATCACTACCACATATAGCACGTTTTTCACTTATTCCCACAAAATACTGTGAAAATTTTATGTCTGATTTGTAAATTCCTCTTGCATTCACTAGAAAACTGACTTGTTTTTCTATATAATGAACTTATCAGAACTATTTTTCTGAATATAAAATTAGAAAAGGGGATGTCTAAGGCAGCTACTTATTAGCCTAAGTGCACTCCGCACATATTGTCGTCCGCTAGTCTTTGCCAAGAGAATTAAGATGAAGGAGTGGTTCATTTATGAAACCAACTACTGATCGAATGCTTAATCGTATTAAAGATGTGTACATGTTTATTTTAGACAAAGGAACCGTGTCTACACAGGATTTAGTCGAAGAGTTTAGTATCACTCCTCGCACCGTTCAAAGAGATTTGAACGTGTTAGCCTTTAACGATTTGGTGATGAGTCCAAGTCGAGGCAAATGGACAACGACGAAGAAAAAAGTAAAATTGACGTCTTAGTTTTTACGTGTAACACGTAAAACATTTTGTATCGGAAAAGAATGACCTTTCGTCGTGGTCATTCTTTTTTTGTTTTCTACTTTTTTGATTCCCCACAATTTATTAAACTACCAAGCAAATACTCCAAAAAAACGCGATTACTTTTAGTGAAATTTCCCTCTAATGATAAATATTCATTAGCTCATCATTAAAGTTGAGGATGACATCTGTTGGCTTGAGCGGCTCATCGATGCCCCCGGGAAGCTATGACCTGTGCGAAAGTGTAGCGTCAGAAACTAATGTTTTATCTGTGCGAAAGCGTAGCGTCAGCAACAAATGTTTTATCTGTGCGAAAGCGTAGCGTCAGCAACAAATGTTTTATCTGTGCGAAAGCGTAGCGTCAGCAACAACTGTTTTATCTGTGCGAAAGCGTAGCGTCAGCAACAAATGTTTTATCTGTGCGAAAGCGTAGCGTCAGCAACAACTGTTTTATCTGTGCGAAAGCGTAGCGTCAGCAACAACTGTTTTATCTGTGCGAAAGCGTAGCGTCAGCAACAAATGTTTTATCTGTGCGAAAGCGTAGCGTCAGCAACAAATGTTTTATCTGTGCGAAAGCGTAGCGACAGCAACAAATGTTTTATCTGTGCGAAAGCGTAGCGACAGCAACAACAAATATTTTCTGTAGCGGCAGCTACAAAGTCCCCAGTCGGAACGGAAATCAACCACACATTAAGGTATGAAGCTTATATATACAAAGCCTATATTCGCTAAGAATTCATTTTTTTACAACATTTGCTTCCTCGGCGTTATATCAAACTATTTTTCTGACTATTTACAATTGCTTAACAATCCGTTAAAATCGAAACATTCTACATTTTGAAAGGAGGATTTTTATGAAGCTTTCTAAACTGTTTCATCCTCTAGTTTGGATCATTTTAGGTGGAACTATTTTTACACGCATAGCAAGTTTTATGGCCATGCCCTTTTTAGCCATTTACTTACATAACGAAATCGAAGCATCTCCTTTACAAATAGGTTTGACAATTGGTATTGCACCGTTAATCTCCACTGTAGGAGGATTCTTTGGTGGTTATCTTACTGACCGGTTTGGCAGGAAAAGCATCATTTTACTTACTATTGTTGTTTGGAGCATTGTATTCTTTGGCTTTGCAACAGCTCATACGGTTTGGCTCTTCGTCGCATTGAATGCCTTAAATGGCTTATGTCGCTCCTTCTTTGAGCCCTCGACACAAGCATTAATGATTGATTTTACGCCTGTGGAAAAACGGAAAAGATTGTTCTCGCTTCGCTATACAGCGATTAACATAGCAGCTGTCATCGGTCCTGTTATTGGTGTTTATATTTCTCAATTGTCTAGCCCAAGTATTCCGTTTATGCTGACAGGAATTATGTATATTATTTATGCTGTATTTTTATTTTTAGTTTTAAATCACTATGAAATGCAGCAACCAAAAGCTCCAACACCTACAAAAATACTGCAAACCTTCACGATACTTTTGACGAATCGTGTACTACTAAGCTTTATTTTCGGGGCAATTTTAATAAATATCGGTTACTCTCAATTTGATTCAACACTGCCACAAATCATTGAACTTAAAATCGAAGAAGGTACCAAACTCTATTCCGTACTAATTTCACTAAATGCAGCGGTTGTATTATTACTTCAATTGCCAATTAGTATACTTTCAGAACGTTTTTCATCTTCGGCTACTCTATTAGTAGGAATTCTGTTCTTTGCATGTGGCCTTTTATTATTCGGCTTCTCGAATAACTATCCACTCTATATGATCGCTATGGTTATATTCACGATTGGTGAAATTTTTGCCTTTCCGACTATGAGCATCATGATTGATGAAATTGCGCCTGATACTCAAAAGGGAGTCTATTTAGGAGCAGCCCAATTTAAAAATTTAGGCGGCTTTATTGGACCAATTATCGGCGGGTGGCTTTTAACACATTACATGGATGCAATGTATGCAGTTATCGCTGTTCTTGTTTTATGTAGTTGTATATTTTACAGATCAAAACTTAAGCCACAACAGGGATAAATTTTCTCCGTGAGCTCTTCCTCGACTGATTACTAGTCTTCACCAATCGGTTTATTAAGGAGTTAACATTTAGACAAAAAAATCGCTCCATGTCTATCAGCGAATTTCAAGCATTTGATATACATGCTTGAACTTACTAATAGGATTGGAGCGAGCTAACGATTGGTTTTACAATTATATTCAAAATTTCAAAGTGGCTTTAACTTTCCTCCTCAACTGTAACTTCTTCATAAATGGTGTATTGGTCTTTACCAGCATTTTTCGATTGATATAATGCCTTATCTGCACGCTCAAATAAGCTTCTTTCTGACTCATCTGGATGACTGCAAATGGCACCGCCCAAACTGACTGAAAGTACAGACCATTTATCAACAGAAATTTTATCCGCAAACTTATAGTGATGAATTTTCTCCAAAATAGAATGCGCTAATTTTCCCATATATTCATCTTTCGTATCATATAAAACAATTGCAAATTCATCTCCACCAAATCTAACAACAAAGCCATTTTTCCCTACTTCTTGTTTTAAAGTTCTGGCTGTTTCAATCAGGATCTTATCACCTTCAACATGTCCAAATCGATCATTTACTTGTTTAAAATTATCTAAATCTAACAACAATAAACCTGGTTGATTCGTCTTCCTTTTACTTAATAAATCGCCCATTTTTCTAATATAGGTAGCACGATTATAAACATTTGTTAATGGATCATATGTTGCGAGATGGATCGTTTTGGAAAGAAGTTTATTGATGACTAATAGCATGATGAAAGAAGTTACTAAGGCAATAAACAGTAATATTCGAAACTGCTTTGTATTTTTTGTAAGCGCTCTAATTTCTGTGAAATTACCGTATTTTACATATACAACTCTTTTAGAGGATTCTCCCCGAACCTTTTCTGCTTCTGCTTCATACGGTAAAAAACGATGCTTTTCGATATAACCATTTTCAAACTCCTTTTGATATTCCGTTGGCTTCATCGTTTCTTTGGCTAGCTTATAATGCTCTTGAAACATTTTCGATTGATCATTTACAGTTTTACGAGATTTAGCATCAGAAAAGAAAACCCCTCCCGCAGTTATCGTTTGTACTTCTAATAAATCAGCATATTTATCTATTAAATAGTCAGCTGTCTTTTCGAAGTTAAAAGTTTGGAATACAGGATCTTTAAGTAAGTCTATACCGACCTCGAATAAATATTTCTTGTCTGGTGTCGCTAAATAACCAAATTTTCGATATCCCCCAGTAGTTGTTGAAATATCTATACCATCAACATAGTATTTCCCGCTTATTCGACGTTCGTCTAGTAAAGCAGAAAAACGTGTGCAGCATTGAGAAAAATTAAAACCTTTATCTTTTTCAAAAGTTGTATAAATTACAGTATTTGATTGATCGAGTATGTACACATCCATTCCATGCTCGTTTTTTATTTTCTCCAAATCCCACTTTGCTATATGAGGGTTTTCTTCATAATATGTAATTAGGTTTCGTAGTACCGCTTCCATTTTCTCAGAGAGAGTTTTATCAAAATAGTAATGTGCATTATCTACCGTTTGCATATCTGTCAGAATATGATTTTCAATTAATGTTCTATTCATAACTTCTTGTTTTTCAATATCATCTGTAAGTATTTGCCTATTGAAATAAAAAATTACAGCAACAAGTATTAACGCAAAGCCAATTAGAGATATAAATAATTTAATTCTTAGGTTTCTCATTAACGTGTCCTCTACTTATTTTCACCATCATTTTTTCGAAACTTTAGTGATTTTTAGTACCATAGACTAAATAGCTTTTCACATAGGTTACATTAATTATACAGTTACCGGTATAAGTATGTATATAAAAAATACCCCGATACTAATCATCGTTAGCATCGAGGAATTCTCTAATCCCTATTTTGTAAGCAGGCTAGCTCTTCAGCCGTTAATTCTCTATATTCACCTAAATTCAAACTGTCGTCTAGTTTTAAGTTGCCCATTGATAGACGCTTTAAATAGACTACACGTTTTCCAACAGCCTCAAACATTCGCTTCACCTGATGAAACTTACCTTCTTGGATCGTTAACTCAATTTCAGATTGTTGAGCAGATTTTAATATGATGAGCTCTCCTGGTTTAGTTACATAACCATCATCTAGCTCAACACCTTGAGCAAATTTCTCACAATCTTCCTCAGTCACAATTCCTTCTATTTGTGCATAATAAACCTTCGGCACATGTTTTTTAGGAGACAATAAATTATGTGCTAAAGAACCATCATTTGTTATTAGCAATAATCCCTCTGTATCTTTATCAAGTCGCCCAACAGGGAAAGGCTGGAAATGCTGATGTAAAGGCTCTAACAAATCGATGACGGTTTCATCTCGCAAATCCTCCGTTGCAGAAATAACGCCTGGAGGCTTATTCATCATAAAATATACAAATTCTGTATAGTTCACACGCTCTCCAAATACAGAAACCTCCTGCTTGTCAGGATCAACATGTAATGCTGCATCCTTCGCATATGCGCCATCTACTGTCACTGCTTTCTGCTTTAAAAGCAACTTAACTTCCTTGCGTGACCCGTAACCCATATTCGACAGTAATTTATCTAATCGCATTAGTACCTCCTATTTAAATCCCAGTTTGTTCGTTATTCTTGTCAATCGTTCACCGAGAAGCTTTTGTGCTAAGCCTAGGCGTAAAGACAAGAAGCCATATACTGCTACACCTACTCCAGCACAAATAACAGAATAAACTAAAGCTGAGAATTTACCACCTACTGGTCCCATTAATAACTCTAAAAGCGTATGAACGATGAATACACTTACCGCCATTATCGCTGTCAAAAGAGAAATGAGCATGACACGACGAATAACCATTTCTGATTTGTAGTTCAATGTTTGTCGTAGCACAAGTATATTAATGATAATTGAAACACTATAGCCAATAGCTGTGGCAAGAAGTGCACCATCTGCCTCCATCAAACGAATTAACGGAATATTAATCGCTAGTTTGACTAAAATCCCTGATAATAAGCTGAGGACAATCCACTTTTGGAAATCAATACCCTGTAAAAGTGCTGCAGTCACTTGGAATAATGCAAATAAAATAGCAACAGGTGCATAATGGGCTAAAATCATAGCCCCCATCTCGCTTTCAGAATAGAGCATAAAATATATTTCATTCGATAACAACGAAATTCCAACTACTGCTGGTAATGTAATGAAAATTAATATTTGATATGTCTTATCCATTGCATTTCGTAACGATAAATATTCACCTTGCGTAAAATATTTTGTAATCGTCGGTACTAGCGCCATTGAAAAACCTGTAGCTAGCATTACTGGAATAATGACAACCTTATGTGTTGTAAAGTTAATCATTGATAAGTACTTATCCGTTACTTCCGCTAAGCCTATAGATGCCATAGCTCCATTAAACGTAAGCATATCCACTAATTGGAATAATGGGTTAGCAACACCTACAAACACCATCGGAATCGAATACGTAATTACTTCTTTATATATGTTGGACATTGGTAGCTGTGTAGATGTAACACTTTGACTGCGCAATAAATCAAATTCAGGTTGATATTTTTTCCAATAATAATAGAGTACTAGCAACCCGCCAATTGCTCCAATAAAGGCAGCAAACACAGCAAAGGAAACAGCCGTCTCTGGTTTCCCATTAAAAACTACTACAACTAAGAATGAACCACCTAATAACACTACAATACGAACAATTTGCTCTACTAGTTGAGAAACTGCGGTAGGCTCCATTTTGTCATAGCCTTGGAAAAATCCACGCCAAAGACTCATAAATGGCACAACAATTAACGCAAAGCTAACCCAGCGAATAACTGAGGCAATTTGCTCTACCGAAAATGCCTGTTCATCACTTTTAATAACAAGGCCCGCTATTGGTGTAGCTAATATAAAGAGAACAATAAACGCCGCTAACCCAGTACACATCATAATAAGTATGCCGGATTTCATAAGCTTGCGGCCTGATTGATAATCACCCATTGCATTGTATTTAGAAACAAACTTGGATACAGCAATTGGCGCACCCGAGATGGCTACTGCTAGCATAATCGAGTAGGGAATATATGCATATTGATAGAGGGCTACATTCTCCTCACCCACAATCGCATAAAAAGGAAAAATATAAATTAATCCGAGCACCTTCGATAAAAACATCCCCATCGTTAATATCGCAGTACCTTTCATTAAATTGGACATTGTAACCATCCATTCATTTTAAAGTCAATATTTTCATTATCTTAACACTTAGAAAAAACTTATAAACTATTTGCCAATCAATTATGCCTAGGCATAATTTCAACACACTCAAGGTTTAAGTTACTTCTTGAGCAGATCTGCAAACAAAGCACTTGTTTCACAATAACTTGTAAACGCTGCCATATAAAAAGCTTACTCTCACTGTAAAAACTACAGAACTACATTAACAAAATTCAGAAAACAACAACCCTAGAAAATATTAAAAAAGTAAACCAACTGTAATCTTAACATATTTACTAGGTAAACAGACGCATAAATATATTAAAAAGTTCTAGCACTCAAAAAAAAAATAGCATTAATGTCCTCTTAAAGGAAAATAGAAGTGTCAAAATAATCGGTGGAGATTACGAAAACCCCCACCGATTAAAGCTACTTCTTATTACATATCTACGAAAAATTGTTTATACCATACTAAGAATACATAGGCTGTCCAAATATAACGCCCACGATTTGCTTTTCCTTCATAGTGCTCATCTAGATAGCCTACTAATTGTTTTGTATCAAAGAATTCATTGGCAAAGTCAGTTGTAAACATTTCTTTTACCAATTTATAATACTTTTCTTCACGTAACCAGTGACGGATTGGCACTGGGAAGCCAAGTTTTGGACGTTTTGCCCATTCTTCAGGTAATTCCTGATGCGCAGCTTGACGAAGTACATATTTCGTATCAATATCATTTACGCGATATTTCGAAGGAATGTTTTTCGCTAATTCCATTACTTCTTTATCTAAAAATGGTACACGTAATTCAATTGAATGGGCCATACTCATTTTATCTGCTTTTAATAAAATATCGCCTGGCATCCAAAGATTTAAGTCAAGATACTGCATTTTAGTAACATCATCATCGCCTGGAACTTCATCGTAAATACGTTTTGTAATCGATTTTACAGATGGACCATTTTTATAGTCTGGTTTCAAAACATTTAATGCATCTTCTTCATCCCATACTACCGCTTCCCCGATGAAGCGCTCTTCTACTGTTTGGCCACCTTTAACAAGGAAGTGCGTATATTGATTTTTAGGCAATGCCTCTGCTATGCCTCGTAACGCTTTACGGATACCAAATGGAACTTTTTCATATTTTTGCATTTTGCCAGAGTTTTGATACCATGAATAGCCACCAAAGATTTCATCCGCACCTTCACCTGAAAGTACTACTGTTACATCCTTTGATGCTAACTCAGAAAGGAAGTATAGCGGTACAGAAGATGGGTTCGATTGTGGCTCGTCCATGTGCCACTGAATTTTCGGTAATGCTTCAAAACACTCATCTGCCGAAATATATTTACGCTCATTTTGAATTTCTAATGTATCCGATAATTCTTTTGCTAAATTTGTTTCATTGAACATATCCTCGTAGTCAGAGAAACCAACAGAGAAGGATTTATCAGGGCGTAATAATGAAGTAATATAGCTTGAATCAATACCACCTGATAAGAAAGAACCGACCTTCACATCACTAATTTGATGCGCATCTACAGATTCTCTCACTGTCGTACGAATGTCTTCAACATACTTTTCGATTGGCGCTTCTTTCGCATGGAATTTTTTATCCCAATACTGAACAATTTTCTTTTGGCCATTTTGAATAAGCATATAGTGTGCTGGTTGTAATTTGTACACACCTTTAAAGAATGTTTCATCCATTGAAGAATATTGGAACGTCAAATAAGGGCGTAGCGCATCTTTATTTAACTCTTTAATAAATGATGGGTGTGGTAAAAATGATTTAATTTCTGAACCGAAAATAAACGTACCATCTGTTGTGTTTTCTGTATAATACAGTGGCTTAATACCAAAGCCATCACGAGCGATGAATTGTAAATCATTCTTTTTATCCCAAATACAGAATGCGAACATTCCGCGAAGCTTTTTGACAAATTCTACTCCGTATTCAACATAACCATAAATAATAACTTCACTATCAGAGTGTGTTTTAAAGTTGTGACCTTTTTCAATCAAATCAGCACGTAGCTCTTGGAAGTTAAAGATTTCTCCATTAAATACGAGAACGATGTTACCATCCGCACTGTACAACGGCTGATTTGCCACGTCTGATAAGTCGATAATACTTAATCGACGGAATCCTAACGTTACTGTATCATCACTGTGAATCCCGCCGCTGTCCGGTCCACGGTGAATAATTGTATTCATCATATTTTCAATCGTTTGATGATGATCAATCACATTTGTTCCATTAATATAGCCTATAAATCCGCACATTCTATTTTTCACCTCATAATTTAGTGCATAACCTTTACCATAATAGCATGAAAAGACATTCATTTCATACCGACAATACATATAAAGCAAAACTTTCATCAGTTAATTTATTCTACACCGATTATTCGTTCAACCAACGAGCACTTTATCTCATTTAAAAACACTTCAACTTTACATCTTCTGCCCTAAATCCACACATTAAAATTTAACATCGATAGTTTTGGATAACATTGTGTTAAAAAATATTTCATGTATATAAGTTGATTGTAGTGTAGACTGAGCGACTTCTTGGGGATTAGCTATAAAGGAACGGAGGCTAAAAGCATCACATCCTGTGATAACGCCTCCGTGACCAACATCGTGCCGCTGCCGCTACGTTGCACTCACGCTTTCGCGCAAAAGATATCTGTTGGCCCGAGACCCTGCAGCGAAGCGAAGCGGCTCATCGGACGCCCCCAGGAAGCTTTGCTCTGTGCGAAAGCGAAGCGGCAGCTACAAAGCGCCCAGTCGGAACGGAAATCAACCACACGTTATGGCGAAGAACCACGTGAAAGTAGAAGATAAGAAATTATAAAATACTTTTGTCGTATTTTCAATGTGAAAGAAGCCTCTCTATATAGACTTCATGTATAATAGGAAAGATTCCTAATTTGAAAAGAAAGTGAGTTTTTAAATATATGTACGATGTTATCGTTATCGGTGGTGGCCCATCCGGTTTAATGGCTGCTATCGCCGCTGGAGAACGTAAAAAGAAAGTATTATTACTAGAAAAAGGAACAAAGCTCGGCAAAAAATTGGCCATTTCAGGCGGTGGTCGCTGTAATGTCACTAATCGTTTGCCCGTTGAAGAAATAGTCAAACACATACCTGGAAATGGCCGTTTTCTTTACAGCCCATTCACTGTTTATAATAACGAAGATATTATTGCATTTTTCGAAGGACTTGGTGTGGCATTAAAAGAAGAGGATCACGGACGTATGTTTCCTGTATCTAACCGCGCGCAAGATGTTGTAGATGCACTTATTCGTCAGCTTCAGAGGCTACATATTGAAGTGCGCTTAAACACACCCGTTAATAAGCTTTTAATGGATGAAGAAAAAATTCTCGGGGTACGCCTTACAGATGGCACAGAAATTCGTAGTGAGGCAGTAGTCGTTGCCGTTGGTGGGAAAGCTGTTCCACAAACTGGCTCAACAGGCGATGGTTATCCATGGGCAGAGCGTGCCGGCCATAAAATTACTACACTTTTCCCTACAGAGGTTCCTGTTCTATCAAAAGAGGATTTCATTCAAGCTCGTGAGCTACAAGGACTTGCATTACGCGATGTCGCTGTCTCTGTTTTAAACCAAAAGGGCAAGGTCCTAGTAACGCATCAAATGGACATGCTCTTTACTCATTTCGGGTTAAGCGGTCCTGCTGTTTTACGCTGTAGTCAATTTATCGTGAAAGAATTAATGAAAACAGGTTACGAGCCTGTAACAATGCGTATTCAGACACTTGTTGATTATAATGAAGAAACGTGCCTGCAATATTTAAACAGACTCGTTAAAGAAGATCCCAAAAAAGCCGTGAAAAATGTATGGAAGGGTATTGCTCCTGAACGCTGGCTACTATTTTTATGTGAGCGTGCAAATATCGATGTGCAAATGACAGGCGCTGAATTATCACAGGAAAAAGTCCGCAATTTAGCTAGATTACTCGTCAATTTCACAATGACAGTTAGTGGGACACAATCTCTTGAAAAAGCATTTGTCACTGGTGGTGGCGTCTCTGTTAAAGAGATAGAACCAAAGACAATGGCTTCAAAGAAAAAAGATGGTTTATTTTTCTGTGGAGAAATCCTTGATATTCATGGCTACACAGGTGGCTATAATATTACGTCTGCACTCGTTACAGGACGTATTGCTGGGATGAACGCAGGAATGTAATATACTCTGTTTCAGCCTTATATTAGCGGTTTTTATCACATAAAAACTATTGGGTAATGAAGCTCTTCGGCAAAGCGAGGGGGTAATTTTCGTTCCGACTGAGCGCTTTCATGAGGGCGGCAATAGCAAACAGATGTACAATCAAATCACTGTTGTATATCTCTTTTGCTCGATTACGGTGAGTAGTCTGGGATGGAAATCAACTCATTAATAAAAGCGTGTCCTGAAAACGTGGACACGCTTTTTTAGCCTTCTTTTGACATATATACTTCTTCATATGGTTGAATGATGACAAACCCTTCACCTGAAAATGCCATTTGAATGGATTCACCACTTCCTCGACCGATAAATGTTCGGAAGCTAATATCTGTTTTAAACTCTGGGGACAAAGTACCTGACCACGCTACAGTAGCATGTGGATCAGTATAAACAGTTTCACCAGGCTTTACTAACAATGTTAACGGTTCGAAATGAGTTGTAATGGCAACCTTCCCTCTTCCTTGTAAAGTTACATTAAACAACCCACCTGACATAACTCCTGCCATTTTACGCATTAAATGAATATCCCAATCAATACTAGGCTCAAATGCGAGTAAATCATTACCGTTTACACAAATTGCTTCATCCTTGAGATCGAAGACCGTTACTTTTTTCCCTTGATCGGCTAAATAAAGTCGCCCCTTACCCATCGCTTTCATAAGTTGTGTACCTTCGCCAGTTAATGCCTTTTTAAACATTTTACCTAAGCCGTGCTCCAACACACGCTCACGCTCAAACTTAATATCTCCTACATAAGAAATCATCGCACCCATTTTCGACCAAACCTCGCCATTTAGGTTGACTTCTAATACACGCTCAGTTTCTAACTCGAAATATTCATTTTCGCTATCGTCCTGCTGTGTTTTATTAATAAACTCATTTAAAGAAAATTTCCCCATATCACAATGCCTCCTTATTTATTTTATATACGTTTTAAGTTCCGGAAAGATTCAATCAAATTATCGGTGGGGTAAAAACGAACGATTGAATGATCCCGTTGAATCTTTTCAGAAACCGCAAAAAAATGAAATGGTGTCTAATTTATGCTTTTATATTTTATCGTTTCGTTCATGGGGAAAAAAAGCTTCATAATTAATTAAAAACAAAAGATGTTGAACTAAAAACATTAGTTTGTGGCCACCTACTAGCAAATTAGTTCATACACCTCGTATTTGCTTTCCGTTACAAAATTTCTCTTTTAGTAGCGAAATCACTTTATTTCCCATAATGATATTGACAGCAGAAACCAACTGTTATACATTAAACAGAGATTAATCGAGTGTTATATAACAATAGCTACAAAAAAAGACCATACAAGCGTCATGTGCGAAATGACACTTATATGGCCATTACCTTCAAGTGCGAATTGAAAGTAAACTTTATTGTGTAGCGGAGACGTCTCCAACCTTTTGTGAAGCTTCTTTTAATGCTGTTCGTTTACGTACATCTGCACGTAATGTTAAAGCAATAATTAATGAAGCTGCAATTAACCCTGTAAATACATAGAATACAGGAATATAGCTACCATAAGCATTTTTAATAGTGCTTACTAAAAGTGGACCAAAAATACCACCTAAAGACCAAGTCGTTAATAAATAACCATGAATAACTCCAAGTTGTTTCGTACCGAATAAATCACTTGCAAATGCAGGTAGATTAGAGAAACCTCCACCGTAGCAACTAACAACTAAGAAAATAAGTGCTTGGAAAATAATCGCGTTTGTAGTATGCGGTAAGACGATAAATGTAACTAGCTGTGCGATAAAGAAAATTACAAAGACATTCGAACGACCAATATAGTCAGACACAGCAGCCCATATTAAACGACCACCACCATTAAATAATCCCATTATACCTACCATTGCTGCGGCTCCCGCAACTGATAAACCTACAATTTCTTGAGCCATTGGAGATGCAACAGAAATCATCATAATACCTGCTGTTACGTTCACTAAATGCATTGACCAAAGCATCCAGAAATGCTTAGTTTTTACAGCTTCACGTGCTGACATGACAGCTAAATCTTTCTTCACTACTTCTTTACCATTATCTGCAGCCGCCTTCATATTCGCTGGCATATAACCAGGTTTAGGCGGTGCTATATATGAAGCCCCTAAAATCATTAACGTGAAATAACTTGCCCCTAAAATAAAGTACGTTGTAGAAATTCCCACAGCCTCCATTAAGTTAGCTGCGACTGGCGCTGTAATAAGTGCTCCTGAACCAAATCCAAGTACAGCCATACCTGTTGCTAATCCGCGACGATCCGGGAACCATTTTACTAATGTCGATACAGGCGCAATGTAACCAATACCCATACCCAATCCACTTAGTAAACCATATGTTAACCAGTACAATGTTACGGAATCCATTGAAATCGCTACACCTGCACCAGCTTGTCCTGCCCCAAATAGAACAGCTGCTATCATCGCAGATTTACGTGGTCCCATTTTTTCTACTAAGTTACCAAATAATGCTGCCGAAAAACCAGCAAGCCCCATCATTATTGTGAAGGCAACCGTTACGTTTGTTTCACTCCATCCCATTTCTTTAACAATCGGTATCTTGTATACACTGTATGCATATGCTCCACCGATTGAAAGGTGAATAGCGATTGCAGATAATGCAATTAACCATCTATTTTTATTCATAATTTCTCTTTTCTCCCCTCTTTTGCTACCTGTGAAAATTTTATGAACGTCTCTGTAAAACAATTTACCACTTAGAATTATTCAAATGCAAGATGTTTTTTTAAAAATATTATTTCTGCAAAAAGTATTTTATTTTTTACCCCAATAATTTTATAACGAAAACCCTACAGTCTCTAAGCAAATAGATGTTTTTTAAACAAAAACCATAACATTTTTTAGCTATTATTATTTTTCTACTCTATTATCCAACTCCACATTAATTATATTTATATAATTAATTTTGTGCATATTTTCACATGCAACCTATGTATATGCCGCTTTTTCTAACACTTATTAATTCTTCGTGTTAATATAAAGGATCATAAATAAATATCCACTAAGTAGAAATAACGCGCGCGAAAGAGAATTAATAAGCTAAAATAGACAAATTTCATTCGTACAAAAGGGAATTTGAAAATCATGTTAACTGATTTAATTAACTTTTAATGGATATTCAATTAAATAAATACAATACGGATTATGCATACTTCAAAACGAATAATCATTACTCATTGATTTTTATTATTCAAATATATATTTTTTCTTTTAGTAAGAATCCTACACATTCTTTTTAGCTATGGATAGTTATACTTTTCAAACTAAAAAACAACTAAACCAATCAGTTATAACAGAAATATTTGCTATAGTGCACAAGTAAAAACAGTACTTTTCAACCAAATACTGTTAATGCCCATAAATCCCAATTCTAGATTTGTTTATGTAAATACTAGCTTTTACAGAGATATGTATTCTATTAGAAACAATCAATTTAAGACAACCTTCAATACATATTTCAAAATAAAGTTCTCCCATAATCTGGTTATATATCAAAAAAGATGCTCGAAGAATTTCAGAGCATCTCTTTCTTTTTATGAAAAATAAGTGATAAATACAATTATTAGTACCAGTGACATAATAAATAATCCAATTGATATAAAATGTCTTTTTTCCTCTCGCCCATAATAATAGTCAATCGCAATAGAACTTATCATGGCGACAACTAAAAATCCGGATATTGCAGCTATATAGATAAACCACCCATATAGATTCATTAAAATTAAAATTGCCCCTTCTATAAACTTAACAATATACGTTGTACGTTGATGGCCTGTATTTAAATATTTTGGCTCCTTTGGGATGCTAAATTTTTTTCTAACAGCTATCTCGATAAACAACCCTAGAAAGAGAGCAACTATTAAAAAAATAAACATCTTACCGAAACTAATATCTTTTTCATCTTTTTCCATAAGGGCAATAAATGATGAGGCTGTATCGCCATCTTGCACTTTGTAAAAGATATTTGTTTGTCGATCGCTAAAAGCTAACTGTTCATCGTTTAAGAACATTTTTAGCTGTACAACCTGCCCATTGCCGAACTCTACCCATACATCACGATATGCGTAGTAATCATCATCCTTCTTCGAAATAACTGCCTTTTGAAGCGTATTGGCAATGAGCTTTGTTTCCGAATCATTTTTATAAGACCGTTGCCCTAAAATCCAGCCAGTTCTTCCGGCCTTAAAAGTATCCTCCTCCCAATTATACGCAATCGTAAACTGTTTAACCTCATGTTGGGCTAGTTCAATAATTGTAGCCTGCTTAGATGAATCTCCTTGCTTCCATGGACCAATTACAATCAAGAAAAGGATCGTCATGACTGCTCCTATGAAAATCATTGGATATTGCCATCTACGAGGTTGTTTATTTTGCTGAACTACATTGTGCAAAATACGCTCCTGCAATTGTTGTGAGAAACGTGGGGCTTCTCCAAGCTCTTTATCCAGTTTATCCTTAAAAGATGTCATCTTCTAGCACCTCCCAATGGCTTTTGTCCAGTTTTTCCTGCAAAATTTGTCTAGCTCTACGAAGTCTTGTCTTCACTGTGTTTTCGGTACATGTAAGTACCTCCGCTATCTCACGAACCTTTAATTCTTGGTAATAATAAAGAATAATTACTTCTCGGTAGTTGATTGGAAGCTTAAACAATGCTGCTGTTACAATTCTTCGTTCATCCTTTTCAATCAAATTCGTTTCTGGCGATCGTTTGCTGACGCCAATGTGCAGCTTTTCAAATAAAATATGCCGCTTATTTTTCCAGCTTCGTAAATAGTCATGACTTTTATGTACTGTTATTTTTACTAAATATGTTTTTAGCGAGGATCGTTGTTCAAAGCGCTCCCGTTGCCGATAATAAGCAAAAAAGACATCTTGAACGATTTCTTCTGCAATAGCCCAGTCTTTAACATATAGATAAGCTACACGAAGGCAATACTCACCATGCTCTTCCATAATATTTGCTAAATGTTCACTCAAACAAACACCTCCTATTCACACTATAGTCGTATCAAAATCTTATATGGTTTCAGCAAAAAAGAAAAAAGTGCCCAATTAGGACACTTTTCGCATTATTATTTCACGACGATATTAACAAGCTTACCTGGAATGACAATTATTTTTACTAAGTCTTTGCCTGCCATATACTCTTGTACTTTGTCATCTGCAAGAGCTACTTTTTCGATTTCTTCTTTTGAAGCATCTTTCGCTACGACGATTTTTGCACGTACTTTGCCTAGGACTTGTACGGCGATTTCCACTTCATCATCAACAAGTTTAGACTCATCATATGTTGGCCATTCCTTATATGAAAGTGTTTCATCATGACCTAATATCTGCCATAGTTCTTCAGCAACGTGTGGCACCATTGGAGCTAGCATTTTCACAAAGCCTTCAGCGTATTCTGTTGGAATTACATCCGCTTTGTAGCAATCATTGATGAATACCATCATTTGTGAAATAGCTGTATTGAAGCGAATACCTTCATAATCCTCTGTCACTTTTTTCACAGTTTGATGATATGATTTTTCTAGTGTTTTGTCATCAGAAGCTTGAATTTTCGCAGCGATTGTACCATCTTCTTCATTGACAAATAGACGCCAAATACGATCTAAGAAGCGACGCGCCCCGTCCAAGCCATTTGTTGACCATGCAACAGATGCTTCAAGTGGGCCCATGAACATTTCATATAGACGTAAAGTATCAGCACCGTGTGAAGAAATGATTTCATCCGGGTTAACGACATTACCTTTTGATTTAGACATTTTCTCATTACCTTCACCAAGAATCATCCCTTGGTTAAATAATTTGTGGAATGGCTCTTTCGTGTGTACAACACCTAAATCGTATAATACTTTGTGCCAGAAGCGAGCGTATAGTAAGTGTAATACCGCATGCTCTGCCCCACCGATATAAATATCAACTGGTAACCAACGTTTCAGTAATTCAGGGTCCGCAATTGCTTCTTTATTTGTTGGGTCAATATAACGTATGAAGTACCAGCTAGAACCTGCCCACTGTGGCATCGTATTCGTTTCACGACGGCCTTTTTTGCCAGTTTCAGGATCAACAACATTTACCCATTCAGAAATGTTCGCTAACGGAGATTCACCCGTACCTGAAGGACGAATATTATCTGTTTTTGGTAGCACTAATGGTAATTCTGATTCCGGTACTGGCGTCGTTGTACCATCTTCCCAATGTATCATAGGAATTGGCTCACCCCAGTAACGTTGACGAGAGAATAACCAGTCGCGAAGACGGTAAGAGATTTTCTTCTCTCCTACACCTTTTTCTTCAAGCCATTGAATTGCTTTAGCAATACCTTCCTCTTTGTTTAAGCCATCAAGGAAATCAGAGTTAATATGTTTACCATCACCCGTGAAGGCTTCTTTGCTAATGTCTCCGCCTTCAAGGACAGGAATAATTTCTAAACCAAATTCTGTTGCGAATTCATAGTCACGCTCATCATGTGCTGGAACTGCCATAATTGCACCAGTACCGTATGATACTAATACGTAGTCTGCAACCCAAATCGGCATTTTTTTACCGTTAATCGGATTAATTGCATAGGCACCTGTGAATACGCCTGTTTTTTCTTTCGCTAAATCTGTGCGTTCTAAATCAGATTTCAATTTTACTTTATCTAAATAAGCTTCAACAGTTTGTTGTTGTTCAGCCGTTGTAATTTGTTCCACTAATTTATGCTCAGGTGCAATAACACAGTATGTAGCACCAAATAATGTATCAGGACGTGTTGTAAACACTGTGAAGTTTTCATCTGTTCCATCTATATTAAATGTTACTTCAGCACCCTCTGAACGACCAATCCAGTTACGTTGCATATCCTTAATAGACTCTGGCCAATCAACTTCCTCTAAGTCATCGATTAAACGATCAGCATAGGCAGTAATTTTAAGCATCCATTGCTTCATTGGACGACGTTCTACAGGGTGACCACCACGCTCTGACTTTCCATCAATAACTTCTTCGTTTGCAAGTACTGTTCCAAGTGCTGGACACCAGTTTACAGCTACTTCATCTACATAGGCTAAGCCTTTTTTATAAAGCTGGATAAAGATCCATTGTGTCCATTTATAATATTCTGGATCTGTTGTGTTAATTTCACGATCCCAGTCATAGCTAAAGCCTAACTCTTGGATTTGACGCTTAAATGTTGCAATATTTTTCGCTGTAAATTCTGCCGGGTCATTTCCTGTATCAAGTGCATATTGCTCTGCAGGTAAACCAAATGCATCCCATCCCATAGGATGAAGGACGTTATATCCTTGCATACGCTTGAAGCGTGAAAGGATGTCTGTCGCTGTGTAGCCCTCTGGATGTCCTACATGAAGACCAGCACCAGATGGGTATGGGAACATGTCTAACGCATAAAATTTTGGTTTTTCTGTTTCGTTTTCAGTTTTAAACGTTTTATTATCAGCCCAATATTGCTGCCACTTTTTTTCGATTTGTTGATGATTAAAACTCATTATTTTTCCTCCTTTGAATGTGTCATGCTCTTCAACTTAAGAATTGACAAAATATTTAAAAAATAAAAAAACTCGCCCCTTTCTTCAATAGAAAGGGACGAGAGAATTCGTATCTCCCGCGGTACCACCCACATTAGTGATCACACTCGGCTTTAGCTTCCTTAACGCGGAAGGAACGGCACGAGCTGTTTCACTCGGGCAGACTCAGAAGGCGAGTTCAATTTGCTTTCCTACTAGCTCCCACCAACCGCTAGCTCTCTAAAAAGAAACACAAATTTACTATTCCTCATCATTGTCTTACATGTATTGCATTTATTCTAATGGAAAGTACTGAAAAGCACAAGACTTTGTTTACATACTAACCATTTTTGAACAAATTAAATCCCTATGAAGGTAACAATATCCAAAATAAGTTGTGTCCATAGAGCTCGCATTATTTTAAACTACAAGAAAGCTCTGTAAAAATAACCCCCAGCGCATAAGCACCAGCATCCGGATATCCTAGGCTTCTTTCACCAACTGTTCCAGCGCGACCCATTCGAGCAACAATTTCTTTTGTATATTCCGCTCCTTTAACAGCAGCCTCTGCCCCTTTCTCAAAGGCTGTTTTAAAGTCCGCACCAATTGCAGCGCTTTCTGACCAGGCATTTACACAAGGTACAAGCGCATCTACAAGCGTTTTATCTCCTACTTCTGCCCCTCTTCCGAAAGAACGCTCACCGACAGATTGTATACCTTTCAGCGTCGCTTTTAACATTTCAGCAAACTCTCCTACAGTTAATTCCATTTTTCCCTCTACTACTTTACTAGCAGCTCGGAATGCCCCGCCCCAAATTGGACCAGAAGCTCCTCCGCAATGTTCCATAATGATCATGGAACAACCATCAAGGAAAGTCCCAATACTTAAATGTTCATGATTTAGAATCGAGCTCCATCCTCGTTTTAATTCCTTAAATCCTTTTGCGACACTCATACCGAAATCGCCGTCACCTGCATGGGTATCCAATTCGCAAAAAGGCACTTCGTTCTTTATAATAATCTCGCTCATTTTATCTACAAGATAAATCATATTATTTAATGTGATTACCTCATTTTTGATGATAGCGTGTTCTTCCTCTGTTTCCGTCTCAAAGAAAACTTGTTTCTCCTCTACGTTATCCTTAATATCTACATATTCTACACGTTCAACTGGTCCATCTACCTTAAATGCAGGTGTATTACATTCTTTCGATAATAGTGTATTCAGTTCATCATCTAGTTTCATTACTGTAAGAGAGATCCCAGCCATATCAATACTTGTCATGTAATTGCCGACAAACGTTCTACTGATTCGTATATTTCTTTTACTCAGCTCTCTAGCAACCGCATTATTAAACAGATAAAGTTCTTGAAGTGGTGTACCGCCAAATCCATTTACTAGAACAGCAATTTCAGCATCTTTATCTACTCCTAAATCTTTCATAAGGTCATTTGTCATACGTAAAGCTAATTCATCTGCAGCCATCATTTTTTCTCTTTTTCTTCCTGGCTCTCCATGAATACCGACACCATATTCCATCTCGTCCTCACCCAATTTGAAAGTAGGTGATCCACTAGCTGGAACCGTACAGGAAGTTAGTGCCAGACCAATTGTTCGAACATTTGCCGCTGCTTTTTCCGCTACAGCTTTAACCTGCATCAAATCCATACCTTCTTCTGCGGCTGCACCAGCAATTTTATGTACTAACACAACTCCTGCAACACCGCGGCGTCCTACTGTATAAAGGCTATCTTCTACTGCAATATCATCTTCTACGCGAACGTACTCTACTTGAATGCCATCCTCCATGGCTAAGTGGGCGCCATTTTTAAAATTCATTATATCTCCACTGTAATTTTTAATAATGAGCAGCGTACCTTTTTGGCTAGCTGTTGCTTTAATTGCTTGATATACCTGTATTTGTGAAGGAGAGGCAAACACGTCACCGCATACCGCAGCATCGAGCATTCCTTTTCCTACTAACCCTGCATGTGCTGGTTCATGCCCACTACCGCCACCGCTAATTAAAGTTACCTTATTTGCATTCATTGCTTTTTTCTTAATTACTTTATATTTTTTTAACAGCTCAAGTTCCGGGTGAGCCATAACTATCCCATTACACATTTCCATAACAAGTGATTCAGGTTGATTCATAATTTTTTTCATCTTTAATCCTCCCCTATAAGTTTTGTCACATTCTACGAAGCCTATTCGTAGGCATACTTCTATAATTATTCAAAGAAGATTCTTGCTATGATACATACCCCTCGAAATATATTTGATAACGAATTCTAGTTTACTATGTAAAATGAAAGCTTTGTCTAAAGATACTCATTCTCGGCATAATTGCGTTCCTTTATTGCGAGATAAAGTGAAACTTTATCAGTGGGGTGTTTTCTGTACCCCACTGATCATTAGTCTTCACCAATCGGGCAATTAGGGGCAGTTCATCTATTTTTACTGCCCCTTATTGCGGGATAAAGTGAAACTTTATCAGTGGGGTGTTTTCTGTACCCCACTGATCATTAGTCTTCACCAATCGGGCAATTAGGGGCAGTTCATCTGTTTTTACTGCCCCTTATTGCGGGATAAAGTGGTATGTCAACACTAAACTGGACAAAAATTATAAGGGCTGTTGCTTGAATTCTACTGGTGTTAAATAGCCTAGTGTTCCGTGAATTCGAATGTTATTGAACCAATGAACATAATCATCAAGTTCAAGGGCGAGCTGTTCAAGAGAAGAGAAATGAGCTCCGTTAGCGAATTCTGTTTTAAATACCTTAAACATCGCTTCGGCCACAGCGTTGTCATAAGGGCAACCTTTCATGCTTAGTGACCGTTGGATACCGAATGTTTCAAGACTCTCTGAAATTAGTTTATTATCAAACTCTTTTCCTCGGTCAGTATGAAACATTTTGACATCATTCAAATTGGCATGTATGCTCGCAATCGCTTGATACACAAGTTCTGCAGTTTTATTCGCGCCAGCACTATGACCAATAATCTCACGATTAAAAAGGTCGACAAATAAGCATACATAGTGCCACTTTTTTCCGACACGAACGTATGTTAAATCGCTGACGATGACAGCCAATGGCTCTTCTTGCTCAAACTGACGCTGTAATTCATTTTTTACTGACGCTTCATTACATGTTGATTTATGCGGCTTATACTGTGCTACTGTATAGTTTGATACGAGTCCAAGATCTTTCATTAAACGACCAATTCGACGACGTGATACGTGTTTTGGCTCTGGTAATTTACTCAGTTCTTTCTTGATTTTACGCGTACCATAATTATTACGGCTTTCTTTGAAAATACGGGCAATCTCTTTGGAAATCTCTTTATCTTCAGTTTTTAGCGTACGTTTACTACACAAATCGGCATGATAGTAATACGTACTTTTTGGAATATTGAGGACGTCACACATTGCTGATACCGAATATTTGTGAGCATTATTTCGAATCACATCTATTTTCGTCCCATGATCAGCGCCGCCTGCTTTAAAATATCATTTTCCATCATTAATCTTTGGTTTTCCTTGCGTAATCGAGCCAGTTCATTTTCTTCTTCTGATCGATTATCTTTGGCATCAAAAGAACCTGTTTCTTTATGATTTTTTATCCAACGATCTAACGCAGAAGGTGTAATATCATATTCTCTAGTAATGTCTGCACGAGATTTACCATTTTCATAAAGTTTCACTAATTGCAGTTTAAATTCGGGTGTAAAAGTTCGACGTTGACGTGTCATAGCAGCACGCTCCCTTGTTTTATTAGTCTAAGTTTACAACCCCTTATTTTATCTGTCCAACTTAGTGTAGCCTATCCAA
>NZ_LDGC01000091.1:0-100707 GCF_015844675.1 Lysinibacillus sphaericus | reverse complement strand
CTTGGTGAGCCGTTACCTCACCAACTAGCTAATGCGCCGCGGGCCCATCTTATAGCGACAGCCGAGACCGTCTTTCAGTATTTCACCATGAAGTAAAATAGATTATTCGGTATTAGCCCCGGTTTCCCGGAGTTATCCCAAACTATAAGGTAGGTTGCCCACGTGTTACTCACCCGTCCGCCGCTAACGTCAAAGGAGCAAGCTCCTCATCTGTTCGCTCGACTTGCATGTATTAGGCACGCCGCCAGCGTTCGTCCTGAGCCAGGATCAAACTCTCCATAAAAGAAATTTGATTAGCTCAAATTGTTTTGCTGGCATCATGTTTGATGTCCAAAATTTTGTTTCTTTCACTAACTCAAGGTTAGCTACTGAAAACTTTATTGATTACGTTTTGCTTGTTCAGTTTTCAAGGTTCATTTCGTTACTGTTTTTCAGCAGCAACTCTTATATCATAACACGCTGCAAACTCGATGTCAACAACTAATTTTGTTTGTTTTAATTGTTTTTCAGAAGTTATCTTAGCGACTCGTATAATACTACACGCTTAATTCAAAATGGTCAACACTTTTTCTAATAAAAATTTATACTTTTTTATTTCATTGAAAAACTTCCTATTTAAATACTTACAAAAATAAATTTTCATTAGACTCTACATCTCAAGTTGATTTAACTTTTTATTAGTATCTAAAATAGAATTTTATCATAACCTTCAATAAGAAATTAATAGATTTCAAAAAATAAATAAAAAACTCGGTATAGACACCGAGTTTTTAAAATGGAAAGAAAAATGGAATTGCCAGCATCATAACGATAAACATAATAATCTGTAGTGGTATTCCAATCTTCACAAAGTCCATAAACTTATAACCGCCAGCTGTCATAACTAACGCATTTGTTGGTGAAGCAATCGGAGTAACAAACGCCATACTCGCTGCTACAGCAACAGCAATCATAAATGTCGTTGGACTTGCTTCCATCGCAATCGCGGCATTCATAGCAATCGGTGCGAATAATACAGCAGTGGCTGTATTACTAATGAACTGACCAAAGACTGCAGTTAAAATATAAACTCCGATCAGTACTCCGTATGGTCCATAGTTTCCAAGCGCATTGATAATACCATCAGATAAAATGGCCATACCGCCCGTTTTTTCCAATGCAGTCGCCATCGGAAGCATTGCAGCTACTAGTACAATACTTTCAAAATTCATATTGCTATATGCATCTTCCATATTACGCAAACAGCCTGTTAATATCATCAATACGGCGCCAATCATAACGGAAATAACAGCAGGGAAAATTTCAAAAGCCATTAGCACAATCATTAAAAGCATAATGACACCTGCAATACCAGCTTTTCCCGTCGCTGCAGCTACACTAGCATGTTCCTTCGGCTGACCAACAACAACGACATCCTGCGTTTCCCTTGCAAGTAATAAAATTTCATCCCATGCACCTTGTACTAAAATGGCATCTCCAAATTTTAATTTATGCGTCACCATATCTTGCAGCTTATAGCCACCTCTACGATTTATGCCAATTATATTAAGATTATATTTTTCTCGGAAGCCTAGGGTGCTTACGGTCTTATTAATAAAACTAGAATTTGGTGTTAATAATACCTCAGCAATCCCAAGATGCTTCGATACTAATTCATCAGCCTCTCCTTCAGCCAGCTCCTGCATCTCCAGACTATAATCAGCAGCAAAACGACGAATATTCTCTTCCTCACCCTGGACGTACAATTCATCTTTGGCATGGATCACACTTGTCGGACCTGCCATTTCCTGATATGTCACTGGTAAAAAATTAATACCTTCTTGAGATCGTCGGTGAATTTTCATCATACAAAGCGTATATTTGGCCGGAAGCTTTAATTCTGCTAATGTTGCGTCAATAATCGACGAATCCTCGGGCACATACACTTTAAACAAACGATTATTTAAATCATATTGCTTAATAATTTTCTTCGGAGATAATCTATAATCAGCTTTTGTTGCTGTACGACTTTTTTCATTTGGTAAAAGAATGTTGCGCACAAGTACTAAATAGGTAATACCAACAATCATCCCTACAATACCGATGGGTGTTACTTCGAAAAAACCTAGTTTATTGTAATCACGATCGACCAATAACTGACTAACGATCAGATTTGTCGGTGATGCAATAAGTGTCATAAGCCCAGAAAGACTAGCAACATAAGAAAGTGGTAGTAAAAATTTTGATGGACTTACCTTCATGCTAATCGCAATACTAACAACTATCGGCATCATCAAAGCTACAGTGCCTGTATTACTCATAAACGCCCCGACAGAACCTACAATAATGAGCAATAATACAAATAATTTCAACTCACTATTACCTGACCACTTTAGCAGTAATTGCCCTGCCATCCCCGCAAGTCCTGTTCGTAAAATTCCTGCACCCACGACAAACAGCCCTGCAATCATTAAAACTACAGAGTTTGAAAAACCAGCTAGTGCTTCTGCGGGTGTTAAAATATCCGTAATGACAAATGCTAGAAGTGACACAATCGCAACGAGGTCCGCTCGTACTTTGTTAGTCACAAATGCAAAAATTGTCGCTCCTAAAATAAGAAATGTTAATGTAAGCTGCACATCTAAGAATTCCTTTCTAACATTAAATCATTGTGTTTACAAAAGGTTATAAACAAAACCTTTTGTAAAGCACAATGCCTGTTTCTATCACTTAGATTTATTATATCTTACCCTAGACTACAAATGAGAAAGTTCACCATCTTTTCGAAATAAAAGTCTCATCACATAACGTGAGATTGATTTCCGTTCCTCCCAGGGTCGTTCAACCTTCACTCCAATCAACATCAACAACTTATCGACAAAAGAATAAATGTAAAATAACGCGTATCTTTAAACAAAGGTTGATTTTCACTCCGAGTTGGCGCTTTCCGCGGGCTTGGCTTCAATCTCCTCGTCACTACGTTCCTGCGGGGCTTTCAGCACAAGCTCATCCCGCAGGAGTCGCCACTCTCCGTGAAAAATCAATAGCTCCTCATCGTTAGTATTTGTAGGAAAGCTGCATCAAAAGAGTATAGCGATGTAAAACCTTTAAAACCCTACCTTAATTATAATGAAATATATTTTTCGTCCAAAGTAAACCTCTCCTTGGACGAAATTGAGACCGTTTTGATGCTCCTTGCAATACCTTACAAGCGGGGTCTATCAATTAAATTATCCATACAGCTTTTACAGCAAATAGTGAAGCGCAGTATTCCCCCGCACTCTCATGCATCGGCTCTAACTTGATTATTTTTGATAAAGATTATGCGCTTTAATATAGTCATAACAAGCGTCTGGGAGTAGGTATCTTGGTTCACCGCCCATTGCAAATTCTTCTCGAATATAGGTAGAGCTAATTTCCATCGCTAACCCTTTGTCAATTAAATGGAATCTTCCATCATCATGATTCCTCAAAATAGGAGATCGACTAATTGTTGATAACATATCTATTCCATGCCTTGCCATTACAATAAATTTATTTTCAGCTACTAATGCATCTCCCCTTTTCCACAACCCAGCACCAATATCGTTTAATAAATCAGCCCCCATAATAAAATGAATTTCATCATTCGGGTGTTGTTCTCTAAAATATTTCATCGTATCATATGTGTAAATATTCCAGCCCTCTTGCTCCATTTCATATGAATCTGCAATAAAACGCTCATCCTTAGCAATAGCCAGCTGCAGCATATTCCAGCGATGTGTATTCTTCGTTTTTATCTCCTTGTCTTTTCGCTTGTTTGAGCAAGGTAAAAAGATCACTTTATCTAATTTGCAACGATGTGCGACTGTGCTTGCTGTCCAAAGGTGAACATTTGTAATTGGATCAAAGGATGATCCGTAAATCCCTATTTTCGCCATGTCCTAACCCCCATTCCTCTTCTCTATTATTTTCTCTCATTCATCATCTTCGTGACTTTTTCTTTAATTTCTTTAATTCTTGTCATTTTATTATCCCAGCACGCTTGACTTAAATCGACCGGATACTCTTCTGGATTCATTGTTCGTTTGTACTCACTCCATAGTAGATGTAAATTCTCCTCTACATATACTTGAATTTCTTGAAGTGTTGGTTCTTTGTAAAGAATAGATCCATTTACTACAATGTCTTGATGTAATTCTTTTGCTGTAAAATCCGTCACAAATTTACTGATATAAGTATGAACAGGGTGAAACATTTTCAAGCGTTTTTCCTCTTGTGGGTTTTCGCAGTCCAATGCAATATAATCTCCTTCAGCATGACCATTGGCTGTATTAATAATTCGATAAATACGTTTGCGGCCTGGAGTCGTTACTTTTTCTGGATTTCCGGAAATTTTGATGGTATCGACCATTTCCCCGTTTTCACCTTCAATAGATACTAATTTGTATACGCCACCAAGAGCTGCTTGATCGTACGCTGTAATGAGCTTAGTTCCGATTCCCCATGTATCAATTTTAGCCCCTTGAGACTTCAAATTGATAATCGTGTATTCGTCCAGATCATTAGATGCTATAATTTTCGCTTCAGTGAAGCCAGCTTCATCTAGCATTTCCCTTGCTTTTTTTGACAGATACGATAAATCTCCACTGTCCAACCTTATTCCTACAAAATTGATTTTATCTCCAAACTCCTTTGCGACCCGAATTGCATTAGGGACACCCGAACGTAACGTATCATACGTATCTACTAAGAAAACGCAATCTCTATGCGTATTTGCATACTTTGTAAATGCAGTGTATTCATCACGATATGCCTGTATCATGGCATGTGCATGAGTACCTGAGACAGGGATGCCAAATAATTTTCCAGCTCTGACATTGCTAGTTGCAGAAAATCCACCAATATAAGCTGCACGAGTTCCCCAAATCGCTGCATCAAATTCATGCGCTCGACGAGTACCGAATTCCATCGCGACATCCTCTCCAATCACTTGTTTAATGCGCGAAGCCTTCGTTGCAATAAGAGTTTGGTAATTAACGATGTTTAATAAAGGTGTCTCCATTAACTGAGCTTCTGCCAATGGGGCTTCAATTCGTAAAATAGGTTCATTCGCAAATACTAATTCACCTTCCCTCATTGCAGAAATAGAACCTGTAAATTTTAGATTTTGAAGGTATTTAAGAAATTCCTCTGAGTATTTTCCTTCCTCGCGTAAATATTGAATATCGCTATTTGAAAAACCAAAGTTTTTGATAAACTCCATTATCTTTTTTAAGCCTGCAAATATCGCATAGCCATTCCCGAACGGAAGTTGTCGAAAGTACAGTTCAAAAACCGCTGTTCGATTTTGAGTGCCATCATTCCAGTACGTTTCCACCATATTTATTTGATATAAATCCGTGTGTAACATGAAGCTATCGTCCGCATATTTCATACCTTATTCCTCCGTTTACATAATAGTAGCTCCGAGAGAATGCTCGAAATGTCTTAATGCCCACTCATGCCCTGCTTGATTAAAAGACGCCACTGCATCTTTATGAATAACGATGTTAAATCCTTTATTATAGGCATCTACCGCGGTATGAAGAACGCAAATATCCGTACATACACCGATTAAATGTAGTTCTGTAATGCCTCTTTCACGCAATTTAATCTCTAAATCCGTACCTGCAAAAGCAGAATATCTGGTTTTATCCAAATAGTAGACATGATCCAACCCTTTATTCTCTTCATATAGTTTTTTTAAAGAGCCATATAGTTCTCTCCCCCTCGTACCTCGAATATTGTGAGGAGGGAAAAGCTTTGTTTCTGGGTGATAGCTATCTTCTTTTTCATGAACATCAATAGCGAAAACTACAAAATCACCATTTGACATAAATTCCTTTGTTAATTGTGCATTTACCCCTTCCAATAGTTGCCCGGACTTTCCACAAGTTAGAGCTCCATCTTGAGCTACAAAATCCACTGTATAATCAATATTAATCAATGCACGCTTAGACATATTTCCATCACTCCAATTTCTCATTTAATTAGTAATTAGCAAATTACAAATTAGTATATTGAAAATTAATTAGGAAAGACTGATGCTTTCCTAATGATAAATTGACTCTACGATTTCGAAGTCATTAAAAGAATATAATTGCGATGGTCTAAATGAATTTCTTTTCGTTTTCTTCGGCTTCCCTTCTTCTAATACTTTTTCAATAAAAGGAAGCTTAGGTGCTTTTGTAAAGAACACTGAATCGTTTGAAATACGTGGATCATCTCCTACTGTCAATAAAACCCTCTGTAGTTCAGATAACGTAAATTCTTCCGGTAAAAAATTTTTAGCAACCGTTGTTTGTATCATATCTTTCTTAATAAATTCTAAAGCGTCTGAAATAATTTTCCGATGATCAAAGGCTAAATCGAGTTTGAACACTTCATTTATATCGAAAAGTTCTACTTCTACCGCATCGTCATTGGCTTGACGTTTGTCAATGTATACTTCCGGAACGATTGCATAAAAGGCATTTGAAATCATCCAACCTCGAGGATCACGATCTATATCATCGTAGACACCAAAGTGCTTAATGTGTAGACCATCTACATTCGTTTCCTCTTTCAATTCTCTTTTAGCGGCCATATAAGCTGTTTCCTTTTTTGTCGCATCTACAAATCCACCTGGAAGCGCCCATTTTCCACCTTCGATATTTTGGTTTCCTTCATGATCTTTTTCGGCCCGTTTAATCAACATAATTTTAAGCGTCATCATCGGAGGTGCTTTTTCCTCTACTTTTTCGGATGTTATTGTAAAAACTGCGATATCTGATGTATATCCATCAGGTGTTATATAATTAGAAGAATCGTAATTCGCAAGAACTTCTTCTTGTGAATGATATTTTGTCATTTTAAGATAACTCCTTTGACTCAAGTTTTGCAGGAATGATGACGAAGGCTTAGATAAAGCGTAATACTACAACTTCCCTTAGAGAGCGAGTATTTGTTTACTTCTCATGATCACCATCATAACGTGTGGTCGATTTCCGTTCCGACTGATATATGGCATATATAAATTTGGATACTGTACTTCATTATATTTTCTATAAATCGCCATAAGTAATTTGTAAATCAATAATTACTATTTAATAACATGATAACTTTTCCAGTTAACAATTTCAACTCTTTTTATAAAAAAAGAATAAGATGAACAGCTATCCATAAAAAAAGCATAAATAAAGCATTTCTGCCTTATTTATGCCTTTTTTATTATTTAATTTACTAGTTGATTTTTCAAAAGAATTCCATCCTGTACGACAACTCGCCCATTTTTAATGACAGTATTCGTATGATTCATGCCATAGAAATATTGCAATTGCTTGTAATTGGCAACATCCAATATTATGACATCAGCTTGTTTGCCTGCTTCAAGGGAGCCAATTTGATGTCCACGATTAATTGCGTATGCAGCATTAACGGTAGTCGCCGTTAACACTTCCTCGAGTGTCATCCCCATATGCATACAAGCTAAATTCATAATAAATGGCAGACTCAACGTTGGAGATGAGCCAGGGTTAAAGTCAGTTGAAATAGCTACAGGTACCCCTTCATCAATCATTAGGCGTCCTCTCGCGAATGGTGCACGTAAGAAGAATGCTGTTCCAGGTAGCAACACAGCAATCGTGCCAGCTTCGGCCATTTTTTGTATCCCTTCATCAGAAGCAACTAATAAGTGCTCCGCAGAAATGGCTCCTACTTCTGCAGCAAGCTCCGCTCCCTCATAAGGCTCAATTTCATCTGCATGAATTTTCGGTGTTAACCCCAACGCTTTTCCGGCCTCTAAAATGCGTCGTGACTGCTCTGGCGTAAATACACCTTTTTCACAAAATACATCATTGAATTCTGCAAGGTTTAGCTCAGCTACTTTCGGTAACATATCATGAATGACTAGATCCACAAATTCATCCTCACGACCTTTATAGTCACGCGGTACCGCATGCGCCCCCATAAAGGTACTAACGACATCAATGTCATGAGTAGCTTGCAATTCCTTTGTTACTTCTAGCTGTTTCTTTTCAGTTTCCCAATCTAATCCATAGCCTGATTTTGCCTCAACCGTTGTGACACCATGCTTTAAAAACACATCTAAATGATTCATCGTTTTTTCATATAAATCACCAAAGCTAGTTTCTCGTGTCCGGTTTGTTGTAGCATGAATCCCACCGCCTGCATTCATAATTTCCATGTATGTTGCACCATTGAGTCGCATATTAAATTCCTGCTCACGTGTACCTCCGTGAACTAAATGCGTATGACAATCGACGAGACCCGGCATAACAACCTTTCCTGAGGCGTCAATAACTTCAGCAACCCTTACAAGATCAGGGAAATCCACTTCTAGCTGAGCAATTGGTCCAACTGCAATAATGCTATTTCCCTCCATTAAAACACTGCCATTTTCCACTACTGCAATGTCACGCATTTGTTCCTTTGTACGCGGACCTTGTACGGCACTTTTTAACGTGATCACTTCGTTGGCATTCTTGATTAAAATAGTCACTTAGCATCATCCTTTAACATTGGTATATGCACACCTTTGTTTCTCGCTGTATTAATAGCAATTTCATAGCCAGCATCTGCGTGACGCACAACGCCCATTCCTGGATCCGAAATTAACACTCGTGCAATCTTCTCAGCAGCTAGCTCAGAACCATCCGCCACTAACACTTGACCAGCATGTTGCGAATAACCCATTCCTACACCACCACCGTGATGCACACTTACCCAGCTTGCACCACTTGCTGTATTAACAAGTGCATTTAAAATTGGCCAATCTGATACTGCATCAGTACCATCAAGCATGCCCTCTGTTTCACGGTTTGGTGATGCAACAGAGCCAGAATCTAAATGATCTCGACCAAAGACAATCGGTGCTGACAACTCTCCATTGGCAACCATTTCATTAACCTTCAGTGCAAAACGGTGACGATCACCATAGCCTAACCAGCATATACGCGCCGGTAACCCTTGCCATTTCACCATCTTTTGGGCCATATCAATCCAATTCACAAGCCCTTCATCTTCAGCAAACATTTCTTTTGCTAGTGCATCTGTTTTATAGATGTCCTCTGGATTACCTGAAAGTGCAGCCCAACGGAATGGTCCTTTCCCCTCACAGAATAAAGGACGAATATACGCTGGAACAAAACCAGGGAAATCAAAGGCATTTGTTACACCCATCTCTTTGGCATACGCACGAATATTATTACCGTAATCAAATACTTCTGCACCTGCTTGTTGGAATTCAAGCATTGTACGAACATGCTCAGCCATCGTTTCTTTTGCTCTTTGTTCATACGTTTTCACATCACTTTTACGTAGTTCAAGCGCTTCCTCAAACGTCATGCCATTTGGAACATAGCCATTGATCGGATCATGGGCAGATGTTTGGTCTGTGACAAAATCAGGGATAATTCCACGGTTCAATAGCTCACGATTAACATCTGCGCAATTGCCAACAAGACCAATTGACGCTGGCTCTTTTTTGTCACGTAATTTATTGACTAATTCAATCGCTTCATCTACCGTCTCCACAAGATAATCACAGTAACCCTCTTTAATTTTACGTTCAATTCGAGCACGTTCCACTTCGACTACTAAAATGACAGCGCCAGCCATTTTCCCAGCTAAAGGCTGTGCACCACTCATGCCACCCATGCCACCCGTAAGGATGAATTTGCCGCGTAAATCCGCTGTGCCAAATACTTTTTTACCCGCCTCTACAAATGATAAATATGTTCCTTGTAAAATACCTTGTGCGCCAATATAAATCCAGCTACCAGCTGTCATTTGACCGTACATCATTAAATCACGGTCCTCTAACTCATAGAAATGCTCCCAATTTGCCCACGACGGTACTAAATTTGAATTTGCAATTAATACACGTGGCGCATGTTCATGTGTACGGAATACAGCTACCGGCTTTCCTGATTGAATAAGAAGTGTTTCATCATTCTCTAATTCTTTTAATGATGCGATAATTTGCTCATAACTTTCCCAATTACGCGCCGCTTTACCGATTCCACCATAGACGATAAGCTCATCTGGATTTTCTGCTACTTCAGGATCTAGATTGTTCATTAACATACGCATTGCAGCTTCTTGTGTCCAACCTTTACAAGATAATTCATTCCCACGTGGTGCACGAATATTTGTTTTGACTACCATAAAAAACACGCTCCTTTAAAATAGTAAAAATGCTATTGGTGTTACAATGATTAAAGTTAGTACGACACGCACAAACCAAATGGTTACAATTTGGCGCAACGTCACCGGAATTTCAGTTGATAAAATAAGTGGTATGACAGCTGAAAAGAACAAAATTGCCGAAATCGATACAACTGCCACAATAAATTTCGTCACAAGTGCTGCCTGTGTCACAACAAGTGCCGGTAAAAATACCTCTGCTAACGATAATGACAGCGCTTTTGCCGCTAAAAATGGTTCTGGAATTTGTAGTACATATGTGAATGGTACAAAAATATACGAAAGCCAATCAAAAATAGGTGTATATGTTGCAAGCACAAGCCCTAAAAGACCAACCGATAAAATCGATGGCATAACCCCCATCGTCATGATGAAGCCATCCTTTAAATTCGCCCATAAAATTTTTGACATAGGCGGATTTTGATCAACAGCCTCCATCGCTTGACGCCAAGCTTCTTTAAAACGCCCCTTTTTAACAATCTTTTCTGGCATCGGCGTCGCACCCTCGTAATATTCGTCCTTCATGGAACGAATCGGATAAAGGCGTACCGTTAGCGCAGTGACCAAGAATGTTACAACGAGTGACACCCAGAAAAACGCATTCCAATGCTGCATCATATCCAACGTACTCGCAATGACAACCATAAACGTGACAGATACAGTCGAGAAGCCTGTTCCAATAATCACGGCCTCCTTCGCTGTGTAGCGACCTTCCATATAAAGACGGTTTGTTAACAGCAATCCAACCGAATAACTGCCGACAAATGAGGCTACTGCATCCACTGCTGAACGTCCTGATGTTTTAAAAACAGGTTTCATAAACGGTTGTGCTAAAACACCGATGTATTCAAGCAATCCGTAACTAACTAGAAGTGCCAAAAACAAAGACCCGATCGGAATTAGTATGCCTACCGGCTTAACAAGCTTCTCCAGTAAATACGGGCCAATACTTTCATCCGCTAGCCATGCTGGTGCTATATTGAAAATTAACAAAATCCCCGCAATCATGCCGCCCACTTTAAGGATTGACATCACAATATTGACGGTCGACTTATTCCATTTCTTTGTTAGGAATGGATGAATCGCTCCACCTACAAGCATTATGAGCACATATGCAGTTACAAGCAGTGGCGCTTCGGTGCGAATAAAACTTACGATGTGATCAATTAAAATGGAATCCTTACCTCGCCATTCAAACGATACGAAAAAGCTGAATATTCCGACTATACTGCAGATAAACATCTTAATAGCGGAGGAGATTCGAAATTGCGAATCTCGCTCCAGCTCTTGTTGATGAAATTCCATACTACTCCCTCCGATGTAAGTGCTTTTTCTGAAAGTAATCTCTAAGTCGTCAAAACTAGTTAAAGGATTTTTTGGATTTTCTCTAGGAAGTTATTACTTTAAAACTTACTTATACTCATTTAATAGATCATCACTTGTTAACAAATACTGCGAAAGCGCTTCAATTTCATCACTGATAGGTTGATCCGCTAACAGTGGAGGGCAAAACTCGCGCACTTTTTCTAAAAACTTTCGCGTTGTTGGAGATAACTGCTCTTCTGCTTTATCTAGATGGATCGCCTGCGATGCACAAATCATTTCTATTGCAATGACACGAGCGGCATTGTGTACGATTTGACGCACTTGGCGGGCTGATGTTGTACCCATGCTCACATGATCCTCTTGGTTACCTGATGTCGGTATAGAATCCACACTTGAAGGATGTGCCAATACTTTGTTTTCAGATACGATAGAGGCCGCTGTATATTGAGCAATCATTAGTCCACATTCAATACCAGGATTTGTCGCTAAAAATGGTGGCAAACCTTCATTAAGATGCGGATTCACCATTCGTTCTGTACGTCTCTCCGAAATATTCGCCCACTCACTTACACCGACTTTTAAAAAGTCCATTGCCAATGCAATTGGTTGACCATGGAAATGTCCCCCAGACAATACTTCTCCATTTTCTAAAACAATCGGATTATCTGTCGTTGCATTCATTTCAATCTGCACACGGTCCTCCGCATAGAAGAATGACTGCCATGAAGCACCATGTACTTGCGGAATACAACGTAGTGAATAGGCATCCTGCATGCGGATTTCACCTTGCTTTGTCACACGTTTACTTCCTTCAAGCCATTTGCGAATTCGTCCACCAACAAGCTCTAATTCCGGGTGTGGTCTTACCGCCAAAAGCGCTGGGTCAAACGCTGAAGTAATCCCCTTCAGTGCCTCAAGTGTTAAACTCGCTGCCATATCTGCCGCTAGCCCCATTCGCTCTGCCTCGTTCACAGTTAATACGCCAATTCCCGTCATTGCTTGTGTACCATTTACAAGCGCTAATCCTTCTTTAGCTAGTAGTCGCACCGGTGTTAGTCCAGCTTGCTCTAACGCCTCACTGCCACTCATAACCTCGCCATTGAACTCCGCCTTGCCTTCACCTACTAGCACTAAAGCCAAATGTGATAACGGTGCTAAATCTCCACTTGCTCCAACTGAACCTTGAGACGGTACAATCGGATGGACTCCCTTATTTATAAGATCCAATAGCAGCTGCACTGTTTCTAGACGAATACCTGAAAAACCTCGAGCTAAAGCATTAGCACGCAAAACCATCATGGCGCGTACAACATCTGTTGGGAACGGTACACCAACACCTGTCGCATCTGAGCGTAATAAATTCAACTGTAAAAGCTCAATATCTTCCTCTTCAATCTTTATATTACTTAGCTTTCCAAAGCCTGTATTCACACCATAAATGGTTTGCCCCTCAGCTAAGCGTTTTTCAATCCGCTCCCTACTTAAACGAATACGCTCCACACTGTCTGTAGATAGCGCAACCGTAGCAAGACCGTTTACAATTTCCCCTATTTTCTGTCTTGTTAACGTCTTGCCATCAAGCTCGATAATAGACTTCATAATACCATCCCCTGTTCCCTTTATAACTATGTAAAAATGCCCGTAATCAATTTAGTTATCGCTACAAAAGATAAATAACAATTACTCTATCTACATTGTACTAACTACTTTTTTCAGAAAATAGGGAATTTTAAAAGAGAATACATGAATTATTTCAGATTTTTTGATATTTTAATAATATAATCGTATTTTTTTACGAAACTAGATAATTTTAAGGTGGGTTTGTATGTATGAAATTGTTATTAATTGATAGAGACTCCGCTGACCTTTCAGGTATTCGTTGGTTTTTACATACATATTTCCCCGGGGATGTAACCATCGAAATATGTACAACTATTAATGAGGCACTTCAAAGTATCCAGCAATTCGAGCCTGACGTGATACTACTAAATATTGACCTATTCTCGAATAATCGTTTAACGGCACTTTATCGCGTTTTACAAAAACATTCAGGAACTATTTTAGCGATGACGACAGAGCCATTGTTTAAAAATGCATTAAAAGCAATCGATTTACAGGTCGCACATCTCTTCGTTAAACCAATTGATTTAGAAGTATTAAAGCAAAAGCTTACTGCTATTTCCCTTCGGACACCAAAGGCAGAAGCATTGTATCAAGAAGCTACAGATGAATCTTTTTACGATCAACTATTTTTAGATAGTAAAACTAGTACGCTAGAAACAAATATACACTTCACCATGATCGAGCCTGAGCATACCGACATGTTTAACAAACTATATAACTGGCTTCAGCAAACTCCCATTTATTCTAGTATGAGGATTTATCCTTTATCAGAGAGAATCGTTTGCTTATTCCAAACAAATGATATAGAGAAAGATGTTCGTACACTAATCAAGGAATGGCGATTGACAAGTAATAGCTCTTTAAATACCGGTATTTACGATGGGGAACCTACAACTATGAAGAATATGTATACTTTAACGAAGCGTGCACTTCGTCAAAGTTTTTACGAAGGCTATGGGCATATTTTTTATACGAGTAAGCAGCTGAAGACACAACCCTTCGATCCTTTACTAACACCCGAAGAGCAACAATTATTAATAAGTAGTTTAGAGGATGGGAATATTGAAGCTGTTAAAGCATTTTTATATCGACTATTTAATGAAGGAATTTATTATGAGCAGGATGACTTACGTATTCATCTAACCAGTGTTTTAGCACAAATTCGACGCTTTATGCTGAAGTATAAATTACACGAGAAAGCTGCAATTGAGCAAAATTATCGTCAACTTTTTCATTTAATTATTGAGCATCCTATATTTTATACCATTCAAAATGGCATCATATCATTTACACAAAAACTAATTGAATTGGCCCGTGAGGCACGAATGGAGAAACGTGCTGACTATGTAGAACTGGCCATAGAAATTATCGACCAACAGTTTCAGGACAGCGGGTTATCTTTACCTTTCGTTGCTCATAAATTAGGGATTAGTCCCAATTATTTAAGTACGATCTTTTCAAAGAAGCAAGGCTTGCCACTTAAACGCTACTTGCAGCAGGTACGAATTCATAATGCCACAAAAATGTTAGTAGAAACTGATTTTACTATTAGTGAAATTGCCTATTTAAATGGTTTCGAAGATTCGAATTACTTCATTAAAATTTTTAAACAGCACATCGGCATTACGCCTAATCGTTATCGTAAAACGTGAAAAGGCATACTAGAAGTTAGTTTCCAACCGGGCACGAGAGGCAAATATACTTTCGGCGAGAAAGTGCAGTGGATGTTGGCCACGAAGACGTTATCATAGAAGGTGACGGTTTTTTAGCCTTCATTCCTCTATAGCTGACCTTAGGAAGTCTCCAGCCTTCACTGTCATCAACCAATACTTACCATAACCCTAAAACACATTTTTTCAATTATCATTTTCCGTTTTCAATAAAGACGAATTTACTTTAATGCCTTTTAATTTCGAGCTACCCCTTCTCCACAACTCATCTTTAATAATTCTCGAAAATGTTTGAAAAAGCTAGTTTTGTGGTAAAAGTTATTCATAAGTACTTTTAATCTAGCATATATTTATAGTTTGTATTTTAATATAAATATTCTTTAACGATAATGATTATAATTTACTAGCAATTCTAGTTTATATTTGTTATAGTTATTGATGAAGAGTTTGACTCACAATTTTTCTTTAGGAGGTAAACTAATATGACAAACAAAAATGATCGTAGCCGTCGCTTTACAACAGCAGGTGGCGCTCCAGTAGTAAGCAACCATGATTCAATGTCAGCAGGTCCTCGTGGTCCTCTACTTCTTCAGGATGTATGGTTAGTTGAAAAATTAGCAAACTTCAACCGTGAAGTTATTCCTGAACGTCGTATGCACGCTAAAGGTTCAGGTGCATTCGGTACTTTCACTGTAACGCATGATATTACTAAATATACTAAAGCAAAAATTTTCTCAGAGGTTGGGAAAAAGACTGAAATGTTCGCACGGTTCTCCACAGTTGCAGGTGAACGTGGTGCAGCAGATGCTGAGCGCGATATTCGTGGCTTTTCACTTAAGTTCTATACTGAAGAAGGCAACTGGGATTTAGTTGGTAACAACACACCTGTATTCTTCTTCCGTGATCCTTTACACTTTACAGATTTAAACCACGTGGTAAAACGCGATCCACGTACAAATATGAAAAACGCTAATTCAAACTGGGATTTCTGGACTTCATTACCAGAAGCACTTCACCAAGTAACAATCGTTATGTCTGATCGTGGTATTCCAACTGGTTACCGCAATATGCACGGTTTCGGTTCTCACACATATAGCTTTATTAATGAAGAAAATGAGCGCGTATGGGTTAAATTCCACTTCAGTACAGAGCAAGGGATTAAAAACTTAACTGGCGCTGAGGCTGCTGAAGTAATCAGTAACGACCGCGAATCTTCACAGCGCGATTTATATGAGGCAATTGAAAACGGCGATTTCCCTAAATGGAAATTGTCCATTCAAGTAATGACAGAAGAACAAGCACGCGAATTACCATATAACCCATTTGACTTAACAAAAGTATGGTATAAAAAAGACTTCCCATTAATTCCTGTGGGTGAGTTCGAGTTAAACAAAAACCCGGACAACTACTTCGCTGAAGTTGAGCAAGCTGCATTTGCACCATCTAACATTATTCCTGGCATCAGCTTCTCGCCGGACAAAATGTTGCAAGCTCGTATCTTTGCATATGCAGATGCACAGCGCTATCGTTTAGGTGTGAACCACTACATGCTTCCTGTGAACGCACCAAAATGTCCATTCCGTTCATTCCACCGCGACGGTGCTATGCGTTTCGATGGCAACCTTGGTTCAACTTTAGGTTATGAACCAAATAGCTACGGTGAATGGGAACACAATTTAGACTATAAAGAGCCTGAATTACGTATCGACGGTAATGCTGGTATCCACGACTTCCGTGAAGATGACAACAACTACTTCGAACAGCCAGGTAAATTATTCCGCCTAATGACTGCCGATGAGCAACAACGCCTATTCGAAAATACTGCTAATGATATGGCATCAGTCGAAGAGTTCATCAAACGTCGTCATATTCTTCACTGCTATTTAGCTGATCCAGCATATGGTGAAGGTGTAGCAAAAGCTATGGGTCTTTCATTAGAAGGTATGGATCTTTCAAACCCATACGAAAAACAAGCAACAAACGTTTAATTCTCCACGTATTCCAACTATTATTGATATCCAAATCCAACTTTTTACTCCATGTGAAGGGCGACCTCACATGGAGTTTTTTTATTTTGATGACAAAATGAGGGCGCATCATCAAAATGAGGGGTTGATTTCCGTTCCGGTGGTCGCTTTCCTCGGGGACGTCGGACTTTTGGTGAGAAACCAAATTAAAGCTTGTGTCTAATTTGATAGACACAAGCCCACTTAATAATTATTGGTAAATCTGACTGCCGGCCTTTTTAAATTCCTTCGCCTTCTCCTGCATACCTTTGTGGATTGCTTCAGTCGTATTTAAGTCTTTTTCTTTTGCATACGTACGAATATCCTGTGAGATTTTCATACTACAAAACTTAGGCCCACACATTGAACAGAAATGCGCAGTTTTTGCTCCTTCTGCTGGCAATGTTTCATCATGATATTCGACTGCACGTTCTGGATCTAGCGAAAGATTGAATTGATCGCGCCAGCGGAATTCAAAGCGCGCCTTTGATAGTGCATCATCACGTTGCTGTGCCCCCGGATGCCCTTTCGCTAAATCAGCAGCGTGTGCAGCAATTTTGTACGTAATAACCCCTACACGAACATCATCACGATTTGGTAAGCCAAGATGTTCTTTAGGAGTTACATAACATAGCATTGCCGTACCATACCAGCCAATCATCGCTGCTCCAATAGCTGATGTAATATGGTCATAGCCTGGAGCAATATCTGTTGTTAGCGGCCCTAACGTATAGAAAGGAGCTTCTTTACACACCTCTAACTGCTTGTCCATATTTTCTTTAATAAGATGCATCGGCACATGACCCGGTCCTTCTACCATCACCTGTACATCATGCTCCCAGGCAATTTGCGTTAATTCCCCTAGCGTTTCCAGCTCCGCAAATTGAGCCTCATCATTTGCATCTGCTATAGAACCAGGACGTAAACCATCGCCTAAAGAGAAAGCAACATCATAGGTTTTCATAATTTCACAGATTTCTTCAAAATGAGTATATAAGAAGCTCTCTTGATGGTGATATAAACACCACTGTGCCATAATCGAGCCTCCTCGAGACACTATGCCAGTTACACGATTAGCCGTTAATGGCACATAGCGTAGCAATACGCCTGCATGAATCGTGAAGTAATCTACACCTTGTTCTGCTTGTTCAATTAACGTATCACGATACACTTCCCACGTTAAATCCTCTGCCACTCCATTTACTTTTTCGAGCGCTTGATAAATCGGCACCGTCCCTACTGGCACTGCGGCATTACGGATAATCCATTCACGCGTCGTATGAATATGTTTACCCGTAGATAAATCCATGATGTTATCAGCACCCCAGCGTGTAGCCCACGTCATTTTTTCTACTTCTTCTGCAATAGAGGATGACACCGCTGAATTTCCAATATTAGCGTTAATTTTCACGTGGAAGTTGCGTCCAATAATCATCGGCTCTGCCTCAGGGTGATTAATATTAGATGGCAAAATTGCACGCCCCGCCGCGATCTCTGAGCGCACGAACTCAGGATCCATATTTTCGCGAATCGCTACAAATTCCATTTCTGGAGTAATAATTCCCTTCCGTGCGTAGTGAAGCTGCGTTACATTTTTACCTTTCTTCGCACGTAAAGGCTTTCTAGATAAATCCGGAAAAATATTTTCATTCATTCGTGGATCATCAGCTTTGCGGAATCCATTATCTTCTGGCTTGATTGTACGACCTTCGTATTCTTCAACGTCACCTCTTTCTTTGATCCATGCACTACGTAAAGCTGGCAATCCTTTCGTAATGTCCACCTTATGTGCAGGATCAGTGTACGGGCCACTCGTATCATAAACACGCACTGGTGCATTTTCCTCTTCACCAAAGCTTCCTGTCGTCGGACTTAAAGCAATCTCACGCATTGGCACTAAAATATCTGGTCGAGAACCTTCTACGTAAACTTTTTTACTTCCTTCAAAACTTGACATAATCGTAATATTCTTTTCGCTAACTGTTGTCATAAACTACTTCGCTCCCTTTTACATTTATACAAGGACCGAATCTAGCTCACCCAACAAAAATCAATTTCGCCTTGGCGTAATTGCGCGTCCGGATTTTGAATTGTGCCCGCACAATTCATTCCTTTTAAAATCCGTGACATCCGCCGGAGGCTTGTCTTCATTCAGCAGGCGTTTGGGCACCTACTAGTTAGGAAGCTTAACCGCATACATCTCATCACCTGCAAAGATAGGAATCTTCTGCTGAATGAAGACAAAAAGCCGAATCCAAAAAAATTTTGGATCCGGCTAAGAATGTAAAGGTATAGTTATTGCAAATAACATAGTGTGCAATAATGGTTAACTTTCCCACGCTGGTATGAGCCAGATCAGGTCCAAAGGGTCAAGAAACCTCTATGCGTTTCCCTCTCAGCCTGACTCATCAGACTCCCCTAGTTAATACTATTAAGTTTGATGCTAGTGTAGCAGATATTGCTAATAGATGGAAGCTCCATTTGATTATTTTTGGATTATCATCATAACGTGTGGTTGATTTTCGTTCCGGATGGGCGCTTTCCTGGGGGCGTCCGATGGGCCTCTTCACTCGCGTTGCTCGCTCCAGGGTCTCGGGCCAACACGATGTTGGTCACGAAGGCGTTATCACAGGATGTGATGCTTTTAGCCTTCGTTCCTCTATTGCTGATCCCCAAGGAGTCGCCCAGCCGTAACGAAGATCAACTTATATCTTGTTTTAATAAATATAAATCCCTGCTTTTAATCAGAAGAAAAGCCGCTAACTCCTGAAAAGCTTTCCACCCTATCTTTTATTTCTGAATAGCACCCCACTGTTAAGTAAACAACAGTTCCGCTACATAAATCACAATTGTCACTGTAATACAGCTCACAATCGTTGAAAATAAAACTGTTTGTGCAGCAGTTGCCGATTCTACGTCATATTCTAAAGCCAGACTGGAACTATTTCGCGATGTCGGGAACGAACTAGCTATAAAAAGTGATTGTGCCACGACACCGTCAAGACCAAGAGCAAAAATGATAAGCAATGCCACGGCAGGCCCTATGATTAATCGTGTAAAACAACTAATGTATACCATCTTATTAAACATAGATTTTATTTCAAGTTGGGATAGCTGTGCCCCTAAAGTTATTAATGCTACAGCGATAAAGCCATCTGCCACATGGTCTATCGGAATTTTTACGTACTGTGGAATAGGGATATTAAAATAGTTCATAGTAACGCCGATAATAAGTGCATGAATAATAGGCATTTTGAGGAAATCTTTCAAAATTGACATACCTGATTTTGTTGAAGAAATTAAATTGTACAAGCCGTAAGTATACGTCGTCATATTTTGAAATATAACGAGAATAACTTGAATCGCTACCCCAATCGGCTGAGTCACGAAAATCATTTGGGCAACTGGAATACCATAATTGCCTGAATTAATGAGGACAACGCTATTTTTAAACACCGCAGCCTCTGTTTTTACTAAACCGAGCCCCTTTGCAAGAAAGTGACTAAGAACCATTTGGCTTCCGATAAAGAGTAGAATAAAAAGCGCAACTTCCCCAAGCACAGACAATTCTATACTCGTTTCATATAAATTCACAAAAACAGCTGCTGGCATAAAGCAATATGTAATAAGTTGAGATAGCGCCTTTAAATTATAACGAAATTTCCTTTGTAAAACTGCGCCAAGTACTAGAAGCACTAAAATCGGAGCTACAATTTGAAAGAAAATCATGCCGAGATACACCATAGTGTTGTCCCCCTTTCCTCTCCTATAGTAGTGCTGTTTGTAGACTCGGTCAATGTACTTCAGCGTTCACTCATCCTGTCTTTTTCATCATGTTCAAACAATAGCAAAGGGCTCTCGGAAGGATGATTTACCCTTTCAGACTACGAGTTATTAAAATAATTGAAGAAAAAAGGCCTATTAATTCATTAAATTAATATAGTAAAATACCCCATTTGCGCACTAAACCAAAGAAATATATGATATATTATCCATTAAACACAATGATTGGAGTGACAAAAATGAAGAATAAAGTATTTTCTACTTTTATGGCTACCGCTATTACAGCAACCTTAATTGCTCCTGTGTCAACTGCGAATGCCACTTCTAATGATGTATCTTTAAACCACTCAATTCAAATCGACGGGCAAGTAGCTGCAGCCAAAACAAAGGGGCAAAGTGTTACTATTACCAGCATCGCTAATGATAAAGTACGCACATCCAATGGCCAATTTAAAATTAGTAAGTCATTGAAGCCCCTCTTAAACACATCCAATAATGCTGCGTTGGCAAATGCTGAAGCTACTATTGTCGTAAAGAACGGTGAAATTACAAGTATTACATCACTAACACTTACTAAGGGTGGAACAAAAAATAAAGCGTTAGATTTTGATGGCGGTGACGCGCAAATTGCTGGAAGCCTAACTGTAAATGCGGATTATGTAAAAGTTCAAAATGTCACTATTGAAGATGAACTTATTGTAACTAATCGCGTGAAGAAGGCTATTACAATTGATGACGTTGCTATTGGAGATACAATTACTTTTAGACCTTTATTGACTAAAAATAGTAATTGGTTAAATGTTTCTCTAAAAGATATTAAATCACCAAACATTAACTTAAAACGTACTAAAGTGAGTGTGACTTCTGACAAAACTATTTCGAAAGTCGACATAATTGGTAAAGTTACTGCATTTGAAGTAACTGCCAATGTTGATAAACTAACTATCGATGTTGGGAAAGATTTCACCCTTTACGGAAAAGGTACAATTGAGCAAGTGGTTGTCAAACACGGGGCAAAAGTGGCATTAAATTCAGGGCATCTAATTAACAAAGTGCAGGTGGATGATAAAAAAGCCTCTGTGACATTACCTGTTTTAAATAAAACGGAGCTTAGTAATTTAGTAGCTTCACCTCCATACGTTGCAGTATCTGTTTATGGATATGACATTTCAGTAACTGAAAAATGGACAACGCAGGCTGAACGTACAACATTCGAATCAGCCGTAAGCAGCGCAAGAGCAGTGGTTAATAATTCTTACGCTTCGCAGGAACAAGTAAACAATGCGATTACACAGTACAAAAATGCATTAAACGTTTATCGAACTGTGCAAAAAAACGGAACAAAATATGTTTATGGTGATAAGTCTTCACTACAATCGATGATCAATTCTGTTCAGTATGTAAAGGTTTCTTGGAACAACGGTAATGATGTAGCTTCTTATGAACCTTGGACGACTCAAAGTGAGAAGGATGCTCTAACCTCTGCCGTTTCATCTGCTCAATATGTTGTAAATAATTATTATGCAACACAGTCTGATATTACAAATGCAATTAGCAATTTAAATTACGCCATTACAATTTATAAGAACGCACAAAAATATGGCACTTATCAAACGAATGCCGATCGATCTTCCCTTTTTTCACTTATTAACTCTGTTCAGTATGTAACCGTTTCTGTGAATGGATCTGAATTATCCTACAATGTAGTTTGGACGACGCAAAGTGAAAAAGACGCGCTAGTTTCTGCTGTTTCATACGCACAAGGTATTGCAAACAATAGCTCAGCGTCTCAGTCGGATATTTCGTATGCATATCAATATTTATATAATGCCATTTCAACTTATAGGAGTAATTATAAATCTGGTGTGAATCATTGGCATTACGTTGATAAATCTTGGTTAACATCACTCATTAATTCTGTTCAGTATGTAAAAGTTTCTGCGAATGGCGATGGCTCTGATATCCCTTATTATGAACTATGGACAACAGAAAGAGAAAAACGCAGTCTAGAAAAAGCAGTTCAACACGCTCAATCCGTTGCCAGTAACGTCTATGCCTCTTCGTACGAAGTGACAGATGCTATTAACAAATTAAACAAGGCTATCGACATCTATAAAGATGCTCAAAGTTCAGGTAAACAATAAAAAAATTGAAAGGACTTGGCACTAAGCCAAGTCCTTTTCAAACTCAAAAAATCAATTATGCCTCTGGAATCGTGGCGTCGGCTTCGATCGTAATGAGTCTTTCCGTCGCTTTGACGACTCTTTCCGTTGCTTTGATGAGTCTTTCCGTCGCTTTGGCGGTTCTTTCCTTCACTTTGATTTCTATCCGTCACTTCGGCAGTTCTTTCCGTTGCTTTGATGAGTCTTTCCGTCGCTTTGGCGGTTCTTTCCTTCACTTTGATTTCTATCCGTCACTTCGGCAGTTCTTTCCGTCGCTTTGACGAGTCTTTCCGTCGCTTTGATGAGTCTATCCGTCACTTCCACGGTTCTATCCGTTTTATACTACATAACAACAGGCTAGAAAGTTTCTATAGCCTGGTGTTTCTTTTATATAAGCAATACTGCCTCTGTATAGGTTTTAAAATCATTTAAATGATTCTCAATAATTGCTTGAAGTATATCTAAATCGATAGCTTGATAATCGTGCACAGCAATATTTCAAAATCCAACCATATTCATTAATGTTTTAGCCAATGCATGGTCAATAATTTCTTTTTCCTCAAGATACTTGAATGCTTCGCGACTCGTTTTAGGCAAACCAAGCTTTAAGTCACTAACAATATGCATTGCCAAATCAATACTAGCTTCACACGCACGTTGAATATTCAAAATGATACTATCCTGCTTCGTAATGTCTTGCAAATTCTCAGGATTATCACAATACACCTCGTTTACACGGTTCACACAGCGTTCGATTGTTGCAATTTTATTTAAAATAACATCATTTTTCACCATAGACATTACCCCTCTCTTCAATTGCTTTCAGAATTCCTGCACGTTGCTCATTTAACGTCACATACATTGATAGAGCTTTCATTCGTTCCTTCACAAAGGTGCTTTCATCTAGGCAATCAATGATTCTACCACTCGAAAAAATTTGTGCCGCAAACACTGTATCAATTGATTTCATATCAACCAAATCGACATCCATATTACAAGACTGCGCAATTTCTCCAGCTAATAGAAAACGTTCATAACCTGAGAGCGTTTTATCTGCAAAATATGCAATATCCAAATCACTATCTTCACGTGCCAAGCCCTGCGCATAAGAACCAAAAACAATAACAAACGCTGGATTAACAGCCCAGGCTAGTTTTTCAACAACTACATTCTGCCAGTTTTGTTGCAAATAAAACACCCCCGCTCCTTATTAGATTCATTATAACAAACTCTCTCCTTCGTATGAGGTTTCTAACCGTCTGTTCCGGAAGTTTATCCATTAGTTGGTAGGTCCTATCCCCCTCTCTAAAAAAGCTACGTGCTTTCCCTTCATATTTTTCATAAGTACATAAGACACAAAGTATTTAAAAATTACATAATCAATCTACCTATTCACTTAAAATATACATGAAAAAATCCTGAGATATGATAAAATTGGTTTACCAACATATATTAGGAAATTCATGTCTAGGTACGACTCTTTTTCGGCAGGTAAATAATAAACCATTTCACAAGAAAATCAAAGGTTCCAACCAGGGTAAAAGACCTACATATTACCCATCACACTTATCCAAAACCAAATAGGAGGTTTCCCGTATTATGAAAAACAAAAGAAAATTAGCCTTACTAGCCCTAGTTGCGGTCCCTTCACTAATCTATACTGCACCTACTACGTCAGCATCAGCTGCTAATACTACTGGGCATTCAAAAACTGCTTACATATACGATTATACTTATTACTACAACGCTAACGTTTCGAATGTTGTTCGACTTATTTCAAACATTAATGATACAACAGCTTCGTTCCAAACAAATTTAGAAGCAGCCAATAAAGCCTATGATGAGTTAACTGAAACGGAAAAACAATATGTTACGAATTATTCTACGCTGTCAAATCATCGTCAGACAAAAGTTGCGTACCGTAAGCTTGCTGATCAAATTGAAGAGAAATTAGCTTCAGTGGAGTCAACTTCCGTTTATTACTACCAAAATGTTATGGAAACGAAAAATTGGTACAATACGTTAAATGCAGCTCAAAAGTCCTTTGTGAGCCCGGAATCACAAAAAATACTGACATCCTATATCACGCCCAATACATCTATCGATAAAGTGGTCAATAAAATCCAATTATTAAACTCTTCTCGCATTACCTTCCATCAGGATGTAGCTGATGCTAGAGCTGAGCTTAATGCACTTCGAAGATATTCATACGTCTATTTACCTGCTGGTATCGAAAAGATGTTATTAGATGCTGAACAGCTTGTTGCGAAGGATAAGGCGGCAGCTAAGGAGGTAGAAAACGCTATTGCAGCTTTATCGCCTAAAACGTCTACCGCTCAAGATGTACAGGCAGCGAAAACAGCCTTCGAGGCTTTAACACCTGTGCAGCAGCAGCTTGTACCAAACGTCTGGACTTTAGTGGACTATGTAAATGGAAAATATGATTTACCTAAAGGGAACGGGTCTAAAAAGCCAGTTTCATCGGATATAGCAGCCGTACCAGGTAAAACTACTGCTATGACGAAAAACAAAAATACCTATACAGCAAAAATCAACGTTGCCGACACGGAAAATAGTGCAGACCGCTTCGTTTTAACGACAAAATCGAATATGACTGTTATTATTCCACCACTAGGAACTCTTCTTAATGAAGATACTGGCGTTATGGAAATTAGCATTACAAAAAAATCGAATCGTATCACATTCCAGGCAACATTAAATGAAAAACCAGTTGAATTTGAGGCGAATATGGAAATTATTATTAATAATTTATCACCGAATGCCTCCATCGTTCGTACCAATACCTTTGGCAAACCAGTACCAGCCGATTATACAGTAGAAGGAAATCGTCATTTCATTCAAACAAGTTCCTCTGCTTCATTCCTAATCCAAGAGTGATCTCCTAATAAAGAAAAAATCATGACCCTCTGCCGAAACTTTTTAGTAGCAGAGGGTTTAATATATTTCTTTGCTCTGCTATCGCCTCTTCAATGCGGATCCCCTCTTATCTATAGGCACTTATAACGAACCCATCATAAAGAGAAACTTTTCATATCACACAAAACTTTGCCCGCTTTGTATGTTAAACACCTCCCCTTTTTTCAACATTTCTTACCCAACAAAAATGCGCCATCATTCCCTTTATTAGGACGTTCTTTCAAAAAGATTTCAGAAAACTATTGACAATTGTCATAAAACAGGCATAATCATTAATAAAGTTTCCTTAGAGAAACAATATGATGTTCGGGAAATATTATTATAGAAAGGAATAAAAAATGCATATGGAAAAAACATTGACACCTCTTTCTGAATGCTCGTTTGGAGATTGCTTTTTAATAAAAGAAATAAACATTAAGGGTCCTTTAAGAAGGAGATTATTAGATTTAGGCTTTGTAAAAGGCGCAGAAATCTTAGTTCTTCGTAAAAGTCCTTTAGGAGACCCTATCGCTTATCGTGTAAGCAATACAACGATTGCATTACGCAATGATGAAGGCTCTATGATTTTAGGCGAAATTGTTAGGGGGAAAACAAAGTGAGGATACATCGAATTGCATTAGCAGGTAACCCAAATACCGGTAAAAGTACATTGTTTAATACTTTAACGGGATTGAAGCAGCACACTGGAAACTGGCCCGGGAAAACGGTTATTCATGCAGAAGGTTCTTTTGAACATAACGGAGAGCAATATATACTCGTGGATTTACCCGGGACCTATTCTTTATTTTCCAATTCAGCAGATGAAGAAGTCGCAAGAGACTATATTGTATTTGACCAGCCAGATGCAACGATTGTTGTGCTCGATGCAACATCATTAGAAAGAAATTTAAATCTTGCACTTCAAGTTTTAGAAATGACGAATAATGTTATCATTTGTATCAATTTAATCGATGAAGCTGAGAAAAAAGGGATCCGAATTGATGACAAGAAATTGGCTCGTGAGCTAGGAGTCCCAGTTGTCAAAATATCGGCAAGAAATAAAAAAGGTATTCATCAATTGCTCGATACATTAAGTCAACTGGTGCATGGGCAAATTGTTACAACTCCATATCGCATTAAATATTCGAAAGAAATAGAGGAAGCCATTACAAAGATTGAATCGAAATTAGAAGGTTATTTTGATGAGAAATATCCATCGAGATGGGTTGCCCTTCGCTTACTTGATGGTGATGAAGAATTGATCTTAAAACTGCAAAATCATAAGAATAATAAACAGCACGAGGTGAGAACGGATGGAGTCCCAGTCAGTGTTAAATCATAATTCACTTAAGGCTATTTTAGCTGAAGTGAACGAGATTTCGAATGAGGATATTCGAGATGAAATCGTTAGTGATATTTATACTAAAAGCAAATCTTTATGTAAAAAAGTAGTATCGCAGCAACCTGCAATGTACAGATCTGATAAATTAGATGAAATTTTCACATCCCGTATTTGGGGATTCCCTATTATGCTTATCTTGCTAGGTACTGTCTTTTACATTACTATCGCTGGGGCAAACGTACCATCAGATATGTTAGCAAACTTATTTGGCTATCTAGAAGGTAAGCTAACCTTTCTTTTTGAAGCAATGCACGCACCCGAATGGTTACATGGTATTTTAGTTCTCGGGCTATTTAGAGGTACAGGTTGGGTTATTAGTGTTATGCTGCCGCCAATGGCTATATTCTTTCCTATGTTCGCTCTATTAGAAAACTACGGTTATTTACCGCGAGTAGCATTTAATATGGACCGTTTATTCAAACGAGCGGGTGGACACGGGAAGCAGTCATTAACAATGGCAATGGGCTTTGGCTGTAATGCCGCTGCTATCATGTCAACGAGAATTATAGAATCTCCTCGTGAACGAATGTTAGCCATTTTAACGAACAATTTTGTTCCTTGCAACGGAAGATGGCCAACTCTTATTTTATTAGCATCATTATTTATGGTAACTGGTTTTTCAGGTGCAGCAGGTACATTTGTAACAGCTGCCATTTTAATAGGATTTGTTATGTTAGGGGTCGTGGTGACATTAACTGTGTCCTGGGTTCTTTCTAAAACCGCTTTAAAGGGTGTACCTACCCATTACACATTGGAACTTCCACCATTTAGAAGACCAAAGTTCTGGAACACAATTTTAAGAGCCAGTCTTGATAAAGCATGGTATGTATTAAAAAGAGCAGTTGTCGTAGCAGCGCCTGCCTCTATTTTGACTTGGGTATTCGCTAATATTTACGTTGGTGATACGAGTATTCTAATGCATTTCATTAACTTTTTAGATCCATTTGGTCAGGCTCTTGGTATGGATGGCTTTATTATGGCTGCATTTATTCTTGGGCTACCAGCCAATGAAATTGTGATCCCTATCCTAATTATGGCGTATTTATCGCAAGGAGCTATGCTAGAAATTGAGGATTTATCGAAGCTAAAACAAGTGTTTATCGACCAAGGCTGGTCGTGGCTTACAGCTTTAAACATGATGTTATTCTCACTGCTACACTTCCCTTGCGGAACGACTTTAGTCAATATTTATAAAGAAACAAAAAGTCCGAAGTGGACATTTATGTCATTTTTAATTCCAACGGTTATTGCTATTGGCGCGACTTGGCTAACGGCGACAGTTGCTCGAGCGTTTGGTTGGGTTTAATGATGGGAGGGGCTGTTTATTAGCCCCTCTTTTTTTATTCTCTTAAATTTGCGTGATATTTGATGTAAAAAAAGCTAGAGAATTCAACATAAGAATTCTCTAGCTTTGCTTCTTTTTTATGGTTTAGGTGTATATTGAATTTCCACATATTGTTGTGGGGTATGGCCTGTACCATTTGTCTCTTTTTGATAAGCCCAAACAATATTTCCATACTGATCTTTTGTGAATAAGAATACTCTTTGACCTGTTTTAAACACATTCTTAATTCCAGGATCAGTAGATGGATTTGCTACAAGTGGTAAAATTGCACTGCCATCTGCTGCTTTTTTAACAGATCCTTTACCAAATGATACTATTCCATCACCAGCTGGTTTATTATTTTTAACACTATCTAATATTAATTGTGGGTCTAATGTTGTTTTATTCGCCATAGTAACCGCATAGAAGTATTCTTGGTTTAATTCAAGCAGTGTGAGAATATTTACAGAAACATCCATTGTTGTTGAATTATATTCTGCTGGTACGCCATCAACATTGCCTGTTAAGCTAGCGTAACTCATTGTGTTATATGCATCTTTGCCTGGGTAAACATACTTACCAAAGTCATTTATATCAAACTTATTACCTTCGAAGTCTGAAATAATATAATCTCGTGCTTCATCTTTCATCTTAACGGTAAATGTTTTATCCGCCGTACCTGTGCCAGTTGGCTTAATAATTAATTGGCTTTCATCAGTTGTCTTTGTACCCTGTGTATACTTAACAACCTCATATTGCGAAGTTATATCTTGATCGTTCTCGTCAGTAATTGTTAAGAAACTTAAATCTTTAATTGGAGACTCGCCTTTTTCATCACGCATGATGGCTTCACTGAAAGTAATCGTAAATGTACTATCTGGATTACGATATACAATATTACGTTTCTTTTCTTTATCAACTGTCATTTCAATACGTGGTGGTGTGCCATCGGAATAGAAATCTTGTTTCATCCAACCATCATTTGATTCATCGTGATTTCCATTCGTATTAGCTTTATAAACTGTAAAGTTACCATACGTATCCTGTGCACCTAAATAAACAACATATTCGGTATGTGGTGTTAAAGTAACTCCTGTCATATCTAAAGTTCCAGACGCGCCTTTTCCACTTTTTGTGACTGAAGGGCTTGATTTAAGTTTGTCTTCTAATGATTTTCTTTCTGCTGCCGTGTTAATAGTTAGCTTTGCATCCGGATTATCTGTTCCATCAGCGTTTTTCTTTGGTACGAACCAGTAATGAAGCTTTGTTGTCTCATCTGTACTGAAACTTACAGTGGCTTTCGTATCATCATAACCTTTAGTAGTACCAGACTTCACTGCTATATCGGTAACTAATGGTGCTTTGGAGTCCCCAAATATTTCTTTAGAAGCTATTTTAGAAAGATCACCGCCACGGTCTTTTAATATCATATGAACTGAATAGCTCATGAATGGATTTAGTTTATCTTTATCAATAACAACCGGGAATTTCTTCGTGTCATCTTCTAAGTCGGCCGGACCAGAGCCAATTTCAATATAAATATCTTTTCCACCTATTTGGAAGTAGCCTGATTTTAATGATGATTCAGTCGCAAATTCATTATAGAAATCTCTCTCCGTAATGCCTTTATCTTTTAAATATTGCTCAAATGTTTTTGTTTCTCCATTGTCTTCGACTGTATCAGGTAAAACCATGTAATAGTATGTTCCTGCTTTATTTGGCTTAAATTCTACCTCAGCTCGTTTATATTTTTCATCTTGGTCTGGTTCCCCAACAACTTTTAAATCTAGAATTTTCGGTTCAACATATTTTTCATGCACGTATTCTGCAAAGTTTCGAACATTTTTACCAGGTTCAACGGTATTGGCACTTTCAAATTCATTTCCTGCCAAATCCTTAACACCAGGTAATACAGTTACACGTAATGTATCCCCATAAACAAAACCTGTTCCCGATGGAATAGTTAATAATACTTTTTTATCGCCTTCTTTATACTCTACAGCAGAAGGTTTAATTTTTTTCTGTCCTGTCGTATTAACGATAACTGTTCCTGATAAATCGTAGTTATTTACATCACGAGCACTTTTAGGGTCTAATGCTTCATTTAAATAAATGTAGAACTGATTTTCCTTTCCAGTATCGGATTCAAGTTTGTCAAGTTTCGCCTTCTCTACAAATGGATTTATTTCATCTAGCTCAAGTGTTTTGAATGCTGTTGAAGCAACTTTCGATATATTACCTGAGTCATCTTTCATTACCATGAAGAATTCATATTCTGTTAAGGCCTCTAAATTTTCTAACATTATTGTTTTTGTTAACTCTGCGGCAGTATTGCCAGTAATCTTACCCTTATTTGTTGATTTTGCAATTTCCTCAGCCGTTGGAGCAGTAGCGTTAGTCGATTTTTTCCGTACTATATAAAAATATTCCCCAGGCTTTGTTGAATTAAATGTTATCTCTGCTCTTTTTCCCCCTGGAAGTGGTTTTATAGATTTAAATGTCACTACAGGTGCTATAGTATCTTTCATTTTGAATTCTTGTGATTTAATTTCCGAAACATTTTTCGCTCCATCAACGACCATCACATACACAACATATTCTTTTTTCTCACCTAAATTAGTGACTTTAAATGTGTTTTTGCCATTCACTGCTGCGCTTGTTCCATGTGCTGCATTTTCAGTAGAAATGCGATTTACCATTTCTTTTTTCGTTGGTGCATCGGCGCCTTTTTCACGAACAATATAGTAGTAAGTTCCAACTTTATCTGAAGTGAAATCTACCTGTGTCTCACTACCACTTAAAACTGTTACATTCGTAATGTCGATTAACGGTTTTGTTTTATCAGTTGGTTTTTGCTTATCAATATCGTCTTTATCGACTGGTTTACCGTCTTCATCTACAATATTACCGATATTATCTTTATCCTCTAGGAAGTCGTCGAAAATATTATTCGGTCCCTCGCCCTTCGGTATAATCACTTTGTCAATATACGTGTAATCTCCAATATCAACCCAACCGTATACATTATCAACATACAGAACACCTATACGACCATCTAAATACAGCTCTAAATCTGTATAGCTATTGTAGTTAACCCAGTCGATGTTGCCATCTCCGTAAATTGTTAGCTTCGTTTCTGTATCAAGATTTAGCGTGCCGATATTGCCTTGAATTTCAAATTCTCGCACATTCCCAATGATGTCTACACGTGGTAGCTTCATATTTGTTTCGATTTTTGTACCGCTTTGAGCGACAACTAGGCGCGATACAGTGCTGTTATAAAATTCAATATGTTTTTCAACATTTTTCATCGTCACTTTATCTTTTGACCAGTTCTCAAACGGCTTGTTTTTATCAGGATTTTTGTTGGAATTCTGATCTGCCCAATCTTGAAGATCTGTTGTCGAGCCGTTATTAGATGAGCCTTCATCATTTGGATTATCTGGATTAGTCCAGTTAATAAATGCAGTATTAGTGCTTGCTATACGGCCAAAAGATAATGGCTTATAGTAGGAAAAACCTAATTGTAAAGGTGGACGTACCGTTTCGTTGACATGCATTGTACCAGTCAATGTAATATTTGAGAATTCAATATAGTTTCCATTAACAACGATTGTTCCACCGAAGGACTTACGATCACCATCGAACACTAGAGACCTTGAGCTTGTCCCACTTGCATTCAATGTAAGCTTTGATACAGAGCGAATAGTTTTGCCTGAAAAGTCCCCTTCAATTAGCGCGTCTTTTAATACAGGTGCATTATCTTCGTTAAAAATATGCGAGAGACTTTGTGGTACTGAGTATCGATCGCCATTTATGTAGACAGTATCTTCTTCAACATTTGTAATTTTGAAAGATGTGGCATTCCCTTTTTTCTCTTGTGAACGCACAATAAAAGATGCGAATTGTCCACGTGTAACCGCATTATGTGGTGAGAAAGTGACAGGCGTTGTCCCTTCCGTAATCTTCGAATCTACTAAACTTTGGATATAGATAGCGTTGCTTGTTTCGCTAGTTACATCTTTGAAACTATTGTTGTAATTAGAGGCTACCTCTAAATTAAAGCCAAGCACTAAAATTTTCGCTAATTGCCCGCGCGTCATCACTTCATTAGGCATAAATGTTCCATTTGAATAGCCCGACATGATTCCTGCATTTTGTAGAGCAGCTATATACTTGTAATATTCACTACTTTTCGGAACGTCTTTTAAATATGGATCTTGTACATTTCTCAAATCTAATTTTAAAACAGTCGCCAGCATTTTTGCGGCCTGACCACGTGTTACACTTTGATTTGGTCGAAACGTATTGTCTGCATACCCATTAATCGCACCTTGATTATATAATTTTAAAATATCGTCATAATGACTTGAATATGGGTCAACATCTGTAAATGGTGAAGAAGCCGCAGCCGCCTTTTGTGGTGGTGGCACTACAACAGCAATCCCACTAGTAGCAAATACAGTTGCTATAAGTGCCTTGTTCACTTTTTGGATTTTTGTTTTATCCATCCCACTCTTCCTTTCATCTATGTATTTGATACGTTCAAACTAACATTTTCATCATACCCTTTATATCGACAGGTAGATAGTGAACCTTCATAGATAAATCTAAATTTATGGAATAAAACTGTTAACAATAACTGTAATTTTAACAAAAAATATTATTAAAGATGGGATAGCATTTATTAAACATTCGCTATACAAATAAGTTGATTGAAGTGGAGACTAGGCGACTCCTTGGGGATCAGCGATAGAGGAACGAAGGCTAAGAGCATCACATCCTGTGATAACGCCTTCGTGACCAACATCGTGTTGGCCCGAGACCCTGGAGCGAGCATTGCGAGTGAAGCGGCTCATCGGACGCCCCCAGGAAAGCGCCCAGTCGGAACGGAAATCAACTCCACGTTATGATTTGATGAATCAAAAACAGTTCAGACACTGTACCCTCTTAGTTCCACCCCATCTACTTTTCCCCTAAATTCCTTTAACATAAAAAAGCCAAGGAGCATCGGTGCTCGCTTGGCTTTTAACAATATATAGGCATACATCTAGACGTACTTGTGATGTCATAAGGGAAAGGGGGATAACCTTACATCTTGTCAAGTCGATCGAGAGATGTGTCCCGAGTTTACGTATCATTTTGAACATGTTTGATAAGTCATATGGGGAATGACTTAAAAACAGCTTGCCCAAATGATCGCTGCATTAATCATGTACCCCAAAATTAGAAATGTATGCTTATTCCAAAAAAATTTTTTATTTATTTTCTTGCTCTGCTACTATGACTTGATTTCGTCCTGCTTGTTTTGCAAGATAGAGCGCACTATCCGCTGCTTCAATTAACTTTTCTGTCGTGTCGGCCATTTGCGGATACACGGCAACACCTGCAGATAATGTAACTGTACGACCACAAGGACTTATAGTATTCGCCAACATATCCCGTAGTTGTTCTGCCACCTGTGCCGCTTCCACAGCTGTAGTAGTTGGCAATAACATTACAAATTCCTCACCACCGTAGCGACAGCAAACATCCCCCTCACGAGCAACAGCTTTCATATTTTGAGCTAAAAATTGTAAAACCTTATCACCTACTGCATGACCATACGTATCATTCACACTTTTAAAATGATCTAAATCGAGTAGAATGAGGGCATGTGGCAACTTATTGTCAAACCACTCCGCTAGCATCGCATCCATTGTACGACGATTGGTTACACCTGTTAGCGGATCTGTCGTAGATTGATCTTTAAAAAAGGACACCTGTCCCTGTAAAAACGTTAAACTCCGAATGAGAGCACTTTTAAGATGATGCGCTTCAAAATACCAACTACGTACAGATTTCAAGCCTTCTACATTTTTCGAATCCATGCTCTCCTCTGTTAAAGTAGCTAATTGCTGTAAGGGATTTGCAATACGTGCTGCCGCCCAAAGGACAATTAAAATTGAAATGAGCATAAGCGGAATGGATTTTATAGCAACTTCCTGTACTCTATCAAATGAAGGAGCTAATGCTACATCAATCGGCCTTTGAGCAACTACTCCCCAACCCGTTAAAGGTACGGCACTAAAACCAGCAAGCATTTCTACTCCTTTAGTATTTACTACTTGAATAGCCCCGTTTTTCCCAGAAACCACCAATTGAACAACTTTATTATCAATAACGATATCATTAACGCGGCTTGGGTCCTGATGATAAATAACGCGCCCATCCGAATCAACTACATACACATATGACCCATCATGATAATAATGCTCTCCAAGTAGTGCATTAAAAACATTTCGTTCTTTTAAATAAATTGTCCCAGCTACCATTCCTAAATATTCATTTGTCTCTGAAAATATAGGATACGATATAAAAATAAGGAGACGCCCCGTCATTCCCTTATAAGGCTTTGAGACAAGAGGTTTCTTTTTAGATAAAGCCTCTCTCGCTCCAACAGATGTTAAAACTTCACCTAGCACTTCTTCAGATGGTGGTGATATAGATAGTACAAGACCTTCTGCATTTGTGATCAGCACAGAGTTAAACATGTCATTTTGCATTTTCAAGCGCTCAGTTTCCTGAATCAATGCATTGCTATCATGCATTTTTGTTTTTATCGAGCCGGCACTATATCCTAAAATCTGAAAAGATTCTTCAAGATAAGAACTAGCGGTTATTGCTAATTTTTGTGCATAGACTCGATTCGTTTCAAGCGTATTCTCTTTAATCGAGTCAACGTTCATTCGGTAACCACTCCAAATGCTACCAATACCAGTTAAGATAAAAGCAGCTATCGCAACGCCCATGATTAAATACTTTAACTTTATCTGTTCTGATTTCATTTTCTATCTTTTACCCCTAATTTATAATTTCCTCTATTATTCTATTAAAACACAAAAAAATTCCTTATTAAGAAAATTTCTTACCTCAAAAGTAAAATGTTTGTCAAAATAGTCCTTCTCAAGGCCCTCTTATAACAAAAGTAATATAGTAGGCTACACCCCAAAACTAAAGGTGACATTTGTTAAAACTTATACTTTGTATATTATTTGATCTCCGTTCCGACTGGGCGACTCCTTGGGGATTAGCAATAGAGGAACGAAGGCTAATACCATCACATCCTGTGATAACGCCTTCGTGACCAACATCGTGTTGGCCCGAGACCCTGCAGCGAAGCGAAGCGGCTCATCAGACGCCCCAGGAAGCTCTGCTCTGCGCGAAAGCGAAGCGTCAGCGGCAAATGTTTTATCTGTGCGAAAGCGAAGCGTCAGCAACAAAGCGCCCAGTTGGAACGGAAATCAACCCTACGTTATGATAGCGAGCCATATAGTAGGGAAAGTTCCATAAATTTAGCATCGTTAACAGAACAAAAATATAGTAATTTATATCTATAAAACTTTTAGTAATTCGATAGATTTTTATTATAAATTCACTTTAAGAAGAGGGTTTTAATATGTTGTTGCGTAAAGTAGCTCCAATAATGATTGGTTATAGTATGGATTTATGGACAAATACTTTTTTCAATCCAAATAAGTCAGCTCGTCCGAATGTAACAAAGACACAAAAAACTTTGTCACTGCCTAGCTTTCAAAGTGACTATAAAATGAAATGGTGTCGAGTAGCGACGGACTACGCCCCATTTTCCCTCGTAGGGAAACATAATTCTAATGAGGTTGGAGGATATGAAACACGTATTGGTCATAGCGTATTTGGTATTCGTATCGGTGCTAATCGAATAGATGTAAATAGAAAATACGGCCTTCCGCTTGGAGCCATTCACTATGAAAATACGAGCTATTTGCTTGATTACAACGATTGTGAAGGTAATACTACACACGGGACCTATTTCATTGATAATCACTACGTTACTTTTTTCTATGATTTACACAAAAACCATATAGTTCGTTCTATTATTTGGATACATGCTAAAACCGAATTAAGTAAACGTGGTTATTATGGTAAGCCATCCAATGAACTACGAACAGGACTTGAAGATTTAATGGTTGATCTTATTAACCATGAGCGAGTTATAGAAGGTTTGCAACCACTCATTTATGACAAAGGGTCTAACCCTATCGCTCGGCAACATAGTAGCAATATGATCACACATCAATTTTTTAGTCATGAAGATCATAAAGGTAATCATTCCAACGACCGCCTCACTGCTGGGGGAGTTAATCACTATTGGTACGGCGAAAATATAGCGCAAGGTCAGCATAATAGTATATTTGCTCATGAAGCACTAATGAATTCAAAAGGACATCGTATAAATATTTTAAGGAAAGAGTTTACACATATTTTTGTTGGTGTTTGCTTTAAAGATAACGGTGCACCCTATTATACGGTTAACTTTTATTCTAAATAGTTGAACAGTTGAGTTGATCAACGATATATACACAAAAATCTCTATGCAGAAATCTATTGAATAGAGATTTTTTGTGTTCATGTTAAGACAAGATTTTCTCATAAATCAATTATTAGAATTTACTTATAACCTTCATTTTTGATAGTCACTAAAAATCGGTAATCACATTTGTTAAAATGTAAGTTGATTGGAGTGGAGGCTGGGCGACTCCTTGGGGAACAGCGTCACAGATGAGACCCTGGAGCGAGAACGCGAGTGAAGCGGCTCATCGGACGCCCACAGGAAGATTTGCTCTGTGCGAAAGCGTAGCGACAGCAACAACAAATGTTTTCTGTAGCGAAAGCAAAGCGACAGCTACAAAGCGCCTAGCCGGAACGGAAATCAACCCCACGTTATGACAAAATCCTATATTCTAATTTTTTTACTTTTTTTGTTATTCTGACATATAATTTTCTGACTAATTATTTTATAATAAAATTTAACATAGTCAAGCTATCCATTCTTCTGTTATAATACTGATAATTTACATTCTCGCTGTATTAATACAGCGAGAATAAATGCTTTTCACAAAATGGGGATTATGAGAAAAGCGCTACAATGCATTCTTGAATACAATGTAGCCTACACAAAAAGGGGTTGGGAGATTTGGGTATTTTAAAGGGGTTAAAAATTCTCGATTTTTCTGCATTACTACCAGGGCCAATGGCGACAATGATATTTGCTGATTTAGGCGCAGAGGTTATTCACGTTGAATCCTCAAAACGCGTAGATTTAACGCGTATTATGCCTCCTTACGACGATGATCATGAGGCCTATATTCATCAACATTTGAATCGCTCTAAAAAGTCATTAACATTAAATTTAAAATCGCCTGAAGCTATAGAAATTGTGAAGTCACTCGTTAAAGAGTACGACATAATTATTGAAGGATTTCGACCTGGTGTCATGCAACGGCTTGGCATTGGCTACGAAGCTCTAAAAGAGGTAAATCCTAAGGTTATTTATTGTGCTATTACAGGCTATGGACAAACTGGACCATTTAGTAATCGGCCAGGACATGACAATAACTATTTATCATTAGCTGGCTTACTCGATTATTCACGCCATAAAGATAAAAAACCTGTCTCCATGGGTATTCAGCTAGCTGATATCGCTGGAGGCACGATGCATGCGGCAATTGGAGTACTCGCAGCTGCTTTACATCGTGAAAAAACAGGTGAAGGGCAATATATTGATATAAGTATGACCGATGCTGTATTTTCGCTCAATGCTATGTATGGGTCTGCCTATATTGGCGGTGGTAGCGTACCTCAGCCCGAGCAAGAAATTTTAAACGGTGGCAGCTACTATGACTTTTACAAAACAAAGGATGGCCGATTTTTCTCAGTAGGAAGTCTTGAACCTCAATTCCGCAAATTACTTTGTGAAGCACTTGATATTCCCGAGCTCATTGATAATACGTTTAATGATTCATACTATACACAAATTCGTTTTAAAGAAGCCGTCCATGATGCATTCTTATCGAAGACTTACGAAGAACTGCTTGAAGTGTTTAACGAGGATTTCGAGGGATGTGTCGAACCAGTATTAACGTTTCCAGAAGCGTGCGAGCATCCTCAGCTCAAAGCCCGTGACATGATTGTTGATATTCCTAAAAGCGACGGTACTACACAAAAGCAAATTGCATCAGCGTTTAAGTTTGACGGTGTTAAGCCGCAGTACAAGCATGTCGGTGCTAAGCTTGGAGAGCATAATGAGGAAGTGTTATCTTCACTTGGCTATAGCGTCGAGCAAATCGCAGACTTACAGGACAAAGGAGTTTTAGAATAAGATCCATATAAAATAAAAAGAGTGTCTAATGCTGCATTTATAATACATTAGACACTTTTTGTATTTCTAATCAATTATGCCACGGCATAATTGTGTCCAGAATCGGCTAAAAAAAGTTAAACATATGCACTTAAAAAGACCCGTAATTTTTCGAAATGATCGTCTATAAGTAAATATTTTTTATATATTTCCATTAATTTTTCAAAAAGCTCGTACTGCTCCGTTACAAATAACACCTTTAAAATATTGAGCATATGCAAGGATGCGCTCTGTGCCACCAAAGAGTAAGGCGTTTCTGACTGACGATAATGTTGGCGCCACTCTTCAACAGACAAGCCAATATGTTGTAATGAATTATTTACATGGAGAGCGATATCCTGCTGAACTGACGCTTCAATCGCAATAAATTGCTCATTACTATAATTGTTCTGTACTAAAGCGGCATGTATTTTTTTATTAGATGCTAATACATGTTCCTTTAAAAGCTGAAGCCCCTCTTGATAACGCTCCATTTTTACGTAATGATCCAACAATACTGCATACAAGTTTTCTAAAAAGTTTAGTTCATAATTTTTAATAATTGCAGGAGGTGTTGGCTTACGATTCGGCAATAACTCCTTATATTCCAACAAAATCTCTATCGCGTAATTATTAAGTCGTTCATCTTCTAATAAATACTCACCGTAATAAATAACAGTTTCCGGATTCTTCTCCTTGTGTGCTATATGAAACTGAAGATAGGCAATCAGAGCTTTTTCTTTCTCTGTCAATGCATACATCGAATAACGCCAATCCGCTTCAAAGGAAGTAATTAAAGCTTTAACGCATGAATAGTCTCCTTCAGATAGACGATAATGCGTTACAATTTGATAAAGATGTAACTGCTTTTTTGCTAAACAAGTAGAATTATAGTTATCCACGTAGGTTATACACTTATCCAGAGTTTTTTTATAATTATCCACAAAGTTATTCACATATCCACAGGTTTTTCTTGTAGATTGTTCAACATGACCCATCATTTCATGGATAAATGTGAATTGTTCTAATGGTTTGTGGATAAACAGTGAATAAACTTTTTTCATGAATAGCCAATGCCAAAATTGAGTATCTTCTTTATAAATCATATGCACTAAATATTCATTTTCAAATTTATATAAAAATATAGTTTGTAACTCGTTGACTGGCATTGTAATTTGCATTCGCTTTCCGAAAATTAGCCAGATTAATCGCTCTAAGTCCATTGTATGTTGTGCAAAAAGTTGCTCAAAAAAGGTCTCCTTGCCTTTTTGCGTATAAAAAAAAGCATTGAGACGTTCATTCACATATTTAGTATCCAAGCCATACTTGTTAAAAAAAGTTTGCATATCTATCGTTACACGACCCCAATATTTTCGCGCAGTTGAAAACGCAATATTCATCGCAGTTTCCTCATTCACTAAAAATAAATTCGGTGAAAGTGCAGTACCTAGAATTCTCGGGTCTGCCGGTGAATCACTCACTGCCTCTAACCATTTTGACAGTAATTTTTCAGCACCCTTTTCACCATTATGTTTATATGTCATGAATAACTGCTCATCACAATCCAACAGCATGCAACTGGAGCCCCCCATCAAATTCAACCAACAACGATCTTCCCCTATTCTGTAAAATACTTTCCAAACCTTTTAACTCTCTTTCTTCAATATATCAAATCTTATCAATCATATGCTAAAGAAATCGAAATATGCATAAAAGAAGACAACAAAAGTATTCGTGCAAAATCGACAACTTCAGCTGCAACAGCATAAAAAAACATCTATAAGGGTCAACTCCCTCGTCGATGGGTTAAAAGATAAAGTTTACGGTCTAAAAAAGAACGCTAAATGAACTCATTGGACAATCACTCATAAGTTGGTAGCCATTTTAACATTAGCTCATCAAAGCTAGCACCATCGTTCGCACAACTAAAGAAAGCTATGCATCATTCACCAATACAATCAGGAAAAATCAATTTTCACAACAGTAGATGAGCAAACAATAAAATAGTTACGAATGCAGAGCGGCAGGGGCTAGGTTAAATTTTTGAGGGATGTTTCTGCATCGAAAACGCACAAAATGTTTATCTGCCCCAAAAACGAAACTCCCCCACTTGCTAGAATTTATTGCTCACCAAAATAAAGGATACTTCCGCGTTTCACGTAGATTATTTATCATAAGACAAAAAAATACGATAATGAGAGCACCAATAAATGTCGAATTTTAGACACATTTTTAAAAGTATTTAACTCAGTTGTTTTTCTAAGCAAAAAAGCAAACTATGAAATGTTCTAGTTTGCTTTTTTTCGATATGCATTTAATCATATTGTCTTTTCACAGGTTTATAAATTCGTGCTTTTTTCAGTATTGTTTTAGGTACTTGGAAGGTTGCGGTTACAACGCCTGGATGACGACCAATTTCAATCGATCCTGTAATCGTCGCTCGATTCATAACTTCTGGCTCGCTCATCTCAAACAGCCTTGCAGCACGGCTGATAGCATTAGTTGTTGCTTCATTTAATGATGTTCCTGAGCCAACAATTGATACAGGGAATGCTTCCTCCAGTTGCTTAACGCCAAATTCCTCTGCAAGCTCACGTGCGCGACGTTTTTCTTCCTTTGTAAATGGTTTAGCCGTATAAGGTAAATCCTCTGTATTTGGCAATAAAATAGGGCCATCTAAAGCTACTTTTTTCAGTACGCTTACCTGAAGCTGAACTATACCAGCAACATCCGTTGTATGTCCCGCAATTTCACCATCCCCTTGCATTGCGTGCATGTCACCAATATACACACCACCACCTGGAACCTTTACTGGGCAAATAATCGTTGCTCCCTCACGAACACGACTTATATCCATATGTCCATCTGTACGGTGTGTATCTAATTCCGTCTGCGTAAATGAATATTCATGAGGTGCACCGATTAAAAGCGAACCAAAATCACCAGCATTGTGGGAATCTGGCATTGCCTTTGAAGGCGTCGTTCCAAGCTGCCCTAAAAACGGTCGCATTCTTGCCATAACACCTATCAAATCACTTGGTGCTAACGCAACTACAGGGTTTTGCACAGAGTTTTCAGGTGTACGCATATAATTTTTCGCATCCAGTGCAATACGGCGAGCCCCTTCTCGCCCAATCGTTACACCAATATTACCCTTATGATCTAACGCCATAGTATAGCCATTCGTCATGTTAAATGGTGATGTTTCAGTATCACATGTCGAACAGCGAATAGCATTCCGACCTATCCCTTTGACAACTGTATTAGGATGAAGCTTACCACAGCCTGGGCATTTTACTGATACGAATGGATCCCCAATGAAACGATCTATAATTACCTCATCATGCCCAGATGCTGTTGCTACAGATGTTACCTGTAGTGATTTAATCTTGATAACAATGGCGTCTCCCACCTCTGCACCTTCTACAAATACAGGCTTTGTTACTTCATGCCCACCACGAATCGTTGGTGTTAGCATCGGCCCCCAACATCCTGGTGTCGTATTAGCTATGATTGTTCCACCGTCTTTGACAGGTCCAAGCATTTTCTGTTGTGGATCTAAAATACCATCTATGAACTCATTTACGAATAATGTTTCGACGGCTTGCGGCTGCTGTACAAGATCTTCATTTTGTATTTCTTCTTTTTCTAGCACATGCAATTCGTTTATCATTTTTTCGTCACGCCCCTAGTTTTTATTTTATGTATATTGATTTTCGATCAATTATGACCGGTATAATCCCGTAACACCCGCTAAAAGAAGTTAAATTTGATTTCAACGCTTTATCTAACTCTTTGTAGTACATTGTCGATTGTAAAACTAAATTCGACATCAAGTTCGATAGTTCCTTCCATTTTGAGGGGAATGTCAGGAATCGTATGTATTGAATAATTATTTTCGTTCATGATTTCCCCTAATAGAATGGCTATTAAATACATGGAAAATTATGACGTTTGTTTTACATATTTTAAACCTTTTATACATAAAAAACCACAGACTCGTACAAATGTATTGTAAAAGTCTGTGCTTTTATTGTAATTACCCCGAGCACCTTCATTCCTTTTAGATGCAGGCAATTTTAGGACTATAAAAATGAGTGTCGCAGTTAGTAAGAGCGCTAATATTGAAAGTATTAGGTGACCAAGAACCATGCGAAGTAATTTATCAAAAGTTGGTATACCCAGGATAAGAATCCTAAAATAAAATGCTTCTAATACTTCCGTATCACTTTATCACTTTAGTTATTAACGTATAAATCAAAAACTTGTGAGAAATCTTCTTTTTTGTATTTGTCCTTATGATCGATCATCCAATCATTCGCAAAACGTGTAATCTCCTCAAATGATGCCGATGGTGTAACATTGTCATTACCGATACGACCGATGGATGACGAAGCAATCGATAAACTCTTCTCAGCTACCTCTAGCTTGTATGCATTTTGCTTTTGCTCATAGCTAATGGCATGCAACGCTTTATACAAATCTTTAATGTCATTATTAAAACGTTTATGAATGTCAATTGAAAATGGCGTATTGTCAATTGTAAATTTAATTTCGACATCAAGGTCAATAGTTCCTGCCGTTTCCAGGAACACTTCACTAATATTGTGCATTGAGTAGTCGTAACGACGTAATAATCGTTTCTTGCTTATCGCACTTTCACCGTCTACATGAATAATTGCTCGATTTGTAAAGCAGTACTCATCCGCCTTCGTCTTAATTAAGAAATAAATTTTCTCGTCAATTTCATGCAGGATGAAATCATCTGCATCTGCCTTATCATAGTCCTCACGAGCCACAACTACTCCAATATCTGAAAGACCAAGCGCGTCTGCTGCTATTTTTTTGAACATCCTTTTCCCTCCTAGATGGTTTGATACTTTTATTACGCTTTCTATCTGTAAAAAGTTTCAAAAGAGACCTACTGCTAATCATAAAAGCCCGAGCGATCAGTAATGGAATACTAGAGCTAGTTAGTACTCTCATGTAATAAGCTGCTTTGAATATAGACTTTTCAAACGAGTATATAAAGTATTATTTTGAATTCATCACCAAAAAGTCATCCACAACTTTTGATGATAAACCTAACTGATTGATATTTAAGTAATGTCTCAATTCCTTTTTTAAGCAAGTTTCATTTATAATGAGTCACATAAGACACTTTAATCGGTGGGCAAATCCCAAGCTATGCAACTATTATCTTGGCACCGCTGTTATTAACTGAATAAGGAAATGTTTATCGAGCTACTGCTAAACATATAGCTATACGCAAATCTTAAAATAAAAAAGAGAAAGGACGTGTGAACCATGCAAGAACCAACTATTCTAGTGGTGGATGATGAGGCTGATTTAGCAAACCTTCTAAAAGTCAGCCTCCAAAAAGAAGGCTTTAAACAAATTCATACAGCTGGCTCCATTCAAGAAGCCTGGATGAGCTTTCAACAAACACAACCCGACATTGTACTTCTTGATGTGATGCTTCCCGATGGTGAGGGCTACGATTTATGTCGTCGTATTCGGGAAGTGTCGCATGTACCAGTGCTTTTCATGTCAGCGAAAAATGATGAAATTGATAAAATTTTAGGGCTTGCTATTGGAGGAGACGATTATATTACGAAACCTTTTAGTCCTAAAGAGGTTGCCTATCGTGTGAAGGCACAGCTTCGCAGAGCTGGCTATCAAACGCAAGAAGTAGCACCAGTACCTTCCGAGAAGTCAATTCAAGTTGGTCCATTCTTACTTAATGGTGATGAAACGGAGGTACATAAGGACAACGTTTTATTGGAGCTAACAGCGAAAGAGATCGGCTTGATGGCTTGCTTTATGAATAATCCTAATCGAATTTTAAGTAAAGAAACTCTATTTGAGCGTGTATGGGGAGAGGACTTTTTCGGCTCAGACAATACCGTAATGGTACATATTCGACGTCTGCGTGAAAAGGTTGAAAATGATGCATCAAAACCTGTGTATATTACAACTGTAAAAGGGCTTGGCTATAAATTTGCCGTTCCAAAAGAGGAGCAAGTATGAAATGGAAATTAACAGCTAGATTTCTTCTGTCTGTGCTGTCTATTGTTATTATTGTTATTTTCGTAAATACAGCCATTTTAATTGGGTTTTTCATTTTTCAACAGGTAAATACTTATGATCATACAACATCTTATTCAGAGGAAAACTTCGTGCGTGAGTTCCAACAGTATATTGATATAAGTAATGGAACGGTAGCGGTAAGCAAGGATGGACTTCAACAATTGCATCAGCGAAATGCTTGGATTCAATTACTTGATAATAACGGACAAGTCATTGAAGCCCATTTTGCTCCAGAGAAAGCCCCTGCACACTATGCGCCGATTGATTTAATTCAAGTTTATAAATATAAAGAATTCGACGTAAATACAACCGTATATGTGGGAAGTAAAGAAAGTATTAGTTATCTTATCGGCATCGAAGGAAGCGGCGTTACTAGATATGTCACTCATTTTTCTGGTTCATCTGTATTACAGTTTATTGGTAAGTTTGGTTTGCTCATTGTCCTTGCCGATTTATTAGTAGCTACGCTCGTTGGCTGGCTTTTCGGCCGAACGTTGACCAAGCCTCTACACGCAATGATCGAACGTATTCGTCATTTAAAGAATCATGAGCATGTGTCTAGTAAAATGCCAGGTGGTGTGTACAAACCTGTTTTTGAGAATTTAAATGAAGTATCAAAAGAACTTGCCGCACACGAGCAGGAACGCAAACGACTTGAGATGATGCGTGAGGAATGGATCAGCAATGTGTCACACGATATGAAAACACCTCTTGCTTCGATTCGTGGTTATGCGGAGCTACTGAATGATGGAAAATTGACTGCTGATGAACAAAGAGACTACGCTAACATTATCGAAAAACAATCATTGCATATGCAAGATTTACTGGATGATTTAAATTTAACTATGCGCTTAAGACATCAGCAACTTCCGCTCAGCTTAACCGAAGTAAATATGGTGCAATTTATTCGTGAAATCGTTATCGATACACTCAATACCCCTCAATATGAGGAGGCCAATATTGAGTTTAGTGCAACTAACGATGTCATCAAGCATCACATTGACGAGCACTTTATGCGACGAGCGATTATGAATTTTTTACACAATGCATTGCTTCATAATCCTTCTGATGTATCAGTTACTATTCTTGTTGAAGATCATTCAATTACGATTTCCGATAACGGCAACGGCATTTCCGCTGAAGATCTTGAACATATTTTCGAACGCTATTATCGAGGGACAAATACTGAGCAAACGCACGGTACTGGATTAGGTACTGCTATCGCTAGAGATATTATTGAAGCACACGGAGGAACTGTAACAATTACCTCCGAAGAACAACAAGGTACAACTGTCAGCATTCAGTTTCAAGTAGAAAAAAAGGAGTAACCCTAAACTAGGGACTACTCCTTCTTCTTATTTCTTCATTAGCTCCTGTACTTTTGTAGGTAGCTCATGGAATTTTACTTCATCATATGATGTAACTTCCGTTTCTTTTTTTACATAAAGCTTCAAGTATGCATCGTGGCGTAAATTTTTCTGAGCTGAAAACTTTAATGTTTGCTCTTCACCATTTTTGTCATAAGCAGGTACCTCATACCAATACGACTTCATTATTTTACCATCGCTTGCCTTGAATTCCTCTACTTCACCGTCAGTAGTGATATGAACATAGTATGCTTCTTTATTTAAACGGTTAAAATCTACGGTCATTAGGACAACAAGTCCTGCTACGAACAATATAAACAATGCTCCTATACCTAAGAAAACTTTTTTCATATTAATTCCCCTGTCTAACAATTTTATAGAATGAACGAACTGTAAAGATATAATATACGCCGTAAATTGCAGAATAAGCAATCATCCACAGTATTACTGGTTTCGTTATATCCATACCAAATAGTTGTGAAAAGGCTATCAGCGCAAATGCACTATGTGCGATACCAACAATGAGTGGTGCACTAAAGATAACGGCAACCTGCCCTGCAACTGTTTTTAATATCTGTTTTTTATTAACACCTATTTTATTTAAAATCGCATATTTAGACTGATCTTCCTCAGCCTCTGTTAAAATTTTAAAGTAAATAATACTTCCTGTCGCCGCTAAAAATACTAATCCTAAAAAGCTCCCTACAAACAATAGTGATCCTACAGTAGCTAAACTACCCTCATAACTTTGCGGAACACTTGAGAATCCTTCCTTCTGTTCAGTAGCTAGTTGATTAGAAATCTCTTTTGAAATCGCCTGTTGCTTCAAGTCATTATCCATACCAACTACTTGCATTTTAACATTTTCTGCATTTGTTGCAGCGAACACTTTATCATTCACAACGAGTACTGTACCAGCAGGTATAAAGTTTAACACACTCTCCGTAAACATTTTATCAACATGGAATGATTCCCCGTTCTCCAATTTAAACTTTTCACCCGTAAAATCATGTGAGAAACGTTCATCGAAAGTTGCATCAAGTAACACTGTTGAACCATCTGCAATGTGCAGTTCTTTATCTTTCCCCTGCAATTTTGCTAAACGATTATAGTCGGATTCCTTTAATAATGTATATTCAAAAAACGAATATTCATTATCCACGCGTAAATTTTTTACAGAAAGCGCTTCGTTGTACAAGACGTCTTCTTGTGAAAAGTTTACTGTCTCACCCTTCCACATAAATGTGTTAGGCAACATATGACGTACGCTGGCTTCTGCATTGTAATACATTCCGAAAACTCCGCCACCTGCAGTAATCGTTGTCGCACTTAAAATAGCGATGATAGAAAGCGACTTAGCATTTGCTCGAATACGGTACAATAATTGTGATACACCGATTAAATTCAAGCCCTTCCATGACCAAGAAGTTGCTTTTTTCAACGCTGTTAACACAAATACGCTAACACTATGGAATAATAGGTATGTCCCTGCAATCGTTACACCTATAACCATTAATGGCGTACCTAGCACTGTGAAAAATCGCCAAATGTTACTTGTAAAGATATCTTCAGTTGCTGTGTAATAACCAAATGCAATTAGCGCTGTCCCAAGAATAGCTGCTAAGAATGATGCACGTGGAATTTTCTCCCCTTGCTTCTCGGCATGGAACAGGTCAATCAATTTAAATTGATAGATGACACGATAACCCTGTAAGGATGTGAATAAAAATAGTAGCGCAAAAATTCCTGCTGTATTTACAAGAGCCTCAGAGGAAAAAGTTAAACTTCCTACAACCTCATAGCCCATTAAACGAACTAAAATCATTAATAGCCCTTGTGACATAAAGAACCCAAGAATAATTCCTAGTACTAGAGAGACAAGCCCAATCACTAAATTCTCGAAAAAGAGCATTAAGCCAATTTTTTGCTTACGCACACCTAATAAAGAGTAAAGTGCTACTTCCTTTTTTCGTCTCTTCATAAAAAACGAATTGGAATACGCCATAAAGATGATGATAAAGAATAATAGCACAACGGATGATGCACTCATCAATCCCTTAATTTGCTGCGATGATTGTTTCAATGCTGAAAGATCATCATTATATTTCAATGTCACAAACGTAAAGTAAATGACGATACTAAAAACCATCGAGGCGATATATAAAAAGTAGTTCGACAAATTACGCTGAACATTTTTACGCGCTAAACTAAATAACGTCATTTACTCCACCTCCGATGCCAGCAAGCACCTGTAAAATCTCTTGGAAGAACTGCTTTCTAGTTTGAGTACCACGATGAATTTCCTTTGAAAGCTGTCCGTCCTGAATAAATAGAATGCGCTGACAGAAGCTAGCTGCAAATGCATCATGCGTAACCATCATAATAGTTGCCGCTTGTGAATTATTTAAATCACTTAAACTTTCAAGTAAGTCTGTTGCTGATTTTGAATCAAGAGCACCCGTTGGCTCATCCGCAAAGATTAGTTTCGGCTCTGTAACTAACGCACGTGATGATGCTGTACGTTGCTTTTGCCCACCTGAAATTTGATATGGGTATTTATCAAGTAAGTCTTTTATCCCAAACAGTGTAGCTATGCGTTCTACCCTTGCGTTAATTGCCTTTGTTGGCACTTTTGCAATCGCAAGAGGTAGTACGATATTTTCACGAACTGTTAAAGAATCGAGTAAGTTATAGTCTTGGAAGATAAAGCCTAGATTATCACGACGAAAATCTGCTAACTCCGCATCCTTCATGCGCGCTAAGTTTGTATCACCAATAATAATTTCACCAGTCGTTGGCGTATCAATTGTGGCTAACACATTTAATAACGTCGATTTCCCAGCCCCTGAAGGCCCCATTACACCAACAAACTCTCCTTTTTCTACTTCAAATGATATATTCGATAGCGCTGTAAATGTATTTGCGCCTTTGCCGTAAGTCTTTTCTACATTTTGTACCTTTAATAATGGCGTCATAAACGCTCACCTCTTCTTTCTGACTTTAGTATACGCACTCAAACTTACAGCAAATTTGTCCTAAGCTTACAACAACCTTAAATCAACTTATCCACATGACATACGTTTTAACAAAATATCACCCTACTTTATAGTTTTATCGCCGAACTTTTGAAGTTTATCGACATCCACCCTCAAAAGAGCATAAAAAAGGATTCACACACAAACTGTGCGTGAATCCTCAACTTTATTATGCTAAAACTTCTTTAATATCATTCTCAAAGCTACTTGGCTTATCGGCTGATCCATAACGTCCAACAACTTCACCATTACGATTCACAAGGAATTTTGTGAAATTCCATTTTATATTATTGCCGAGAAAGCCTTTTGAATGCGATGTCAAATGCTCAAAAATAGAGTGTGCATCCTTACCATTAACCTTCACGATTTCATGCATAGGGAACGTCACGCCATATGTTAAACGGCATTGTGATGCCGCTTCCTCAGCAGTCGCTACCTCTTGTTTAAACTGATTGGATGGGAAGCCAAGAACAACCAGACCTTCATCCTGATATTTTTTATATAGACCTTCTAGTTCTTCAAACTGCGGTGTAAAACCACATTTGGAAGCCGTATTAACAATTAGCATTGCCTTGCCCTTATAACGATCTAAGCTATATTCAGTACCATCTTCCAAAGTAACCTGAATGTCGTAAATGCTCATTTCTAATAACCCCCTTCGTTATAAACGCGCATTTATTCTGGCCACCTGCTGTAGCGGATCCCAAACACCATTAAATGGAGGCGCGTAGGCTAAATCTAAATCCAGTAAATCTGGTAACGTCATTTTATTGTATAAGGCTGTCGCAAACACATCGATCCGTTTATCAACACCTGCAGGTCCAACAATTTGTGCGCCTAAAAGCTGTTGATCTCGTTTCCGAACAATAATTTTAATAAACATCCGTTGGGCACCTGGATAATATCCCGCAATATGGCGCGCAGACAATTTAAATGCCTCATATTCAAAACCTAACTCTTTAGCATTGCGCTCATTAATACCAGTCGTGGCAATCGTTAAATTGAAAAACTTTAAGATCGACGTACCTACAATTCCACGAAACGGCGCGAACTTGCCCGACATATTGAGCCCCGCTAAACGACCTTGCTTATTCGCTGTCGTTCCAAGAGGTATATAATCTAGGCGTTCTTTCACAATATTAAAATGCGTTGCACAATCTCCCGCAGCATAAATATTTTCAACAGATGTCTCTAAATGTCGATTGACGATAACCGCACCATTCTTCTCAAGTGCTATACCTGTACCTTCTAAAAACTGAGTATTTGGTTTAATCCCCGCAGCCATAATAACTAAATCCGTATCAAATGCGCCATTGTCTGTTATAACTCGCTCAACACGGTGATTCCCCTCAAATGCCTCTACCTTTGTATTTAGCATAAGCTCGATATCATTCTTTTTCGCTTCTTCATGAACATGTTGAGCAAGCTCTTCATCTAAAATTCTTGCAACATAGCTACCTCGTTGAACCAATCTTACTTTTTTGCCGCAAGCATGGATCGTCTCGGCCATCTCTAGCCCAATATAGCCTGCTCCAATAATTGTTACATTTTCTATATCCGGCGTTAAATCGGCTAGTAACTCATCTAGTTGAGGTATTGTTTTCACCGTGTGTATACCCGCTAAATCCGAACCCTTTTTCACCGGCATAATAGGATCCGCGCCTGTTGCAATAAGTAGCTTATCATAAGGAATTTCAAATGCTTCACCAGATGACTGTGTTCCAAAAACAAGCTTCTTGTCTACATCAATTCCGTTAACCTCATGACCAACACGAGCATCAATACCGTACTTATCACGAAACGTTTCTACATCTCTTGCTATAAGACGCTTTGTCGATGAAATACGCCCATCAACAACATAGGGCAAGCCACACTGTCCATATGAATAAATAAATCCACGTTCTACAGATGTAATCTCTGCTCCTGGTACATTTCGATAAATTTCCATTGCTGCTGACATACCCGCAGCATCTCCTCCGATGATTACGTATTTCATCCAACAATCCCCCCTATTTTTTTCTCGTTGCTAGTAAGCCTGCATAATAGTCCATATAAAAACGGCGTCTACCTCCACTTACAATGACACGAATTACATGAATAGCAATAACCATCATTAGAACAAAGTTCGCTAGAAAGGCTAACAATGTAATAACAATTTGTAGTACATAAAATGGTGAATCCATATTTAATTTTATGTTCCCTATAATTGTTATAATCTCCGAAGTACAGACTATCACGAGAATAGCAACACAACGGCGCCAAGATTGGCTGACAATACTTTTGCCGTTTTCACTGACCATTGTAAATCGCATAAACTTCATCCCTAATGTTGCACCTTTTGTAAAGCTTGGAACAACACCAAAGAGCAACAAATACAAAGCAATTTTTATTAAAAACTCAAAAATGCCACTATAGCCTGTTTCGACACTAACGAAGAACAAAATGACTTGCGCTATAAATAAATCTATTGCTAGTGCCAACAAAATCGATAATGGTTTGACAATATCTTTCTCGACCATTTCAGCTGCTTTAGCCGTCACCTTTTCATGAGAAGGAAACAGCGCCCACACAACAGGGGCTAAGAAGAACCCTAATAGCGCACCAACACTGTTAAGTATTAAATCATCCACATCAAAAATTCGATACGCACAATTAAAGATGCCATAAATTCCTGTATATTGGGTTACCTCATAAAACAATGTTAGCAAAAAGCTAAATAGAAATGCACGCTTCCAGTACTTTCTTTTTTTAAGGAAATAACGCAAGTACACGCCAAAAGGCATGAGTAGCAAGAAATTAAAAAATGCCTGAAAAAAAGCAGGCTGCTTCGGTATATAAATCCATGTTGATGGATTCGTCAAAACAATCCCACTATCCTTTAAAATATCCGTGACAAATTGAAAAGGATGTAAATTATAATGGACAGTATCTGGGGCTTGCAAAGAGCAAGTATCACGTGTTTCTGGGAAAGGCAATAATACTAAGCATAATGCCGATAAAAAGTAAAAAATAAATGAGAACGTAATAATAGTTTTGGATACAGATAAGTAGCCATATTTTCGATACGTATAAATAAGCCAAGGTACAAATAGCATAAAGGATGCGAAAATTGTTATTAAAAAAGCTACCATTATAGAATTTGTATAAACTGACATAGAACACCTCTTCGTTTTAAAATCGGCTATTCACCATAAGGTGGATTTCCGTTCCAGCTGAGTGTTTTCTGAGACGGTGCATGCAATTAGCCGCTTTAGTGAATAAGCTTAAAAATTTCTTAAACTTAGTTTACCCTTTTAACACAACACTACTATTTCATTAATCTTAAATAATCCTTAATTAGTAATGTAAAGTTAAAATTCCGCTTAGACTCCCAGGAGACAAATAAGAGTACACTAATGTAACTCGTGCCTGTCCACAGAAAGCAAAGCGGAATTTTATCGAATAAGAACTATTTATTTTTGTTGGAAATGCTTTTACGCAGACCTACTATGCTTTTGCGATTTCCTCTTTGCAGAATGTTAAAATCTCTTCTAGCTCTTCATCCTCTAATGCAAAGTCTAAATACTCACCTTCTGCTTTTTCCATGATGAAGTAATTTAAAACAAATGCCTCTTCACCTTTTTCAGCGATTAGTACACGAATTTCAATTCCTGCTTCGTGATAAAGCTCATCTTCTTCATTAATATCTACATCTAAAATAAATTCGTAACGCTTGCCTTCAATAATGTTTGTTGGATCTAAAATTTCTTCCATTGAGAATTGTGTAATTTCCATTGTGTACGATCTCCTTTAAGTTAACCTGTTCTTATATATATTAAATCAAATTCAGCATGGGTCAAAGAGAAAACTCGTATACACTTGAAAGTAATTATGCCACAATGAAAATAAATTAATTGAGAGACGTGATTCTCTTACATAAAGGAGGCTTTTTCTTGAAAGAGCTACTATATTATCAAGATGTTATGTTACGTGAATTCAATGCAACAATTATCAATAAAGGAACCGATGCAGATGGCCGTAATTACGTGGTGCTATCAAATACTGCATTTTATCCAACAGGAGGCGGACAACCTCATGACACTGGTACTTTAAACGATATCGAGGTTATGGAGGTCGAGAAAATCAATGATGAAATTCGCCATTATATTCAAGGCGACTCTTCTAGCTTAGTTGGAGAAGTGCATGGACAATTGAATTGGCAACGACGATTTGATCATATGCAGCAGCATGCAGGTCAACATATTTTAACAGCAGCCTTTGTCGAGCTTTTTGATGCACAAACTGTTAGCTTCTATTTAGGTAGTGACCAAGTCACAATTGATATTGCCGTGGATGTCCTAACGGAAGAACAGCTTGTGGCTGCGGAAGCCCGTGCCAATGAAATTATTTTAGAGAACCGCCCAATTGAAACAACATGGATTACAGAAAAAGAATTAGAGAACTACAGCCTACGTAAAGATGTAGCCGTTACAGGAGATATTCGACTTGTTATTATTCCAGACTTTGATTACAACGGTTGTGGCGGTACGCATCCAACATCAACAGGACAAGTCAGCGCAATAAAAATCCTTGGCACAGAAAAAATGAAAGGCAATATTCGTGTCTCCTTTGTATGTGGTCATCGAGTTTTAGCGGAGCTAGCCATGCGAAAGAAAGTTCTAGCTGACGTTGCAAGGCAATTAAGTGTACCTGAAGTTGAAGCAGCTACAGCACTTACAAAAATCTTAACAACACAGAAAAGTACAGAAAAGGCACTTGTGGCGGCAAAAGAAGAGCTGTTAAATTATGAAGCAAAAGCGCTAGTTTCTAGTAATGAACGTTTTATTTCTGCCGTTTTTACTCAACGTACTATGCAAGAGCTTCAAAAATTAGCTCGAACTGTTGTCACTGAGCAGGTAGACACTATCGTATTACTTGTTTCAGAAAATGAAGACAAGCTTCAGTTTGTCGCAGCACGTGGTGCAAATGTTGAAATAAGTATGAAGGACATTGCCGCAAAGGCACTGCCACTTATTAATGGAAAAGGCGGCGGCAGTGATCAGATAGTACAAGGCGGTGGCGAGCGAATTATCTCTACCGAGCAACTATTTGAAGCAATGCAAGAAGTACTAAACTAACCTTACAAAGGAGCTGTTCCATTACTGGGATGGCTCCTTTATTCATTTAGGCGCTCCTTCACTTGCTGCACATTCTATTGCTGGAATCTGCCCCATCGATAACTATCCACAGACAATTGCTCTGCTAAAGTAATCAATTCCTCAATAGATTATTTTATCCACAAATTATCCACAAACAGCACGCGAATTATCCACATACCATCCCGATTATACCTAATCGATTCACCAGTTAGATTAATGAAAGAATTTTCCATAATGATTTATAAAAACAGAATAGGTTCTAGTACAATCGTAGCCCCCTTTTTATCATAGGTATCCTAACAGCTGAATCCATAAAAAATACGAGCTGATCTTATAGCGGGATGAGCATTGGTTCTGCTGTGATTATGAAATACTCATTTATCTTGTTAAACGTCTAGAGTGTAAACAAAAAAGCACTGCGTAGCAAAGACGCAGTGCTTACTTTTTCTTTAATTCCATTACAAGAATCTCTGGTGGATTAAAAATTCGAAACGGTACTGTACTATTACCTAATCCTCGACTAACGGCCATAGTTGTTGTTCCTTCTTTAAAAACACCTGCCGTATACTTCGGAAGTATTCCCTGTCCTCGTGCGAATAGACCACCAATACCAGGAATTCGAACTTGCCCACCATGTGCATGTCCTGCAAATACTAAATCAATTCCAAATTCCACATACGTATTAAACACTTCTGGTCGATGCGCTAGTAAGATCGTTAATATATTTGGTGGAACATTCTTTGTTGCTATCTCTAGCATTTCTTTCGTTGTTCTACCCGATAACGGATCTTCGATGCCAACAATCGCCAAGCGCTCCCCGTCGCGCTCAATGACGGCCGATTCATTGGACAATACATGTACACCTAACGATGATAGCTCGTCATAAATTACATTCACTTTATTCGTCGCTACTTCATGGTTTCCTAGTACATAATAAACATCCGCTACTTTAACTAATCCTCTAACAGCTTGCAAGCTTCGCTCCAAATTATAACGATTACTATCAACTAAATCACCTGTAATAAAAATCAGGTCAGGATTTGTTGCCTTCACCTTTGCTATGAGTTTCTCTTGATGTTCACCAAAGAGAGCATCCTGTAAATCTGTTATTTGCGTAATGCGTAGTCCATCAAAGCCGGCGGGCGCTTTTTCTGACTCGAATTCATACTTGCTTACAACCAGCCAATGATTGTTTACGTACAAAAAAATGACTATAAAAACAACAAAAAAAGCTACATATAATAATTTTTTCAATCGCAATCGCTCACTTTGTGGCTACTTTTTCATCAGATCCATTTCGCCTTGGCGTAATTGTAGCTTCGTTTTGCTTTCGCTACAGATAAACAATGCGTCCGGATTTCGAATTGTGTAAGCACAATTCATTCCTTTGAAAATCCGTGACATCCACCGGAGGCTTTGGGCCAACGTGATATTGGTCACTCAGTCATCGCCACAGGAAATGGCGTTCTTAGACTGAATGAAGATAAAAATCTGACCCTCCTATTATAAGCATAAAACAAAGTAATTGTAAGCACATACACATAAAATCATTAGATTGAACAAAAAGAGTAACTTAAAATAAAAATCTGACTAGCTACTTTTTCTACAGAGAGACCTCCATGTATGGATACATCAATAAATGAACTTAAGTAAACAAAAACGCATTTAGATACTCCTCAAAGGAAGTCTAAATGCGTTTTCTCGTTTATAATACTTTTTCTAAAAAATCTTTCGCACGCTGTGTAGATGGTGATGCGAAAAACTGTTCTGGTGATGCGTCCTCAATTAACTTTCCGCCATCAAGGAATAATATACGGTCAGCCACTTCTCGTGCAAAGCCCATCTCATGCGTAACGATTAACATCGTCATACCTGTATCAGCAAGATTTTTCATAACGGCTAATACCTCTTTTACCATTTCAGGGTCAAGAGCAGAAGTAGGCTCGTCAAATAACATTACTTTTGGATCCATTGCTAGTGCTCGGGCAATAGCAACACGTTGCTTCTGTCCTCCTGATAGACGGCTTGGATATTCATTGCGCTTTTCAAATAAGCCTACTTTCGTTAATAAATCTTCAGCCTTTTTGATAGCCGCTGTCTTATCCATTCCTTTCACATTAATCGGTGCGTATGTTAAATTTTCAAGTACCGTTTTATGAGGGAAAAGATGAAAATGTTGAAATACCATGCCGACTTCTTCACGGATTTTCATAATGTTTGTCCCTTTGTCCGTTAGAACGTCACCCGCAATTGTAATCTTTCCACTCGTTGGTTCTTCTAATAAATTTAAGCAGCGCAGGAATGTTGATTTACCAGACCCTGATGGACCAATAATAGCAATTACTTCTTTTTCTTTAACTTCTGTTGAAATACCCTTTAGTACTTCGTTTTGTCCATATGATTTGTGTAAATCTTCAATTTTAATCACTTCTTCTCATTCCTTTCTCAATTCGTCTACCAAGGAACGTTAATACAAGCGTCATAATGTAGTAGATTACACCTGCAAATAGTAATGGCTCAAGATAGCGATATGTTGAACCACCTACAATGTAAGCACGGCGCATAATATCAAGTGCACTAATAACCGTCACGACAGCCGTTTCTTTATTTAATGTAATAAACTCATTCACTAAAGATGGTAAAATGTTTTTCACGGCTTGTGGGATAATAATATCTTTCATCATTTTTGCATATGGAATACCTAGCGCTTGTGCCGCTTCCATCTGTCCTTTATCAACCGCATTAATACCTGCGCGAATGATTTCTGAAATATAAGCACCTGAGTTTAAACCGAATGCAATAATAGCCGTTGGAACTGGATCAATTTGAATATCTAATAATTGTGGCACTGCATAATAGATAATCATTAATTGTAGTACGAGCGGTGTACCACGGAAAATTGATGTATAAAAATCTGCAAACCAACGTAAAACACTCACTTTACCAATTTTGCATAACGCTAGTAATATACCAACTATAAAACCGATGATTGATGCACCGATTGCAATTTGAAGTGTAACACCTATCCCTTTTAATATATAAGGAATAGAGGGAATGATAGCTGTAAAATCTAAATTCACAGTGCCCCCTCCTTTCTTGTTCTTTTTTCAGGAAATGAAAGATATAAGCGATAGCTCGAGATAGAACTATCGCAGTAAACTTACTTATTTAACTTTTAACCATTTTTCTTCTAGCTCTTGAATTTTACCTTCAGCAGCTAATTCTTTTAATGCTTTGTTAATTTTATCCTTAAGATCGCTACCTTTTGGAACAGCGATTGCTTTAAAGTCTTCAGGTTGCTCTTTAACAGGGAACGCTTCTAGTTTATCGTTCGTATCAAGATAGCCTTTTGCTACGCCACTTTCTACAATCCCAGCATCTAAACGCTTAGACATCATGTCTTGAACAATTTCAGGAATTCGAGTACGACCTTCAACAGTGGCATCTACTTCTTTAGCAATTTTATTTCCTAAAGTTTCTTGGATAGAAGCGTTTTGAACACCAATCTTTTTACCAGCTAAATCAGCCTCTTTTTTAATACCGCTATCCTTTTTCACGATAAACACTTGCTCTGTTTGATTATATTTTTCAGAGAAATCTACAACTTTTTCACGTTCTTCATTAGGTGACATACCAGAGATAACAATATCAATTTTTCCGGCTTGTAGAGCTGGTACTAGACTATTGAAGTCGATATCTTGAACTTCTATTTCTGCACCAATCTTTTCACCAACTAATTTAATTAAATCAATATCAAAACCAATAATATCATCACCTTTTGCAGCATCAACATACTCAAATGGTGCATAATCAGATGAAGTACCTACTTTTAATACTTGCTTTTGTTCTGTGCCTTCGTTAGCATTTGAATCTTTATCGCTTGCCTTATCATCTTTTGCGCCACATGCTGCTAGGACAGCAATTACTAGCACGAGCATAAGCATGAAAAATTTGTTTTTCATATTCAACAATCTCCTTTTATTTATGTTTTATTGTCTATAAAACTCTTGTTCTTGAAAATAAGCGAATGGATATTTATTCACTACAGAGAATAAATATCTATCTGCTAATAAGATATACTCTTTCGAAGTAATAATCAAGCTAATCTGAAAATTTCCCGATAAAATATTATATACATAATTTTCCGAAAAATCAATCCATTTAGATTTTCCCCATAACAAAATTAGTTCCTCATCATAACGTAGGAATGATTTCCGTTCCAGCTGGACGCTTCACTTGTACTCCCAACAACTATACATGGCGTATGTTTTAACAAAAAAAGACCCCAAAAATGGAGTCTCAGATTATTAACTAACGCTACTTCTGCGGAATAAGCTAGAGCCAAGCCCGAGAGAAGCGTCCACTCGGAGTGGAATCAACCTTTATTGATTGATTCACATTGATGCCTTTAGAGGTTTGCCACTTATTTCATTTTTCATCTGCAAATAACTTTTCCTTTAGCTCATCCTCTCCGGACCCTTCTGCTAAAGGTACGCGAGATCGATACGCAGCACGACATATTAAATGTCCAGCTACAGGAGCTGTTACAAAAACGAAGCCAATTCCTAATATTAAACGTACACTAACATATCCATCATGAACCCAAAAGTAAATAAATGTGCCTAATAGACATGTTAGGACCGACAATGTCGAACTTTTCGTTGCAGCATGTGAACGCGTGTATACGTCCGGCAAACGAATCATCCCAAATGCACTAATAACACTTACAATGGAGCCAATCAATATAAGTATAACTGCCGCCCATTCAATCATTTGATTTACGTTCAACAATCACACCTCTTTCAATATATTTCGTAAATGCAATCGTGCCGATAAAAGCTAGAATCCCTAATATTAATATCGCCTCTAAATACGCCTTTGTTTTCAAAATAATAGAGACGATAGCGATCGCTGAAAGTAGATTAACACCTATTGTATCAAGTGCAATAGCACGGTCAGGCAACGAAGGGCCTCGAATCACACGAAATAGCGACAACGCAATCGATACACTGAATAATGCAAGAGCCAAAAGTAAAATTTTATCAATCATTAACGTGTCACCTCCATGATCGCTTGTTCAAATTTTCCTATTGAACGAATGACAGCTTCTTTCGATTGTTCAATATCCATTGCATGAATATAAAACATATCTCCCTCTTCAGAAACTTCCATAACGACTGAACCTGGAGTCAGCGTGAGCAACAATGCAAGAGCTGTTATTTCCCAATCTCCTTTTAGCGCTGTTTTATACGTAAATATTCCAGGAGTTATAGTGAGCTTCGGCGTCGTAATTTGTCTTAATACACTGTAACTCGATAATAGTAGCTCCCAATTAAAGAGCCATAATAATTTAATGATTGAAAACACACGTCGTAAATAAAATTGTGTGCCGTAAAAGCGGTGCATCGCATATAAAATCCCTATTCCGACGATAAACCCCATTACAAATGTCGAAAACTGTGGTACCACTTCATCCTGTAACAAGAGCCAAAGTGTTGCGATAAATAAATTCAGGATAAATTGCATCGCCATTATTCATTCACCTCACCTTGCCATGTTGTGCCATCTAGTACTGCATCAATATAGATTGATGGCGTATAGAGCGTCTCTGCCGCATCTGTTACATACGGAGCCATCCACTCAGCTCCAATTCCTAAAGCAATCGTACAAGCTGCCAACAATGTTAATGGTAAAACCATACGCTTTGGTAACGGCTTTTCATCCTCTAGACTAATAATCGTTTCTCCAAAGAATGAGGAAAGAAATATTCGTAATAATGAATACAAAACAATTAAACTAGATAAAAATCCTAGCCCTAATAGAACAAAATTACCGCCCTCAATAGCTCCTTGTCCTATTAAAACCTTCCCTAAAAAGCCACTCAATGGTGGTATCCCCGCAAGGGAACACATGACAATAAAGAATAACCAGCCAAAAAGAGGGTAATTTCGAATAAGCCCACTCATTTTATCAATAACCGTTTCGCCAGTAACATACATCATCATGCCAACTGCTAAAAACAGCATGGCCTTAGCTACCATATCGTGCATCAAATAGTATGTTACGCCCTGTAAGGCAGACTCGGTACCGATCGCTAGACCAGCTACTATAAAGCCGACACCAATAAGGACATTATACGAGGCAATTGTTCTTACATCTCGTCCTGCTAGTGCTCCCATACATCCAGCAATAATCGTCAGTCCCGCCATAATTCCTAGTATCATATGAGTCACTTCAGTATTATTCGGGAAAAGTAATGTAAAAGTACGGACGAGCGCATAAATTCCAACCTTTGTTAATAATGCTGCAAAAAGGGCCGCTATAGCTGTTGGAGGTGCACTGTATGAGCCTGGAAGCCAGAAAAATAATAATAGGCCAGCCTTCAAGCTAAAGACAATTAAGAAAATAAGAGCCACAGTCGTGATCAGTGGATCAGCTCCTAACTCCATCACGCGGACTGAAATATGTGCCATATTCAACGTTCCAACGGTTCCATATAAAAAAGCTAATGCCACTAGGAAAATCCAAGATGCGACAATATTAATAAGGACATATTTTAATGCCTCTCGCAGCTGAACTTTCTCGCCGCCTAAACTAATAAGTGCATAAGAAGCAAGTAACATCACCTCAAAGCATACAAACAAGTTAAAAATATCCCCTGTTAGAAATGAGCCATTCACACCCGCCACCATAAGTAGGACAAACGGATAAAAGTACATCTTTTCAAAGCTCTTACCGATTGTAAAAATGGCGTATAACAGACAAATGGCTGCGACAATATTCGCCACTAATACGAGAAGCATTGCGAACGAATCAGCAACAAATAAAATGCCGAATGGCGGTGCCCAGCCACTAAAATCAATACGCATTACACCCTGTTTTTGAATCTCTAGCAATAAAATGACACTAATAAAGGCAACAAAGCTTAATGTCACCAAACTAATGATGCGCTGCAAAAATACATTGTCACGTAAAAACACAAGTAAAATGGCCGTAATAACCGGCACAATTAATGGTAAAACAATCATATTACTCATCCGGCGTACCTCTCAATTCATCAAAATTCGCCGAACCGTTCGTTTTATAAGCTCGGTAACCGAGAACAAGCACAAACGCCGTCACCGCAAAGCTAATCACGATTGCAGTTAAAATCAAAGCTTGCGGCAGAGCATCTGTGTAAGGACCTTCTGATTCCTCTAAAAGTGGTACATTCCCCTTCTTTAGTCCACCCATCGTTAAAATCAGTAAATGCGCTGCATGCGATAATACCGCCGTTCCTAAAATCACACGTAATAACTGTTTCGAGAGGATTAAGTACGTCGCAACAGCTACTAATACACCAACTAACACTAGTATTAAAGACTCCATTGGCTACTCATCCTCACTTATACTTAAAATAATTGTGACTACAACACCAACTACTGTTAAAGCCACGCCAGCCTCGAAAATGGTTACTGTCGAAAAGCCCATCTTCCCGAATATCGGTACATTTATATAGCTATGTGTCTGCGTTAAAAACGGAGCATCAAAAAATAGTGAGCCAATTGCTGTGCCCGTCGCAAGTAATACGCCAAGCGCAGCAACTTTTTTAAAATCAAAAGGCATCCCTTTATGCACTGTTTCAATGTCATACGCTAAATATAGTAGAACAATGCCGGAGGCTAGCACTAGACCACCTATAAAACCTCCACCTGGAGCATGATGGCCTGCAAAGAATAAATAAATACCAAGGGTTAAAATTATGAATACGACTGTCTTTGTGACAGTTCGTAAAATGACGTCATTGATTTTCATGGTCCGTTTCCTCCTTTCGTGGCTTTAGCTTCGTTAATGTATACACTCCTAAGCCAGCAATCAGAAGGACGACAACTTCTAGCATCGTATCAAACGCACGGAAATCGCCTAATATGGTGTTGACGATATTTGAACCCCCAGCCAGTTTGTAGGAATCATTGAAGTAAGTAGAAACTGGCTCAAAGCGATCGAAATGAACAACCGCTAAGCCTACTAATGTAACTGTGGCGCCAACGAAAATGGATATAATGACCTTAGACCATTGCATTTTTTTGCGGGAGGCTTCAGGCATTAAATCAGGTAAATATTTAAAGCATAGAAGGAATAAAGCGGTTGTCACAGATTCAACGACTAGTTGCGTTAATGCTAAATCCGGCGCACGGAAAATCACAAAGAAAAATGCGATTGAATAGCCAAGTACGCCATTTAATAACATTGCTGTTACGCGTCCCTTAGCAAAAATTATCCATACGGCAGCAAACATCATGACAAACACTAAAATGAGCTCATAGGACTCAATTGCGGAATCCTTCGCAAAATTAAAGGCAATAGCATCCGACCATATAAAATAGCCTGCGATAAGGGCAACAAAGAATACATATATATAGACAAAATAATGTGTTAAATTACCTGTCATATAACGATTCGTAAGCTTTGAAGAACTATTTTCACCAAACTCAATCAAACGATTGTAATACATATTAAACGTATATCTTTGCGGGAATATCCGATACAAAGGCTTCCAGCTTTTTAACGTTTTAAATAAAATAATCCCTATAATAACGACACCAACAGTCATTAACAATTCAGCATTAATGCCATGCCAAGCATGAATATGTGGTGTTAATTCACTAGTCGACGGGAATGCTGGATAAATACTTGCCATAGCAGGCTCTAAAATATAATGCCCTAGCACATTTGGGAAGAAGAAAATCCCAACTACAAAGACGCACAAAATGATTGGCGAAAGTAGCATACCTAACGGAGCCTCATGCGGTTTTTTATCCAACTTATCAAGCTGTAGTTTTCCGAAAAACGTTCGACTAATTAAAATCATACAGTAAACAAATGTAAAGATACTTGCCACCCATGCCACTATTGGAAATAATAGTCCCAAATCAGAAATTGAAAATGCCTCTACATTGCGAATAGTTAATGCTGCAGCGAAAAACATTTCCTTACTTAAGAAACCGTTAAATGGAGGTAAGCCAGCCATAGAAAATCCACCAATAACTGCAATGGTGAAAGTTAAAGGCATTAAGGCCATTAACCCTCCAAGACGGCGAATATCACGTGTACCCACCTCATGATCGACAATACCGACCATCATGAAAAGTGCACCTTTGAACGTGGAGTGATTAATAAGATGAAACAACGCCGCAAAGCTTGCCTGCGTGTAAAGAACAGTATCTGCAGCATAGCCGTAATAATGTGCTACTGATCCTAGTCCAAATAAACTCATAATCAAACCGAGCTGACTAACCGTTGAAAAGGCCAGTAACGCCTTTAAATCTGTTTGCCGCACAGCATTAAATGAGCCCCAGAACAACGTTATAAGGCCAATTACACTGACTAGCCAGAACCAAACTGCCTCTCCTCCAAACACTGGAGAAAAACGTGCAACTAAATAAATTCCGGCCTTTACCATTGTTGCCGAGTGTAAGTAAGCACTGACAGGAGTTGGCGCCTCCATCGCATCAGGAAGCCAAATATGGAAAGGAAACTGTGCAGATTTTGTAAATGCACCGATTAGAATAAGGATTAACGCTGGAATAAACAGTGTATGATCTCGTATAACCTCTACGTCGGCTACGATTTCACGAATACTAAATGTACCCGATGCTACATACAGCATCAAAAAGCCTGCAAGCATTGAAAGGCCACCAAAAACGGTAATAGTCATCGCTTTTCTTGCACCAGCACGAGATGCTTTTCGATGATGCCAAAATGCAATTAACAGGAATGATGACACACTTGTTAGCTCCCAAAATGTGTATAATACCATTAGATTATCTGAAAAGACGACGCCAAGCATTGCACCCATGAATAGTAATAAATAGCAGTAAAAATGGTGAAGAGATTCTTTCGTTGATAAATAAAATATAGAATATAAAATGACTAAACTACCTACACCCGTAATCAGCAAGCCAAAAATCATACTGAGTCCGTCGAGGTAAGTTGTTAAATTTATATTAAAAGAGGGAATCCACTCATATGTATGAATAAACGTTTTACCCTCGGCAACTTGAGGAATATAGCGCGCGAGTAAAAGAAATAGGATGAATGGAACGGATAAAACAAACCAGCCAAGATGTGCAACACGCCTTAGTCGCCTATAGAGTAGTGGAATAAGCGCAGCACAAACAAATGGTAAAAGTATCGCAATGAGAACTGTAACCAAGTGAAAACCTCCTACTATCAATTTCGTTCAGCAACTGTTTACTATAGTGCGAAAAACTGTGATAACCGATAATAAAGTATTCCCAATTCTACTGAAGTTACTACTGTTTATACTTTATTTCGAACACAAAAATTCTATAGCAATTGCTGGAGACTCTAACTTTATTCAGCAAACGTTTACACTGAAAAAAAGTTAAGCCTTTTTGCCTCCCACCAGGAAGATATAAGATCAATAAAGCTAAATAACATATCAGAAATTTTCTTGAAATTTGATTTTTTCACGTAATAAACTTGAATTGGAAAGTAAGCGGTATGTGTTGTAATAATAATCTAGATCATTCAACATTCAACACATACTTTATGCAGAAAGAAGCTTTTGATGGTAGCACTGCATAAAACCTGGGGAACTTTTTTAGCTATTTAGCTTCATCCTGAGAAGCCAAAATAACCAATATCGCCTTAATCCTATAGAGAATGGCATGATTTTTAAACGAGATAATATGTACACACACAATGGCGTACCAAGTCACTTGACTATCTATTTAACTAACTGCATAATAGTGTGGCATATAGAGGCAATTGGTTTAAATGCACGAAATGCATAAATCAAATAACTGTAAAGTATAAAGATAACCCAGTTTTCTCAAGGTTTTCCCGATATATTGTCATTAACTTTTATACGTTTTTTAGTATACAATATAAATGAGCATAATGCACTGTATCAGCATCGATTTTAGCTGTTTTAGGATATTTTTTTCAAAATCGACAGTAGAATTAACAAAATAACAACATGATAAGAGGTGTTAATTTTTATGAAGCATGTAAAAGGGCGTTTAGACGAAAGTATATTAGTTTGTGTTTACTATGGGCTTAACGGCGAGCGATTAATACGACGCGGTCATAAAATGGCTACAATGCTAGATTGTCCACTCTATATCCTTTCAGTCGATTCGCAACCCCTTGATGCCTTTGACGCAGAGAAGTCTAGCTACATTGAGCAATGGAAAAAGTTATCTGATGAGCTTGAAATTGAAGAGTTCATATTACAAGATAATGAAAAGCGTCCAATACAAAAAGTTATTGCAGAAGTGGCAAAAAATTACGGAATTTCTCAAATTATCGTAGGCCAAAGCGCACAAAGCCGCTGGGAAGAGATTACAAAAGGTTCTTTCCTAAATGTTTTATTAAAAGAGGTTCCTTTCGTTGATTTTCACATCGTGGCTGTCCAACGTCCAACTGACGATGATGATGCAAACGATACATATGAGAAAGGTGTACGTGCTTATTTAATTCAAGAACATGGAGACTTAAAAGTAGCATTTACATGTCCTAAATATGTATCCATTGAAGGGATATTCTTCAAAGAGATTGGTACTGACTTTGATAATGGTATTTTTAAATTCACTTACAATGATAAAATGCATGAAGTTCACATATCAGAGGGCTATATACTAGATAAGGGAAAACTTCCTTCTGAATTTTTATCACCATTACGTCAATAATAAAAACGCGTTTCTCTAATTTGAGAACGCGTTTTAGTTTATCTACCTTGGGGGAAAACAGACTGTTTCGATGCTCTTTTCAAAAAATTAACATACAGCTTTATGCAATTAGGAGTAGCGTTTTTATCTCTCACTCTTACCTGATTGTTACACCGCATAAACCGGCTTATCCTTAGGTAAGAAAAAGGCTACTAGTAATAATAATGGTAGCAATGATACAACCATCATCGTAAAATCAATCCCACTATGATCCATCAATACACCAATGACCATCGCACCTATTGCCCCCATTCCGAAAGCAAAGCCAGTTGTTAAACCAGCCATTGTACCAATTTTTGTCGGAACAAGCTCCTGTGCGTAAACCACCGTTACCGAGAAGCTAATCATAATGAGTGTACCGATAATTACTAAAAATATAATGGCTGCCCATAAAGGTACATATGGCAACGCTAAACAAAATGGCATCGGTACAACAACGGACAGTAAAATAACATTTTTTCTACCAATACGATCTGATAATGAACCCCCGAAAAATGTACCAATAACGCCAAATGCCATAAAGGTGAATATTAAAACTTGGCCTAGTTGAAGGCTAACCCCATAATGATCCATTAAATAAAACACATAAAAACTTGTAATATTAGTAGTATAAAATGATCTCGCAAAAATAATAATAAATAGTAACGTCAACGCAATGCCTACTTGTTTCTTCGTTAACGGAGGCAAGTTAGAAACTAATACTCGCTTTTTCTTTGCTATACGTTCTTGCTCCAACTGCTTCTTATACCACTTTGCAATTTTACTTAATAGTAGAATACCTATTGCTGCTACTACTAAGACCATTGCTGCACCACGTTGTCCAAAGATAGCGAAAACATAAGCGCTAATTAATGGCGCTAGTGCTTGCCCAGAGTTACCTCCGACTTGATAAATCGATTGAGCAAGCCCTCTTTTTGAGCCTGCTGCCATAAATGAAACACGTGAACCCTCAGGATGGAAAATAGCTGAGCCAAACCCTAAAAATAATACTGCAATAATTATTATCCAATATTGGGATGTGAACGCTATAATGGCTATGCCAATAAAAGAACTAATCATACCAATTGGTAATGCATAGGGCATCGGCTTTTTATCGCTAACAAAACCTACAACCGGTTGCAGGGCAGAGGCAAACATATTTAATGCGAACGAAATAAGACCTATTTGTGTGAAAGTTAGCCCTAAATCACTCTTCAATATTGGGAACATCGCTGGTATAACAGCTTGCATCGTATCATTGATAAGATGGGCAATACCTATTGCTATCATAATTGGATATACTGGGTTATTAAAATTTCCAACTTGTTTCATGCTGCCACCTCACTTTTTAAATTATCTCAAAATTTGGTTACAAATGATTGTCGCATACTATTGACCTTTTTGCACAAGCTATTTTCAATAGCAGTTTAAGGAGTTGATTTATGTATGGATGATTTTTTTCACGCTCATTTTTGGGAAATGATACTTAGAGCAACACTTTCTTTTTTCGCACTACTAATGGTAGCCCGAATTCTTGGGAAAAAACAGCTTGGTCAGCTTACATTTTTCCACTATACGACAGGTATCACATTTGGTTCGATTGCTTCTGAAATAGCAGCACAGGCAGAAACACCATTTTTAGATGGACTTATTGCATTAATTTGGTGGGGTGTTTTAACTTATTTGATGACTATCCTTACTATTAAATCTAAAAGAGCTCGTGTAATTGTTGATGATAAGCCAACAATCCTTATTCAAAATGGACTTATTCTAGAATCTGCCTTAAGGAAAAATCGTTTGCATATGGATGAGTTAACAATGATGCTACGAGAACAAGCTGTATTCTCTGTTCAAGATGTGCAATATGCACTACTTGAAACTACCGGTAAACTTAGTGTGCTACCAAAGCCTGCTGAACAACCGGCTACGAAGCAAGATGTAAAGGCCGATGTAACACCACCAACTTATATTCCAACAGAAGTTGCTTCAGATGGGCAAATTATTTATGAAAACTTAGTTGAACTTGAGTTGACGGAAGAATGGCTTATGAAGAAGTTAAAAAAACAAAATGTTCAATCCGTTACAGATGTCTTTTTTGCCCAAGTTCAGGCAAACGGCTCCTTATATATAAGCTTGAAGGATAAAGCAAGACGATCAAGCCCTTAACAGCTTGTCTCGTCTTGTTTTATCTATTTTTACAATATCTAACGGCTAAAAATGCCGATTCGTTTTCGAGGCGACGTTACCTAAAAAAACACCAACCCGATAAATATCTAGCAAGTTGATGCTCATGAATATAATTAAGCTATTTAAAAACTAAGTACAGACATGGAGTTCTCGAGGGCCGCTTCGATCAGTCATTTTCGTTTTTAGACTGTGCCCCTCTATTCCAACCGGTGTTTGGACATCCGCTGAAAGAAGTTAAATTTTTGTCATCGGTGCGTTTTTCTTCATCGTCAAAGCTCCAATGCTCATACAAATTATCGTGATCACTAATGTAATAGATAGACTCCACCAATAATCCGACATCTCCATCGTCCCCCTCATTAATTGAACGCCATATACCGGTAATTTCCACGGTGATATTGTCCAAAATGCACCTATTAAAGCATCCACTATTTGCCCAATGAATATGACAGCGAAAGCACATGCTGTTGCTACCACTGTTTTAAAAGTCGCACTCATCATTAATGTCATTGCTATCACAAAGAGTAACCAAGAAAAATACGTGAAAAAACTTGCTACAAGCGGCCCGATCTCAAATGTCCCATAAAGCACGACCGTATAGTACACACTCGCAGCAAAACCAGCTAAAATACTAATAAAGCTAATAGTACTCATGATGATAAATTTACTCATAAAATAAGCGCCGAACGATATAGGACGCACATACAATAAAGTAGCCATCCCACTTGCTCTTTCTTTACTAATAGCTCCTACAAAAGAGGCCATTAATACGAGTAAACCTATCGTTTGAAATTGCCCAATGGAAGCTTGTAATAGGTCAACTGGCATTAATTCCGGCATCAACATTTCAAAGCCTTCTGGTACATTACCAACAGCATTTAAAATATCCATCATGTAATAGTTTGTTAGTGGATCACTCATACCGAGCAATGCAAATACAAGAGGTATCCATAAAAACTTCCAACTTCGCCAAGCTTCTCTGAATTCCTTTTGCAGAAGTACAGTAAATCCTCTCATATTTTTCTCGCCACCTTCATGAAAATCTCTTCAAGTGATGCTGTTTGTCGCTCCACTTTTCGTATTTTATAAGGACTACTACTTAAATATTGAAGGAGCTCTTGCATACTCGGCTTTTCATCAATAATTTCTATATATACATTACGCCCCTTTGCTTCCCAAACAAGTTCAGATTGACTGGCAAAAAGATTTGCCTCGTTTTCATCGCTAAATTCTACAACATAATTTGGTTCATCGAAACGTTGTCGAACTTCACGTAATGTCCCCTGTTCTACTAACTTCCCATCGCGTAAAAATAATAATTGATCGGTCATCTCTTCGGCATCATTTAAAATATGTGTTGAATATAAAATAGTTGTTTCTTGTTGTAAGCCCTTTAACAAATCAAGAACTTCTCTACGACCTACCGGATCCAATGCAGACACAGGTTCATCCAATAACAGTAATTTAGGCTTATGCACAATTGCCTGGGAAATGCCAAGCCGTTGCTTCATGCCACCAGAAAATGTAGCAATTTTTTTATTTACATCATTACCTAGTCCTACAAACTCAAGTGTTTTTTGTGCCTCTACTATTGCTTTTTTTGCAGGCACACCATTTAACTTTGCAGCCATTTCAGTAAACTCTAACGCACTTAACCACGGATGGAATTGTGGATATTGCGGCAAGAAACCAATATTAGCTCTTAAATTACCATCCAGCATTTTCACACTTCCAGAGGATGGTTTTAATAACCCTGTTAGCATCGATAATGTCGTTGTTTTACCAGCGCCATTAGGTCCAATTAAAGCTGTCGATGTGTTTTTTTCTAATGTGAACTCCACTCCGTCCACAACTACTCTCTCTGCAAATTGCTTTGTAAGTCCTGTTACCTGAAGTAATATTGTCATGATTGTTTTCTCCCCACTATAAAGTACGCAATCGAACCAAGATAACTAGTAAAAATGATAAGAAACACCCATAAAATTTTAGGCCCATTTGTTGTATGGATTTTTCGTAAATCCACTAGAGCTATAATCATTAAAATAAATTGAACGACAATTAGTGGTGCTATGACTGCCCATGGAACTTCCGCTAACTCCTCCATCATAGAGATCACCTCACTTTTGTTATATTATTACTATAACAAAAAAACCATTCTAATGTGCATAGCACAATTTTATGTATGTTGAGAATGTTCAAACTATGCACATGACATACGTTTTAACAAATGTCATCCAACTTTTTAACTTTATCGGAATACTTTCAGTAGTTATCCCCCAACATTTATACTTTATCTACTAACTAAAAAAGAAGATGTACCAAAATCCGGTACACCTTCTCATTTATTTATATAACTTCTGCAAAGCATCTGCCATTTTTGGTCGAATTGTTACTTGTGGACGCGCGTTCTTTACAGCTACTTTCGCTTCCTCTAGAGATTCCGCCATGCCAAGCTCCATTAGTACAGCAGTGGCTGCCACTCCTGCGCGACCTCCCCCGCTTCCGCAATGGAAGTACACTTTCTGCCCACTCTCATAGGCAGCAACAATTTCTTTCGCAACGTTTTGAATAGATGGTGCTACTTCTATGTCCTCATCAGCAATTGGCATATGCTTGTACACATATGAAGCCTCTTCCTGTTCCTCATTAGATAAACCGTTTACCCGAACATCAATCACAATATCCACCGTTTCTTGTTCAAAAGCTACATCTGCATCTTTCGCACCGCCAAAGAATAATCGATTCTTCACTAATACATCGTAATTTTTCTCCATTGTATGCACACTCCAAACGACTATTTAAGTAAATGCTTAATATCATCAAAGTATGGAAGAGCTGTTAATGCCCCTGCTTTAGTAGCTGCTAAAGCACCTAGCTTATTGCCAAAACTTGCACAACGAACAAGTTCTTCCTCTGTTGTAGGTAAACCATTGTAATGAACATCGCGTAATACACCAGCCATAAATGCATCTCCAGCACCTGTAGTATCTACTGGCACAACCTTTTCTGTCGGTACATGGATAATTTCACCATTTAATACCGCATAAGTGCCATTTTCCCCTACTGTTACTAAAATAATAGGCACTAAATAGCTGTTTAATTGCTCAATTCCCTCTTCCAAGCTAGTTGTTTCTGTCAGGAAAAATAATTCTTCATCCGTAACCTTTAAAACATCTACTTGCTCAAAAAATGACGTGATCGTTTCACGGCAAACTTGCTCACTGCTCCAACGTAGAGGGCGAATATTCGCATCCATTGCGATAATGGCGCCTTTTTCTTTTGCCATCTCTACAGCAGCACGTGTTGTTTCAAGGGCTGTAGGATGGAACATAGTTCCCGAGCACACTGTTAAAGCAGATGCATGTTTAAAAGCTGCTTCGTTTAATTGCGTTGCTTCTACTTGTAAATCTGGCGTCTCATCGACATAATCTTTAAAAATTCGCTCACATGCTTCTGTTAAGTGTACATAGACACCGCTAACACGCTTCGCAGGGTCAAATACAGCATAATCCAGGTTTACCCCTTCTTGTGCAAGACCATCTCGAACGAATTGAGAGCCTTCGTCGTCTCCAGTAATCGTAATTAAAGCAGATGGAGCGCCGACACGGCTAATTCCCGCAGCCACATTTACCGTCGCACCACCCATATATTTAGTAAAAGATGTATTTGTTACATCATCAGCGATATAGTCAATAAAAGCATCTCCATAAACTAAAATATAATCCTTATCTTCCTTTGTCATTGTTGTCCTCCCGAAACTCTAGTCTTTATAGATTAACACGAAATCAGATATCGTATAAAGTTTTAAACTTTCGGAAAAATAATCAAATATGGCTTGGTATAATTGTAGCTGTCGCTTTGCTTTCAGGCAGATAAACAATGCGGTAAAGATGCCGTCAGAATATCACCATTAATTCAAAAACTTGAGTCAGCCTTTATCTTTGTTATACTTGCGTATAGAAAGGTAGGGATTTTGACAATGAGTATTACAATTCGACAAGCGCAACCACAGGATGCCCATGCCGTTATACCACTAATTATTGATGCGATTGGTGAAATTGCCAACCGTTTAACAGGAGAACAGACAGCTGAAGCTGTAGAACAAGAACTTACTGTACTATTCAAGCGTGAGGATAATCGACATTCCTATTTAAATACTTATGTTGCTGTTGAGAATGAACAAGTACTAGGAATTCTTGTTTATTATAATGGTGTCGAAGCCATTCACATGGATGCAAATCTCGTAAAATGGCTTCTGGAGAAAAATGCGCCATCCATCATCATCGATAAAGAAGCTCATGAAGATGAATATTATATTGATACTGTTTGTGTAGCACCAGAAGCTCGTGGTAAAGGAATTGGCACATTATTATTACAATTCGCCTTAGAGGAAACACAAAAACGAGGTTATACAAAATTATCATTAAATGTTGAAACAGAAAAAGAGGACGCTCGTCGCCTTTATGAACGTATGGGCTTTGTTATTACAGAGCCATGGTCCATCATTGATGAACCATTTCATCATATGGTGAAACAGTTTTAGGAAGTGAAATAAAAAACATGAAAAAGAATTTAATATATCCTCTTTTGATTGTCATTGCTTCTAGTAGCTACGGTGTACTATCGACAATAGTCAAAGTAGCTATGCAGCATGGCTTTACAACAGGAGAGGCAGTATCGAGTCAATATATTATTGGCTTTATGCTTGTTGCAACTATTTTTATAATTACACAAAGACAATTACCGAAGCTTTCTAAAAAGGGACTGCTTATTTTAGTGTGTGCCGGGATATTTACCGGTACTACAGGGATTGTATATGGAGAATCATTAAAGTATCTACCAGCCTCTCTTGCTGTAGTAATGCTCTTCCAATTCACTTGGATAGGCTTATTATTAGATTGCGCACTTCATAAACGTTTACCAAGTCGGACTGAAGTGATTTCTATTATTGTATTATTTGCTGGAACTATTTTAGCGGCTGGTGTATTAAATGTAGATTTAAGCGGTATTGCTATTCAAGGCTGGCTACTAGGTTTTGCCGCTGCCTTTACGTTTGCTTGCTTTATCCAATTTAACTCTCGTCACGTGGAGGGTATAACAACGACATCACGCGTGTTGATTGTTTCTTTTGTCGCCCTGATCATTATTGGTATTTTCCTAAACCCTGAAGTTCTTTGGAACGGAAAATTATTTGCCGGTGGTTTATGGAAATTTGGACTAGCGTTGGGGCTCTTCGGTATTATTTTGCCGATTTATTTATTCTCTATAGCTGTACCAAAAGTGGGAGGAGCTCTTGCCTCTATTTTAAGTGCTATCGAGTTACCCGTGGCTGTAACTGTTTCAGTTATTGTTTTACATGAACCTTTAACTCTTTTACAAATAGCGGGTATTATTTTGGTTATTCTAGGTATGATGCTACCGACAATACTTTCGCAGCGACGACAAAAGGATAAATCTTTAGAGCCTAATAGTAAGTAAATACTTTAGTCTAAATTTTAAAGGGAGATGTATCATTTTTTTGATACACCTCCCTTATTTCTGTATGAACTTTTATAAACCGAGCGCTCGATACATGAACTCCGTAATTTGCGTGTGTGTTAAGTTTTCGTTTAGTCTAAAATTGTCATTTTCATCGCCTAGTATAATGTTATGTACATCTTAATTTAAGGTTGATAACAGAGATAGAGTCATAACAAATAGAAAAACGCTAAAAATAATAATACGCTCTCTTCTTAATATGAAACATAATAAGAATATAATAAACGTCATTTTATAAGTTACCTCTAAATAGAAGTTTGGAAAGATAAAATTTAATGCCATAGTTAGTATAGCGATAATCAGGAAAAATTCTTTTGGGCGTTCTAAAAAACGCTTTATTCCATGTTCTCGTATTTTCCAAGTTCCAAATAAATGTGATGTATCTATCAATGGAAATAAATCATCATTTTGTTCATATCTCACATATATAGGTTGTAAGTAAGGAGCACTTCCGTTAAGGGATTGCTGTCCCCAACAAAAAGGCTCCCCATTAATGAGAATGGGATTTAAAGTTAAGGGTTCTTCATCATTCTTATATTCCGGTAATAACTCTATTTCCGTATCTTTAGAAAAAACAACTCGTTGTCCTTCGGCTTTACCAAAGTATTTTTTCCAATGTAACGTCTTTAAAGAACTATCAAAAAGCCTAAATGGTCGTTTCTTTTGTATGTAGGCCATACTTGTATCGACTGAAATCCAACCTTCACCTTCTATAAAAAACTCGTTCCACACATGGGCATTCATTTCCCCATACGCCCAGCTTCCAACTACTGTCCTTGCCGGTATATTTAACGCTCTACATAATGCAGTAAAGAGAAATGAAAATTCTCCACAATCGCCTTCTTTTACTTCAAGAAACGAGTTAACACCCCTACTACTTGGGGGATAAATATAGCGATAATTATCTACAATATAATGAAAAATAGCACATGCTTTTTCATAATTATTTTCCTGTTGACTGGTAATATCTTTTGCTAACCTTGTAGTTTCTGCATTAATGGGTGAAAGAATAGTATTTCTCAAATAAAAATTTCTTTCTGCTTCCGTTAATGTCTTCTTTTCATTTTTAGTACTATATAATTCTATTTCATAATTAATATGTAAGCTCTGATCTTTGTTTAAAATGTAGTACCCTAGTTTTTCCCCTGTTGGAACCTTTGTAACTTGATGGGGCTTTACATTATTCTCGTTAAATTGAATAGCAGGAGGCATAATCATCCAAAGTTCTAGCTTTTCACACAGTTCATTTTTATAAAAAAAATCAACTATCACAGTTTTACTCATAATTTTTATCCTCTTTCATCCGTATATTAAAGTTAGTGAACTAAGTCAAATATTGTTATTATTTAAATAAAATAACGATATTTACCTTAACCTTATATAAAGCAGAAATCAAATGTAGAATACATAATTAGAATATAAAAACCAGAAAACTTAAGAGAACTTATTACTCTCAAAATAAAACAAATCCATATATTCATCATAATAAAGAACTTCTACATAATCAGACCAATTAGGTATAGTGCCTACAAAATCTACAATATCTAAACCTGGTATTTACTTCAAAATTACTAAAATCAATATTTGTTCACTTTCGTACATATTTTGATAATCTATTCTCAAAGTCCCCTAAGTACGTCCGGAATTAGCTTTGTGCCTGCACAAAGAACTCCTTTTCGATTCCGTGACACCCGCTGAAAGAAGTTAAACGCCATTGCTATCTAGTATTTATTTAGCTATGATGAACCCAATCATAATTTTTTAATTATTCTAACATTAATGCTATGTTTAAAGATTATACTGTTAGTATGTAAGTTTTTCACTATTAGGGAGGGGGAAGATTATGCAGAAAACACGTATTTTTGGTTTTTTACTTGCGCTGATGCTTGTTGTCTTAGCTGCTTGTAGTAATGACAAGGCTGCTACAAAAGATAACGACAAAACGTCTAGTTCTGAAAAGACCGATGTTGCAGCTAAACCATCTGGAAAGCTTGTGATCTATACAGGGCGCGATGAGGAAATGGTGCAAAAAGTAATCGATCAGTTTAATGAAAAGTACCCGGACATTGAAGTGGAGTTTTTAACGATGGGTGCGCAGCAAATTTTAGAACGTCTACGTGGTGAAAAGGCTAATCCTCAGGCTGATTTTTGGTGGGGCGGTACGCAATCTGCACTAACTGTCGGCGCCGATGAAGGTTTACTTCAGGCTTGGAAGCCTAGCTTTAACGACTCCATTGATGCGGCTTATAAAGATGCAGAAGGTCGTTGGTTTGGTGAAATGTTACTACCCGAAGTTATTATGATTAACAGTGATGTATTAAAGAAAGAAACGGGCCCACAGGATTGGGATGAGTTATTAGATCCAAAGTGGAAAGATAAAATTTTAATTCGAGGTGTATTAGCATCTGGGACGATGCGTACGATTTACTCCTCTATGATTTTACGTCAAGGCGCAGATTCACCTGAGAAGGGCTACGATTGGTTGTTAAAATTAGATGCCAACACGAAGGAATATACACAAGATCCAAATGCACTTTATTTAAAGATGACACGACAAGAAGGCAGCGTTTCTTTATGGAATTTGCAAGATATTTTATTAAAGAAATATACGACTGATTATCCGTTCGATTACATTTATCCGAAGAGTGGTGCTCCGATTTTAGTTGATGGTGTTGGTGTTGTGAACAATGCTAAAAACTTAGAAAATGCAAAGCTCTTCACAGAATTCATATTTGAAAAAGGAATGGTGACTCAACTAGCCAACGATTACTATCAAATCCCTACTCGCTCAGATATCGATAAAGCAGCAATGCCTGAGTGGTATAAAGAATTAGATTTAAAAACTTTTGATATAGATTGGAAGCTCATGACTGAGAAAGAAGCTGAATGGATGGAGCATTGGGATAACAATATTAAAGGGCGCGGAAAAAAGTGACCGAGGACTAAAAAGTTATGAACTTGCCCTATGTTGCTGACAGGCTCTTCACAAAAATTTAGGAATAACATTTGTTAAAACGTATGCCATGTATATAAGTTGATCTTCGTTACGACTGGGCGACTCCTTGGGGATCAGCAATAGAGGAACGGAAATCAACCCCACGTTATGGTGAAGAGTCTTTTTAATCATACAACATCTATGAATATTGTTCATATCTTTAAGCCTCGAGTATATTACGCTCGAGGCTTCATGCAACTAATTTTCTAACGAGAAAGGAGCATTTCAGTTGAAAAGTGTGAAAATAGAAAATGTCTCTAAGAAATTCGGTCACATTCACGGCGTAAAAGATTTAGATCTTCATATTAAATCTGGTGAATTTTTCACGTTCCTCGGTCCAAGTGGTTGTGGGAAAACGACAACTCTCAGGATGATTGCAGGCTTTTATTACCCGACTGACGGGAAAATTCTTTTCGACGATTTTGATGTGACAAGGCTTCAACCTAATAAACGGAACATTGGTATGGTGTTTCAGAATTATGCCCTCTTTCCACATATGACGGTAGACGAAAATATCTCCTTTGGATTACAAGTACGAAAATTTTCAAAAGCAGAGATTAAGCAAAAAGTTGACCGTATTAGAGGACTTGTCCATTTATCGCAATATGGTAATCGGAAAATTAATGAGTTATCTGGTGGGCAGCAGCAACGAGTTGCATTGGCAAGGGCGCTTGTCATAGAGCCTGATATTTTATTATTAGACGAGCCCTTGTCAAATTTAGATGCTAAACTACGTGAAGAAACCCGCGTAGAAATAAAACGTATTCAATCCGAGCTCGGTGTTACAACCATCTATGTTACACATGATCAAATGGAAGCTATGTCTATGTCAGATCGGATAATGGTCATGGAGAATGGGCACGTCAGACAAATCGGTACACCACAAGAAATTTACAATCGACCTTCAAACCGCTTCGTAGCAGATTTTATCGGTGAGACGAACTTAATTGAGGCGACAATCGATGCTATTAACGATAACGATTTACAAGTAAAAACAGCGAGTGGACTTGTTCTCACTGGGCGAAAGCAACAAAGCTCCCCCGCTTTAACGCATATGATTGGAGACAAAGTGTTTATTTCTATTCGTCCTGAATCTATTCATGAAGGTACTGGTGAAAACACATTAACGGGTAAAATCACTTTTGTTGAATTTACAGGAATTAGTGTGAACTACATTGTAGAATGTCTAGATTTTTCACTAAAAGTAATGATTATTAATATGAATGGTCAATTCAAAAAAATTGGTGAAGAAATCACTCTAACTATAGCCCAAGATTCACTGTATTTTTTAGGAGAATAGGAGGGTACCAACATGGAAAAAACACACCACAGTTCTTCTGAAGGAAGTGCATGGACACGTCTAACTAGCTCGAACTGGTTTGTCTATATTTTAGTTGCACCTTTATTTTTAGTGTTGTTTGCCTATGTGGTATACCCGTTCTATCAAACGTTTAAAGAGAGCTTTTCTGGTGATGATGCACTCTCTAATTATAAAAATTTCTTTAATATAGCTAGCCCAGCAAATATAGAGGCATTGTGGACTAGTATATATATATCCGCTATCAGTGTTATTTGTTGTGCGATCGTCGGTGTAACTATGGCATTTCTACTGGAACGCTATAATTTCCCAGGTAGACGGATACTCTCTGTTTTAGTATTGATACCTATGGCTCTTCCGCCGTTAGTAGGTGTACTGTCCTTTACTTTTTTGTATGGAGACAGTGGTATTTTCCCACGTGCGTTTCAGCACCTATTCGGTTTAGAGCAAGTACCCTTTTCATTAAAAGGCATATGGGGGGTTATCTTAGTACATACATTCACTATGTACACTTACTTCTACTTAACCGCCTCAGCAGCTATAAAAGGTCTTGATCCAGCTTTAGAAGAAGCCGCTACTAGTTTAGGTGCCGGGCGTATTCGGGTATGGACAAAGGTTATTTTGCCCATGTTAACACCTTCGATTGTGGCCTCCTCCTTACTCGTCTTTATGATATCTATGGCATCCTACACTGCACCTTTAATGTTCGGTGTCGAACGTACAATGACCATGCAAATCTATTTATCTCGTACGAATGGGAATTTAGATATGGCAGCGACACAATCTATGATTTTATCCTTTGTGTCCATTACCTTTTTAATTGTGATGCGCTGGTATCAAAACCGTCGAAATTATCAAAATCTCAGTAAAGGGGTTAGTGTTCACCGTTCTGAAGTGTCTTCAAGAGGCATGAAAATTATGGCAACTATTGCGTCTTTCATAGGCACATTAATTTTAATTTTGCCGATTTTAGTGCTTATTTTAATTTCATTTTCCGTTGATGGTGCATGGAAAACACAAATTCTCCCAACAGACTATACATTGGATCATTATCAAGCACTTTTTACGGATGAACGGACGTGGCGACCGATTTGGAACTCCATTCAAATGGGGATTGTTGCAACATTCGGCAACATAATTTTCGGTGTTGCAGCAGCCTATGCAATGGTTCGCTTAAACTTCAAAGGTAAAACATTACTCGATATTTTAATTATGGTTCCTTGGGCATTGCCAGGAACGGTTGTAGCTGTCAATTTGATTGCAGCCTTTAGTACAGAAAATATATTCGCCTTTAATCAAGTTCTTGTCGGTACGTTCTGGATTTTGCCGTTAGCCTATTTTATTAGACATTTACCTCTTGTTTTCCGATCGACATCGGCATCACTTGTTCAATTAGATCAATCTATCGAAGAAGCGTCACGGAGTTTAGGTGCAACATGGTGGTATTCATTTAGACGTATTGTACTTCCCCTTACATTTACGGGCATTTTAGCAGGTACGTTACTAGCACTTGTTCAAAGCTTTGGAGAATTCGTAGCGTCCATTCTTATTTACAGTACGTCGACCATCCCATTATCAGTGGCGATCTTCCAAAAACTTTATTCATTTAAATTTGGAACTGCTTGTGCATATGGCGTCTTACAAATTTGTTTAATTTTAATTGTGCTTATTATTTCTGAGAAGTTATCTAAAGGCAGTGCTGGTTCGGCCATATAACTGCTAATCTAATAGGAGGCAATTCATATGTTTGAAGATTTTCGCAACAAAACACAGCAAGAAGATGGGATGATCTTCCCTTCTAATATTTATCGTAAAATTGTCTTACAGCCGGCTTACGATGAAGCCAAGAAAAACTTTTTAACAATTATTCTACAAATCAATATTGCACACTTAAAAATGTTAGAAGAACAGGGACTAGTAAAAAAAGAAGAAGCTAAAGAAATCGGAGTCGCTCTAAAGAAACTAGATTTGAACTATTATCGTATAGAGGATTACAGCCCACTATATGAGGATTTGTTTTTCCGCATCGAAAATAAATTAATAGAGCTTGCTGGCGATGTTGCTGGAAATCTTCACATTGGGAGAAGTCGTAATGATATGGGCATTGCCATCTATCGAATGACTTTAAGAAAAAAATTGTTATTGCTTATGCGAGAATTATTGACATTACGGGATGATTTAATCGCTGCTGCTGAGGAGCACGTTGATACGATTATGATTGGCTATACACATACGCAGCAGGCACAGCCAACAACTTTTGCTCATTATTTGAAGGCCGTCATCGATCAACTTGAACGCGATTTTGAGCGTTTACAGCATGTCTACAAAACGGTGAATCGTAGTAGTATGGGGGCAGCAGCATTAACGACAACAGGCTTCAATATTAATCGAGAGCGCATGCGTGAGTTATTGGCCTTCGATGATATTATTGAGAATGCGTGGGATGCTGTTGCTGGTGCAGATTATATTGCAGAGGCGGCGAGTATCGTCCAGCTTGCGGCACTTAATCTTGGCCGCACATCCCAGGATTTTCTATTATGGGCTACACAGGAATTCAATGCATTTACGTTGGCGAGCCCGTACGTACAAGTTAGCTCGATCATGCCACAAAAACGCAATCCTGTTTCAATCGAGCATACACGTTCATTGCTATCAGCGGTTGTTGGTGACGCTAGTACAGTATTACAGATGGTACATAATACACCTTTTGGAGATATCGTAGACACAGAAGATGATATGCAACCATATTTATGGCGCGCCATCGACCGTTTAATAGGTATTTACGAACTATTTGGGTCGCTAGTTGTCACGATGGATGTAAACAAGAAAAAACTAAGAAATCGAGCTGAAAATAGCTTTGCCAATGTAACAGAGCTTGCCGATACGTTAGTGCGTTCTGAAGGGATTTCCTTCCGCCAAGCACATAGTATTGTTAGTAAATGTATTAAGGTCTTGCTCTCTCATGGCGAGGAATCTCTAGCGAGCCTTACGTGGGGGCTAGCAAACACACAATCCAAATTGATTACTGGTAAGCCATTAAAAATCTCTGAAGAAGATTTTTATAATACATTAAAACCAGAAACTTTCGTTGCTGTACGTACATTACTTGGGGGTCCAGCGCCCGTAACGATGAAAGAATCTCTTGAGCGCTCCAAGGCAAATTCTCATAACCTTAATGAGTGGGTCCGTTTGAAGGAGTCTAAAATCATTGAGGCAGAGAAACAATTAACAGTCTTTATCGAGGGATGGAATCAATGATGGGATGGCTACTTATTATTGACGGTGGTGCTACAAAAACGGCATGTGCGCTCGTACATGCCGAGTCTGGTGAAATAATTTATACAACATCAACAAGAGGCTCGAATTATCAAGCAATCGGTGCTGAATCTGCTACAGAAATAGTGCAAACATTATTAGCAAATGTGCAGGACTTTTTGCAAAAGCAAGATGACTCCACTATTGCTGTAGCTACCTTTGCAATGGCTGGGATTGATTCTCCCAAAGATCATGAAATCGTATCAGCAATCGTTCATAACGCCGTATCAGCATTACAGCTAAAAATAGATACGCTTATTATAGAAAATGATGCGCAAGCCACTTTACTTGGCGTTACTGCAGGACAGGCAGGCGCGTTACTCATCGCTGGAACAGGAGCCATTGCTTACGCATGTACCGGTACACAAATAGTACGTGCAGGTGGCTGGGGGCATCGTGCTGGCGATGAAGGCAGTGGCTATTGGCTAGGGCAAGAAGTAATACGCGCCATTTTCCGCATGGAAGACGGGCGCGGTGAGCCGACTCTATTAAAAAATGCTGTCTTTAATCACTTACGGATCCAAGACATCACAGAGCTCGCTACATGGCTTTTCCATCCATCTTACACGAACGCGCAGCTTGCAAAAATGGGGGCATTTTTAGCAGATGCCGTGGACAAAAAGGATCTATGCGCCATCCAAATATCAATGCGTGCTGCCCATGAATTAGTACTTCTTGCATGCGCTGCGTTGAAAAAAATTGACTATCAAGGCGAAGCATTCAGCCTTTATTGTAATGGTGGTGCCATTAAGCATAATCCATTAATTTTTACAACTTTTTCACAGGAAATGAAGTCGATGTATCCACAAATTGAAGTTTCTCTGTGTCAGCATCAACCAATCCACTATCTTATAGAGCGTACAAAAAGGGCCTATGACAGTTTGTAATGTCATAGGCTCTTTTTGTTGATGAAAAACTATTATGTCGATGAATCTAAGGTATCCTATTAAATGAAGTATGACCCTTCGGCAAAACGAGGGGTTGATTTCCGTTCCGACTGGGCGCTTTCCTGGGGGCGTCCGATGAGCCGCTTCACTCGCGATGCTCGCTCCAGGGTCTCGGGCCAACACGATGTTGGTCACGAAGGCGTTATCACAGGATGTGATGCTTTTAGCCTTCGTTCCTCTATTGCTATTCCCCGAGGAGTCGCCCAGTCTCCACTCCAATCAACCACTTCACATAAAATGTGCCTTCTGACATGTCACTCATTTCTTTTTCGTGACAAGTTAAAGTGCCATTTTTTTTAGTTCATTTGTCGTGAAATATAAATAGCTGTCCTTCACAAATAAATCCTTCGTTTCTTCCCTATTTAATATTTGTTCTCCACTGCCATCCGGACGAATCTTCGTTAAATACGCTCCTTGTGAATAATTACTAAAATATAGCCAACCATCCGCATAAACAACGTACTGTGCGCGTGAATTGGAAACGCGTTTCGATTTACCTGTTTCTAAATCAAGCACGTACAATTTATTATTATCAGAAACATTACTATAAAATATTTGTTGCCCTACCTTTGCAGCGAAATCTACATTGTGAAAGTAGTTATACTTTGTACTAGTTGCTTTCGGGTAGTCTTCAGCAATCCACGTATGATCTTTTGCCATCGTCCGATCATCCACTAAAAAATATTGATAACGCACTGCCCCTTTACGATCAGGTACAGGATCATTCCATGTAGTATCGAGGTGGTACCATTGGCCATCCAGCTTTACTAAATTCCATGCATGTCCTTCCTGTCCGACATAGCCTACTATATATTTTGTTTCTATACCTAGCTTTTGTAACATCGAATGAGCCAGCAATGCATAGCCCTGACAAACGCCACCATGTTCCGCAAGCACTGTGTAAGCACTATGTGGACTTGAATTCGTTTGATCCGTATACGCGCTATTGGCAACGATATAATCATTGACAGCCCTAACCTTTTCTACATTACTTAATGATTGTTTATCGATAGAAGCTACAACCTCTTGAACATTCATTTCAACATATCCAGACTGCTCTGGTGTCATTAAATAACTTTGCTCCCCAAAGACTTTGGCCGTTCTTCCTCCATATTCAAAACGAATTGAGTGTTTACTAATATGGCCATATACATAATCATCTCGTTTAATAGCATTTTCATAAGCTTCTTCCACTACCTGTTCAATTCGTTGTGTATTGCCTTTATATTGAATCTCAAACGTAGGTGAAAAACTACTGTAGTACGCATACATCGCATCAGCCATTTCCTTTGCATTTGTTACAACTAACTTTGCTTCAGGTTTTTTGACTGCAGGAGCTGTAACGGCTACTCCTTCTTCTGGTTTGTCTTCTATAGGTGGTGTGGCCGTTTCAATGGAGGTATTCTCTGAAAGTTTAGCAGTAACGTCTATGATTTTTTCCTTTGTTGAAAGAAGCATCGTTTCTATCTCATCATTATTGGCCCAAGTTATCACTTGTTGTACAACTGCCTTACCAGCCGTATAAATGGGGTCAATAAAAATAATGATTATTACGATCATGGCTAACTTTTTCCACAAAATCCTCACCTCCAACCGGTTTCCTGTATTCATTATATACAAAAAAAGCACAAAGAACTCAGTTGGAGGTCCTTTTGTGCTTTCATTTTATCAATAGATAAGGATATTCTTATTTAATTTTAAGTTTCTGTTCGTTGCCCTTAACATTATAAACTAAAAAATTATCATTAATTCTTAAATCTGTAACTGCTTGTTTCACGAGCACTTCAGTTTGTAATGTTTTTAGATTTAATTTTGTTAAGTAACCGCTGTTACTGTAATCACTGAAATATAAAAAGTCATCTGCTCCAGTAATATACAAGGCACGTTTATCAATGACCTTTGTTTTCTTACCACTTGCTAGATCAAGCTTATACAATTTATCTTTATCCGCTGTATTACTAAAGTATAGCGTATTTATATCCTGATATGCAAAATGAACATTTAGCATATAGTTATATTTTGTACTTGTTGCAGCTGGATAATTTGATGCTATCCATTTATGATCTTTCTTTAGTTGTGCATCTGTTACTAAAAAATAATCGTACGAAGAAGCCCCGAAACGATTTGGTAATGGATCATTCCATGTTGTATCTAAATGATACCACTGACCATCAACCTTTACTAAATTCCATGCATGTGCCACGTTACCATTAACAGTACCAACAACATACTTTGCATCGAATCCAGCTTGATCCAACATTTTATAAGCTGCTAACGCATAACCCTGACACACAGCTTGTCCTTCCATTAACAATGCATAAGCACTATGAGGACTAGCCTTTGTTTTTGTACCATATGTAGCATTTGACACGATATAATCATTAATCGCTTTTACTTTTTCGAACTCTGTCATCGAAGGCTTAATAATCGCTTTTAATAATTGATCAACCTTTTTTTGCACCGCCGCTTCTTGCGTTTGGTTTGTCAAATACTTCACTTTAAACGTTACATTGCCTGTTGAGTCTGCAGAAATATTGGTACTTTCCATATGACCACCCGCATATACCGCTTGCTCCTGTGCTTTTTTAAAGGACTCCATAAAATTCTTTTTGAAATCTGTCATTGGTCCACTATATGTAATGTTAATTTCGGGAGCGAAATTATTTAATTGCTTTACGATTTCTGTTGTAAATTGATCCCAAGTTGTTACGTTAGTACTAGCTACTACATGATAAGCACTCACCGGGGAAGTATTTACTGAACGAGCGTCTGCCTGGTGAGCATAAGCTGCTGTTGGACTTAACATTAGCAATGCTGCTCCGCCTATCAACCATTTTTTCACAATAAATCACCTTCCCATTTGTTATATTCTTGTAATTAGAATAGCAGAGAAAGTGACTACGAATCTATCGGACAAGTTCACTAACTATGACTTTTAACTATGTAACCACTATACATCAAATAGGTATAAACTCCCTTTAATAAAAAATAAGTATCGAATTAAACTATATTTTTGTACAAAAATAAAAACTCACCTGTTTTTAGTGAGTTTTCTAAGCCGTTTTTATCGAGTAGGCTTCTCTTTATGTTAACGACTTTTTACTACTAAATTAACTGCCTCTTGAATAACTTCATTCATTTTCTCGCCATCACCTTCAGCATTTTGTACACATTCTAAAAGATTCGTGCTAACAATGACACCAACTGTGCGATCTACTGCTGAACGTACAGCCGATAATTGAGTAATGACTGCCTTACAGTCCTTTTCTTCTTCCATCATTTTCAAAATTCCACGTAGCTGGCCTTCCATGCGCTTTACACGATTTTTAACTTGATCTGAATATTCCATCATCATTGCTCCTTCTTCTATACTCGCTACGCCCTTGAGTAATTATTATCCTACTACAAAATTTAACATGTAGCTATTTTTCCCTTGGTTTTAAATAATTCATCAGCATGGTAGCAATAATTGACCCTGCATTTGTTATTTCATCATACTGTATCACTGTATTTTTCTTTATTCGTAATTGACCTATCTCTACCTCAAAAATTGGACACTTTCTTTTAAGCGCAGCGACTAGCATATTTGTGTCGTAGTCATATCGTTCACCTTTTACTTTCATCAGCCACGGTAGTTCCTTTATAGAAATAAACCGCAAACCTGTTTGGGTATCCACTAATCTTTTATGATAAAGGATTTCAAAAAACAAACTTGTTGCACGATTACCCCAATAGGATAAAAGGTTACTGTCTGCCGAATGGAAGTTACGTACTCCTAACACAATCCCTTCAGAAAATACCTTTGTCATCGTTAAAACGAGCTTTACATCTTGTAAAGTATGTTGCCCATGAGCACCTACTGTAATGACACCTTGAAACATGCTTCTTTGTGATCTTACATACGCAAAGGCTGTTTTTAGTGCGCCGCCCTTACCAATATTGTGGTCATGCTCTAGTACTCGACAGCAATCAATCTTTTTTAACTCTTCAAATACATATGCATATTTTTGATCACTACCATCATTGACAATAATAATTTGGCTAATGGTGGTGGCTAATAATTGATGGACATAGGTTATAAGTGACTGTTGTGGATTATAGGCTGGTATAATTACTGCAATATTTTTCATCATTTCTATCCCCCGGATAACATGAAACTTTGACAGATGTACTTTTTTAATTACTACTTCAAACCTCGACGAGTCTCCTTATAACACATAGTATCATGTAACGAGGACAATTCAACAATAACGGTATTTTCCCGATATATGAAAAAAGAGGACTTCATAGTAACGTATGTTGATTTTCCGTTCCGACTGGGTGCTTTCCTGGGGGCGTCCAGTATTCACTCCAATCAACTAATATAGATGATGTACGTTTTAACATATTAAATATCTAGATTTCGGTAATGAGCATAAGAAGAATTTTATGAAAGAGGTGAGTGCTATCGTCATTCAAAATGATATTCTCCACGACCAATGTAAGAAATTAAAAGCTTTGTCCTTCATTAAATTGGCTAAAAATTTACAGGATGCTAGCTCTCTCGCCACGTCAAAGCCAGCTCTATCTTTACAAAAATCACTCCTTGTACTTGAGGAAATTTTATATGAGATTTATAAACTAGAAATGGATTCAGAACCAAAGCTAAAAAACATTCGGTCATTACTCAATAATCGTAGCTTTGTTGCAAAAATTCATCCACGTCGCATTTATTTACTAATGAATCTTGTAAACAAAATGACTTCTAATAATAGTAGTGAAATTGTAGAAGCAAAGGTCGCAAAAATTGTTCTTGATTATATAAGTGATATTGTAGAATGGTTTATTAAACACTATGACCTTAGCGTAAAGGCAAAGATGATTCGCATAGCCCCTAGTTTTGAAAATTTAACTTCAGTTTTTGATGTAAATATGCTTCTTCAAGATAACCAATCAACTGAGGCCTATAAAAGTGCCGCAAACTGGTTTGAGCTTGCAGCAAAACAAGGGAATGCAAGTGCTCAATATAATTTAGGTGCTCTTTATAATCAAGGTCGTGGTGTTAAGAAAGATTATGCAGTTGCAAAAATGTGGTATGAACGTGCCGCTGCTCAAAATGATGCAAATGCACTTTATAGCTTAGGCGTACTCTATCATTTAGGACATGGTGTTGTACAAAACTATGAAGAAGCTACTCGCTATTATAAAGCTGCAGCAGATTTAGAAAACGCAGATGCACAGTACAATCTGGGTGTTTTATACAATCAAGGACTTGGTATGCCACAAAACTTTGCAGAGGCAGCAAAATGGTACATGCTAGCGGCCAATCAAGGGAATACAAGTGCTCAAAATAACCTTGGATTCCTTTATCACAACGGAACCGGCGTCGAGCAAAGCTATGAGGAAGCTATAGCCTATTTTGAAATGGCCGCATTAGCTGGTGATGCAAGTTCTCAGTATAATCTTGGCTATATGTACCTTAAAGGTCGTGGTATCTCACAAAATTTTGAAGAAGCTGCGCAATGGTTCCATTTAGCTGCACTTCAAGACCATACTAATGCAGAATTTCAATTGGCAATGCTATATAACACTGGTCAAGGTATTCCTCAGGATCGTATTGAGGCTATAAAATGGTTTAAACTCGCAGCACATAAAGGACACTTAAATGCTCAGTACTGTCTCGGTGTACTCTATGTCAAAGAAAACGATATATCTTTAGCTGAAAAATGGTTACAGTTAGCCACTAACACTGGACATATAGGTGCAGGATTTGAGCTTGGACGTATTTATGTATATCAACTTCAACAACCCGAAAAAGCGCTCCCTTACTTCAAAGCTGCCGCTGAAAAGGGGTATGCTGATGCTCAGTACGAGCTCGGATTATTATATGAGGCTAACTTGAATTATGATGAAGCAGTGAAATGGTGGAGAGCCGCTACTGATCAGTCTCATATTCAGGCTGAATATCAATTGGGGTTATTATATGAGCATGGATTGGGGGTCGAGCAGGACTTAGAAGAGGCACGGCGCTGCTATCGACTAGCAGCCATCCAAGGGCATTCAGGTGCTCAATATCAGCTCGGTAATTTATTTGATAAGGGAAAAGGTGTCGCACAGGATTATACAGAGGCAGCAAAATGGATTGAACAAGCTGCCGCTACGGGGCATGCCAAAGCACAATATCAATTAGCTCAAATGCACAGTCATGGTCAAGGGGTACCGAAGGATTTTGTGAAAGCAGCCCAGCTGTATCGACTCGCTGCCAATCAAGGGCATCAAAAAGCACAATTCCAGCTCGGTATGCTTTACAAAAAAGGACATGGTGTCGCACAAGACTATACCGAGGCAACAAAATGGCTTAAAAAGTCTCTTGAAAATATAAAATAAAGGACTCATCAATATATTGTGGGGTTGGTTCCTTCTAGGTTACTCGTTTTTATGGGCAAACGTCGAGCCGCCTTCTTCACTTCGCACAGATACATTATTACATCCTATGTGATATGGTTGATCTCCGTTCCGACTGGGCGACTCCTTGGGGATTAGCAATAGAGGAACGAAGGCTATAACCATCACATCCTGTGATAACGCCTTCGTGACCAACATCGTGCCGCTGCCGCTACGTTGCACTCACGCTTTCGCGCAAAAGACATCTGTTGGCCCGAGACCCTGCAGCGAAGCGGATGTTTTCTGTGCGAAAGCGTAGTGCCAACGTAGCGGCAGCAAATGTTTTATCTGTGCGAAAGCGAAGCGTCAGCAACAATAAAAGCGGCTCATCGAACGCCCCCAGGAAGCTCTGCTCTGCGCGAAAGCGAAGCGTCAGCGGCAAATGTTTTATCTGTGCGAAAGCAAAGCGTCAGCAACAAATGTTTTATCTGTGCGAAAGCGAAGCGTCAGCAACAAAGCGCCCAGTCGGAACGGAGATCAACCCCTCGCTTTGCAGGAGAACCATACTTTATTTAAAGGCTTTAATAACATGAAATACTGTGCCACCTCTTAATAAGACAGTGACACGGTATTTTCTAGTTTTTCATTTCTTCTTTTAGATTCACCATAAATGTTACAACGATAAATAAAGCAAAGCTAATTAATAGTGTTGTCCCACCTATGATAAAGAAAATTAATGTAAATGTACTGCTAAAATGAAATGGATTCAAATTGTAGAACCACATGCCTAGTGTTAAACCAAAAACTCCGAGAATAGCCGTCCAACCATGTGCTGTTACTAATTTTTGCGATTTCACTTTAAAAGCACGATAGAAAATCCCCCATGCAAACATACTTAACCAACCTACGAGCAAAATATGTGCATGTATCGGTCTATATTCATAACTACCTGATGCAGAGATATGTGAGCCTATATATGTTCCCAATAAGGCAAAAATCGCAGCAAGACGAATAAGGCGTATACTCCATTTTAGTTCCATACAACAACTCCCCCTAAGTTTTTTCAACTTAGTCAGCAGTTTATCCCGTGAACATGAACTTTACATGAACTCCTCATTACAATTTTGGTAAGTGAACACGGACCTTTGTGCCGGAATTCATTTCACTTTCAATATGAACCGCTCCCTCATGTAGCTCAGCAATTTGCTTCACGATGGCTAGTCCAAGCCCAGTACCTTGCTTTGTTCTGGACTCATCTACTCGATAAAAGCGATCAAATACCTTTTGTAGTTGTTCAGCAGTCAATCCTATGCCACTGTCCTCAATAAGCACTTCAATTGAGGATGAGAATTCTTGCAAGTGAATATGAATTTCTCCACCTTCGACATTATATTTAATAGCATTCGTCAATAAATTATCCCAAACATTTTGCAACAGCCCAGCATCACCATTACATGTTATTGGTTCTAGCTGATACGATAATTGTACATTGGCGTCTTCAAGCTGCCAGCGGTATTTTCTTACGGTTTCCTTTAATTGCTCATCTAAACGATAAGGCTCACGCTTTAACAACCTTGTAGATTGATCGAGTGACGTTAGTAAAAGTAATTGCTTAGTTAATGTCGATAGACGCTTTGTTTCTAGTTCAATAATCGTTGTATATTCATGCCTTTCCTTGTCGGTAAGTGAAGGATTCTTTAGTAAATCTACATAGCCTTGAATATTCAACAACGGCGACTGAAAATCATGGGACACATTACTAATAAATTCTTTACGTATTCGATCATTTTCCTGTAATTTTTCTGTCATGACATTAAAACTATCTGCTAATTGTCCAATCTCATCAGCTCGCTCTATATCTAGTAGCGTATCGAATTTTTCATGTGCAAGCTGATGTGTGGCCTCTGTTAGTTGTGTAATAGGGCGAATTAGTGCCTTAGCAAAAAGTAGCATTGCCAACAGACTAAGTACTGTCATTGCTAAAATAAGTCCACCAAGTATCGTATGAACCTCAGAAAACAACAAGCGAATATCAGGTCTAATGAACAGTGCATACTGCTTATTTTCATAAGTAAATGGCACACCTATCGTATTTATTAGCTCATTCGCAAAAAAGCCTGTCACAAAAGTCTCTTTAGGAAAATCACGCATACCATGATAAATTCCCCCGTTTAAAACCTGCTCGACTGTTTTGGGCGGTAGTGCTTTATCACGATACTTACCGCCGAAAAAATGTCCTTCGTCACCAGTTGTTACATAAATCTGATAACCTATTTCCCCAAGAGTTGTTAAATAATTTTCTAAATCGCCAGGTTTTAACGACTCAATGTATTTCGCAATATCTTGCGCAATCTTCACGTTTTTCGCATCATTTTTTTCCTTTACAACTTGATGATAATAAATATTCGTCGCTAAAAAGCCGATACACAAGCTGCCAATCATAACGAGCATTGTCGTGACAACAAATTTACTATATAACGTTTTCATCATGCAGTAACCTCTAGCTTATAGCCAACACCACGCACCGTTGTAATCTCAACACCTGTTTCATAACGATGCAGACGTTCACGAATCCGCTTCACATGCGTATTTAAAGTCTGTTCATCTCCATCGTAGTCATAGCCCCACACTTGCTCCATAATAAAACTACGTGTAAACACCTGATTTGGGCGAGAAGCTAGTAAAGCCAATAGTTCAAATTCCTTTAAAGGCAGAACAAGTGTATCTTCCCCAATGACCACCTCAAAGCTACGACGATCAATAACTAGCTTGCTCACCTGGATGGTTACCTGATTTTTCTTATCTAATCTACGCAATATAGCTGCTATGCGAAACAGCAATTCTTTAGGTTCAAAAGGCTTGACAACATAGTCATCTGAGCCTGCCAAAAAACCTCGCTCCTTGTCCTCAAGCTCGCCCTTTGCTGTTAATAACAGTACAGGAATATCGTAGTCCTGGCTCAATGTCTTAGTTAATGTAAAACCATCCATCCCCGGCATCATGACATCTACAACAGCCAAATCAGGCAAGCTTCCCTCAAGTAGTTGAAGGGCCTGTTGTCCGTTTTCCGCTTGTATCACCTGATAGCCCTCTTTAGTCAGATAAATATTTACTAGCTGTAAAATATGTACATCATCATCTACAACGAGAATTTTCATTCAAGCTTACCCCCATCCAACTTCTTTCCGGTACACTACTTTAACAAAAAATCCGCTCCATTCCGTCTGGGCGATCTACAAATGCAATGATCGCTGTCTCACGGGAGTGTAGCGAATTTTCAACTTCTTTCGCATTTATATTATAACGAAAAGAAAGAAATCAACAGCAATATAAGTAACGGCAAGCCAATTACGATATAGCCTCGTGGATTTGCAAAGTTCATCGTCCAACCGATCCCAAAACGTTTCTCTACAAAAACGGAAGGATCTTGACGATTCACATAAATTAATCCACCCTTCCAATAGCGATCCTCATCAACATCCATTACTTCTGCAACGACATTATCTTCATATGTCACCCTTAACTTGCGTTTTTTCCACGCGTAAATAAGGACAGAGCCCAAAACAAGGCATAAAAATAAAATAAATATTGGTAATAGCCTATTTCCTGAAGTCATTGAAGGATAGATATTGCTTAACTGTAATACTGTAAATAATATAGTAAGGGCATAGCTTAAAAACATAATGTTCCAGCTCATATACTTTCGGCTTTTCAACTGATCTTCCAATGATTCTTCCTTCCGATTAACGGCCATCTTGATTGCAGAACGCTTTATGGAATCTACAATTCCCCACATCATACATTGCATCATCAGCATAACAAGCGGCATTGAAATCGCAGTAAAATATGTTTTACTTCTCCAAGAGTCCGCTTCTCCGCTAGGTCCCCAGTGTACAGCAATATGATCCGGTATTTGGTCATAATGGAGGATTGTAAAGATAATCAAAAACACCGTAACACCAAAAGGAACTACATAAAATGGCCAAGGAAGCATTTCATCACGACTACGTGCCGTTACATCAACAGTACGAACTTGTTTTATATTTAAGCCCCATTGCTCTTTCCTTTTGAGTTTTAAAACTTTTTGATGGTTTATCCAATATAGTGTCATACTGACTGCAAGCATTGCAAATAAGCACCCCAGCAGTAAAATACTTGCATAAACTCAGATGGTGCAAGGTAATAATAGCTGACAATCATAATCATTAAAAATAGGACGCCAGAAATTCCAACGACTTGAGCATAGTGCTTTTTCATATTACGTAATGCGGGATGTTTTACATTTTGTTCAGGTGCAGTAACGCCAAAAATGATTGTCTCACGTACTATATATGGAACAAATACTTGTAGAGCTAATGTTAAGAGGTAGACGGTTAAGAAAACGAAAAGTAGCATGTGCTACACCCCTTCTGCAGGTAATTGCAAATCAGAAAATACCTTTTTCATCATGTGCTCGATTTGATCAGCAGTTGCCCCGAGCACCATTCCTTCAACCACAATTGGCTTTAAGCTTTTTTCAATTTGCTGTAATTGTTCAGGAGTTAACGCTCGCTCCTCTGTTGAACGAATTATAGCACCTGATTTGGCTCTAATTGTAATGATCCCCTTCTCCTCTAACTCATGATAGCTTTTATTAACCGTGTGCATATTGACACCCAGATCAGCCGCTAAATTACGTACAGATGGCAAAGTATCTCCTGGTTTCATTTCCCCTCGTGCAATACCTTCCATAATTTGTTGCGTTACCTGTTGATAAATTGGTACATCAGATTGTGGCTCTATTTGAATAAACATGACTATCATCTCCATATTTGTTATATATCTAATATAACAAAATAATTATTCTTTGTGCATAAAAATGAGACCAATTGAACAATCAGAAAAAAGATGTCTCACGATTAATTCGAGACATCCCCTTTCAACTATTGCTAATGCATCATAAATTTCGTCAACTACTGTCATCGCCCCGGGGGCCAGCAATATTTCGCATTTTATACTCCCCCCCTTACAATGTTTAGAAGATAAAAAAATGCCTTACAAGCTCCCCATCTAAGCTCGTAAGACATCCTTTACCCCTTTAAATCCTTTTATTCATGACCCCTTTTTTTGTAACCGTGTTCAATTTTCAGTAAGGAACAGGGGAACAGACCCCGCTCGTTACATAAGTGGAATACAGTGGACTCCATTCGAGTTTAGTCCACAACAATTTAGGAGAGTTGGATATGTTCATATAGTAGATTCGTATCTTAAATCAATTATGCTGAAAGCAAGTTAAGCTAATTTTTCATAACCTGGAAGCGTCAAGAATTCTGCAAATTCGTCTTGTTCAATTAAAGATTTAAACAGCTCAGCAGCTTCTTCATAGCGGCCACGATTATAGACTTGTTCCCCAACAGCCTCTTTAATTTTCACAAGCTCTTCCTCCAAGATCTCTAATACAAAGGCCAATGTAATACCACGGCCATCATCCAAGATACCTTTTGGATGACGAATCCATTGCCATACTTGTGTACGAGAGATTTCTGCAGTTGCAGCATCTTCCATTAAGTTGTTAATCGGTGCAGCCCCGTTGCCTCGTAGCCAAGAAGCAATGTACTGAATCCCTACGCTACAGTTAATACGAAGACCTTCAAGTGTAATTGTACCTTCTGGAACAGCTACTAAATCTTCCGCAGTAACATTTACATCCTCACGTTTTTTATCGATTTGGTTTGGTGTCGTCATAATCGCATCAAACTGTTCCATCGCCGTTGCAACCATACCCGGATGCGCTACCCAAGTTCCATCATGGCCATCTGTTGCCTCACGACGTTTATCTTCGGCAACCTTTGCAAACGCTACAGCATTCGCATCGTCATCCCCTTTAACAGGAATTTGTGCTGCCATACCGCCCATTGCAGGAGCATTTCGTTTATGACATGTTTGAATACATAAAGACGTATATGCCTTCATGAATGGTACAGTCATTGTTACTTGTCCACGGTCCGGTAAAATTACATCAGGTTGATTACGTAGACGCTTGATATAGCTGAAAATGTAATCCCAGCGTCCACAATTCAGACCAGCTGAATGTTCACGCAGTTCATATAAAATTTCATCCATTTCAAATGCAGCTAATATTGTTTCGATTAATACAGTAGCCTTAATTGTCCCTTGTGGAATTCCGATATAATCTTGTGCAAACACAAAGACATCATTCCATAAGCGAGCCTCCAAATGGCTTTCAAGCTTCGGCAAGTAGAAATATGGTCCTGTACCTTGTGCCAATGCATTTTTAGCATTGTGGAATAAATACAGACCGAAATCAAAGAAACTACCAGAGATCGGTTCGCCATCTACTAGTACATGCTTTTCAAGTAAATGAAGACCACGTGGACGCACTAATAACACAGCTGTGTTTTCGTTTAACTTATACGTTTTACCATTAGATGTTTGTGTAAATTCAATTGTTTTATTAATAGCATCACGCATATTTATTTGGCCGCCAATCATGTTTTCCCATGTCGGAGCAGATGCATCCTCAAAGCAAGCCATAAACATTTTTGCACCGGAGTTTAAAGCATTAATAACCATTTTACGGTCAACAGGTCCTGTAATTTCTACACGACGGTCTTGCAAATCTGCTGGAAGTGGTGCAATTGTCCAATCTCCCTCACGAATATGCTTAGTCTCTGGTAAGAAGTCGAGTTTCTCACCTGCATCAAGACGTTTTTGGCGTTCTTGACGAGCCTCTAACAGCTCTTTTCGACGAGCATCGAATTTTTCGTGCAGGGCAAGAACAAACTCAAGGGCTTCTGGTGTTAAAATTTCTTTTGTTTGCTCATTTTGTTCCCCAACAATTTTAAGCTTACCTGTTGTTGCTTGTTCCATCAGTTATTTCCCCCACCTTTGCGAATTTAAGTAGTCTTCCCCGCTTTAGGAGGGGCGGGGGAGACTAATCTATGATTATGAATTTAGGAATACACGTACTTTATGAAACTTATACGAATTGTTCTGTTTCAGTAGAGCCAGCCATAGCTGTTGTAGAAGAAGTACCACCAGAGATAACTTGAGATACGTCATCAAAGTAACCAGTACCTACTTCGCGTTGGTGGCGAGTAGCTGTGTAGCCTTTTGACTCTGATGCAAACTCAGCTTGTTGTAGCTTAGAGTATGCAGCCATACCATTATCTTTATAATCATGCGCAAGCTCGAACATAGAGTGGTTTAATGCGTGGAAACCAGCTAATGTTACGAATTGGAATTTATATCCTAATTTACCTAACTCGCGTTGATATTCTGCGATTTCTCCTTCTGATAGATTTGCTTTCCAGTTGAATGAAGGTGAGCAGTTGTATGCTAGCAATTTACCAGGGAATTCAGCATGAATAGCTGCCGCAAATTCACGTGCTTCCTCAAGGGATGGTTTAGAAGTTTCACACCAAATTAAATCTGCATACGGCGCGTAAGCTAACCCACGAGCAATCGCTTGTTTGATGCCTGGTTTTGTACGGAAGAAGCCTTCTGGAGTACGTTCACCAGTAATAAACTCAGCATCACGTGGATCGATATCAGATGTTACCATATCTGCAGCATCAGCATCTGTACGAGCGATTAAAATTGTATCAACACCCATTACGTCTGTTGCAAGACGAGCAGCAATTAAGTTACGAACAGCATTTTGTGTTGGAAGTAAAACTTTACCGCCTAAGTGACCACATTTTTTCTCAGAAGCTAATTGGTCTTCTAAGTGAACACCAGCAGCTCCAGCTTCAATCATACCTTTTACAAGCTCAAATACGTTTAGTGGACCACCGAAGCCAGCCTCAGCATCTGCCACAATTGGAGCGAACCAATCAAATTGATCAACACGTCCTTCAGCATGATCGATTTGATCTGCACGTTGTAAAGCTTGGTTAATACGCTTTACTACTGCTGGTACAGAGTTTGCTGGATATAAGGATTGGTCAGGGTACATTTGACCAGAAAGGTTAGCATCAGCAGCCACTTGCCAGCCTGATAAATAGATTGCTTTTAATCCGGCTTTCACTTGTTGTACAGCTTGATTACCAGTTAATGCACCTAATGCATTAATGAACGGTTCTTCTTGTAAAGAGTTCCAAAGTCGAGCCGCACCTTTAGTTGCTAAAGTTTGTTCAAGTACAACAGAGCCCTGTAACTTAACAACCTCTTCAGCTGAATATGCACGTTCAATACCTGCCCAACGAGGGTTCTCTGCCCATTGTTTTTTTAATGCTTGAATTTTTTCTTGACGTGTTGACATATTGAAATTCCACCTTCCCCTTTGTAGACAATATACTCTGTTAAAAAACTTTTAATCCGCTGTTCCATAACAGGTTTATTTGTTGTAAATTAATATATAACAGAACTTCTGAATTTTCATTATTTTTAGATAAAATACCAAATTTTAATGATGAAACCGCTTTTTTTGGCGATGAAATTTGGTAAACTGTTTACAAACAAGGGGGATATTCACAATGAATAACGAGTTTAATTCTTTGCCAAAAGATATTTCACAACAGTTTATTTCAATGCTAAAGGACTGGGTTCCAGTCAATTCATCCATTGCAATTGCAGCTGAAAACTCTTATATTTATTTTCATTCTGGACATCAAAACATTAACTTAGAAGTAGGCCAACAAGTACAATCCGGCAGCATTGCAGAGCAAGTACTACGCACAAGGAAACGAACAGACGCCGTTCTAGATAATTCCTTATTCGAAACACCGTATTATGGGATAGGTTACCCTATTAACATTTTAGATGTACCTGCAGCACTTATTGTAGTATTACCTTCAACCTTTACCGAAAAGAAATTAGAGCCCTTTCAATTTTTAACAGGAAAGCAAGAAGAGGAATGGAATCCTGTTGCCATTGAAAAAATTTCTCATATTGAAAGTCTGCAGAAAAAAACGTGGTTTTATGTGGAGGGAGAACAATTTAAAACAAGTATTACACTGAAAGAACTCCAAATGCGTCTACCGTCATCTTTTATTCGCATTCATAGATCTTATATTGTTAATATTCATTTCATAAAAAAAATGGCTCGTGATCTTACTTCCAATTTTATTGTCACTCTAAAGGATGGAAGTGAACTACCCGTTAGCCAATCTTATTTAAACAATCTTCGAAACGCTCTTGAATTTTAGATTTTGTTTTGGCGTAATTAATATTATTGTGCTGTCGCTTCGCTTTCGCACAGAAAAACATTCGCTGAATAAAGATAAAAGGCTGTCTTATACAATGGTTGTATAAGACAGCCTAAAAAATAAAAAAGCCTGAGAAATAATTCTCAGACTTTAGATTGCCTAGCGACGTCCTACTCTCACAGGGGGAAGCCCCCAACTACCATCGGCGCTAAAGAGCTTAACTTCCGTGTTCGGTATGGGAACGGGTGTGACCTCTTTGCCATCATCACTAGACTATTGTCGGCTTTCAATATACGTCGTATTTCTTCGTCAGCTTCAGTCGTTCAGTCAGTCACGTACTTAAGTACGCTCCTTCCCTCTCTCCATCGCTTCCTCGAACTACTCGTATCTTGAAACCCTATATGAAAGAATTGTTCTTTCAAAACTGGATAAACGGTGCATTGAATGTTTCAAACATTTTGGTTAAGTCCTCGATCGATTAGTATTCGTCAGCTCCATGTGTCACCACACTTCCACCTCGAACCTATCTACCTCATCGTCTTTGAGGGATCTTACTTACTTGCGTAATGGGAAATCTCATCTTGAGGGGGGCTTCATGCTTAGATGCTTTCAGCACTTATCCCGTCCACACATAGCTACCCAGCGATGCCTTTGGCAAGACAACTGGTACACCAGCGGTGTGTCCATCCCGGTCCTCTCGTACTAAGGACAGCTCCTCTCAAATTTCCTACGCCCACGACGGATAGGGACCGAACTGTCTCACGACGTTCTGAACCCAGCTCGCGTACCGCTTTAATGGGCGAACAGCCCAACCCTTGGGACCGACTACAGCCCCAGGATGCGATGAGCCGACATCGAGGTGCCAAACCTCCCCGTCGATGTGGACTCTTGGGGGAGATAAGCCTGTTATCCCCGGGGTAGCTTTTATCCGTTGAGCGATGGCCCTTCCATGCGGAACCACCGGATCACTAAGCCCGTCTTTCGACCCTGCTCGACTTGTAGGTCTCGCAGTCAAGCTCCCTTGTGCCTTTACACTCTACGAATGATTTCCAACCATTCTGAGGGAACCTTTGGGCGCCTCCGTTACCTTTTAGGAGGCGACCGCCCCAGTCAAACTGTCCGCCTGACACTGTCTCCTGCCCCGCTAAGGGGCATGGGTTAGAATTTCAATACAACCAGGGTAGTATCCCACCGACGCCTCCTTCGAAGCTGGCGCTCCGAGATCTCTGGCTCCTACCTATCCTGTACAAGTTGTACCAAAATTCAATATCAGGCTACAGTAAAGCTCCACGGGGTCTTTCCGTCCTGTCGCGGGTAACCTGCATCTTCACAGGTACTATAATTTCACCGAGTCTCTCGTTGAGACAGTGCCCAGATCGTTACGCCTTTCGTGCGGGTCGGAACTTACCCGACAAGGAATTTCGCTACCTTAGGACCGTTATAGTTACGGCCGCCGTTTACTGGGGCTTCAATTCGCAGCTTCGCTTGCGCTAACCACTCCTCTTAACCTTCCAGCACCGGGCAGGCGTCAGCCCCTATACGTCACCTTACGGTTTTGCAGAGACCTGTGTTTTTGCTAAACAGTCGCCTGGGCCTATTCACTGCGGCTCTCATGCGCTTGCACGCTCAAGAGCACCCCTTCTCCCGAAGTTACGGGGTCATTTTGCCGAGTTCCTTAACGAGAGTTCTCTCGCACACCTTAGGATTCTCTCCTCGACTACCTGTGTCGGTTTGCGGTACGGGCACCTCTCACCTCGATAGAGGCTTTTCTTGGCAGTGTGAAATCAGGAACTTCGTCCATACGGACTCGCCATCACAGCTCAACGTTACAGTGTGCGGATTTGCCTACACACACGCCTTACTGCTTGGACGCGCATAACCAACAGCGCGCTTACCCTATCCTACTGCGTCCCCCCATTTCTCAAACGGTGAGGAGGTGGTACAGGAATATCAACCTGTTGTCCATCGCCTACGCCTATCGGCCTCGGCTTAGGTCCCGACTAACCCTGAGCGGACGAGCCTTCCTCAGGAAACCTTAGTCATACGGTGGACGGGATTCTCACCCGTCTTTCGCTACTCATACCGGCATTCTCACTTCTAAGCGCTCCACCAGTCCTTCCGATCTGACTTCAACGCACTTAGAACGCTCTCCTACCACTGACATCGTAGATGTCAATCCACAGCTTCGGTGAATCGTTTAGCCCCGATACATTTTCGGCGCAGCGTCACTCGACCAGTGAGCTATTACGCACTCTTTAAATGATGGCTGCTTCTAAGCCAACATCCTGGTTGTCTGTGCAACGCCACATCCTTTTCCACTTAACGATTACTTTGGGACCTTAGCTGGTGGTCTGGGCTGTTTCCCTTTTGACTACGGATCTTATCACTCGCAGTCTGACTCCCGTGTATAAATATCTGGCATTCGGAGTTTGTCTGAATTCGGTAAACCGGGATGGCCCCCTAGTCCAAACAGTGCTCTACCTCCAGTATTCTCATCACGAGGCTAGCCCTAAAGCTATTTCGGAGAGAACCAGCTATCTCCAAGTTCGATTGGAATTTCTCCGCTACCCACACCTCATCCCCGCACTTTTCAACGTGCGTGGGTTCGGGCCTCCAGTAAGTGTTACCTCACCTTCACCCTGGACATGGGTAGATCACCTGGTTTCGGGTCTACGACCACGTACTAATTCGCCCTATTCAGACTCGCTTTCGCTGCGGCTCCGCCTTCTAAAGCTTAACCTCGCACGTAATCGTAACTCGCCGGTTCATTCTACAAAAGGCACGCTATCACCCATTAACGGGCTCTAACTACTTGTAGGCACACGGTTTCAGGATCTCTTTCACTCCCCTTCCGGGGTGCTTTTCACCTTTCCCTCACGGTACTGGTTCACTATCGGTCACTAGGTAGTATTTAGCCTTGGGAGATGGTCCTCCC
>NZ_LDGC01000090.1:0-47569 GCF_015844675.1 Lysinibacillus sphaericus | reverse complement strand
TGTATCTACACATCCGGAACGACAGGGACGCCAAAGGGAACACTTTTGGAGCACCATGGAGTTGTAAATTTAAAATATAGGTTTGAACGTAACTTAGAAATTACGCCAGCAGATAATATTATACAGTTTGCAAATTATGTATTTGATGCTTCCGTATCGGAAATGACAATGGCATTGTTAAATGGGGCAACGCTAGTATGCATGCCGGCAGTAGTTGGACAAAATCCGAAGGAATTTAGTGAATACTGTAAACAGAATAGGGTAACAGTGGCAACATTACCTCCAAACTACTACCTGCAAAAAGAGGTAGATGTAGAGTTTAGAAAATTGCTAACAGCTGGTTCTGAGTCCAGCATGGCATTGATAAAGAAAGTTGGAGATAGTTCATATATAAACGACTATGGTCCAACCGAGAATACAGTATGTGCTAGTTATTGGGAAAAAGAAGAAAACTGGGATGCAACGTTTATTCCAATTGGAAAGCCGATCAGTAACACTCAAATATATATTCTGAATGGAGATAACCTCTGTGGCATTGGTGTGCCAGGTGAATTATGTATCACAGGTGACGGATTAGCCAGAGGCTATCTAAATCGTCCTGAACTGACAGCGAAGAAGTTCGTGAAAAATCCATTTGGCGAAGGAAGGTTGTACCGTTCTGGAGACCTTGCAAGATGGCTGCCAGATGGAAACATTGAATACTTAGGCCGCATCGATGAACAGGTGAAAATCCGAGGGTTTAGAATCGAACTAGGAGAAGTCGAAAGCCGAATTCGTGAAATCGAAGGTATTCAGAACAGTGTAGTAATCGCAAAAGCTGATCAAAACGGTGATCAAGCGCTTCATGCATACTATACAGGAGAAAGCATCAGTGTATCGGAGTTAAGAGAACATCTTGCTGGTGTGTTGCCGGAATACATGATTCCATCCTATATAATGGAAATCGACAGTATACCTGTAACTCGAAATGGNTGGAAAACCAGTCAGTAATACTCAAGTATATATTCTGAATGGAGATAACCTTTGTGGCATCGGTGTGCCAGGAGAATTATGTATTGTAGGTGACGGATTAGCCAGAGGCTATCTAAATCGTCCTGAACTGACAGCGAAGAAGTTCGTGAAAAATCCATTTGGCGAAGGAAGGTTGTACCGTTCTGGAGACCTTGCAAGATGGCTGCCAGATGGAAACATTGAATACTTAGGCCGCATCGATGAACAGGTGAAAATTCGAGGGTTTAGAATCGAACTAGGAGAAGTCGAAAGCCGAATTCGTGAAATCGAAGGTGTTCATGACAGTGCAGTGATTGCAAAAGCGGATCAAAACGGTGATAAAGCGCTCTATGCATACTATACAGGAGAAAGCGTCAGTGTATCGGAGATAAGAGATCAGCTTGTTGGTGTGTTGCCGGAATACATGATTCCACCCTATATGATGGAAATCGGCAGTATACCTGTGACTCGAAGTGGAAAACTGGATAAGAAAGCATTACCAGAGATCGAAGTCAAAGCAATCCGAGAGTATGTAGCACCAAACAATGAAACCGAAGAGACAATATGTAAGATATTTAGTGAAATCCTGGCTGTAGAAAGCGTGGGCGTAAAAGACAGTTTCTTTGAATTAGGAGGACATTCCTTACGTGCAACTCGTCTGGTCAATAAGATTGAATCGGAAACGGGCTACCGAATTGCTTTAAAGGATGTATTTAGTCATCCAACACCAGAGAAGTTATCACAGATTGTACTGGAAAGTGAGACAGAAGAATACATTCCGATTCCAAGGGCAGAGGAAAAAGAATATTATGCAATGTCATCTGCACAAAAGAGAACCTACCTCATACAGCAAATGTACCCAGAGGGAACTATGTATAATACGCCGCAGACATTAAAACTTACAGGCGAAGTGAGCGTAGAGGATCTAAGAAGCGCGCTACAGGAAATAGTAGAGCGACATGAAATTCTTAGAACGGCATTCTTAATGGTAAATGGGGAGGCCGTGCAGAAAGTACTTGAAACAGCAGAAGTACCATTTGAGTATGAAGAGGCTTCTAATCGAACTGATGAGGAAGAGATGAAGCTGTTCGTAAGAGCGTTTGATTTATCGAAAGCGCCACAGATAAGAGCGCGATTCGTAAAAAGGGACACGTATGGTTTGTTTATGTTAGATATGCACCACATTGTTGGCGATGGAATGAGTATAGTGACATTTATGAACGAATTGAACGCTCTTTATAAAGGAGAAAAACTGGAACCATTAAGTCATCAGTTCAAAGATTACAGTGAATGGATGAGTAGTCGTAATCTGGAAAGTCGGAGAGCGTACTGGCTGAGTCAGTTTGAGGATGAGATACCGGTATTAGATTTGCCGTTAGATTATGCAAGACCACAGGAACAAAGCTATGAGGGCTCCATTACAGGAAGCATATTAGATAAAGAACTAGCCAAAAAGATCAAAGCATTGGCAACGAGAACTGGTACGACAGAATATATGGTCTTCTTATCCGCAGCGATGGTGTTGCTTGGGAAGTACAGTAGACAGGAAGATATCGTAATCGGAAGTCCAATCAGTGGAAGAACGCATAAAGATACCGAAGGAATGCTGGGTATGTTCGTTAATACGTTAGCCATGAGAGGAAGGCCGGAGAAAGAGAAGCGTTTTGAAGACTTCCTGTTAGAAATGAAAGAAGTATGCCTTCAGGCATATGAACACCAGGAATACCCGTTTGAAGAATTGGTAGAAGAGGCACAAGTTCAAAGAGATCTGTCAAGAAATCCATTATTTGATGTGATGTTAGTATTACTGAATAATGAAAAAGCAGGACTGCGTTTAGAAGGAACAGAGGCAGAAGGAGCAGGTCTTGTAAGCAACGTAGCTAAGTTTGATTTGACTTTTAATGTGGCAGAATATGAAGGACAGTATGGTGTTATGTTAGAGTACTGTACCGCATTATTTAAGGAAGAGACTGTAAAACAGATCTTGAAACATTATGAAGAAGTATTAAGACAGGTAGTTGAACGACAAGATTGTCTGCTTGGGGAAGTAGAGATGGTGACGGAGGATGAAAAAGAAAAGATCCTCCATGATTTCAATGCAACCAAGACAGCATATCGAAGAGAGCAGACGGTAGTCGAACTGTTCGAAGAACAGGCAGCTAAGACACCGGATCAGATTGCTTTAGTCTTCGAAGAAGAAGAAGTAAGCTACCGAGAACTGAATGAAAGAGCCAATGTGTTAGCTCATAAGTTAAGAGAACTGGGCGTAAGACCAGATGACTTCGTAGCGATCATGGCAGAAAGAAGTATCGAGACGATCGCCGGAATTTACGGAATCATCAAGGCTGGAGCCGCTTATGTACCAATCGATTCAACATATCCAGAAGAAAGAATAGAATTTATGTTGGAAGACTGTCAGCCAAAGGCAGTGTTACTTTACGGGACAGCGTATGAAACCAACCTAACAAAGATTGACTTAAAAGAAGCAGGAACTTGGGAAGGGACTATCCGGAATCCAGAGAAGGTCAATAAGGCGGAAGACTTGATCTACTGTATCTACACATCCGGAACAACGGGTACACCGAAGGGTGTAATGTATAAACATCAGGGAATCACAAATCTTATCGGTTGGCTGCAGAACGAATATCCATTAGATGAGAATGATGTCATTCTTCAAAAGACCACATTTGTTTTTGACGTATCTGCAAGTGAAATCTTCTGGTGGTCAACGGTTGGAGCAAAATTAGCCATCTTGAAGAGCGAGGCTGAGAAAGATCCAGCAGAGATTGCGTTAGAGATTAATAGATATGGAGTTACCGTAGTGAACTTTGTACCTTCTATGCTTGTAGCATTTTTAGGCATGCCAATGCAGTATACAGAGAAGTTAAAGAGTCTTAAATATGTGCATGCAGCTGGGGAGGCACTAAATGTTGATATCGTTAAAGACTTCTATGAAGTAGTGAGTAAGCATGAAAGCAATGCCTTATTAGGAAATATCTATGGGCCGACAGAGGCATCATATACTACATTCTATAACTGTACAAAAGAGTTCGATGTGATGATGGTTCCAATCGGAAAGCCGATCAGTAACACTCAAATATATATTCTAAATGGAGATAACCTCTGTGGCATCGGTGTGCCAGGAGAACTATGTATCGCAGGAGATGGGTTAGCCAGAGGCTATCTGAATCGTCCGGAACTGACAGAAGAGAAGTTCGTGAAGAATCCATTTGGTGAAGGAAGGTTGTACCGTTGTGGAGATCTTGCGAGGTGGCTGCCAGATGGAAACATTGAATACTTAGGCCGAATCGATGAACAGGTGAAGATTCGTGGATTTAGAATTGAACTAGGAGAAATCGAGAGCCGCATTCGTGAAATCACAGGTATTCATAACAGTGCAGTGATCGCAAAAGTGGATCAAAACGGTGATAAAGCGCTTTATGCATACTATACAGGAGAAAGCGTCAGTGTATCGGAGATAAGAGATCAGCTTGCTGGTGTGTTGCCGGAATACATGATTCCTTCCTATATGATGGGAATCGATAGTATACCTGTGACCCGAAATGGAAAACTGGATAAGAAAGCATTACCAGAGATCGAAGTAAAAGCAACTCGAGAGTATGTGGCACCAAACAATGAAAAAGAGAGAAAGTTATGTGAGGCATTCTGTAAAATCCTAAACATAAAACTAGTAGGGATAAAGGATAGTTTCTTCGAACTTGGCGGAGACTCCATTAAGGCAATACGAATTATTAAAGAATTAAGAAATAAAGGGTATGTGCTAGCCGTTACAGACATATTGAGAGGAAAGAGTATTGAAAAGATTGCTGAAAGAATGATGCTTAATGATGAGATAATTCATCCAGAAGAATATGCAGTAAAAATTTTACGACAGATGAATTCCATCGACAAAGTCTCTGACAATCAGATAGGAGAAGCAATAGTATTAGATACCATTGAAGAGTATAATGACAATATTGCAGAAGCAGAGATTGAGGACAGCTATAAAGTGACTCCTATGCAAAGAACCTTCTTTGCACAAGCTTTCCCACAAATCTGTAAGATTATAATTGAGTTAGGAAAAGGTTTTTCCAAAGAGGAAATTCAAAATGCTGTTAAAAAGGTAGTAAGTGAGCAAAGTGTTCTTAGATGTGCATACAATAATGTGACACAAAAGATTAACGAATTTGAGTATGATAATAATTGGAAAATCCCGTATTTAGAGGAAGATAGTCATGAAAGTATTCTAGAATATGACTTTTCTCTTAAAAAGGATGCAAGTTTCTTCAAAGAAGATGGAAACCTTTCACTTATCATTCAAGTTAAAAAGACAAACGGTGGTCACTATGTGATGCTCTATATACACCATGGAGTGTATGATGAATTTTCAGGATTGATATTTAAGGACAGACTGGATTACTATCTCCAGAAAGATGAAATGGTGAAAAAACAAAAGTATTCAGAATATGTTAGGGGTTTTATCGATACTAATGGGAATAAATTGTATTCAGAGCAGTTTATCAATAGCTATCAAGAAAGTTTGCGGGATCTTACATTGCTTATTGAGAAAAAGAATAAAAAGAGCTTATGTAATTGGGTGGAGAAGGATATTCAGAAGAGTTATTCAGCTATTATTGAATGGCGTATGGAAAAAGAACTTGTGGATAAATTTAATGAGGAACCAATAGGAAACTTTATGAGATTGTTTATAGAGATGAATCCTATGTTTGCAGAAAAGGAGGTATTACCATTTAGTCTATTGCATCATGGAAGGACGCAAGTAGATGATATTCTAATGGGAGTACATTTAGACTTAATACCTGGATTATATGAGGTAGAAAATAATCAGATTATAGGAGGACTGGAATTTATTAAGGGCGATAATGGAGGTAGTGGACCGGTTTTTGATGAAGAGTTATATGATCTAACTATGAACAAAAAGAATGCGTTCTTAGTCTTGAATTATCAAAGCATATTTGATGCTGGTGAATATGAAATGTCTGATTCTACAAAGGAATCAATAGTGAAAGTCTTTGATATACCAGTAAGCGAAATTAAAGGTGCGATTATAAATGATGTTTTGTTATTCTCTTCGCCAATCCAAAGCGATACAAAAGAGAATGCACTATTAAAGGCCGAGGAGGGACTTGAAAGATTTAAAAACTGGCTGAAAGAGAAGAGTTATATTTCGATATAGGTCCAAGCACGAAAGGTAATAGGAAATAACTTGGTTTACTTCCGATTATAGGAAGTGAACCGAGTTAAACTATAAAAAGAAGTGGCATCAATTTTTGTGACACCAGAACAATGTATACAGGTGGCCATATTGAAATATTGAAATAGCGCAAGAGTTTATGAACTAGCAAAGAAAAGCATCCAGAATGTTCGACTCGCTCAATTAGAGACTTGGAGTGCACATGACTCAGTGGCTTTAAAACCAATGAAGGATAACTGGAAAGGGATGGAACAGAAAGCTCCACTTCGATGGATCTTGCACTATTCTTACACTTCTCATCAAAGAATAGAGTAAATTCTGTTCTTTAATAAGAAGGTCACCAAGCAAAGCGCGATAGTAACTTTAAAAATATTACATTAGAAAACTGCGACAACTATCTTGGCAAACAACGATAACATCCTAGCTTCTGGAAATATTCTAAAACAGAAGGGAAATAAACATATGAATAAAATTACTATTTTTTGTTTGCCCTACGCAGGGGGAACAAAAACGATATATAGTGAATGGATCGAAAAATACAAGTCTATTGCCGAAGTAATACCATTAGAGTATAGTGGTCATGGAAGTCGATTCTGTGAACCTCTTTATGAAGATGCTGATGAAATAGCAAATGATATTTTTAATATTATTATTCAAAAAAAACCAGAGAATTATATGATTTTTGGACATAGTATGGGGAGCCTGATTTCATTATTAGTAGCAGATCGATTAGAAAAAAAATATAGCTACCCACCTAAGCTAGTTGTTGTTGGAGGATCAAGACCACCTCATTTAAAAGATAAGGATGAAAAACTTTCAGATTTACCTAAGGAAGAGATTATGGAAAAAATCTTTAATTTGGGACAGACAGATGACGAGATAATGAATGATAAGGAATTTGTTGAATTGTTATATGATATTTTTTATGCTGACTTATGTGTGAATGAAAATTATTCCGCAAAAGAAAATATAAAACTTAAAAGTCCTATGCTGACAATGACAGGCATACAAGACAAAGAGGCACCAATAGAGGATATGAAGGAATGGGAGATGTATACAGGAAGTGGATTTAAACTTCAAACATATGATGATGACCACTTTTTCCCATTTACTTGTGATGATTTTCATGAAAGCTTTACGAAGGTCATTAGCGAAGTTGTAGGTAATCGATCGGTAATAATAAGATAAGGAGATGAAAGAATGGGGATCCTAGATATCAAAAATTTTTCAAAAGTGTATAAAGATGGGAAAAAAGCTGCCGATAACATAAGTATATGTGTTGAAAATGGCGATGTTTTTGGATTTATAGGTCATAATGGAGCAGGGAAAAGTACAACGATCAAATCAGTAGTAGGAATCCTAGATTTTGAGGAAGGCGACATCTACATTGATGGGCATTCTATTAAGAAAGAGCCTCTTGAATGCAAATCGAAATTTGCTTATATTCCTGATAGTCCCGAATTATATGAACATTTAACAGGAATCCAGTATTTAAATTTTGTAGCAGATATTTTCGGAGTGCCGGAAGATGTTCGAGTAAAGAGAATAAAGGAATATTCTGGAATGTTTGGAATAACAGAAAGTCTAGGGAATCTAATATCCTCTTATTCTCACGGAATGAAGCAAAAGTTAGCAATAACTGGAGCTATTATTCATGAACCAAAGCTTTTGATTCTGGACGAGCCATTTGTAGGTCTTGATCCAAAAGCAGTAGTTGTTTTAAAAGAGATAATGAAGAAAATGACTGCTAAAGGGAATGCAATATTTTTTTCAACACATGTCTTAGATGTTGCAGAAAAGCTTTGTAATAAGGTGGCTATGATTAATCGTGGAAAGCTAGTTTATAGTGGTACGATGGATGAAATAATACAAAACCAAACATTGGAAGAGTTCTTTATGAAGGAGTTAAAAGATGAGTCATTTTCTTATTCTTCTAAAAGTTAGGATTATTTCACAGGCGAGACTTAATACCCTAAAAGGTAAAGCCAGCATAGGTGATAAAATGGTTATTATCGGTATATCTCTTCCGATTGTTATCTTGCTAGCGTATTTTACAAGTCTTGGATATATGCTGAATGAATATAATATGAGAGAACACATACTTGCATTTTCATTTTTATTGAGTACTCTTACATCATTATTTATAGCATTTTTAAATGCTAGTGATGAGTTATTTGGAAAAAGAGATTATGACACATTAATGTCACTTCCTATTAAAACATCAATAATAGTTGTAAGTAGATTCTTTTATATATATTTCTTGAATACGGTAGTATCTTTAATAATCATGCTTTTAATGGGAGCAGTATATTTCTTTACAGGAACTGTAAGCGGAGTTTTTTGGATAAAGATACTGATTGGAATACTTACAGTTGCATTAGTACCATCAATTGTAGCGTCAATTGTTAGTATAATAATTTTAGAAGTTTCATCGAGAGCAAAATATTCTCGTGCGTTTTCTTCAATTAGCTATATGTGTATTTTTTTATTTTTAGCATTAGCACCAACATTGAGTGGTTATAAATTTGATTCAAGCGATATGAAATTGATATTAACAAATGTATTGAATCAGTTTAACCAAGTGTATCCAATGTTTTATTTGTATAATAAAATACTGGAAACAGGAAAAGTGGAAGATTTTCTTATATATATAGCAGTTTCATTAGTATTAACAGTGATTTTCATTATTGGTCTTTCGTTTGTATACAAAAGACTAAATACTAAAATTCGATCAATGAGTAGTAACAAAAAATATGAAGTAAAAATATTAAAAAGATCAAGTATTTTAAAAGCATTATATGTGAAAGAAATCAAGCGACTATTTTCGTCCACAATGTACTTAATGAACAGAGCATTCGGAATGATCATGATGGTTATTTTTACGATTTCTTTAATGATTTCAATCACAAAAGTGATGGAAAAAATTCCGTTAGATAATATTAATACAGTAGAGATTCTGTATGAAATAACACCGTATATATTGTCATTGATGGTATGTCTATCAAATACAAGTAGCGTGTCTATTTCACTTGAAGGTAAAAATATTTGGATGATCAAAACTTTTCCATTGTCGAAAGAAATGGTTGTAAAGAGTAAGATACTTGTTAATCTTACAGTTACAATACCTCTTACGATTATAAACGGAATAATAATCGGAAGAGTGTTTGGAGCGACATTATTTGATTCCATCATATTAGTACTTCTTCCATGTGCATTTGCAGTATTTTCAGCAGTATACGGAATTGCTATTAATTTAAGATATGTAAATTATAGTTGGCAATCAGAGCTCCAAGTAATAAAGCGGAGTGTATCAAGTTTATTGGGGATGTTAGGTGGAATGATTCTGGTACTCATTGCAGCAGTTCCAAGAGTACTATGGTCAGGTTCGATAGTAGGCATATATGATGTTGTTATTATTTTATGCTTGGGCATCGTAACTAGCAAGTTATATGCTAAAACAATAAATGGTGAGCCTATTTAATTGGGGAAGAGTAGTGTGAAAACGAAATTAATAAATATTACTGAAAAAAGTAAGCTAAATAAAGATCGCAATTAATTGAAAAATCTATTAAAAAAATAAAGTGTTCCGCTCACTCGTTTTCATTACTGTTTGTGTCGTGAAGCGGACACGGGAGAGAATGGAGATTATTATGAATAAATCTAAAAAGTCAGTAAGTATAATTCCTTGGATATTTTGTGCCTTGTTTTTTGTGTTTTCAATTATTGGTGTGCAAAATATATCGGATGAGATTCCTATTAACTTCAACATGGCCGGTCCCAATTTGAACGGCAGTAAGTATTTTATCTTTATATATCCTGTATTGTCATTTTTTATAGGGATTACTGCGTTAGGTGGATTAGGGAAAAAGAAAAATACTAAATTACAAGGAAACTTACTATTTATAATTATTGGGAACTTAATAGTAGGTGGATTTATGGTTTATACAATCTTATCAAATTGGAATATGTAATTTTAAAGAGTTTATAGAACATATAAGTTATTTATTATGATCGTTGTATTTTTGCTTTTAGGAGTTATGAATCCATTAGTAGCAAAGTTAACACCTGAAATTCTTGAAATATGGAAAATAGCAGTATGCAGATCACAGTTGCCGAGATCACTGCTATAGACTCATGGACACAGTATTGTAAAAATACCCCTTTAATGGGGTTGCTAGTGAATGAAACGTACAACGGTAATTGCATCTAAGACGACTTCAGCAGTCATCGTATGGACGGTATCGTATCTACCTACTTTTTGAACAACATACGGTTATATTGTTTATCATTGGCCTGATGATGTTCTTGAGAATGTTTAAGTAAATAGTGTTAAGTTTCTTCAGTAAATGTAAAACACACCAGAATGGATAAAATTAAGACAGCTTCCATTCTGGTGTAAACTTAAACATTCATTTTACTGAAGGACATTATTGTTGTATAAACAACGCCTTAACATTCTGTCTATTTGTTTTACCTGAAATTTAGCGAAAAGAAAACTGTGCTGACGTAGGGATAACCTGATTGATCGCTCCTTATTCATTGTGCGAATACATTTTCTTGAACGTCAGATTCGGAAGTAGATATTTTAAAAAAAGTCCGATTAGCCAGCTGTGGGTGTGATACATACTGGTAACTTCTTGAGTATCAATGCGATTGGTTAAAATCCGAAGATACTTTTTTTTCCTTTCGTCAAGACTGTGGTATTCAATGCTTCTTTATTGACCAGCACCTCTTTTTGAGTCCGGTCATGAACATTGACATTCGTAAGAACAAAACCTTCTGAGTACCGAGTGTCTTTATCAAAAAACATAGATTGAGTTGGAGCTTCATACCAGATTTTGTTTTTTGCTCTTGGAAACAAAATGTTGTTTAATGGAATCGTTGATGAATCAATGATTTGAAGACTATTCGTCTTATTTGATGGTTGTCCTTTATGAATTTGTGTCACCAATTGACTAAAGGTTTCCATTAGTAGAGGAGGAGATACTTATGAGAAAGATAAAGCTATTCTGTCTACCATACGCTGGGGGCTCTTCTGTAACTTATATAAAGTGGGGAAAACTGTTAAATCGATATATTGAAGTAATTGAAGTAGAACTACCTGGTAGAGGTCGTAGAATTAATGATCCATTGATAGATAATCTGGAAGATATGGTAGAAGATGTTTTTCGCTTTATTAAAGATCAACTAACTGGAGATTATGCTATATTTGGTCATAGTATGGGAGGACTCATCACTGATGAGTGAAGTATTTGGTGTTAATATTTCGACAGGTTTAAGTTACCCAATATTTCAACAATTATTACATCTACTACCATCTGAAAAACAGGAAAAATTAAATCGTTTTACTCAATATAAAGATGCTCAAAGAGGTTTAGTAGCAGAATTGTTAATTCGAAATATTTTAAGAGAAAAAGGATTTTCAAGTGATAAGATATGCTTTCAACCTAATTCTTTTGGAAAACCATTTTTGCCGAAGATAACCGATGTTGATTTTAATTTGAGTCATTCAGAGGATTGGGTAGTATGTGCACTTGATAGATCGCGCATCGGAATTGATATTGAATATATTCAAGCCATTGATCTAGATATTTCCAATCAGTTTTTTACAGAAACAGAGTGTCATTACATTTTTTCGAATTCTGAATTCCAATTAGATAGGTTTTATGATATCTGGACTATGAAAGAAAGTTATCTTAAAGCTATTGGCTATGGATTATCATTCCCCTTAAATTCCTTCTCGGTTATCCAGTCCGATAATGACTTTATGGTGGATTCAATAGGGGAGAAGTACTTTTTAAAACTTATCGAAATAGATCCAGCTTATAAACTTTCTGTTTGTGTAAGTCATTCCAACTTACCGTTAGAAGTAAATATAATAAAGCTAGATAATCTTATTATGAAAACATTACGTTAACATCTACTGTGTATACATACTTTCATTAGTAGCAAAACTAATGGCTTCGGTCGTTACTACTGGTGATGGTGTGTATATTTTTTGCCCAAGGAGCAAAAAGTTCTCCCACATAAGAAAACTAACATAAATTTCCTAATTGCAAATTAAAATGTAACCTAAATTGATATACATGCTGCGCCACTCGAAGAAGAACGGGCAAAGCAGAGTGACCCTGAACCGAGATTGAGAGTAATAGGGGGAAATGGGACAAAGCAACAAATTAAAAAAGACGATCAAAAAGGAACCTTTGAAGATGTTGCAGGGCTTGAAGAGTTAAAAAGGTCATCCATCTTTGCATTATTAGCCCATTTTTCCATATAGGGTTATTTGCGAAATCTCGGAAAAAGGCGGGTGTAGGAGTCCTGCTTACGGACTTCCTGGAAAAAATTTGATAATATATACATAGAGTTATGATAAATAAATGGAATACTATCCAGTATATTAATTCATCACTAAAGCGCAAAGTCCAAAACTGGGATTAACTACATGTTTTAGAATTGGCTAGTTTATTTATATATTTACTAGAAAAACTCAAGTGGAAAATAAAGAGGGGAAACAACATGAAAATCCTTCGAAAATACAGCTTGTTAATTGGGGGCTTAGGTTTTTCTAAATTAGGGGACTGGATTTATCTTGTAGCGCTCAATTTATTTGTATGGCATTTAACACAATCGCCTGCAGCGATGGCTGGAATCTTTATTGTCGGACCAGTTGCAAGAGTTTTAACAAGTTTGGTAGCTGGCTCTTTCATTGATCGTATGAATAAACGCAAGTTGATGATTACAACGGATATTATCAGAGGCTTGATCGTTTTTTGTATGCCGTTTATGGAATCTATTTGGCCCATCTATACGCTGTTATTTATTGCGAATATAGCAAGTAGCTTCTTTGGACCTAGTAGTACATATTATATTACAAAGTTTGTTCCTTCAGAAGATAGACAACGTTTTAACGCAATACTTGGCACGTTCAATTCAGGCTCGTTTTTAATAGGTCCAGCACTAGCAGGACTCCTCATCATTCTTTTTAATACGACAGTGACGATTTGGTTCAATAGCATTACATTTTTTGTTTGTGCTTTGATCATCTCCTTATTACCAGATGTAGATGATATGAAGGAAATTTCACGGCAACGTATTACGTGGCAACTATTAAAAAGTGATTATCTAGCTGTACTAGCTTTCATTCGACAAAATTTATTATTTATAACGATATATTTACTCTTTCAAAGTGCATTAATGATTGCATTTGCGCTTGATTCTCAAGAAGCCACATTTATCAAGCAAGATTTAGCTTTATCTGATAGCTTATATGGAGCCTTTGTGAGCAGTGCAGGAGCAGGAGCCATTTTCGGTGGGATAGTTGCCGCAAGCTTCGCTAAAAAATGGTCCACTCGATCTTATATAGCTTTTGGTTTGTTCCTGACAATGCTGTTTTACACTGCCTTTTATGCCTCGACATTAAGTATTTTGGCATTTGTAAGTTTAGTTTTTCTAGGATTTTTTATGGCATTTAGTAATTCTGGTTATGAAACATTTTATCAGCAAAATGTACCGCCTGAAATAATGGGTAGATTTGGTAGCTTTGCGAATGTATTTCAAAATATTTTGCAAATCTCCTTAACTTTACTATTAGGACTATTTGCAGAATTATTTACGCTTCAAATGACTGCAATTATTTTCGGTATTATTAGTATTTTATTTTCTATTTCATTATATTTTGTTCTATATTCTCAAAAAAACTATAGCGGCTTAAAGGAGGAAATATTATGATTAGCTATTCGCTTCGTTGTATTTTTTGTAAGAAAACATTTGAGGTTGTAGAAGGATCAAAGAAATATAGACTGTATAAACAAAATATGGAAGGTAAATTTTCTTGTGAAGATTGTGATAGAAAAATTGAATTGGAGTCAAGGAAAGGTTTATTGGGAAAACTTTAAAATGAAGCTAGTGCTGAATTGGTGAACATCTAATAAGAAGATTAGTACTCCACGATTTTCTAATGGTATGCCCTGTCTTTCTACGGATTTCTCAGTTAAAATGAAAAAATAGAGATGGAAGGCAGGGTATAAAGATGATTACAGTTATAGGCAGCATAAATATGGATTTAGTTGTACAAATGGGGATTTTTCCAAAGCAGGGAGAAACGATTCTCGGTAAAGATTTTCAAACAATTCCAGGAGGAAAAGGGGCTAATCAGGCAATAGCTGCAGCACGTCTTGGAAGTGAAGTCACAATGATCGGCTGTGTGGGCTCCGATAGTTTTGGTGAAACATTGCGCACTGTTTTACAACAAGAGCATGTTCAAACTGAAGCTATTACAAGTGTATCGGCACCTACTGGGATTGCTAATATTTTACTCTATAATAATGATAACCGTATCATTGTAGTGCCTGGCGCAAATTATGAATTAAAGCCTGCACATATAGAGGCAGCGAAAGAAGTCATACAAAAAAGTCAGATGGTCATTATGCAGCTAGAAATTCCAATGGAAACGACCGCGTATGCAATAAAACTTTGTAAAGAAGCAAATGTACCTGTCTTATTAAATCCAGCACCAGCCACAAATTTTGATGTGCAATGGATGGAGGATATTACCTATATCACACCGAATGAAACGGAGTGTGCCGAAATTTTTGGAGATAATATAGAGCAGGTTTTAGAAAAATATCCTAATAAATTGATTATGACGCTAGGTAGTGATGGCGCACGCTATTTTGATGGTGAATATCCTATTCATGTTCCGGGTTATATGACGAGAGCGGTAGATACAACAGGAGCAGGTGATACGTTTAACGGTGCACTCGCTTATGCTTTAGTTGAAGGGCAATCATTAGATCAGGCAGTGTATTTTGCAAATATTGCTGCTTCGTTATCAGTGGAGAAATTCGGTGCACAAGGTGGTATGCCAACAATAGGAGCAGTTTATGCACGTATGGCTGGAGTTGAAGAATAAAGAGAAGATCAACTCACTACAAATAAATACTAATAATTATTATTTCTTTTAGTCTGAATGAGGAATAATATCTGCGATAGAAGGTTTTGTAGAATAAGATTTTTTACCTATTTGTGACGGCTGTATTTAAGTATATTGTCCTTTTTTGTCATTAATTCTTAGTACTATGTATTAATAAAGGAATCTTTTCATTTATAATAACTTTAGATACATAGAAAAGAGGTATTGAGGATGACAGATATTGATAATGTGCCGATCGAATATACAGCCTCAGCGAATAATATTTTGCCACAGCTTGTTGATCATTTGCGACAATTACATGGCATTATTGTACAAAATACATATGTAAAAGATACAGCTAAACACTTAAATCGTATCATTCAAGATGCTGACAACGAAACAATGATTCTTATTGTTGGGAAAGAGCGTGTCGGAAAAACAACATTGGTAAATGGATTACTAGGGCGTCAAGTTTTGCCTGTTAGTGAGCAGCATCCAACTGGGGTAAATACATTTTTGCGATATGGTGAACATGAGGAAATAAAGGCGTACTTTTTAGATGGTGTTGTAGCCGTATTCGATATGAGTAAGCTAGAATTATTGACGACTGGCGATACGTTCGCCTCTCAAATACTACGAGAACATTTAGATTATCTAGAAGTATATTTAAAAAATGATTTATTAAAATCAGTGACAATTATTGATTCTGTTTCATTGGAAGCAGGAGGAGGAGAAATGGCCTACTTCCCAGAAGCATTGATGAACCGTGTGGACGAGATCTTTTGGGTATTACGTTCAGGTTCGATGGCTATTTATCCAGAAATATTATTAATGGAATCGTTAAAAAACAAAGGTGTTGAGCCTCTTTGTGTCATCAATGCCATCGATTCAAATGAAAATACGAAGGCGTTTATTGATGCTGAGAGAGAACGATTAGGTCATTTAATAAGTGATTTTGTTGCGATCTCTGCAAGAGAAGCTATTGAAGCTAAACAGATTAATAGTGATGAGCTTTGGCAAAAAAGTGAGTACGAGCAATTAATTTCAGAAATTCATCGAGTTGCAGAAAATAGTGATAAGAAAACGTATGGTATTTTAATTCGCTTCTTGCAATGGCTTGAACGTTTCCGCTTCGAATTAACTGTTATTCCACAAAGAGACCCATTCCAATCCGCTGTTAAGAACATTGAAAAGTATACAGGCGATACACAATACGAATTTTCGCGCTATCAACGTGATTTAGCGATTGTGACCGAATATGAGCAAGAATACGAACAGGTTGCTAATGTATTTAAAAATGTTCAAACATTATACCAACTTTTACAAATTATTTCACAAACAGATTATTTGCAGGATGAAATTGTAGAAGGCTTTACAGAAAAGGCTGTATCGTATCAGCAAATGTTACGAGAATATCGAAATATGCATAGTGAATATTTACGTGAATATGATCGATTGGATGCACAGCATAAAAAAATTCACGGGAAAGGTCTTATGAAGGCCATCTTTGGTCAGCATACACAAAATGGATTTTTCAAGGAACGTGTTAACAAGTTAAATGAGCAGCAATTAGTTTGTATTGCGCAATATGAAAAAGTGCAAGAAGCGGAGGAATTAATGCTTCATTCCATTCATTCCATACAAAATTATCTTATGGAGTTAACGAAAATACGTTTAGCCCGTATTGAGGAAAAAGTACTGGAGCTAAATCAACAACGTTCAAAAGAAAAGTCCCAATTACAATTATACGCAAATAAATTGAATGAATTTTCTTGTTTGATGGAAGCGCAGGGCTATATTAAAGACAATATTCAACCGTTTTTAATGGACGAACAAATGCCGCTCAATGCAAAGGATGTTGAAATGCTAAAAGAAACGGTTAACAGTATTATGAGCATTGATCTGTCGAATAATGGCCTACTTGCACGTAGTCAGATGAACAATAAAATGGAGAATGCTGCAATTCCTTTCGATGTTCAGAAGAAATATCCATTTCATACGTTAGCTTTAGCAGAAGTAGATGTAAAATCAAACGATATACCAGAAATTCCGAAAAAATTAGATATTCAGTATGAAGATTAAACAATAAAGGAAATGTTCTAAAAGTAATTTAAACTTTTAGAGCATTTTTTTAGTATTTCGTTTTTTTTGGCTCAACACCCAAAGTTGTGGATGACATTTAGACGTATACTTTGTATACAAAATGAGTTGGGCTCCTTGGAAAGCGCCCAGTCGGAAAGGAAATCAACAACAAGTAATGTTGATGTCTCTTAATTTTTTGAAATTGGGATTAAATTGAAACAAAATGAAATGTTTTTTCGTATAAATAGAAGGAGGGATTAAAATGATACGAATTAACGGACGTTTTACGGAAGCGAAAATTTATTCAAATACAGCATTACAATCAGCTATCGATCAAATTAAAGAATTGGCAAATCAGGCTTTTATGGAAGGAACAAAAGTACGGATTATGCCAGATTATCATGCAGGTAAGGGTTGTGTTATTGGCACAACGATTCAGCTTCAAAATCGTGTAGTGCCAAACCTTGTGGGCATTGATGTTGGTTGCGGGGTATTTGTTGCTGAGTTAAATGAGACGGATATAGATTTTTCTAAACTCGATGCTACAATTCGAGCACATATACCAAGCGGAAAGGATATCCATCAGGAAGTATCTCCTGCACGCTATTTTGCTGAATTCGAGGGGAGACAGTTTGTAGCAAGTGGCTTAAAGGATGACTATACGAATTTATCGCTTGGTACACTTGGGGGAGGCAACCATTTTATTGAGCTTGCAAAAGATGAAGCAGGTACACATTACTTACTTATCCATACTGGCTCGCGTTACGTCGGAGCTAAGGTAGCAAATTGGCATCAAAAAAGAGCTTTTGAAACATTGCAACGGGAAGATATAAAAGTGAAAATAGCTGAACTGAAAGATCAGGGGCGAGAAAAGGAAATTCAAACGATGATTAAAGCTCATAAAGAGCAAAATCCAATTGTACCAAAAGATTTAGCTTATTTAGAGGGCGAATATTTCCATGATTATATTCACGATATGAAACTCGCTCAGCAATATGCTCGGATGAATCGCTGGACAATTGCCGAAACAATTTCCAAGCATATGAACTGGCAATTTAACGAAACGTTTGATACGATCCATAACTATATTGATACGGAAACAATGACGTTAAGAAAAGGCGCCGTTCGAGCAAATAAAGGGGAGAAGCTCGTTATTCCTATGAATATGCGAGATGGTTCGCTCATTTGTATGGGTAAAGGAAATGCAGATTGGAATTACTCTGCACCACATGGGGCAGGTCGTATGTATTCTCGCCGTGCGGCAAAAGAAGCGCTAAACATGGAAGATTTTAAAGAAACGATGCAAGGTATTTGGACAACATCCGTAAACGAAGATACATTGGACGAAGCCCCAATGGCATATAAACCGATGTCAGAAATTACATCTGTTCTCGAGGAAACTGCGGATATATTAAAACTGATTACACCCGTTTATAATTTCAAAGCTAGTGAAGCAGCTAAGCCATATGAGCGGAAAAATAATTCCTAATAATAAAAATTAGTGATACTTGTACTTTCCCTTATCTATTAACATAATATCTGTAATAGTATAAAATAGGCTTACAAAGATGAAATGGGTGGTTTTTTGGTATCTTCAAAAGATGTGGCAAAGTATGCGGGTGTCTCTCAAACAACAGTTTCAAGAGTGTTAAATACTCCTGAACTCGTAAAGCCGAAAACTATTGAAAAAGTGATGAAGGCGATTGAAGAATTAAACTATATTCCAAATGATATTGCAAGGTCACTTGTACAGAAAAAAACAGGCATTATTACATTGATCTCGGGGCCATTACATAATCCTTTTTTTGTCGATACAACAACTGCAATCGTTAATTATGTTAATGCTCGGGGCTATAAAGTAAATGTTTATTTTGGTACGGAAGATAATTTAGATTCTATTTATAATACTGTTTTGGAAACGAAGGCTGATGCGATTATTTTATCGTCTATGTTATATGAAGATGACTTATTTTTTAAGCTAGAAAAATTAGGTATCCCATTTATTATGTATAATCGCAAGCATCAGGAAAATAGACATTTTGTAGAAATTGATAATGTGAAAGCTGGTTATATAGCGACGAATCATATTTTATCTTTAGGTCATCAGGATATATGCTGGATTGGTGGTCCACACGAAATAAGTACTTTTTATGGAAGGTACAAAGGCTTTAAACATGCATTAAAGGACAGCGGTATAGATGCGAAAACAGTACCGGCATTTTTAACAAATACTAACAAAAAAGATATTAAACGAGCATTTGAAGAAATACTTGAGCTTCCTAAAAGGCCTACAGCTATTTGTGCTGCAACAGACGCAATTGCCATTGAAATATTAAATCTTTGTTTAGAACTGGGCTTTCAAGTGCCTAAAGATTTTAATGTTATTGGCATTGATAATGTGGAGCTTAGTAAACACCATTCGATTGCTTTAACAACAGTAGGCTTAGAATCCGAGAAAAGCCTCGGATTTATTGCTATTGAAAAATTATTTGAGGTAATGGAGAAACAAAGCACTTGCATCCAACAAACAGAATCTGTTAAACTTTTCCCAAGAAATACTACGAGTAAAAAATGAACTGATAGACATCAGTTTGTTTTTTATTCAAAAATGGTTACGTATTCATTTTTTGTTTTCTAAAATGAATACGTAACCATTTGGAGAGAGGAGTGAGTGAGGTCTTGAAAAAGGGCTTATTTATTAATGGACAATGGCAAATGACAGAAGAGTATATGGAGGTTCAAGCCCCCTACTCAAAAGAGGTTGTAGCACAATTTGCGATGGCAACTGAAGATGATGTACAGCATGCAATTGAAAGTGCTCAAGCAGCAGAATCCGAAATGGCAGCATTAACAGCATTTCAAAGAGCAGAGATTTTAGAACAGTTATCAGATCTATTTACAAAAAATCGAGATGAGGCAGCTAGCATTATTTCGCTAGAATCAGCAAAGCCATTAAAGTATGCCTATGCTGAAATTGATAGAACGATTGAAACTTACAAATTTGCGGCAGAAGAAGCGAAGCGACTATCTGGTGAAATGATTCCGATGGATGCATCTAAAAGCGGAGAGGGTAGATTTGGTTATACAATTCGTGAACCATTGGGCGTTATTGCGGCCATCACACCTTTTAATTTTCCGCAAAATTTAGTAGCCCATAAAGTTGGACCGGCATTAGCAGCTGGAAATACGATTGTTTTGAAACCCGCGACACAAACAGCTTTATCTGCTCATTTTCTAGCAAACTTATTGGCACAAACAAATTTACCAACAGGTGCATTTAACTTAGTAACTGGGCAAGGAAAACTAATAGGGGATGTATTTTTAGCACATCCAAAAGTGAAAATGATTACGTTTACCGGGAGCCCAGCTGTAGGTATTTCCCTTCGCAATCGCGCTGGCTTAAAGAAAGTCACATTAGAACTTGGTTCGAATGCTGGTGTTATTGTGGATGAAGGGGTTCAACTCGATAAAATTATGGACCGAATTGTTATGGGTGCTTTTTCAAATCAAGGTCAAGTTTGTATCTCCCTACAGCGAATATATGTAATAGAAAAAATAATGGATGAATTTTTAGAGCAGCTAAAAGCAAAAGTAGAACGCTTAACAATAGGGGACCCACTTGATGCAACAACAGATTTAGCGATGATGATTTCAGAAACTGAGCAACAGCGTGCTGTTACATGGATCGAAGAGGCGGTAGCAGAAGGTGCGGAGCTACTGACAGGTGGCCATATTGAAAATAATATTTTACTGCCAACAGTGTTATTGAATGTATCTTCTACTAGCCGTGTTTCTTGTGAGGAAATATTTGCACCTGTAGTTATTGTCAATACTGTTTCATCAGTAGAAGAAGCCATTGACGCTGTTAATGACTCAAATTATGGCTTACAGGCAGGGATATTTACAACTTCCATTGAGACGGCCTTTAAAGCTTCAAAAAAATTACAAGTCGGAGGTGTCATCATAAATGACGTTCCGACATATCGTGTAGATCAAATGCCATATGGCGGCGTTAAAGAAAGCGGAACCGGTCGTGAAGGAATCAAATATGCCGTTGAGGAAATGACAGAAATGAAGCTAGTGATTTGGAATAATAATTAATCATGAATCATTTAGAAAATCGACAGAAGGCTATTATGAATAGATAGGAGTAGAACGATTATGCATAAATTAACCTTTACTCCTGCGAGTTATACAGGCTGGGGTTGCTTGAGTCAGTTACTACCGGAAGTAGAAAAATTGAAAGTAAATAATATTTTAATAATCACAGATCCATTTTTAAAAGAGTTAGGTTTAACAGATCATCTTGAAAAGCCTTTACTTGAAAATGGCTACTCTGCAACTATTTATACCGATATTGCTCCTGAGCCACCGCTCGCAATTGGTGAAAAACTAGTTGAGTTTACAAGAAAGCATCATTTTGATTTAGTAATTGGTTTAGGGGGAGGAAGTGCATTAGACTTAGCGAAACTTGCTGCGGTTTTAGCAACACATGATGGGAAAGTGGCAGATTACTTAAATATAACGGGAACAAAAACTCTTGAAAATAAAGGATTACCTAAAATTTTAATTCCAACTACATCTGGAACAGGCTCAGAAGTGACAAATATTTCAGTACTGTCACTTGAAACAACGAAGGATGTTGTGACACATGATTACTTATTAGCAGATGTCGCTATTGTAGATCCTGCGTTAACAATTTCTTTACCACCAAAAGTGACTGCTGCTACAGGTGTAGATGCTTTAACACATGCAATTGAGGCCTATGTTTCCGTAAATGCAAACGAAGTAACGGATGCACTTGCACTACAAGCTATAAAATTAATTAGTGGCGCTATTCGAACTGCTGTGCATGACGGTAAAAATAAGCAGGCGCGCTCGGATATGTGTTATGGAAGTTATTTGGCAGGCTTAGCCTTTTTCAATGCTGGTGTTGCAGGAGTACATGCTTTAGCTTATCCACTTGGTGGCCAATTCGATATTGCTCATGGAGATTCCAACGCAGTGCTATTACCTTATGTCATGGGCTATATTCGTCAAAGTTGCGAAAAACGAATGAAAGATATTTTAGACGCAATGGGTATTTCATCTGCGTATTTATCGCAAGAAGAGGCTTCTTATAAATGTGTAGATGCATTGAAGCAACTTGTGCAGGATGTTAATATTCCGTCAACATTACAAGGATTTAATATACCAGAAATAGCACTGGAACAACTAACCGAAGATGCGACGAAGCAAACAAGAATTTTAGCACGTAGTCCGATGCCACTTAATAGAGAAGACATTTATACTATTTATCGTGCTGCATTTGATGGAGAGGTTCGAGAACCTCAGTCATTATAAAAAGAAAAGAGAAATGTTGATCGGAGGGCACTGAAAAACATACGTTTTCATAAAAACGAACCTTTTTCAGATAAAAATAAGGCACTTCTTGTTCAATTTTGAACAGGAAGTGCCTCTTTTTGCATAATCTAAGCTAAATTTTTAAGCTTCTGCATCAGGTGTAAATGAACGTGTCGCTAATTCAGCGTCAAGCATAAAGATTGCGTTGGAGTCATTTTCAATGCGTTCGATTTTACGAATTAACGTGTCAAACGTTGATTCTTCCTCTACTTGCTCGTCAATGAACCATTTTAAGAAAGCCATAGTCGCGTGCTCTCGTTCATCTAAAGCGATATCCGATAAATGATAAATACGGCGCGTTACTTCTTTCTCGTGTGAAAGGCCAGTTTTGAAGGCATGTAAAATAGACTCGAAATGATTATCTGGACTATCAAAGCCATGGATTGTTGCACGGTAGCCCATATCACTTAGGAAATTATAAAATTTCATCGCATGGAAACGTTCTTCTTCAGCCTGAACTAAAAAGAAGTTGGCAAAGCCATCGTAATCTTGATCAGTGCAATATGCCGCCATCGCCATATAAGCATGCGCAGAGTAAAATTCAAAATTCATTTGTTCGTTTAGTGCCGTGTGTAGTTTTTCAGATAACATAAATATTTTCCTCCCTTTACAGTAAATATTTACTGCTTCTCCTATAGTATACAGCGAAGAATGGTAGTATGGCAAAGCTTAATTGATTTTTATTCTCAATTAGGAAATTTAATCAAATTCATTCTTTAAACGCCAAATTACTTCTAAAAGATTGACAAATAAATTAATGAAATCTAAGTATAGATTTAAAGCCATACCAACGACTTCAGCATCTGAAACGTGATTATGTCGAATTTTATTAAAGTCATAAACCGTATAGAGACTAAAAAGTAGTACAGTAATTCCTGCAATAATCAATCCGACTATGTTGCTAACAGGGATAAACATAAAGACTAGTGAAAATATAATTACGACGATTAACACAGTGAATAAATAGCTTCCCCAATTAGAAATATCTTTATTCATCATCATACCAATCAGTGCTAGTACAATGAATATAGCTACTGTCGCTACGAAGACAAGTAAAACAAGCTGTTTTCCTAGTTCCACAATGTAAAATTGTGTTGTCCAAAATAGTAAAATTCCCATTAAAAAGGGGATTGCATACATAATGGAATTAGCAAGTTTCAGACTTCGCACAAAGCAAGCGATGATAAGAAGTATAAGAGTAATAATAGATAGCGGCATGACAACCGCTGGTGGTAATAATGTTGCTATGTACATTCCGACAACTGTCAATACCCACATAAAAGCAAAGTGTTTTAAAATTTTGTTTAAGTTTTGATTTTTAGCATACGCCATATAGAAAAATCCTTTCTTTTGTAAAATAACTTTTATATAGTAACATACGTTTCAATTTAGAAAAAGATTCAATTATAAAAAATTTGTATCATTAACATAATGTGGGTTTGAATTCCGTTGACTAGGTGCCGAGTTATCCTCGGTTTGGTCATACAAAAAACCTGGTCTTCGGTAGGACCAGGTAATGTTTTTTCAGATTATTTAACAGTCTTTCTTAGGTTTTTCACACCAACTAAATAACCACCAAGGGCAATTCCAATTAAGACGATCCAGAAAATAGCCTTCCATATCGTTGAATGTGGAAATTCATGTGGAATTATACCCAGTTTTTCATGTGCTAATGTTAAAACAGCTAGTTTTACGCCAACCCAACCAACAATTAAGAATGCTGCTGTTTCAAGTGATGGGAATTTATCCAGAACTTTTACGAACCAACGAGCAGCAAAACGCATCATAATAACACCTATAAGACCTCCTAGGAACATCACTGAGAATTGACCAGCGTTTATGCCGCCAACATCAAAATTTCCGATATGAGGTAGTGTCACTGCAATGGCAACAGCTGCTAAAATTGAATCTACCGCAAAGGCAATATCGGCTAATTCTACTTTGATGACGGTCATCCAGAAGCCAGATTGCTTTTTAGACTCATGAAGTTCTTCGGGATTTTGCGCGGCTTTCCGTGAATCATAAATATGCTTACCAGACATGATTAATAAATACGCAGCACCAATCGCTTGAATTTGCCAAAAATTAACGAGCGTAGTAATAAGAAATAATGCAGCAAAGCGGAAAACAAATGCTCCTACTAAACCATATAATAGTGCTTTCTGCTGTTGTGCCTTTGGTAAATGTTTAACCATAACGGCCATTACAACTGCGTTATCAGCAGCTAATAAACCTTCTAAAACAATTAATACGACGAGTACCCATGCGTATTCGAGTAAGATTGCCTCCAAATTTATTTCCTCCTTTAATTAGAACTGAAATGAATAAACTGCTTTTAACGTAGTCTTTGCTATTTTAGGCAAAATAAAAAGACCTCTGCCTAAAAAATAGGCAAAGGTCTTGCTAAGCGATCACTGTTATACAGAAAATATCTTGTTCGCCAAGATATGCCTTCACACCCGATGGTTAATAACCATGTAATGACGAATGTGAAATCAGATGTCCGTTCACATCTGCTAGCTACTCCCCTTTGACATAATTGTCAAAAGCTATTCAATTCTTTATACATGGATTATAGCATGGTGATCGTCAATTGCAAATAAAAATGTGACATTATGTTAAAAAATTTTGATAATTGTTTTCATGGAAAGACCATTATTATACAAAAAAATTTTATTTTTTGTAAAGAAATTAAGCAGGATATTTCAAAAGTTATATGAACAAAAGTCGTGGCTAGAGAATAGGCAACTCCTTGGGGGATACTACAACGAAATGAGTAGGGGAACAAAGGATAAAAGTTTACTTCATGTGAACTTTTATCCTTCGTGTTGAGTCGATAAATTGAAAGACGGAAAGAATAAATCCCTAATTCAGATTTAATCAATAATTTAAAATAAATAAGGCGCCTTTGAGGGGATATTTTTAGATTATTCATTAATTGTTCGTGTTAATGTTTTACGACCAAATTTTAATTGGTTAATGTTTATTTCTAATTTACTAATAGAACTAGGTGTTAATGGGATTTTCCCATCCTTCTCTAGCTTTTTCCATACTTTCACATTTTTTCGATATAGATGTTCGGAAAGGCGATAAATATCAATATCTTTCCCTAATGCTTCTTTATATGTTGTTTTAATTTCTTTTTTCACTTCTTTTATTAATTTTTTTCTTAATTCTTCTTCTGAAACATTAGTTTTGACACCGTTTATCCTTGCATTTAAAGTTATCTCTACATCAAATGTTACTTGAACATTTTTAACAATTGGTTTGATATTTACCTTGATTTTTTCCAATGTTGCCGTTAAATAATCATTTTCATCTAACTTAAAGGTTGTTTCACCTCTTTGCGTTCTATCGTGCATCCATTGTGTTCCTCTAGCATCATCATTCTTAATAAAGCCCTTAAACCCATTTTTGGAAAGTATGCCGATCCCTATAAAGGCAGTTTCCTGTTCTTGACGATCTTTCGTTCCCCAGTTTTTGCTAATGGTTACATAAGGGATGCCAATTTCGTAGCTCGGTTCATTTAAGCCAATAACTAGATTTCGGAAATCAACGGGTTTGACAAATGTTTCTTTATCTTCGGCATTTAAAGGATTACTAAGCTTTGACGTTGTAAGCGGCTTATTCAAAATTGGCGTTACTAGAAGAATGTCTTTAATAGGGTCTTGTGTACAATAGGTCCATATTTGATACCTTGTTTCCCTATATCTCAACACACTGTCAATAATGGGGACAGTATTTCTATCTTTCATTGCTTCTTCAGAGAAAATAATGTAGGTCATATGTCCCTAAAAAACTTTTTGATCGATGGATCGAAATAATTTAAAAAGTGCTTCTTCCAACGTCTTTCCCTTAGATTGTCCAACCTCAGCTGGTGCCGCTTGAGGAGTATAATTTTCGGATTTTGTAACATCAGAGAAACTAATTAATTGCAAGTAGATTTCATATTGACCATCTTTATAATCGATACCAAGTCCATCAACATAATACATTTTTTGAGGTTCGGTAGCATCCCAACAGCCTGAAAGAAGTAGTGAAGTAAGTAAGCTGGATAGTAAAATAATTTTTCTCTTCATTGCTGCTTCTTCTTCTTCTTTCTCATAGAGGTACGAGTGCTATCTTGGGGTGCAAGTGCTTTATTACGTTCAGTGTAGCCTTTTGGTGATAAGCGGAATATCGATTTTTTAATAGTCATCCAATTTAAATCTGTTGCAAGATTCATGTAAGAGTAACCATAGATCCGAATATTACACAAGTAAAGAAGTGTAAAGAATAGAGATACAAAAAATCCAAATAAACCAAAAAAAGCACTGGCAATAATGAATGTAACACGCAATAAACTGATTGTTGTGACAAGTGATTGGTTCACAAGAGTAAATGATGCAATTGTAGAGATCGCAATAACTACAATCATTTCTGGGCTTGTTACACCTGCGCGAATGGCCGCATCACCAATAATTAAACCGCCAACAACGCTTATCGTTCCACCAATAACAGAAGGCAGGCGTAACCCAGCTTCTCGAAACAATTCAAACATGAGTAGCATTATTAGCATCTCTAGAGAGGAGGGGAGAGGTAAACCTGTTTTTGCTTGGACAACAGTTGCTAAAAGTTGGAATGGTAGCTGATTCTGGTGATAGGTCGTCAGTGAGAGCCAAAATGCAGGCAATAGCAATCCAATTAAAATGCCAAGAATCCTCAATAGTCGTTCTATAGAACTGAAAATGATAGGGTACTCATTATCTTCAGCGGATTTTAATAATAAAAATAAATTGACTGGTGTGATCATGGCATAAGCTACACCGTCGACGAACATGAGAAAACGTCCTCTAATTAGCGCTTGGATAGCATAATCGGGTCGTCCAGTGTAATCGAATTTTGGGAAGAGCTTAGAGTTTTTATTAATTCTCTCCATTAAAACGTCCCCGCTAAAGACAATATCTGTATCTACTGCAGCGAGCTGTTTTTTTATTCCGTGTAAAATATCCATATCGACAATATCGTCAAAATAAAGTATAGCAACGTTTGTTTTTGAACGTTTTCCTAGCTCCACTTTTTCAACACAAAATGAATTTGTAGGTAAACGTTTACGTAATAGTGCAATGTTGACGCGAATATCTTCAATAAAGTTATCCCTAGGCCCCTTAACGAGTACTTCCATCCTAGTTTCTTCAGGATTTCGATTAGGCTTTTTAGCGATATTACTAGCATATAAAAGACCTTCTTTTTCAAAATAGAGCAGTAGGGAGCCAGTATAGACCAAGGTAATGGCATCTGCTTTATCTTGGACTTTTTGAAGGGCTGGTATATGGAGCTGATTTTTAATGTTTTCTTCAAAGGGTGTTTCATCTAAATGATCATAAAGATATTGAATACGGCGAATAATGACTTCATTGAGCATTTGCTGGTCTATCATCGCATCACAGGTAATGAAATGAACCTTATTTTGATTAAATACATAATCCTGAAATTGAATATCTGCTGATTTTTGAAATAGTTTTTTTAAGGTGTTTAGGTCTATCGCCTTCTCCTGCTGAGGCATTATGATTCACCACTTTCCATTTCTTGTTTTTCAGGTTGGCCCTTTTTAGAAGACTTACCTGAAAAGAAAGCTACTAGTAAGAAGAAAATTGACAAAAGAAAGAAGAAAACAAAAGTAACTGTTAATATATAGTTCCCTTTCACCTTCAAAAATATGTTTTCATTTAAAATAATTAGCGGCAGACATAAAAGAAAGAATGGTGGAGCTATCATTCTCCATATTTGCTTTGGATCACCAGTCATCTTAAACAAATCTGCTATAACATATAAGAGGAAGCTAACTCGTATAAATGTTCCAGTTAGCCATTGGTAAATTGAGAAAAAGTCAAGATGCTCAATATAGCGACCAATTGATACTAATCCCCATTCCTCGTAGGCAGGATATCTTTGCTTTGCAGCTTCAGTTGGACCAAATTCTGCAATTGCGCCCATGAGAGGTCCTAAAGTAAGCCCCATTAAAATGAAAAGCATAATGCCAAAATGATACCAACGAATACGATCTTTAAATTGGTGCTGTAAAAATAAAAGTATTATTAATTCAATAAATCCTGATGCAGGGTAAACCATTCCTTTTAAAACAGGTTGGAAACCATGCTCAAAAAAAGGTCGTAGTAGCTCGTAGTCTTTTACCTGAATATTAGTAAATGCTACAAAAAAGCCAAAGACTACTACACCGAATAATACAAAGACATTTAAAATTACAATGGTTTGTAAGCTCGTTGTAACGAGAAAAATACAAAGAATTGTATAAATAAGTAATAATATAGTGACGGGTGTTTGAGGTAAAAATGTTGTGTTTATCCATTGCAATGTTTCAACCATCGTAAAGGCTGCAAGAATGAATAAAAAAATAGCTATAATATATATGACAATTGTAGAGCCTGTTTTTCCTATTTTTCCATCTAACCAATCTCGAATAGGTTCCTGATTTGTCTTTTTTTGAATATAAACTAGAAAAAATAGCCAGAAGAATATAATAACCGCAGACATTATGACAGATGCCCAACCATCTCTCCCAACAACATCAAGTAGCGGGGGAATAATGGTCACGTGATTTTTTAAGCCAATAACAGTCATTGATAAGAAGATAACATGTAAAATACTAATTGATCCTACACCTTTCATATGAAAACCCTCTAACGTTAATTGATACACTTTAGCTTAGACAAAAAGTGAGAGGATTATAAGCATGACCAACTACTCGTAAAAGAAGAATTTAAATCTGTATTCCATCACATTCATGAGAAGTTTATCATTGAAAAAAAGCGAGTTATTTGACGAATGAAATGTCAAATAACTCGCTTTTGGGCAATATATTTTTTCCGCATCATTATGGAGTGTTGTAAAAGCACGATTGGGAAAGACTAATAATCCGTAAGGGATAAAGAAAACCCCTACGGATTATAGTTTTACATTACAAATGATTAATGAATATACATAGAGCTTACAAGGTTATTTTTCAAGACATCTGTTGGGATTTCAAATTCCACGACACCCATATAGCCAGGAGCAACTTCGTATTTATCGAAGGAGATAACAAGCTTACCTTCATCGGAAATATAGAATTGTTGATCGGCTTTAACAGCCGTAAATTCATCAAAAACTTCTTCATCAGGAATACCTGCTCCTTTTAACCAGTACACCTTTTCTTGGTTAGATGCAGCAGCTTGTTCACGCATTTGTTCCTTAATGTTTTCACTGATCGTTTTAATATAAGTATCATCTTTAAATAACATCGGTAGTGTAATTAAAATTTCATTTTTTTTATCAATTGTGTCGTATTGCATTACTGTAGAAGAAGATCCAACAGTATTGACGATATAACGACCAATCGATAAGATTTGATCATTATCTGTTTTCACTTCGTAGCCACTATCTACTCCCAAATGACCGCCACCTTTAGCTTTTAAATCACCTACTTCGGCAATAAAGTCATCATAAAGAGCTTTACCTTCTGAACGGTATTTTTCATTTAATGTAGCAGCAAGATCTTTATCGTCTAGGTTTTCGATAGAAGGTACTTTTATGTCAGCATCATATGAGTCATCTGCTACTTTATATTCAGTCCATGTTAAGACTTTTACGACACTACCAACAACAGGAATATCTGATAGTGTTCGTGCCATTGCAGGACTGACATTTAAACCAGCTGTAAAAAGCATTGCAGCTGCCGCAGATCCTAGAAACCATTGTGGTGCTCGTTTTTTTCTTTTCTTTTTACCTTGTTTTAGTGCGTTTTCAACTACAAAATCAAGTTCCTTTGGAATAGATACCTCATTATATTGCTTTTCTAATTCTTTTATTTTTTCATCCATGTGCTGTTTCTCCCTTCACATCTTGTAATTGTATTTTCAATAGCTTTAACGCTTTATAAAGACGTGATTTGGCGGTACTCAACTTAATGTTAAGGATATTTGCAACATCAGCGAGCTTTAAGTCTTCAAAATAGTGTAAAATGACAACTTCACGATACATAATTGGTAATTCATCTAACGCATGCTCTAAATCAACGTTTTCATAAATATCCTCTTGTGCAGGAGTTAAATATTGCAATGTATCATCGTCTGTCACGTGTAAGCGTTTATGCTTACGTAAAAAATCTATAGATGTACGTACGACGATTTTATAAAACCAGCTTCTCATATACTCGACATTTTCTAGTCGATCGAGAGAAAGCATTGCTTTTTGAATACTGTCTTGTACAACATCAAGTGCGTCCTGTTCATTTTTCGTATAGCTATACGCGAGCAAATAAAAACGCTCTTTCTGTTCACGAATTAACTGGACAAACACCTCTTCATGTTGAAATGCATTTCTTGTTTTCATGTCTAAAGAAGCTCCTTTTTAACATTTTCAAATTGTATACAACTAATAGACGTATGAAAGGGTAAAAAAAGTTGATAGTATAAAAAAACTTATCTTTTTCTGTTAATTTCAAAGATAAGTCATTGTTACCTGGTAATTTACCCCGTATTAACTTCTGTGATAATCATCAGTGGGGATGAAGAAATCCTCCATTTATAAAGTTGCGCTTTTCTGTACATTTTATTGTGGTGAAAAATCATAGCAAATTATAAACCTTTTACAATTGCTTATAAAGGGGAAAGAGTAAATTGGTCACAATTACAAATAAAATCGTCCGGGGGAGAATCTAAATAACTGGCATTGCAATCGAAGAAAATATCCTAAAATAGTATCGAATTGAGAAAGTGTCAACGGACCTTTTTCTACATGAACCATCCCATACATATAGTAGATTGAAAATACAAGCAAGTAAGCTATAATTCTTATAATCAGTTTTGAAGAGGAGGAATGCATATTGAAAAGAGGGAGTTTAAATCACAATTAAATGGCGCCATTCCTTGATGTAGAGCAGTACCCATCTTGCATAAAAAGGCTATTTTGCCCTAGAAATTTGTGATGAATTAAAAGCGTTTTTTTTGTGGCTTTTTTGGCAGGTTATATTTTCAGTATCATGGTTGTATATCTATTCACAATTATAAAAACAGAAAGGAGAATTAGGTATGAAAAAGTCAAGCGACGCTAAAGTTTTAATAGATAGTTTAATCCCATTGGGAATGATTTTTGGAAGTGCTCTTGGTGTGGTTTTTGGCATGTTTTTCAAACCAAACTTTCTCGTATTTACAATTGTTTTAGGGGCTGGAATAGGCTATTTATTTGGAGTAATTGCTTACGTAATTTTTAGGAAGCAAGAATAATTATAGACGGAGAATTCTGGATAATAAAATTATTATAGAAGCATGCTGTATTTTTAGTATGCTTCTATTTTAAATTGATAAGTACGAATACAGAGTATTCTTTAATGAAGATGCTCACAGTTGAGAGGAACTCAGTCTAAGAAAACAATGTCCTGTGAAAACGACTGAGTGACCAACATCATGCCGGGCATCATAAATGGATCTGCATTAAACAATTGGTAGATATAAAGAATCAATCATGAAAAATAGTCATATGTATTTTTCAAAAGTAATAAAATTGTCACAACGATAAATAAATTACGTACATACCCGCTGCCACGTTTAATGGCAAACTTAGAACCAACAATTGCCCCAGCAATTTGTGCAAGTCCCATAGGTAAACCATAGGCATAATTTATTTGCCCTAAGTATATAAACATAAGAAGGGCTGCGATATTACTTCCGAAATTTAAAAATTTAGCATTACCTGCCGATTTTAAAAAGTCGAAGCCAACTATTAAAAAGGCAAACAGTAGAAATGAGCCTGTCCCTGGACCTAAAAAGCCATCATAGAAGCCGATTAATGTAATAATCGCCACAAAAAATGCGTAACGCTTAGGTGTCAATCTTTTATAGGTAGAAATGCTACCCCAGTCTTTCTTGAAAATAGTATAAATAGCCACAGCTGCTAGCATGACAAGCATAAGTGGTTTTAGAACACTAGGATCCATAAGATGGACAGTCCATGCACCGATCATGGAGCCTATAAAAACAAATGGGAACAGTTTGTAAACGGCTTTAATATCCAATTTACCCAAGCGATAAAATGTTATGGTGCTCGTTAATGACCCCATAGTGCCTGCTAACTTGTTCGTAGCCACGGCTGCAGATGGTGGAAGACCAACAAACATAAGAGCTGGTAAAGAAATAAGCCCGCCGCCTCCCACAACAGAATCGATAAATGCGGCTAGAAAGCCAAAAAAAATAAGGATGAGTAAAATGTTTACATCTAAATCAAAAGGCACAGCAGTTCATCTCTTTTCTATAATAATAATCTGATAGTAGCGAAACGAAAAGTAACTGTAAATAGCTTCATTGGTTTTTTTCTGTTAATTTCGAGGATTCGATCTCTTTTGATATCTTTGGATTCTATAAAAAGCTAAAATATTCTGCTTTATGTATGCGTTTTGATGTATTATGTAGGTGATAGTGTTTTTTGCGTAAAGGGGACGTGATGACATTTGAGTTTAGGAAATCATGTAAGAGTATTTGTTTGTGTTGTATGTATGGGGCTACTAGTCGGATGTGTGTATAATGCCAAACAAGATATAACTGATAATGAGTTTATCGATACTGTAAAAGAAGGGTATTTGGGGGATTTTTCAGATGTATCTGTCCGTAATGCATTTAATTACGCATTTTTTGAACCATATTGGCGATATTACCAGGCAAAAACTGGCGAGCATGTTGTCGAATTATCAGGTGATATTACATTTGAAAATGAAAAAGGACATGCCATTTTACAGTTTGTAGTGGATGAACAAACAAATCAATTTTCTATTTATGCAATGAAATTTAATGATGTTGTATTGAGTCCCGAACAAAAACGGTTCCTTATTGGCATGGTTTATGACACATGGCATGCAAAGCGGCTTGCCTATGAGTAAGGTCTTTTACTTTGTATAAAGAGCTACCTATATTACAGTAGAGAGGAGTGCTTAGACAGAGAGGGTGTTTTCAATGAGATTAAGTATATTAGATCAAATGCCTATACCAAAAGATCATACTGCTGAGGAGGCCTTTCAGCGTACAGAACAAATAGCGCTTTTAGGTGAAGAGCTTGGCTATCATCGAATGTGGTTAGCGGAGCACCATAATAGTCATTCACTGGCAAGTTCAGCTCCAGAGGTTACAGCTGCTTTCCTAGCGGCGAAAACAAAACGTCTTCGTATTGGTACTGGAGGCGTAATGATGATGCATTATTCTCCATATAAGCTGGCAGAGGTCTTTAAAACATTAAGTGGCTTAGCACCGAATCGTATTGATTTTGGCGTCGGCAGAGCCCCTGGTGGTGACCATGCCTCTATTTATGCACTAGCAGAGGGACGAAGACAACGATTTACAGAGCAATACGATAAGCTCGAGATCATTTTAAAACTGATGAATAATCAAAAAACAGGGGAAGATGTCTATGATCAAGTAATTGCGGCACCAGTGCATATCCAATTACCTGAAGCTTGGTTACTTGGGTCAAGTGGTCAAAGCGCTATGCAAGCAGGTCGATTTGGTGTAGGTTATTCATATGCGCAATTTTTTACTGGTAATATGTCGAAGGATATATTTGATACGTATAGAGATTTCTTTATACCTTCTTATTATATGGAGAAGCCGCAAATTATCGTTACTTATGCTGCGACGGTTGCAAATACGTTAGAGGAAGCGGAATATTTGGCGAAACCGATTGATATTACACGTCTTCATCTTATGAAGGGTCAAATTATTCAAGCGATGTCGCCCGAAGAAGCAAAGGATTATCCACTTACAGAGCTGGATAAAATGACAATCGCCAATAATCGTAAAGCCAATCTGGTCGGAACACAGAAGGAAGTCGCTGAATTTTTAGTAGCAGAGCAAGAGCAATATGGATTTGACGAAGTGATGCTAAACTGCAATCAATACGCACTAGAAAGTCGCTTGAATACTTATAAGTTAATTGCAAAGGAGTTAATAAGAACACCTTAGCTTTAGTGAAAGAAGAATTACTGAATTAGTATATTGAATCTACTAATTAACAGAAATAAATCCGAATTTGCTAGCAAAAAAAATTATTATTCATGTAAAAGGAAGTCATGTTCAGTATGTGAGCATGGCTTTTTTTGATTTACCCTTTATATTTATGAAGAACTTTGTCATGTGAGTGGGTCTTTAAAGGAATATCTGATTATAAATAACAAAGTACGATTTTGATGTTTGAAGGAGGTTAAGTAGTACGTCCGTGCTATCATGATAAAAAAAGGTGATACCTGATGAATCACAAAGTAATACGAAGAGTCCCGTTAGATAAGTTTTTTGATTTGAAGGTTGATTTTGCCTTCAAGCAGTTGTTCGGAAATGAAAAGAATAAAAAAATTACTATTGTCTTTTTTGAATGCAGTTTTAAAGCTTACTAGAAGAGATACTATTAAGAATTAAGAGAGATAGTGAGAAAATTATAAAAACGTCATGAACCGATTGAAGAAATCATGGATTTATTAGGTTTATCGAGAGAAGAAATTGAAAAAATAAAAAGTTTAAATTTACCTCAGGAATAAGTAGAAGCAACAGATAATAGCTTAATAAAAACATTTTTTAAAGCCAAAATTATATAAATCCTATAAAAAAATGTCCAATGCAAATGTATGCATTGGACATTTTCCTTTTACATTTCAGCTGAGCCACTAACAAACTGTGTATCTTTATAGTACATATTTTTAACAAGGACGTTAGGACCTAAGCATTTTACGGCTGGACAGTGGCAGTTTAATGATTTTGCTAAATCTGTTGCCATCCATTTATCAAAAATTGCTGGTAATTCATCGGTTTCAATATTGCCGAGTGCTGGTGTGTCGCCAAAGTCTGTCACAATGACATCACCTGTAAAGATATTGACATTTAAGCGAGAGCGACCATCTGGATCATTGCGCATTGTAACGTTCTTTTCTTCTCGTAGTCGTTTTAGAAGTTTTTGATCTTCCTCATTCATGCTACATGGATAGAAAGGTAGCGTACCAAACAGCATCCAAGTATTTTCATCTCGAACATCAAGTAGATGATGAATCGCATCACGAGTTTCTTCAAGTGATAAAGACGTAAGGGAACTTGCAAAATCTGAAGGGTACATCGGATGCACTTCATGGCGTGCGCATTTCATTTCGTTGATGATTTGGTTATGGATATGTTCTAAATACGGTAAAGTTTTTTTGTTTAACATTGTCTCTGCTGATACCATAACACCGTGTTCTGCAAGCATTTTTGAGTTATCAATCATGCGTTGGAACAAAGCTGCACGCTGTTCATAAGTCGGTTTTCGGTCCATCATGGCAAAGCCTGTTTCGACAAATTCATCGATCGTACCCCAGTTATGTGAGATATGTAGTACATCTAAATACGGTGCAATCAGTAAATAACGTTCAGGCTCCAATGTTAGGTTGGAGTTGATTTGCGTTCGCACGCCACGATCATGCGCATATTTCAATAAAGGCAATACATAGTTTTGAACGGATTTCTTAGACATCATCGGTTCTCCACCAGTAATCGAGATTGTTTTAAGGTGTGGTATTTCTTCAAGACGCTTTATAATTAGCTCAATTGGCAATGCATCTGGATCTTTAGTTTGTAATGTATACCCAACTGCGCAGTGGGCACAGCGCATATTACAAAGAGTTGTTGTTGTAAATTCAATATTAGAGAGGGTCATATGCCCATGTTGTTCAACATCTAAATACGCTTCCCATGGATCAAAGGCAGGCGTAATTTTTTGTAGAGTCGTCATAATTCGTACATCTTCCTTTCTAGCATTCTATTGTCTCACATTCGCTGTTATTTTCAAATATGAAATTATCGAAAGGGCTATTTTTAGGCAAGATGATCATTTTTATTACGCAATGAAGGAAATATTTTTCAAGGATTTATTTGTGTGATTATTCTTAAGATTCCGTAAAGTTGATAGGTAGGTAAATTTACTGTTATTTTTCTAAAAAAGCGTTATGATAGTAGGAATGATATGGTAATACAGCACCAAAGAAAGTAGGAAAAGACATGACTAAGTATGAAATACTATTGTTTGACGTGGATGACACATTATTAGATTTTGACTTGGCAGAAAATGCAGCACTTGACCGTTTATTTAAACAGGAAAATATTGCAGTAACCGGGGCGATGATTGCGCGTTATAAAGAGATTAATGAATCTATGTGGCGTGCTTTTGAACGTGGTGAGGTGTCTAAAAATACATTACATAACACTCGATTTTCGATTGCATTAAAGGAATTCGGCTTAGATGTAGATGGGGAGTACTTTGAAGCGGTCTTTCAAAAATATTTGAAGGAGGCACATCATTTTGTAGATGGTGCCTACGAAGTAATCGAACAGCTTGCCGATAACTATGATTTATATGTCGTTTCAAATGGTAAAACAATGACTCAAAATAAACGACTAGAGGATGCAAATTTAGCACCATTTTTCAAAGACATTTTTATCTCGGAGCAAACAGGCTATCAAAAACCAATGCCAGCTTTTTTCGATTATGTTTTTGATCGTATCGAACATATAAATAAGGATAAAACCTTGATTATTGGTGATTCCTTAACATCCGATGTTAAAGGCGGACTACAAGCCGGAATTGATACATGCTGGTTTAATATACGTGATATTGAAAATACAAGCGATATTCATCCCCATTTTGAAATTAAAAAGCTTCGTGATTTACACATATTGTTAGATAACAAAGTAACAATTTGATAAGTAAATGTCTGAACTACGCTTCAACTGTTCGTAAGTCTGAATAGTTGAGGTGTAGTTTTTTTGATAGAAACACACTCTAAAAGTATCATACTTATAAAGCCAAAATGTTAGCGGTGATTTTTAGCGCATAGTTGGAAGATTATAATAAATCAATTTAGCTGAGCAAAATAACATCACGGCTTTTTTGTTGGGGTAAATGAATGAGGGTAGTGCACTAAAATGTATAAAAATCATTAGAACGGGCAAAACCTTTTATGAGACTAGTTTCCATGAAAGGGGAAAAGACGATGAATACTGTTTTAACTGTAAATAAACGCATTAAAGGGCGTAATTCATCATTAACTCAACTTAGACAGAACGGTGCTATTCCGGGCGTTGTTTATGGCTACCAAATGGAATCCACAGCGGTATCACTGGATGCCAGACAATTTGCAAAAATGTTAGCTCAATTTGGCAATAAAAATGTCTTTCAATTAGATGTGGACGGTCAACGGGTCAACGCAGTATTAACAGAAGTACAACGCTGTGCGTTAAAAGGCAATGTTAAGCATGTAGATTTTAAGTCCATCAATATGTCCGAAGAACTAGAGGTTGATATTCCAGTAACGGTTACGGGTCATGCTATTGGAGTTGCTGATGGTGGCTTCCTATTACAGCCTAACCGTGAAGTTCGTATAAAGGTAAATCCGTCAGAAATTCCTGAAACAATAGAGGTGGATGTGACTGATGTGGCAATCGGGACATCACTTTATGTAGGGGATATTCGCGAAAAGTTCTCTTTTGAAATTTTACAGGAAGATGACTATACATTAGTGACGATTACACCTCCTGCCGCTGAAAATGTACAGGACGACGACATAGTAGATGGGACTCCTGAAGTAATCGAGGCTACTGGTAAAAATCCATCCGATTCAGAAAAATAGAAACAAAGAAGGGGCCATCTTACAAGTAAGTGGTCCCTTTCTGCTTATTCTATAAACTGCTGTATAGATTTGCGATAACGGAAATACATGACTAGGTACACACTGCAAGTTGCTAAAAATATCCATGGTGGGATAATGCGCATGATGGCGAAGGGTGTTTCAAATAAAAAAGAAAAAAGGAAAGCAGAACCTTCTTTATCCCATAAACCTGGCGTGAAGTAAGCATCTTTTATATTGAAAAGGTTAGAAAATTTATTATTAAAAATCATAAACCATATAAAAGAGAGTACTGCCCAATTGCTGGAATGCACCATTAATCGTTTATATTTAGCAATTTGCGAATCAGTATCAGAAAATAATTCATCGTTACCATCTTTTCTTTTTACCCAATAATAGGTACCGTCGTACGATTTTTCTTTTAATGCTTGCCATCCAAAATCCTCATATAACTGCTTATAGTTAGATCGCTCTTCTTTCTTAAGATTTTGCTGATAATCAATACGAATAACTTGTTCAAGGTCATCTGTCTTTTTAAATGTATAAAAACCGCCAGAAATCACATTTGTACAAATCCATCCTTTGGACAACATATGATTTAACCATTGCTCTTCCTTTTCGATATCAAAAAAGAGTTTAAACTTGATCATGTCCATCAGCTCCCTCATATAAAGATAAAATTCGCTGCAATCTTACTTGCTCGGCTGCTAATATGGCTAATCCTTCAGCAGTTGTTTGATAAACTTTTCGCCTCGTATCTTGGGTCTCTACAGGCGAAATCCAATGATATTTCAACAAATTTTCAATTGCTCCATACATAGTGCCGGCCGCAATCTTAACACTACCTGCGCTCATTTCCTCGATTTTTTGCATCATTGCATAGCCATGCAACGGTTCTCGTAAGGCGAGTAGAATATAATGCATGGTTTCGGATAAAGGTAGTAATTTATGTTTTTTCACAAGTTCACCTCATATACAGTTCAACTATATAGTTAGATTGTATACAGTTTAACTGTATATTGCAACCGAATAAAAAAGACAATGCACTTTTGCATTGTCTTGTAAACCTATACTACAGCGCTTTTCACGCCAGTCCATCTCAAAAATAATTTTTCATTATACGTTAAAGCAAACTGTACGATCGGTCCGAGTCCGAAAGCCATTAGCACAGTACCAACGCCGATAGGACCACCTAGTAAAAAGCCGATTAAAGCGACAGTTACTTCCATAGTTGTTCGAGAGCGTGTGACACTCCAGCCAAGCTTATGGACCATTAGAAGCATTAATGAGTCACGAGGACCAATCCCTAAATTTGCCACCATATACATACCGCAACCCCAGCCAAGTAATAGTAGGCCACATACATATGAAAGAAGTTGCATCCAAAAACCATCTATATCTGGAATCAAATAGTTAAAAATATCAATAAAAATTCCTGCTAAAAACATATCTATAAACGTCCCCGGCAGTGGAAATTTCTTTGTAATTACTATATCAACCGCTATTATGGCTAGTCCGATGAGAATGGACCAAGTACCAATAGTTAATCCCAATGTTTTAGCTAGTCCAATATGTAACACATCCCACGAACCAACACCAAAAATCTGACCTTTAATTGTCAATGTTATACCTAAGGATAAAAGCAAAATACCCGTTAAGAAGAACAGACACCTTGTGAAAAATGCTTGTTTCATCATTATAACCCTCATTCTAAAAATTCATGTTGTTCAACAAATTATTATAACAATAGATTTTAAAATGAATCGAATATTGTCAATTCATATTTTTCAAAAAAATGATTAGGTAAGCTAAATAAGGACAAAATAGTATGGATAAGAAAGGATGAGATGATATGACCTCTGTGCGAGATGAAATACTAGAAGTTTTAAATCGTGAAAAAATAGGAACGATGGCAACCGTTGCGAATGGCAAACCGTACTCACGCTATATGACATTCCAACATGAAGATTTTGTTTTATATACAGTTACGAATAAACATTCTGAAAAAATGGAAGAGCTTCGCAAAAACCCATATACACATATATTATATGGATACGAAAATGGTGGCTTTGGTGACACGTATGTTGAAATTGAAGGAAAGCTAACAGAGATTCTAGAGGAAGGAATAAAAAATAAGTTAGCCGAAATTTTTACAAGCATTTTCGTTGGTAATCAAGATGAAATGATTACACTAAAAATCGAGCCGATTCGTATGCGCTTGATGAATAAAAAAGGCGATCCACCTAAAGAACTGGAATTTACAAACGATCATTAAAATATGGTCGTTTTTTTTGATTTCCGCCTGATTTTGATTCTGTCCACATCATTATTTTTGTTTTTATTAGCTAAAAACTAGAGGAGGGGTGGGTGGCAAGTCGGAGCGGAAATCAACCACTCGTTTTGCCGAAGGGGACATATAAAAGGATGCCATAATTCTCAAAAAATTTCCTCGATCATGTTGTTTCAACATAATGAACCGACCTAAAAGCATTGCAGCTTTCAGGTCGGTTTTTTAGATGGGATAGATACGTGCTTTTAACTGTTTATTTAAAATAGAAGCCTGCGTCAGTGCTTGTTCATCGTGACGTATCTCACCAGGCTTGTTTGCCTCTCCAATAATGTACGAGGAGAACGGCATCTTTAAGAAGTCAAAGATATACTGGAATTGCTGAATCATTGGTAGACCCTTTATACATGGGGCATCACCACCGACAGCAAGAACAATGGCCTCGATAGTTTGTAGCTTTTCTTTTAGCTGTGGAAAACGCTCATCTCGAATAGCATGACTCAGTCGATCCACCATGTTCTTCATTATTCCTGACATGCTGTACCAATAGATCGGTGTGGCAAAAATAACGACATCACTTGTTAAAAGCGCATCGATAATTTGATCATAATCATCATCTACAAACTGAAAGCCATTGTCATCATGGCGCAAATCGTGAATAGGCTCGATCGTTAAATTTTTGAGATCTATTTTTTTATGATGTAAGCCCTCTAATACATAATTAGCTAGTTGTTCACTATTACTATCGGCTCTAGAGCTACCAATAAATGCGGTAATGTTCATGAAAAATCCTCCTCTGTCCCTCAGGTTATAACTAGTGTAAACTTAAGTTTATTATCGATAAAGCTGAATGTTTCGATGGAATGTATCGAAAAAAACGATTTAGGGGTGCGGAAGATGGATATTAAACAGCTGCAAACTTTTTTAACAGCTTCAGAAACGTTAAGTTTTACGCAAACAGCACAGCTACTAGATTATGCTCAATCGAGTATTACAGCACAAATTAAATCGCTTGAAGAAGAGCTTGGCGCAGTTCTTTTTGAGCGGCTTGGAAAACGCATTACCCTTACGGAGGAGGGCCATCGATTACAACAGTATGCACAAAAAATGTTAGATTTAAATGTGGAGATGAAAAAGGCTGTATTAAATGAACAAACACAAGCGGTATTAAAAATTGGTGCACAGGAAAGCCAATGTGTATACCGTCTGCCAAGTGTTTTACAACAATTTCAGAAATCCCATCCACAAGTCAAAATTATTTTTAAACCTGTGCATACAACCGAAATAGCCAAAGATTTATTACAGTCAGGCAATCTAGATATAGCATTTATTACGGATGCATATAAGGAAACACCTATGTTACATCGTGAGCGCCTTATTCAAGAGCAATTAGTTTTTGTCAGTGCACCCACTGATAGCAACGAGGAGAGAGCAGTATTTTCATTACAGCAACTTTCAAATGAAACGATACTTCTGACGGAGAGCGGTTGCTCCTACCGTAATCAATTGGAAGTACAATTGCAACAGGAAGGTTCTCTACCAATACAAATGATTGAATTTGCAAGTATTGAAGCTATTAAGCAATGTGTGATGGCGGGCTTAGGTATTACATTTTTACCTAAAATGGTGGTCGAGAAGGAGTTAAAAAACCAACGTTTACAAGAATTGATTACATCAACGAAATTAGCAGACATTTTTACGGATATCGCTTGGCATAAGGATAAGCATATATCTCCGTATCTAGCTGATTTTATAGAGATTGCTATGAATATGTATAAGAAGTTTTAAGGGCATATATTTTTACCTGAACCTTTTTCAAAATGTATTCTTTTTGTTTACTGACTAAGGAATCTTTTAAAGTACACAGCTGGATCAAAAAAGTGCGAATGAATTTTTTAATCCATTTCGCACTTTTTAGTTCTTTTCACAATTGAAGAGTATTATTGTGATTTAAAAGGTCCTTACAGTTCGATCTATGGTAAATCTATTGTTTCTTCAAAGTTCCAGAAAAATTCGTTCCTTCATCATGTTCTTTACGACAGTCTACCTCAGTAATTTTAAGCGCATTATTAAGACGTTCAAATTCTACTACACAACGATTGCCGTTTGAAGATTTATTCATCACGGCCTTAGTGTTAGACGTAATCGTCGCTGTCCCATCGACACTCCCAGCAGCTGTCCCATCATTGGCAGTAATGAAAATAGTAAAACTTTTGCTTGTTGCGTTTGAAATGTAGGCATCACGGCGATTAAAATCAGTTGAGCCTGTACCCCATTTATAGTAATACGAATAGGTGCCATTCCAAGCACTATTAGAAGGTGCTGTCAGCTGCATTGTTTTATCAAGCTGATTTTGGCCATTTTTCGCTCGAGTATTTAATGAAGCATTACTCGCATTTTCGTGAATTTTTTGTGCGTCCTCTGAAACCTCATAAAAATTCCTTTCATCCATACGGTAGAGCATTGTAACGACTTGAGCTCGCGTCATATTGTTTGTCACGCCAAAAAACTTCTGCAAGTTACGGTTTTCATACTGTAAGTTTTGACCAGTGGAAATGTAATAATCGAGTAAAAATTGTATGGATTGATCTAATCCACTTTTACCATTTGCTAAATGTGTAATAGCCTGTGCCACAACACCGCGCTTCACATTAGCTCCTCTAATAGTATTATCGAAATATCCGTTTAATGGCACACCATAGCTCGCAAGTCGATTGTAAAATTCATCAGACCAGTTTGCTAGAGGGGTTTGTTTTTTTAGCTCATCATAAGGTGATTCGAGCTCGTAAAAATTAGCCAGTAGTTTAGCGAATTGTTGCTCCGTGATTGTTGCATTGGGCTTAAATGTACCATCTGCATAGCCATTAACGATATCATATTCCTCTGCCCACAGGATGGCTTCATACGCATAGTGATCTTCTGGCACATCTTTAAAACCAGCAGCTTGCACAGTGTATCCACTTGCCACAAAAAGTATGGGAAGCAATAAAGCGAACACTATTTTTTTCATTTGTCTCTGTCATCCTTTCTTTCTAGTACTATTAATAGTTTGAAGGATATGGATAAAAACTGCAAATTTTTCTAGTTTATTTTTAAGTAGAAAGGATGAGATAGTGCAATCCTATAAGAGATTCATTTAGGAAAGAAGGAATAAACAGAGATGTTGAATAGTTTCGATAAATATCACCAAAAATGGATGCCTATTTTAACGCCACTAAGTTTAGTGATAGGTGTATTGTTAGGGAATGTAGGGCATCAGCTTCTTTTTTAAAGCCATGGCTTTTTGCTTTTATGACGTTTGCATGTAGTTTAAATATGAGTTTTGAAGGGATAAAAAATCTTCGGAAATATTCAAAGGTTATAGTAATAGCCCTTGTGTTTTTACATTTGATGATGCCGATGTGGGCTTATTTTGTATCAAACGTTATCTTTCACGATCATTTTACTAACAATTGGCTTTGTCTTAGCAGTCGCTGTGCCAACTGGAGTAACGAGTTTTATCGGTTTTCCACAAGAAGACTGAGAGCTTGTCGGTGTTATTTTAGTTGTATTTGTTTTAGCTGTATCAGGGTATACGTTCTGTTTAGTACTCGGTCATATTCTTTGGAAGGATATAAGTATTATTACAATGTTTGTTTTTACAGGAGGGATGCGGAATATTGCTGTAGGTGTAGTGATAGCGACTACATACTTTCCTCCAAAAACGGTCATGCCAGTAGTGTTTGGCATGCTCTTTCAGCAAGCTCTAGCCTCGTTCTTTAGCCGAATAGTTGAGCAGTATCAGTTGAAAGTTACAAAAGGCTAAATATGTTAGCGATTCTTTTGTGGAAGTGAATAATTTTTTTAAGACTTACGCTGTCTATTGTTATTAAGATGTTACATTAATTGTCCCGAAAGAAGAAGAGAACAAAAAATGTGATGTAATATCATCAAATGAAAATAGCGAAATATAAAGGTTTCCATTATGCTACCTTCAGAATATGATGAAGATAAGTAGTATCCATCGTTATGTAGGATGGGGGAGATATTCTATTTTAAAATTTTACAATAATAATAATTTGAAAGTAAATATCAGTTGTGCTTGCGAAAGTATTATGAATGCTAATTATGTCTCATAAGAAAGAAGAGTGCGCGAATGAAAGAATTGGATGATTTGAAGCTAACGATTCTTCCGTTAATTATTTTGCTAATTCTTATACTTTTTTGGAAACTGACCGAGTCTGTCGGAGCGGGTATGTTGATTATTATTTTCTGGATAGGCTGGCGGCGTCTTATTAGAAAATCACTATAAATTGAATATGAGTTACCTCCAGCTTTATTCAAAAAAGCTAAACATCGTTTGATACTGGAATCAAACGATGTTTTTTTGCATTCGCCTCTAATCTTCTGCATAGTTCTTACATTTGAAAAACGTCTATGTACGATTATTTGTAATTTTGTTACTATGTAGTAATTAATAAATGAAACAACAAGGAGATACGGCATGTGGCATAATCGGAATGTATGGATTATTTTATTGGGTGAATTTGTCGTTGGTCTTGGTTTATGGGCTGGGATTATAGGCAATCTTGCTTTTATGCAAGAGGTCGTTCCCTCTGACTTTCACAAATCATTAATTATTTCTTGCGGTATATTGGCAGGCTTAATAGTAGGTCCATTGGCAGGACGGATTATTGACAATTCGCAGAAAAAAACAGTTATACAGTGGGCAAGTGTAGGGCGAATTATAAGTGTTTTATTTATGTTCATGGCACTTTTTACAAATTCGGTTGTATGGATGATTCTTTTTTTAATAACGTTGCAAATAGCAGCCGCCTTTTATATGCCTGCCCTACAATCTATTATTCCAATGATCGTTAAGGATAAGGATTTAATTACACTAAATGCTTGGCAAATGAATGCTCGAACGATTTCAAGGATTATAGGTACTGCTGCAGCGGGATTCATGCTAAGTTTCTTTGAGCTGAAATGGTTATACATCATTTCATTTATAATCTATATTCTGATGTTTGTTATTACGAACTTCCTACAACTAGATGAGATGGCTAATCACTCATTAGCAACTAAGGAAAAGGGTGGCTTTAAAGAAGTGTTACCGATGGTGAAGGAGCACCCAATTGTTTTAATGACACTTGTTTTAATGTTAATTCCAACATTATTTTTAGGTTCCTTTAATTTAGTTATTATGAAAATTTCTGAGATTCATCATTCAACGACAATATCTGGATTATTGTATACAGTTGAGGGCATTGGTTTCATGCTTGGTGCAGCTGGTTTGAAATTGATTACGGAACGGGTGAAAATTGGAACACTCCTCTTTACTTTAGCGTTTATCATCGGTTCGATGGAGCTCATGCTACTACTATCTGATATTAAATTTTTTGCATTAGTAGCTTTTGGTGTTTTTGGTTTTTCAGTAGGCTGTTTTTTCCCAACGACCATGGTGATTTTTCAAAAGCAAGTGCCAAAAGATTTTCATGGCCGATTTTTCTCATTCCGTAATATGATCGATTCTGTCATCTTTCAGGTCGTCTTATTGTCAACAGGCATGATGCTAGATTTAGTTGGTTTAAGTGGACTAGGACTAGTTTTTGGTATAATCAGCGTAAGTTTAACCATCACTTTTTTACTATATTCAAAGAAAAAGAATGTTGTGATGCAAGCACATTAATTAAAAAGGAACTGTCAAATCTGTATTCTATTTTGACAGTTCTATCTTCTTATTAAGTTTTATATACATTTTACATAGTAATATGTAGGATGCGGTCTATGGACGGTACTTCTGCTTTCTTTTGCTAAGAACTTTTATGACTAACGAGGACAGGTTGGTTGAATGGAAAAGTAATAGATGGTATTTATATTAGAATTGTAAATAGTATTGCGATCTCTTGATAAAACATCTACTTTTCCAATTTCTGCAATGAATGATTTTGTTGAAGTTGTCGAATGGGCCGACAAAATGGTTATGTTTTAATCATTAAGATAAGTAGAAAGAAGGTATTGAAAAATGTTTGGAAAAAAACAAGACCCGATAGAGACTTATATAGAATCACCAGAAAAGCTAAAGAGCTTATATAGGCGAGTGTTATTCGTTGTTAGTCTCTCACAAGTTTTTGGTGGGGCAGGGCTTGCAGCAGGGATTACGGTAGGGGCTCTTTTAGCTCAACAAATGCTAGGAACGGATACTTATGCAGGGGTACCTTCCGCTTTATTAACTTTAGGGTCGGCGGGGGCAGCTTTAATTGTAGGAAAACTATCTCAACGTTATGGGCGTCGTACAGGCTTATCGGCAGGTTTTATTGTCGGAGGACTCGGTGCAATTGGTGTAGTGGTTGCTGCCATGATAAATAGTGTCACTTTATTATTCGCTTCTCTACTAATCTATGGCGCAGGAACGGCAACAAATTTACAAGCCCGCTATGCAGGGACAGATTTAGCCAATAATAAACAACGAGCAACGGCTATCTCTACAACAATGGTGATGACAACATTCGGAGCTGTGGCAGGGCCAAATTTAGTAAATATTATGGGTGAATTTGCAGTTTCTATTGGTGTGCCGGCTCTTACGGGTCCATTTATGTTATCAGCAACAGCATATATTTTAGCAGGTCTGGTCCTTTTTATTATGTTACGTCCGGATCCATTAGAAATAGCGAAAATGATTGAAGCGCAAAAACCAGAAAATGAGCATGGAAATAAGACAGAATCTTTACATAAAAAAGCTCTCAATAAAAGGGGCCTTACAGTCGGTGCAACGGTGATGGTACTTACGCAAATTGTAATGGTTGCTATCATGACAATGACACCTGTACATATGAAACATCATGGCCAAGGTTTATCGGAGGTTGGACTTGTTATAGGATTTCATGTAGGTTCTATGTATCTTCCATCGCTCGTAACAGGTATTCTTGTCGATAAAATCGGACGAACAGCCATGAGTATTGCCGCAGGAGTGACTTTGTTATTTGCTGGTTTATTGGCGGCATTCGCACCGAGCGATTCTATGGTTCTATTAAT
>NZ_LDGC01000089.1:0-1073 GCF_015844675.1 Lysinibacillus sphaericus | reverse complement strand
GGGGTTACTGGGGTTACTGGCTCTACTGGCTCTACTGGCTCTACTGGTGCTACTGGCTCTACTGGCTCTACTGGCTCTACTGGTGCTACTGGCTCTACTGGTGCTACTGGTGCTACTGGCTCTACTGGCTCTACTGGCTCTACTGGCTCTACTGGCTCTACTGGCTCTACTGGTGTTACTGGTGTGACTGGTGTGACTGGCTCTACTGGGGCTGCGGGTTCTGCTGGAGCTACCGGAGCTACTGGGGCTACTGGTGTTACTGGCTCTACCGGCTTTACTGGTTCTACTGGTTCTACTGGTTCTACTGGTGACACTGGTCCTACTGGCGCTACCGGGGTTACTGGTGTGACCGGCTCTACTGGAGCTACTGGCGTTGCCGGGGTTACTGGTGTGACCGGCTCTACTGGAGCTACTGGCGTTGCCGGGGTTACTGGTGTTACCGGCTCTACTGGAGCTACTGGCGTTGCCGGGGTTACTGGCTCTACTGGCGTTACTGGCGTTACTGGCTCTACTGGACCTACTGGTGTTACTGGTACGACTGGCGCTACCGGGGTTACTGGCGGTACTGGGGCTACTGGTGTTACTGGTGTTACTGGTGTTACTGGTGTTACTGGTGTTACTGGTGTTACTGGTGTTACTGGTGTTACTGGTGTTACTGGTGTTACTGGTGTTACCGGCTCTACTGGGGTTACTGGGGCTACCGGCTCTACTGGTGACACTGGTCCTACCGGGGTTACTGGGGCTACTGGCGTTACTGGCGTTACTGGCGTTACTGGTGTTACTGGTGTGACCGGCTCTACTGGAGCTACTGGCGTCGCCGGGGCTACCGGCTCTACTGGTGACACTGGTCCTACCGGAGCTACTGGCTCTACCGGGGTTACTGGGGTTACTGGGGTTACTGGGGCTACTGGCGTTACTGGTGTTACTGGTGTGACCGGCTCTACTGGAGCTACTGGCGTCGCCGGGGTTACTGGCTCTACTGGGGCTACTGGTGTTACTGGTGTGACCGGCTCTACTGGAGCTACTGGCGTCGCCGGGGCTACCGGCTCTACTGGTGACACTGGTCCTACCGG
>NZ_LDGC01000088.1:0-101025 GCF_015844675.1 Lysinibacillus sphaericus | reverse complement strand
AGCGACGGAAAGAAGAGCCAAAGCGACGGAAAGAAGGGCCGAAGCGACGGAAAGAAGAGCCAAAGCGACGGAAAGAAGAGCCAAAGCGACGGAAAGAAGGGCCGAAGCGACGGAAAGAAGGGCCGAAGCGACGGAAAGAAAGCCAAAGCGACGGAACGAAGTCAAAGCGACGGAAAGAAGAGCTAAAGCGACGGAAATAAGTCAGAATACCGGAAGAAAAGCCAAAATCGTGGATAGAACCGCCTAAATCGTGGAAGAACCGTCAAAGCCACCGAAGAACCGCCGCCCCCGCCCACCACAGCCACCCCCCACTACCAAACTTCTACTCAGCCTCTAACAAACAATAATTCTTGTGAAAAGTGTCAGCTATGTTTAAAAAATGTTGATTTATCCCATACTGCAATTAACCTAAAAAGCTATAAGTATGTCGATTTGCCACTATTTCGGAAGACTTTGCACTAGTTCTGTCAGCCGCAAGGAATCACCATATTGAATGTGGAATTGCACGAGGAGGAGGCGATGTTCATGCATTTTCAGTTAGAAATGGTAACAAGAGAGACAGTAGTTATACGTTTGTTTGGGGAGCTCGATCATCATGCAGTAGAGCAAATTCGAGCTAAAATTTCTACAGCAATTTTTCAAGGTACTATATCGACTATTATTTGGAATTTAGAGGGGCTTTCTTTTATGGATAGTTCAGGTGTAGGTTTAGTGCTTGGTCGGATGCGTGAGTTAGAGGCAGTCGCTGGGCGGACGATATTATTGAATCCATCGCCGACAATGCGAAAAGTATTTCAATTTTCAGGTTTAGGGCCGTGGATGATGGAAGCAACAGAAGAAGAAGCGATTGATCGAGTTAGGGGGATTGTAAATGGATAACGAAATGACATTAACTTTTTTAGCAATTAGTGAAAATGAGGCCTTAGCGCGTGTAGCTATTACAGGATTTATCGCACAATTAGATCCAACTATTGATGAGCTATCCGAATTTAAAACGGTTGTTTCAGAGGCCGTTTCTAATGCCATTATTCACGGTTATGAAGAGGATGGTAAGGGTGTTGTTACAGTTCATGCAAAGCGTGAGGATGATATTGTAACGGTGTCTGTTATGGATAAAGGGTTAGGAATAGAGGATGTAAGTCGGGCAATGGAGCCATTGTTTACGACGAAAAGTGAGATGGAACGTTCGGGTATGGGCTTTACTATTATGGATAGTTTTTCAGATCAGTTGACAGTCATGTCTAAGTGGCAAGAAGGTACAACTGTCACATTTACGAAGAAATTTTACTCGGTTCGCACACCGGTAATGTGAGGCTGCGATTGTGAAGCCGCTAGAACAGTCGTCCGATAAGCTATTGTCACAGGGAGAAATGCGAGATTTAATTGCGCGTGCACAACAGGGCGATCATGAGGCTCGTAAACGAATGATTGAAGGGAATACGAGGCTTGTGTGGTCTATTGTCCAACGCTTTACAAGCAGGGGTGTGGAGCTCGAGGATTTGTTTCAAATTGGCTGCATCGGGCTTATGAAGTCTGTGGATAAATTTGATTTAACGTATGATGTTAAATTTTCGACATATGCGGTACCAATGATCATCGGAGAAATTCAGCGCTTTCTAAGGGATGATGGAATGGTGAAGGTTAGCCGTTCTATTCGTGAGCTTAATTTTAAAATTCGTCATGCAACTGATGAATTTATTAAAAATAATGAGCATCCACCAACCATACATGAATTAGCGCAGGTTCTTGGTGTTACAACTGAGGAAATTGTAACAGCTTCAGATGCATTAAGAGATCCAGCTTCCTTGCATGAACAATTGTATGAGAGTGAAGGGGATTCTATTACATTAATGGATCAGATGAAGGACGAAAAATCTGAGCAGCCATTTGATTATATTCCACTAAAAGAGGTGCTCACAAGGCTTGAGCCTAGAGAGCAATCCATTATATATTTACGATATTTCTCAGATTGTACCCAAACTGAAATTGCCAACAGGCTAGGTATATCACAAGTTCAGGTATCACGATTAGAGAAAAAAATTCTTGCCCAATTGAAAACTTGGATGGCCACAAGTGCCACAGTTGAAGAGGAAGAAGTAAAAAAAGACATTTAAGAAAATGGTGACAGCATGACAGATAAAGATAAATTATTTAACAACGTAGAAGAAGCCGAAGATTTTCTTAAAGAACAGTTTGGAGACGGCGAATCATTTGACATTAGTATAAAGCATCTATTTGTCAAAGATTTGCCGGTTCTTTGCGCATATGTAACCGGACTTGTGGATGGAGTTGTGTTAACACAATTACTATCTAATATGTTACCTGATGAGGACGTTGATATTGAGGATGAAAAGGAGTATTTTGAAGCCTATTTCAATTTCCAAGGTCGTTCAGAGGAAACAAAGCGTGAAGCCATTTTATTAGCCATATTAAGTGGACAAGTGGTCTTTATAACTAAAAGTGGTTACGGCTATGTTGCAGAGATTCGAAGCTATCCAGGTCGTACCCCTGAGGAGCCTGACAATGAAAAGGTTATTCGTGGATCTAGGGATGGCTTTGTTGAAGGTATTTCTCAAAATACTGCTTTGATTCGTCGACGAATTCGCAATAGTAATTTACGTTTCGAGCTACATAAAATATCCGAAATCGGTCAAACCGATGTCGCTCTAGCGTTTATAAAAGGTATTGCGAATGATGAAACGCTCGATAAATTGCGACAGCGCATTGTACAAATTCATCATGATGGTTTGACTATGACGGATAAATCACTAGAAGAATGGCTGTTTAAACAGAAGTTTCATCCAGTTCCTTTTGTACGTTATACGGAACGACCAGATATTACCGCAGCACATTTACTTGAAGGCCATATAGCCATTATTGTTGATACGTCACCTTCTGTCATTCTCGTACCTGCAACTGCTTTTCATTTGTTGCAGCATGCGGAGGAGTATAGGCAGGCACCATCAGTCGGAACCTTTGTCCGTTTTATGCGCTATTTTGGAGCGTTTACGGGTTTATTATTATTGCCTATATGGTATTTATTTGCAACACACGGGATACATTTACCAGATGAGCTATCCTTTTTAGGTGCTAAGGAAAAATCACATATCCCACTTTTGCTACAAGTACTTATTGGCGATATTGGGATAGAATTTTTGAGGATGGCCGCCATTCATACCCCATCACCATTATCCACTGCGATGGGGTTAGTTGCGGGTATAACTATTGGTCAGATTGCTATTGATGTTGGGGTATTCTCGCCGGAAGTTGTGTTATATACAGCGGTTTCAGCTATTCTGACATTTATTATTCCGTCTTATGAGCTAGGTATCTCCATTAAACTCTTTAGAATATTGCTGTTAATAATGACTGGAATTTGGGGAGTTAATGGTTTATTTATTGGGATATTTATATTGTTTACGTATTTATGTTCATTACGTCCGATGCAAGCGCCGTATTTGTGGCCACTTATTCCGTTCTTTCCAACTGCGATGCTTCGCGTTCTTATCCGTTTCCCAATGACAGCAGATGCATTGAGGCCATATGTTGTTGACTCCCAACAGCGAAAAAGATCATAGAAGCCGTTGCACTCGTTTTTTTCATGTGATAAAGTTCACATATAGTATTTTGTGATTTTTGCGAAAATTGTCTTCATTCATCAAATGGTTCACCATGTGTTAAAAAACACATGTGCAACTTGGTGAATGAAGCACATCCCTCTAAATAAGGATTGTAGGCTAAATTGCCTGAAATCTTTCTAAAATGGGGTGCAATGTATCACATGATGGAACGATGTGAAAAGGGAGAGATGCACATGCATTTATATGGAACACAAGCGATTTCTGAAGATGGTCATTTAACAATTGGACAGGTAGATACATTAGAGCTTGCAAAAGAGTATGGTACACCTTTATTTGTGTATGATACAGCGCTTATTCGTAAGCGTGCGCGCAGCTTTATAGATACGTTTAAAAAACTAGGTGTAAAAGCAGAAGTAGCTTATGCTTCAAAAGCATTTGCATGTGTAGCTGTGTACCAATTAGCGGCAGAAGAAAATCTATCTTTAGATGTTGTCTCTGGTGGAGAATTATTTACAGCTTTAAAAGCTGGATTCCCTCCAGAGCGCATTCATTTCCATGGTAATAATAAAAGCATTGCTGAACTAGAATTAGCATTTGACTCAAAAATCGGTTGTATTGTCGTGGATAACTTCTATGAAATTCAACTTTTACAAGAAATCTCAGAGCGCCGTCAGCAAAAAATGCGTATTTTACTACGTGTCACACCGGGTGTGGAGGCACATACGCATGATTTCATTACGACAGGTCAAGCGGATTCAAAATTTGGCTTCGACTTAAATAATGGTCAAGCAGATGAAGCTTTCCAACAAACTTTTAAGCATGAATATCTAGAGCTTCTAGGATTACACTGCCATATTGGCTCTCAAATTTTTGACACAGCGGGCTTTGGCTTAGCAGGAGAAAAACTAATTGATAAAATTTCGGATTGGAACAAGACTCACGATTTTACGTGTACTGTGTTAAACTTAGGTGGGGGCTTCGGAATTCGTTATACTGAGGAAGATGCACCGCTTGAGCCACAAGTATATGTAGAGGATATGATTACAGTTGTAAAGACTAAAGCTACTGTACTTGGTCTAACGATGCCAGAAATTTGGATTGAACCTGGGCGATCACTTGTAGGGGATGCAGGAACATCTCTATATACAATTGGTTCACAAAAAACAGTACCTAATGTTCGTAAATACATTGCTGTCGATGGTGGTATGAGTGATAATATTCGTCCGGCATTATATGATGCGAAGTATGAGGCGGTCATTGCGAGTAGAGCAGAAGAATCAAAAAGTGAAACTTATACAGTGGCTGGTAAACTTTGTGAATCAGGTGATAAATTAATTATTGATGCTAAGCTTCAAGAAGCAGCTTCTGGTGATGTGCTAGCAATCTTCTGTACTGGTGCGTATGGATACTCTATGGCGAGTAACTACAATCGTGTGCCACGCCCAGCAGTTGTATTTGTAGAAAATGGCAAGCATCAATTAGCAATTCGACGCGAAAGTTATGAAGATGTTGTACAAAACGATCTCCCGCTAACGTTAAAAAAGGGTGAGTAAATATGAGAAAAAACAAATGGGTATTACTAGCGTCCATTTCAACTTTTATTTTGTTGTGGGGCGTTGTCTATTGGGTATTGGCGTCTAAAGGTATTCTCGGACCTGGTTCGTAAGACAGAAATGGACTTGCGGTAAAAGTACAAATCGTGTAGGATAGTCAAAGATTATGTACAGCTAGAAAATGAGGGAATAGACAAATATGTTAATTCGATATAAGAAAGCTTTCGAGAAAATAGCAATGGGGCTACTCTCGTTTATGCCTAACGAAAAAGACATAAAAAAGCTCAAAGAGACAATCCACTCCTATGAAAATGATAATAATTGGGTTTTATATTTATGGAAAAAGAACGATGAGTATGTTGGCATTGTTGGACTTGTAACACACAGTGATAATATAGCTACGATTCAACATGTTTCCGTTGTCCCTTCTTATAGAGGTGAAGGTGTTGCGAAGGAAATGCTACAGGAAGTGGCAGAACTTGGTCAGTATGAAAGTGTGCTTGCAACGGAGGAAACACGTAATATTGTTAACAAATGTATAAATTGTATCGATGGAGAAGCAGACGATCATTGACGTCTGCTTTTTCTTTGTTTGCTTTCTTGACGCTCTGTAAGAATATGTGAGCGATCTCGAAGCATATGTTTATGAAGAAGATAGTTAGAGCTACTTGATGGTAAAAGCTTCATGCGAGCAAATACTAATTCCTCTAATGTAGGTGAAAGAGGAAGCTGAAATGCTTGAAAGGACTTGCCTATCTGGATAGCAGAAAGTGCATCTGCTAGTTGAGTTAGTAGTATTTCGTAGTCGATTTCTTCAAAAAATAAATGTCCCTTATTATATTGGAAATTTTTGAGTGCCTTTTCTAAGATTCGCGCAGCGCCAATATAATTGTTACGTCGCCAATGATATAAACCGGTTGCGAGCTGTACGTATCCAACGAGTGGGTGCTTTTTATCACCTGGAGCAATATCTTTCCAGTATTCCTCAAGGACTTCATGGCATTCAAAAAAATCGTGATTACCATTGAAAAAAGAACAGTAGTCGATAAATAAAGTATGATGCTGTGGATGCATTTTAGACTCCTTTCTACTATACTAAAAGAACATATAATCTCAGGGTGGTAAAACAATGTCTTATGAAGTGAAATTAGAAGCCTTTTCAGGGCCTCTTGATTTATTATTACATTTAATTAACAGATTGGAAATTGATATTTATGATATTCCAATGGCAGAAATTACTCAACAATATATCGACCATATACATGCTATGCAAGTACTGGAGTTAAATGAGGCTAGTGAGTATTTAGTGATGGCAGCAACATTATTGGCTATTAAAAGTCGTATGCTTTTGCCAATCCATGAAGGTGAGCTTGACGAAGCTGAATTAGAAGTCGACGGTCCAGACCCTCGTGAAGAACTGGTAATACGTTTAATAGAGTATAAGAAATATAAAGAAGCAGCAAGTAGTCTGCAAGAGCTTGAAACAGATCGGGCACAAGTATTTACACGGCCACCAGCTGATTTATCTGGTTTAGCCTCAGATGAGCAAATGGCGTTATTTGATTTGAACGTCAACATCTATGACATGCTTGGAGCCTTTCAAAAACTAATGCGTCGAAAAAAATTAAAAAAACCACTAAAGACAACTGTGGCAAGACAGGAACGCTCTGTGAAAGATCAAATGCGTTCGGTTGTCGATTCATTACGATTTACAGGTGGACGTGCATCATTTTTTGAACTATTTCCCTATGAAGATAAGCCAACACTTATTCTGACGTTTTTATCTATTCTTGAATTGATGAAACGTCAGGTAGTCATCGTAGAGCAAGATGGTAACTTTGAAGAATTAACAGTTACATTACAGAAGGAGGAATGGGATGATGAAGAAAACAATGATGCTACAGAGTAGAATAGAATCTTTATTATTTGTTGTTGGAGACGATGGTTTAACCATTAAACAATTATCACAACTCTTAGTAGAACCGGAAGAGTTAGTCGTAGAGACAATGGAAGCATTGAAAACGACATATGAAGAAGATTTAACTAGAGGAATAACGGTAAAAGAAATAGCTGGTGTTTATCAGCTTATAACAAAACCTGAACTAGCAGATACGATACAAAGATTAGTAGAAAATCCAACTGCTCAATCATTATCTCAAGCTTCACTTGAAGTATTGGCGATCGTGGCATACAAACAGCCAATTACGCGTGTAACAATTGAAGATTTGCGTGGTGTGAAATGTGAAAGACCAATACAGACTCTCGCTTCTAGGGGGTTAATTAAGGAAGTGGGTCGCTCAGAAGGGACAGGACGTGCAATCTTATATGGTACAACGAAAGAATTCTTAAACTACTTTGGTTTAAATAGTATAGAAGAAATGCCATCTTTACCTGAAGATGAGCTAGTTGAAGCAGAGCAAGAAACAGATTTATTTATGACTAAATTCCAAGAAACCTTTAGTGGAGTAAAGTAAATAAGTTCGGAATGAGTTAAAGGCATAATGCTTAGCTTGAAACATAAATATAATCTATATTTTCCTATTACTTTTAATAAGGAGTGGCTCGTTGCATCGGTTAGTACGTTTAATATTGTTCATGATAGTCGTGGTAATGTTAATGCTTCCACAAACCAGTTTGGCTCGAGGTGGTAGCGGATATGCTGTCTTAGATGGTGATACGGGTCGTGTTTTATATGAATCTAATAGTGATGCACGGTTACCTATTGCTAGCTTAACAAAAATGTGGACAGCACTCGTCGTTATTGAAAATAGCAATCTTCAAGATGAAGTGGTTATTTCACCGAAGGCTGCAACGTCTGAGGGCTCGTCTATTTACTTGCAGGCAGGGGAAAAAGTAACGGTAGAAACACTGTTATATGGTTTGATGCTACGATCAGGAAATGACGCTGCAACAGCTTTAGCAGAGCATGTTGGAGGATCGGTAGAAGGGTTTGTAAAGTTAATGAATGAACGGGCTGTTGTTGCTGGCCTCACAAATACAGTATTTATGAACCCGTCTGGCTTGCATCATGATGAGCATTTATCGTCAGCGAGAGATACTGCTGAAATGTTGAGAATAGCTCTTCAAAATAAAACTTTCAAAAAGATTGCCTCCACAGTGCTATATCGTGCCAATACTGAAAACGGGATGTTATGGGAAAATAAGCACCGTTTAATACGAGAAGGATCTGGGGTTGCTATCGACATAGACGATGAGACACAACCTGTTAGTGCATTAAAAACAGCAAAAGGTTCAGCATTTGCCGGGAAAACAGGCTTTACAAAGGTAGCTGGGCGGACACTTGCAACCGCCTTCCAAAAGGACGGGCAAACGTGTATTGTTGTCACATTGAATGAATCCGATGATTGGAATATGCATCGGAGTTTTGCCAACAAGGTTTGGGGAGAATACAGCCTTGAGACAGTAGTGAAAAAAGGTAAATATAAAGTTAATAAAAACTTATCTATTCACTTAGAGCAACCGATTCGTTTGCAATTAAATAAAGAAGAAAAAGAAAGTGTAAGGCAAGTATTACATGTTTCTAGAAAACGTATGGAAGGTGTACTATCCATCTTTATCGGTGAAGAGCGTATTTATGCAGTGCCAGTAAAAGTTGAATCAGCGGATCGTTAAAAGCGATACGCTGATTTTTTTATGAGATAACGTTTGTGTGTCAATGCCAGTACCTTTCCGTTATATTACGGTAGCGCTTGAAATTATTTTGATTTATTTAACAAATAAGGAAATAATAAGGTAAAATGAATCTGGGTAGTTTTGTTTTAAATATCTTCGAGAGGGAGAAGTATTTATGATTACTAAATCAAACAGTAGACAATATCAGATAGGGGTCATAATAATTTTATTCTTGTCAAGCTTTATCGCTCCCGTTATTTTCTTATATCCTGTTCAAGAGTTGTTCTTTCGACCTAAGGAAGCCTATTTTTTTGATCCTTTTTTTACAGCCTATATTATATTGATGGCAGTAATGATCATGTTAGCGGTCACGTTATTAGTCAATTTTTTAGTGGAACCTAAAACAAAAAAAAGGAAGGTTATTCAACGAGGACTCGTAGGAACATCGTTTATAATTGCTAGCGCATTAATATTTTTATGTATTAATAACTATCAATACATTGATACAAAAGGACTGCATATGAATCATTTTTTTAGTTTGCGAGAAGATTATATAAGCTGGGAAGATATTGTGAAGGTTGAACAGACTATTGTAGTAAAGAATGGTGTGAGTGCACCAGAAAAATTGATTATCTCATTACAAGATGGTTCAACAATTGAACTATCTTTATCAGGAAAGCTATCAAGCGCCAAGCAATTTATTAATAAAGAATTAAGTACCTATGGGCTTAGAATTGAAAATAAATATAGTGAAACTTAGAAATTATGAAAAGCTGCCTAAAGTGGGTGGCTTTTATGTTTTATAAAGATTTCAAAGCCGATAGCAAATTGAATGGGAAGGGTTGGTTAAAATTAGAATACGCCAAAAGTTAGGATGGCATTTGTTAAAACTTATTGCCATTTTCTTCATTCTACAAAATCCCCCCACCTTTGAACGTGTTTCTCTTTCGATGGGGTCCAGGCACCTATAGAAATAGAGGAACTCAGTGCGAGAACGCCACGTCCTGTGACATTACTAAAGTGACCGACATCGTGTCGCGCCGTCATGCAGTCCTGGGGAAAATTCAAAATCCGGTCACATCCAGGGAAGCACCCGGTCGGAACGAAAATATGCTGAGGTCCCTTAAAATTCAAGTGCAAATTATCCAGAAACTAGTTGATAAAAACAATTTTAAATAATTTAAATACTTACGCATAATTAGTTTTTCTTTAATAATGCATAAAAGTATGACATAATTTTCACAGATTAGCGGGAAAAATAACCTTATTCATTTTATACGAATGAGGTTTATATTTTGGTTTCTTAAACCAAGGTGAATGAAAATTAGAGGTGAAAGAATGGAAAGATTACAGAAGGTTATTGCGTATGCTGGTGTGGCGTCTAGACGTAAGGCAGAACAATTAATTGTAGAAGGTAAAGTAAAAGTGAACGGAGTCGTAGTGCGTGAGTTAGGCACAAAGGTGTCAAACTCAGATACGATAGAAGTAGAAGGCGTGAAGCTTGAGAAAGAGGATAAGGTTTATTACTTGTTATATAAACCACGTGGAACGATATCAGCTGTAACAGACGACAAAGGACGCAAAACTGTCACAGATTTGTTTAAGCATATACCACAACGAATTTTCCCAGTTGGTCGTCTTGATTATGATACATCTGGCTTGTTGTTATTAACAAATGATGGTGAATTTTCTTATATGCTGACACATCCGAAGTTTAAAATCGACAAAACATATATTGCTCGTGTTAAAGGTGTTCCAACGATTGAGGGCTTAAAAAAGCTTCAACGTGGAATCAAGCTAGAAGATGGTAAGACAGCGCCAGCAAAAGTGAGTATGACTTCATTTGATGAAAACGCGGGTAAGGCAATTTGTGAAATTACTATTCATGAAGGACGAAATCGTCAAGTACGTCGTATGTTTGAGGCAATCGGTACACCTGTTGTTAAACTTAAACGTGAACGCTTTGCCTTTTTAGATTTATTCGGACTAGCTCCGGGGGAATATCGTGAATTATCAAAGCATGAAGTGAAGCAATTGCGAGTGCTAGCAGAGACAGGACAAATCGGATAATTAGCATTTTCTAAGAGAAAGTGAAATACTTCTATGTGTAATAGTAAGGTTTTCACTTTCTTATTAGTGAAATCGTTCATAAATCATTCATAATTATTAGCTAAGCGTTTGTGTTTCCTTTTGCTATAATAGGTGAGAATAGTACACCTAAATTAGTTTTCATCCTGATGAAATCGGTTCCACAAATTATCAGGTGGTGTATGACGCACAAGTGAATGACAAAGATAAAAATTGACAAACATAATAAATGGTATAAATTAGACGTTAAAAACTATACATATAAATGTTTGTAGGAAAAGCTTTGCGTCAATAGGGATTATTCTAAGCCGAAATTGATAGGGGGTTTATTAACATGGAGAAAAAGAAAAAACGTCTCGTCATTCGTACCATTATTTTGGCGGTCTTAGTCTTAGCGATTGGTTATACGGTATACGGTACAGCGACAAAAGATAAAGTAGAGTTATTAGCAGTAGGCTCTAAAGCACCAGACTTCACGTTAGTAGATTTAAACGGTGAGAAACATAAACTGTCTGATTATAAGGGGCAGGGCGTATTTTTGAACTTCTGGGGAACTTGGTGTAAGCCTTGTGAAAAGGAAATGCCTGCAATGGATCGTCAGTATAAAGCTTTTAAAGATCAGGGTGTACAAACATTAGCGGTCAATATTGCCCAAACAGATTTTGAAGTTCAGAATTTTGTCGATAGATATGAGTTAACGTTCCCGGTAGTTATTGACAAAACGAAAAGCGTTATGACTGCCTACAATGTAGGTAATTTACCTGCAACTCTCCTTATTGATCCAGATGGTAAAGTAGCCAAAATCGTTACTGGTGAAATGACGGAGGCAAAAATTGCTTCGTACATGGAATTAGTGAAGCCAAAATAAGGAGTAATGACTATGGAAAACATCATTTGTGCTTGTGGTCATAGTAACCCATATGGCACGAAGCTTTGTGAGAAATGTGGTCGTCCTTTAACTGAGGAAGGTAAACAGACAAAAGTTGTTGATATGCGTTACGATGGAACAGCAATTCGTTCAAAAACGTATAATACAACATTTGTTGATAAAATTTGGAATTTCTTCTCGAGTGTAAAAGTGGGGATTGCCCTCATTATTATAACGTTGGTCGCAGCGTCAATCGGAACAATTCTACCGCAAGCGATATATGTTAATGCCCCGGAGCCTAGCAAAGCAGAGTATTATGAAAAAGTGTATGGTGTATTAGGCAAACTCTATAATAATTTAGGACTGTCTCATTTATACAACACTTGGTGGTTCCAAATTTTAGTAGGTATGCTTGCGATATCGATTATTGTTGCGAGTTTAGACCGAGGGTTACCTTTGCATAAGTCTTTAAAAAATCAACGCGTTAAACGTCATGAAAGTTTCATGAAACGCCAACGGATCATTGCGGAAGGGCAAGTGCCAAACGCTGATGAAACGCTTGATAAAGTTGAGCAAAAAATGTCCGAATTAAAATATCGTGTTCGTCGTGATGGAAGTGCACTGCTAGCAGAGCGCGGCCGCTTCGCTCGATATGGCCCATACATAAATCATGTCGGTCTCATTATTTTTTTAACAGGTGTTATGTTGCGCTTAGTACCTGGTTTTTATGTGGATGAGACGATTTGGATCCGTGAAGGTGAAACACGAGCTATACCAGGTATGGATGGGTATTTTATTAAAAATAATAAATTTATTTTGGAAACCCATGGCGAAAAGCAACAAGGCGGGGAAGCGAGCCAAGGTGTAAATGTTATGGCGAAGAACTATCAAACGGATATAACATTATACAAACAACCTGAGGGAGCTCTTCCGGGAGATTCAGACAATCTTGAAAAATTGAGAGATTACTCAATTCGTGTTAATCATCCGTTAAAAGAAGACGGTTTTGCGTTGTATCAAATGAATTATCGTCTTAATGAATTGAGACAGATGAATTTTAATTTAGTGAATAAAACTTCTGAAGAATCACAAGGTCAAATTGAAATTGATTTAACAAATCCTAAAAAAGAATATGATTTAGGAAATGGTTCCTCAGTACAAATTCTTGTTTATACGCCAGATTTTGATGGTTTTGAAAATGGAGAGCCACGGACAAAATCATCAATACCAAATAATCCGGCATTTTTATTTAGAATGACAACACCAGAAACACCAAAAGGTGAAGTAAGCTTTGTAGAAATCAGAAAGCCACCACTTGAACCACTTGGTGAAAACGAATATAGAATGAAATTCGCAGGAGCAGAGATGCGTAATTCATCAAACTTTACAATTCGTAAAGATAGTACGATACCAATTTTATTTGTTGGTGGTGTTATTTTCATGATTGGTGTAGTAATTGGCTCATATTGGAATCATCGACGTTTATGGTTGCAGGTGGATCCGGATGGTCGAGTGTTGATGGCTGCTCATGTGAATAAAAATATGTTTAGTATGAAAAAGGATTTAGACACAGTCACTACGTTTGCTGGTCTACCACCATATAAAGATCAGTTGGATAAGCCTGAAGATGACAACAAATCCGCAAAGCCAGGCACTAAAGAAAAGGAAGGTGACAACACCTTATGAGTTTGATTGACATAAGTGGAAACCTATTATTTGTAGCATTCATAGCCTACCTAGTTGCAACTTTATTGTTTGGTGGTTCGATAAAGCAATCGAATGCAACGGGGAAAAATACCGATAAATGGGGCAAAGTGGCAATTGTTGTAACAATTATTGGTTTACTTTCGCAGCTTGGTTATTTTATTACTCGTTGGGTTTATTCAGGGCATGCACCTGTTAGTAATATGTTTGAATTTACGACTGCGTTCGGAATGTTCATTGTTGGGGCATTCGTATTGATTTATTTTATTTATCGAGTGACAGCTCTAGGATTAGTAGCATTGCCTGTGGCGTTATTAATAATTGCCTATGCGTCGATGTTCCCGAGTGAAGTTAGTCCTTTAGTGCCGTCTTTACAAAGTTACTGGTTAACAATTCATGTTATTACAGCTGCTTTAGGTCAATCAATTTTAGCAATTAGTGCGGTAGCAGGACTAATTTATTTATTAAAAGTAGTTGATTTAAAGAAGCCTTCTAAACAACGTTTCTGGTTAGAAGCGGTAATGTTCTTCCTTGTGGTAGTCGTTGGTTTCGTAGTTGCTACATCAGTTTTTAATATGATGGAGTACGATTCAACATATTCTTATTTAGATAAAGAAGGAAATGAACGTCAAATTGACTACAACATGCCGCCACTATTTGGTATGAATGAATATAAGGCAGTGGAAGAGCATGGCATGTCTCCTTTAGTAGAAATGCCTGCGCTCATTAATGCGAAGAAATTAACAACAGTTGTTTGGTCATTATTGGTAGGATCTATTTTATACTTATTAATTCGATTAGTTGCAAGACGTCGAATTTGTGCGATTTTCCAACCTTTTGTCAAACGAGTAAATTTACAATTAGTTGATGAAATTGGTTATCGTTCAGTAATAATTGGCTTCCCAGTATTTACGTTAGGAGCTCTAATCTTTGCAATGATTTGGGCACAACTTGCGTGGAGTCGTTTCTGGGGATGGGATCCGAAGGAAGTGTGGGCACTTATTACATGGTTATTCTATGCAGCATTCCTACACTTACGTTTATCAAAAGGCTGGGAAGGTGAAAAATCTGCATGGTTAGCATTAATTGGTTTTGGAATAATCTTATTTAACTTAATTGCTGTTAACTTGATTCTTGCAGGTTTACACTCATACGCTTCAGCTTAAATTGATTAACTTGAGCAAATAAATTTTTAACGTCGCTAGTATTAGAAAGAAGAGCCTTCTTGCTGTGGCAAGAAGGCTTTCTTTTCTTTTCAATATGTGTCGTACGATGTACAATAGAAGGTAGAGAAAGATTAGAAGAGAGGGATCGTGAAAGTGTCAGAAAATATTTCAGTATTAGTAGTAGATGACGAGGATCGTATTCGACGCTTATTAAAAATGTATTTAGAGCGAGAAGGATACCTTGTTGACGAAGCAGAAAATGGTGAACAAGCGATCGAAAAATCTTTAGAAAAAGAGTATCACTGTATTTTACTTGATATTATGATGCCTGAAAAAGACGGGCTTGAAGTTTGTGCGGAAATCCGTGAACGAGCAGCAACACCAATTATTTTATTAACTGCAAAAGGCGAGGAAGCGAATCGTGTACAAGGCTTTGAGCTTGGCGCAGATGATTATATTGTAAAACCATTTAGTCCTCGTGAAGTTGTGTTACGTGTGAAGGCTATATTACGCCGTTCACAAGCATTCTCACCTTCGACAAATGCTTCTTCTTCAAAAGATTTAGTTGTGTTTCAACATTTAATGATTGATCATGATGCACACCGCGTAACTGCAGAAGGCATTGAAGTAAATTTAACACCTAAAGAGTATGAATTACTTTATTTCTTAGCAAAATCACCAGACAAAGTATTTGACCGTGAACAATTACTAAAAGAAGTTTGGCATTATGATTTCTTTGGTGACTTACGTACAGTTGACACACATGTAAAACGTTTACGTGAAAAGCTCAACCGTGTTTCAGAAAACGCTGCAAAGATGATTGTTACTGTATGGGGCGTTGGCTACAAATTTGAGGTTGTCAATGAATAGAATATGGAATAGTGTTGTCGGGAAGCTATGGGTAACCATATTGCTTCTCGTTTCATTTGTATTATTTGTTTTCACGGTTTTAATGCTTGAGTTTCTTCAAAATTACCATATGCAACAAGCGGAAAGCTCCTTGCGTCAAACTGCTGCAACGATTGCAAGTATAGTGGATGATAATGAAACAGCAGAATCGACTTCTGAATTATTAAAAGATATTTTACCTGAAAGTACAAATGCACTTATTGCTATTAATCATGATAGAGTCTCTTTTGCAATGCAGGAAGGTGTCAATAAAATAGAAATTCAGGATATGATTTTAGCCAATAAATCGTTTCATGAAGTTTTTCAATCAGATAAACCAATTATTAAGGAAATGATGATGCCGTCTTCCGCAGATGAAGAAAAAATGGAATCTTATGTTGTGCTAGGTTTCCCGCTAAATGTAGAAAATACAGTCCACGGGGCTGTCTTTATTTATCAAAGTCCAGATGCATTGCATAAAACATCGAAAGAGACGACGAAAATTGTCTTTTTATCTGCTTTCATTGCCTTTGTGCTGACGACATTTTTTGCGTTTTTCCTTTCGTCACGTATTACGTCACCATTACGTAAAATGCGTGAGTTAGCGTTTGAAATTTCTAAAGGGAATTTTGAAGCGAAAATGCCGACTACCCAAAATGATGAAATAGGCCAGCTTGCAGTTGCCTTCAATCAAATGGGACGTCAGTTAAAACACAATCTAGAAGTAATTAATCAAGAAAATGAACAGCTTTCAAATATTTTAACATCGATGACAGATGCAGTTATTACGTTTAATCGTGATCGTACAATATTATTAAGTAATCCACCAGCGGACCGTTTAATGCAAAAATGGTTCGTCAATAAAGGCTCACAAAGTGCGAAGCCAATTCCGCCAGAACTTTATCATATGCTCGATCATGTACTGATGTTTGAGGATAAGCTTGAAGAAGAAATTGAGATGGACGGAAATTACTATACGTTTACGATTAGCCCTCTTTATAGTGAGGAATCGATACGTGGAGCGGTTGCAGTTATTCGTGATATGACTGAGCAGCATCGCTTAGAAAAACTGCGTTCAGACTTTATTGCCAATGTGTCTCATGAGCTACGGACGCCGATTTCGATGCTCCAAGGTTATTCAGAGGCATTAATGGATGATGATTTTATTCAAGATCAAGAAGAACGAAATGAGATTACAAAAATTATATATGATGAATCGAAGCGTATGGGACGCCTCGTGACAGATTTATTAGACCTTGCTCGTATGGAATCGGGGCATATGACGCTTTACAAAGATGAGCTTCCGATTAATTCAACATTTGAACGTATTACACAAAAATTTGCACAAGTTGCAAAAGAAAAACATGTTCGACTAATATTTGACAGTGAGTTTAATGACGATGATACGATTAGTATAGATGAGGATCGGATTGAACAAGTATTAACGAATTTAGTTGATAATGCTCTTCGTCATACAGCTGAAGGATCAGTAACCGTGAAGGTTGAGCAAGAGCCGACCTTTGCCAAAATATCTGTCCAGGATACAGGACATGGTATTCCACAAGAGGACCTGCCATATGTTTTTGAACGTTTCTATAAAGCAGATAAAGCACGTACGCGTTCTAAAGGCGGAACTGGCCTAGGTTTAGCTATTGCTAGAAATATAGTCAAGGCACATTCGGGCAATATTATGGTGGATAGTGTGCTAAAAGAGGGGACTACCTTCACATTTTATTTACCATTCGATTAAGAGCATCATTATTATCTGCTTTCAGCAAATGAAAGAGGATTTAAGTTGCTTTTCAGCGGGTGTCAAAACATCCATAGAGAACTCAGTCTAAGAGTGCTACGTTCTGTGGTAATTTATCTGTGCGAAAGCGAAGCGACAGCAACACACGGCTGAGTGATATATTACGTTGGCCCAAAGCAGATTCTGACCAATTATGCCTAGGTATCATTGATGAATTGGTTTTAATTGGATGTAACTTCTGTGAACGTTTAAACGACAAATATAAATAGAACGGGGGTGGAGTGCTTTGAATGACTCCGTGTTCCATCGATTATACGATGCATATCATCAAGACGTGTTCCAGTTTCTTATTTATTTAGTAAAAAACCGTACACTTGCTGAGGATTTAGCACATGAGGTTTATGTTCGCGTATTGCGCTCATATGATAAATTCGCAGGCAATAGCAGCGAAAAGACATGGCTTTTTGCGATTGCTAAAAATGTCGCTATTGATCATTTTAGAAAGCAGGCTGTACGCCAAAAACATTCACTTGATTTTTTTGATTGGGAAACGGAACAGCTCCATTCAACCACACCATTACCCGAAGACGTGCTGCAGGCGAATGATGAATTTATGGAAGTTCAATCAGCACTTGAACACTGTACAGGTGACCAAAAAATGGTCATTATTATGCGCTACTTTCAAGAGTTATCGATTGCAGAAACAGCACAAATATTAGATTGGACAGAAGCGAAGGTAAAAACCACGCAACATCGCGCCATAAAATTTTTAAAGCAACAGCTACAACAGGTTAGAGAACGGGAGGCGAAACAATAATGACACATAATCCATTCGATGATGACCAACTGGAACATATATTGAATAATGCCCCTAAGCTTTCTGACCGCCGTTCGAAAGAAGAAATATTAAATCGATTATTGGCAGATGCTCGCTTGCAGGATTCTGTCCATCTTCAAGCTATACAACAACCAATTAATGATGAAATAACATCACAAGAGCAAGACAATACGGAACAGACAATAAAGAAGGCAGGTCGTAAATGGCCAATTTTTATGAGTGTTGCAGCTGTCTTCGCTTTAACAGTACTTACAGGCTCTATGTTCATGAATAGTCACGATACAAAAATGGATCAGGCCAATGCTCCTGAAACTTCTCAATATTCAACAATGCAGGAAGATCGTGCAGCAAAAAGCTCTATGCATGATAATATTATGGAGTCTAACATAGTAGCAGAACATTCGCGGATCATGTCTCTGCGATCATCTGTTTATGAAGATGATTTAACAGATGCAGTAGCATTCCATATTGGTTTGGCAAATCGTGATAAGGAAAGTGTACCGATGACGTATATTATTCCAAATGAACGAGTGGCTACTGATTTTGGGAAGAAAAAGCCTACAACATTACAAATGTATGAAAAGTATGCGCCACAAATTGATGAGGAAGCAAATGGTTTTACTAATTATCATCCATATAAAGGAGAATTGAAGGAGAAGGGCGATCAACTGGTCCATGTATTACCGAAGCAAAATGATTATGATGTTGCTGCTAAAGATTCTGGAGAATATGTAGCGACAATACAGGATACATTCTCAGACTCGGAGTATAAAGATATTGAATATGAAAATCTTAATGGTACAGAATCCGAGCTTTCCAATGAAAAAGAGGCTAGTAATTCTATGGCATTAACGAGCTCAAATCATTTTAATTATTATTTATATAAAGATGAAAATGGAGTTGAATATTTATCACCCAATTCTCGTAGAACTTTTTCCACTGTAACAGAAGCTCTTGTTGATATGCGAGCTAAAAATGATAATGCATACGTTCCAGTCGTACCGGAAAATATAACATACACGGTAAAAGAGGTTGCAGAAGGCGTTATTGTTACATTTGACGAGCCGCTTGATCTAACGACAATGGACGTGATTCGTGCAACCCAATTAATTGAAGCAATGATGCTAACTGCTGCAAGCTTTGATCAACAAGTACGCCTAGACAATGTTATACAGGAGAGTTGGGAAGGATTTGATTTAAAAAATTTCTTACCAAAGCCTGTAGGAGCTAATAAACGATATATGCCATAAATGGTGAAACAACAAATAAATGAACGCAATTTAAAAAGTGAATTTTTTGGAGCATTCTCGCCGCTATACGTGCGTGAATGCTCTTGTTAGTTTAGGGGGAAATCAATGGATGGTAAAGCCCGATTAGTGAAGAATAATAATCAATGAGAATGAAGTAAACCCTTATCTTTTAAAGATAGGACTATTGCGGGTATTTTTAAAACATACAAGTTTAATCGGATTTTTTTAAGCAAAGCTATTTACTTTTCCTTCATAATTCATTATAGTAAGGCTATGAAATAAAAAAATATTGATTCATCTTCGGGGCAGGGTGAAAATCCCGACCGGCGGTAATAGAGTTGTAAATCGCTAATGTCTTTCATTAGCTCGAATAATTTACTAAAAACTCTTCAGCCCGCGACCTGTGCAAAAGTTTTTTTGCATGGCTGACTTGGTGTAATTCCAAGGCCGACAGTTAAAGTCTGGATGGGAGAAGATGGAGGTACGATCGTCATTCATTGTTATGGATTTAGCTATGTACGAGCGTTTTTTTCGTTGTGGATTTACGCAGCGTAAGCTCAACAATAGTTAATTAATGGCGTTTCTTTAATCATGCCTATTCTCCCTTATGCTTGTTTTGCATAAGGGTTTTTTCATAATAAGAATTGATGAGGTCGTAACCTTTCTTCTTGCGAGATTGAATCAGCAAAGAGGAGAGAGTTTACTATGAAGAAAAATGTTAAACTTCAATCGTTTATTACGATTGGCATGCTGAGCAGTATTTCGTTTTTGTTAATGCTTTTTAATTTCCCTATTCCGCCATTTCCAGCGTTTTTGGAAGTAGACTTCAGTGATATGCCAGCATTGCTTGCGGCGATCACAATGGGACCTGTAGCAGGTATTTTAGTAGAATTCTTTAAAAATGTGTTGGATTGGATATTCTCAGGTACGCCAACAGGAGTACCGGTAGGCCATATCGCGAACTTTGTAACAGGTATTTTATTTATTTTACCAGTTAGCTTTATTTTTAATCGTTTCAAAACAGTTAAAGGTCTTGTTGGAGGTTTAGCTGCTGGAACAATCATAATGGCAGTAGGAATGAGCATTCTTAACTATGCAGTATTTTTACCTATGTATACTTACTTTTTAGGTATGGAACCTGTCGTAGGTGATTCACTATATAAAATGATCGTAGCAGGTATTTTGCCATTTAATATTATTAAGGGTATTTTAATAACGTTCATCATGGCATTACTATTCACAACAATGCGCAAATGGATTTATCAACAGCGCTCTATGTATATAACAAAATAATTTAGATGAGACCTCGAGCCAATAAGCGTTCGAGGTTTTTTATATTGGATAAATAGAATGCTGGAAATGTTGGATATTATTGTGCAAAAGTAACAAATAGAAATAATCTAGTCTAGATTACTATTTTCATGTAAAATAAGGAAGAGTTTAGAATGTTAGAGGAGTTTGTAGAGATGAGTGAAAAAAAGAGTCAGTGGTCTAGTAAATTAGGCTTTATTTTAGCATCAGCGGGAGCTGCAATCGGGCTAGGGGCAATATGGAAGTTGCCGTATGTTACTGGACAAAGTGGTGGGGGAGCATTTTTCCTTATTTTTGTTCTATTTACATTGTTGATTGGTTTACCGATGTTATTATCAGAATATATTTTAGGTCGTGGTACACAGTCAGAGGCTGTGACTGCATATAAAAAAATTACACCGACGAAAACAGGCTGGGCTTGGATTGGTCGTATGGGTGTGCTCGGTTGTTTTTTATTATTAACTTTTTACAGCGTTGTAGGAGGTTGGATTTTTATATATAGTGGCCTAGGTGTGACTGGGGCTGTTATTGATCCTGCTAATGATCCTAGTAAATTATTTGGGGAAATTGTAGGGACGCCTTGGATTACACTACTAGGTTTAGGATTGTTTACGCTAGTAAATGTACTAGTCATTTCACTTGGTGTGCAAAATGGTATAGAGAAGGCCAATAAGTGGATGATGCCTTTATTATTTATTATGTTTATTGTCCTTGTTGTGCGGGCTTTAACATTAGATGGGGCAATGGAAGGAGTTAAATTCTTCCTGTGGCCTGACTTTTCCAATATGACTAGTAAGGCTATATTAGAAGCGTTAGGGCAGTCCTTCTTTGGCTTAGCGGTAGGGTTTTCTTGTCTTGTGACGTACAGCTCATATTTGAAGAAGGATGTAAGCTTACCGAATTCTGCGGGCTCTGTTGTTCTTCTCACGGTGCTTGTATCGTTTTTTGCAGGATTAGCCATTTTCCCTGTTGTATTTGCTTTTGATTTAGAACCAGCATCTGGTCCAGGCTTGTTATTTATGGTTCTGCCAACAGCATTTAGTCAAATGCCATTTGGTGAACTATTTTTAGCGATGTTTTTATTATTATTTTTATTCGCAACGCTAACTTCTTCCTTCAGTTTATATGAAATTATCGTAGCGGCTTTTATAGAGAAAGGACGTATGTCTCGTTCTGCGTTGACAATGCTACTAGGTGTAGTGGTATTTGTTGCGGCGATTCCTGCAGCGCTTTCATCAAGTACATTAGCGGATGTATCGATCTTTGGAAAAACAATTTTTGATGCAACTGACTTTTTAGTTTCTAATTTAATGCTTCCGATGGGTAACTTATTGATTGCTATCTTTATTGCATATGTAGTTGATAAAGAATTTGTGAAGAAGGAATTATTAATAGGAAGCAAATTGGGGCAAGGGTTCTATTCAACTTATCGTTTATTGATGCTAGTAGTAGTACCTTTGGTGATTATTGTTGTGTTTGTAAATATGCTATTGCAATACTAATGGTAGTAGGTTGTGTTCCGTTTAAGGAATGCAACCTACTTTTTTGTTGGTGCAACAAAAAAACGCATGTTGCTGTCGCTACGTTAGCACTACGCTTTCGCAAAGGAGAACATGTGTTGCTGTCACTACGTTAGCACTACGCTTTCGCAAAGGAGAACATGTGTTGCTGTCGCTACGTTAGCACTACGCTTTCGCAAAGGAAAACATGTGTTGCTGTCGCTACGTTAGCACTACGCTTTCGCAAAGGAAAACATGTGTTGCTGTCGCTACGTTAGCACTACGCTTTCGCAAAGGAAAACATGTGTTGCTGTCGCTACGTTAGCACTACGCTTTCGCAAAGGAAAACATGTGTTGCTGTCGGGGGCTGTAGTAAGAAAGGATGACTCTATTTATCTGGAAAAAAGATAAGTATATTCGAGAAAATGCATGTAATAAAACCTTACATAAATATTGTATTTTCCATCCTTTTGATGTATTTTAAAAGCAGTTGTAAAAGAATTGTGTAAATTAAATTAACATGGGAGTGGTGGAGAATGAAACGTTATACAAAAGAAGATATTAAACGTCGTGTTAAGGAAGAAAATGTGAAATTTATTCGCCTACAATTTACTGATATATTAGGAACGATCAAAAACGTTGAAGTACCAGTTAGTCAATTAGAAAAAGCGTTGGACAATAAAATTATGTTTGATGGCTCATCGATTGAAGGATTTGTACGTATTGAAGAATCAGATATGTACTTGTGTCCTGACCGTGATACATTCGTCATTTTTCCATGGACTGCCGAGAAAGGCAAAGTGGCCCGTGTCATTTGTGATATTGTTAGACCGGATGGTACACCGTTTGAAGGTGACCCACGTTCCAATCTGAAGAAGGTTTTAAAGGAGATGGAGGAGTTAGGCTTTAGCTCATTTAATTTAGGACCAGAACCGGAGTTTTTCTTATTTAAGCTAGATGAAAAAGGGCATCCAACGCTTGAGTTAAATGATAGTGGCGGTTACTTCGATTTAGCCCCAACTGACTTAGGGGAGAACTGTCGACGTGATATCGTATTAGAGCTAGAAGAAATGGGCTTTGAAATTGAGGCATCTCATCATGAGGTTGCACCTGGTCAACATGAAATCGACTTTAAATATGCCAATGCTATCGAAGCATGTGATAATATTCAAACGTTTAAGCTTGTTGTAAAAACGATAGCTGCACAGCATGGACTGCACGCTACCTTTATGCCAAAGCCGCTATTTGGTGTTAACGGATCGGGAATGCACTTCAACTTATCATTATTTGAAGGGGATAAAAATGCGTTTTATGAAGAAAATGCAGAATTGCAATTAAGCGAAACAGCACGTAGCTTTATGGCAGGAATACTAAAACATGTACATGGTTTTACTGCTGTCACAAACCCACTTGTTAATTCCTATAAACGATTAGTGCCTGGCTATGAGGCTCCTTGCTATGTGGCATGGTCTGCACAAAATCGTTCACCACTTATTCGAATTCCAGCTGCAAGAGGATTATCAACACGTATCGAGCTTCGTTCTGTTGATCCAGCAGCAAATCCCTATTTAGCAATGGCTGTTATTTTAGCAGCTGGGCTCGATGGAATTCGCAAAAATCTCACACCGCCAGATGCTGTAGATCGAAATATTTATAAAATGTCACGAGCTGAACGTGAATTGAATGGTATCGATAGTCTTCCATCTTCATTGGAATACGCACTCCTTGAACTAGAAATGGATCTTATCGTACGCGAAGCACTTGGAGACCATATCTTTGAAAAATTCACTGCTGCAAAAGAAATAGAATGGAATAAATACCGCACACGTGTCCATAACTGGGAGCGGGAAGAGTATTTAAGAATGTATTAGACGGGGAGTGTTGAGACTTCAACACTTTGAATGTCAATATCCCAATTTTATATAAATAGGGATAGCCATTTTTAGTTAGGTAGTTCACTTTGGATAATTAATTGGTATTTTTCGTTTGGGAGTTCTTGGTCATAGATATAAATATCATTTTCAGCTGAAAATCTAAAAAAATAACGTGTTTCTAACAAACCATCCTCAACTAATAAATGATCCTGTATCTTAAATTTTTTATAGTATCCATTTTCATTGAAATGTAAAAATACTTTATTATTAAAATCAGTGTTAAGTTCAGTTGCCGAATCAATATCTGAAACAACTTCTTGCGAATGATTGGTCACAGCGTCATAAAAAATTAGCTTACCATCACCAGTTGAAGGTTCAGCTAGGTCGTCAAAAGTTAGATAAACCCATTGTTGATCATTCAGAAGCCTTGCCCAACCAATAAATTCATATGAGCTCTTAAATTCTTTTATTTCTTTACTTTTCACATCATACAAATAGATATATCCGAAATGATCTTTTTCATTAGTAAATAATAATTTTCCATCCATTGCAGACAAAGTCATATTCCTGAATGTAAAGCTATTTAAAGTAAATATACTGGTTGTTTCGTCTGTTTTGAGATTTTTAAGCACAACTTCCGCTTTTTCACTTTTTCTGTCTATTTTAATCCAAGCTGCGTAGTCCCCAATTAGTACAGGAAAATCGTTAAAAATATTCTCTTCATTTTCTTTCGTCAATGGGTGAATTTCTTGCGTCTTTAAGTTCATAAAATATGGATTTAGCTGCCATCCACTTTCATCGGCATCTACCCACAATAACCAATTATCATTTAATTCAACCCCTTGAACTGATGGCATTTTGAATTTGGTATTAAATATAGTTTTGTATTGTTGAGTCTTTCGGTGATATTCAACAATTTTATTATCAAGAGAAGGACTTTCTTGGTCTACACTCAATAAATATAGTCAGCATTACCCCTGTAAGAATTAATATTAGTAAAAGGTACGTCTACCGTTCTATTTAAATCTTTATCGATAATTTGATAATAATTTGAACTAGGGGGTTTAATCAAAGCTCTATTTGACTGCACACCATTATATACAGCTTTAAAAACAATAAATAGAAATATTGCTGCAAACGATAGTATGATTGTTCTCTCTATTATTTTCAATTGAATCTCTCCAAACTTAAGGTAATAACATTTAGATTGATCTTTCCGTCTATGAAAGGGTTGAATTTAGAGTAGCTATTTTTTAACATCTACAAAATCTCAATAACTTGTCCTGTTTTAAAAGAGTGTAATTTTTCTTTTAAAACGGTTTTGAGAATGTTAAATCCTTTTGCTCCAGTGCAATGGCAAGAATAAATACAATCAATCTTCATTTCATTTAATGTATTGCCAATGGAGATAACTTCTTCTTTTGGCTTTCCTAAAGTGTTAACGATGGGTAGACCAATTAAATGAAATCCTCCAATAATTGCGGTGATAGTCTTATTTGGAAATTTTTTAGTTATAGTTTTAGTTATATTTACAATTCCATGATGACTACAACCGCTTAATAGTACTAACTCATTTTTGTTTTCAATCACTAACACGATTTCATGATTAAAATCATCTAAGTCCTTCTTATCCCCCAAAAAAACTACTTTCTAATAAAGATTAATCATGAATGCTAGACATATTAATTTAGTATATTGTTGTAACTCTTTAATGTTGATAAATGGAGAATATTTCAAGGTTTTCTGCTTTATTTTACCATATAAATGGTTTTTACCTTTCTTTATTAACTGAGAGGGTTAGCTTTTTTTTATTCTTACTACGAAAACATTTTGTTGTGACAAATACTTCCTTTTAATCTATGATTAAAAGAAAAGGGGGAAAATGTATGACACAAGCAACTCAAGTAGTAACGATTCAAAATAATGATATTGTGCAATTTGAACATGATATTAATAACGCTTTATTAGATTTAAACGATTATTTAATAGTTGATATTAAATATAATACGTTATATATAGGAGAGCATAATGTTATACATTCAGCTTTAATTATTTATAAATAATTGATTCAAAGAGGGGGATATAACATGTCAAAAATATATTGGGTATCCATTGCTAAAAGAACAGATGAATTTGAAGTGAAACAGAATGTCGTTGAAAAAATATTTGCGAAGAAATCGGAGCTTAAGGATTTTCTAGAAAAAGAAGGCTATTGTAAGGCTGCGAGAAATCAGTATATTAAAATCGATGACGAATTGATATACGAAGCTGCTGTTGAAAAGGTAAAAATGAAATAATATTTTAAAAGTTTACCCGCGGGTGACAGGGAACTATCCGCGGAATAAAGGTAAATATCCGTGATTGAGAAAATACCAATTAGCCTAAAATTTATTGTCTATAAGTATCTTCCTACTATTATCAATCCTATATCATGACAATTTCATTTTTGAAATAATGATAAAAGAAATTGCCTATCTTCAGGGAAGGATAATGTTTAATTGAGTATTTCTTCTTTTGATTTCCACGCAATTTCATAAATTAATTCATCGGGATCATGTATCATCATTTGTCCACCAGTAATAGTCGTCTCAAAATAACGAACTTCCACTGCATTATTATTTTTATGTAACACTTCTCCGACGATGTCTACTACATATCCTGTTTCTTCATACACTTCACGAATACAACACCTCTCAAAATTTTCAGTAGCTTCTTGTTTCGTACCTTGCAAAACCATTAATAAATGATTGTCTTCGTTTAAACAAATTCCTGCAGCTCCTTGCCATTTAACCAATATCAAAACCTCCAATCCGATTACGCTATTTAATGGAATTTTAACATATTATGGATAAAAATGGGGATTGGCTGAAATTTTGTTAACACGTATGTCGTGGTAAGTCTATAAAAAAATGCTTTCATTTTAACCAGTCCAAAGTTAGCATAAAAAGACAGGAATAACTAATTTTGATGTTTTATGCTATAAGCAAGGAGTGAGGGCACATGAGTTGGATTGAGTCGATTCAAAAAGCAATTAATTACATCGAGGAGCATTTATTAGATGACATCACAATGGAACAAATAGCACGAGAGGTAAATTCTTCGATCTTTCATTTTCAACGGACTTTCTCGATTTTAACGGATATGTCTATTGCAGATTATATTAGACGGAGAAGGTTAACATTAGCGGCACAGGAGTTAATAAATACAGAGCAGAAAGTAATCGATCTCGCCTACAAATATGGCTACGACTCTCCTGAAGCTTTTACAAAGGCATTTCGGAAGCAGCACCACGTAACGCCTAGTGAAGCAAGAAAGAAGCAAGGACAACTACAATCATACAATCGCCTAGTTATCCAGGTGAGCCTGAAGGGAGCAGAACCAATGAAGTATAAAATCGTAGAAAAAGAAAAGTTCCAAGTGGTAGGAGTAAAAAGAACGTATAATTGTCAAAATGGTGAGAATACGAGAGAAATCCCTAAATTTTGGGATGAGATTAACAGCAAAGGAATGGATCATCAATTATTTTCATTAAATAATGGAGAAATTAAAGGGGTGCTTGGCGTCTGTGCACCAAATGCCAGCGAACAAAAAAATGGTTTTATTGATTATTGGATTGCAACGGATCATATTGGGAATGTTCCAGAAGAACTAAATGCAATGGAAGTTCCAGCATCAAAATGGGTTGTGTTTGAAGTACATGGTCCTATGCCGGATGCTATGCAAAATACTTGGAAACAAATTTACTCTGAATGGTTCCCATCCAATCCGTACGAGCCTACGGGGACAGCTGAGCTGGAAGTGTACTCGGACGAAGATCCATTTAGTCCTGATCTTTATTCTGAAATTTGGATTCCGGTTAAGTAACAAAAATGAAAGTAGCCAAGAATGTTCATAGATAACATTCTTGGCTTTTATTTTATTATTAATCTATTTACTTAAAGAATAAACATTAATGTCGTAAAAAGATTCTTTTGATTCATCATATTCTTGAAATGTTCCTTCAAACGTAAAGTTCAATTTCTCTACTACTTTTATAGAATTCCTATTACCAGGCTCTATTTTTGCTTCAATTTTAGATATGCTTAAAGTGGTGAAAGCATAATCAATCAAAGCGGAAATACATTCGGGCACATAGCCATTTCCCCAATGTGCTTTAGCAAGATCATAGCCTATTTCTGCAGTAGCTCCTTCTACGTCAAATGAATTGAATCCACAAGAGCCGATAATCTCATTGGATTCCTTCTCAATAATTGAAAAACGAATAGCCCTATGGTTCTCAGCCAATTGATCAAAAAGCTCAATCATTTCCTTCGCTTGCTCTTCATGGGTGAAATTGACGATATTCATAAACTTCGTCACATCGGGATCTGACCAAATTTTAAATAATATAAGTGAATCAGCCATCTTCATTTTTCGTAAATATAATCTTTTTGTATAAATTTGTTCTATCAATACTTTTACCTCCAATTTTCAATTAGTTTGGATGAAAAATATTGCTATCTGCGCATAATTCAGTCCCTTCAAGTTTCGTGTATCTATTATACAATAATAGTAGTAATTGTTAAAACGTTATACTGTATGAAGAGATACAAAAAATAGGGGGAAAAAGATAATGATTAAAGTAACGGTCGAAAATTATTCGATTATCAAAGAAACAATGGAAAGGGCTCCAACATTTGTCTACAGTATTTTAGATCAGGTGATAGAAGGTGCTGTCTATGCCGATGATGAAAGATTGCACTCAATACTATTTCAAACTAAATCAGGAATATACTATGTTTATGGTGATTCATCCAGCGAGCAAATCGTAAGTAAACTCGTGTTTTTACTTCAAGAATCTATTGAACAAAATAAGCGTTTCACATTATTCTCTTATTCAGATGAATGGAGTGCAAAAATTGAGCAACGATTAAATGATAATGTGATAAATTAGAAAGATACACTTTTAGCTTTGATAAAGATGCTTATACCAATAGAGAGAAATGCGAGTCGCTTGATTACAAATGCATTAAAATCAAGCAACATCAAATTGATCATTGTTTAGAATTTAACAATCAATATTATGAGGAATACTGGGATTCTACCGATAATTTTCTAGAAAAAGGCTTTGGTTTTTGTCTTCAGCATGAAAATAAGATCATTAGCGAAGCAGTTTCTATTTTTAAATCTCATCAATTTGCAGAGATTGATATAATAACTGATTCGAATTATAGAGGAAAAGGATTAGCAAGCTTCATTGCAGAAAAATTTATTGATGATTGCCTTTTAAATGATTTAAAACCTTGTTGGGATTGTGATATTGATAACAATGGATCGTATCATTTAGGCGTTAAGTTAGGCTTTACTAATCCAGTAAAATATACAGTTTTTTATAAAAGCACAATAGATAAGCTCACGGTGTGAAAAATTTCATTAAAAGTAAAGTTATAGGCTAAAACTATTTTAAATAGTGCATTCTTAGTTCTTAGGTTTGAATAAATTTGTATAGCAAAAAAATATAAGATAATCAGTTATGAAAGATACAGAGAGGTGATTTTGATGGAAAGTGATCTTCAAGTTATTCGCAAAGAATCGATTCCAATAATCTTTACGCTTATATTAGTCATAGCTACTTTTGCAGTTTTCTTTATTAGTCGTTTCGTGAATGAACCATACCTAACTATTTGTTTATGGTTATTCGCATTAATAGATATTGGATTTATTGTTTCAATGGTGATGGGGATTAGAACTAAAAAAACAAATATTATAATTTTAAGTGTCTTTGTCAATAGTCTATGTTTTGTAATTTTAACTATATTTTTATTATTAGTTAGCTTTGGGATAGGATTTTCTGAAGCATAATAAAACCTAACGGGGGGGCGTTAGGTTAATAAGAGACAGCAATCACCGTCTTTTTTTATACTTATATGATTCAAAATGAGCTGTAACCCATTTGTTTTCGTTTTCTGAAATATACTGTTCAGCAAGAATCAGTCTTTGTTCCTGTTTTGAAAACCTCAGGCATAGAACGTAATCAAATATTAAGCATTGTTGTCACTTTTTTTATGAATATTAGGTTCCTCATTATCTCTAAAAGATTAACTTCTATGGATCAATTTTTTAAAAAAATATAACTGGGGAAACCAGCTTAATGAAAAGGAAGAATTGAGACATTAGCTCTGATATAGAATTAATAACTCCTTACTACGCTCAGAGGTTTTTTTCATTAAGACCACTATTACATCTTTTTAGCAAATAGGAGTTCTCTGTAAATAATTAACTCTTAATTACTTCTCATCAACGCTTGATATATTTAGAATTTTTTGATACTTTTTTCTAAAATCGTGATTATTGTCAATAAATTCCTTGTTCAACTATCCTGCACCTTTAGCTCTATAAGAAAAGCTCCTTTGACTTCGGTAGCTTGATCTTAAACTCTTGCACCCCGTTAGCACAATAAGGGGACCCGTCAGATTTATGCGTATTTACAACGATAAGAATTCAATTTTTATACACGATTTTATTCACCAAAGTATATGGTGCAACATTACTTCAAATACTTCAAAACCTTTGCTATGACTGACTTTTAACAAAAGTGCATAAAACAACGCATAAACAATGTTCATAAGAAAAGCCACGAACGTTGATTTAACAACATTAGTAGCCTTTGAGTTCGTCTCCAAACTTTCATTTGGGAACGTTTTTTTATTTGAAATTTATATTATATTTACTAAAAAACAGCGATATTCTATCAGCCTTCTACAGTTGGCTAGAAGAAAGGGAATAAATAAAAAAGAGTAAGAGTAGCAACTTCTAATCCATTTTAATTTTCTTATACTTTGTGAAATACATTATAGAAAAAAATATAATCCAAAAAATAATTATTAAATACACAAGAGCAGTGAGAGGTTCGGTAAACGGATTAACATTATTTTGATAATCTTTAATAATTAGAATAGCTAACACCAAAATTGAACTCCAAAACATAATCATCAAATATAATTTCATAAGATTCTAGCCTCCTTTATATTTACATTTTTAATTAATAATGTAAATTATGGATATATCATAAAAAAGGGGAGGGAAAGTATATGACTGTTAAAACTAGTAACTATTTAAAATTTTTAACTTCTTTCGTTACCATCTTTTTATTAAGTATAATTTATTTTTCGGAAAATTCCAACGCTGAAGAAAATTCCTATGTTGAAGAAAATATTACTCATACAGTAATTGAAGTTGATTTGGATAATAACTTAAGTTTAAACCCTTTGAATGATACCCTTATTGAACCATTTAATGGTTACACAGTAATTGAAGTAGATAAGCCTATTAAACATCAGGGCTATTTAAGTAATAAAGTTTTAAACGATATGAAAGATAGACAAAGCAAACAGATGGCTATTCTTGATATAATTGAAGCTGCTGCAATACCTACAGGCGGGGGGGGTCTCAATAGCAGTTGCCAAAGCATTTAACAGTGGGCCTACAAAACTAGCAGAAGCAGCTCTTACAGGTGACCATGCTTATGTAGTAACTGTATATGCAAGTGGTGTTGCGCCAAGTTTATCAGTAATTACTTATATTTATTACACAAAATAAACATTAAGATTTGTATATCAACCATAAAAAGAGTAGGCACATAAATTTATGTGCCTACTCTTTTTCAAGCCCTCAGCTCTTGGTACGACCGAGATATGAAGAGCACTAACTCGACATATTCTACTTTGAAGTTAATATACAAACATCCCCAAAGCGTCGTTTGGTCATATTTCTTAACTTAGCGTTGTAAATCCCCATAATTTTGAAGGTACTCCTTGTTGCACTAAACTGCACGTTAGCACAAGAAGCGATTGCTCTAATTGAATAATCGCCCCTGTTAGTTTAAGTGAATTTTCTATTCAACTGTATGATATTATACAGTTGAATAGAAAGACAAATTAGAATTTGGAGGTTCAATATGAAAAGTGAAGATAAACAATATGCTTTAACTGTTATTACTAATTTATTAAATGTAATGCACAGTAAAGAATATGAAAATATTTTAAATTATGTGGATGAATCTGAAGTGGATGATATTGGTGAGTTATTCTATTATGTCCAAGAAACATTAAACTTAAATGGATTTGATTCATTTGATGAATATGGCGCTCCATGTAATTTCCACCCAGAATATGAATATTCACAAATCAACTTCTATGAATTCAATGATAACAGTGGATTTGCTGTTGATTATGATTTAACTTCAAATTCAAAATTGGTAGATATGTGTTTACAAATGGAGTTTTTATATACGGATGACGGATTAAAAAGTGTTCTTATCGCAGTTGACCCACGGTAAAACAATAATTCGAAATAATGTACCTATAATAATTGATATAAGCTCCTATTAAATTACTGCAACTGCAACATTAGACTAATTTAATTGTTGTAGTAAATAGGGTCATCTGTGGTAAAAAAGAGGATAGATAGAGCGAATTCATTTAAGCTCATCTATCCTTTTAATTTCTATACATATAATGTGTGACATTAAATAAGAATTCACTATTTAAAATAGTTTCAGCCTATAACTTGACTTTAAATAAAAAAATAACATCGTGAGTTTTCTTTCTTATTTAAAAGAAACCATTGCGCATTTCAAAGATATTGTAAAACAATCTAGCATCTCTAGCCATTTTACTATTAGCGTTCATTTGGGGTCGTAAGCAGTTTTGGAACATTTCATCGCAATATCTTGATCTACCATATCGATCATAACATTCATCGTGTAATTTGCAGCATGAATCTACAGCATTGATAGGTCTACCTGGTCCTGAGCATCCTGGTCCACAGTATTTATATCCAGGGTAGCAAAAACCAAATTTGCGTTGTCTGTACATCGTCTATTCTCCTTTTTAAAGAAATAATTGTTACTATAAAATATGAAGTTTTCGCTTTTAGAAGGGGATTAAAGACTAATGTAAATAAAAAAAGGGAATAACTGATGAGACAAATCTATAAATGTAAGGTTCTTGTAAGCTTTTAAAAAAACTACTGTAAGGATGGAAAGCTATGATAGTCATACACAGTAAAGTTTGAAAGATAAGGAGTTTTAAAAAATGAATCCATCCGTACCTCAAAAAGAAAGAATCGTATCCTTAGACATTATTCGTGGGCTAGCGTTATTTGGCATTTTGTTCATAAATGTAGCGGCCTACCAGGTAATAGTTGAGGGAGGACCGATGCCTGACTATAGTGGCGTTAATGGCATTATTGATACGCTTATTAATATTTTTATTGAGAAGAAATTCTTTTCGATCTTTTCATTCCTCTTTGGTGTAGGTTTTTATATTTTTGCTTCACGTGCAGAAGCGCGCGGGGATAAGCCAAGATGGCGTTTTGCAAGACGTTTATTAGCTTTATTATTAATTGGCATTGTCCATATATTTGTTTTCTGGGGATCAATTCTAGCTATTTATGCAGTAATAGGTTTTTTACTTATACCTTTTTATCATGCAAAGATTTCAACAATTAGAAAATGGCTATTTGCCATTATTACTGTTCATATCCTGTCCATTCTTGGACAAATATTGTTGCCAAAGCAAGAAGCACTTTCACCTGTTTTTGGTTTATTAGGAAATGATGCCATTACTATTTTCATCATGTTTCTAACTGGTTTTTTAGTAGCAAAAGCTGATTGGATTAGTTATGTAAGTAAATACTCAAAACAAATAAAGTGGATTCAATTCGTTACCTTCCCATTCTTTGTAGGGATCTCGCTTTGGATTTGGTTTGCCTCTAAAGGAGACGATCAAAATCTACAATTAATTATTGGTTTAGGTGTAATTCCAACAACATATTTTTATTTAGCTTGTCTATTTGTTTTGTTAGAGAATAAGAAAATTGCAAAGCTACTTAAGCCAATTGGACGAGTTGGGCAAATGGCATTTACAAACTATTTAGCTCAAAGCTTTATTGGCCTAGCTATTATGTCTTCGATGGGGCTTGAAGTTGTTTCGCCTTCTGATGTAGTAATCATTGCAACTCTTACTTTTGTCATTCAAATTATCTTTAGTGTCATCTGGTTTAAATTCTTTAAAATGGGACCATTTGAAAAGCTTTGGCGCTTTATGACATATGGAAGAAAAGCAGTCCCGAATAAATAATTTGTATAAAACTCCTTGATGGTGAATGGTTTCATTCCGTCAGGGAGTTTTTAGTGCTATGATAATATGTATGAATTTGTAAAAAGTGAAACCTGGAAAAGGGGACATCCGTAAATTAGGTATCGATTAAAAAGGAGAAAGATAATATGGCAAAACAAATGAAAAAATATATAGCAGTCACAACTGCGTCATTTATGGCTATGCAATTAGCCGCGTGTGGGAATACAGAAAGTCAAACTGTCGAGGAATCCTCTGCTTCTTCTGCGGATACAAATAATGTAACGGAAGAAAACAATTCGGCAACAGCTAGTGATGATTTACAAAGTGTATATGACAGCGACATGGCAAATGCATGTGATGAATGGAAAGAGAGTGATGATGGTTCGTTCGAATGTTTAGATGAAAATTCACCTCATTATGCACATCATTTCTTTAATGGACTGATGTATGCAACTACCGGAGCATTGATCGGAAGTGCCATTTATAAAAGCCGCAATCTAAAAAATGGTACAGATCGAGAGGATAAAAGTGGTGGTTCAGGTTCAGCAATGCCACGTACAACTCATAGTAATACTAGCGAAAGTAAAAATACAAATACAAATGGAATCACGACGAACGGCTCTCAAAATTCGTCTGGCGCAACATCTAACAGTTCAAATAACTCAACAACAAATAGCTCCAATTCAAATACAAGCGGTTCCAACTCTTATTCGAGTGGCAAGCGTTCATTCTCAAATAGTTCAGATTCATCTTCGAATAGTTCTTATTCAAATCACTCATCATCCAGCACTGGGAAATCAGGTTTCGGCTCAGGTGGTGCCTCCCGAGGTGGCTCTTCATCTTCTTAAAAGGAGAAATCAACATGGACAATTATTTTCAACAACGCCAAGCATTTTATTCTCAATTTCCTGATTTTTTTTCCGACTTTGAGAACCTAGAGTACGCCTTATACGATGTACTAGATATACCCAAAGAGAAAATCGATGAAATCAACTATGCATCTACTATACTTTGGAAAATATTTTTGAAGGTTGGCAAACAATTTAAGCATTTATCGGATGAACAACTTTTAGCACTGGGCATTCGTTCTGAAATGTTGCCATATATCCAATTAGATTATTTACAGCAACAATCGGTACTGGCACGCTTTGATTTTATTTGTACAGAGGACGGACAAATAAAATGTCTTGAATTAAATGGTGAAACGCCATTTCTTGTCCAAGAAACCTTCGAGATAAATGAAGCACTTTGTAAGCATTTGGGATTTGATAGTCCAACTAATGTTTCGGCATTACAGAAAACTTTGTCTAGTGCACTCTTTGCAGCTATGCAGTATGTAAATAATTTGAAAAAGCCTAAAATCGTTATTACAGGGAAAACGGCTGCGGAAGATTATGAGGAATATTGCCAGGTACAGTTTTTAAAGAAATGTATACCTTTTGATGTAGAATATGTTCCTATAGAAGAGCTAATTATTTTTTCTAGTAACACTGCTAATATAGCTCGAGGACTTTATACGCCTACAATGGAGAAAATTGATATTTTATATCGCCCCGCACACCCAGTGGAGTTTCTAATAGATGATGTGTCTTCCGATGGTGATCGTATAGGTCTACAATTACTAGAACTTGTAAAAGACAGGCAGCTTGCTATTATCAACACACCCGCTGCATATGTACTGCAATCGAAAATCTTACTATGGCTAATTTGGGAACGAAAAAACGATCCGCTTCTTTTTAACGCAGAAGAACGAGCGGCCATTCAGAAATATATGTTGCCAACGCATCTTTCAGCAGAACAATTTGTTCAAGAAAATTTACCGTTTGTAAAGAAACCTGTCTATTCGCGGGAAGGGAATACTGTAGAAATTTACGCAGGGGATGGTACGAAAACAAATGCTTCTGCGTATACCCATTATGATGATAATTTGTTTATTTATCAGCGATATGTAGAAATGCCCTCTATAACGATAAAGCTAAAGGATGGATTACAAACAAAGAAATGGTTAATCGGCTCATTTATCGCGGATAATCGTGCATGTGGTTTATCTTGTAGAGTAGGCAATCAAATTACAGAATGGGACTCTCACTGGTTAGCCGTTGGATATAGGAAAGAAACCTAAGGCGATTTCACTTTAGCGTAATTCGGGTTGCTGCCGCTTCGCTTTCGCCACAAGAAACCTAAAGAAAAAAATCGGCGTGACTTTAATCAAGTTTCGCCGATTTTATGCTTTATTACTCGTTCCAGCCTTTGCAGACATCAATCCATTCCTGATAGGGTGTATAAGTTTCTAGTTCAGAAATAGTAAGCTCAATGGCTGAGTTACTGCTACCACATGCAGGGAATACTGTTGTGAAGCGTTTAAGGGATGCATCTAAATAAATAGCAACACCCTCATTCACGCCAAAAGGACACACACCACCTACATCATGTCCGATTTTTTCGAGTACTTCATCTTTCCCAAGCATTTTTGCCTTTGTACCAAAGACAGCTTTATATTTTGCATTGTCGACTTTAGCATCGCCTGCTGCGACAATTAATATCGCTCCATCGTTTACGAGAAACGATAAGGATTTCGCAATGCGTTCTGGCTCGCACCCCAGTGCCTGTGCGGCCAGTTCAACAGTCGCCGAGCTTTCGTTTAGCTCCTGTATTTTGTGTTCCGCATTCCATTGCGCTAAATGCTTACGTACTTTTTCAATTGCCATATGTAATACCTCCTTACAATAATACGTTTTATTTTAACATAATTTTCTGAACACATTGTTATTTATCTTTCTGATTAACCTTTGCTATGTCTCAGTAGAAAATGGCTGAATAATTTGCTAGACTAGTAGCATAATCAAATATGAAAGTTTTCTAGGGTTCCGTAGCAAATGCTAGTCTGGTCCGAGAGAAAACCACAAAATTGATTTTGTGACACGGAAGGATAAAAGCCTGGGAGATACTGTTTATAGCAGTGTTCCTTCGGCTTTTTTTATTTGGTTACTGAGGGAAGGGAGTTAAAGAAAAATCTTAGTTCAGGGGTAGACAGAGTGAAGTGATCGGGTATGCCAAAGAAGTGATCAGGTAGTATGCAAAAGTGATCGGATATGCCAAAGAAATGATCAGGTAATATGCGAAAGTGATCGGGTATGCCAAAGAAATGATCAGGTAGTATGCAAAAGTGATCGGGTATGCCAAAGAAGTGATCAGGTAGTATGCGAAAGTGATCGGGTATGCCAAAGAAGTGATCAGGTAGTATGCGAAAGTGATCGGGTATGCCAAAGAAATGATCAGGTAGTATGCAAAAGTGATCGGGTATGCCAAAGAAATAATCAGGTAGTATGCAAAAGTGATCGGGTATGCCAAAGAAGTGATCAGGTAGTATGCGAAAGTGATCGGGTATGCCAAAGAAGTGATCAGGTAGTATGCGAAAGTGATCGGGTATGCCAAAGAAATGATCAGGTAGTATGCAAAAGTGATCGGGTATGCCAAAGAAGTGATCAGGTAGTATGCGAAAGTGATCGGGTATGCCAAAGAAGTGATCAGGTAGTATGCGAAAGTGATCGGGTATGCCAAAGAAATGATCAGGTAGTATGCGAAAGTAATCGGGTATGCCAAAGAAATGATCAGGTAGTATGCGAAAGTGATCGGTATGCCAAAGAAGTGATCAGGTAATATGCGAAAGTGATCGGGTATGCCAAAGAAATGATCAGGTAGTATGCGAAAGTGATCGGGAATGCCAAAGAAGTGATCAGGTAGTATGCGAAAGTGATCGGGAATGCCGAAGAACTGATCCGGTAGGACACGAAAGTGATCGGGTATGCCACAAAAGTGAGCAGGTAGATCAGAAGACCGCTCAATATCCGTGTTTAACAATAAAATGGAGGTATTCGCAATGAATAAACAATGGGTAAGTGTCGTAATTGCTGCTTTTTTTGAAGTCGGTTGGGTTATAGGTTTAAAGCATGCAGGAAGTGTATTTGAATGGATTGGTACTGCTATTGCAATTTTTATTAGCTTTTATTTACTAATTAAGGCTGGTGAAAGCTTACCGGTCGGCACTGTTTATGCAGTATTCGTAGGCTTGGGGACAGCGGGCACTGTATGTGCAGATAGCTTACTGTTCGGAGAACCATGGAAATTAGCCAAAATTTTATGTATCGTCGTTTTACTTGCAGGGGTCGTCGGTTTAAAGCTTGTGACCGGGGAGCCTAAAGAGAAAGAGGTGAATGAATAATGGCATGGATTGCATTAGTAGTTGCGGGGCTTTGTGAGATGCTTGGTGTTTATATGATTAGTAAATATAATGATACTAAAAGTATTAAAAACTTAGTGATATTAATTTTAGTTTTTACCTTGAGCTTTGCTGGTCTTGCATATGCGATGGAAACATTACCGATGGGGACAGCTTATGCCATTTGGACAGGAATAGGGGCGGCAGGTGGTGCAATACTAGGTATGTTATTTTTCAATGAATCTAAGGATTGGAGACGTATTGTTTGCATTACGCTTGTTTTAGGGGCTGCGATATCCTTGAAATTATTATCTTAGTTTATTTAATAGTCACCCGGCATCGGTTTAATCGTTGTGGGTGACTTTTTTTATCTTTACTCAACGACAAAAATTCGCTAATGGTTTAAAAAAATAATAAACACTTGAATATTGTGCATTTATTGTTAAAATAAGGATATAATTACGTTCATTACGGGGAAAGATTTTTATAGAGTAGCCTTAATGTTCTTCAAATAAGATGAGCAAAACCTTTAAAAAAGACAGACAACCTTTTGTCAGTTGTCTGTCCATTTTTAAAAATTATTTTTTTACATCCTTCGTCCATTCAGCAACTTTGTCTGGATTAGCTTCAACCCAATCTTTAGCAGCTTGTTTTGGGTCTTTGCCATCCATAACTTCTAGCATAACGCTCTCTAAGTCTTCTGAAGTCCAATGGAAGTTATCTAGTACAGAATATACATCTGGTTTATCTTCTTTTAACCCTTTACGAGCGAATGTGTTAATTGTTTCTTCTCCACCAAAAGTTCCTTTTGGATCTTCTAAATATTTAAGGTCATATTTAGCGAATTTCCAGTGAGGAGACCAGCCTGTCACGATGATGTCTTCTTTATTTTTAATTGCTTTAGCAAGAGACGTTGTCATAGCACCAGATGAAGATGTTATTAGATTCCAATCTGCTAAGTTATCATATTCATCTAAAGCTTTTTCTGTAGCAGCTGTAATTCCAGCACCAGGCTCGATACCCGTAATAGTATGATCTGCTTGATTTTTTAAATCTTCAATCGAATTAACGTCCATATAGCTTGGCACTACTAGACCTATTTTTGCACCAGCAAGGTTTTCGCCTAGCTCATCAAGATCATTCTTATATTTTTTGTACTGTTCTCCATGAGTATTTGGTAACCAAGCAGCAACCATACCATCTGCGTCACCTTTTGAAACAGCCTCCCACATAATTGCATTATCGAGTGGTGTTAATGTTACATTGTAACCTAAATCCTCTAGCACCTGCCCAACTACATTAGTGGAAGCAATTTCTGTATCCCATTCAACGTAGGCTAAATTGACGTCTTTTGAGTTACCATCGCTCTTACTTGAATCATCACCACTACATGCAGCTAGCAAAAAGCCAAGCCCTAAAGCCATTCCTAATTTAGTTAAAGTTTTCAGTTTCATTGAATCTTCCTTTCGTATAGTAATAATGTAAATCTTAATTCCTTGTTTTTTATACGGCTTTCTTCTTATTAAAGCTTTGTGTTAATCGGTCTATAACAATGGCGAAAATAACAAGACCTAGACCTGCAACAAAGCCATTTCCGACCTGTGTACGTTGTAGTGCAGTTAATACTTCACGTCCAAGACCTGGTGCACCAATCATTGAAGCAGTTACAACCATTGAAAGTGATAGCATAACAGTCTGGTTAATCCCAGCCATTATAGTTGATTTGGCAAGAGGAATTTCCACTTTAAATAGTTTTTGACGCGACGTACTACCATATGAATCCGCAGCTTCTACCAATTCTTTTGGTACTTGGCGAATTCCTAGGTTCGTCATACGTACAGTAGGTGGTAAGGCAAAAATAACGGATGCAAATACGCCAGGTACTATCCCAATACCAAAGAAGGCAACGGCAGGAATCAAGTACACAAAGCCAGGCATTGTTTGCATGAAATCGAGTATCGGCTTAATCACATTTTCAGCTACTGTTGACTTGGACATTAGAATGCCAAGTGGAATACCTAAAATGATGGAGATGATACTTGAAAAGAGCACGAGCGTAGTTGTTTCCATAAGATGTGTCCATAAGCCTTGATTATAAATAAATAACAAACCAATTAATGAAAACGTTGCGAGCCCGAATTTTTTGCCGGTAACGAAAAAGGCAAAAATGACAACAAGTAAAATAAGAATAATCGGGGGAATGCTAACTAATAAATCAGTGACTTGATTCATGAGTAGTTTTCCATTTTTTTGAATCAAGTTAAAAAACAGTGAAAAATTACTCGTCAACCAGTCCATAACTGATTCTACCCACGTTCCTACGGGTATAGCTGGGATATTGTCTAAAAAATTATTCATCTGCTACTACCTCCTCATCGCTAGTTGAAAGTGCTTCGATGACAACGCCCCGGATGAGAACACCAAGTAAGCGCTCATTTTTTACAACGGCAATAGGAGTAGGAGAGTTATGAATCATGCCTAAAATATCTTGTAAAAGCATATCTGGTGGAACAGTCAAGATTTCAGATTGAACAATTGAATGTACCGTTTGTTCTTGTCTTTTAGCTGCAGCCCGTGCGTCGTCAGCAGTAATAAAGCCTTTCAAATGTCGATTTTTGTCAACGGCCATTAGTAAACTAACCGTTTCTTCGCGCATTCGTTTAAGTGCCACGGTCGGTCCATCTACATCTACATTGACATATACAGGTCGAACCATTGCATTTTCAGCTGTTAATACTTTAGAGCGATCGACGTCTTCTACGAAGGTTTTAACATAATCATTTGCGGGATTTGTTAAAATTTCTTCTCCAGTACCAATTTGAATGATTGAGCCATCTTTCATAATAGCGATACGATCACCAATACGTAATGCTTCATTCAAATCGTGCGTGATAAATAAAATTGTTTTTTTCACTGTGCTTTGTAAATCAAGTAACTCATCTTGCATTTCTTTACGAATTAATGGATCGAGTGCAGAAAAGGCCTCATCCATTAGTAATATTTCAGGGTCGTTTGCTAGTGCACGTGCTAATCCAACACGCTGTTGCATACCACCTGATAATTGATTCGGATATTGGTCCTTATAAGCAAGTAAGCCTGCATTTTCGAGAGCCTGCTCTGCTTTGGCTTGTCGTTCTTCTTTTGAGACGCCTCTAATTTCAAGACCATATTCAGTGTTTTGAAGAAGTGTACGATGGGGGAATAAACCGAAGTTTTGAAAGACCATACTCATTTTATTTCTTCTTATATTTCGTAAACTCTCTTTGCCCATTTTAGAAATATTTTCTCCGTCGATATAAATATTTCCGCTTGTAGGCTCGATAAGTCGATTTAAAAGTCGGATAAGCGTTGACTTCCCACTCCCTGATAGTCCCATAATAACGAAGATTTCACCTTCATTTACTGTAAAACTTGCATCGTATACACCAACAGTTGCCCCTGTTTCTTTTAAGATATCAGTCTTGCTTTTTTGTTGCTTGACGAGTTCTAATGCTTGGGGAATATGTTTTCCGAAAACTTTAGAAACATGCTCCACTTTTAATTTTTCCAATAGAACCATTCCTTTCGTAGATCAATTTCGCCTTTGCGTAAATGGCTTGCTTCACTTACGCACATATAATTTGCCACGGTACGTGACATTTTAGGCTTAGTTCTTCTAATACAGTAGGCGTTTAGACACCTACAGAATGAAGATAAATACTATTTGAGGATAATGATACCCAAATATAAACAAGTAACAACTTAACCCTAACAAAGAGTTGTTACTTTTGTCAAATCGACAAAACAGAAAAAATCCGCTTAAACGCTGTTATATCAGCGTTTGAGCGGATTTTAATTTGGATATAAAAAGCTCTGAACTCGAGCGAAACTTTCATCATTACCTATAAAGTAAACGATATCTCCTTCTTCCAATGACACATATGGACCAGGTGATAGTAATAATTCATTTTTACGACGAATTCCGACAATCGTGCTAGATGTATTTTGCCAAAAATTCAATTCCTGAACCGTTTGTTGGATACAAGGGCTTTCTGCTGTCATCTCTAATTGATATGGGATAAATGGATTGACGGATCGGAAATGTTCAGTTCGACTAATAAGTTGTTTAGTCTTATCCTGTAGATTTATTAATTCTTGGTGTTGCTTCTGAATGCTAGTCATAAGCTCATGCTGTAGTTCATGGACAGATTGAACATCCTGGAATTGTCGGACAAAAGATGCAGCCTTTTCATAGGAGATGATAATAACCCCACTACCTTTAGTTGCCTCCACAATTTCCAAGTCTTGCAAAACGGCAATCGCTCTTCTAGCAGTTTCCGAAGAGACATTGTATTGGCTAGCTAGAGACGATCTTGCGTAAATTTTATCGCCAATTCTATATTTTCTTTCCACGATTTTTGAGGCTAGGTCGACAGCTATTTGTTGGTATTTTGGCTGCTTCACCTGAACATTTTTTTCAAATTGCATTCTTAACTTCCTTTCGTCATTACAGTTACCACAGCTTATTATAGACTAGCCTGCACAGAAAAAATAGCACCTCCATAAGCTATTAGTATATGATTACAACGTAATGTAGCAGTTTTTGTTTCTATTTAATTTTTTTTAATAGAATAGGAGCTGTAGTTTGACAGTTTTTAGTTATTATTATAAACTAAGTTACGTAATGTAAGTGTTGTGAAAATACAAGTGCTCAGTTAGTATATGAAGCTAACTGTTTAACAATAGAAGGTTGGAGAAAATATGACAATTACTACTAAAGTTTTGGACATAGTGAAAGACAAAATGACGGTCGTGAAACAATCTGAATCTGAAAATATTTGCCTAGTTGGTCCAGTAAAATTACCGGTGAAACAGGGTGAATTTTCTGCGACATTTCAGTGGTATAACTGGTTAAAAGTGGGGGTTCATCAATCGAAAGAAGAAATCATTGATGGATTAGCATCTGCAAATTTAGCTTTTTTACAGCAGTCATCAGTGCTTGTTTATGGAGATTTTGCACATGCAGAGAATGCTTTAATTCGTATGCATAGCATTTGTCATACAGGTGATATTTTTGGAAGCCAGCGCTGTGATTGTGGCTATCAATTACAGGAATCGATGAAAATGATTGTGGAGCATGGCTGTGGTGCTATTTTCTATTTAGCAGATCATGAAGGGCGTGGTATCGGGCTATTCTCGAAATCGCTTGCTTATATATTACAAGAAGAGGGGTTAGATACGGTTGAAGCAAACCATGCTCTTGGCTTCCCGGATGATACTCGTTCTTATGAAGATGCCATTACTGTGTTAGCTGCACTGCGTTCAAAGCCAGTTACACTGATTACCAATAATCCGAAGAAGCTTGCCGCGTTACAGGCCCACGGTTTAGCAGCTGAAGGGCATGTCCCGTTATGGGGAGGATTAACGGAAACAAATCGTTTTTATTTAGACACGAAAGTAGAGAAATCTGGACATTTGCGCGAAGAGAAGTGAATGGAGGAACGACGATGACAACAGATGAAAAATATATGCAGCTAGCACTTGATTTAGCTGCTAGTGCAAAAGGAAATACGAATCCCAATCCATTAGTAGGCGCAGTAATAGTCAAGGATGGTGTAATTGTTGGAACAGGTTTACACAGAAAAGCAGGTGAACCACATGCAGAGGTGCATGCATTCCGTATGGCTGGAGAACATGCTAAAGGTGCTACACTTTATGTAACTCTTGAGCCATGTTCGCATTATGGAAAAACCCCTCCTTGTGCAAATTTAGTGAAGGAATCTGCAGTTAGTCGTGTTGTTGTAGCGATGCAAGATCCTAATCCTGCTGTTGCTGGACGTGGTATTCAGTTGTTACGAGATGCGGGCATTGAGGTAAAGGTGGGTGTTTTAGAAGCACAAGCTCGCCGTATAAATGAACGATTTATTCATAATATGCTAACAAAGCGTCCATTTATTATTTCAAAATATGCGATGACTTTAGATGGGAAAATAGCTGCCCATACGGGACATTCCAAGTGGGTGACTGGTGAGGCAGCGCGTGAGGATGTTCATCGTATTCGTCATGAAGTGGATGGTATTTTAGTTGGGGTTGGAACTGTTTTAGCTGACAATCCATCCTTAACGACGAGATTAAAAGAAGATTACGGAAAAAATCCAGTACGCATTATTATGGATAGCTCACTTCGTACACCGGCGAATGCCAATGTTTTAAATGTAGAAGAGGCAAAAACAATTATTGTATGTAGTGAAAATGCCGATCCGGAAAAAATAACAGCATTTGAGGCAAAAGGCGTGACTGTATTGCCAGTTCGACATGAATCTGAGGGGCTTGTTGTTGATGATATGCTTGGAAAACTATATCAAAATGGCATTACAGATATTTTAGTAGAGGGTGGAAGTACGATTAACTCTTCATTTTTACAGCAAGGTGCTATTAACAAATATGTAATTTACATAGCGCCTAAGGTTCTCGGTGGTCGTTTATCTTTAACACCGATTGCTGGTCACAATCCAACTTCTATGGATGAAGCATGGGATGTAGAATTTGCTTCGTTTGAGCAGGTTGGGCAGGATTTACGTATCATTGCTTATCCCAAGGTAAGTGAGGAAAAGTGAATTATCAAGCAGATGTTTGTATTGTAGGGGCTGGGCCAGGTGGAGCACTTCTTTCGCACTTACTAGCGAAAAAAGGTCTTTCTGTAATCCTAGTGGAAAAAAACGCAGCACTGGGGCAGGCATTTCGCGGTGAGCATTTAAATGAAGAGGGTGAGGCAGTTTTAAAAAGTCATCAACTTTTTGAAGCGGTCGAGGCACTCGGTTTATTACGTATGAGAAAGCTTGAATATTACACAGAAGGTAGAGCATTTAAAACTATTTTTCCTGATGAAGCTGTAGGACATTTAGGAATTCATGTGCCGCAAGCAAATCTATTAAAGGGAATTTTACAAGAAACACAGCATTTTCCGCACTTTTCATGTTTCCTAAATACGAAGGTGACGAAGCTCATAGTGGATTCTTTTGGCAAATATATAGGTGTCATTGCAACAAAGAATGGGGAAACAATAGAAATAAACAGTCAGCTAATTATCGGTGCTGACGGTCGTTACTCTACGATTCGTAAGCAAGCGCACATTGAAAGTCAAAAGCATAAGCATGGTTTTGATTTATTATGGGCAAAAGTTACTGCACCTCACGGATGGGAGCCATCGATTAAAATGGCTTTAATCGGTGATAAACAGCTATCATTGTTTACGCAGGTAGGTGGGTTTATTCAAATCGGCTGGAATATTGAACAAGGAAGTTTTCCTCAGCTTAGAAAAAATGCATTTACACCATTTATCCAACAGCTTTCAGAGCAATTTCCGGAACTATCCGATACTGTTAAGGAACATATCCAATCGTGGCAAGATTTTGTATTGCTCGACGTATTCAGTAGTCATTGTAACTGCTGGGGGACAAAGGGGCTTGTGCTATTAGGGGATGCTGTTCACACGATGACACCAACTGGGGCATTTGGTCTCAATAGTGCACTCAAGGATGCAGATTGTCTTGCATCACTATTAAATAAAGAGACGCTTGTTCATTTTAACGTACAAGAGTTTCAACAAATGCGCGAGCAAGCAATTGAGGAAGTATTAGCGACGCAAATTGAAAAAGAGCAAACATTTGCGACTAACTTCATCAACAAGGCTTCGTGAAGGGAAGAAAAACAAGATGAAATTTGGCTTTGATATAGATGACACACTCATCGATTTACGAGCACATGCCTTTGGGCTCTATAATAAAAAACTTAGTAAAAATGTGGCACTAGAAACATTTCAAGCTTTGCAAAGAGTTGAAATTCACGAACCTTTTGGATTAACAGATGCAGAAGGATCGGTAATGTGGAATAGTTCATTAGAGGAAATATATTTTACAGATTGTCCTTCTTTTGAGGACGCACTCGAGACGCTTCAAGCTTTGGCACAGCAAGGACATGACATTTATTATATTACTTCGCGTCCAAAACAGTATTGTGAGCAAACTAGAGCTTGGATGGTAGCACAAGGTTTTCCAATCACAGAAGGTCATTTTTTCTGCGGAATGCAGGATACAGAAAAAGTGGCGATCATCAAAGAGCTAGCTTTAGATGTTTATGTGGATGATAAACCAGCTGTATTAGAAACACTGCAAGATGTGAAGACAAAAGTAATTTTAAAAAATCAATCCTATAATCAACATGTTGAACTGCCACGCTTAAATCATTGGGATGATTTCTTAATATTGGTAAATAATTAACTCATTACCATAACGTGTAGTTGATTTCCGTTCCGACTGAGCGCTTTGTAGCTGCCGCTACGCTTTCGCACAGTTAAAACATTTGCCGCTGCCGCTACGCTTTCGCACAGAGCAGAGCTTCCTGGGGGAGTCCGATGAGCCAAATAAACCCGAATAGAGAACACTTAAAAAGTGAACCTATTCGGGGATATTCTTTGTTTCTATCAATCAATATAATTGCTTTTCGATTTCTAATGCGACGCTTTGAATAGTTTCGATTAATAAATTTTCATCATAGTCACCGTAGCGTACTTCTGGTATTACGAGTGACACGGATGCAATGATTTGGTTGGAAGCATTTAAAATTGGTGCAGATAAAGAACATGCTCCACGTACACGCTCACTATTGCTTCTCGCAAAACGCTGACTACGAATCTGCTGTAAATCCTCCCACAGCTGCTCTTTTGAAAGTATTGTCTGATCAGTGATGGATTCGAGACTAATATTCTCTACATATTCTTCAACATCTGGCATAAATGCGAGTAATATTTTTGATGATGCACCTGCATAAAGGGGAGAGGTGTCACCTACAAACATTTTCGTTGAAAGCGGATATGTCGAATCGTAGTTTAAAATACATCGTCGCTCTAATCCGTCAATAATATTCATGGAAACACTTTCGCCTATTTCTTCGTTTAGCTTTTTTAAAATAGGATCTGCGACAATAATAAGACTGGATTCTTCTTTTACTAAATTTCCTAAATACAGAAGTGAATGACCTAATTGATAGCGTTTAGTACGCTCATCTTTGTGAAGAAAGCCTTCGTACACAAAGGTAGAAACGAAGCGTTGTAAACTGGAAATGCTTATCCCAGTTTTTTTACTTAACTCAGTTAGGGAAAGGCTAGGCTCATCTTTTGAAAAAGCTTTTAACACTTTAATAGCTTTGTGCAGCGATGACATTGTATAGTTTTTTTCGAAAATCTCTTGATTCATCCCGTCACCTACGTAATAAAATTTTCCTCGACATCCGCCGGGGTTTTACCTTTATTAATACATTTTACCTTTATTATAGCGCAATTTTATTTTTGTAGAGTGGACTTTTGGAATTCGTTCGTATGTTCTCCGAGTATCGGTGGGGCTAATTTATATTGAATATTTAAATTAGAGAACTTTATCGGGCTTTTGATGAATTTGATTGTCCCGTATTGTTCGTGCTCTATTTCACCAATCATGTCGCGTGCAATAAATTGAGGTTGTTCTAGTGCTTCGGCAATGGTGTTCACACGTCCACCTGGAATTTTGTATTGTTGTAATAGGGTAATCCATTCGTCCCGGGTTTTTGTCATCGTAATGTTAGTAATCATCTGAACTAGCTCCGCTTCATGTTGCTTGCGCATCGTATTTGTTAAATAACGCGGATCATTAGCCCATTCTTCACGTTGCAACATCGTGCAAAACTTTTTAAATTGCCCATCTGTACCGACGCAAATCATTAATGGACCATCCTCACAGTGAAACACTTGATACGGCGCAACATTATTATGACGATTCCCTAGACGTTCTGAGATAAAGCCTGTATTTAAATATGCGCTTGCTACATTTGCTAAACTACTCATCTGAATGTCTAATAATGCTAAGTCGATAAATTGCCCTGTATTTGTTTGGTCACGCATCCGTAAAGCGCTTAAAATACTAATGACTACATAATTAGAGGTTAAAATATCTGCAATAGGGACACCAACTTTTGTCGCTTCTCCTTCAGCTGAGCCAGTAACATGCATTAAACCACTCATCGCTTGAATAACTGGATCGAAGCCTGGTTCTTGTGCAAGAGGACCTGTTTGACCGAATCCTGTTACCGCGCAATATATGATTCTAGGATTCACTTTTTTTAATTCCTCATAGCTAAGTCCCATACGTTCCATGTCACCCGTCTTAAAATTTTCGAGTATGACATCAGCATCTTTGACAAGTTCTTTAAATTTTTCTCTGTCTTCTATTGTCTTTAAATCTAATGTAATCGATTTTTTATTACGATTGGCACATAAATAATACGTACTTTGACCATTTACAAATGGCCCCCAATCACGCATACTATCAGAGCCATTTGGATGTTCTATGCGAATTACTTCTGCTCCTAAATCGGCCAGCATCATGGAGCCTGCAGGGGCAGCATAGACGCGAGATAAATCCAACACTCGAATATTTTCAAGAGGTTGCATTGTTCGTCCTCCTAAACATTTCATTTATAAACAGGCTTACGTTTTTCTACTACTGCGTTTACACCCTCTTTAAAATCATCTAGCTCTGTGACAATCGCCATTTGTGAAGAAATGTAATCAAGGGCAGTACGTAAATCCATCCGTTGACTTTGATAAACAGCACGCTTAATGAATTGCAATGTCGTAGTTGGACGACTTGCTAATTCCTTTGCATAATTCAATGTGTATTCGTCAAGATCTTGGTCCTCGACAACAAATGTCACAACACCTTTGTCTTTTGCTTCATCAGCAGTTAATACACGAGCTGTCCAGAACATGTCTAATGCTTGGTCGATGCCAATTAATTTTGGTAAATAATAAGCACCACCGTCGCCAGGCACGATCGCAACGTTAATATAGCTTTCTGAGATCTTTGTAGATTTTGCAGCGATCCGAATATCGCACATTAAGGCCATATCAAGCCCTGCGCCCATTGCAAACCCATGAACCTGTGCAATAACGGGCTTATCAATTTCTTCAAGGAGAAGGGGGATACGCTGAATCTTTTTCCAAAGAGAATTTTTGCGTGCTAAACCTGTTGAAGAGATATCGTCCTCACTTTGGAAAAATCCTTCACCGGCTTGCATCGCCTTAATATCCCCACCAGCGCAAAATGATTTACCATTTCCTTTTACGATAACGACACGAATATCCTCTGAATCACGGACATTTTCAAGGGCTTCTATCCATTTAGAGATCATCTCTTCACTAAAAGCATTGTACGCCTCAGGTCTATTTAATGTAATTGTGGCAATATGGTCTCGCACTTCAAAAAGTAAATCAGTCATTGATAACACTCCTTATCATGTCATTAGTTTTTTAAAATTCATTACAACTTTGTATAATTAACGTCCTTATCCTTCCACTCTGAGAAGTGAAGAGCTTGCGCTAAATGAAGTTAAATATCCCCATAGGCTTTCTCCGCTTTTTTCCAATAGTTGTGTTGCAACAAAATGAGTCCAATAAGAGGTGCTGGCTCCTTCATCGCGCCATGACCAAAGTCTGCGTGTAAACTGATGCAAACTATGTTCGTGTGTAGTACCAATCGCAGCGTGTACTTGATGCGCGATTGTTGTCACTGCTTGAATAATTTCTTCAAAACGAATGCAAGCGTAAGCAACCTCACTATTTTGACTGTTCATCTGAAGGGCTTCTGTAACATTATTAAATGCTGCAAGAGCAATCGCCGTTTCACCTGCTAAATTTACTATATGCTGTTGAACGAGCTGGAAGCGATGAATCGGTCGACCGAATTGCTCACGTTCTTTCGTATATTGAATAGTTAAGTCATTTATTTTATCGATCGCACCGGTCATCAGTGCTAATTGGAACGCAGAATTAAGTGTTGTTATAGTGTGTATCTTATCAGCAGGTAACACAGCAGATATTTGTGAAGCCGTAGCACGTTGAAATATTACAGTATCTCGCGGCTCGCTTGCTAAATTCGTACCTAGCTTAATTTCAGCTTGGCTTAAATCTATTTCTACAAGATGTGTACCCTCCGTACTATTGGCAAGAGTCACTAGGTGTTTTGTATGACGTGCCCAAGGGACTTGAATCGCCTCTCCCGTCAATTTGCCATTTTCTAACGTATAGGCTTGATTAGGGCATAGCATATACGTAGCCAAATCCTCAATGACTTGTAACTGCGTAAACTGCAGTAAAAAATTGGCGAATGTTGTTTCTATAAAGGGAATCGGTGCAGCGTATTTTCCAGTTAAACGAACAATGTTTAGTAAATCCTCTATGTCGCCACCAGCACCGCCATTTTCTTCTGAAATAGCTACAGCAGTCATTCCATTTTCTTTAAACAGTTCCCATAGTTCTGGTGCCCAATTACCTTGTTCCACTGTATCGACTAAATCTTTATCAACTTTTTCTTTTAACATACGCTCTACAACATCAACGATCATGTCTTTCATTTCACTCATTGTGCTATAACCCCTTTCGCTACAACGCCATACAGTACTTCTGAAGTTCCTCCGCGAATAGTAAAACCTGGTGCATGTAAAATGGATTCAGCCATAAAGCGATCGATTTTACGATGTGCGTCAAGTGTTGGATAAGTCTGTACGATTAAGCGTGTGATTTCAGGAATACTTTGCTCAAATTTCGTACCGAGTGCCTTCACAAGCGCTGCAGGAATAGATACATCATCACCATTACCGGATTCTAGAAGTTGAGCTACGCCAATTGATAAATTACGTAAACCCCAAAGACGAGCTACTATTTTAGACGCTTGCTGTAACCCTTCTAAATTTTTTTGGCGCTTTAACTCTTGAATAAGCTCATCGATTAATGGGAATGTACTCAATATTCGCTCTGGACCACTGCGCTCAAAGGCAAGCTCTGCTAATCCTTGAGTCCAGCCGTTACCGACCTCTCCAACAACCATATTGTCAGGTACAAAAACATTGTCAAAGAACACTTCGTTGTAATGATGTTCGCCAGTTAAAAATTTGATAGGAACAACAGTTACACCTTCTGCATGTAAATCGACAATCAACTGACTGAGCCCAGCATGTTTATTTTTGCCATCGAAAGGACTAGTACGTACTAAAGTAACCATATAGTGGCAAAGGTGTGCGTTACTCGTCCATATTTTCTGACCGTTGACAATCCATCCGCCATCTACTTTTTCAGCACGTGTGCTGACCGAAGCGAGGTCAGAACCACTATTCGGTTCACTCAAACCTATTCCAAAGTAGCATTCACCTTTTACAATTTTCGGTAAGAAATAGTCACGTTGCTCTTCTGTTCCATAACGTAAAAGAAGGGGCCCTGTTTGGCGATCAGCAAACCAATGTGCAGCAACTGGGGCACCAACGGCTAAAAATTCCTCTGTTAAAATGTATCGATCGATAGTACTTCTCTCTTGGCCGCCATATTTTTTAGGCCAAGTTAATCCTATCCAACCTTTTTGACCGATTAATTTAGAGAATTCAGGATCATCTCCACTGAGCCAAGAATCACATTTAGGCGTGAAGGTTCCTTTTGCTAATTCATCCTGTAAAAACGTTCGAACATCTAAGCGAAATTGCTCTTGGTCTTGTGTAAACTGCACAGTTGGTAAATGAAACAATTTGATTCACTCCTTAAATTTTACCGTAATGTGGTAATTATTATCGTATATGTGTATTTTATGATTACTAACATGTGTAGTCAATTACTTTTTTGAATTATTAGAAAATTTTTAAAGGTGGAGTAAAGAAGTTTTATGACGTATCACCATACGACTTTTAGCTTTTGCTAATGAGCTATGTGTAAAAATAAAAATTTCATTAAAAAATGGAAAGTTGCAGAATAAACGTGTTATTATGTAGAAAATTCTGTTTTGGAGGTGTAGGGTATGCAATTGGCTATCGAGACTTCCCAAAAAATTATTCAAGTATTATCACCACAATTAGTACAGCATTTGGAAATACTACAATATACAACGAATGAGCTAGAACAGTATATTTATGAAAAGGCTAACGAAAACCCACTGTTAGCAGTCACTGATGCTAAGGTGAAAATGCATTATGAGGAAATTATGCAATTAGCAAGCTATTCCGATAAAAATTATTCCGCGCAACATTATGCGCCTCAACATCATTCATTTAATCCCATTGAGATGAAGTTTGCTGTAAAAGAAAGCTATGAGAAGTTCTTACTGGAACAAGTACCTATGCATAAAAATCTATCTTCTATAGATTTGAGAATTTTAACGTTTTTAATTCAATCCTTAGATGAACGTCTATTTTTAGATGTTGATTTAGAAGTTGTCGCTTCTATATGTAAAACGGATGTTATGCATGTTGAGGCATTATTGGACTTACTTCAAACTTTTGAGCCAGTAGGAGTAGGGGCACGTAATTATAAGGAGTTTTTATTCATTCAGGTAGACAGTGATGCGCTTGCTCCAAAATTGGCCTCTCGATTTATCGAATCGGATTTAGAGCTAGTAGCAGCACAAGCTATTAAACAGTTAAGTAAAAAGTATAAAACGTCTCTATATGAAGTGCAGAAAACAATCCGCTATATAAAAAATTTAAATCCAGTGATAATGGGAGATCAATTGGAAGCGGTTCCATATGTCATGCCAGAAATCGAAGTAGAAAGATTAGAAGAGGAATGGCTGATTAAATTAAATCGTGGATATTTACCAGTCGTTACTATCGATAAACAGTATGTTGAAATGCTAAAAAATAATCCGAATTGTAAAACATATTTCAAAGATACAATGAGAGATGCTCTTTTATTATTACAAGGAATTGAACAACGTGATAAAACACTGTATGAGCTAGCTAGATTGCTAGTGGAGTTGCAAGAAGATTTTTTCCATAAAGGTATGGAGGCATTGAAGCCTATGCGGTTAAAAGATGTAGCAGATAATTTAAGTCTACATGTATCAACAATTAGCCGAGCAGTGCGTGGGAAATATATAAAAACCTCTCATGGTGTGTATGCTTTACAATCGTTATTTACAAAAGGAGTAATGAATATTTCTGGGAAAATGGATTCAATTATGTATATTAAAAAGCGGCTCAAACAATTGATCGAGGGTGAGGATAAACAAAAGCCTTTAACTGATCAGCAAATTAAAAATACTTTGAATGTGGAAGGGATTCAAATATCTAGACGAACAGTAGCGAAGTACAGGGAAGAGATGAATATTATGAGTTCATTTAATCGAGTATATGGATAGGCAAGATGATGTAAATGAACTGTTAATGATGTATTTTTGCATCAAAATTTGAAAATCGCATATGAATACATTTGTTGCTATTGCTTCGTTTCGCACAGAACGTTTGTTGCTACCACTTCGCATACACACAGAAAACATTTGATATTGAAAAATTTCTTATCACAGAATTCTGGGATGAGGATGTTTTGGACACATGCTGAAAAGCAGTTTGAACGTATGCCATGCATTAGTTGATTGGAGTGGAGGCTGGGCGACTCCTTGGGGATTAGCGTCACAGATGAGACCCTGCAGCGAAGCGGCTCATCGGACGCCCCCAGGAAAGCGCCCGGCCGGAACGGAAATCAACCTCACGCTGTGCTAATGAGCCTTAAAATTACCGAGGTGGAAAAATACACTAACAATAGAAATGCAGATAAATAAATTTCTGAATTTTTTTATAATTTAATAGGTTTGGCATCAGAATTGCTCATTAAACTGTAGGCATTAAAGTAGAGAAAAGGGGCTAGTAAATGTCTACATAAAACACAAAGGGGTGGTTTAATGGGAACTTTGCAAAAATCACTGAAAACACGGCATATTACAATGATTTCCATTGGTGGGGTTATTGGTACAGGGCTTTTCGTAGGGACAGGAAAAAATATTTTAAGTACCGGTCCAGCAGCGGTGGTTTCATATGCGATTGCGTGCTTACTCATAGTGCTGATCATGCAAATGGTTGGGGAAATGGCAGCTGGAGAAATTGTATTAGGAAAGAAATCAGGAGGCTCGGCAGAGTTAGGTTCATTTGCTTCATATGCAGGGAAGTATATTGGTCCATGGGCAGGATTTACAGTAGGTTGGCTTTATTGGGCAAGCTGGGTATTTATTGTGGGGTTAGAAGCAGCACTTATAGGGGGAATGCTGCACAATTGGTTTCCGATGATACCAACATGGCTTGGAAGCGTAGGCATAACGTTATTGATGACAATCGTTAATATTTATTCAGTAAAATCATTTGGTGAATTTGAATATTGGCTTTCCTTCGTTAAAGTTACGGCTATTGTTGTATTTTTAATAGTTGGTATAGCCATGATTTTAGGGATTTGGCCAAATTCTGAACCGAAGGGATTAGGTATTTTAACGGAATTTGGTGGATTTGCACCAAATGGCATTGTCCCGATTTTTACGGCAATTGTCTTTGTTATATTCTCGATATGTGGTGCTGAGGTTGCAGCCATTGCGGCAGCAGAGTCAGAAAATCCAGCGAAAAATATTGTCCGAGCCATTCGCAATGTTGTCTTTCGATTAGGGTTATTTTTTGTAGGCTCAGTAGCTATTATGGTTTTACTTATACCTTGGAATGATACAAAAATGTTGGCAGCGCCTTACGCAAATATTTTAACAATGGCAGGGCTTCCAATTGCTGCTCAACTTATTCAAATAGTCATATTTATTTCACTAATTTCTGTTTTAAATTCCGCTCTTTATACGAGCTCACGTATGTTACTAGAAATGTCGCGTCAAGGCGATGCACCAAAAATATTCTCACAAATTAAAAATCATCGAGGTGTGCCTGTTCCAGCTGTTATTGGTAGTACGGTGGTTGCGTATATTTGTGCGATGTTATACTTCATTTCACCTGAAGTTATTTTCTACTTTTTGGGGAATTGTGTTGGAGGATTAATGATTGCAGTTTATATTTTCATTGCTATTTCACAAATTCGTTTCCGACGTCATTATGACAAAGTTTCAGATGAGGTATTATCGATTAGAATGTGGCTATTTCCATATTTATCGTATGTCACAATTGGTATTTTAACTGTCGTTTATTTCTGCCAGGCTCTCATTGAATCTTTACGTTCACAATTTTATTTAAGTACATTAGTATTGATTGGCTCAATTGTGTTGTTCATGATCATGCGAAAGCTGTCGACAAGACCTACGGAGCAAATAGAGGAAAAGCTAGCCTCAGAGTAGAATTCTATAAAATACAAAAAATTCGCGATATTCCTGCGAGATATCAGGCCGCGAAAGAACTTAAAGGATGCTTTAAGTTCTTTCGCGGCGTATAGATGCCCCGTAGAAAGAGCGGATTTTTTTGTATGAATGGATAAGGTGTGTTAATTAGGAAAAAGGGTTTATAAAACCAGTACAACTGTTAATCGATAAAGATTTAAAGTTCGAGAGGGAGTGATCTAGTTGTCGATAACTCAACTACATAAAGATGAGCATTTTTTTATTGTAAAAAATGATGAGGTAATGATTAAAAGTGATATCCAAATAGAGCTTCTTGAAAAAATAATAAAAAAACATAGTGAAGGAGCGGAAACCTTTGAGGTAGAAGATTACTTTATTCATGTTTTAGAAACTTCTCAAGGTACCTTATTTTATGCAAAACCATTCATGCAGTATAGCTATATAGATTTTATGAACCCATTGTCCATAAAAGTATTAAACTCCATATCCGATGGGGTTACAGTATGTGATAGCGATGGCAAAATTTTATTTCAAAATGATATTGATATTGAAATTGTTGGCATTGATTTAATGGGGAGATATGCAAAAGACGTTATCGCTGAAGGATTAATGAGTGATTCCATTTCGATGAAAGTAATTGAATCAAAAGAAAAAGTAACGATTTTGCAGACATTTATTAATGGAAAATGTTTCTTAGTTTCTGGTAAGCCAATATTTGATGAATGCGGTGAATTACAATACGTAGTAGCAATTACACGTGATATGACACAATTAAAATTGTTAGAGAAAGAAGTGAAAAAATTAGAAGTTCAAAATGAGAATTTTAAAAATAAGCTACATGCCCTACATAATAAAGAAACAACAAAAAGTAGTTTAATCGCTGTGTCTTCAGAAATGATGCAGGTTGTTAAGCGGGTTATGAGAGTTGCAGAGGTAGACTCCACTGTATTAATTGGTGGTGAATCGGGCGTTGGTAAAGAAGAGATTACAAAGCTTATTCATGCTAATAGCCGGCGAAACGATAAGCAAATATTAACGATTAACTGTAGTGCGATCCCTGAGAATTTATTAGAATCTGAACTTTTTGGTTATGAGGCAGGAGCATTTACGGGTGCAGCAAAAGGTGGTAAGGCAGGGTTATTTGAGATTGCGTCTGGTGGTACAGTGTTTTTAGATGAAATTGGAGAGATGCCATTACTACTACAGGCGAAATTATTACGTGTCCTCCAAGAATCAGAAGTACAGCGTCTAGGTAGTGGAAAGCCTATTCCAATTGATGTACGGATAATTGCTGCGACAAATCGGAATTTAGCCGAAATGGTAAGGCAAGGTCAATTTCGTGAGGATTTATATTATCGTTTAAATATTATCCCAATTGAAATTCCTCCTTTAAGATATCGTCGTCAAGATATCATCCCACTAGTCTACCATTTTTTAGCTGTTATTGAAGAAAAATATGGTATCCATCGAACAATCGAATCATCTGCAATGAAAATATTAGAGTGTTATGATTGGCCAGGAAATGTACGACAACTAAAAAATATGGTAGAGCGTATTTGCTTGCTAGCAACGCAGCCTGAAATAACAGCGTATATTGTGCAACAAGAGTTAGATAGTAACCCAATTATAATACGTGATTTAGAAAATCCTCTAGAAATTCAAAACATCCAGGAACCGATTGTAACCCCTAAGTTTAGCGGTACGTTAAAGGAGCAAGTAATGGCGTTTGAAAAGCAGATTATTAAGGAAGCTCTATCAAAATTTCCAAGTATCCGGCAGGCTGCTAAATCACTTGGCTGTGATCAGTCAACATTGGTACGTAAAATACAAAAGTTGCAATTAACGAAACAAATTTCATATAAAGACTAATGATGTGTTTTTGCATCATAACTTCATTTGTGAAAGTAACGCTGTAATATTGCAATACTCACTAATTCATACAAGTAAAATGATGAGATGCAATATTAATATGTTAGTTGTTTAGAAGAAAAGGGGCATTTTCAAAACTGAAAGTGTTCCTTTTCATTTTGTAGCGATTTTTGTGAATCAACAATATAATGCGTTGTAATTTTTTGATTAATTATTAAATGATTGGAATGATATTTGTTTAAACGTATGCGATGTAGTTGATTGGAGTGGAGATTGGGCGACTCCTCGGGGATCAGCGTCACAGATGAGACCCTGGAGCGAGCAGAGCGAGTGAAGCGGCTCAGCGGACGCCCCCAGGAAAGCGCCCAATCGGAACGGAAATCAACCCCACGCTATTGCAATAAGGCAATATTTTTTTCGTTAAAAGAATTTTTTCATCAGTTGGCATGAGAATTGCTATTAAAAAAGTGTATGAAATTATAAACGAAAAGAGGTTGGCATTTATGACAATTCAACTAAAAGAAGAGTTAAAAACGTTAGATCAAAAACATTTTCTGCATCCAACAACGTCGATCGAGCAACAGCAAACACAAGGTCCTGCAGCCATTTTTACAGAGGGCAATGGCATTTACTTAAAAGATATAGAAGGAAATATATACATTGATGGCATGTCTTCTTTATGGAATGTAAATATCGGGCATGGCCGTAAAGAAATTGCCGAAGTGGCGAAGGAGCAAATCTCTACATTAGCATTTAGTTCCTGCTTCGCATCATTTAGCAATGAACCAGCTATCCGTTTAGCGACGAAAATAGCTTCTTTAACGCCGGGAGACTTAAATACTGTATTTTTCACTTCAGGCGGCTCAGAGTCGAATGATACAGCGATTAAAATAGCACGTCATTACTGGTTACTAAAAGGGCAGCCAGAGCGTCAAAAAATTATTTCTCGTACACATTCATACCATGGTGTAGCTATGGGGGCTACAAGTGCGACAGGCTTACAAGCATTTCGTGACTTTACCAATTCACACGCCCCTGATTTTCACTATGTTTACAGCGAATCTGTACGTAATTTACGTGAAACGATTGAAGCATTAGGTCCTGAGACTGTGGCGGCATTTATTTCTGAGCCCGTACAAGGTGCAGGGGGAGTTAATATTCCACAAAAAGATTATTTTAAAGAAGTGCGAAAAATTTGTGATGAGTACGGTATTTTATTCATTGCAGATGAAGTTATTACGGGATTTGGTCGTACAGGAAAATTTTTCGGTATGGAACATTACGGGGTAGTTCCAGATATGATGTCTTTCGCTAAAGGCGTATCAAGTGGCTATGTTCAACTTGGTGGGGTGGCGATATCCGAAACAATTCATCAAGATTTATGTGAGCTTTCTAAAGGGACATTCATGCACGGATATACTTACAGTGGTCATGCACTCGCTTGCCAAGTTGGATTGAAAAACATAGAAATCATTGAGCAAGAAAATCTCGTTGAAAATGCTGCAAACATGGGGGAAGCCTTGTTAGAAGGATTCCGAGCACTGCAAGAAAAATATAGCTTTATCGGCCGTGTGCGTACGCTTGGATTACTTGGAGCTATTGAACTAGTGAAGAGCCGTGAGACGGGCGAATTGTTTGAGACTGCTCTTAGTCCAATCTTTGTACAAGAGACGATGAAACGAGGATTGATCCTACGAACGGTCACGTATGATCAAGATACAGTTGTTTTTTCTCCACCTCTCATTCTATCAAAAGTAGAGCTAGATGAAATGTTGCGTATTTTAGACGAGACATTTGAGCATATACGTAAAACAATTGTTGAAAAAGCGATTTAACTTTTTTCAGCTAATGTTTTGGTAGCGAAAGCAAAGCGTCAGCTATAAACCTGAATGAAGTTAAAAAGCCTCCGGCGGATGTCACGGAATCGGAAAGGAGTTCAACATAGGATGTTAGCCTAAAATCATCGCATCCATGCGATAACGGCTAACCGACCTGCATCGGTAAAAACGGCACGTCCTGTGGCATTACCGAAATGACCGACATCGTGTCGGCCCTCACGCAGCCTAAAGCCGATTCCGGACGCAATTATGCCGAGGCATAATTGATATAGGTGTAAACGTTCATTATTTGAAGGAGGAGTTTTATGACAACGATCGTTAGAGAAATACGAGAACAATTTAATCCAGCGAAACCAACTCAATGTATAGGCCAAGTTGAGCTTTTGACAATAGATGAAACGAAAGAGGTTATCGTTGCAGCTCAGGATGCATTCGAAGGGTGGAAAAATACGTCTTCTGTTGCACGTGGAGAAATTTTACGTGTGACAGCAGACTTGCTTGAGAAAAATATTGATAAGGTCGCTGAAGTAGCTTCGAGTGAAATGGGTAAAACGAAAAATGAAATGTTTGGTGAAGTAAAGCGAGGTGCTTCCATTTTACGTTATTTTGCTCAAGAAGGGATGCGGGCAAAAGGTGAGGTGTTACCGTCAGCTAATGAAGCGAAATTGCTGTACACAATGCGAGTACCACTTGGTGTCGTTGCTGCCATCACACCTTGGAATTTCCCTGTCGCTATTCCTATATGGAAAATTGCACCTGCATTAGTGTACGGCAATACAGTAGTTTGGAAGCCTTCTATTGAAAGCGCTTTAACAGGTAAATTAATAGGAGAACTATTTGAACAGGCAGGCTTACCTAAAAACGTGTTAAATGTTGTGCAAGGTCGTGGTTCAAAAGTGGGGCAAGTATTATTGGAGGCACCTGAAGTAAAGGCGATTACATTTACAGGTTCAAATAGTGTGGGGCAAAGTATTTTAGATACTGCTGGACCTACTAATAAAAAAATTCAGCTCGAACTTGGAGGCAAAAATGCAGCGATCATTTTGGCTGATGCTAATATAAATCAAGCTGCAAAATTAACAATTGAAGGTGCGATGAAGCAAACAGGGCAGCGTTGTACAGCAACTAGTCGAGTTTACATTGAGGAAGCGGTTTATGAAAAGGTAGTAGAACAGTTAATCGAAGAAGCTAAAAAAATTGAAGTTGGTGTCACGATGGGACCTGTGTCATCCAAAGGGCAATATGATGCTATTTTAAGCGCCATAGAAAAAGCAAAACTAGAGGGTGCAGAGCTTGTATTTGGCGGTGGTCCTACGAAAGGTATGTTAGAAGGATACTATATTGATCCAACAATCTTTACGAATGTAACCCACGAGATGTCGATTGCTCATGAAGAGATTTTTGGACCAGTTTTAGCTGTCATCAAAGTAAAGGATTATGAAGAAGCGATTCAATTATCGAATGATTCTAATTTTGGATTGAGTGCTTCTATTTATACAAATAACATTCCGAAAGCATTTGATTTTATTAATCGTAGCGAAGTTGGACTTGTACAGGTTAATGATGAAACGGGGGGAGCAGAACCTCAAGCGCCGTTTGGAGGAGTGAAAAACTCAAGTACCGGTGCCCGTGAGCAGGGGCAGGCAGCGAAAGAATTCTTTACAACGTTTAAAACCATTACGATTGGTACAAAAAGTGAGTAAAAATTTATCGTGAAAGAAATTTAAAATAAAACAAAAAAATATATGTCACATATGCCTCGGTGTAATGACCCAGATTTTTCTCGAATTGTAGTGCAATAACTTTAAAAATCTGGGGCATCTGCTCGAGGCATTAACTATATATTAAAAAACTTTTGGGTTTTAAATTTATTAAACGAAAGAAGGTAGAGCTATGACACAAAGTCGTTTAGCAATTGATGTCGGTGGAACGTTTACAGATGTATTTGTTTTTAATGAAGAAACGGGAGAAGTATTTGTTACAAAAACGTCGTCGACACCTGCCAATCCGGAGCAAGGAATTTTAAATGGCGTTGCAAAAGCCGAACTAGATGGCAAGGATATTAAAATTTTTTCTCATGGTACAACAGTTGGAACGAATGCGTTAATTGAGCGTAAGCTGCCAAAAACAGCTCTTATTACGACAAAGGGCTTTAGAGATGTCATTGAAATTCGCCGGGGGACGAAAGAAGATATTTGGGATACTTATAAAGATACTGCGAAGCCTTATATTCAGCGACGGGATCGCTTTGAAGTGACAGAACGAATAGATTATGAAGGGAATATTCTTCAAGCTATTGATGAAGAGGAAATACGTTTATTAGCAAAAAAATTAAAACGTCGGGGAACTGAATCCATTGCAGTATGTTTCATCAATGCTTATGTGAACGGGGAAAATGAGGCGAAAGTTAAAAAGATTTTAAAAGAAGAATTACCGGATGTCTATGTGTGTATTTCAAGTGAGGTACTTCCGGAAATTTTTGAGCATGAGCGTATGAGTACAACGATTATTAACGCTGTTCTTGGGCCGATTATGAGCAATTACATTAGTAAGTTAAGCGATGAAATGCAGAAAAAGGGTTATGACGATGAAATATTAGTATTACATTCTGGTGGTGGCGTCATGACTTCAAGTACAGTTCCTCGCTATGCTGCTAGATTGGCAAGTTCAGGGATTGCTGCTGGCGCAATTGCAAGTAAGCATATCGCAAAGTTGTGCGGATTTGACAATGCAATCGGCTTAGATATGGGTGGTACAAGTACTGATATTTCACTGATGTATAAGGGAAATATTCGAATCACAAAGGATTGGTCGATAGAATATGGCTATCCAATTGGTTTTCCGAGCATTGAAATATTAACAATAGGAGCCGGTGGAGGTAGCCTCGCTTGGCAAGATGAAGGCGGTTCTTTACGAAATGGACCTCAAAGTGCAGGGGCAGTACCAGGTCCAGCTTGTTATGATCGAGGAGGCACTGAGCCCACTAACTCAGATGCAAATTTAGTGTTAGGACGTCTAGGTGTGGATTTATTAGATGGAACTATGCAGTTAAACAAAGTGGCAGCTAGAGAGGCTGTGAACAAAATCGCCAATGCATTCGATCAAACGGTTGAGGAAGCAGCAAGTGCCATTATAGAAGTTGCAAACGCCAATATGAGTGATGCAGTTCGCTTAATATCCGTACGGAGAGGCTATGATCCTCGTGATTTCGCACTTGTTGCTTTTGGTGGTGCGGGTCCATTACACGGAGCTTATTTGGCAAAAGATTTAAACATCCCAAAAGTCATTATTCCTACGCATCCAGGTGTTGCAGCAGCAATGGGATGTTTACTAGTAGATGTACGCCATGATATTTCTAAAACGTATGTGAAAAAACTTGATGAAGTAAGTGTAGAGGAGCTGACAAATCAATTTAATGAATTGCGAGAAGAGGCAAAAGCATTATTAGAGGAGGAAGGAATAGCAGAGAATACATCAACATTAACAAATTATATTGACCTTCGTTATAAGGGACAATGGAGATCTCTAGCTGTTCTCGTATCCGATGAAATCACTTCCTTAGATGCTATTTTGGAAGCGTTCCATAACGAACATGAACGAGAATTTGCATTTTCCGATAAGGATCAAACCGTAGAAATATTTGGCTTACGGGTAACGGCTATAGGCACTGTACCAAAACCTAATTTCCCACAATATGTTGCTGAAGGCTCACTGGAAGATGCTTTTAAAGAAACACGCCCTGTTTATTTTGAGGGTAAATATATAGAAACTAACGTGTATAATCGCGATAAAATACCTGTTAACACACAATTTGCTGGTCCAGCCATTATCGATCAGCTGGATACGACGACCGTTATTCCACCAGGATTTACTGCGGAAGTAGATGTCTATAAAAATATCATTATAACAGTGAACTAATAGCGATAAGGAGGAATGGGCAATGAGTACAACGAAATTGGAGACAAATCATAAGGTCCAAAATTTAGACCCAGTAACATTTGAAGTGTTAAAAAACGGCTTTGTCAATTTAGTGGATCAAATGGCTGAACAAATGCTGCGTACATGCTACTCGTTTGTTATTTATAATCGAGACTTCAGCTGTGCATTATGCGATGCGCAAGGGAATACCGTTATGCAAGGAACGCAAGATATTTCCGTACATGTAGGGACTTTGCATTTAACGGCAAAAGCTGTCTTAGAGGATTTCGCGGATGATATCCATCCAGGTGATGTATTTTTAGTAAATGATCCTTATCGTGGAGGAACACATTTCAGTGATGTACGTGTAATTTTACCGGTGTTCCATGCTGATAAACTAATTGCACTTATGCAAACAAATGGACATTGGGCGGATGTCGGTGGCTCTAATCCAGGTTCCTTTGATATTACAGCAAAGGAACATTACGGGGAAGGTTTACGAATCCCCCCTGTCCGCATTTATAGTAAAGGTCAATATTTAACAGATGTAGTGAAGATTATTGTCATGAATATGCGCATTCCAGAGGAACGTATTGGAGATTTGCGGTCTCAAGTGGAAGCGGCGAAAGTTGGAGAGAAACAACTCAAAGAAATGATTGAAAAGTACGGCATTCAGACAGTGCTAGTAGCTTTTGAAGAAGTTCAAAATTATGTAGAACGATTAATGAGAGCGAAAATTAAAGCTTTACCAAAAGGTCAATGGGATACGGTGGACTATATCGACATGGACCCACAAGTAGGAGATGGCCTTATCCCGATTCGTGTGAAAATGACGATAACAGAGGATGAAATAGCTTATGATTTAAGTGATTCACATCCTTATATTAGCTGTTTTTTAAATGCAGGGTTTGGCTCAGCACTTTCTGGTACTTATGCAGGAACGAAAACATTTTTCCCAGAGATTCCGCTGAACTCAGGATTTTATCGTGTCGTGAAAATATTCCTCCCTGAAAACTCTGTTGTCAACGCACCTAGCCCAGTAGCTGTTTCTGGCTATTGTTCAGGAGCGTTTGAAAAAATTATGAATGCTTGCTTTGAATTATGGTCAAATATTATGCCTGAACGCGCTATCGCATGTTCATTTAATTTAGAATATTTATTAGTAGGTGGGTATGATCAACGAAGAGATGGTAGTGAATATTTTATGTGGTATGACTGGATGGCTGGTGGCCATGGTGGACGTATAGACCGTGATGGTGCGAATACTACCTCACCAGTGTTCGGGGTAGGCTTAAGTGTTCAACCATGCGAAGGGCAAGAGCGTTTGTCACCAGTTGTTACAACGAAGCATGAAATCATTATAGACTCTGCTGGTCCAGGTAAATACCGTGGCGGCTGTGGTGTAGAAAAGGGAGGCGTTTTAACGAATGTAAACCAAACAGTGATGTCCTATTGCTGTGATCGGTCTCGTTCCATTACATGGGGCATTATGGGCGGCCTACCTTCTATCGCGCAGGGAGCAATTTTAAATCCAAATAAAGAGGATGAAAAATTTTTAGGCACGATTTTCTCCAATGTCGAGTTGAAGAATGGAGATTCCTTTTCACGTCCATCAGCAGGAGGTGGTGGCTTGGGTGACCCATTAACACGAGATGTCAACGCTGTTTTAGAAGATGTTATTGATGAATATGTTTCGATTGAGCGTGCAAAGCTTGATTATGGCGTAGTCATCCATGAAATTGACCGAGACATGGATGCCTTCGAAATTGATATGGCAGCAACAGTAAAAGAACGCGATACAATTCGCAAAAATCGCCATAGATGGCTGGAAACAGATCCAATTGAAGTTGAACAGATGTATAACAAAGGTGAAATTAACCAGATGGATGTTGTTCGAAAATATGGTGTTATTATGGATTACCAAACAAATGAAGCATTGCCATTTTCAACAGAGCAATACCGTGAATCGATGAAGAAACGCTCTTTGGCCTACTGGTGACAGATAACGTTCTTGCGCGATTTGATCAAGTGTCAATAAAAACTTTAATCATAATAAGAGAGTAGTGTACACTACTCTCTCTGTGAAATAATGGTAAACAAATTTTTTATGTAAAGTAATGCATAGACTATGAAAAATAATATTACATAACTTAAAAAATCTAAAGTTAAAGAGTTGCACCAAATATGAACAGCAAGCATATCTTATATCAAAACTATCGGCATGGATAAACGAATAAGGGGTTGAATTACAACACTATTAGTGTAATATCACGCCGATAGTGTTGTTTTGGTTGTGTGAGCAAATTTTGAAGAACATCGATAAACAAGCATTACTTGATTGAGTTATGCTTTCGGGGGGGGTATAAAATGACATTTTTACGTTCTATGCATGTCAAAATTATGATGGCGTGTATTGTTGCGTATATAGTGACGGTAATTGGTATCAATCTATTTGATCTTTATCAACTAGGAGTACTCGGTATACTTGCTTTTATTGTATTTCCAATTACGGTGACTTTAGCTGGAAGACGCTTTGCTCCAGCGCCATTTAATAATTTCACTACGTGGATTGTTATTATTATGATTGGTATTTGCATCTTACATTGGATAGGTCAAGATGATAAGGGGCTTATGATGTCGCTATTCACGTTTGATTTTGTATATATGTGGCTGCTACATCACGACCCAGTACGAGATTATATAGTTGCTAATGATTTTACGTTCATTCGCTATATCGTGCGCATTGGGCTTGGGTTATTATACGGTGTTTTGTTGGATGTATTCGTCTATTTCGTAAAAAAGATAGTGAAACGATAAGTTTACTTAAATAGCAGAAGACTGCCTTTACGGCAGTCTTCTCGCAGTTACCCGACACAGTAGTAAGTGCATAAAGTGAAGCAAAGTGTCAGTCTGTCTTAAATCGACTAAGCCTAAAGAGTGATAAATCCTGCTTACTTTTTCCGTTTAGCGTTAAATCTGCTAGTACTTCACCCACTGCACTACTGAATTTAAAACCATGTCCTGAGAAGCCCGCTGCAATGATAATATTTCGATACTCAGGTAAAAAATCAATAATGAAATCCTCATCTGGTGTCATCGAATATTTACATGTTTTGCCGAATTTCAACGCACCCTGCTGAGGCATAAAACGATTGATAAAATTTTGTAAATCTATTGCATCCTGTTCGTCGAATGGGAGTAAAGGATCATTTGGATTGACTGCCTCACCGCCATCATGTCTGCCAAGCTTTAGGCCTGCTCCATCGATACTTGGAAAACCATAGTACATAGAATCAGTAAATTCAAAACAATAGGCTGGGAAAATTTCTTCACGATAAAGCTGCTCATCAGCCTCAAACCATGCAAATGTTTTTCGCGTCGGTGTTACAGGGATGGTGATGTCCATTGTTTGAAGTAACTCAGTTGCCCAAGCTCCAGCGGTTACAATTAAATGTGTAGCTTCGTAAATGTTATTTAGCGTTTGGACACGGACAATGTCACCAGCTTTGATGTTCTGCACTTTTTCATTTGTATGTAAGGTTGCTCCTGCCTCAATAGCTAATTTTTTATAAGCGCTAATGCAGGCTTCTACACGGAGGACACCGGCAGTAGGCTCAAAGCAAGCAACAAAGTTTTCTGGTAACGATAATCCAGGCCATTTTTCCATTGCCTCAGCCGCAGAATACTGCTCTAATGCTAAATCATAGAGCCTAGCACTTGTTTTCACATTTTGAATAAAAGGATGGGTCTCTTCACCGACATTCATTACCCCTGTTTGTAAAAGTAAAGTTTCACCCGTTAACGTTTCGAGCTCTTTCCATAATTCACCTGCTCTTTTGACAAAAGGGACATAACTAGCACCTTCACCATACGCAAAGCGAATAATTCTCGTTTCCCCATGATGACTACCTTCTTCGTGAGGAGGATTAAAGGCATCAAGCATCAAGACATTTTTTCCTGCTTTCGCTAAATGATAACCAGCTGCCATCCCCATCGATCCTGCACCAATTACAATCACGTCGTATATCATGTTTATCCCTACTTTTTTGCTCTAGTATAACAAAATAAAAGATTGCAAGACGGAAATTTCAGAAAATAATTAAACTTCTTTCAGCAAATGTCTTTTGTAGCGACAGGTACAAATGTTTTATCTGTGTGAAAGCGAAGCGTCAGCAACGAAGGCACTGAAAAACTTAAGTTTTCATAAAAGCGAACCTTTTTCAGATAAAAATAAGGCACTTCTTGTTCAAATTTGAACAGGAAGTGCCTTATTTCTGTCTCTATTCCTTATTCATTTTCGTTTAGTAGCTTTAATATCCGTTTCAAATTGACAGCGAATATCGTTGTAGCACCTTAAATTTCGATGCCAAATAGACCCGCCATACGAATTGGAGGAATAGCGTTACGTCCATTGTCTAAACAATATTTTGTTTTTAACTCTTCTAAAATGAATGAAAAGTCAACAAGTTCATTGATTTGGCGAAGTATATTATCTTTTGGCACAACAATATCGTAGATCGCAATATATAGACTTAAATTAAGGGTTTCTTGATTTGAAATCATCGGGGGCATCACCTGCACATTAATTCTTTTATTATAAAGGAAAGCGTTACTAAAATAATAGGTTGATACATTGCGTTGTTTGGAGAAGCATCGCTCGCCCGCGGAAAGGGAGCGGAATGCTTCGGAAAACAACAGTAGAGTCACAGTGCCAAATAAAAAAAGCAAGGTATTCAACGATTTAATAGTTGAATACCTCGCGATGTGAGAAGATATAGACTTTTTCAGTGCACTCGGCAGCAACAAATGTCTTTTTTACCGAAAGCGTAGCGTCAGCGGTAAAGCGCCCAGCCGGAACGGAAATCAACCCCCACGTTATGGTGATAAGATATTTCGATATAGTAGGATTGAAATTTTTACAAATGAAAAACTACACAAAAACTTGTTTTTGTACAAATTTTGTGTAGTTCAAACTTTTGAAAAATAATTGTTATGAAATGGAATCATTGATGATGTTAATAAAAGTATTAAAGGTCGAAGAGATATTTTGTTCATTTTTTCTTGTGCAAAGATAAATAGGACGCTGAATATCGATGTCTTTTATAAAAACTCGTGCTACTTGCTGTCGTTGAATAAAGTTAGAAGCCGCTATGGACGGAGCTAGCATCGTACCATATCCAGCTGCAATGGCGTGAATAGATTCGTTGATGCCGTCCAGTTGTAGCCCTACTCGTGGTGGTGGGATTTTATGAACTTTACATAAAGCGTTTAAATATTCTTTCGTAGAGCTACCATCTTCTCGTGAAACAAATGGCTGCTGCATTAATTCCGCTAATGTCACTTTCTGATCTGCCAGTGGATGACCGTAGGGGACGATAAACCAATAATCGAGGTTCATGAGAAATTGATAATTAATATCTGGATGATGGCCATCCTCTTTTACGATAAAAGCCATATCAACCTTATAGTGAAGTAATTCTTCAATAACCTGCTGGGAATTAGCCGTTTTTATGTGAATATGAGTAGTCGGATAGGCTTGTTTATACTTTGCGAGCCATTTCGGTAGTAAAAAATGAGATGGAACATGGGTAGAAGCAATTTGTAATTCTTCATTACCAGTGTTTTTTAATTGCTCCAACTTATTTTCGATATCCATCTCTAAATCAAATAACCGTCGTGCCTGTTTAAATAAATATTCTCCGTTTGGTGTTAAGGTAATTCCTCGACCTTTAGATTCTAAAAGGGTTAGGCCAAGTTCTTTTTCTAAATTTCTCATTTGAATGGTAACGGCAGGTTGACTAATCATTAGAGCTTGCGCGGCCTTGGAAACACTATTGAGCTCGGCAACTTTTGTGAATAATCTAAGAGCATGTAAATTCATTATGTATCCCACCTTATATAAGAATTTTTTATCCTTTTATATAAATTATATATTAGATTTATTAATTTTCACTCTGTATCCTTTTAATTACAAGAAGTTTTTAGGGGGTGGGGACAAGATGAATCGACAGCACATCGGAATTTTATTTGGTGGGGTGCTATTACTTGTAGTGGCTATGGGGATTAGCCGGTTTGCATTTACGCCGATTTTGCCATTTATGCGTCATGATGTCGGGTTTTCGTTTGAAGTTGCAGGATTTTTAGCATCGAGTAATTATATTGGCTATTTCATTGGTGCATTATGGGCAGGGTTTATTAATCGCCAAAAGAAGAACTTTTTATTGTTAAGTGTTGTCTTGAATGTCCTTTCTGTTGTTTTTATGGGAATCATTGAAATATATAGTGTTTGGCTTGTGCTTCGTTTAATTGCGGGCATTACAGGGGGACTGATTTTCGTATTAACATGTAGTATTATTATGGATTATTTAGCAAAGCATTCACTTACAAAATGGTCAGGCTATTTATTTGGCGGTATTGGATTAGGAATTGCTATTTCAGGTTTATTAGTCCCTGCTATTGAGACGCGTTTTGCTTGGCAAGGTACTTGGATTGGCTTAGGGATTTTATCTGCTGTTTTTTTAGTGGTGACATATATACTTTGGAGAGGCTTGCATGTACAAGATAGTGTGAAAACTGTTAAATCCTCTGATGCAAAAATGACAACGGGCTTTATGCCATGGTTAATTGTCGCATATGGTTTTGAGGGATTAGGCTATATTATTACAGGTACTTTTTTAGTCGATATCATTCACAATATCCCTTCACTACAAGCATACTCTTCGTATAGTTGGGTCATTGTTGGGGTAGCGGCTATCCCGTCCGCACCTGTTTGGACTGTATTATTAGAAAAATTTTCTGCCATCAAAATTTTGTTTGTTGCCTATATATTGCAAGTAGTAGGCATCTTGTTGCCAGTATTTTCACAAACAGTATGGAGCGTATTATTATCTTCATTTTTATTTGGCTTAACATTTGTAGGCATTGTGACGTTAACGACCTCTTATGCACGTCAGCTATTCCCAACACAAAGCGGTCCAGTCGTATCATTGTTAACAACGTTTTATGCTTTTGGTCAAATTATCGGACCGATCATCGCGGGCCAGCTTGTGGCGGTTTATAGTAGTTATAAGGCAGCGCTTGTCTTTGCAGGAGTCATGGTATTTTTTGCATTAATTATCATGTTATGTGGAAGATGGATCACAGTTAAACGACAGGTTACTTTAGACAATGCATTACCTATCAAAACTCAATCAAACCCTTAAATAAGAAAAGCCAGAAATCCCATTGGGAATTTCTGGCTTATATTTTTACTTAAAGATGGCGTGCCTCAATCTAAATGATATAAAAAAATAAAATAAAAGTCTACAACTTTTTGGATATATATGAAAAAATAGTAATGTGCACAAGGGACGTAACGTTACGATTCTATACAGAGATGAGGGAATTGTATGGCAAGAACAGTACCGACAGAAGAGGCGATTAAACGCTGGGATCAACATGCAGAAAGGTTTACAGCAAACTTCGATGAACATGGTGGCATACATCGTGAAGTATTATTAAATCCAGCCATTTTTTCATTATTAGAAGAGGTGAAAAGAAAAAGGCTACTAGATGCAGGCTGCGGAGAAGGCTATTTAAGTAGAATACTTGCTCAAAAAGGGGCTATTGTCACAGCAGTTGATTATTCAGAAAAGATGCTAGAAATTGCTAGAGAAAGAACATATGAGGAAGTTTCGATACAATATAAACATGGAAATTGCGAAAAACTAGATTTTTTAGCAGATGAACAGTTCGATTGTATTGTTTCCAATATGGTCCTTCAAGATCTAGAAGATTATAAGGCAGCTTTGAGTGAAATGTATCGTCTATTAAAACCTAATAGTACTTTCATCTTTTCTATTCTCCACCCGTGCTTTGTTACGCCGAATAGTGGCTGGATAAGAAATGAACGGCTTGACCAACAGTATTGGAAAGTTCAGCGTTATTTTTATGAAGGGGTATACGATCAAAAGCTTCCGCTAGATTCCGATGACAAAATTGTATTTTATCACCGTACATTAACGAGCTATATGAAAGCAATTATTCAAGCAGGATTTTCTATAGAGGACGTTATCGAACCGATGCCTTCAAAAGAGATGCTAATAAAGTATCCACAATTCGAGGAAGATTTGCATTGTGCAGATTTTATCGTTTTTAAATTAAGAAAATAAAGGAGGGGAGATTGTGCGTATATTTCATGTGAGTGAGGAAAATGAAATTACCGTATTCCATCCCAGATTACCTGATCGACTAGATTTAGATCAAGAGAAAGGGCTTGTATGGGCAATTAACGATACATGTTTGCCTAATTTTTTAACCCCTAGAAATTGTCCACGAGTTTGCTATCATATTGGTGCCGATACAACCGAACAGGATAAACGAGCCTTTATAGCATCTGCATCATGTTCGCATGTTGTCGTAATTGAAAGCAAGTGGTTTGAGACGATGAAAAATACGAAACTTTACTTATATGAGTTTGATAGTAATGGATTTACGCTACAAGATCAAAATGCTGGTTATTATACGAGTGAAACAACACAATATCCTATAGCTAAATTTGAACTGAAAAATTTATTTGATGAAATGTTTAAACGTAATGTTGAATTACGGATAGTGGATAGCTTGTGGAACATCTATGATGAAATTCAAAATACAAGCTTGAATTGGTCGATGTGCAGAATGCGATTTGCACTACCAAGAAAATAATTAACCAAGCCTCGTATACGCTACTATCGCGTGTACGAGGTCTTGTTATACTTAGACAGTAATAGTTTGTACGAATGGGGTACTCGTAATGTTAATCAATTCACTATCTTTATATGTAAATATATATTCATAGTTGGTTGTTTCATCTAGCATTTTTGGTAAGTAATGTTTTAAATCGGCTATTCCTACATTTTCGGGATGAAAAATCCACGATAGATGTTTCCAATCTAAAATGCCTTCCTCGACTTTAATCGGTGTCACATATGGATAAGATTCTGGCAATTCAGCAATAAAAGCATACATACAGCCAAAGTCGGTTGTTCCATCCGTCCATGAAATTTTTCCTTTGAATGTAATATCGTTCAGTACGATGCCCGTTTCTTCTTTAATTTCTCGTAATGCACAAGCAAGTGGCGTTTCATTTTTCTCAATCTTTCCGCCAACGCCATTCCAAGCTCCCATCCAATGTGGGAAATCTCTATTTAGCAATAATATTTGGTCACCCTTTTTAAGAAAACAAATTGTAAACTCAACCAAGTCTTTTCCTCCCTTTTAAATGATAGAATGAATTCATAAAAGAAATTTAGATAATGAAATAGTAGGCCAACCCAGTAAAATGGTTGTCCTACTAATAATAAACAACAGTTTTAAAATATCAATATTACTCATTGAAAAAGAATAAAGTAGGTTACTGTTGACAGACTCTTTTAATGAGCTAAAGTTTTCCTTATATGATATTACTTAAATGAGGTGTGCGTATGATATTAATAAGTGCTTGCTTAGCGGGATTAAAGGTACGCTATAACGGAACAGCTAGTTTAGATGAAAGAATTCAAAAGCTTGTGTTAGAAAATAAGGCGTTAACCGTATGCCCTGAAATTATGGGAGGTTTTTCGACGCCTCGTGAGCCCGCTGAAATTGTTGGTGGAGATGGTGAAGACGTTCTAGATGGAAAAGCGAGCGTGGTTGAAATATCTGGTCGTGATGTTACGGAGCTTTATTTAAAGGGCGCATATGCAACATTACATAAAGCACTTGAAATAGGAGCAACTAAGGTTGTATTAAAGGAGTATAGTCCATCATGTGGCAGTGCAATGATTTACAATGGTGATTTCAATGGTACAAAATTAGGGGGCGTAGGCGTAACTACTGCATTACTAAGAAGAAATAATATTGTTGTTTTTTCTGAAGAGGATTTTTTGGAGTTGTTTTTGCATACTTGATAGGTAAGAGCTTTTCTTTAAAATTATTGCACTAAATTGAATGCACGACCAAGCAAATAATTAACAAAGCCCTCGTAAACGCTACTACCGCGTGTACGAGGGCTTGTTACACTTACTTTTTGTATGGAAACTCTTTCGGAATCGGTCCAAACGCAATCCAATGATATTTAAAATATCTTCCTATTAAAAATACAATAGCCCAAGTGACGAATAGGGCAACAAGAAAACCACCAACACTCCATAAATGAAATAAAATACTGTTTCCACTTATAGGAATTTGTCTATAAAGGAAAAGGAAATATGGATGTAATAGATAGATGCCAAATGATAGTGTGCCTAGGCTAATAAAGCAATTGACAATCGCTTTATTCCATTTGTTATAAATCCAAAAGGAAAGCTGTAATAAGACAATGCTTGCTGTTATAGATTGTAGCTGAAAAACAATTTCAAATATAATACTGTTAGTTAAATAGGTTTGAGATGAGTATACAAAATAATATAAATATACATTATAAATAGTAGAAGATAGCCATATAATCCAGATAAAAGGGATAGCAATATGGAAATCCTCTTTTTTTAGTTGGATCCATCTTTTGTATTTTTCAAAATAGATACCTAAAAATCCACCTGCTAAGAAATAGACAAAATAAGAAAATGAGATACTCCCTCTATATGGATATTGCCAAAACTCTGCATTTAACAAAATAAAGCCCCATTGAAGGGCAAATCCAATCCAAATGAGATGAGAGGCTAGGGCTGGTTTTTTCTTTAAAACATATAGGAATAAAGGGAACATCAGATAGAACTGTACAATAATAAAAATATAGTATAAATGCGTATACGCTTTTCCGATTAAAAGTTTTTCAAGAAATTCCACACTAAATAGTGCATGCCATGTTAATGATAAATCATCCGTCAAAAAAATTTGAATGGCAGCATAATAGAAAATAGAAAAAAAGAGATAAGGAATGAGAATTTGCGTCACTCTTTTTTTATAAAAGCTAACGACCAGCCCTTTTGTTAAGTCCTTTTGTATATAATTGTAAAATAAAACAAATCCACTTAAGAAAATAAATACAGGGACAGCAAATTTAGAGGAAATGTTAAAAAATATATAAAGCGGATATAGTTTTGAGTCACTTGGTAAAACCGTAACAGGTGTACTAGTAGCATGGATAATAAGTACAGCTAAAATGGATAATGCACGAGTAATATTTAATTCATGAATATGTGCTCGTTTCATACAATCATCTCCCAAAAAATATTTACATATGATAGTTATTTTCTCGTCTAAACGGTGTACTGTAAACATTTGTGCTAGGCAGATGTCGGCATACCAGTGACAAAATGATAACCAAGAGAAGTAAATTTCTTTTATTTTTTGGAATATTATAACATGAACCCGGTAGTTATGGATATATTAAAATGAATGCCCCCACTACCTAAGTAGAATGGGGGAATTTTTATTCAACAAGTAAAATTCGCGGTGAGGTTTTGGCGATTATTTTCGTCGATACCCAGCAACCAAGACAGGCGGTCACAATACTTAAGAGGGATAATCCGATAGTTGTTGGCCAATTTATTACAAGGGGTAATTCCGGTATGCCATATATTACAAGAATACTTTGTACTACCTGTGGAATATGTCTTACATAGGTTTTGAGCATGATTAAGTACCTCTTTTGCTACAAGAAACTCCCTTCATTTGATTTTATTTCTTTTAGTGTAATGGGGGTATTATAAGTTCCTAATTAAATTTTTACAGCATAAAAATTTGTGGATGGAATCAGCTGATCTTTACATTTCTAAGTAACTTTTAGAAAAAAAAAACGTTGTATAAATACATTGTTATATAGAAGGGGATACTATGCCATTAACATTTGCTCATCCGGCGGCAGTATTACCTTTCACTAGAAAAAGTAAATATATTAATTTTTCTGCAATGGTTTTAGGTAGTATGGCGCCTGACTTTGAATATTTTTTACGAGGTCAACCTATAGGAGAGATAGGGCATACCTACACAGGTTTTTTTCTATTCAATCTCCCATTAGTAGTAATGATTTACTTTATTTATCATCGAATGATACGTTTGAATGTAATCCACCATTTACCTAACTTTCTGCAGGATACATCTAGCTACAAAGTGGCGGGAAGTAAAAAATGGAAGACAGTCATTTTTTGTTACTCAGCATTATTTGGAATGTTAACTCATGTAGTATGGGATTCTTTTACACATACAAATGGATTTATGGTAAGGAATTTCCAAACTTTAACCTATACATTCAATTTGTATGGCTATCAAATACCCATTTATAAACTTTTGCAACACGGTAGTACACTTTTGGGGATTTCACTAATTATCGTTTATATGTATTACAGCTCATCATTAAATAAGAATAAAGATACTCCAAACATTGGCGCTAAAAAGAAACTCTATTTTTGGGCTTTAATATTTATTTTAACGCTACTATATGTATGTCTTTGGTACATGATCGATAGGGTACCAATTAGCAACTATGGAGTAATGGTTGTACGTATCATAGATTCATTTTTTGGAAGTTTACTAACCATTTCTTTAGTTATAACATATCATCAAAACAAATCAGATTATCGTAATAATAAATGGCAATAGGTACTTTTTTATCCGGCATTAACCGCATAGAATACCGATTGATGGAGACAAATAATCAGTAGGGGTTGAATAAAACCCCTACTGATTAAAGTTTTATTCTCTTTCTTCTTGCGAAATTTAAATAATAGGAAGAGTTAACGTAAATGTTGTTCCTACATTTTACTTACTTTTAAAAGAAATTGAACCATTATGTGCCTCCATAATATGCTTGCAAATAGATAATCCGAGTCCTAGTCCTGTCCCTACATTTTTACAGCAGTCTCACCTGTAGCCTGAATACATCTGAAATAGTGTTCAAAAATAAAAGGCATATCCTCAGGAAGAATGCAATATCACTTTCAACTTCCATAGTTAGCAACTTGTTATTTTTACCGATTGAACTCTCCTTCTTTAGAAATTTATCTCCTTTTTCGATTCGAAAGGAGGAAGAACAACATGATGACGAAGGCTGAATAGACGAAAATCCAAGTAAATTGCCAATAAAAACTGCTAGGAATTGATTTAATAGAGTCATCTGAGCCCATCATTTCCAATGAAAGGCGGACAGGAGGAAGTAACCAAATGAGCCCTTTGATCTGAAGAATTGTTTCTTTTAAAGTAGCAATCACGACAGAAACAATTAAGATGCCAAGTACACCCCACCAAGTATTTTGTTTATTTTTAACGAGTTCTCTCGTAAATATAGCTGAGAGTGCAATTGCTAGTACAGATAAACTAAAATGAGAGAGGAATCCTAGTATTTGATGTATAAATCTTGGTTTTTCCCCAAAGGCACCAATAAGAGTAGGGTAGACTACTGATACAAAGCTTAAGAAAAAACCAATGAGTACACAAATAATAAAAATTCCTAAATTATAGTGTGTTCGACTTTTGGTATGAAGTGTTGTAATTACTTTTTGTCCTTCATCTTCTGCCTGAAATAGTGTAATTGTAAACCAACCCATTAGAAAAAAGAGAAGGATAGCTGTAAACGAATAACTATCTAATATTGGGTTTGGTACAAAGGTATAATTAACAACCAGGCATAATATGAAAATTGAAAAAGGTGGAACGTATTGATAGGATCTTAAATAATTGATAAATTGATAACGTAATAAACTTGTCATATCGGCGTCTATTCTTCCTCATTAAAAATGGGTATAGAATTGTTCCTCCTTTTCATTGATCGGGATTAATTGTTTAATAGAGGTTTTTTTGTGTAGTAGCGCTAATAATACTCGGTCAGTTTCCTCTGCCTTAATAATGGTGATAACCTCATAACAACCGTTGTCTAAATAATTTTGTTGCTGAATTTCAAGAATAGGTAGCATGTCATCTAATAATTCCACGTTTGAAATTTCGAAAATCAATTTATTTTTCGGACTATCATTTTTATTGAATGACTCTACTTGGATGACCCGATTATTTTGAATAACAAGAACGGTATCAACAAGATGTTGAAATAATTTTGGTTCGTGACATGTTAAAACGATACTTAACCCTTTAGCCTTTAATATCGAAAGAGTTTCTTCTAAATCACTTTGAGCTTTAGGATCAAGCCCTGATAGTGGCTCATCTAAGATTAGTAGATCCGTGTCTTCAAGCATTGCTTGCATAATCATAACCTTTTGCTTCATACCTTTAGAAAAGTTAATAATTCGAGTGTTCCGAGCTTCCTGTAAATGAAATAAATCAAGTAACTCATTTATTTTTTGCTGTAGTTGTTTTTTTGTCATACCTCGAATACGGCCCATATGATAAAGATATTCTTCAGGCGTAAACAAAATATGTGAAGGGGTCACTTCTGGCACATAACCAATTTTTAATGATTGTCGATGTTTGACAATAGAACCATTGTCAGCGTCAACTAATTCCGCAATAATTTTTAGAAGGGTACTTTTACCCGCTCCATTCTTTCCTACAATAGCTATAATCTCATTAGCGTAAATAGAAAATGTAGCATTTTCTAAAATTTTTTTACCTCTATACTGTTTAGAGATGTTCTGTATTTCCATAATCGTATTCATCTTTACACACCTTTATTTTTAGGCTTATTTGTAAGTCATTTTCGTTTCTATATCCAAGACCATTATCTGTAAAACTAGTATAGATGAATATTAGTTCTTTTTCTAATAGAATATTGGTGTAATTTTCATTTTTTAGTTATATTAAGGATAAATTGAAGTGGATGTCGATAAAAATGAAAAGTTAGGGGATAAAACGGGAAAGTTGGTCGATAAAACGTGAAAGTTTTTCGATAAAATTTAAAAGTTGGGCGATAACACCTCTAAAAGGTTCTGCCCAATTTTTGAGCAGAACCGTTTCAATTATAAAGATCGATATTTTTTGAGACTTACAATATTTAATGTCATAAAGACAAGAGCAAAGCTAGCAAGAATCGCTAAGTCGGCTAGAATCTCACTAAAGCTATATCCTTTATACATAACCCCATTCAACGCGTCAGCGGCATAGTATAGTGGCATAATACGACCTATATTTTGTAGCCACTCCACCATATTATCCAGTGGGAAAATACCTGAAAAGAAAATTTGCGGCACAATGACAAGCGGGATAAATTGCATCATTTGAAACTCTGAAGCGGCAAAACTTGATAACAGAGCTCCTAATGATAATGAAACAAGTGCAACAACAATATTGATTAGTAGCACAAGCCAAATGGAGCCGACGTGTACAATATCAAGGACAAAAATCCCAAATAGTACAATAATAACCGTTTGAATAAAAGCAAACAATCCATAACCAATCATATAACCAGCGACAATTTCAGAACGTTTAATCGGTGTCGCTAGTAAGCGTTCCAAAGTCCCTGAAGTTCGTTCTTTTAACAACGCTATACCTGTAATTAAAAAGACGAAAAAGAACACAAAGAAGCCTGTTAGCATCGGGCTGAAAATATCAAAAATAGCGGTATTTTCATCGCCATATACATAATCAGTCGCCAACTTCATCATGGCAGATTGTTCGGGCTGTAAAACCTGAGAAAGCTTCATCTTTAAAGCCTTAGCTGTTGATGGATCATCATTTAATAATGTGAGCTTCAATTGAGTTTGCTGAAAAGCTAACCAGCCATCATATTTTTCATCTTTTAGACTGGCAATAGAAAAATCATTTTTTTCGATAACATGAAAATCCCCATTTTCAAGCTTTTCAATTATTGATGCAGGACCATTTGATACGACTAGTGTCATGTCAGGTTCGTTACTATTAAAAACAAAATACATTAACGAAAGCACAAGAAGAGGGGCGAAAAATAATAAGCCAAGTGTACGTTTATCACGTATCATTTGCTGCATAATTCTAGTAACAATTGCGCCGATTCTCATAGTGCTTCACCTCCAGCCTTTAAAAACACTTCATCAAAATCCTTAGCCTGATAATGAGCTTTCAATTCATGTGGCGTTCCATGCGCGATAATATGACCATTACGAAGCATAGCTAGCTGGTCACAGCGCTCTGCTTCATCCATTGCATGTGTCGTTACTAAAATTGTTTTATGCTCATCATTTTTTAGACGAATTAACTCCTGCCAAATTTCTTTTTTCAATACGGGATCAATCCCAACAGTTGGCTCATCTAAAATCAACACCTTTGGATTTTGGATAAGGGCAATTGCAAGGGATAATCTACGTTTCATCCCCCCAGAATAATTCATCACTTTACTAGCTAAATCATCCGTTAAATGAACAAGGCTTGCAGCATAATTGACACGCTCCGCACGTTCTTTTTTTGATAATCGATAAAGCTTAGCAAAAAATTGGAGATTCTCTTCACCGGTTAAATCCAAATACAGTGCATCAGATTGTGCCATATAACCGATATCTGTCAGTAATTGCTTATGGGGGACTGTATGATTTAACACTTGAATATGACCATTATCGGGCTTGATCATTCCCATAATCATTTTAATTAACGTCGTTTTCCCACAGCCTGAAGGGCCAAGTAAGCCAATAAGCTGTCCCTTAGGAATTTCTAAGGAAAGCGGGGCAATTACTTGTTTTTGGTGAAACTTTTTTTCTATGGAGTTTAATGAAATTGCATTGTTTCCCATCTAACCATCTCTCCTTTACTGAACACAGTGTTGATACCTGAAATTTTAAGGCAGTGAATTGGGAATTACAATAAACAAATAACTAAAAAGTGTTAAGTGATTTTGGATTCCAACATTTTCGCTAGATGAAATCAGATTGCCTAGTCCAAACAAATTCGTTGTACATAATAGCTATAATCATCAAATTCGATGCGTAATAGTGCAGTTTTTAATAACTATGGATGTATACCGCCAAAAAAATTTAAAAAAATAACTATTTTACTAAATTAGATTGTTGGAAAATAATAAAAAAGACCCGATAAATAAGGTAAATGCTGTAATGACTGCTACTTTTTGAACTTGTTGTAATTTTTGAGGTAACCATTGAGGCAATCATCTAACAACATGGCTAAATACTAACGGAATAAAGTGATAATACAATGGGGGTTCTAAATGTCTATTCACGATATCATGAATTTTGAAACGAAACGAGCTATAAAACTTGCATTACTTGTACAAATAGAGAAAGTAGGTTTTGAGCGAGTAACAGTAAAAAACCTAGCTATTACTGCAAACATTAATCGAGGAACTTTTTATCTGCATTATAAAGATAAATTTGAAGTGATGGAGGATTTGCAGCAGGAATTATTAAATGAACTAGAGAGCTATGTGAAAAACGTTCAACCGCTAGATGCTTTTCACTCGATAAAAATAGGCCAACTATATCAGCCATTTATTGCAGTTTTTCAATTTATTAAAGAGCATGCAAGAGCTTTCCGAATTATTTTAGGAGAGCAGGGGAGCCCCGCCTTTAACATGAGAATGAAGAAAGTTTTTAGTAATCATATTTTGGATAGAATCTCTGTGATTCGAGAAGAAGGGCTTGACCCAGAGTTTCTACAATATTTTGAGGCTTTTTTAACTTCCGCGATTTTAGGTGTTATTCAAGAGTGGTTACGCAGTGGAGATGAGAATTTAAATGTGGAGGAGTTAGCCATGATTCATTTTCGATTATTGCGCTTCCTTGGTAATTTGGCATCTTTGCAGCAATGAATTTTATATTCCTAAGTTTAAGAATCTGCTTGCTACAAGAAAGCAAGCAGATTCTGACGTTTAGCTTTACAAATGCAAATCACGTTTAACAAAAACACGAATAGCTAACATATAGCATAGTAGCCCGATTACAAACAATGCTCCTAGCATCCAAATGGACGAGCTACTTTGAGTCATTAATTTTTCAGGTGCAAACAATGAGTAAATGGTGAAGTACTTAAGCTTTTCCAAAGAACCACCCATATTACTTAGCGCTTGAATTAAATAAAAAACAATAGGAATTCCTGTACTATACGCATAAGAGGTTCTTAAATCCTTACTACTGCAGGATACAAAAAAACAGTAGCCACTAATGGCAAAGTGTAAGAAAAAGAGACCGATATTTAATGTCAAAAAAGCACTTATATCCAATTCATTTGGAAAAAGAATCTCTGAAAATATGATTGCTACCAAAGTTGTTACTGTGAGCAGTGTAAAGATGCTAGCAACTAAAAAAAATGCTTGTGTGAAGACAATTTTAAAACGTGTATTCGGTGTCGCAATTAAGTATGCCATGGAACCATTGTCGATATAGCCCATCATTAGTTTATTTGCCAACATAATAATAAAGACTAACGGCAGAACAAGTAATAAAAATCCATACAAATAGGTAGATAGAAATTCAATTAACGAATTGCCTATGTTACTCATACCAAATGCTGACATCAATTCTGGCATTGTTTCGGTAAGCTTATTTAGAGTATTGCTCATTTCAGGGTTATACATATAGACAATACTAATCATATAGAGCATTAATACAGCGAGTATAATACTAAAAAGTTTAATAGTAGCTAGCATCTCATGTTTTAGCAAAGTAAAGTTCATGACTCTTTCCCTCCACTTTCGTAGTAATGCATGAATATATCTTCAAGTGATTGTGAAATGATATCGAGGTCATTAATTTTATAGTCTGCTAAAGTATGGAGTAGTGTTTGGACATTTCCCTGAACTTTTATAATCGCTCGTGTTGGCCCAATCTGTTCCATTTTAAGTTGCTCTCCTAAGAAACGAGATAGCTCTTGCTCGCTTTGAAATTCTATTAAAAACTTTTTAGATTTTCGCTTTTTTAAGTCAGCGATTGTTTCAGTTGCAACAATTTTCCCAGCATTAAGAATTGCTACACGGTCACAAGTTTTTTCAATTTCTTCAATCATATGCGAGGACATGAATATGGTCGTTCCTTTTTCTTTTTCAGCTAAAATAAAGTCGATAAACTTTGTTTGTATAAGAGGATCTAATCCACTTGTCGGTTCATCTAGAATGACTATCTCAGGGTTATGCATAAATGCGCAGATGAGACCTACTTTTTGCTTCATACCTTTTGACATTTTCTTAATAAGGCCAGTGGCATTTAATTCAAAGTATTGCATGAGTTCATGAGCTCTTGTTAAATCATGTAACCCTCGCATTTGGGCAATAAATTGGATAAATTGTTGTCCAGTCATTTTATCGATAAATGCAATTTCACCAGGTAAATAGCCTACGAATTTTTGAATTTCCGCAGTAGATTTTCGACAATCTAATCCTTTTATGAAACACTGTCCTTCTGAGGGCTGAAGGAAGCCCATTAAATGCCGAATTGTTGTAGATTTACCTGCACCATTGGGACCTAAAAATCCGAACACTTCCCCTTTTTCGATTTGTAAGTCCACATTCTGAACACTATAAAAATCTCCAAACTTTTTCGTTAAATTATTGACCTCAATCATTGCCATTCATTTCACCCCTTCGACTGTTCTTATAATGATTATAAGACTAATTTTCAAAAAATAAATTACTATACAATATAACTCTAATCAGTGGGGGCCAATAGCTAATACGAAATAAAAAAAGAACATGAATGGCTTCTTTAAAAAGACTCCTTCATGTTCTCCACCAAGTGTTTACAATTTTACATGTAACAACAGCTTGAAGATATTTATTCTTCATAATAATTATTCAGTGCAACTTCTAAACGTTCTTCTAGATACTTCGAAATATAGTTCAACACAAATTGCTCTTTTTCCATCTCAATTTGAGAGGATCGAAAAATTTTTCTGAAATAGCCTGCCTTATTGTATATCGAAAATTGCTGTAATGCTTCTGTCCGTAATGTCGATACAATTTCATTTTCAATATGACGCTCACGAATTTTTTGAACAATATCCTTTACGCTATGCTCCTCTTGAAGTTCGGAAATTTGTTGCTTTAATTTTTCATTTTCTAGTTTAAGTTCAGCTGTTTCTTTTTGAATTTCTTCTACTTGAAGATTCGATTCCGAGGATACTAATTGAATTTTTTGTGCTAGAAAGTCTTGATTGATCGTCACTTGCATAGCGCCATGTTCTTCGTCGGGAAGAAAATTAAAAAGCCCAGTTTGTATCATTTGCTGAAGAACATTTCCAAGAACAACAACTTGATCTGCTAAATCATCAGTACCCATAGTTGTGGCAGTTATTTGGTGTTTGATGAGTTGACCATTGTCATCAATTCCTAGTAAAAGTTTTAAGCCTTTGACACGGAGTTCATCTTTTAGCAGTAAAATCATGCGAAGTCTTAAGATGGCAGGAAGGTTCAATCGAATATTAGTGTTTGGGCTATTCGAAACATTTTCAAAAATATACTGTTCGAATGGTTTAATGTAATAACGAAGCTTCGTTTCCGTTATTTCAAACCAGTTAGCGACTTCTGAAGTAGAATAATAATTTGTTTCCTCAATATGCGCTAGATAGTCGTCATTGAAGAGTATTTCTACTAATGGCGTATTTTTTTGTATGACGACAAACAATGGGTCATGTTGTACAATTCCGAGTACCAATTCTTTTGCATTATTTAGTTTAAGCATCCATTTACACCCCACTTTATTTTTCCGTACCAATTGTTCCCTATATAGGTTTCTATTCTACTGGAAGCAATTGTATGACTATTTTGTAAAGGAAATAATTAATAGAACCAATGACCTAATAATCTTTTCTGGTCTCTTAAGAAAAATTTAAGAAATCTCCTCGGAAATCTTTAAGAAATGCTCTTTATATTAAAAGTATTCAAATAATACTTTGATCGGGGAGAAAATTTATGTTAACGTTCCTTACTGAATTTATAAAACATCCAAAAACGATAGGTGCAATTTCACCTAGTTCTAAAAAATTAGCCAAAAAAATGGTCGACCAAATTTCATTTAAAAATGCCGGATGTATTGTTGAACTAGGTCCGGGGACGGGTTCATTTACGAAAGAATTAGTGAAAAGAAAAGAGCAGTCAACAAAGTTAATTCTTATTGAAAATAATAAAGTTTTTTGTGAAAAGCTTCGCGAACAATTTGAACATGAGCCGAGTATAATCGTAATACATGGATCAGCTGAGGATTTATGCGATTATATGTCAGCATTAAATATTAAAAAAATTGATTATGTCGTATCTGGATTACCTTTTACATCATTGAATCCTGCCATTTCATCACGTATTTTACAAAATGTTAAGGAGTGCATAGAAGATGGAGAATTTATCACATTCCAATATTCACTTGTTAGGAAATCCTTTATCCAAAATTATTTTAAGGACATTTCACATGAAAAAGTATGGATTAACCTTCCACCCGCCTATGTACTCAGCTGTAAACTTGGAAATGTGAGGGCTAGCTAATGGGATTACAAGATCTTCTATCATATATTGAGCAATACGGTTATTTGGCTTTATTTTTCAGCTTATGGCTAGGAATCGTTGGTATGCCCCTTCCGGATGAGATGATTGTTATGAGTGGTGGATTTTTATCATCGTTAGGAAAAATGAGTGTGTTGAAAGCTTTTGTACTAACTTATCTTGGCGCAATTACAGGACTTTCCTTAGGGTTTATCCTTGGAAAAATGTTTGGCCATAAAATACTTGATAAATTGGTGAAAAAGAACAAGGCAAAATATTTATTACTGTCAAAAGAATTAATAGATAGGTATGGTCATTTTGCTTTAGTGATAAGCTATTTCATACCAATTGTGAGACATATACTTCCGTATTTAGTAGGTATGAATAACATGTCATTTAAAAAATACGCTTTGTATTACTACACAGCAGGCTTTGTTTGGACATTGATTTACTTTACACTTGGTTTGTTTTTCGGAAAACACATTGAAAGTATTTCCATGCTTGCGACAAAATACGGTATTTACTTTGGTGCTTTCGTCAGTATTGCAGGATGTTTTTATTATTTATATACACGAAAATTAAAGTCGGTATCAGAATAATTTTATTATTTTTATATACGAAAAATAATAAAATAGTTAAAATTAGGAACTGTAATTATGAATAGGAATATTTTGCATGAAATAGGTTGATTGGAGCAAAGACTGACCGCCCGTAGGAAAGTGCCAAGTTGGAACGAAAATCAACCTCATGCTATGATGCTAGTCTGATTAACGTGCATTTGAAAATTTAAAATACTTTGTAATTTGGTGGGATTAGATGACGAAAGAAACAATACTAATAGTTGATGATGAAAAAGAGATTAGAAATCTTATTGCTATTTATTTAAAAAATGAAGGCTACGATATTCTAGAAGCAAGTGACGGAGAGGAGGGCTTAAGTCTTTTAAAGAAACATAAAGTACACTTAATTGTTCTAGATATTATGATGCCGAACGTGGATGGCATCGAAATGTGTATGAAGGTAAGGGAGATAGCCGAGATGCCCATTATTATGCTGTCAGCAAAGTCTCAAGATATGGATAAAATCGTTGGATTATCAATAGGCGCAGATGATTATGTAACAAAGCCCTTTAACCCTTTAGAGCTAATTGCGCGCATAAAATCTCAACTTCGTAGATACATCAAAATGAATCGACTAGATAGTATGAACGAAAGTGAGATAGAGATTGGTGATCTGCGAATTAATACCGACACACATGAAGTAATCGTCAACAATGAAAAGGTAAAGCTTACGCCAAGGGAGTTTTCTATTCTTGAATTACTTGCAAGAAATCAAGGCATAGTCATGAGCGCTGAGCAAATTTATGAAAAGGTTTGGAAGGAAGAGGCTATACAATCTGAAAATACGGTAATGGTACATATACGAAAAATTCGAGAAAGAATTGAGACAAATTCAAGAAATCCTCAATATATTAAAACAGTATGGGGAGTAGGTTATAAAATTGAGAAAGATCATTAAGCCATTACTTTTCTTATTAAACAAACTAAAAATGTTCATTGTAATTGCTATAACAAAAGTTCGGCGAAGCATTAGAATCCAATTATTGACGACGTTTATTCTTTGTGCATTTTTAGGTTTACTTGGAGCAAAAGCCGCACTTTCGTTTGCTTTGAATATTAACCCGGCAGTTAAGATTGATTATAGTCAAGGGATGCAGGATATAAATAATCAAGCGCAGCGTGCCACAGATCTAGCCAGCAATGAAAATAGTTTAGAAGCAGTACAGCAAATGATTGAATCAGAAAATCTTAAATTTGAAATGGAACAAAGTGCATTAAAAGTAATCGTTACCGATGAGAACGGAAAGATTTTATACAAAACAAAGCAAGTGGAAGAGAAACAAATCAATTTGCATTATAAGATTCGGAATGTAATGGACTTTGCGATTAACCATCCACTCAATAATTATGAAATACCAGCAATCGAGCAATTAAGGCAAGAATTCATTGCATTTTATCCTTTAACTATAGAAGATAAAAACTTATATTTGTTTGTCAGCGGTATTCCTGAGGGGATGGTTATCGCAAGTTCGAATGAGGGCCTTATCCCATTATTTAGTGCAATTGTTGTTTTTACATTTTCATTCTTCTACATAACAAAACGAAAAATGAAACAAATCGAGGCGCTGGCAGAGGGGGTTATGGTAATCGCAAAAGGAGATTTAACCTATCGCATTGAGAAAAAGGGGATAGATGAAATCGCTTTATTAACAGAGAATGTCAATCAAATGACTGAAGCTATTATGACCAATATAGAGATGGAACGAAGGATTGAAAAACAAAAAAATGAATTAATTACAAACGTTTCGCATGACCTACGAACACCACTTACTTCGATTATGGGCTATTTACGATTGTTAAGAGATGAAAAGTACGACACAAAGGAGCAATATGATGAGTATTTAAAGATTGCTTTCTCAAAATCCGAACAGTTAAAGAACCTGATTGAAGATTTATTTGAATATACGAAGCTAACGAATGAAAGCATTGTCCTTGGGCGACAAGATATATGTATGAATGAGCTTCTCGATCAGTTAATTGAGGAGTTGATTCCGCAAGCGGAGGAAAACCATCGTACATTTATTAAAAATTTCACAGAGGAGCGGATCTTTGCTCCAGTGGACTCTGAAAAAATTGTTAGGGTCTTTGATAATTTATTAATGAATGCCATTAAATATAGTACAGGTGACGGTGAAATTTTTGTTTCTCTTGAAAAAAAAGAAAGTAATGTTCAAATCTGTGTTGCAAATGAAAGTAATGAATTTACATCTGAAGAGCTAATGAGCATATTTGAGCGATTTTATAAAAAAGACCAATCTAGAACAAGCGTAGCGGAAGGCTCAGGACTTGGACTTGCTATTGCAAAGAGCATTGTAGAACTACATGGTGGCAAAATTGATGCGAAGTATAAGGATGGTATGCTGCAGTTTATCATCGAACTGCCTGTTACAGTTTCATAAAAATAGTAAGGTAGCATTTAATAAATTCATCACCAAAAGTTGCGGATGACTTTTGTTAAACCTCTACTATATAAATGAGTTGATTGGAGTGGAGACAGGGTGACTCCTCGGGGATCAGCGATAGAGGAACGAAGGCTAACACCATCACGTCCTGTGATAACGCCTTCGTGACCAACATCTTGTTGGCACGAGACCCTGCAACGAAGCGACGCGGCTCAGCGGAAGCCCCAGGAAGCTCTGCTCTGCGCGAAAGCGAAGTGACAGCGGCAAATGTTTTATCTGCGCGAAAGCGAAGCGACAGCAACAAATGTTTTATCTGTGCGAAAGCGAAGCGACAGCAACAACAAATGTTTTATCTGTGCGAAAGCGAAGCGACAGCAACAAATGTTTTATCTGTGCGAAAGCGAAGCGACAGCAACAACAAATGTTTTCTGTAGCGAAAGCGAAGCGGCAGCTACAAAGCGCCCAGTTGGAACGGAAATCAACCCCACGTTTTGGTGATAATAAATTTAATGGTAAAAATGCTACCTTTCTTCATGGGCGAATTAGTTGCTCAATTGTGAGAATATGATTGGTATTAGAGTCGGGGAGGCTCTTTTGTAAGTGTGTAAAAATATTTTTGTCCTTAATAATAATTTGAATTTCTGTATAGCTATATTGTTTTTGGACTTCTTGAACATATTCTGTAATTTTCAATAAATGATGCGTGTTTTTTATTTCTACTTCTACAAAAAAGGGCAGCGTTAATTGATGTAAACTTAAGCAACCGCGACGAATCCAAATCGCTTCATTTACGTAATAACGGATAGGTAATTGACGATTACTTGCGATAAATAAGTCCATTTATGTCTCCTTTTTTATATGATGATGTTAATAGTGACGGATAGAACCGTCAAAATGATGGATAGAACCATCGAAGTGACGGATAGACCGTCAAAGTGACGTATAGAGAACCCTCAAAGACAGATACGCATACATCAATCGTCTTTAGAAAATATTTTAACGCAATTGATTGCACTTCGTCATCTTGCAAGTTTATTGAAGAATTACTTTTCTATTTATGCCAATACTATATGTTGAATTTGGCTGTAAAAGGGGACATTTCGATGAAGAAAATCATGCTATTTACATTATTGCTCCTTTTCGCAGTTTGCTTTAGTCCAATATTTGTTCACGCTAAGGAGAACCAGGAAGAAGACTTAAAGAAAATTGTAAGTAGATTTATGCCATCGAATGCGTCACTTATAAGCCCTGAAAAACCTTTCTCCACACGGCCAATTCAACTTTATGACCTTGACCACGATGGACAGAAAGAAATAATATTCACTTATAAAATTAAAGCAAAGGATTCCCCTTCTCAGTTTGGATCAATAGTGCTAAAAAAACACAATACAGATTGGCGGAAGATTTGGGAAACTAAAATGCGAGGAGTCGATTTGGATTTTTCTGGTTTAAAAGATATTACTGGTGATGGCTCAAAAGAATATTTATTTGGTGTGACAATCGGAGCGGCAATGGGAAGCAATCTGGAAGTGTTCCAATGGATCAATAACTCATTCCAAAAAATTGCTGAAGTTTCTTATCATAAAATGGATTTTGTGAATGGAAATCAAAAAGTTGGTCTAGCAGTTTGGCAAATGTATATTGGTGATAGCTATTTAGTGGATGTACTAAAATGGAATGGTGAAAAGTTGGTCTATAACGAAGAATTATATTCTAAATACTATCCGGTAATCGAAAAGTTTTATAAAGATAAAATTTCAGAAATGGGTGCCTGGTTTTATTGGTATTGCCTTGCAGATGCCCAGATCAAAGCAAATAAATTTGAAGAAGCATCTAAATCTATTCAAAAGGGGATTGCATTAGCTAAAAAAATATCAATGCAAGATGTAATCGAAGACTTTAATGATTTAAAAGAAAGACTAGAAAATAAACAAAAGCATTCGCCAAAATAAAAACGCACATTACTAAAATCATTTAGCAATATGCGTTTTTGTATTTGGATAGTGAGTAGACTTTAGTGAATATCACGCTTTTTGAAGTTCCCGCCACGTACCTCTGAAACATCAGAAATAACTATGAAGGCACCTTCATCAATATCTTTAATAATCGATACAAGTTTATTTTCTTCCATACGGTTAATGACACAGTTTAATATATCAGTAGGTTCATTGGAGAAACCGCCACGCCCTTTTGTATATGTAACACCACGTCCTAAACGAGCTTGGATCGCATCACCAATTTCCTCTGATTTTGCACTGACAACACGAACATCTTTTGATTTTTCTAAACCATCTTGGATAATATCGATAACGTTTTTCGCAATAAAATATGTTAAAGCTGAGTATAGTGCGCTCTCTAAGCCAAAAATAAAGCTTGCCCCTAAGAAAATAAAGGCATTAATAAATAATATAATATCCCCGACTGAAAACGGAACCTTACGTGAAAGTAACACGGCTAAAATTTCAGAGCCATCCAAAGCGCCACCGTTACGTAAGACAATCCCAATCCCAACACCTAGTAGCATACCACCAGATAAAACAATTAATAGTGGATCATTTGGACCTAAAATTGTTTTAACATCATGCATAAGCACTGTGGAAATAGATAGAGCTGCAATCCCAGCAGTACTCATCAATGCAAAAGTTTTACCTACTTGTTTATAGCCAATATAAATAAACGGAATGTTTAATACAAAGAGCAGTACGCCTAATGGTATACCAAAAAGGGCTGCGCCCATAATACTAAGCCCCGTCACACCACCATCAATGACTTCGTTCGGTATTAATACCGCTTCAAGTCCATATGCTGCGATGACAGCGCCAATTATAATCATGATAAATTTTCTTGTGTTTTCAACTGACTTACTTTTTTTCATAAATCTTCTCCATTTCTTTATGTAAATACTACTTAAGGTTTTGGAATAATATTTATTGCTACTGTTTTTGTCTCAGTATCAGTCTCTTTACTTGAGTCGGCCATATTATAGTATTTATTTATTAAATCGTTTAATTCATTTTCAAAGTTATTGAATTGATCATTCGTTAACGTTAAATCAATAAATGAAAAAGTTGCACAATCTGCAAGACTTTCTTCTTTATCAAGTGAATGTAAATAATTTTGATATTGAGATAGTAAAGTTAATTGATAGTAGGAAACATAATTTATTTTTTGTTTGATTGTTAGTTGTGCCCAATCCTCCTCATTAAGTTTTTCTGCTCCTTCATTTACTGCATAAAATTTTTCTGTAACAGAACGAACTTTTCGCTCTTTCACAATTTTTATGATGTTTTCATCCACTAAAATTTGAATGTGCCGATACAAAGTAGCTTGAGGTACATCCTTTATGATAGAAATCATCTCCAAAGTGCTTAAGCCATCTTCTTTCTCGTACATGAGAGCTTGTAAAATTTTCATTCTCACAGGGTGCATTAATACCTCTGCTTTATTCCGCATAAAACGATCCTCCTATCATATGGAATCAAGGGAAGCAATCAAATGTTATCAATATGAGAACATTACCAAAAAATATACTATAGGTTTTTTAAAAGGATGTACAGTAAAAAGGTAATGAAATTTTTTACATCTTCTGTTATCATTATTGATAACGATAATGAATGGGGGGTTAAAAATGAAATTACACTATGGTTTTGATGATTTAATGCAAATAGATTGGGCAAGTATACTTCCAATCATTTTGCCATTTATATTCGTAGGATTTGTTCTAATCATTGTTGCTTTATTCGACTTATACCGGCACCGCGATACGAGAGAAAACATACTAATGTGGACCATTATTATTTTGTTCTGTAATTCAATTGGTTCTGTTCTATACTTCATTATTGGTAGGAAGGATGTAAATAAACGTGCGCTTAGAAATTAAAAATATTACGAAAAAGTTTAAACAAAAAACAGCCGTAAATGATTTTTCAATGGTCATTGATGTTAATGAGTGTGTCGGGTTAATTGGACCAAATGGAGCGGGGAAATCCACGTTAATTCAAATCATTGCCGATATTCTGAATGCAGACAAAGGAGAAATTCTTCTTGATGGTCAAAAGATTTCATCTATGAGAAATCAAATTGGTTACTTACCTCAGTATCCTAATTTTTTCTCATGGATGACAGCGTTTGAAACATTGTTCTTTATGGGGACACTTTCTGGCATAGCAAAAAATGAATTGCAGAAAGAAATCCCATTGCTTTTAGAAAAGGTCGGCTTAGGGAGGGAAGCACATAGTCATGTCGGGACATTTTCTGGTGGTATGAAGCAACGCCTTGGCATCGCACAAGCATTATTGCATAAGCCAGCTTTAATAATTATGGATGAACCGGTATCAGCGCTAGATCCAATAGGGAGAAGAGAAGTGTTAAATCTATTAAAAGAGATTAAACAAGAAACGACAGTTTTAATATCAACGCACATATTGAGCGATGCTGAGGAAATTTGTGAGCGCTTTGTGATGATTAAAAATAGTCACAAAATAGAAGATGCTACAAAGTCAGAGTTGCTTAAACGCCATCAACAATCAGCTATCTTTTTAATGATCAGAAAGGCAGATTTTCAATGGTTAACAATGATTGAACATTTACCATATGTGAAGAAAATCGAAAGCTGTGGAGATGGCTTCAAAATACACATTGAAAATTTGAAAACTGATGCTAATCGACTAATACAGCATGGATTAGATTCAAAGGTGATGTTTATTAAATTTGAAGTAGGTATTCAAGATAATCTAGAAGAAATATTTTTGGAATTGGTGGTGTAATAAAATGAGTGCTTTTATTGCATTAAGCAAAAAAGAAGTACAGCAAATGGCAAGGGAATTTAAAATATTTTGGCTCCCAATCGTATTTATTTTACTAGGGCTCACTCAGCCGATTATGATGTATTATTTACCTGTTATTTTACAATCAGCGGGAGGTATTAAAGGTATAATAATTGATCCTACGATGGCAATGCCTGAAGGACAGGAGGTACTAGCCTCAACATTAAATTCACAGTTTGATCAGCTAGGCATTATTATTCTGGTCGTTGCCACTATGAGCATTATTCAAGGGGAAAAAGCAAATGGCATGATGGCATTTATCTTAACAAGGCCAGTATCGATATCTTCTTATTTAAATAGTAAAATCATCATCCATTATATATTGGCGGTTATATGTATAGCTCTTGGCTATGCAGTGTCCTATGGCTATTCAGCGTATTTATTTACTTCCGTTCCTATGACGCAAGCTATGTGGGCTTTTGCATTTTATTGTGTTTGGCTATTATTCATCATAACGTTTGTTGCGATGATGAGTACATTTTTTAATAGTCCTGCATTTATAGCACTAATAAGTATCGTTGTCCTATTAATCTGTCGTTTTATCGTTGGACTACATCCATTAATAGATGTTGTTAATCCTGCTAGTAATAGTATGTATGCAACAAATATTTTAATGTCGGGTGATGTGGGATCTTGGGTTGGCCTTAATATTGTGGTAACACTGCTGTTAGTTGTTTTGATGGTCATTACTATGCAAAGTTTCATTGCGAAAAAGAAATTTTGAATGAAATTAGGTGAAAAATTTGTTATCGATACAAAATTTACAGAAATCGTATGGCCAGCAGGAGGTTTTAAAAGGAGTAGAGTTAAAAATAGAAAGGGGAGAAATACTGGCGTTTGTTGGTGGGAATGGTGCAGGTAAAACAACGACATTAAATTGTATTGCTGGATTAGTAGAACAAAATTGCGGGAAAATAATAATTAATAATGTTTCGAAATCGCAATCGCTAGAATATAAAAAGCAATTTTATTTTATACCCGATACGATTCATGTATTTCCGAATATAGCTGCATATGATTGGATACATTTTGTTTTGAAACTATATGAAAAGACTGATGATGAAAAACTACAAAACTTTATTAGCGTCTTTGGTATGGAAAAAAGTATTTATAAACCAATGGGAACGTATTCTTATGGAATGCTTCATAAGATTGCGTTGATTACTGCTTTTACAATTAGTCCGCCAATCCTAATTATGGATGAGCCGTTAAATGGATTAGATCCACTTGCTGTCGTTGCTTTTAAAAATTGTATGAAAGAGTATGTTGAAAAGGGTGGGACCGTTCTCTTTTCAACTCATTTGTTAGATGTTGCTGAGAAAATTTGTCAATCCATTTCATTTTTAAAAGATGGCAAGATTGTCTTACATGAGCGTGTTGAGAAATTGCTAGTCGATGGGAGCTTAGAGACTATTTTTATGGAGAAACAAGCTAATGAAGGATAATATGCAATTAATCAAATTCTTTTTAACATCCTTTTATGCAAAGCCAAAGCAGCCATTAATTCAAGCACTCCTAATTATTGCATTTATTTATGTAGCCATGCAGTATTTTGTACTTACCTTCATTATCTATTTCATAGCGACCTCAGAGGCGTATTTATTTTACAATGTTCTTCTTTCAAATGCTGTGACATATTTATTGATTTCGTATTTTGCCATTTCGGTAGTGTTTAGTCAAAGTGATTTTGCTATATTTGCTCATTTACCCATTTCTGCGAAAAAGGTTGTCATGTCGAAAATTATAAGTGGGGTAACTCTACCGATAATGGCGGTTAGTATTTTATCAATACCTACATTTTTCATATTCCTGATAGAGTTTAGTCTAGGTGTTGCTATAAAATCATTTGTATTTTTACTTGTCATGAACGTTTTAATTGTATTAATCCTTCTATTTGTGTTGTCCATTTTGAATCATTTTCGCAGTGTGTTTATTAATGCATCCGTATATCTACTTGTTAGGATGACGCTTATAGTAGGTATTGGAATAAGCCCAATACTGTACTTTCTAATAAAAAATTATCATGCAATCAGCACTGTTTTAGCGAAATTAGATGTTTCAACAATATCATCCTTAATCGCTTCAATTTCTGATTTTCTAGAAATAGGTTATCGTTTTGCAATGCAACAGTCATGGGTGGAGACGCTTTTGTCATTAAATACGGCAATAAGTTTTATGTTATTATTCGCACTATGTTATGTATTGTTTAAAGCAACTACAAAAATGATTGCATCTAAGTATTATGAACATGGCTTGCTTGTAAGCAGAATAGAAAAAACGACTAAAGTTTGGGGAAGAGATATTCAAAGCAGCTGGATCAATTATTTGCAGCGCGAATATTGGATTATTCAGTCTGAACCGTACTTTAAAATGCAAGCTATTTTAGGGATGATTATAACGCCAATTTGTACAATCATTTATTTAATTCTCGGACAGACGACTATTTTAAAGGTTGAATGGATGTTGGACAACGAATCTTTTCTATTTGTCTATATGGTTTTGTTGATGAGTTGTATGAACAATATTAGTGGGACTCCCTATTCAAGAGAGGGGAAATACTATGCATCTAGCATGACACTGCCATTTGATTCACAAAAGGTTTATCTAGCAAAAGTTATGACTTCATCATGTATCGGCATTATATCGGTTGTAATAAGCTATATTATTTACTTGCTATTTGCTAGAGCTGGTTTTATAACAGTACTGCATTTACTGATTACATTACTATTAGTCATGACTTATAATTTATTGTCTCCACTTTATGATAGAAGACATCCATTACTTGAATGGTCTAATCCATCGGAGGCAATAAAATCAAATCCTACTGTATTAATAAGCCTGCTATATGGATTACCGATATTGATTGTCATTGGGGTTGTTCATTTTAGCTTGCTTACTTTCAATGTTTCTCCAACGATGACAGCCCTAATTATTTTGGTCATTGTAACTTTATGTACATTTACAGTAATTGAAAGGATACGTAACAATTGAATGTAAAAATAGATTCAAAGAGTAATATACCTTTTTATCAACAGCTAACCCAGCAACTCCTTTTGGAAATAGTGCGTGGAAATTTGCAAAATGGTGACCCATTGCCCTCCATTCGTGATTTAGCAGCCGAAACAAACCTTAATCTTCATACCGTTCATAAAAGCTACAAGGATCTTCAAAAGAAGGGGATAATTGATATAAAACCTAACTCAAAAGCAATTGTTATTAAGTCCGCTGAAGCAAAGAGCGTTGACCTTCAACAAATTTCTATAAAAGTTGAACAAATAATGTGTGAAGCCTATGTTCTAGGTATTAGGGAACATCAACTACAGCAGATGTTCCATGAAAATTTGCATAAATATTATAGTGTGCGTTAAGAGAGAAAGAGATGGCTGCTGAAATATACAGAAGCTATCTCTTATTAATTAGCGTGTATTTTAGTAAACTCATCCTTGGTCATTCCGAAATAAACTTCATCGTAAAAGGTACTATTTGTATAAATCATATTTCTTAAACGGCCTTCCTCCACAAATCGTAGTTTTTTATGTAGAGCTATAGAAGATGCGTTAAAAGAGTAAACACAAATGGTTGCTTTCTGATAGCGAAGTTCTAAGAAATAATGTTTTAAAATGGTTAAAATCATATCTTTTGCATATCCTTTTCCTCTATATGGAGGAAATATCGTTATAGCATAATCAAAGGTCCCATTCTTTGCATCACATCCAGAAACTTCAATGGTCCCCACGGCATTGTTCGAAGCATCCTCGGCAATCCAGTAAAAATCATCATTCTCTGTAGATGCCCCTTTTGATATTTCATTGATCCATTCTTCCATTTGCTGATTTGTCCGAGGAAAAGCGATGGAGTCAAGGTTTTTTAGTATATCATCATCTAAATTTTCAAACATACGAATGTCCTCAGACTTAGGCGCTCTTAAACGTATTTTATCTCCACACCAATAGGATACTTTCATTGAATTACCTACCTTTCTAATTTGTACAGTTAAATTATACCATTAAAATCGTGTGGAAGAGAAAAAAGCAAGAAACTACTAAAAGAGTTTCCTGCTTTTACAATGTTATATTAAGGCTGTTTTCTAAAAGATTGTTGCTGTTAAAACATAAAAATAGAGTTAATCTACAAAATGTGTAGAAACAACTCTGTTTTTATGTTTGATATTTCGTAAATCGAATATTTAACTAAAGCACCCGTTAGCCATCCATGAAGCGCTAAAATAAGCACTTCACCACAGATATTGAAAGATGATTGAGTTCTTTCATGGGAGTTGAAGAACAAAAGCGATGCTTATTCAACAATCACGCTCGTTTGCGGATATATGAAAATTGATTAACCCTCAACAAGCCCATAATATTTATAAAGTTTACCTTCTGATTCTACGAGTAAAATTGGTCCTCCAATTTCTTCTCTTTCTTTAACCGAAAAGACTTTTGCTCCAACAGGCAATTTGTTCGACATTTCGTCTTTAAAGTTTGTATCTGTATCGTTTTTTGTTTTTATTTCTCCTACCTGCTCGCCTTTTGTTAAGGTTAGTTCTTCAACCCAATCAATTCCAGTCTGATAAATCACTCCATTGAACTGAAATATATCGGCTTCAGGGTCTAATTTTAAAACCTCTTCTGCATTAGGATTTTCAGTTTCATGAACTTCTACTTTACCTTTATCCGATGAATTAGAACATCCGACAGCAGTTAATAAAACGAACATAACCAAACCAAAAAATAATCTGGACACATTCATGTTATCCCTCCTCGGATTATTAGACGGATAAAGGTTAATTAAGTTACCTATTTATTCCATAAAGTGACCCGATTGTTTAACACAACAACACTGTTCGACTAACCTCCTCCGTTAGCACTATAATGAAGATTTAGTTCCTTATTTAATCAATACATCTGTCTATAAAATATTTACCTTCTTTCACTTTGCCTTGTTTGCCATAAATCATAAATAAGAATCAAAGCACCAATTGAAAATAATAAAATACTTAATGTATAAGGAACCCATCCAATTATTTCATTTAGAACTGTCGCAAGTTTACCAGGAGGGTCACCCCAACCTGTTAAATTAGGAATGAATAAAGCAATCGCTAGGTGCATTAAACCGAATAAAAATATACCTGAAATAAATAAAACATAACCAAATTTCTGTAAACTCTTTTCCATCTAATCCCCCCTTGATATTACTTATCTCAATAAGTATTCAAGTTAATGAAAAAAATTCCTTCTTGTATTAACCTGCTCCGTTAGTTCAATAAAAAAGAGCTGCATATGCAACTCAATGATCTTAAAGTAAAGCACCACGTTAGTTTAATAAGAACAGTGACGCTTCTTCCACAATCGCGTTCGATTGCTGAAGACTGGATAGGATAATTTTCTTTTTGTAGGATTTAAGCAATAAACACAATTAGCCTCGAATACTTTAGAAGCATTCAAGGCTTTACACTTTACTTTAATTTGATATTTTAAAAGGCAGCAGTAAATCTTCATCTGTATAAGTAGTGAGGTATTCCCCTCCAATGTGCATATTCGAACAAGTAGCATCCTCACAAGTAAAAATAAACGTTTTTTTAGTTGTTTTAACCTCAATCTCCATATTGAACGGAAAACTTCCACCCGTACTTTTGTTTATATAAGGTGCAAGAGCAATGACGTCTGAATATTTGGCTATATGTTGGTAATCTTCGCTCTCAACAGTTAACTGAGCCATTTGATTTAAAAAAATTTGTTCTTTCTCGGTTGGCTCGTACCATAGATCCCAAAAAAGCCATTTCCCGAACATATAAAAATTTACCGATAAACTAACAACCAAAATACCTAAAACACTCGTCTTCTTCATAATCCCACTCCATTTTTCTTAGTTTATTTTTGAAAATATATAAACAAGTTATATTTAGTGTAATTTTACACTATCCGTATACTTTGTAAAGTGAGTTTTTGAAAAAGCTTATTCTTATAGGTAATAGAAGTAATTTATACTAATAGTTTAATGCTGTGTTTAATCCCTTTAGACTGCGTTCCACCACAATTTGGCCCGATTGTTGAACAACAAGTTAAAAAACACTCTTCATACAGATAGGTAAGCCTTTGAAGTTATCGCTGGCTTTTCCCCCTGTTCACACCGTACGTGCGACTTTCACCGCATACGGCGTTCCAACTAATCCAATTTATTCTTTCTATGTTTTAAGCAGCCGAGTGAAGATTTTCCAAAGTTAGATTATTTCATTGTTACATTTCAGTCGTAAGTTATTTACTTTTTCTAATTGCTTATTTGTAAGCTTTACAGCTTTTAGGAACTTTTCAATTTTTACTTTGTCTTTCAAATGTATAAGTTGATGTATAGCCTTATTCAAAACTATTAAATTTGAGTAGCTATCATCTTTTGAAATGTGAAAAGGATTAATATGATGACAATGCCAGTCGATAATACCTAATTCTTCACCTAAAATTGCACATTTGCCATACTGGGCAATAAACTTACTTATTCTGTTGTCGTTATATTCAATAGATCTGTTTGGAATGTAGTTTCTCATGACGTAAGAAAGCGTATTTTTATTGATAGCCTTTAGGCTATTGTGAATTTTTGCTCTGCCTTCGGCAGTATAGTTACATATCACTTGGGAGAAACCAAGTGTTTTTCTCCATCGTTGCGCATGGATGGGGACAAAGACCATATTTTGTATTTTAAATAGTTTGGACTTATATCCTTTGTATCGCTTCTGTAATGTCTTTGACATCTCATGAAAACTTGCCTCTGTTCGAATATTCTTTAGTTGATTGTATAACGTCTTGCGTAGATATAGATTTAACTCATTCAAGTTAATTGTAATTTGAGTTGCAGCTGAGTAATAGTTTTGGATACCCATTACAACGGTATTAAAATTCCAAACGGTCTGAATGCAGGGTTTTCTCTTGATTACTTTTATCGCTTCTTTAATCTTTTGAAAGGCATTTGCTTTAGCCTTTTTTGACATATCAGACTTTGCTACGAAACCAAATCTGGTCTTACCTTTTCTTATGGCTTTTATTGTAAATCCTAGAAACTCTGAAGAGTTTTTCTTTAAGTTCACGACCTTTGATTTTTCTTCACTCGTCTCCAAGTGTAATCTCTTTTTCAAGAATTCTTTTAATGCATAATTTATTTTAATTGCCTGTGACCTTGTTCGGCACATCACCTTAAAATCATCCGCATAACGGACAATAAAACACTCTTTCAAACTCGATTTCTTTAATTGCTGATACTTACTACCATTAGTCGAATACGTATAATTGCTTTCAAATGTTTCCCATTGGTCACTAACCCACCAATCCAATTCATTTAACACAATGTTAGATAATAAAGGTGAAAGAATACCACCTTGCGGTGTTCCTTTTGTAGGAATACCTTCTCCTACAATCTCTGCTTTTAATAACCTAGATATAATAGAAAGAAGGGATTTATCCCTAATGCCTATTGACCACATTTGTTTTAAAAGTTTGCTATGATTTACATTATCGAAGAAACCTTTAATATCTACGTCAACACAATAATGTAGTCCAGATTGGTTAATGAGAAATTCAAGTCTAGCTTTGGCATGATGAGTGTTGCGATTTGGTCTAAAACCATAACTATGTTTATGGAATTTAGCTTCACAGATTGGCTCTAAAATTTGCAGTACACATTGTTGAAAAATTCTATCCCATATCGTCGGTATCCCTAAAGGTCTAGTTTTATCTACTCCTTTTGGAATGAAAACCCGTCTAACTGGTTGTGGTTCATACCATTTGAACATACCTTGAACTTTAGCTATTACATCTACAACTGGTAAATGCAGAATATCATTAATTGTTAATTTATCGATTCCCGCAGTTTTGCTACCTGTATTTCTTTTGATGTTTCGGTAGGCAAGACGTATATTATCCTTAGAACTCATTAATTCTGTTAAGTTATAGAAATGATGACCACAAACACTTTGAGCGTAGAGTGTATCAAAACAATCTTGCATACTATAATACTCATTGTGTCTCAGTTTCTTCCGTTTCAATAAGTCGGTGACTCCTTTTGGAGTTAAACCTCTATTAGTCTCACAAGAACCTTATTAATCGATAAAGAACTGCCTTACTTGGTTGAATAAATCTTTATTAGTCTAGTGGCTATCCCTCCATGTGGATTAGACACTTCATTGGTACTGTGCCACCACTTTCACTGATATAAAGGCAAGTTATACAGTAACTAGTATCATTATTGCTTTCCTTGTCAACGTTTCTTAGGGGAGTAAGCCCTCCACGTTATCAGCTTAAAACGTTGAATTATATCTATTATAGAATGAACTTAGGTGCTTCCTCTAAGCCTGTTAGATACATACGCCTGTAACGTATCATGGATTTTCATATTAGTTAGTCTTACTCACCCACATCTAACCTCACAATTTGGTGATATACACATTTCTATGTATCGCAGTTCTAGACCCGTACATTCAGAAGTTCGTCAGCTTAACCATTTCTTTTCGGTTTATTTGCATTCTCACCATATTCATTCAACTCAAGCATCATGAATTACACCACTCCCTCGAGTAGGCTTTCGTCAGCGGACCTGGTACGGTAATTTCTCACGCCTTTTCACCGAGCTTATAACACAATCATTCTTACTAAATCCAGTGCTATTCGACTAAGAGAGAACCCTTCCGAGCGTTACCTCATCATTTGATTCTTCGATATAACCCTTCAGTTCCGAAAGGAACTGTCTAGCCTTTACCTGAGTAATGTGACCATTCTCAATTTAAACTAGAAACATTTCGCAC
>NZ_LDGC01000087.1:0-85276 GCF_015844675.1 Lysinibacillus sphaericus | reverse complement strand
CCGTTAGCCATCCATGTAGCGCAAAAACCAGCGCTACACCACAGAAGATGAAAATGTACTCAGAACGGGTATTGTATACTACGGCTGGGAGAGGAAGGTCGATAAACTATGGTGCCTTGAGCCCTTCCGTTAGTCTGACTCCAACGACCACGGTGTATCACTGACTGTCGCTCCCTCACGGGAAGCACTCATGGGAGATTCATCCTACTCAGGTTGCTGCACCAGCCTCTAATTTGATTGGCCGTAGAAAGGATGTTTCTAATGGAAGTCATCATTGAACGTGCATGTGGTATGGATATTCATAAGGATTCGATTACCGCATGTATTATGACACCAGAAGGCAAAATGATTCAAAGTTTTTCTACTAAAACGGTTTTTTTATTGCAATTAATCGATTGGATTAAAGAACACGGTTGTACTCACGTAGCTATGGAAAGTACAGGTGTATTTTGGAAGCCTATTGTAAACATACTAGAGGCTGAGAATATCGAATTTTTAGTTGTGAATGCCCAACATATCAAAGCGGTTCCCGGTCGTAAGACTGATGTTAAAGATGCGGAATGGATCGCCAAGTTACTTCGTCATGGATTACTAAAAGCTAGTTTCATTCCAAATCGCACCCAACGTGAATTACGAGAATTAGTTCGGTATCGTCGGAGTATGATTGAAGAACGTGCGAGACAACATAACCGCATTCAAAAGGTACTCGAAGGTGCGAATATTAAACTTGGTTCTGTTGTATCAGATGTGATGGGAGTTTCTTCTCTTGATATGCTTCGTGCCATTGCCGAAGGTGAAAATGATCCAGAAAAGTTGGCTGGTTTCGCTAGACGTTCAATGAAAAAGAAAAAAGCAGAACTTGAACTCGCACTTCGTGGCTATATCCAACCACATCAACGACTAATGATTAAAACCATTCTTACTCATATTGATTTTCTGACTGTACAAATTGAATTGTTAAATCAAGAAGTAGCTTGCCGACTTTCTACACACCAAGAAGATATCGAAAGATTGGATTCTATTCCAGGGATCGCCACTCGAATGGCGGAACAAATCCTAGCTGAAATCGGAACTGATGTAAAACAGCAATTTCCAAGTGCAGCACATCTCTGTTCTTGGGCAGGACTAGTACCTGGACACAATGAAAGTGCAGGAAAAAGGAAATCCTCTACTATGAAAAAAGGCAATAAATACTTGAAATCGGCTCTAATCGAAGCAGCTCATTCGGTCAGAGGATCTAAAACCTATCTAGGCGCATTATATAGACGGACTGCAACTCGAAAGGGTAAAAAACGAGCTGGAATATCCGTTGCTCATGCCATCTTACGTATTGCTTATTACCTTTTAACGCGGAAAGAAATGTATGTAGACTTGGGCGAAGACTACTTTGATAAACAAAAAGAACAATCTATTATTCGATATTCTGTTCGAAGACTTGAAAGTTTGGGTTACAATGTGACCATCACTGAACTTGGTGCTTCCTAATACAATCTAAAACCAGATCTCTATTTAGGCGCTACCATTTTTTTGAATATAAAGGTCGCGTTTATTTGAGCATGGACTTTTTAGTGCCAGAGATTTTATTTTCATGGGAGTACAATAATAGTTAAAAAAAGAGCGTTAATCCGTCTTAGATCAACGCCCTCATTAATTGAAACACTACTACCAAAAATAATCGATATGTTTCACTTGTATCGGATAAAAAATTAATGCTGCTTGTTCCAAATTTGTTTCTTCTTCAAACTCAAATTCCTTAACTTGCCCATTAATAAATTTCAACTTAAATGAGCCATTTCCAATTGCATTTATTACTACTTCAGATAACTGTTCCAAAGTAACAATAAAGGAGCCTCTTTTTGCTAAAAAATGCTCACGTTCTGTAATTTTATCTAATTTAAGTTCTTTTTTTCGAACTCTTGGGGTAATCCAAATAAACTTTACCAAATGAAACAATGTTTCAATTATTAATGACTTCGAATATAACTGTTTCGCCCCGAATAATTGTCCACCAATTTTTCCAAACCATAGTTCATCTTCTTTTACGTACACTTTATAATACTGATTTCTTGTTACAATATTTTGCTCAATCACATAAAAAGATTGCATTTAAATACTCCATTTAATCTAAATTTCCGCTTAGCCTCTAATATTATTATTATTTGTTAGCCTTATTATACTATCCTGCTTACGTTAGTTGAATAGCACCAATCTTTTCGAAAACAGCCTATTTTTATAGTTAACTTACATTGTCTCAACCTATCAATTGAAAAAAGACCATATACAAAGCAGTGAAAAATATATATGAAAATTTAGAATATTGAAGAAAAAATAATGCGGTAAGTAGAAGAGTTTCGTATAATTGACTAAAGGGGAGTGGTTTAATATGAATCAACAAAAAATGCCACCAGCACTATTGCGTTTAATTGTTATTTTTCCAAATGTGCTGAGCTATTTATTATTATTTGGACTTATCTTTTTTGTAATCTCTAATTATGAAACGCTAAAAGCTACGGACAACTTAAATGTTTGGCTTATATTTATTTTTGTGCTTGCGCCGGCTGCTGCCTATACGACATTTAGCATTATTAAGAAAATTCGTGCTGGACAAATGTAAGGTAAAAGAGTGTATTCATTAATAAGCTAATGGATACACTTTTTGGACTTTTTAGTTCTTAATAATATAACACCAATTACAAATAAAATAACAACTGATATGAAGTAAATGTTAAAAAATACATTCATTATGTGAAAAGGGGCTTTATGAACAAAAACAGCTTTCACCCAGTGACGATCTTCTTTTACTGCAATTGCGGTGGAAGTGGATACCCCTTTTACTTCATAATAATGTGTCCCTTTTGGGTAATAGTTTGAGGCATTTCCGTAATAATTTCCTGTCATATCATTTTGTTTGGTCTTTACTTTCCCTATAATTTTACCGATTTTATTATCTTCAATTAATTCTTCTCTTTTAACTTCATAAACGTTTCCTTTCCAAACGACAAATGGGTAAGCCCAAGATAGTGCTTGCACAGAGGGGGAAATCATAAGTAAAAGTAAAAACGACAACAACGTAATTCGTTCCAAAAAGCACCTCCAATAAGTAATCATTCTATTTTAATTATAAAATAAAAAAATGGAAATATTGAATAGATTTGAAAAATGTTTGAAAAGTAAAGCAAATTACAAGATTCCTCATTCTATTTTCGGAAACAATTATTTTAGAAAGATTGACATAATGCCATCCAAGACGAATAAAATAATTCCATCTAGAGAAACTAAAAAAATACATAAAAAATTTGAAAAGCGGGGTGTTATTTGTGGATCCAACTAATTGCGATATGTCTCCAATGAAACAAACTTTAAAGGAAGAGCTTCTGCATGTGATTCATTCATTACAGCAAAGTGTAGAAGCGATGGATACTGATACAAATTGTCTTCTTGGGAACTTTGAAAAAATTAAAGAAAAATTTGTAGCAATTGAAATGAAAGCTGCAACATTTTATTTAAATTGCTATCTTTCTCCGTTTACTGAAAAGTATCCTGAGCTGTCACATTGCGTACAAAATATGTCAAAAAGGAGACATGGTGGACTAATTGTCATTGAACGGGAGGATTCTTTAGCAACCCTAATCCGACCGGGTATTCATATTGGCGCAGAAGTAACGCATTCCCTAATAGAATCAATTTTTTTTCCTGGAAATCCACTGCATGATGGCGCAGTTTTAATAAGCCAAAATCTAATTAATTCAGCAGCAAATGTTTTGCCACTTTCAGACAGACATACGGGGGAAAAGAAATTAGGCACTAGACATCGAGCAGCATTAGGGTTAAGTGAAGTAAGTGATGCGCTTGTTATGGTAGTGTCTGAAGAAACAGGGAGAATTTCTTTTGCCTTTAAAGGAAACTTATATCCGATTACGACGCATGGCATTATATAGTGTGAAGCTTCACACTATATAATATCTTGAATTCGAGATATTTTTCTTGCTTATTTATCATTTGCGTTGTAAAGTGATAAATAAGAGGAGGAGGAAGCGATGCGAAAACACACGCTCGGATCACTGACATGGATTCGGATGATGCGCTTTACCAATCAAAGCAACCAGCTTTCCAATGAGTTTTTAAAGCGGTTTGACTTAACGACTGCACAGTTCGATGTCCTAATACAAATAAAGACATTTGCACCGTTAACGCAATCACAGTTAGCAGAGAAAGTGACAGTGACGCAGGGTGGTATGTCTCGGATGCTTGCTCGTCTTGAAAAAGATGGACTTATTGAACGCAAGCAAAATTGGAAGACCAAAACAATTTCGCTGACAGCTAAAGGTGAGCAGATGATCGATGAGGCAACACCAAGTCAGCTACAATTTCAATCTTCATTTTTTGAAGAAGTATTAACAGAAGAAGAAATGAAAAATTTAAATAGATTAATGTCAAAATTAGAGAAGCATAGTCGTGAAAAAAAATTACCCCCAGCGTGATTTTTTTTGCAACATCACTTGCTTAGTCAAGTGAAAATGAGGAGGAAACATTCATGAACAAATTAAGTGGACATCATCATATATCAATGTTAACTAAAAACGGCAAACGTAATAATGATTTTTATACAAAAATTCTCGGCTTACGTCGTGTGAAAAAAACAGTTAACCAAGATTCGCCTTCTATGTACCATTTATTTTATGGAGACTTAACAGGAGCTCCAGGTACAGAATTAACATTTTTTGAAATGCCCGTAGCAGGGCGGACAGTTCGAGGAACAAATGCCATTACACGTATTGGACTACTAGTGCCAAGCTATGACAGTTTGCAATATTGGAAAGATCGTTTTCAAGAATTAAAAGTTGAACATAGTGAAATAACAACTTACGCAGGTAAAGATGCATTATTTTTTGAGGATCATGAAGGATTACGAATGGTACTTTTAAATAATCATGGTCTCGAAACACCTACGCATTGGCAACCATGGGACGGCTCTGATATCCCGGCGGAACATCTTATTTTAGGAATGGGTACAGTCGAAATGACAGTTCGTTACTTGCAACGGACAGTAAGCTTATTAAAAGAGCTATTTAATTATACAGCTGTTATAGAAAGTGAAAAAGAGGCAATATTGCAATCTATTCCTGGAGAAGTACTTGGCGAAATCGTCGTTAAAGAATTGGAAGGGCCAAGTGAGAAACCTGGTCGTGGTAGTATTCATCATCTTGCACTACGTGTTGGAACTGTGGAGGAATTGCAAGAATGGGATGCCAAAATTAAGGAGTGGGGTTTTGATAGTACTGGCATTGTGGACCGTTATTATTTCCAAAGTCTTTATTTTAGAGACCGTAATGGAATTTTATTTGAAATGGCGACAGATGGGCCAGGGTTTACAGTTGATTCGGCAGTAGAGGATCTTGGAAAGGAACTTGATCTCCCGCCATTTTTAGAAGAAAGACGTGCAGAAATCGAAGCTAATTTAGAACCACTAGATTAAGGAGAGGTTTAATCATGGAAAAATACCGCATTGATCAATCGAAAGGCATCGAATTTGGCCTCTATTCATTAGGGGATCATATTCCAAATCCATTAACAGGCGAACGTATTTCAGCTCAGCAACGAATCCAAGAGTTAGTTGAAGCAAGTCAGCTTGCAGAACAAGCAGGTATTGATGTATTTGGTGTGGGCGAAAGCCATCAATCGTACTTTACTACACAGGCACACACGGTTGTTTTAGGAGCGATTGCACAAGCTACATCAAAAATTAAATTAGCAAGCTCCGCTACGGTACTAAGTGTCTCTGACCCAGTGCGCTTATATGAAGATTTTGCGACGATTGATTTACTTTCAGATGGCCGTGCAGAAATAGTCGCAGGGCGTGGTTCTCGAGTTGGTGCATATGATTTACTAGGCGTTGATTTAAAGGATTATGAAGAAATTTTTGAAGAAAAATTAGAGCTACTGAAAAAAATAAATGACAATAAGCTTGTCACTTGGGAAGGGCAATTCCGTGCGCCACTTCACAATGCGCAAATTTTGCCACAACCTAAAAATGGCTCGTTGCCAATTTGGCGTGCTGTCGGCGGTCCTCCTGCTAGTGCTATTAAAGCAGGCTATATGGGCATTCCAATGATGTTAACAACATTAGGTGGTCCCGCTGTGAACTTTAAGCCATCAGTAGATGCCTACAGAGAAGCAGCAGAGCGAAGTGGCTTTGAGCCGAAAGAGTTACCGATTGCTACAACAAGCCTATTTTATGTTGCTGATACGACGAAGGAGGCTCTACAAGGGATGTATCCACATTTAAATGGTGGATTCCAAGCAATTCGTGGCGCGGGTTATCCAAAGCAACAATTTGCACAAGCGCCAGATACACGAGATGCCTTAATGGTCGGAAGTAAGGAGCAGATTATTGAAAAATTACTATATCAATACGAGCTCTATGGCATGCAACGGTTTATGGCACAAATTGATTTTGGCGGTGTGCCATTCGATAAATTAATGAAAAATATTGAAATTATAGGGAACGATATTTTACCTGCGATTAAAAAATATACAGTAAAATAAGGAGTGTTCAGCATGAAAATTGTTGCACTAGCTGGTTCAATTGTCGGTTCAAAAACAAAAACAGCCATCAGTAAGGTGGTTGAAATCATACAAAATCAATATCCAGAGCATGAGGTAGTGTTGCTAGATCTTGCTGAATACAAAATGGAGTTTAGTGATGGAAGAAATTATTTTGAATATGATGGGGATACGAAATATGTGACCGAAACAATTATGGCTGCAGATGCAATTGTCATTGGAACGCCAACATTTCAAGCTTCGATTCCGGCAACGTTGAAAAATATTTTTGACTTACTACCTGTCAATGCGTTTCGCGATAAAGTGGTGAGTACGGTTGTTACAGCTGGCACATCGAAGCACTACCTAATGATTGAGCAGCAGTTAAAGCCAATTCTCGCTTACATGAAAGCTCACATAGTCCCAACGTATGTATTTATAGAAGAAAAGGATTTTTTACGGAAGGAAATTATGAATGATGACGTCTTATTCCGCCTTGAGCGTTTAGCTGAGGATACAGTGATGGTAGCTGATGCGTTTGCAGAAATTCGTGCTAAAAAAGATTCGGAATATGATTTTTAGAGATTACTAATTTAATAAAATTTAGACGCTGTATAAGGGGGCAATCTTATACAGCGTTTTTTCGTGACGTTTTTATTTTTAGTTGGACCACTTGAACCATCGAGCATGGCCATCAGGGCGTTCCATTGTCCGTATAGATTCTATCTCGCCTTGATCAATTAAATCTTGATGCAGTTGCGTATCAAATAAATTGTTATAGCAATGGTAGAGAGGTCGTTCCATACTGATCTCTTTTAATTGCTTCATTAATTCAAGGCGTAACTCCATTGGGATTTGATTGGCCACATGTGTATGATAAACAACTAACATTGCATCTTCATTAATTTCTCTACTAATATCTTTAATCAGTTTAATGGCATCTCCTTTTATCAGTTGTAAATCGAGTTCTTTTAAAATAGGGAGCGCTTGATTTAACAAAAATCTTCGTTCTTCATGCTCTGGCCAAATTAATGCTTGGAGCCATCGAAGCTCTTCTTCATTATGAATATTAATAGGATTTAAATCGATGCCAACTCGTTTACGAACAACTGGAGCATTTGTAATAGAAGCTGGAAGTGGTTGTCCTCGATTTTCTGAGGACAAAACGAAAGCATTATTAGAATTGTTTATGTGAAGCTGTTGATTATAGCAGTAATTGTATTGATCCATTCCAAGTTGAAGTCCTGCACTTGCACCGATTTCTAGTAAAGCTAATGGCTTTTTGTGGCTTTCATAAATTTCTGTCATCATCGGATAAAGGTAAGAACAGCGACGAATTTCATTTGTCTGAACAAGTTTTTCTTGAAATAAAGTCTTCAATTCGTCTGAATGAGACAAGACGAATGCTTTAAAAACTGGGTACACTTCACTTATTGCTTTGGGTGTTGTCGTTAAAGATGGGTAAAAATGAACTAAATCGTCCTTTGATGAGGAAAGCAAATACTGAACACCAGCTAATAATAAATTAGGTACAGGTTGTCCTTGAGGTATAGACGTCGCAATTTTTAAAAGTTCATTGTCATCAGCAATCTTATTCGCTAAATGTTCATACAATGGACTTGAGTTTTCACATTCATTTTTTGCAAAAGTACGGAATTGTTTACTTAATTTAGCTAACATACGATTCTCCCCTTTGCGTAAAAGTAATCGATCTACTTTTAAGTTTATTATTATTGGATAATTTAGTAAATTAAATATAGATAATGAAGTTGATTAAAAACATTAATTGAAGGGGATGAGATATTGGATTATAAATGGATACAGTCTTTTGTAGTTGCAGCTAAATCTTGTAATTTTCGAATGGCAGCAGAAGTGTTACATTTATCGCAGCCAAGTATCACTGTTCATATTCATCAATTAGAACAATTTTTGAATGTAAAATTATTTAATCGTGAAAAAAACCGTGTGCAATTAACGGAGGCAGGGCACCTTTTTCTAGTAGAAGCTCAGCAGATCATTCATCAATGGGATAAAAGTATTGAACGTTTTCAGTTAGCGACAAAAGGAATTGAAGATAAGCTAATTATTGCAATGACTCCCTTAATGGTGGAAACGATATTACCTCATGTAATTTATCAATTTATCAATGAACACCCGTCCATTGAAATATCGATTCTAGTGGAGGATTCAGCAAAAATTGAGAATTTAATCAATAGTGGTAAGGCACATATTGGTATATCCTTATTGCCAACTCGTTATCGACATTGGCACCAAGAGCCTCTTGTAGAGAGTCCTTTAGAATTGGTTATTCCACTAGATGCTTTCGATGATGAGACGGGAGCTTTTATTGATTATGAGGAATTATTTCAAACCTACACGTTATTTACACACCATCATCCAACTATTTGGGAGGATTTATTACATAAGATACAGGAGAAATTTGTAGTTACAAAGCAAGTGTCCATATCTCAATCCTATGTGGTAAAGCGCTTAATAAAAGATGGGCTAGGTATGTCATTTTTACCACGGATGATTGTTAGAAGAGAGCGGATGGAAGGGAGGTTTAATATTGTTCCTTTCGATGATCTAGTTTTGCCAAGTGTTCCTGTATATCTTTTTTATAAGGATTCGGTAAAGGTTCCAGAAGAGTTATTATGCTTATTTCAGACGAGGGATTATTTGTGATTATCGTCAACAATTTTGTAATTATTTATTTAACTCATATCTTTACTAATAGTTCATATCAAAAGTAGGGAAGTCATTTTATAACCTATGCTATGTAAAGTTGATTGGAGTGGAGATTGGGTGACTTCTTGAGGATTAGTGATCTGACCCTGGAGCGTAAGCGAAGCGGCTCATGGACGCCCCCAGGAAGCTCTGCTCTGTGCGAAAGCGAAGCGTCAGCGGCAAAGCGCCAAATCGAACGGAAATCAACCCACGTTATGGTGATGGCTATTAAAAATTTAATGTTGAACGACATAAAGTTTTATATAATATTTATAGGAATATTTTTACAAAGGTGTGATTGTATTGAGAATATTATTGGTTGAAGATCATGAAGATGTAAATGCAATGCTAACCGAATTGTTTGAGCAAGCAGATTATCAGGTAACGAGTGTGATGGATGGAGTAGAAGGTCACCGGGCATTTCTGCAAAATGAGTTTGATCTTGTGGTTCTTGATATTATGCTTCCCTATAAAAGCGGGGATGAATTACTAAAAGAAATTCGCGCTATTTCGGATGTACCAGTTGTTATGATTTCGGCTAAAGATTTAGTATCAACAAAAATTGATTTGCTTCGTTTGGGAGCGGACGATTATATTACGAAACCTTTTGACCTTGGTGAGGTACTTGCCCGTATTGAATCTATCTTACGTCGTGTTAAAAAACAAGATACACCAATTAAGCAGCTACAATACAAGGATATAGTGCTAGATGATGTCGCTAAACGGGTGACTGTGAGTGGCGAAGAGGTCATGCTAACTGCAAAGGAATATTTATTGCTCGAATTGTTTATGACAAACCAAGAAAAAGTATTCACGAAAGCCAATTTATATGAATCTATATGGCAGGAAGAATATTTAGGAGATGAACATATTATTAAAATTCATATTAGTAATCTTCGTCATAAATTAAAGGCAAAAAATCCACAAGCGGATTATATCGAGACGCTTCGAGGGCTTGGTTATCGTTTACGTCCATAAATTATCCGTAATCTATACGCCATCTTTACTTTATCTATACCTTTCATGAGTAATCTATGAATATGAAAGGGAGGTGCTTTATATGGGTGAAACCATATTAAAAACGAATCAATTAACAAAAATATATAAAAAACAAACAGTACTTCACGACGTATCAATCGAATTAAAAGAAGGACGTATTTATGGGCTTATTGGTGAAAATGGTGCAGGGAAATCAACCTTAATGAAGATTATTTCAGGGATTAGTTTTCAAACAGAAGGTTCATTTGAGCTATTTGGAAAATCGACTGACAAGGAAATACAGCAGCAACGAAAACGTATTGCCAGTATGATTGAACAACCAGCGATTAGCCCTGATATGACTGCAAAAGGGAATCTTAAATATCGTCGTTTAATGCGCGGGATTCCGAACGAGGAGCTTGAGGATGAGATACTGCAATTGGTTGGTTTGACGAGTACAAACAATAAGAAGGCGAAGCATTTTTCACTAGGTATGAAACAGCGTCTAGGTATTGCTATTGCGCTATTAACTAACCCAGAACTATTGATTTTAGATGAGCCAGTGAATGGGTTAGATCCTATAGGTGTTGTGGAAATTCGGCAGCTTTTAACACGTCTTTGCGAAGAGCGACAGATGACGATTTTAATTTCGAGTCATAATTTACCAGAACTTTATCAAACAACGACTGATTATATCATTATTCATAAAGGGAAAATTATGAAACAAATGACACAACAACAGCTCGACGAAGAATGTAGACATTATATCCGCATTGGTTGTACAGCTCCCGAACAATGTGCACATGTATTAGAAACAATACTTAAAACACAAAACTTTCAAGTCATGCCAAATAAAACGATTAAACTGTATGATTTCTTAGAAGATCTTGGGGACGTATCAACCGCCTTATTTGAAAATGGGGTAACACTTACGGAATTTAGTCTACAAGGAGACACATTAGAGAACTACTTCCTTACGTTAATTGGAGGTGAGCGACATGTTTAATTTAGTCCGTGCTTACCTTTACAAAACAACTAAATCCAAAATATTTTGGGTCTTACTGGCTCTTACAACATGTTCTGCAATCGCAATGTTTAGTATTGCTTATGGGATTGGCAATAACTCCATAAATGAAAGCATCAGCAACGTTGGTTTTTTACTATCTGATATGAATATGATGTCCATAGTAGGCGCTGTACTAGCCACTATACTTATTTGTTCAGATTTTGATACAAAAAATATCCATCATCCAATTATAAGCGGCATTGGGAGAATCCAAATTGTCATCAGTAAAGCGATTGTTTTCTGGATATTACTTTTTGTTCTTGTAAGCCCGTATATCATCGTGACAATAATTGGTTTATCAATGGATAGCACGTTTAGTATGGGTGGGAAAGCGGCTGGTTTTTTAAGCATTCTAACTTCAACTACTAGTGGTAGCTTTGGGGAATACGTAACAATAATGATCACCATGACAATGGTTTATCTTGCCCAGTTAACGACTTGTATTTTACTGGCGTTTGCCTTAAGAAAATCGGTGCTTGTAGTAGCTGCTTATTACATGATGTCCATGTTCTTTGGGCAGGTCGCTAGTTTTCAGGATTCATTTGTGATTATAGATAAAGTATTATCCTTCACACCATATTCAGCGGAGTATCTTACGATTAATTTAAGTATGAGTAAAGGAGATATAATTTCGGCCGTTTCCATTTGTGCCATCTTTATAGTAGTAGTTTTGTATGTAACATTCATGACATTTAGAAAAGCAGAAATCAGGTAAGGGGATGTAGGGAATGTGGATCGTGGCAATTGTAGTCATTGTAGCATTACTGTTTTATATTTTTTATATACAAAGGCAACTACGAATGATGAACGTACAATTGTCACAACGTCTACATGAGCAATATACGCAGCCAATTAGCGTAGAGCTATTAAACAAAGAAGTAAATGAACTCGTGGCAAATATAAATCGCGTATTAATAGAATCACAAAAATCAAGAACGTATATTAAGCGGGAAGAAAAATACTATAAGGAAATGATTTCAAACATTTCTCATGATTTTCGTACGCCGCTAACCGCGATAAAGGGCTATCAACAAATGCTATTAAAAGAACCATTAACAGAGAAGCAGCTCGCAAAGCTTGAAGTCGCACAAAAACATGTTGGAAGACTGGAGCAATTAGTAGAAACATTTTTTGAATATTCCTATTTGCATAGTAATGAAGATCAACCTAAAAAGAGTCGTATCAATTTATCAAATATTGTATTTGAAGAGATTGCCGGTGCCTATGCACAGTTTGAAGAAAAAGGAATAGCCGTCAATTTGCCTAATTTTGAGCCACTCATTATGAACTCTGATGAAGAAATGCTATTACGTATTGTACAAAACTTAGTACGAAATAGCATCATGCATGCGCAAGGTGATGTAACTATCAAGCTGTGGCTAGAAGAAGAACATGCATATATCTGTTTTCAAAATCCGATTGACGAAAATATTCAACTAAATCCTAACCAGCTTTTTGATCGATTTTATACAACAGACAAATCTAGACGTAAAAACACTGGCCTAGGGCTATCTATTGTCAAGCTGCTAGCAGAAAAATTAGGTGGAAGAGCAACAGCCAAAATAGAAGATGGCATGATTGAGTTTTTAGTGTGTGTAAAAAAGAATATGTAATATTAGTAGCCAAGAAGCTTAGTGCATCTTGGCTACTAATATTACAGTAACGTTTACAACAATGTTATTATCGTTGTGGAAATGTAAAACTATTTATGGTAATTATAGTATATAAAGTAATGATTATTTTGGTAGCGATTTCATCATTAAATGTACACCTAAAACGGCCATTAAGAGACATTTAAAAGAGTTAAGTTATATTCCATAATCATGATTATACTGATTATTAGTATAAGGGGAGAGTGCTAATGATGGATGCAAATCTTATTAGTAGAATTGAAACTTTTTTGAACAAAAGTGAGTTCAGAGGGTTTAAAGGCATACCAGCAACCGACGAAGAAATTTTGAATGCTGAACAAGCACTAAATGTAAAGTTTAACAAAGAGTATATTCAATTTATTAAATTATTTGGAGGTGCTTGTGTCGGCTTAAGTATACATGCTTTTAATAACGGAAGTTTTATTGGGAAAAGTACTGTAGTCGAACTTACACAATGGTTTAAAAAAGGTGGAGAAGATACAATCCCACAAGAATTGAAAGGTGCCTATGTTATTTCAAATGATGGCTCAGGAAACCCAGTTTTAATGAATGCTGATGGAAATATATTTATTTTTTGGCACGATTCATGGGAAGTGGAATTATTACATAACTCCCTGCAGGAAATGTTATTGAAATATTTTCCTCAATCTGGAGGTTATTATGTGTAAACTTACTCGTATGACAGATACTTGTTTAAGGTTATTTTAAATCCCTTGTAGATAGGAGAAAAGGAGATCGTAATGGAAGGATCAAATCATAATTTAGAAAGGATTCTAAGAAACTGATAACACACATACTAGTTAAATAATAGCCTGATTAAAATAAGAAAGGGTGTTGATATGTTAAAAAGGTTTAGCTGGAAACAAAACGATATTCATTCAATACAATTAAAAGAGAATTTATTCATCATTGCTCAATTATTAGAAAGTCCATATGTTGCATTTTTTAATATCTCGAGTGAAAGTAGTAATTTTAATGAGAAGCCACTTGACTTAAATGATTTAAAACCTTTTGGGTTATGTATGGTTTTAAAGGAATTTTTTAAAAAGTGTTCTGTAGGTAAATTAAAAAATGTACAACCAAATTTGAATATCCCTATACCAGAGATTTTCATTAGTAGTGACAGAGGACAGTGGGGGAATCGTTCACAATTCAGTGATGATGAACTTATATATAATTTGGTGAGAATTGATCCAGTAGTAGGAGATCGGGGTATTATGGGTAATGAAATTGTTCGGTATAATATTGATAGAAAAGATCCTAATATTTTGAATAACTATGAAATTACTGGTTATAACACTGGTTACGAATTAATACGCCGCTTAATTTTATCGATTGAGAATAGCCGTTGGATTGATCCATTAAAAGAACAACGATTGCTTGGTGGAGATAACTATCCGTTAAAAACAGTAGAAGAACTATGGCGTTATGGGGTTCCAAAATACGAAAGCTTAGATTCCAAAGGAGGAAACATTGTGAAGAAACTTGATTCTAAATTCAACTATCTAGAGGATATGTATGAAGATTCTTTCTTTCCATCATTTTTAGTAGATAAAATTAAATTGCATATTGTTCATTTAGTACATTTTATTGAGGAGAACACTTATACAGTAGAAGAGATTCAGGGGAAATTAGACGAAATGACTATAGCAATCAATGAGCTACAAAATGAGTTTTATGAAAATGACAGTGAAATTGAAACGTTTGCACGGGATTCAATCGGATTAACAGTAGAAAGAATTTTACAATATTTTGAGATTGATATCGATATTGAAGAAGCTCTTAGAGAACGAGACTGGTGAAAAATTTCTGTGTGATACTAATGCCCTTTTTTATCCATGAGTTTTAGAAAAGTATCGTTTGTCGACATCTAATAAGGCTCCATAAGGGTCATCATAGAGAGATACTGTTATTGTGCTGATGTTTGTTTACATAGTATTTGGGATAATTACGTATAAAGGTGGTAAAAAAATGAAGAGAATTCATGTTCTGGGTATTGTTGTTTTAACAGCATCATTGAGTATAAGTGGTACGTTTTTGATTATGAAAAAGAACTTTGAAAACGAAAACTCTAAAAGTGAAGAGAGTGAATTAACTAGCGGTCAATCAATTTCAAAAGAAAAAGATAAGAAAGAGTTTGTATCGACAGTGGATACGAATTTTGGTTGGGAAAATACTACATTTTCCAAAAGGATTGATGAATGGAACAGTGGAGATGAACCCTTTATTGATAATCTAATACAAGAAGTTATTCAAGAAATGTCTCATCAAAAGATTATTGCAGATGAGAAAGAATCATCCATTATGATTACACCGGAAAGAATTGAAACTATACTGCAAATGGTAGAGGAAAATAAAGATGGATACGAACACAGTGATCAATATTTAGATATATTAAATCGTTGGAAACAAGGCGATTTTAAATCTGTTGATAAAGACCATAATGTTATGTGGTTTACTCAAGGGACAAAAGAAGGTGGTATAGCCACTGGTATTTCTACAAAAGAACAAGAGAAAGATTATATATTCCAAGTCTTTGGTATTCCAATAGAAAAGCAGAGTTAAATCCTGTTTTTTTGCGCTTGATTGGTTTAGAGAAAAGATTTAAAAGTAACAAATATTATCTCACTACATTTCCTGACGGAGCGAAATTTAAGATAAGTAGCAAAATTTAAGATAAGTAGCAAAATTCTTTATCTTAGGCAAAGTAAATATGAAAAGTGATTAAGTATGAATAAAGATTATAATAACGCAAAATTGAAAACTGACATTCGAAATGGCTTAATAAACCATTTCGAATTTTTTGACTTGCATAAAATCCTTACGGAATATAAAGGTGCCGGTGGTAAGCAAAATGATGCATATGCGGTGTTAGAAAGTTTAAGAGAAGACCTTAAGGATGATAATTCAGAAGATATACTACTCGAATTATTAGATGTTGTAGTTGGATTCTGTTCACCGCATATAAGGATATGGGACTGAAGTTTCAGAAAACCACTAGAAAACGAGATGCTCGCTCTTTCTGGGGATAGTTTTAGAAACATAGTAATTGAGCGTCTGGTGAGCCAGGTGTGTAACTTCTATTTAGAATGAGGTGGGTGTCATGATAAAGAAAAGAAATTTTGATGAAATTATGGATTACCTAGAACATCGAAATAGAATTCCTAAGATCAGTGAGTTTACGAGGAAGGATTGTTTATTTTTATATGAGAAACTTGCCGATAATAAAATCGAGGCAGATCATGTTTTTTTATCTTATGAAAAGGCAAAAAAATACAATAAAGAGTTCCACGAAGATTTTAGTGAATTTAAAGAAAGCCATTGGATATTCGCAGAAACTGGAAGAGGCGATTTTTGGATAATTGATCTTGATGATATTCAATCACCGCCTACAGTATTTTTTTATGATCATGACCTTGAGGATTTTAGTCCTGAAAACATGTTGAATATTTCAATTAATATACTTGAGTGGTTTGAGCTAGCAGATTTAATTTCTCAACTTCATAACGAAAATTTTTATGACGAAGATTTTAGATTAAAGGAGCAATGGAAGCAAAAAGCTATTCAGGAAATGGAAGAGATTAAAAAGGGGCTTTCAAAAAAATCTCCTTTTCAATTATTTTGAATAAGTATCTAGGATAATGATGTACAAGAGTAAGAACTCTTTATTACATATGAGTATTGATTTTTTTTTTAGTGAAAATAGAGAAGTTCCATTTTGATATCTTGAATCGGGTTTTACAGGAAAACCTTCTCCACATCCAGTATAAAATAAAAGGAAGGGCCAAATTCACTTGAAGAAAAACTAGTGATAAAGAAAAATGTTATTGTCAAAGGAGAAAAAATTGATGCAAGAAAGTGAAAATATTTTAAAAGATTTTGAAGAATGGTTTGTTACAGTAGGGAAGTCGTCATTAAAATCTCCTAGTGCATTTGACATCGAACATATACTTCGTCCAAATGGTAATCACTATTATTGTTTGAAAATAGATTTCGAAAGTAATAATTCTATTGCAAGATTAACACTTTGGGGAGAGAAATCAGTGTATTTAGAAGCTATAGATTTGAAAAATGATAAAAATTTTATAAATGAAAACTATTTTTTCTCAGATTTAAAGGAATTAATAAACAAAGTGCTGCAATTTATAAAACAACTAAATGATAAAGACAAAATGCGCAAGCAAAGTAGTTTGAAGTAGCTTCTTTTAACTTGTCGGGTGTCTATACATGCAACAGATTGATTCTTCTAATAGAGCAGTATTGAATTTAGAAAGGGTAATAGAACCATAAAAAGGGTTTATTTCCCTTTGTTTTTTGACGCTCGATATGGAAAATACAATAGACTCATTAGAGAGATATAAGATAAGTTTTATTAGAATTTAGAGGGGGAGTAGTTTTATGGATACGGAAGAAGCAGTTGCTATAATTTATGATGGGTTAGTAAGTGAAAATTCAGTACCAGTAAAATTAAGAACGAATAGGGAATTAGATTCTGATTTATTAAATCAAGTGAGAGAGGCATTAGATGTAGTAATACAATACTATAAAGACAAAGAGACAGTTCCTAAAAAGTTAGCACTCGCTATGGTCGATATCAATGGTGCATTTTCATTTCGAGCGGGGTATTTAGACGATAAGTTTTTGGAAGAATTAGAGGGAATCGGTATTGAATTGCAGGAAAAGGCAATAAAGCTTTTTTCTGAATGATTTATTTAGAGGGGGTTTCAAATAGACATGGGGATAAAAATGTATTTTAAGTAGAACTAAATATGAAGCTTTAACTTTTCCAGAGAACCAAAAAAGTTGAAAAAGAAATTTATATTTGAAGGTATTGTGGAACAACAATTGAAAAAAGTCTATGGAGAAAATGAAGATTTCTCTTTAATAAATATGTAAAATGTTGACTTGTTTTATATAGAGGGAGTGAGTTGTATGGATTTTTCAATAGTTACAGACACTGCGGGTGCGAGAGTTGGTGAATTAGCTAGTGAATTAAGAAACGCATTGGTATCTAATATAAATACAAAATATAAGAATGTCGATGTTTCGATCGGGATAGCCTTTAGATGCTTACCTGAATCGTATGGAAGAAAATCATTTATTCGATTTACGAAAAAGGATAACTATCTGACAATCGATATGGCAGTTACGGTAGAAGAATATGAAAAAATGTATAAAATAGAACAGAGATATTATTTGGGGAATCTATTTTTAGAGTTTCTAAACAGGGCGTTAGAAAAACACAACTTTGAAGGGCTTGAAAAAGAGATGTTCATAAGTGACATTAAAATGTGGGCAAGAGAAATCCCTTTGAAAATGGATAATGGTTCAACTAAATTATGTAATTGGTTTAATGATGAGATTGATTGGTTTGTAGATCTTGATAAATAAAGACAGTTTTATAGTAGGGTGTACGCTTCTACAGTGAATCTAAGAATAATTTAATTGACCAAATAAATTGTTTTTAGTCAGGAGAAATGAGAAGCGGATATTACAACTATTTTTTGAGTGATATCTCACGTTCTATGGAAGAGATGTATTGGACCGATGTGAATAAATATTCTTTCAAGAAAGGGGGGGATTGGCTTAGTGAGGCTGCTGAAGAGTAAATAAAAGTTAATTTTAAGGTTATATAAAAGATAAAATATATTACGAGCAAAAAAGTAAGATTGGAGGAAACTATGAAAATATATAGTACAGCACCAGACGGTAATGAAGCTGCAGAGCTAGAAAATGCTCATTATTTTAATTTGGCAATTAGCAAAATTGAAGAAAGCAATGAGTGGTTGAAGAAAGCTGAGAAACCATATCAGGTTATGTTAGTTCATATAGATATTTTATTGATGCTTTCTAGAAAGTATCAAGCAGATGCGAACTTAAGTATTAAGAAAGATAGAGTTTTAGAATGGAGAAATACTTTTGACGCATGGTTTACTAGGTGCGGTCAAAAAATCCCTTCAAAATATAGAAATGGAATTAAAGAAAACGCTGAAGAGTTATTTACTGAATTGAGTGAATATGGTCATTAAAGCATGCTGAAATTTACGATACTTAGAGGAGGCTGTAAAATCTAATGAAATACCTAGCTCATTCGATATTAAAAAATGAAAACAGCAGTAAGATTAGGTTTCTAGAAACATCTGAAGAAACGAAACGGGAGTTAGAAGAAAATTTTAAACTCCCCTTTTTAAATCAGGCACTTTTGGAATGGTACTATGACTTACCTAAATCTAAAGACATAATGTTTTATTGGACCAACGACTTTTATGTAATCGGTAAGGAAAATCTAATGATTGCTTTAGAAGGTTATAGATTTATTAAAGAAGCTAGAGGTTGGGAAGACTCCTCGGAGAAAATGAAGTGGAATCAAAATTGGATTATTATATCAAGTTGGAGCGGGAATCCAGTGATTGCAGATATAAGTAAAGAGGATACTCCAATTTATTATGATTATGTTGGAGGAGAATTTTCACCAAAACTACTAGTAGATTCAATGGAAAAGTTCGACTATTTTTTATCTGTTTGGCTGGATAAACACGATGATCAGTACTATAAAAGCGGTGAATATCAATCTGATTTTTATGAGTTAATGGAGAAGGAGTGGAAAACTAAATTAAGTAATAATGAAATAAAAAACATATGCGAATTTCTTCCCATTATAAAATCAAAAGAAAATTTTGCACCTCTTGAGCAACGAATTAAAGAAAAAGTTGGAAAATATTATGTGTATCTTGATGATCCAGGTGAAAATAAATCAAAAGTGCTCTTAGCTGTAAAAAAAGAAACAGGTCTATCATTCGATGAAATACGAAATCGATTAAATAGTAAGGGATTTCTAATAGCTGAGGGATACGGGGAAAATACTTTAGTTTTGGCTGACTATTTTATTTCGTTAGGTGCCAAAGTAAGAACTGAGCAGAAATGAAGTATTATAGTGGGTTTTGTGTAAGTCTTACATAAATAATCAAAAATGGAGGCTTTATGAAAAAATTAAATCCTAGTCAAGAAATGTTTTTTAGGACATTACATGAAATTCAAGAAGATGTGGTTCAGGTTGCTCTTAGGAAATGTAAATGCAGTTGTGAAAATATCGAAACATTATTATACGATGTAACCTATGAAACCATTTTCAATATAATGGAACTTTTTGATGGCTATACAAAAGATAATTTACAGTTAGATATTATCGAAAAAGATAGTAAAAAATCTTTGAAGGAAAATATTCAGCTACATGATGTATGTGTAGATTTTATCAAAGAGTGAGTTTCAAATTTTGAAAAATTATACATATATCCTTCCATATAAACCAGAAAAATTTGTTGCCTGATGCCAATAATAATTTCTAGAAGAGGTGAAAAGAATATGAATGATATAAATGAATTGCGAAATAAATATATTTCCTTATATGATGATGTTGATGGAGTTTCTAAAGATTACTTGGACAAAATTGAACAAGATCTTCAAGTAAAACTACCAGAGGACTTTCGTGAAATATCTCGTTTCTATGGTGGAGGAGACATTGGGGGGAAAAGTATACATTCTTTTGTATTTTCAGATCCAACAAATCTTCTAGGTGAGACTTTGAGAATTAGAGAGGCAGTTGGTTTACCGAATAGAATGGTTGTTATTGCTGAACAAGATATGAGTGTTATTGTTATGGATACGGAAAACAAGCCATCCATCATATGGATAGATTCTGTAGAAGTAACTAAATTAGATAAGCAAGATTTTATTTCTAAGCCAGGTGTTTGGGATGATTTTTCTGACTTTTTCAATTACTTGCTAGATGAAGAAGAGGAAGAACGTAAATATTAAGATATGGTAAAGGGTTTATGTCCAATTGCATAGATAATGGAGATGTATTAAAAAAATATATTTATTTGGTATTGGAGGTTCAACGTGGATATGGGGAACAGTAGTATATACTGTAATATGTAATGGTTATTGTAGCAGTGTCTCAGAATGGATAAAAAATCTGTTGAGCTGTTTTCTAATTATGGTTTTCCGCTTAAAAGTGTTAGAGTGGCTTAAGCTTTTGTAGCAACTACGACAGGTCTTGGTGGAAACCGGATACAATGGTTCCAATCTAGTAGATTTCTACTTGCTTGAAAATCTTGAAAGATTTTATTCTTAATATATCTTTTAAAGCAGTAAGTAAAAGTTTTTGAAAGTTTAGGCGCTACAGTTTTGGCCCATTAAATGCGAAAAAAGGGAAAAAATGAAGATGACAGTTTTCTAAAGGCATTAGAGAATAAGAGCCGAAATATTACGCCTATTCTAAAATCGAAAAATATAAGAAAATATCATCTATTGCCGCGATACAAAAAGGGGATGGAGGAAACAATTATAACTAGTTTTCCAAATTTGCTGAATAAACAAGACTATTGAGGGGGCCAAAAAAGCGATGATGTACATTGAGCGATGGTGGGGAGAATATATCGGTGGAACCGATGATACATACACTTTGATCGACTATTTAGTTGACAGAGAATTTGAGTCGGATATTCCAACAAAAATAAACGTTAAAAATATTTTGCAAGACTTTCAACTGAATAATACTCGGGAAATTAAAGACTTACGCCAAACGAAAGATATTTACTATATTATAGAAAAAGAGTTTTTTCAAGATATAGGCTGTGTAATCAATTTGTTGATGGATATTACGGCTATTATTCTGGAATGTCAAAAAAACGGTAAGGTTCATCTGACGGATTTAACTGGCGGTATCATGGACAAAAATGCTGTTATTTCTTTAAAAGTTGAAAAAGAAGAAATGGCTTTCTTGAGGGGAGTATTGGAAGATTTTATTCATCACCCTTTAAGTTATGATTTGGCGGAGTTTTGTCCGGAAGATGATATGCGGGAAATTGCAAAGGTATGTAAGGAGATTATAGAAGAACTAAATATGTAAAATAGAGAAGCGAGAACGAACAGAATTCTATTTCCGGGAGAGGTTTAACTATGACTATTGGATTGAATGAGTTATGGGATGGAAAAATCCCAGTAGATGAAATGAATTTAGCGGAATTATCCGATAAAATATGGGAGATTGGTGAACTAGATGCCATCAAAGAGAAGGTGTCGCCAGAGTTATTTCAACTTCACATTGCCATCAATACGATTGGCAACTGGCAGTGTGATGGGTGGGACGGTATCATCGCGTATCAGCCGCATCTTGTGCCGTATATTTCCGAGGTTTTGGCGAAATTTGGCTTACAGCATTTGCGGCATGCTTTTGACGAAGTCATTGCGATTTTCCCGGATTTTATTATGTTTGAGGATGATTCACTTTATTGTGATATGATCAATTTCCTGCATAATATGCGACTTAAGGTAAGCGATGAACGTTTGAATGCATATACGCAAGAAGAGCGTCAAACCATGGTGACGCAATATCAGGAAAAGCTCAATGAATTGGATAAAATGACGGGACCTCTATGGGGATGTGGGAGCCCTATGGACGGTTGGGCCATGATCTTTGATTATATACAAAAAAATAGAAGCGTTATATAAACAGCGTTTGGAAAATGAAAATAGGATGATGGGAATAATCACGCGCGATATGTCTTTATCTTAATCGGATGAAGCAGTTGACTAAATAGCATTGAATACTTTGGAAGAAGTAATTAAAGAAGTAATTGATCAAAATGAAGAGCTTACCGATGGAGAACGGTGTCCCACATACGAAATAAATATAGATACCAAGGGGGATTTTTAGTCTATGAAAGAATTTTTTGATGAGCTTGGAAAAAGGTTGATCAAGGCAGTTAGAAATGACTATAAAGAATTGTTGAAAGTAATTGGAAACGAAAGGATATATGCTGTTTGTTTAGTAACTGACAATGATGCTATGACGGTATTTTTTGCGATAAATACATATGAAAAGATGGAAAGCAACTATCATAAGTATACTCAAAAGAATGAGTCAGAGAATTTGAGTGATGAAGTTTTATACAAAACAATAAAATGGGTGCCTGCTGAATGGGGATACGATGATAGTGATCTTGAACAAAGTGAAATAGTTTTAGTTTCGGATTATTTGGCTGAGAAGAGGGAATCAATTGAGGACAGTAGATTTCGCGAGTTTGAGGAGCAATTTTATAAAACAATGACTGAAACTTTGCTTACATTACACAATGAGGGGTTGTTCTGTCATGAAAAAGATGACATAACAATATTTATATCTATTTCTGATGATGACCGAGCAGAAATGATTGAGAATTATTCAGCGGGGTTGCTGAACTCAGAAAATGTAATGAGTAACTTCAAGAAAAGATGGGATTAAAGCCGTTAATTTTTCTAAGTTTTTAATTTAGTATTAGTCGTAGTGCGTTTTGTGACTTGATGACTCCGTTTGATTAGAACTGGTTAATTTAACAAAGTAAGTGTAAAAATTGAAATTATGATTGATATATGGAGCTATCCTTAAATAGGAATCGGATTCTATCAACATGTGTAGATAAGGGGTTAATATGGGAAAGGGATTTGAAGAAAGTCCAGAATTTAAAGCCATGATAAAAAATCAGCTAAAGATCGATATATATACTCTGTAAAAAGAATTGCAGACTGGGAAGAGGCGTGGTCTTTAAAATTAAATGAAGGGTTTGTTACTACTTCAGATAAAGAAGGGAATCTTTCTATGCCTATTTGGCCATTTGAAGAATATGCTATGAAATGTATAGGAAATGAATGGGAGAACTGTAAAACTAAAAAATACATATAAATACACTTTTAGATGAAATATTACCTAACCTGTCTGAAGAGGGAATGCATGTAGTTGTATTCAAAGTTCCAGAAGATGATGAAGTTATATGCGTATCTGCGGATGACTTTAAAAATAATTTATTATATGAATGTTCTCAATTAGAATAAGGGCCTGTAAAAAATGGATGCCAATATTTCTAGTGATATTTGTAAAGTTTGGTGATTTGGATGGATATCGGCAGTCACACAATGTCGGCCATTTTGTGGAGGTTATTGATAGGGAAGTACAATCACAAAAGCTTTCTCAAACGTAAATTGGCGGAAAATCTGATGTCAGGTAGTTGGGACACATCTGCACCATAATTAAATTCATGGGTAGGATAACTTATAAGAGAGGGTTATATGAGTATATATAAAACGCAATTTGGAAGAGAAATGTCACTCAAGCTTTATGATGCTCAATTGAGGAAATTGGATTATTCATGTAAGGATGTTTACGTTCATACTCGTTTCGGAAGAACACATATCATTGAAACTGGCAATTTATCGGGTGAACCATTGTTAGTATTTCATGGTGGGAATAGTACGACTGCCTATAATTTATTAATGTACAGATTCCTGCTAAAGAATTTCCATATCTATGCGGTTGATATTATTGGCCACCCTGGAAAAAGTGATGAGGTTAACCTTTCCCCTCGCAATTATGATTATGGAAAGTGGGCAAGTGACGTTATAACATTGCTTGGATTTGAGAGAATAGCTTGTTTTGGGACTTCGTTTGGAGGAGGTTCTGGCAAAACTGATGTGTACCAAACCAGAGCAAGTAAAAAAATCCGTATTAATTGTGCCATCGGGTATTAACAATGCCTTTCCAATCAGTACTGTAAAAATGATGATACCACTACTAAAATATAGACTAACAAAGAAAGAAAAATATATATATAAAACTGCTTTATTTATGGCTATTAACGAAGAAATTCTTGATAAAGATACTTTGGATATGGTGAAAGATAGTTTTGATCATGTAAAAACAAAAATAGGGATGCCATCCAATGTGAGCGAACAATTAATGCAACAGTGTAAAGCTCCGACGCTTATTATGGCAGCAGAAAAAGATTGTCTATTTCCAGCGAAAAAAGTATTACCAAGAGCCCAAAGAATCATACCAAATAACACGGCTCATATGTTAAAAGGGTGCGGGCACATACATATGATGCCGGAGCGGGAACAGAAAATGATCGTTGATTTTTTAAGTGTTGAGTAACTCTAATTTATGCAGAATTTAATGAACGACTTTATCTTTGCTATAAGTTTGGGAAAAACGTAGATCCTTTAAAAGATTTGATTTTTGGTAGACCAATTCCATTAGAATATAAAGAGTATATTGATATTATTTCTTCGTAAAAACGCTATTGAACGGGTTTGCTGATTTTTGATACTATGAAGGTGTTATTTGGAAGGTGTACTTATGGAGCACAAAAAGAGTAGCATAAATCCTAAGATTTTGGATTATAATGCTACTCTTGATTATTTACTTTTTGGAAAACGTTCGAAAAGGGCATCTATATATCAGAGGTGAAATTAATGAAAAATATGGGTTTGTGGTTGGAACAAGGTTATTGTTCCAGCCGTTTAAAAAATGCACAACTGCAAACTAAAGGTTTAACACTAGAAATCCCTTTTACTGATGGTTTAAGTGAATACGATATTTGTAGGCTTAAATTGATTGTTGAGGAAGTGAGCGATGATAAACAATACCTGTTGGACTCCACTATATTAGGTGAAAAATTATCAGAAACAACATATAAAAATGTATCATTTTTGGAAAAGGATTTTATTCGCTATACATATGAAAATGACTTCGAGTTACTTAAAAATAGCGAAAGTGAGGCTATTCAACAAGCTCTTAGGGATGGGGTATTACAAGGAGGAAATTCATATCAGAAGGATTGTGTGGAATTAATCGGGAAATATGATTTGAAGATTCAAGTTTTTCGACAAGGGATACATCAGCCTGATTTTTTATCATCTGAAGCCCCTCAGTATTTTACTGATTATGAACAAAAAATTGAAACAATTACGGTTTATGTGCTGATATTTAGAAACGCTATTGAAATTCAAAGAAACAAAAAGCTTGCTAAGTCTTCAGTATACGGAAGCTTGGGAAATTTAGGTTTTTTTATGGTCGATCTTAAGCTCTTTAGTGAATTTATAAGCAATGAAGTTGGTAATGGGCCAATTAATCTTGTTGATTTATTTACTACAACCGATTTAGTTGATAAATGTTTTGAAGAAGGTATGCTGATTATTACTTGGGGGATTAAACCTTGGCATTATTATATTCAAGCGATGAATAATTCAATTATTTTTGATGAATGCATAGTTAGTGGAACTTATAAGATTAAAAAAGAGATAAAGGAGTTATCGATAATTCCTGGCGACGAATTGCTTACATGGCCAACGTGTCTAGAAAAAGAATGGCCTAAAATACAATTGGAAGGTGCTGGTGAAAAAATTGATCTTTCGCTATGTACTTGGTCAGGTGCTCTCGGAAACGAAATGATTCCAATGTATATTCTTCAAAGAAGGGAAGAAAAGGTAGAAAATATCGAACCAATTATTAACTACAGTTTCTTTTAAATGTTGGATTTGCGATAAATGTTTATCCTTCAACAATGCAACTATCGAGTGGGAGCGGTTGTTTAGCGTATTTGGAAAACCAGCTATAACAGAAGATATCGGTGACATATTTGAGTATGACGAGGATTTGAAGTTTATAGAAATCAAACAGTTCGGTCACTTAAAGGTTAGGTTTGTTAGTTGAAGAGGAATTTTCATAATATAATCTTAATTTTTTTTGGGATAGATTTTGTTATGATGACTGAAAACCTACCTTTAACTCATAAAATATGGGGGGCAAAATGAGAACTAAATTTATTGATACAACAGTTGGTGTAATAGATGCTAGAGATGCGTTGATTTTAAAAAAGGTTATAATGGATCGTTATCCAAGAGAAGTTGAACTTTCGTTAAATTTAGCAACAGCGTTGGTAGCAAATATTTCTACAGAAGAACGATACATTGACATTTCTTTCATTTTTAAAAATGTAGTCAAGTTTGGACTTTGTGGTCTTGATTATTTTAACGAAAATGTATTGGATACGTGCTTTTGTGAAGTGATTGATTCCGACTTTTTGATTCAGGAAAAAACGCTGATCCAAAAGGGATTTAAGCATTATTTTCTTGAATGTTATGATGAAGTTATTGAAGTTGTGGCTCAAGAATACAATATTATTTTGCCAGATGGAATTAGAATAGCTGGAAAAAAATAAAAGTAATTGGTAAGGACAGCTAAGTGAAAATCTAGAATTTGATTAATGGAGATGGATTTATATAAATAATGGAATCGCGAATTCCAATTAAATGGGACTCGTTCTTTTTTAAATTATATAATTATAAGAACCGCTACTGATATAAGAGATGTAATATTTACTCTCGAACCTCTTCTTAAACTAGGATTTTCAGTTATGATGAGTAGGACCTCTTGATTCAGAAAACAGAACCGGATGGCGATGTATGGAAGTAAGAATACTTTGGTAACGGAATGATGTCGCCTGAAAGACGTGGATTAATCTGTAGAAAGTAACTAAATGCAAAGGAGGAAATCCGAATTGAATTATTTGGAAAAATAATATGGAGATTAAAAATAATATATTAGTTGAACGAAAAGAAAGTATTATATTTCAGTTAAACAGGAATCAGAATGTTGGTAATGGATGGATTGGTGGAAATGCTCCAGCGTATTTCGACGAGAAAAGTGAACTATTAAGTGCAATTGAATCGGAATATCACTTCTATCTTTGTTTTGTAAGTCCGCTAGATAAAAATAATATGATTTCTATCTTTATACCGAAAGAATACGAAAATCGTGTTTCAAAAAATATTTATCCAAACTGCTCTTTGTACGTGTTTGAACATCCGGTTTCGAAAGAAAGTATTGATTCTACTTATACTAAATTTGGAATGGTTAAACACTATATATCAGAAGGTATTTTGGTCAGTGATGAACAAGCATTCGATACACCTTTTTTTATTAAATTCGGGGGGAATCCATTCCTTATCCAAGAAGAATATTATTACACAGAATTAGAAAAAGATAAATATAGTTTCTTGTGCCAAATTGATGAAGACGGTTATCCAGATGGGTTATTCGATTCAAGAACTAGTCTTCCATTTGGGTTTGGTGCTGTGTATTTGTATGCAATTGTGACGGAGGATTCGATAAAGAATCCAATAGTAGGATATTGGCAATATTCCTAGTTGTTATAAGAGATAGGATTTAGAGGACTCTATTCCATGGTCTCAAAATCATCGGTCAATTGTATCTGAATCCTTAATAATTAAAAAATCCAAAAGCATATGTAAAGAAGATGTCATAAACTCCTTCCTTTACATATGCTTTTTGTTAGATATGGAATTCCGAATTTGGCGTATTATACCTTGTGTATAATATAATTGTATAAAATAGTATTATATTACACGTACTGTTATTTACCGAAGTATCATTATTAGATTTTAATTTTCCAAAGTAGATGCGTTAGGTTGTGACAAAAAATGGTTTGTTAATTGAGACTGTAAAGCTAGACCTATACCCATTTTGCCAAGAGTAATCAAAGAGAGGCAGAATGACCATTGGATAGTGGATAGCTAAGTACGTGGATAGATGTCATAGTCACTGCTTCTCGCTTAGAGCAAGAGCATTGAATAGCAACAATGTAATTAATAAACGAGAGGATTGATCTTTTGTGAAACAAATAGAGGATTCAGTATTTAAATTTATACAGACAATGAATAAATATCCGCAAGAAGAATCCCCAGTTGTAAAGAACGGTGGTGTACGTAAAAGGTCAGAATTAGCAACACTACAGGTAGATGAAAAAATTTATCTTTCTCCTGAATTGAAGTTTTTTTATGAACATTGCGAAATAATTTGTGATGTTCGTCATGATGGTCACAAGTTAAAAAGCACGAGCATCGATTTAGGGAACGCACCTCTTTATCTTTGGTCTCCTGAAAACCTTATCAATAGGCAAGAGGGATTTCGTTGGATTGGAACGGATCTGAAAGAAGATCCAAAGTGGTATCCATTTTGGCTTGTCATTGCAGATATAAATGATGATCCTGTCGTGGTTGTAACTGATAGAGAAGGCTCACCGGTTATGGCATCTTATGAATCAGGTGCTCTTTTTCCGATTGCAAATTCTTTTTCTGATTTTCTGGATTATCTATCCATTACATTAGAATTAATACAGAAAAAGTATAATGGGGAAATAATAGATGACGAATCTTGCGAATTGCTCGAAGGCTTTATAGAAGAATTAAAAGATATGCTAAGTAAAATAAATCATAACGATGAACTTATTGAAAATTATATCGATTATTTATATGGGTAATAAAATAAATCCAAAATTGTTTAACTCATTGGGTAATAAAGGTTCTGAAACATGTAGAGAAGATATGAAAAGGGGGGCTGCTAATGAAAGTATATAGATTTGTAAATGACCATGATTTTAAAGAGCTAACTTTTTTGAATGAGGAAGAAGATGTTGGTCTTTTTGCATCTTTTAACAAAGTGGGAAACAGAATAGAAATATGATCTGAATGTTATAAACATAGAAAATAAGGATGGTATTAAAAAAATGTCAATTGAAGTTATTTTTAATGAAGTAGAAAATGAATCTAATGTAGCTCGTCTTGGCGGTTATAGCTTCTTACCTGAAAATATTGATTGGCCATTAAATCCAGATGGAGATAAATTAACACTTGTACTATGTTTACCAACGAATTTTCTTAATGAAACTTTACATATAAACTTACCAAAAGAACAGGTGCTATCCGTTTTTACAACGTATAAGAAAGATGAATACTTTTTAGATTCAATCACTTTTCATGGAGATCAAGAAGAGTTGAAAAATATTAAAAAAGGATATACAAAAGTTTTATTACACAAAGCTGGTGATATTCGAAATGAATCCGATTTTCTAATACCAGCACAAAAGTTCATTTTGGGTGAAGAAGTGGATTTAGATTTTGAAGATGTTGATGAAGAAGATTTAGATGATATAGAGATTTACTGTGGTTCGTTGATTGGCGATAAACCATCTTTTTTACAAGTAGAAGATATGGGTTTGGATGATTATCAATTTTGTCTACAAATTTATGGCGGTGATTTTCCTGAAGGATTCCAGGATGTGTTTAGCCTTAGTGACTCGGTCGGATATTTGTTTTTAAATAAAAATGTTGATCAAAATCATGCAGGTGTTTTTTTTACACAATGTACGTAAGAAAAGTAGGAAGTGAACTCAAATGAACAATAATAATAAAGGTATCATTAATGAATTTCTAAAAAAAGATATTTTATTTGAAAATTCTTGGGAAGGGATATCGGCTTCCCAGATAAACGAAATTGTATCTGACGAGTTTCCAGGGAAAAAAGATTTTATAGAGTTCTATCTTTTTAAAAATGGAGGAGTGTTTACTAACGGGGCATATATTTACCCTGATCATTTTTATGAACTATCCACCGATTATTTTTCGATAGAAATTGGGGGTTTTTTTCATATTCCTTTAATCGATGATGAAGATGATTCTTATTACACAATGTCCATTGAAAGAGCAAAAGATAGAAGGGTTGATTATTCTGAGGAGTTCGAGAACTTCGCTCTATTTCATATCCCTTTTGCAGATAATCATGCGGATAAAGATTTTTGGATTGATATCCAAACAGGAGAAATAAAATATATGGATTACGAAGAAAGCTATGACCCTGATGATGCAATTGTTGTAGCTCCTTCATTTTTGGAATTTTGCGAACACACACAACCTAAACATAGGGAATAGATGCATACTAATTAAATTTTTTTAGTGGAGGGTTAAAATGAATTTTATTAATGATAAACAGATAATAGCTCCGTTTTTCTGGGTGGACCGTAGTAGTAGCTCGGCGTCATTTTGTTTAAATGTTGGGGAATATAAGCAAGAGATTTTTGATACACGATCTGATGAGGGATTTGAAGGAGGAGGTTATGATTGGGAATCTTTGGCGATTGTCTTTCTTGACGAAAAAATGCCTGAATTAAAAGGTATTGTCAAATTTGATTCCGAAGCTAGCATGTTTTGTGCTTATTCCTCTGATAAAAAAGCATTAGAGAAGTTTGCTATTTCATTTAAAAATACATGTGAAGATGAATCTACTATTACGGATTTATTTTCTCGTGCCGAATTGGATTAAAGGTGTTTTTTTCAGAGTGTTTGCGAAACCTGCACCATTTTCACTTTCTGAAGCCCGAGATATATTTAGAGTTCTATAGAGATGCTAGATAAAATGGGGTGTAAATAATGAGGAACTATGCATTTAATGATAGTATTGGCTTTTTTGAGATTGACCCACTTTCTCTTGAGGAAGGAATACAGATTGCTGAGAAGGAAAATCACCATTCAATTCGAATCCGTAATTTGAATCTGGCAACAGATTTGAAATGTCACTTAGATTTTTCATCTTTTAACAACAAAACATTTATCAATAAATTACGGTTTAGCGGTAATTTTAAATTATCCAAGTATCAAAATATTGAAGCATTATCTACATTATGTAATCTTACAGAAGTCACTCTATCTCAGCCAATAAAGCTTGATTTGAACTATTTTAAGAAATTAGAGGAGGTTGTTGTTGGAAAAGATTACTTTCTAAACTTAGACAAACTAGTAAATTTAAAAAGTTTATACGCAATTAAATATATTAAACCAGATTGTAAAGAGTTTTGTTCACTAAAATCATTAGAATTTTTGCGTCTTGACACCTCGACTAAGCTAATTTCTTTGACTGGAATAGAGGATTTAGATTCCTTGAAATGGTGTTGGCTCCAGTATTTAAATAATCTAGAAGATGCACAAGCTCTTAGTAAACTAAAAGGACTTGAAAGACTCCAAATTGAAAAATGTAAAAAACTTACTGATCTAACATTTTTGGCAGGGAATAGTACCATAAAAGAATTACAGGTTTCAGATGTTGATTCTCTTGAATTTGTGAAATCTATGAAAAATTTGCATAAAATAAATTTTTGGAATTGTAAAAGTGGAGATTTATCACCATTGTTAGAAAGTCCATCACTAAGAGAGGTTGCATTTCATCCTGAAAAGAGACATTACTCTCACAAAAAAGATGAAATCAATAAGTTGTTACAAGAAGGAAGTCTACTTAATGAAATTTTCATTTTTTTAAGATAACCCTGGTCTTCAGTTTTCCAAAATAAAAAGTAATGAAGTTGAACGAGTGGAAGATGAACTAGGTATTGTTTTTCCAAAAGAACTAAAGCTATTTTTGACGGAGATCGGTTATGGGTCTTTTGTGGGCGAAGAAGAGCTTGACGAAAATTGTGTATTGAGTCCTGCATCAATTAGGGATTTTCGGTTAAGACAAGGTTTTTTTGATGCTTACCCAAGCTATGATGAAGAAAGTAAATTAGTCTTCTTTATTGGATGGGAATCAGTGTCTTTTTCAATCGGATTAACGGATGGAGATCAAAATGCTGTCTATGATAACGAAAGAAAGATTGCAAACTCTCTTGAGGAATTTTTATTTAAGATTATCGAAGATCCCGAATACTACCAACAGGATTAGTGCGAAAGGATAAAAATGGCGTGAAAATATTGCCGTTGTGTATCGTAATAAGCTGTTTTTAATTCAAATAGAACGCAGCCCTAAAGCTAAAATAGAAAGGTGATAATATATGGAAATATATGAAAAAATCGAACAAGTAACTACAAAGGATGAATTTTTAGAATTTTTAAATATGCTTTCAAAGGATTTCAAACTTAATGTAGACGAATGGGAAAATAAATCTATTAATTACTATCTTGAAGCAATTGAATCATGGATAGAGGATATGGAGGGCTACTATATGAATAGTGGTTTACCCGTACCAAATAACATTGATTGGAATTTCTTAGCTACCATATTTTATGTCGGTAAGATCTATGAATAACAATATGCTTTAACAATCAATGTAATTTTAATATATGTGAGAATTGGAGTTTTTTTGTATAGTTATTGTTTATTCCTCTTCTGGGACGACACGAGGACCAAAACAGCTAGCAGTCTTGAGCTGAGAGAATGTATGAAAGAAAATTATTTCTGAAAAAATTATAACTAAAACCTTGAGTGGTAGATTAACTTAAATGAAAGGAAGGGCGTTTTAAATATGGGAAATACATATGCGATTTTTAAAAAAGAAGGTATTTTTTGTCCTACTTACCTAGAAGGGATTATGCATACAGAATTTTTTGAAAAAGATCCTTTTGAAGCAAGGGACTCCGATGCTGGGGAATGGAGGAACTCAAGAAATATTGTGACAGAGCTACCAGAGGAAATATGGTTTGTTTCAAAAGATATAAAATATGATTTTGATTTAAGATGTGAGGATGGTGGATTTTTTGTATCGTTAGAATTTCTAAACCTATTACAGAAATTTGGAATTAACAATTTTCAATACACTAAAGTATATATGGTGAACAAGCATAAAGAAAGCATATCTTCAAAGGATTACTTTTATGTGCGATTTTTTGATAAGTTAGAAGATGTGATAGATATGGAGAAATCAAATATTGAATTTTATAGGCAAAATGGACGTATTAAAAAAATATGGGATTTACAATTGAAAGGTACAATTACTTTTCCTGAAGTGTTTCTAATTAATAATATTAGACTATACAGCGTGATGTTTTGTTCAGAAGAATTTAAAAAAGAGGCTGAAAAACTTAGATTGAAGGGAATTACCTTTGTCCCCTCAAATGAAGCTGATGTGTATAAGCCTTAGTATTATAGCGATTATTTTTCAGGAAAGTTTGAAAACTTTTGTTTGAAAGAGTAGGGAAGATCAAAGAATGGTATTTTCTCTTTTTAAGAAAAACACAGAGCCACAGCAATTGAAAAATAGAGTAGAGTTTTGCATTACTAACTTATCCCTAGGTGCAGCAGAGGCCTATGATGTACTAGTTGAAAGATACGATATTGAAATTGAGGAATCCGGCTGTACATCAGATTGTGAAATTTGTGAGCAAGCAATCTTCGCCATCGTCAATGGAGAAGTCGTCACTGCAGATGATGTAGAGACGTTATTTAAGGCAATTGATGAAGAAATTACACAGAATCCTCTTTATTGAATGAAAACAGCTTGTTAACATAAATCAACAAGCTGTTTTTGCATTATAGTGAGTAGTGGCTATCCCGTTATTTTTACCAGCCGCGTACGTATTGCACTGGAGGTGTAATGTCTTCTCCTAATTCCTTGGCAGCATGAAGTGGCCAATAGGGCTCGCGCAGAAGAACGCGTGCTAGGAAAATTAAGTCTGCACGGCTGTTTTGTAAAATTTCCTCTGCTTGAATGGCTGTCGTAATAAGGCCGACTGTGCCTGTTGGAATATCAGCACCATGTTTAATCGCCTCTGAATGAGGTACCTGATAGCCTGGGAAAACATTAATGTCTGCCTGAACGACACCTCCTGTAGAAACATCGACTAAATCAACGCCCTGTGATTTCATCCAACGACTGAAGACGATAAAGTCATCCATTGTTGTACCATCTTCTACATAGTCTTCAGCGGAAACACGCACGAGTAAAGGACCTTCCCAAACACTGCGAATAGCATCGATGACTTGACGTAGCAATCGATAACGATTTTCTTGAGAACCACCGTATTGGTCATTACGTTTATTCGTTGCTGGTGATAAAAATTCACTAATTAAATAGCCATGTGCACCATGGATTTCGAGAACATCAAAGCCTGCTTTAGCTGCTCGGACAGCTGCTTGTTTAAAAGCTTCTACAACATACTCAATGTCTTCTAATGTCATCTCAGTAGGCGTTTTATATGCATCGCTAAATGCAATAGCTGACGGTGCGAATATTTCACCATCTACAGTTGCTTTACGTCCCGCGTGACCAAGCTGTATGCCAGTTTTTGCTCCGTATGCATTCATTCCTTGAACTAATTGACGCAAACCTTCGATATGAGCATCATCCCAAATTCCGAGGTCGTTACTAGATATACGACCTTCTGGTACAACACCTGTAGCTTCGACGATAATTAAACCAACTTGGCCAGCAGCCCGCGTTGCATAATGTACTTGATGGAATGGTGTGACAAGCCCATCATCCTGCGCCGAGTACATACACATCGGTGCCATCACAACACGATTTTTTAATGAAATAGTTTGTAATTGATAAGGTTCGAATAATTTAGCCAACATAAAGCCCCCTAATCCCTAGTGATATGCTTTTATTTTGCACCCATTATTTACTATTTGCAAGTGAACGAGATCGAGCTTCTGCTTCTTTAATACATGCTTCTATCGCTTCATTAAATTGATATTGTTCAAGAGCCTTAATTCCAGCTTCTGTTGTACCGCCTGGACTTGTTACTTTACGCCGTAATACATCAGGTTCTTCGACGGATTGCTTTAGCATTTCTGCAGTACCAGCAAGCGTTTGCGTCATTAATAGTCGTACTGTATCCTTAGAAAGACCGACCTTTGTACCAACTCGTTCAAATGCCTCCATTAAATAATAAATATAAGCTGGACCACTCCCTGAAAGTGCCGTTACAGCGTGTAATTGATCCTCTTCCACCTCAATAACTGAACCAACCGCCTCTAAAAGCTGTAAGAACATGGAGCGCTGTTCTGAAGTCACTTTGTCATTAAATGCAATTCCACTTGCAGACATCCCAATAGTAGCGGAAGTATTAGGCATAACGCGTGCGACTGGGCGAGCCCCTAAATGTTCTATAATAGTCGCAATACCGATACCGGCTAAAATAGAAAGAACGGCTGACTGTTCTGTAATTTTAGGCTTTAGCTCACGCATCGCTGCAATGGCATCTTTAGGCTTCATCGCTAAAATAATTAAATCAGCTTGCTGGTAAATATCGTGGTCAAAATTGCAATTTACGCCATATGTGTCGTGTAAAAAATGTAAGCGGTCTTTGTCTGAGCGATTGGTGACGTAAATTTCTTGCGCTGTAAATACTTTTTCTTTTATCCAACCCTGAATCAAGGCTTCCGCCATAGAGCCTGCACCTATAAATAGTATTTTTTTCATGATAAAACCTCCAGTTTATAGTCAATTTCGCCTTGGCGTAACTGTAGCTGCCACTTCGCTTGCGCTACAGAAAACTTCTGCCGCAGCCGCTTTGCTTTAGCGCAGGACATTTGTAGCTGCCGCTTCGCTTTCGCTACTAAAAAATTTGCTGAATGAAGATAAAAAAAGCGCTCTCGTCCTTATAAAGAAGGACGAAAACGCTGTAGTTTCCGCGGTACCACCTTTGTTTGCCAATTGGCACAACTCATAGCCCTTTTATCGCAAGGGAGACGGTTATGTTTTCATAACTGCTCAGAAGTAGGTTCGGTAATGGGAGTGGGTGATGTTACTTTCAGCAAATGTAACACTCTCTATGACACCTTCACCAATTACGTACTTGGCTTCATCAACGCATAAAAATAATTAGATTATTCAAAATTATATTGGTAAGACGTCAACCTGTCAACAGGAGGGTGACGAAAAGAAGAAAAACTTGTAAAATAGAATGAATCGGTGTTCACTAGTTGCATAAAAGGGGGAAACAGCTTTTGTCTACATACAAAATAGAAATACCAACACCCTATGATGTAGGAGATGTAAATGCATTTGTTGTCAAAGGCGATGCATTGACAATTTTTGATGTTGGTCCAAAAACAATGGAAGCCTATGATGCGCTAAAATGGGGAATTCGCGCAGCGGGCTTTGATATGCGAGATATTGAACAGGTTGTGTTAACCCATCATCATCCAGATCATGCAGGTTGGGTGGATGCCTTTCCAAACGCAGAAATATTAGGGCATGCCTATAACGATAAATGGCTTCGTCATGACGAAGATTTTTTACGTTACCATGTGCAGTTTTACAGTGAACGCTTATTTGAGCACGGTGTTCCTCAACAATATATCCAGCCGAGTGTACATGTCCGACGTGAAATAGAGCTTGTAGGTGAACGACCATTAACACAAATTCTTAACGATGGGGATGAAGTGCCAGGACATCCTGGATTAAAGGCTATTGAAACATTAGGACACGCACAAAGTCACTTAATCTTCTGGGATGAGAAAACGTACCATGTAATTGGTGGAGATTTATTGCTTGAAAAAATAACACCAAATCCGTTAATTGAGCCACCACTAGACCGTACATTAGGACGTACGAAATCGTTACTACAATATAATGAATCGTTAGAAATATTACGACGATTACCAGTTAAAACAATGTATACAGGACATGGGGCAGAGTTGCACAATATTCCTGATTTAATTGATAAACGATTAGAACGCCAGCATCAGCAAGCTTTGAAGGTTTGCGAATTATTTGGTGATGAATCATTAACCGCTGTACAAGTAACGAAGCGCTTTTACCCAGCAATTTTTCAACGTCAGCTTGGTCTGACACTGTCTAAAACGCTCGGTTATTTAGATTACTTAGAGGCCAACAATTTGATTACATCTACAAAATCTGAAGAAGGTATTTATTTATTTCATAGAAAGTAGGTGTAAACATGAGCGTGAATAAAAAGACTATCTTCGTGACCGGTGCAACAAGTGGTGTTGGACTGAAAATAACAGAATTATTAGTAGCCCAAGGCCATTCTGTTTATGCGACAGGACGCAATACAGTGGCATTGAAAGCATTAGAACGCGTAGGGGCAAACGTGATTCAAGGAGATTTAACTGATTTAGCTACTATCGATGAAGTATGTGCACAGCTACCACCTCTCGATGTAGCTATTTTATCTGCTGGGGTAGGTAAATTCGGTATTGCACCTGAATTAACAGATGAAGCGATTAGACAAATGGTAAAGCTAAATGTTAGTGTACCGATGTATTTAGCAAAACGTCTAGCAGCACCTATGATACAACGTCAGCAAGGTCAGCTTATCTTCATCGGCTCGCAGGCAGGAAAGGTAGCGACACCTAAGGCAAGTGTTTATGCTGCTACCAAGCATGCAATTGTTGGCTTTACAAATGGGCTTCGTATGGAACTAGCTCCGTATAATGTGAAAGTCACAGCGATACATCCAGGTCCAATCGATACACCTTTTTTAGACAAGGCGAGTGATGAAAGTGGCTATCGAGAGTCTTTAGGGAAATTTTTATTAACAGCTGAAGAAGTGGCACAAGCTACGATAAAAACAATCGAGCGACCTGTGAGAGAGGTTAATTTACCACGGATCATGGGGTTAACAAGCAAGCTATATGCAATGGCACCTGCAACCGTCGAATTTTTAGGAAAATCATATTTTAATAAAAAGTAAGTAATTAACTGTAGGCATTCTCAAGTGAAAATTGAGTGTGTTTACAGTTTTTTTTAAATACCTTTTTATTGACAAAATAATTTATGTTGATTAACATTTAAGTTAACTAAAATGTTAAGGCTGGTAAAGATGACTAATATAAAGCAAATTGTTAATGACATTAATCAATATACTTATGAAATGAATGTAAAATTAGCGAAGGCTCAAGAAGCTCTATTTAAAGATGATTTATCGATGAAACAAACGATGGTAATCGATTTTGTACATAAGCATAAAAAGTGTACAATGGGCGAAATCGCTCACTTCATGGAAATCTCCCCGAGTGCTGTGAGTCAAATAGTAACGAGACTTGAAAAAGAAAACTACCTAAAACGCGATATTAATCCTAACAATCGTCGGGAAGTGGTTGTCATGTTAGCTGAAAACGGAGAGGCGTATTTTCATCGTGATGAGCAAATTAATGAACTCATTATTGATAAAATTTATAGCAAAATGCCTGTGGAAGATTTAGAACAATTGCGTTGCTTAATCCAGCGCCTAAATCTAATTGTTGAGGAGGAAATTTCAAATGGATTGGAATAAAGTGAAAGAACAGCTTAACGATACGTTTAATGGTACTGTGCTGCTCGCACAAGATGAGACGATTTTATTACAAGGTGCCTATGGTGAAGCCTCGATTCAAACACACGAACCTATGGAACTCCATCAACGTTTTAATTTAGCTTCTGTATCAAAGCCGATTACAGCATTGGGAATTTTACTTTTAGTACAAGAAAAAAAATTAACATTTGATGATGATATTAACCAATGGTTCGAGCATTTACCTTACACAAATATAACTGTACGCCACTTATTACACCATACATCAGGTTTGCCTGATTATATGGCATTGTTTTCAAATTGGTATGAAACTACAGTTGCTACAAATGAAGACGTGCTGCAACTATTAACTCAACATGCGCCACCTCGACTTTTTGAAGCAGGAGAACGAATGGAGTACAGCAATACCGGATATGTCTTATTAGCTCTTTTAATCGAGCGTGTGACCAATAAAACTTATACTGAATATATGGAAGAAGCTATTTTTAAACCGCTAAAGATGATGAACACAACTGTAACATCAACTACTTTTACTGAACAATATAGGAATGAAATTGCACAGGGCTATGTGTTTGATGTGTATGCTGGACAGTATGTGGACCCTTCGGAATTTGAGGAAACGAAAGGTACTACTTGTTTGAATTATATTACTGGTGATGGCGGGATCTATTCAACAGTAGAGGACTTATGGAAATTAGGGTGTGCTGTTATTCAGTCACAACTTTGGGATGAAGCTTTACTTGTGCAAGCCTTTAAGCCCTCAACTCTTACAGCGGAACAACCTTTTTCTTACGGGATGGGTTGGATTATATCCGAGGATGAACACCTTGGGAAATGTATATGGCACAATGGTGGTTGGCCAGGTTATGCAACTACATTTAAAATTTACCCGCAGTCTAAGACAATCTTTGTATTTTTACGCAGTAAAGAGCAAGAATTGGATTATGAAATAGCGATCGGTGAAGCAATTGAAAAAGCAATAACGACACATGAGTTCCATTTGCCGAAAAAGCCTGAGCAATATAAAGCTATGCATTTACCAGCCAACGTTTTATGGGGCTATGTAGGGAAATACCAACTTCAAGAACATCCTGAACATGCAGTGGAAATAACGTTACAAGAGGATAATCGTTTATACATTTTCCTACCAGCTACAATGCCACTTGAGTTACATGCGATAAAAGAAGATGAATTTTTCTTACGTGGTATCGGAGTTCTAGTAACGATAAAGCAAGACATTTTAACAGTTATCAATGAAGGTCAAAAAACAATCGCTAGAAAAATAAACGACCACGTGTTTAAAGGGGAATAACATATTTTGTTTACAAAGAAAGATAGTTTAAAATTTCTTCCTAATCATTTGTAGGTCAAACTTGGAGTGAAAAATCAACCTTTGCCTATTTATACACATAAATTAATATGTATCCTTTTGTTGTCATGAGAACTCATTTTACACAGTGGGTTCTTTTTTAATAGCGTTAAAAGCAAAGAATATAGAGACATGTAAGAATATACATGCTATGTGAAGCGGTTGATTGGAGTGGAGGATGGGTGACTCCTCGGGGATCAGCGTCACAGATGAGACCCTTGAGCGAGCACCGCGAGTGAAGCGGCTCATCGGACGCCCCCAGGAAAGCGCCCAGCCGGAACGGAAATCACCCCCTCGTTTTGCCGAATAGCCATTTACCTATCCCGAAATTTATACTATATACATTCATGTTGCGAGTAAAAAATCGTTTTTCCGAGTAAAAATATTCATCGTTTGTACAAGCACTTAAAGTATTGGAATGACACACTTTTTACAATAAACATAAAAGTCTATTAATTTATAAAAATACACTTGTTTTTATTTTTATAACATGATACTATTCGTGTATAAACTTTTAATTGAATGTATAAACATACATATCTTATAGATTAATTGGAGGCGCATTTTTTATGGCAAATAAAAAAGTAGTATTAGCATATTCAGGAGGTCTTGATACTTCTGTAGCAATTCCGTGGTTAAAAGAACAAGGTTGGGACGTTATTGCAGTGTGCCTTGACGTTGGTGAAGGTAAGGACCTTGAATTCGTAAAAAATAAAGCTCTTCAAGTAGGAGCAATTGAATCATATATGGTAGATGCGAAAGATGAATTCGCTGAAGGATATGCATTAATTTCGTTACAAGCGCATACTTGGTACGAACAAAAATATCCGTTAGTATCGGCACTTTCTCGTCCATTAATTTCAAAAAAATTAGTGGAAATTGCGAATCAAGTAGGAGCGGACGCAGTAGCTCATGGTTGCACAGGTAAAGGGAATGACCAAGTTCGTTTCGAAGTTTCTATCAAAGCGTTAAATCCAGACTTAGAAGTATTAGCTCCTGTACGTGAGTGGGGCTGGAGCCGTGATGAGGAAATCGAATATGCCATGAAACATAATGTGCCGATTCCTGCAACGTTAGATTCACCATTCTCTATTGACCAAAACTTATGGGGTCGTGCAAATGAAGCGGGCGTAATGGAAGATCCATGGGTATCTCCACCTGAAGAAGCATACGGTTTAACAGTTTCTGTGGAAAATGCTCCAGATGAAGCGGAATATGTAGAACTTGAATTCGTTGCTGGTAAGCCAGTAGCTTTAAACGGTAAAGAAATGAAGCTTGCTGATTTAATTCAAGAGCTAAATGCAGTAGCTGGTGCACATGGTGTTGGTCGTATCGATCACGTAGAAAACCGATTAGTTGGTATTAAATCTCGTGAAGTTTATGAAATTCCAGGAGCAAAAGTGTTATTAACAGCTCATAAAGAGCTTGAAGACTTAACACTTGTAAAAGAGTTAGCACACTTTAAGCCTGTCATTGAGAAAAAATTATCGGAATTAATTTATGATGGTTTATGGTTCTCTCCATTACGTGTAGCACTGGAATCATTCCTTGCTGAATCACAAAAATTTGTGAACGGAACTGTGCGCGTGAAACTTTATAAAGGTCATGCGATTGTGGAAGGACGTAAATCTCCAAATTCACTTTATAGTGAAAAGCTAGCAACATACTCAAAAGAAGACCAATTCAACCATGCTTCAGCAGTAGGCTTCATCGAACTATGGGGTCTGCCAACAGTAGTTAACTCTTCTGTAAATAAATAAAAACTAATTTTGACAAGCAAGGTGTAGGATAGCTTTGTGCTGTGCTACACCTTTTCAAAAAGATACTTAGGAAAAGGTGAGCTGTTATGACAAAACTTTGGGGCGGACGTTTCCAAAAATCAGCAGAAGCATGGGTGGACGAGTTCGGCGCATCGATTGGCTTTGACCAACAGCTTGTTCTAGAAGACCTTGAAGGTAGCGTAGCACATGTTACGATGCTTGGCGCAACAGGAATTTTACCAGCAGGTGACGTAGAGGCAATTCTCGGTGGACTTGCACAATTACAAGAAAAAGCGATCGCAGGGGAGCTTGAATTTACAGTTGCTAATGAAGATATTCACTTGAATCTGGAAAAAATGCTCATTGATTTAATTGGTCCTGTAGGTGGTAAGCTTCACACAGGCCGTAGCCGAAATGACCAAGTAGCAACAGATATGCATATTTTCATGAAAAAACGTGTGAAGGAAGCAATCGGTTTAATAGAGACATTCCAAAAGACATTGCTAGAAAAGGCAGAGGAGCATGTGGAAACCATTGCTCCAGGCTATACACATTTACAACGTGCACAGCCAATCTCATTTGCGCATCACTTAATGGCGTATTTCTGGATGTTAGAACGTGATAAACAACGTTTTATGGAGTCACTCAAACGTATCGATATTCTGCCTTTAGGTGCAGGTGCCATGGCGGGGACAACTTTCCCAATCGACCGCTTAAAATCCGCTGAGCTTTTAGGCTTTAGTGAGGTTTATGCGAACTCTATGGATGCAGTAAGTGATCGTGATTTTATCGTTGAATTTTTAAGTAATTCATCTTTATTAATGGCCCATTTATCTCGTTTTGCAGAGGAAATTATTTTGTGGTCGACAGATGAATTCAAATTTATCGAACTAGATGATGCCTTCTCAACAGGTTCTTCTATTATGCCACAAAAGAAAAATCCTGATATGGCGGAGTTAATTCGTGGGAAAACAGGGCGTGTATATGGTAATTTAATGGGCTTATTAACGGTACTTAAAGGAACACCGTTAACATATAACAAAGATATGCAGGAAGATAAAGAAGGTATGTTCGATACAGTCCATACAATTCTTGGTTCTCTAAAAATCTTTGAAGGTATGATTCGCACGATGACTGTCAATACAGAGCGTTTGCACCAGGCAGTACACTCTGACTTCTCTAATGCTACGGAGCTTGCAGATTATCTAGCAACAAAAGGTATGCCTTTCCGTGAAGCACATGAAGTGACAGGAAAACTTGTATTCACATGTATTCAAAAGGGCACCTACTTATTAGATTTACCGCTTGAAGACATGAAAAAAGAAAGTGAACTTATCGAAGCGGATATTTACGATGTATTAGCACCTGAAGCTGCCGTTCGTCGTCGTCATTCATTAGGTGGTACAGGATTTGATCAAGTAATCATCCAAATCGAAAAGGCAAAATCTTGTCTTACGTAATAATTATTTTAGCGTGCATGTCCTTGTGACTTTGCATAGATATTCATTAAAGCTGTCCAGTGAGGCACTATGATAAACCATTTTCCTTTTTCGTTAGAGCCAGAGGGTGAAACGTAAAAGAGCCCCTTACATAAGTGAAGGACAATCCCCAATTCTGGAGACGCAGAATTGGGGTTTTTGTGTAATGAAATGATGATGCGAGGTATTTTCAATGAATGAGCGTTTTACAAAGGGGTACGAAACAATTAAAAAGTATGTCACAAAGGAAGAAGCGGCAAGAATGATTGAGGCGGATGCACTAGCTGACATCGCACCAGATTTACGCAAAATGATTTTTGAATTTGCTTATGGGGATGTTTATTCACGATCAGGGCTAGAAGCAAAAAGCTGTGCACTTGTTGTCATTACAGCAGTAGTAACTCAAGGTGCTGCTCCACAAACAAAAACTCATACTAAGCGTGGTTTACATGCAGGTTTGACTCAAACAGAAATTGGGGAAGCACTATTACAATTATCGCCTTACATAGTTTTTCCGCGTGTGCTAAATGCTTTAACTTATTTCAGCGGATGTCCAAACACCCGCTGAAATAGAGGAACTCAGGCTAAGAACGCCACGTCCTGTGGCAACGACTGAGTGACCAACGTCGGTGTTGGCCAAGCCTCCGGCGAATGTCAAGGAATCGCACAGTGGATGTTAGCCTAAAATCATCGCATCCATGCGATAACGGCTAACTGACCTGCGGCGTGCAGGCCTAAGCACAAAGCCGATTCTGGACACAATTATGCCGAGACATAATTGATCTATAGCGCAACAGGTCTTTAGAGAAGAAGCGTCAAATTTCTTGGCGTTTTATGCTATCTTAAGGAACTTTAATAAAAGCACGTATTACATGAATAAACACCTGAGAAACGGTTCATATTAAGAGCGGAACTACTTATTAATCTAAAATGATTAGGAGGATGTAGAATGAGTAATAGTCAAACACCCAAAGACCAGGAATCTCAGGAAAGTCCGCCACAACTGTATAGGGTGAACTTCTAAAATCTTAAGGAAAAGGTGAGGCAGAGGATATTCTGTTTTGCTGTATCTTAAGAAGAAGCAAAAACCGATACAGATCAAATCAATAGAAAAAATAAGTGTTCTTGGATCCAGAATTTTTCTGGGTCCTTTTTTTATTTCGTATTCATTGCCATAAAGCCAAATATGTGAAGAATAGAGGGGGTGAAGAAGAAGCAATGATTAATCACTTTATAGAAAAATTTGACTTTTTCAGAAAACTGTATTACTCTGAGTATGACAGATTTCTGTTTGGTGAAAAGCAATACAGATTGGAGGGGTAAGATGCATATTCATTTAGATCCAAGCAGTGAATTACAGCTCTATAAACAGTTAGCGAATCAATTAATTGAGTTCATTGCTAAGGGAGAGCTAAAAAATGGTGATACATTACCTTCAGTTCGTTCAATGGCTTCGGATTTAGGGATTAATGTCAGTACAGTAAGTAAGAGCTATCACGAACTCGAAGAAAAAGGGTTAATCGAATTAAAGCCGAAAGCAAAGGCTCTCGTTATCGGTGGTCAAAAAAAAGAATTGGAAGAGATGGAAGTTGAAAAAGTAGAAAATGCATTAAAACCAATTATGGCTGAGGCTCTTGCACGTGGTCTCGAAAAAGATCAGATGACAAGTCTGTTTCATCGAATTCTAAAACAATGGAAGTAGGGAAAATATGCTTTTTATAATAAGCATCTTCATCTTTGTAGGCGTACTGGAAACATTAACACCTTTTTTATCTAGAAAAACAACAGTGTTTGGTGTTTCAATTCCTGAGCCCTATGTGCAACATCAGAAATTACAAATGTTTAAAAAGCACTATAGTATGCTGGTAGGGGGCATAGCAGTTGCATTTCTTATAGGCCAAATTTTACTACTATTGACGCCCATTCAGGAAGAGAAATTTGTTTTACTATCCTTTATCTTACTATATGTCATGCTTCTCATATCAGCTTTTCTTTATATGTTTTATCATATAAAAACAAAAAAACTAAAAAAAGAAAATTGGGAAGCACATGTCAAAACTGTTTATGTGACGGATTTATCTATACGTGATAGAGATGAAGCACTCTCACCTACATTTTTCGCATTACCGATTATTGTCACTTTAGCGATGATTACCTTTACCTATATGAATTACAATGCCATCCCAGATGTAATTGCAACCCGTTGGAATGCAGCAGGTGAGGTAGACGGTTGGACTGAAAAAACATGGATCTCAGTAATAGTAATGCCACTTATTTTACTAGTGACACAAATTTGCTTTTTCATCATGAGTTTTGGAATGAAAAGTGCCAAAATACAATTGAGCGCACAAGCGAAAGAAGCTTCAGCTAATAGAGAGCTTAAACAGCGTAAATATGGCAGCTGGTGCTTAGCGGCGATTAATTATAGTATGACCATTCTTCTTGGTGTTTTTCATTACACAACAGTTATTTTAAAAAATCAAACAGCACCTTACTTTTTCCCTCTTATTATTGTTTTTATGATCGTTTCTTTAGGAGGGTTTATCCTCTTTATTTGGAAGTCAAGTGAAAATAATGAGCGCTTTGATGATTTACATTCAAATGAAACAGCTGCAGCGGATGATCGATACTGGAAATGGGGTATTTTTTACATCAATAAAAATGACCCTTCATTATTAGTGCAAAAGAAATACGGTGTTGGTTGGACTGCAAATTTGGCGAATAAATGGTGCTATATCACATTACTTGTAATGTTTTTACCAATCTTGTTAGTAACTTACATATAGAGGGGGGAATTTATGAAAAAACTATTATTTTTATGTTGTGCACTTTTATTATTAGCAGCATGCACTCAGAAGGAAGACAACACAAAAGGGAAAGAGACGAAAGGGGACAATAAAATGAATGAACAGCTAGTAGGAAAATGGGAAGGGAATCTTGTGATACCAAACGGAGCACTGCCAATTACGCCAATTATTGTTGAGTTGCAGAAAGATAGCGGGAAATTATCAGTACCAGCACAAGGATTATCCAATTATCCATTTAAAAGCATTAAATACAATGGTGATCAAGTAAATGTATCAATCAACTTCAATGGCTCGGCTATTGAAATTAACGGCACATTAAAAGATGGGCAGATTGAAGCAACGTTTCAACAAAAAGATGGCAAACTCCCACTTGTCTTAAAACCATACAAAGAACAACCCGAACAACCAGTTACGTATGAAAAGTTACAGATTCCAGTTAAAGATGGTGAGTTAACAGTGGCCCTTCAAAAGGCTAGCAAGGAGCCATCTCCAGTTGCACTTATCCTAGCAGGCTCTGGTCCAACTGATAAGGATGGAAATTCAGTCATAGTTGGTAAAAATAATAGCTTAAAAATGATTGCAGAAGGATTAGCAAAAGACGGTATTGCTACGGTTCGCTATGATAAACGAGGAGTTGGCGATAATCAATCCCTTGTAACAAAGGAAGAGAATATGACTATTGACCAATTCGTAGATGACGCAGTTCAAGTAATCAATACCCTTTTAGCTGACAAAGCTTATTCAAGCATTCATATTATTGGACATAGCGAAGGCTCATTGATCGGTTTACTAGCATCACAAAAAGCAAATGTAGAATCCTTTGTTTCTATAGCAGGTGCTGGAAGACCAGCTGATGAAATTTTATTAGAGCAACTTAAAGGTCAAATAATACCAGAACAGCAAAAAGAATTAACTGATATTCTTACATCCTTGAAAAAAGGAGAGCTAGTGAAGAACCTTTCTCCAAATTTCCAAGAACTATTCCGTTCTTCCGTTCAACCGTATCTGATTTCATGGTTAAAATATAACCCTGCTAGTGAGATAGCAAAAGTGAAGAGCCGAGTTTTAATTCTTCAAGGTACAACTGACTTACAAGTAGTTGCGACTGATGCGGAAGCGTTAAAGAAAAGTAAACCAGATGCCGACCTTGAATATTTGGACGGAATGAATCATATATTAAAAAATGTTCCAGCTGATCGTGCGAAGAATTTTGCGACGTATTCAGACCCATTAGTACCACTTCACAAAAAATTGCTGCCAGCCATCCAGCAATTTATTCTAAATGAAAAGTAGAGATTAATCATCATGTAATTGTTTGGTTGATCATAATGAAAGTGAATACCCGCGGAAGCAGGGTAAATCCGTGGGAACAAGGTAATGCTCTTAAGAAACAAAATAGAATATAACGAAAAAAGTATGCACAAATTATGAGCATACTTTTTTCCCTTTTTAGGCATCCTTTCACCTTTTGTTTTAGAGCAAGTTGTCACTGATAGTTATTAAAACATATACCATGTTTAAATGTTGATTAGAATAAAAGATGATTTGATGAGATAAAGAGCAGGGTGATTCACCGGACGCCTAAAACAACCTCACGTACATCAAATTTGAAACAATTACTACAATTTTATCGTACAATAACTATGCAAGGAGAGGTGTATTTCATTCATTTAAGGTGAATGAAATAGCACGATAAATCGAAACTAAATTGAAAAGAAGGTGTTCTTATGTATAGCATTGGGAAATTTTCGAATCTGTGTAATGTCCCAGTAAAAACCATTCGTTACTATAGCGATATTGGATTACTCGAGCCATCTTTTATAGATGAAGTGACCGGCTATCGTTATTATGATTACGATAAAATGAAAGAACTGAATACTATTCAGGTTCTAAAAGATTGTCATTTTTCATTAAAAGAAATTGAACAGGTTATAAAAGGGGAAAATAATCAGCAAGATTTAGAGCTAAGATTACATAAAAAAGTTCAGGAATTAGAGCACCAACAAGAAATAATCGCTGATCAAATTCAAAATATTGTCCAAGTAAAAAATTCTATTAAGAACGCTGAGACATTTAATCTAAAGCCAACATTATCAAGTTGTTACATAGAAAAACGACCAGAAATACAGGTGCTTTTCATTCGGGAAAAAATCAATATTATTGAAATGGACAGGCTAGTACAAAAATTATTTGAACGAATTTATGCCTATCAATTAGAGGTAGAAGGGAAGCTTACTGCAATTTTTCATCAACAGGACAGGAAGCAAAATGTAGCGGATGTTGAACTACTGTTACCAGTAAAAGCAACTCACCCGGCAAATTATATTAAACTAATACCAGAAGGCAGTTATGCTTGTATAAATGTAAAGGGACCGTATTCAGAGTTGAATTATGGCTATAGATGCTTGCAAGAATGGTTGACGGGGCAATCCCTTGAGACAGAAGGGGTAATTATGGAGCAATACATAAAGGGTCTCATCCCATCCGAAGTAGTTAATCCAATTAATATTAGACCAAATATTGAGCTTCATCCAAATGATTTTTTGACAACAGTGTTTGTGAAAATAAGAAACTAGCTACACTCTCCAGTAAATGGAGACTTTATTCTGTAATTAGCAAGGTCACAACGTCTTGCTAGTAACATACAGAATGGAGTACATCAATGACAACAAATACAGGACAGTTTGCATTTCTTAAAGGTAGTTCGTATGAGATTGGACAACAAGTACGAGAATTTCAAAAAAACCCCTTTTGCGAAATCGCTATTCTTTACGGAAAAATTAACTTCGGACAAAGCATATTTTCAAATGAAAGCACAAATAGAGCAGTATTGCCCAAGTTTAAATAAAGAATTAGAAGGCTTTGCAGAAGGCTCTGGCTATGAGCCTGAACAACTAAATTTTTATCAAAATGCGTGGTTAATTCCTGGAGGGTGTAGTTTAGGGGCTATTTTACCTGGAAAAATGGCGGATGGTAAAACATATGTCATAAGAAATTATGATCTATCGCCCGATATTTCAGATATGCGTTTATGTACGACACTCGTCGAAGGGAAATATACTCATACAGGATTTTCTGTTTCTACATTCGGTCGGAGCGAAGGCTTAAATGAGAAGGGGCTATGTGTTGCGTATGCATCGTGTGGTATGCCCATTGGCAAGTATCCTGGTATGAGACCACCAGTAGTACCTGGGTTACAGTTTATGGTTATTGTCAGAGCTCTGTTAGAAAATTGTAAAAATGTAGAAGAAGCTATTTATATGGTAAACAATATGCCTGTAGGAACGAATTTGAATTTACTGATAGCTGATGCAAATGGTGACGCAGCCTTGATTGGAACATATGACGGGATAAAAGAAGTGAAACGTGCAGAACTAGATTATCTTATTGCCACTAACCATGGACTATTTTCTTCAATACAAAAAATGGAGCCGGGCAAGCTTGAGCATTCTCAATTAAGATATGATATTTTAGAGGGGAGATTTACGGAAAGTGGAAAAAGATCTGTTAAAGAAATCCAAGAACTTCTATTCACGGAGTTTCCTAAAGGACTATCTGTTCATAATTACAACGAAAGCTTTGGAACCGTGCATTCAATTTTGTTTAACCTTACTGACTTACAACTGGAATTTTCATTTGGCTCACCATTACAAAATCAGGTAAACAAGATAGAGGTCGGCGAAAACTTTGCAAAAACACAAATACCTGTTGGATTTACTAATAAAAGCTATGGAACGGAATTTTGGAAAATAATAAAATCCTAAAAAAAAGACTCTTTCTGGATGGTATTAGCCCCCTTTAAGTAGAGAATGTAAAAATAAGACTATAATTATAGTCAATTACATGTTCTATTTGAAGGGGGTTTTTCTTTAACGTACTATTCAAAATTTCTATGGATATTAAATAAGATGTATTAAATGTTGCTAGTGCATTGAGAGGCGTATTTGTAGGGGCGTATAGAAAGTCTGTAAAGCGTTTAGGAAGTAAATCGAAATTCATCATAAATAGAAGCAATGGTAAGTAGAGCGCGTCCAGTGAATTACTATAGTTGGTTAGGGGAAAGAGGATATTGTTTTTAAACAATATTAATTCCTGCGCTTGCATTACCTCTAAGCTCATAAATTACTGAATTTCCTGTTTTTGATGAGATATAAAATAACATTAATAATTGATCACCTGATGAAACTGGTACAGGCGAGATATTAGCTGATGCATAAGAAATTTCTCCTAGAACTGTACCAGTTAGAGGAGGATTTAAATCTACGCTGGCATTTGTAGCAGTATAAATATTACTCCCCTCAGGAGCACGAAAAATTTGAGCTCGGATTGTCGCAGTTCCATCCGAAATTTGCCCAGTAATTAAAGTAAATGTTGCTGAAATAGCTGTAATATTACCTTCACGTGGAACTGAGAAGGCTTCTATAAAAAATCCAGTTAAGTTTCTAGTATTACCTATAATAACCACATCATTTATAGCGGTACTAAATCCTATAAGACTAGCAGTTTTTATTAACTATAGATAGTGTATTTCCAGAGGAGAATGGAATTATTGAGCCAGTATTAGCATTAGAGGTGTTTCTATATTTTCCATCAATAGCATTAAATTTCCTTAAGATATTGCAATTTTTAAATGTTGATGATTCATTATTACACTCACAATTATTCATTTGATGGTTAGCTCCTTTTTGTCTTTATCCTATGTGGTTAAGAGTAGAGAAACAAAGGCTATAAACCACATTTACTGATATTTAACTAAATCAGAGCAATCGAACCTGATTCCGTTTTACTACTGCCTTAATGAGCATGATAGTTTTCCACAATCAATAGTACAATGTGAACCACCTATAAAGAATTAGGGTTTAATCCAATCTCATTAGTTCTTAAAAACATATTTTATAAGAATAGTAAATGTTGGGGTGAAATTATGACTGGAAAAAGGAAAATAGTTAGACAGCTTAATGAATGTTGTTCGTCTGCTAAAGAAACTATATGCCCTCCTCAAAATTTGCCTTGTTTGAGTCTTTGTGACTGCTGTGTTTTTCCACTTCAGTCCGTATTACAGCAACTTGTTGGGCAAATTGTTATTCTTGGGACTATTGCAGACGCACCTAATGTACCTCCTCTCCTTTTTTTATTCAAAATTGTTGAAGTGAATGATTTTTTAGTTACAGTTACAAATGGACGACAACTTATGTTGTAAATATTTCTGATGTAACGGGAGTAGGTTTTTTCCCACCAGGACCTACTATCAACTTGTTGCCACCTGTTGATTCTGGGTGCGAATGTGATTGTCGTGAACGACCAATTAGAAAATTGTTGAATACACTTATCGGTTCTACAGTGAATCTATTAGCAAGCAATGGTTCAACTGCAGTAGGCTTTAACGTGGAACAAACAGGTCTTGGTATTGTGTTAGGTACTTTACCAATAAGTCCTAACCATCCAATCTTTAGATTTGCAATTTCAACTTGCAAAATTGTAGCTGTAGGGCAGACTAATTGAATAATAAAAAGACCACTCGTGATGGTCTTACCCCTGTCAAATAGACATTTAAAATAGACTATGCAGCATTAGTCGATATTCAATAAGGGGATAAGACCATTGGTGAGAGGTCTTTTTTCTATGTTCTCGAAAGGTAGAAAACTGTAAGCGACAGAATTACACTCGCCAGTTCATCCTATTTTAACGTTCGGAGTTGACATTTACTAAAGCGTAGAAGCCAGGCTGGATCAATTTATACTATTTTTGGGGCTGAACGAGTTATATAGTGGCTATTTTTCTTAATGAATTCTCTTTTATACATACCTGTTTAATAACTTAATTCGTTCGTTACTACTTCGATAAATTTATCTCGATCTTGTGATTCAAAAATAGTAATCCCTTTATCTCTAGAAAGTTGTAGTACCTTTTGAATATTAGCTTCATCTTTCTCTATAAAGGCTTTTTCCACATATTTCAAATCCTGCAAGATATGATGAATAAATGTATCTCCTTCTCTTTTAATATCTATAGCAATAAAATTGAAAGATAATTTTGTTTTAGGTGTAATAATTGTATCAAATAAGTAGTTTAAAGCTTTAAAGGGGACATAAGGGATACCTTTTTTATATTCATATTTCTCTATAATAGGTAAAACCTTATCAATAAATTTTTGTATTTTATCAATATTGTAAAGCTTTGTATTTTCTAAATTATTCTTTTTAATAATTTGTTGTATTTTTTCATATTGCTTTTGTTCTAACAGTTCTTTCATATATAAAAGTTCCTTTTTGAATTTGACTCGTTCTTTTTTACTTAATTGTCGATGTTCAATAACAGCGTATTCGATTAGCTCCCATCTTATTTTCAGACCAAAATGAGGTTCTAAAAAATACTTAAGTTCTTCAAAATCGCGCACTTAGGTAACTCCCTTTAAGTTATTATTATTAATCGTGCAGGAAAAACAAGATAAAAATTTTTTGCCCTAACTGCTCTTCAAACATCTTTCATCAGAGCCATATTAAGATGATATTCCTTTATCTTTACTTAATTCCCAATAATTATTTATTTTGTATAAAAAATCATTTTATAGGAATATATAATTTCATTTCATTTTTTTAAAAATAAAATGAACCTTTTCCATTTGCCGTTTGTATAGTCAGTGAACAAAAAAATAAGGAGGGATTATTTTGGAGCTTATTGTGAAGGATATTGTGAAAAAATATGATGGTGTGAACGTATTGGATGGTGTGTCGGCCACATTTAAAATGGGGTATTGTTATTTATTATTAGGTCAGAATAGAGCAGGTAAATCAACATTATCAAAATGTATAGCGGGAGATGTAAAACCTGATGCAGGTACTATTGTATTCAATGAGGCGTCTCAACATGTACAAGAACAAGTTGCGCTGCAGTACCAATTTTTTTCAAGTTATCAGCATCTGAAAATTCGTGAAGTGATCACTCTTTTTACTAAATTGACGAACAATAAGGTTGATTTGGGAGAGCTATATGAAATATTAGGGTTACCGACTTATGACCACATCTTATTGAAAAATGCGTCAGGCGGTCAGCGAAAAGCAGTATCGATTTTCCTTTCTTTTTTATTAAACAAACCAATTATCATTTTAGATGAGCCGTTTGCTGATTTAGATTTAACGAAGAAAAAGCAATTGATGTTTTACTTACAGCATGAAATTCGTCAACGTAACAAAATGATCATCATTATTAGTCATGAGGTGGCAGGATTAGAATCGTTATTTGATTATGTAGTGATTTTAAAAGACGGAAAACTCATTGAAAATAACACACAGGATGAGCTTTATAGAAAATACGCAGAGGCGAAATTGCCGGGAATCGAAGGTCTCTACTATGAAGTGACAGGCCAAATTTTAGGAGGAAAAGCAGGATGATGAAACAAATTGCACGTATGTATATGTTAGAAAATATTCGTAGCCTAGGAATGACTATTGGAAATTTGTTACCAGCTTATATCTTTTTGGGTATATCATTTTTTGCTAAAAGCGCGATGACTGAAGAATCATTTAATTTTTTGATTAAAGGTCAGTTTTTACCGATTTCTATAATAATGCTAATCTTCTTCTTTTGTTTTTCTAGTGCTACAATCTATTTAACAGATATGAAAGCCAATAAAACCCTCCAATGGGTGCAACGTACAGGCATTAAGCCACACACTTACTTTATAGGAATGGGAATCGGTGTTTTTACTTTATTAAATCTATTCTTAGTGTTACTACTCATTGGCTACTCTTTTATTATTGATATTTCATTATCTTCATTTTTGCTAATTTTTTTAATGAGTAACTTTGTGTTACTGGCATTATATCCATTGAGTTTTATATTGGCTGGTATATTTAAAAATGAAAGAGTGGCCACAAGTATGTTGCAACCGATTATGTTGATATTTATGTTTTCAATACAAATGTCAACGATGTTTTTAACATTAGCGAAAAAAAACCCCCAGGATTATTTTATTTTCTTAATCTGGAACCCGATGCTTTATTTATTTGATAGCTTGCAAGTGTCTTTAAATTTAATAAGCGAAACTTGGCTTCCACAATATCAGTATTTTATGATTTTAACAGTTCTTAGCTTGGTGCTAGCAGCCATCGCTAAAAAAGTATATACAAGTAAGTAGGTGATTTTATGGAAATTGGATGGTTAGTGTCTCTTATTGTTGGCGGCATCATGATGGTAGTAATCATAGTGATTGGTATTGCCATGGGGTAAAATATACTGTGCGTGAAAATGGAAAAATTAACTACAAAAAATCAACTGTTTTTTTACGCTGGAACGTGTTTGATACATTAACGCTTGTCTTAGCTATTTATACGATACTTTGTGTGCAGGCATTAAATATTCTCGTGTCTTCTGGCAAAACAATTGAAAATTCATATGTACAGTTTTTTACAAACCAATCGCAAGCATGGGTCATTGTAACAGTCGTATATTTAGTTTCACGTGTGTCTATGACATTGAAGGCCATTAAGGCTCATTGGGGGGATGAGCTAGATGATAAGCAATGAAGAGTGGATGGAGGCCTATAAAAACGGCGAAGTCGAGGGCTTTGAACACCTCTATAGTCGTTTGTATGAGCCATTGTACTGCTTTTTATTTCGCTATACTCGGGAAGATCAGCTAAGCATTGATATTGTCAAGATACCTTTGAGCGTTTACAATATATAAAAGAAGATTTTGACCAGCAAAAGGGTACGGTGAAAGCATTTTTATTTCAAATTGCTTATCGCTTAATGATAAATAAATTGAATCGGCGCAAAAAATGGCGCACGCTCTTCCCGTTTTTAGTACCGACGTCCAGTCATCGAATGTCTGCTGACGAGAAATTAACGATACAAGAAGCGATACTTCAATTATCCGAAAAGCAACGAGCAGTTATTTTGCTCGTTTACTATCATGATTTGCCACAGGAGGAAATTGCACAAATTTTGTCCATTCCACTTGGTACAGTTAAATCAAGGCTACATAATGCGATAAAGACTTTAAAGGAAGAGCTAAAGGAGGATTTCGATGCTTAAGGATGAATTTCGAAAGGAACAATGGTTAAAAGACAGCTTAGATCAAGATAAAGTGGAGATTCCTAAGCAGCTAATGACATACAAGAAAAGTCGCTGGCAACGTTTTCTTCAATATTTAGCTTCACCAACGAAGGATCCGTTAGAGCCGATATGTACATCTTCAGTCGGCTATACTTCTTTGAAAATAGTGCCCATTGTTGCTGCTGTATTTATTACAATTCTCCAAATTTTATTGCAATAATTTTTATCAACTAAGCAATTGTACCGTGGCATAATTGCCGCTGTCGCTACAAAAAACATCTGTAACTGCCGTTTCACTTACGTTACATGAAACATTTGCTGAAAGAAGTTAAATTTCTCACTGCCACAATCATTCGGTTGTGGTATTTTTAATGAATAAAATACTATTTATCGCCCATTTTCAGGAAATATTTAGATTAATTTGGAGGTTAGTGCTTTGAGGGTTTTGAAAAAATTTCCACGACCAAATACGATAAAAGGTCAGCTTCATCGAGCGCTTTTATGGATTACTTTTATTATTGGTCTATGTATTTTTATTCCAACGCTTTACATTGAATATCGGCAAACTATACAGCATCAGAATGAAGAGATGACACATTATTTGGATGCTCAAACATATTTTTTTGAAAGCTGGTTATCAGAACGATCCAGTGATATACATACAATAGCTAATTTAGATTTTGTAAAAAATTATAATTATGAAAAATCGCAAGCTTTTTTTCTAGATTTTAAAGAAAACACAGATTTTACAGACTTAATATTCGTTAATAAAGAAGGTATCGTACAATTTGATACAGTTACTGAATATAGTACATCTGGTATTGGTGTTGGAATGGATGTAAAGAATCGTAAGTATTTTCAGGTTGCTAAAAAATCGAAACAACCATATATAACAGATATTTTAATTAGTAAAGTTACGAATAAGCCTATTCTTGCATTTGCTTCACCGATTTTAAATGCACAACAACAATTCAATGGTGTAGTTTTTGGTGCAGTAAATTTAGATACAATCGATCAACTGCTACATGAATCAAGGGTTGGCTTTTTAGGAAAAGCTTATATTATAGATCAGAAAGGTACTATGCTCACAGAATTTAATAATAAACAGCAACGGACTTCTAGCAATTATTTAGTGGATAAGCATATCCTGAACGCAGCTAAAAAAAATGCAATAAGTGACCTAGATCTTTATAAAGATGCGAATAATAAGCGAGTTCTTGCAAAAAGTAAGCCTATAAATGAAGGCAAATGGTTTATCATCTCAGAAATAGGTCTGTTGGAGGCGTATCAACCATTAATCATTAGAATTTTATTGATAACCTTTTGTTTAGTCGTAGGTTCGTTTTTTACGATTAAAATGATGTTACATCTTTCTAAAAAAATTGAAGAACCAATTCAACAACTTCTTACAGGCGTTAGACGAGTAGAACAAGGATTTTATGATTATCAAATAGATGAACAACAGCTAGCACCTTATGCACATGAATTTCAGGAGCTCTGTTCGTCCTTCAACGAAATGAGTGCTAAGGTGAAAACGGATACAATCTTACTGAAAGAATTATCAGTTACTTGTCAGTTGACGAAGCTGTATAATCGCCGTTTTTTGATTGAACATGGGGAGCTTGTTTTTCAGAAATGTTTAGAGGAACAAAACCATTGTTCATGTATAGCGATTGATATTGATTTTTTCAAAAAGGTCAATGATACATATGGGCATTTAATCGGTGATGAAGTTCTAAAACACGTCGCAAATATCATTACAAATTCTGTGCGAAGAATCGACATTATTACAAGATATGGGGGAGAGGAGTTTGTCATTTTATCTCCAAATACTACGTTAGAGAGCGCAGTAAAGATAGCGGAAAGAGTTCGAAAGCATGTTGAACATCATCCTTATTATGCGGATGAAGTTGAGATCAATGTGACAGTGAGTATTGGTATCGCAGGGTACGGTCATTCTAAAAACATTTCAACATTTTATGAGTTACTTGACAAGGCGGATCAAGCACTTTATATTGCAAAGGAAAGCGGTCGAAACCAACTGAGAGTATGTGATCATACAGGTAAAGTTGATACAAGCCGGATGCTTTAGAAGACTAAAATTGGAAAGTGGTATTTACATGAAGGAAATTATACTAAGTAAATTAAAAGAAATTGAAAAAGAGTATCAAGTGAAAATTTTATATGCAGTAGAATCAGGTAGTCGTGCTTGGGGATTTCCTTCCAAGGATAGTGATTATGATGTTCGTTTCATATATATTCATCAACCTCAGTGGTATCTTTCAATTGACCCTCAAGGTATTGGTGCTAAGAGGGATGTTATAGAAGTACCTATTAATGATTTGTTGGATATTAGTGGATGGGAAATAACAAAGGCATTAAGGCTATTTCGCAAAAGTAATCCACCGCTATTAGAATGGTTACGAAGCAATATAGTGTACGACCAACAGTATTCATTTATTGACAATGTACTATTATTGGAAAGTGAAGTATTTTATCCAAATTCAAGTGTATATCACTATTTAAACATGGCAAAAACCAATTATCGAGAGTATTTACAGGGATCAGAAGTGAAAATAAAAAAATATTTTTATGTCCTAAGACCAATTTTAGCATGTAAATGGATAGAGACAAACAATACGGTTCCACCAATTGATTTTCAGGAATTGTTAAATGCAATTATTTCTGAAGGTCCTTTAAAAACCGAAATTGAGCAACTTTTGAAGAGGAAAATGGTTGGTGACGAACTAAATATGGAGCCGCGTATTGAAAGTATTAATGAGTATTTAGATAAAGAAATAGAGCATATTGAGGCATACTGTAAAAATCTCCACGTTAAAGTCGATGATCCTACACAAAAATTAGATGCGTTATTTAGAAGTACATTGCAAGAAGTATGGGGATCGAAAACTGAATAATTTTAAATCGCAAGGTCATACTAAAAAAGGTTTCACTTATGAAATCTATATTGATGAGGAGGATGGCGCGAATGAGTAGGTTCGAACATTTAGACCCAAAATCTCAAAAAATCCACCGCAACTGGTCAAGGATTAAGCATTCAAAATCTCAAGTAAATGGTGAAACGGAGATTACTCTCCATAACCGTATCTTGAGAAGTGAAGCAAAAGCCCGACAGTTTTAATCATGCTAGAAAAGTAAGTGTCATCAAGCCCAGAACATATTCTGGGTTTTTTTGTTGTTTACGGGGCTTTTCATTCTTGTTCTGATAAAATGAAAATATGTAAAATAAAGACAATTTCAGGAGGAGAAAGTAAATGAGTAGCGTAGAAAAAATAAAGAAGGAATTAAAGGAATTTGGCTTAGAGCATAAAACGGAGGAATTATTACCTCTCGCAAAAGAATCCATCGAATGATGGTAAATCAAATACCTGAAGAAAAAATACAGATTGGCGGCTCAAAAGTTGGTGGCTGTCCGAATGTACCATCTGATTTCTCATGGCCACATACAAACGACAATAGACCGCTGTATTTTCTTTGCCAACTAAATCTAGCTGAAATCAAGGCATATGATACAAACAGCTTATTACCTGTGGATGGTGTGCTTTCCTTTTTCTATGATGCTGTCGAGCAACCTTGGGGGTACGACCCGAAAGATCATGATGGCTTTAAAGTTTTCTATTTCTCTCAAGATACTAGTAGCCTGAATAGAATGGAAATTCCCGTATCATTACTCGAGCATGGTAACATCGACAGTGCGACGCTACAATTTAAGAATGAATTGACACTTCCATCTTGGGAATCGCCATACTCGATGTATTTAGAAGAGATATTAAGTGAAGAAGAAGCTGATAGCTACAGAGATTTTGAATACGAGTGGATGGAGGAAGATGATTTGTCTATGGCTACTCATCGCATAGACGGTTATCCAGATGCGATTCAAGGTGATATGTATTTAGAATGTCAACTGGTGACAAATGGTTTATATTGTGGAGACTCAACAGGATATGACGATCCTTTACGTAAGGAATTAGAGGCAGGCGCAACTGATTGGCGATTATTACTCCAATTTGATACAGAGGAAGATCTAGGGCTTATGTGGGGCGATAGTGGCAGATTGTACTACTGGATACGTGAGGAAGATTGTAAAAATAAACAATTTGATAAAGCGTGGGTAGTATTACAGTGTTTTTAAAGGAGGGTGATGAATGCGAGATATTACATTTATTCAAAACTATTTAACGAATCCTGATGATGAAAAATTAGCGGAACACGTTTTTTGGATTGACTGGTGTGAAGACAATGCTGATATTGTCCAATATAGCGAGAAACTATTAAACACAGGGAAGTTAACGTATGAGCATGTTGTAAACGATGATAGAGGTGTTGATTTAAATATTATCTATGGTGATAAAAAATCTCTTGTGGTGATGGGGGCGGATGATAGCTGTGATCCAACTATCATTGCCTTAAACGAGATTTTACAGGCTGATTATGAAATACGCATGTGGATGGAATCAATAGGCTCAGATACATTAGGCTTTGTTTTCCTAACACCTGATGAATGGTTAAACCTTGAACAGCAATTCGGATTAGAAAAAGTAAAAGAGTATTTTATGAGTATCACTGCTGAAACAAAAATATTCCGACTTACCTATGAAGATGTCGAGCAGCTATTGTAACATCATTAAAATAAGGTTGGAAAAAAAGCTTTGAAAATAAGCTACATGATAATGAATATATAGACATTGTTTTAATGTATAAAATGGTTCGCAAATAATAATTTTGGCTTTTATTAAGAGAAAGGAGCATGTAAATTACATGGAAAAATATAATTTCACACAAGAATTGGCCAATAAAATTAATAATTATCAATCGATTGATGCTTTTTATACGAAAATCATGAAGACTGTGGAGCCTGCTAATATGGGCTTCATTTATATAGAACCTGGTGGTGTTGTTGGGATGCACGAGGCGCCTGTACCACAGTTGTTTATTGTCATTCAAGGAGAAGGATGGGCTTGTAGTGAGGATCAAGAGAAAATAATTTTAAAGACTGGGGAAGGTGTTCTTTGGCAAACAGGAGAGGCCCATGAATCTGGGAGTCATTCAGGCTTAACAGCACTTGTTATCCAATCTGAGCAAATCCATCTTGCATAGTTTACATATAAAATGTGTAACGGAGTAAGTTTTAACTCCGTTACACTAAGCATTTAGTGATAAGCTAAGTTTAACTGTCTTCAATAAGTGGCCATCAAATAAATCGTCAAATTCTTCTGTTTTTTTAAAGCCCTTTGCCTCGTAAAAGTTCATACCAATCGTATTTTCCTTTTCTACACAAACTAAAAGTGACGTTAAATCTGGAAGCATTTTGATCCCTTCCTGTAATAAGGCTGTACCAATGCCTTTGCCTTGAGTTTCAGGAAGTAAATATATTGAGAAAAGCTCTGCCTTTCCATCTACAACATTTGAAAAATTTGCAAAGCCTACGATCGATTCTTCAAATATAGCAACTAAAAATAAACTATTTTCCAAACGACTTAACAATCGGTCTCTACTATAAGCAGCTTGTAAAAAACGATCTTGAACCTCGCGAGGGATAATTCCTTCATATGTTTGGTGCCAACTTTTTTTGGCAATTTCTTGCACAGAAATGATGTCATTCTTTTGCATATATCGTATAATTGAACTCAATACTTTTCACCTGCAATTCCAATTTTTCTATTTATTGTAACATAAATCACGAGAAGGGGGATGACTTCATGCAAGTTGTTGAAAAAGCATTTGGCTATATTACGAGAGAGCATGAGGGTCAGTTACAAGTGCTAGTATTTGAGCAAAATACAGAAGGAGCAGGGATTCAGATTCCGAAAGGCACGGTAGAGGAAGAGGAAACACCGCTAGAAGCAGTAACTCGGGAAATGTTTGAGGAGACGGGGTTAGACTATTTAGTAGTGAAGGGGTTAATTGCCCAAGATTATTTTAATCATCATTCAGGGGTATTACAAAAGCGTTATTTTTATCATTTAACGGCAAATGAAAAACGAGATTCGTGGAAGCATTGTCCGACAGGTGTAAACGAGGCAGACTTAGAATTTTCATTTTACTGGATATCAGATGAACAAGAAGTAACGCTAGCGAATGGACATGGAGATTATTTATATCGAGTACTAGCTCGTGTGAACAATTGAATCATCTAGAAGGTCAAAAAACAAACGCGTTTCCAAATTTAGGAAACGCGTTTGTTTTATTATATTGTCTTTGCGGCAACCTCTAATGCTTGAGCGAAATCCGCGATCAGATCGTCAACATGCTCAAGCCCTACTGAGAAACGTAATAAACCATCAGTAATACCACGTTTTGCACGTTCCTCAGGCTCCATTGCTGCATGACTCATTTTAGCAGGGTAGGATAAAATCGATTCTACGCCACCTAGAGAGACAGCGAACACCGGAATTTTCATCGCTTCTACAAGTGCTTTTGCAGCTTCATAGTTTGGGAGGCGGAAGGATAATACTGCACCTGTACTAGTTGACTGATTTTGATGAATCTCATAACCAGGATGTGATGCAAGCCCAGGGTAGTATACTTGCTCGACAAGAGCATTTGTGTCTAAAAACTCCGCAATCTTTTGTGCCGATTGAGTAGATCGACTAAAACGCACATCTGTTGTTTTCATGTTTTGCAATAAAGTAAAGCAGTCCTGTACACCTAATATATTGCCGAATGAATTTTGGATAAAGTAAAGGTCCTGACCAATCTTTTCATCAGCAGTGACTGTTAATCCTGCAATAATATCGGAATGCCCAGATAAAAACTTTGTAGCACTATGAATAACAACATCGACACCTAGCTCGAGTGGACGTTGGTGTAAAGGTGTCATAAAAGTATTATCTAAAAACGTTAAGCAATTATGCTGCTTGGCAAGTGCAACTACTCCACGAATATCTGTGATGCCAAGTGTTGGATTCGATGGTGTTTCCATATAGAGTAGCTTTGTAGCTGGTGTAATGGCAGCTTCTATCGCCGCTAAATCTGTGAAATCGACGAAAGTATGAGAAATACCGAAGCGTGGTAAGACTTTTGAGACGAAGCGGTATGTTCCTCCATAAACATCCTCTGTAATGACTATATGATCACCCTGAGATAATAGCATTAATGCTGCAGATACTGCGGCAATTCCAGAAGAATATGCATGAGCTCTGACCCCACCTTCAAGCTCTGCTACTGCGTTTTCTAATGCATCCCGCGTAGGGTTGCCGGAACGTGCATAATCGTATTCGCCGAATTCATCGATACGCTCCTGATGGAAAGTAGATGATAAATACATAGGTACATTGACGGCACCTTTTTTATTTTCATAGCCGTCACGAACACCTGCGTGAATTAAGCTTGTTTCAATATGCTGCTTCATTATTAAGCCTCTTTTCTAAGGATATCGAATACTTGTTTTAAATCCTCAATTAAATCTTCAGCTTCTTCAACGCCAATAGAGAAGCGGAGTAATCGGTCACAAACACCACGTTCAATACGCTCTTCGTAAGGCATATCTGCATGTGTTTGAGTAGCAGGATATGTAATAAAGCTTTCAACACCACCAAGACTTTCAGCGAATGTAATTAACTTCAAGTTTCGAAGGAATAGATCAATCCACTCGGCCTTTTTCAAGCGGAATGAAAGCATACCACCTTTTCCTGTGTAGAGCACGTCTGTTACAAGCTCTTCTTCCGCTAAATAGGCAGCAATTGCTTTTGCGTTTGCATCGTGCTGCTTTAATCGAAGATGCAATGTTTTTAATCCACGAATAAGTAACCAGGAATCCATGGGACCTAATACCATACCGCTACCATTGTGAATAAAGCCAATGCGTTCTGCTAATTCAGCACCCTTAGCGACAACTAAACCAGCTAACACATCATTATGACCGCCAATATATTTAGTTGCTGAATGAATGACAATGTCTGCACCTAATTCGATTGGACGTTGGAAATAAGGTGTATAGAACGTGTTATCGACAATTAACCATGCCCCATGCTTGTGAGCTAATTCCGCATATATTTGCAAATCAAATTCCTGCATAAGCGGATTTGTCGGCGTTTCAATGAATAGAGCACGCGTATTGTCGGTGATTAGTGCTTCTACCTGTTCAACCGATTCGAATTTTGAGTAGACAGGTTTAATATTATATGTTTCTTCAAAGAAATTAAAAAGTCGATATGTACCACCATATAAATCATCAGGCACCACTAATTCATCCCCAGGTTTAAACAATGATAAAACTAATTGAATCGCCGCCATACCAGAGCTACAGGCAAAGCCCATATCTCCGCCCTCTAAATCCGCAATTCCGGCTTCTAATAGGGCACGAGTTGGATTTTTTGTTCGTGTGTAATCAAAACCAGTGGATTCACCGATACCTGTATGCTTGTAAGCTGTCGATAAATGGATCGGAGGGTTAACAGCACCTGTTAACGGATCACTTAAATTGCCAAGTTGTACAAGTTTTGTTTCAATACTTCTGCTGTTTGTCATGTCGTCACTCTTTTCTTCATCATAATAATGGGGAATCAAAATATCTAAAAGATTAGAACTTCTTGTCCCAATATTCTAAATAGTAGTTACCAATTTAACATGTATACTAAAGAAGAACAAGGTGATTTCAGAAAATTAGAGAGATTGTTTAAATTTAATCATCTAGGAATAGTAGGAGATAAGTGAGGGAGAAAAATTAATTAAAAAATTGGATAGTAATAGGTGGGACAGGAATGCTAAAGGATGTTTCTTTAAGGCTTATACAGCAAGGTAATCATGTAACTGTTATCGGGAGACAACAAAAGAAAATGCAAAATTTGATAAATGAAGTTAAAAATGATTTGAAATTGTCACCTAAATTAGTTGATTATACGAATTACAATCGCTTTAAATTGGCATTAACAGAGCCTCAGCAAAATAATGGAACATTTGATTGTATGATTGCTTGGATTCATGGCTCTGATAAAAGAGTTCGGGAGTCACTGTTAGAAGCAATTCCTACTACAGAAAATATGATTTTATACCATATAAAAGGGAGTAGCTCTTTCATAAAAAATGACGGTTATTTACCTTCTAATATAGTTTATCGAGAAGTGAAACTTGGGTTTGCCATTGAAAAGAACAACTCTTCAAGATGGCTAACAAATAGTGAAATTGCAAAAGGAATTATTGATGCAATAAAACAAGAAATACCGGAAAAACATGCGGGCGTATTTGAACCATGGAAATTGCGTCCTTAAATAAATCTCTTCAATAAAAAAGAATCTGCCCATTACCACGGTAATGGGCAGATTCTTTTTGAAAATGGTTTAAGCTTGTTCTTTTTTTAATAAATCTCGAATTTCTTTTAGAAGCTCTTCTTTAGAATCTAATTCTGGTGCCGGCTCTTCCACAACAGCCTCTTCTTTTTTACGAGATAGCTTGGTCATAATTCGTAATGCCATGAAAATTGCAAAGGCGATAATTAAAAAGTCAAGAATCGACTGTAAAAATACGCCTAACTGAATTTGCGCTTCACCTGAACCATACTTAAAGCTTTTTGTTAAATCAATACCACCAGTTAAGACACCGACTAATGGCATAATGATATTTTCAACTAAGGAGGTAACAATTTTACCGAAAGCACCACCGATTACTACTGCCACTGCTAGATCGACAATATTGCCTTTCATAGCAAACTCTTTAAAGTCTTTCCACAAAACAAATTCCTCCCTAAAAGTATCCATAAAATTAATCGAATTATATTTTACTATATTTTTCCCTATCTTTTCAACTACTAAAATAGTGGTAATTATATTCGGAAAAATCTACTACAAATAACGGTAATTTTGGTAAAATAGAAATAGCATTAGAGAGATTAGGTGTGACATATGGCGAATAAAAAGAAGAAAAAACAACCGAAGCTATCGCCTTCCGTTCAATTAGGCATGATAGCTTTACTAATACCAATTGCGATAACTGTTTGTGTTTTCGCCTTTTTTGCATGGAAGGAGCTACAAACATTAACTATATTTGAAAAATTAGCAAAGCAAAAAGAACTAGAAGAAATACAACAAAATTTCGATATGAACATTCCTGAGCAATATATTCCTATCTATGTAGCAGCGGAAGAGAAATACGATGTGCCTTGGACGCTGCTTGCCGCCCATCATCGAGTTGAAACACGATTTTCCTCAATGAGTTCGCTCGTTTCACCAGTTGGTGCAGAAGGACATTTACAATTTATGCCTTGTACATTTGTTGGATGGAAACATTCATCCTGCACGGGGTTAGGAAAAGGGGATATATCGAAGACTGAATTAATGAATCCAGAAATCATTCAAAAATATGGTGGATATGGAGTAGATGCGAATGGAGATGGTATAGCAGATCCTTATGATATTGAGGACGCTATATTTAGTGCCGCGAATTATTTATCGAAAAATGGTGCAGCAGATGGTCATATTCAGCAGGCGGTCTATACATACAATCACAGTGATGAATATGTTAATAAGGTATTACATTATTTCAATTTGTATAATGATTATCATGATGAGCTAAAAGAAGTAGTCCTATATAAAAAAAAGTAAACCAGCTTTATATTTGGTTGATTTGGAGTGGAGACTGGGGACTCCTTGGGGATTATCACATCCTGTGATAACGTCTTCGTGACCAACATCATGCCGCTGCCGCTTCGCTTTCGCGCAGATAAAACCCTGTCGCTGCGCTTTCGCACAAACAAAACCAAAACCCTATGCTGCCGCTACATTGCACTCATGCTTTTGCGCAAAAGACATCTGTTGGCCCGAGACCCTGGAGCGAGCATCGCGAGTGAAGCGGGAGGAACGAAGGCTAAAAGCATCACGTAACGCCTTCGTGACCAACATCCTGCTGCTGCCGCTACGTTGCACTCACGCTTTCGCGCAAAAGACACCGGTTGCCCCGACCCCCCCAGGAAGCTTTGCTCTGTGCGATAGCGTAGTGCTAACGTAGCGACAGCAAACGTTTTAACTGTGCGAAAGCGAAGCGTCAGCAACAACAAATGTTTTCTATAGCGAAAGCGAAGCGGCAGCTACAAAGCGCCCAGTCGGAACGGAAATCAACCACTCGTTTTCCCGAAGAGCCATTTTGTTTTTATGGACACAATTTTTTTCAACAATAAGTAAAGAGCCATCAAAATGATGGCTCTTTATTACATATTTAGGTTGCTTTACGCATACCTTTTAAAATAAGGCTTACGATGAAGATCAGCACGACAGCACCAATTAATGCTGGGAATACGTAAAAATTACTAACTCGCCAACCCCAGTTGCCAAGTACCATACTACCGATCCACGAACCGACAACCCCTGCAACAATATTTCCGATTATGCCGCCAGGTACATCTTTACCTAAAATTACGCCAGCTAACCAACCTAAAACTCCGCCGATGATTAAATACCAAATGAAGCTAATCATTTTTTTCATCTCCTTAAACTAAGATATAATGGCGATTGCTTAGTTATGCCCTGAATGGAGTATATTAAACGCGCCTCGCTTCTTTAGTAATTATTACAAATTCGTAAAAAGTTGTATCCCTATTTAGCTTATGTTAATACCTCACTTTTGTGCAAAAAACATCTGTAAGTGTTTTTAAGTAGCGTAGAAACTACAATTACGCCAAGGCGAAATGCATTACTTAATAACAGTTGCACCTAATGTGTGCTCAAAATGACGCAATGCCCATTCATGACCTGCAGCATCAAAACTTGCAACGCCATCTGCATAAATGATCGTTGAAATGCCCAAATTATAAGCATCAACCGCAGTGTGTAAAATACAAATATCAGTACAAACACCAACTAAATGAATTTCTTTAATCCCTCGCTCATTCAATAAAATCGATAAATTGGTTCCGGCAAATGCGCTATAACGCGTTTTATCGAGCCACATCACTTTATCTTTGTGAAGGTTATACAGTTCACCAACTTGCCCGTATAAATGGCGTCCTTTAGTGCCACGAATATTATGAGGAGGAAAGAGTTCGGTTTCAGGGTGGAATGGATCATCTTCCTCATGTAAATCATTCGCAAAAACAACAAATTCTTTTTCGGCAATAAATTGTTGAATTAAAGAAGAAATTTTTTGATCTAATGCTTGACCGGGCTCCCCACATGTTAGTTTTCCATCAGAAGCAACAAAATCATACGTATAATCAATTACTAATAAAGCCTTTTTCAACCTTTTCACACTCCTTATAGGTATAATTTCACTTATTATCATGCCATATTTGGGCCTGTTTGTCAGAAAAATGAATCAAATTTAATATTAAGAATAGTTTGAAAATTGATTTTTCTGAGCGTATAATGTGAAAAAAGGAGAGTGGACTATATGAATATGACAGCTATGAAACGTTTAAATCGCCAAGGATTTCTTATTGCAGGCTTGCATCTGCTAGTGTTATTAAATTTAGCAGCGGATTTTATATTCTCCTCGTAATCTCTTAAAAAATAGAAAGGTGAGTTAAATGCTTGTCCATTATTAAAACAACCGTGAAGGCATATTTTATTACATGTCCACGGTTGTTTTTTATTTGTCCTCATAGAATTTGCATAGAATCAATAGGAATTTCAAAGACAAAATACAAACAAAGGAGGGGTAGGATGACCACTAGATTTGATCGAGCGTTCCATGAACTAGAGCGTCCTTTTGCTTGGTTGGACTTTGATGCATTGGATCACAATATAGCGACTGTACATGACTCCTGTGGACAGAAAAATATACGTATTGCTACGAAATCGATTCGTTCTGTCGTGATATTACGCTATTTACAAAATAATCTCCCCAATGTGAAGGGATTTATGACATTTACTGCGGCAGAAACAATATTTTTACTTCAACAGGATTTGGATGATTTACTGCTCGGATATCCGGTGATGGAAGAGGCTGCTGTACGTCAGTTATTGCACTTCGTAAAGGCAGAAAAAACTGTCACGTTTATGGTCGATAGGTGGGAACATGTCCGATTTTTGGCGGAACTAGGGCGAGAGCTAGGCGTTCGTGTGCGAGTATGTATTGATATTAATGTATCCACTGATTTTAAGATGCTTTATTTTGGTACAAAACGCTCTTCACTCCATTCACTTGAGTCACTAACACCATTCCTCGAATATATTAAAAATCAGGCTTTTATTGAGGTAGTTGGAGCGATGGGTTACGAGGCTCAAATTGCAGGAGTTGGTAATCGTCCAGCTAATGCTGTGAAAGGAAAATTGATTGAAGCTATGCAATTGCAAGCTAAAAAGCAAGTTACTCAGTTTCGTAGATTAGCCATTGCACATATAAAAGCATATTTTCCAAAATTGCACTTTGTAAATGGTGGTGGTTCGGGAAGTATGGCATACACAGCACAGCAAAAGGAGGTAACGGAAATTACGGTTGGCTCTGCATTTTATGCACCTGCTTTATTCGACCAATTTACGCATTTACAGCTGGAAAAGGCAGCTGGATTTGCTTTAAGTGTCACAAGAAAGCCAGAAAAAAATATTGTTGTTTGTCACGGCGGAGGCTATATGGCGTCAGGGGCAGTTAGTGCTGATCGCTTACCGGTATTCTATGACCCAACCTTTTTTTCATATCTTAACCTAGAAGGCGCAGGAGAAGTTCAGACACCCGTTAAGGTAAAACATAAAAATGTTCATGTAGGGGACACGCTATATTTCCGACATGCGAAGGCTGGAGAACTTTGCGAAAGATTTCAAGAACTACATGGAGTTAGAGGGGACAAGTATGTAGGAGCTTATACAACCTATAGGGGGGATGGACAATGTTTTCTATAGATAAATGGAAAAATCGTGAGAAGTGGACAAACTGGGCAGGTAATGTAATCTCTTATCCATCTGAGATGTACTTACCTCAATCTATTGAAGAGGTTACAAATATCGTGGGACATGCACGTGAATTTGGAAAAACGATTCGTGTCACAGGTGCAGCTCACTCTTTTAGCGCTGTTGCGATGCCTGAGCATATAGCATTGTCTTTACATAATATGCGTGGGCTTATAGCGGTGAATGAAGCGAAACAAGAAGCGACACTTTGGGCAGGTACTTATTTATATGAAATTGGCCCACTACTTGCGAAGCATGGCTTTGCTCTAATAAATATGGGAGACATTCAAGAGCAAACGATTGCAGGAGCAGTGTCAACAGGGACTCATGGAACGGGCGTAACACTTGGGTCGTTATCCTCAGCTGTAACAAGATGGGGTTTTGTAGATGGTACAGGTACTTATAGGGAACATATGAGAGGAATGGATGATTTATCTGAAGCTTTACATGTTACATTAGGGATGCTTGGTGTACTTGTTAAAGTAACAATCAAGGTAATCCCTCTTTACAGTTTACATTATGTAAGCACAAGAGATACTTTAGCAAATGGGCTGGCGATATTTGCTGAAGATATTCGACAGCATCGACATGTTGAGTGGTTTTATTTCCCTAGTAGCGAAACAATTCAAGTAAAGCGTATGAACGCTGTAGCGCCTGTTTATCAAAGTGAATGGAGTAAAAGAATTGAAACATTGAAACTTCAAATAGTAGAGAACGGTGCTTTTTTTGCTATGTCAGAGCTTTGTAAATGGAAGCCATCGTTTAGTGGTGCTATTAGTAAGTTAGCAGCAGCAAATGTTGTAGAAGGGGAAAAAATGGGGATAAGCTATGAAATTTATCCATCACCACGCAGCGTAAAGTTCCAAGAAAGTGAATATGCTATCCCATTAACGCAATTTGAGTCATGTATGGAGGAGATCCATGCAACTTTTAAAAGTGGAATTTTTAATGTGCATTTTCCGTTAGAATGTCGGACAACTGCAGGTGAAGCAGGTTTTTTAAGTCCTACCCAAGGTCAAGAATCAGCGTTTATTGCCTTTCATATGTATAAAGGAATGCAGGAAGGGCCTTATTTTGAATGGGTCCATACGATGATGAAGAAATATAAGGGGCGACCACATTGGGGCAAACTAAATCATTTAACTGCTAATTATGTATATGAGCTATACCCGGATGTTGAAAAATTTTTAGCCATTCGAAGTCAATGTGATCCTGATAATGTGTTTTTGACAGGGTACTTAAGAAAAATATTTACATTATAAGCGCTATCTCTTTAATTGCAGTTCATCTCTTTTGAAAGATTAAGTAAAAATGTTAAAAGATTATTAAAAAAATTAAAATTTGAATGAAATGTCAAAATATTCACAGAAGCGAGATAAAAACGACAATTAGTCAGCATGAAAACGATTTCAAATTTTATGGATTTTTTAAATTGTTTAGACAATTCAAAAAATACTGTTGACGAGACCTTTTTTTCGTACTATGATAACAACAATTTAAAAAGTTCGTTACAGTAGTTAGTTGTCTTAGACAATTAACATATACGCAAAAATAAAATAGACAGAACATTTCGTATATAGCAACGAACATAGCAATAAATGAGGGGCGTTTAAAATGAGAAGTGACATGATTAAAGTAGGCGTAGATCGTGCGCCACATCGAAGTCTTTTATATGCAACAGGCAAAGTAAAAGCGAAAGATTTAGGCAAGCCATTTATCGGGGTTTGTAATTCTTACATCGACATTATACCAGGTCACGTTCATTTACGTACATTTGCTGATGTTGTCAAAGAGGCCATTATTGAAGCGGGTGGAATTCCATTCGAATTTAACACAATCGGTGTAGATGATGGTATTGCAATGGGGCATATTGGTATGCGTTACTCGTTACCAAGCCGTGAAATTATCGCAGACTCTGCTGAAACAGTTATTAATGCACACTGGTTTGATGGCGTATTTTATATTCCTAACTGTGACAAAATCACACCGGGGATGTTAATGGCAGCAGTTCGTACTAACGTACCATCAATATTCGTATCTGGTGGACCAATGGAGGCAGGTACTTCAGCTACTGGCAAGCAACTTTCATTAACTTCTGTTTTTGAAGGGGTAGGAGCTCTTAAATCAGGCAAAATGTCATCTGAAGAGCTGTTAGATATTGAAAACAATGCATGCCCAACATGTGGTTCATGTTCTGGAATGTTTACGGCAAACTCTATGAACTGCTTAATGGAAATGCTAGGAGTAGCTTTACCTGGTAATGGAACAATCGTCGCTACTTCTGATGAGCGTCATAAGCTTATAAAAGAAGCAGCTAAACAATTAGTCCGTATGGTTAAAGAGGACATCAAGCCTCGAGACATTATTACTAAAGAAGCAGTTGATGATGCATTTGCACTTGATATGGCGATGGGTGGTTCGACAAATACAGTCCTCCATACATTAGCAATCGCCAATGAAGCTGAAATCGATTATAACATTGAAGATATTAATAAAGTAGCAGAGCGTGTTCCGTATCTAGCGAAAATTATGCCTGCTTCAGATATTTCAATGGATGATATAAATAAAGCAGGTGGCGTTAGTGCCATTATTAATGAATTAGTATCTATTCCAGGTGCTATTCACCCAGATCGACCAACTGTTGCGGGAGTGACAATGGGCGAACTTGTAAAGGATTATCATATTACAAATGATGAAGTTATTCGTACGAAAGATAATCCTTATAGTCCAGTTGGTGGTTTATCGGTTTTATTTGGTAATATCGCGCCAGACGGTTCAGTTATTAAAGTAGGCGCTGTAGACCCTTCTATCAAAGTATTCAAAGGTGAAGCAATCGTCTTTGATTCACAGGATGCAGCACAGGAAAATATTGATAACGGAACGGTAAAAGAGGGTCATGTAGTCGTCATTCGCTATGAAGGACCAAAAGGTGGCCCTGGGATGCCTGAAATGCTAGCACCAACCTCTGCAATTCAAGGTCGCGGTCTTGGTACAAAGGTTGCGTTAATTACGGATGGACGTTTCTCCGGTGCATCTCGCGGTATTTCAATCGGACATATTTCACCAGAGGCAGCAGAAGGCGGTCCTATCGCTTTAGTAGAGAATGGCGATGTGATCACAATTGATCTACCAAATCGTACGATCAATTTAGAAGTTTCAGATGAAGTATTAGCGGAGCGCCGTGCAAATTTACCGGTATTTGAACCGAAAATTAAGCGTGGTTGGCTAGCAAGATATTCAAAATTAGTAACAAGCGCTTCTACAGGTGGCGTTATGAAAATTTAACTTCTTTCAGAAGTTAAAGCCTCCGGCGGATGTCATGGAATCGGAAAGGAGTTCTTTGTGCAAGCACAAAGCCGATTCCAGACGCAATTATGCCAAGGCACAATTGAAAAAGATAAAACGTTGATGAGGTTAAAGGTTCTAGAGCCTTGTATCTACCAGAGAGCCGGTCGTGCTGGAAGCCGGCGATACAACTAGATCCGACATCCCCTCGGAGTGAGCTATTAAACGCGTGTACGCAATTAGATAGCTCCGGGCATAATCGAAAGTGCTCGTTAATAATGAATAAATGATTTATGACATCGTTCGTTTTGGATGCGAGTGATTTCGCATAGGTGCATAAATACTACATTTATTCGCGAGGTAGCAATTATTTGCTATAAACAAGGGTGGTACCATGGAAAGTCTTTTTCATCCCTACGCAAGGTAGTTCTTTGCGTGTGGAGAAAAAGGCTTTTTATTTTTTTTAACGACGTTTGAAAGAGTCTGTCATCTCTTTTCAAGGAGAGAACCAGCTAGTAACACTTCAATGATGCGCATTACTGATGTGAAATTGAATGATAAGAAGGAGGCATATTTGATGAGTACGAATGTTTCTATCAATGAAAAAGAAGAATTAGCAACATCAGCAAAAGCTGAACAAACCTATCAAGCGAAAGATGGTGCCGACGTATTAGTGCAGGCACTACATGAACAAGGTGTTGAAATTATTTTTGGTTACCCAGGTGGAGCGGTACTACCAATTTATGATGCCATTTATAAAAATCCGATTCGTCATATTTTAACTAGACATGAACAAGGTGCAATTCATGCAGCGGAAGGTTATGCACGTGTTTCCAATAAACCGGGTGTTGTTATTGCAACTAGTGGACCGGGGGCAACGAACTTAGTAACTGGTATTGCTGATGCGATGATTGATTCTATTCCATTAGTTGTTTTCACAGGTCAAGTATCAACGGCTGTAATTGGTACAGATGCTTTCCAAGAAGCGGATATTATGGGGATTACGACACCAATTACGAAGCACAATTATCAGGTGCAGGATGTTAATGATATCCCGCGTATTGTTAAAGAAGCATTCCATATTGCGAGTACTGGTCGAAAGGGCCCTGTTGTAGTTGATTTTCCGAAAAACGTGTCTCAAATGCTATTTGATGTAGAGACCCCACCACAGGCTCCTGATGAAATATATTTACCAGGTTATCAACCAACGTACAAACCAAATTATTTACAAATTCAAAAGGCTATACAGGCGATTTCATTGGCCAAAAAACCAGTTATTTTAGCTGGTGCTGGTGTTCTTTTCGCAGATGCCAAAGAAGAGTTAACAGCATTCGCTGAAAAATACCAAATTCCAGTAGCAAACACTTTACTAGGACTTGGTTCAATCCATGGAGAGCATGAATTATTCATCGGCATGGCAGGAATGCATGGAACTGTAACAGCGAATACAGCTATAACAAAGTCAGACTTATTGTTGAATATCGGAGCTCGCTTTGATGATCGTTTAACTGGTAATTTGGCGACATTTGCTCCAAATGCGACAATCGTACACATCGATATTGATCCAGCAGAAATTGGAAAAAATGTGCCAACAGACATTCCAATCGTTGCAGATGCTAAAGAAGCTTTAAAAGCATTATTGAAAAAAGACTTCGATTGTCCGGATACAGTAGAATGGCTAACATTCTTAAATAATCATACAAAGGAATATCCATTATGGTACAGCAAGGAGCCGGGGGACAAAGAAGTATTACCGCAGGAAGCATTAGAGCTTGTGCATAAAATTACTGAAGGTGATGCAATTGTCACGACAGATGTTGGTCAGCATCAAATGTGGGCTGCACAATATTATCGATTAAACAATGATCATGGATGGGTAACGTCTGGTGGACTTGGTACGATGGGCTTCGGCTTCCCAGCTGCAATTGGCGCCCAGTTTGCGAAGCCAGACAAAAAAGTTGTTTCCATTGTAGGTGATGCAGGATTCCAAATGACTGCGCAAGAGCTTTCTATCCTGCAAGAATTCAACTTACCGGTAAAAATCGTGATTTTAAATAACAGCTGTTTAGGAATGGTACGCCAATGGCAAGAAACATTTTATGAAGAGCGTTATTCATCTTCGCTTATGCCGATCCAACCAGATTTTGTTAAATTAGCCGATGCATATAATTTGAAGGGCTATCGAATTAACACAATCGATGAAGCGGAAAGTATTTTCCGCGAGGCACTACTTTCTGATGAGCCAGCGTTAATTGATTGTCGTGTAAAACAACTTCAATGTGTTTACCCGATGGTAGCACCAGGCAAAGGCTTACATGAAATGATTGGGGTGAAAAAGAATTGAAACGAGTAATTACAGTAACAGTGATTAACCAAAGCGGTGTTTTAAACCGTGTAACAGGTTTACTTATGAAGCGCCAATTCAATATTGAATCAATCACAGTTGGTCATACTGAACAGCCAAACTTTTCGAAAATGACTTTTGTTGTAAACGTAGAGGATGAGCGTAAAATTGAACAGCTGGTGAAGCAATTATCAAAGCAAATTGATGTGTTAAAGGTCAATGACATAACAGATAAATCAATCGTGCTACGCGAGTTAGCGCTTGTAAAGGTAATTTCACCACCAAATTTGCGACTGGAAATGAATTCAATTGTTGAACCATTCCGGCCACAAATTATCGATACAGCGAAAAACGTTGTCACCTATCAAGTTGTAGGAGATCCAGATAAGATTGATGCCTTTATTGAACTTATTCGACCTTATGGTATTAAAGAATTAACGCGTACAGGAGCTACTGCATCTGTTCGTGAAACACAAAAAATCTCAAATTCGCAGCTCTCTATTTTAAAATAGTTTGCATATAAAATGGATAGCTTTGGATACATAGCCCTTAGTGGTTTACTGGCATCCGAAGTATAAAAAAACAAACCAAAAATTAGGAGGAAACAACAATGGCTACTATGTATTATGATCAAAACATCAACGAGGAAGTATTAAAAGGGAAAAAAATCGCAATCATCGGTTACGGTTCACAAGGTCATGCACATGCCCTAAATCTTAAAGAATCAGGATTCGATGTAGTAGTAGGAGTTCGTCCAGGCGGATCTTTCGATGCAGCAAAAGCGGATGGAGTAGATGTAAAGACTGTTGCTGAAGCAGCGCAAGAAGCAGATGTTATCCAAATTTTACTTCCGGATGAGCGTCAAAAAGCTGTATATGAGGCTGAAATCGCTCCACATCTTGAAGCAGGTAAAGCACTTATGTTTGCACACGGCTTCAACATTCACTTTGGTCAAATTACACCACCAGCAGATGTGGACGTATTCTTAGTTGCACCGAAAGGTCCAGGACACTTAGTTCGTCGTCAGTTCCAAGAAGGTGCTGGTGTACCAGGCTTATTCGCAATCCATCAAGATGCAACTGGTCAAGCAAAAGATTTAGCTCTAGCTTACGGTAAAGGGATCGGTGCAGCTCGTGGGGGTTTACTTGAAACATCATTCAAAGAAGAAACTGAAACTGATTTATTCGGTGAGCAAGCAGTACTTTGTGGTGGCGCAACACAATTAGTAAGAGCAGGTTTTGAAACATTAGTAGAAGCAGGCTACCAACCAGAGTTAGCTTACTTTGAAACTCTTCACGAACTAAAATTAATTGTTGACCTAATGTTTGAAGGTGGTATGGCAACAATGCGGTACTCAGTATCAGATACAGCTGAGTGGGGTGACTATGTTGCAGGACCACGTATTATCGACGACTCCGTAAAAGCTCGTATGAAAGATGTTTTAACGGATATCCAAGATGGCACATTCGCTCGTCGCTGGATCCAAGAAAACGAAAATGGTCGTCCAGACTATACTAAATTCAAAGAAGCTGGTGCAAATCACCAAATCGAAGAAGTTGGTGCTAAATTACGTGCTATGATGCCATTCATCAATGAAGGTAAAGAAAAAGTTGTGAGAGAAGTGGCTACAAGTGCGAAAAATTAATATTTTCGATACAACACAAATTGCCAAGTAACTGGAGCGCCTAGGAGTGACAAGTATTAAAGCAGGTTTTCCTGCTTCGTCACCCGGTGACTTTGATGCGATAAATCAGGAACAGTAAAAAACTCTACCGTAACAGGATTAGCCTGCTGTGTACAAAAAGTATCGACACAACTTGGGAAGCAATCGGCAAAAGCTTATTTAAATGTCGTTAACCGTCATTTGATACAAGCAAACCTTCGTGCACAGCCTGTAAGTTAATCGATCTTCAAGCTTCTTTCTAAATGTCGCAGGTTTTGATGGTAGTGTATGGAATCAGCATAATGCGCATTCTAAACGCAATTATGCAATAACGTGTAGTCGTAATATTGATGACCTCACCTATTAAAATAGGTGGGGGTCTTACTAAAATAGCGTAGTCAACGCTATACAAAGAAAGGTGTTTTGACGATGGAGAAAAAAATTACAGTACTTCCTGGTGACGGAATTGGGCCAGAGGTTGTTGCTTCTGCTGTACGTGTATTACAGGTGATTGGTAAGCGATTCAACCATACATTCCATTTAGGTTATGCAACAATCGGAGGCGCTGCCATCGACCAACACAATAATCCACTACCAAATGAAACAATTGAGATGTGCGAAAATAGTGACGCAGTTTTACTTGGAGCCGTAGGTGGTCCGAAGTGGGATAATAACCCACCTGAATTACGTCCAGAAAAAGGTTTACTACGTATTCGCAAACATTTTGACTTATTCGCAAATCTCCGTCCAGTAAAGGCGTTCCCGAGCTTACTAGATGCTTCCCCATTAAAGCGTGAAGTAGCTGAAAATGTCGATTTAATAATTGTACGTGAATTAACAGGCGGCGTATACTTCGGGGAACCACGTATGCGTACTGAAAATGGCGCGATTGATACAACAGTTTACTCAACTGCAGAAGTTGAGCGTATCGTTGAAAATGCCTTTGAATTAGCACGTTTACGTGAAGGCAAATTATGCTCTGTTGATAAAGCAAATGTACTTGAAACAAGTCGGTTATGGCGCGAAGTAGTAGAAGCGAAGAAAAAGGATTATCCAGATGTGCATGTAGAGCATAATTTAGTTGACTCAGTTGCTATGAAATTAATTACAAATCCTAGTCAATATGATGTGGTAGTTACTGAAAATATGTTTGGAGATATTTTAAGTGATGAAGCATCTGTTATTACAGGCTCTTTAGGCGTACTACCTTCTGCGTCCATTCGCGGAGATAATTTTGGTCTATATGAACCAGTACATGGCTCAGCACCAGAAATTGCAGGTCAAGGTGTCGCTAATCCAGCAGCAACAATTCTTTCAGTTGCTATGATGTTACAATATTCATTTGGCTTAAAAGAAGAAGCGGCAGAAATTGAACGTGCTGTAAGTGCAGTATTTGATGATGGTTATTTCACTGCAGATCTTGCACGTGACGGCGCTCGTATAATGTCGACAAATGAATGGACAGATAAAGTAATTAACGAAATAGATACAAGCTTTGTTTCAGAAAGCATTATGATAACATACATTTAAGAAATGAGTGAAGATAATGGGAAAAAATATAATTGAAAAGATTTGGGATAAACACGTCGTTTATCAGGAAGAGGGCAAACCGGACCTGTTATATATTGATCTCCATTTAATTCATGAAGTCACTTCTCCGCAAGCTTTTGAAGGTCTACGTTTGAACGGACGTCAAGTGCGACGTCCAGATTTAAGCTTTGCGACAATGGATCATAACGTGCCTACCAAAAATCTACCGACGATTCATGATCCAATTGCACGTAATCAAATTGAGACGTTAGCTAAAAACGCTGAAGAATTTGGCGTCGAGCTTGCAGGAATGGGGCACCCTGACCAAGGTATTGTTCACGTAATTGGACCAGAGCTAGGTTTAACTCAGCCTGGTAAAACGATTGTTTGTGGGGACTCTCATACGTCTACACATGGTGCGTTCGGAGCGATTGCCTTCGGTATTGGTACATCTGAGGTAGAGCATGTATTGTCAACACAAACCCTATGGCAAAACAAGCCAAAAACAATGGAAATTCGTGTAGAAGGTGAGCTTCCTGTAGGTGTAGCTGCAAAAGATATTATTCTAGCGATTATTTCTAAGTTCGGTATCGGTGTCGGCACAGGACATATTGTGGAATTCACAGGAGAGGCTATCCACAAACTTTCTATGGAAGAACGGATGACAATTTGTAACATGTCGATTGAGGCGGGTGCAAAGGCAGGGTTAATTTCTCCTGACGAAACGACTGTTGATTATATCCGTGGACGTAAACATGCACCTCAAGGAGAAAAGTTTGAGGAAGCGGCAAATTATTGGTTAAGCTTAGCATCAGATGAAGATGCGACTTATGATACAGTTCGAATCATTCAAGCAGAAGATATAGAGCCAATCATCACTTGGGGAACGAATCCGTCAATGGGTTCAGGTGTGTCAAGTCATGTTCCAACACAAGCGGATTATGAGGATGAATCAGATAGAGCTGCTCTTCGAAAAGCACTTTCTTATATGGGCTTAGAGGAAGGTCAACCATTAACTTCAATCGATATTCAACACGTATTTATCGGTTCCTGCACAAATTCACGCATTAGTGATTTACGTGCAGCAGCAGATGTCATCAAAGGGCGTAAAGTGCATGAAAATGTAACAGCGATTGTTGTACCTGGCTCCTATTCGACGAAACAACAAGCAGAAGCAGAAGGGTTAGATAAAGTCTTTACAGATGCTGGCTTTGAATGGCGTGAGACAGGTTGCTCAATGTGTCTGGCGATGAATGATGATGTAGTACCAGCTGGTGAACGATGTGCATCAACATCAAACCGCAACTTTGAAGGACGCCAGGGAGCGGGTTCTCGTACACACTTAGTTTCACCGCCTATGGCAGCAGCGGCAGCAATTGCTGGTCATTTTGTGGATGTTCGTGAATTCGTAAAGGAAACTGTGTAAATTCCATTTACACGGAAGGGATGATTTCAAATGGAACCAATTAATATCGTAAAAAGTGTGATAACACCACTTGATCGTAAAAATGTCGATACAGACCAAATTATTTCGAAAGAGTTTTTAAAGCGTATTGAGCGTACAGGGTTTGGGCAGTATTTATTTTACCATTGGCGCTTCGACGCAGATGGTAATGAAATAAAAGACTTTGTGTTAAACAAACCTGAATTCAAAGACTCTAAGATTTTAGTAGCACAAGATAACTTCGGCTGTGGTTCTTCTCGTGAACATGCACCGTGGGCTATCTTAGATTACGGCTTCAATGTAGTGATTGCACCATCATTCGCAGATATTTTCCATAATAACTGCTTTAAAAATGGGATATTACCAATCAAACTAACGGAAGCAGAATGTGATGAAATTTTAGCAAAAGGCTTAGAAAAACCGTACACGATGGAAGTCAATCTGGAAGCACAGACAGTAACGGGTGAAGATGGTGGCGTTTATAAATTTAACATCGATCCTTACTATAAAGAAACATTGCTAAATGGTTGGGATGAAATTGCTCTTACCTTTAAATACGAAGAACAAATCGATGCTTATGAAGCAAATCGTATTGCATTTTAATAGTTGACGGGATTTCCTTTTGACTGAAGACAGACTTGTTGTCTTCAGTTTTTTTTTGCTTAAAGAAGGGATTGTTCGGGTAGGAGTGAGAAAAGCATAAGTATTGAAAAAAGCTCTTTGGCAGTTAAATGGCATTATATTATACATTGTTATTTATAATTTGTTAGCCTTCGATATTTTTTTCTATAATTGTCTTGATAATTCACATTAATTATGGTATTAGTTGTGTTTTTAAAATCAAAAAATCAAGATTTTAAGTTGAAGGGAGAGAATGAGATGGATATCCAATCATCATCTATATTACCAGTACTAATCCCGTTAGTATTTGGAAGAGAAGTAAATTTGATTTCGCCAGCATTGTGGGGGTACGGAGACAGCCCAAAGCAAAAGTACATGGCAAAGGCGTAAGCGTAGGGCAAATCCCCTTGTAGAAGTCGCGTGCAACAGTGTTGTAAAGCATGGAGGAATGGTTCAATAATAGACCTGCAGGTGTTACTGGCGGATTACCGGGTAATGGAACAACAGATGGATAAAGTGAAATTTGTAGTGGAAGAATTGGTATCTGGGTGTTTCGTTCCATTTAGACTATTATAATAAACCAAATCCTCAACATAATCTGATTGTTCAGCAAGTACTCCAAGTGCTCGATAGAATTGATTTGAATGAAAATGTGCGGGTTCAAGTAAATCTTTGGAGTGTTCGAATGTTCCCTTTTTCGATGATATTTCTACTCTACTTCATTTAGTAAAATTATAATTCTTTTAAGGTTTACCGCAAAATATCGCGGTCGCCCCTTGTATCTGCATACCAAATAAACCTCGGAATTGGCTTTTTTATATCCGTGTCTATGTTTTATTTCACTATTTTTCTCCTCAATTTTATAGCGTGATTTGGCAATTTCTTTAAATTCATCACTGTTTTGAAACACTTCGTGATCTTGATATTCCGTCGATTTAATTGTCACGGAATAAGTTTTGCTTTTTGCACCTTCCTTGTAACAACCATATCGAAGCAGGCGAATCTTGCATTTTTTCTACATCGAAATAATAAGTATCTCACTGATTTTTACCTTGACGCGCTTTTCTTATCGCCATATGACCAGCCTTACAAACGTACATCTCAGCATCTTTATTAAATTCAAACGTGTCTTCCTTCGAATGTCTACGTTGGGTAATTTTAGGATTTGATTTCACGACTAATTGAAGGTTGTTTTCCTATGCATATTGAATATTTTCTTTTCCTGAATACGCTGTATCTCCAATTATCGTATCAATTTCCATCCCAATCCATTGGCTTTTCACAATCAATTCTTGTAGATATTTCCCATCATTTTTTTCTCCCGTCGTCACAACCGCAGCCGTAATCAATCGCTCATCATTTATCGCCATATGCATTTTATAACCAAAAAACAAAGAGTCAGCCGTTTTATGACCAACACGTGCATCCGTGTCTGTTGAATAATTAAGATGCTCTGCGTAAGATATTTGGTGACTTTTCTACGGTAGAAATAACCTCTTTACAGTCTTCCACTTCATTTCAACATCATCCGAGTTGTTTTTCACGGGAAATTTATCTTTCGTAGAATAATCAATTTGATAGACAGTGCAGAATATTACAAAATCTTGTCTAAAATTGTTAGAAAATTATAAATGTATTATGTTATATTAAAAATGTAATGATATAATAAAAATGTAATGATAAATTAAAAATGTAATGATATAATAAAAAAGTAATAATTAGGGAATTTATAATTAAAAAATATAAAGAAAGGAATAGTATGATATATTGCACATCGATAATCATACAGGTGTATATATGAGTATTGAAAATGAACAAGAGAAAAAAAGTGAACGTTGGATTTTAGCATCTCCAGTTCAAGAAAGAATATATATATCGGATATACTTGAACCGGGTAAGACGAGTAATAATGTTACTACTATGTTTACACTTCAGGGAAATATTGATGAAGAGAAATTGTTGGATTCCTTAAATCAGACAATTAACATTAATGAATTATTAAGAGCAGAATTTAGATATGAAGCGGGAAAACTGGAATATCATATTACCGATAAAAAGATTAATATCGAATTAATTCGATTTGATTCAGATTTAAATCTGGATGAATGTAAGAAAAAAGCATTAGATGGATTTGTAAGACCGTTCAATATGGTTGGTGATACTTTATGTAGGGTACGTGTTGTATTTCTAAATAATCAAATTGCTATTACTCTTCTAGATTGTCATCATAGTATTTTTGATGGTAATAGTGTTTCAGTTTTTGCTAAAGATCTGCAATGCTATTATGAAAATAAGTTTATTGAAAAAAAGGAAGCGTATGAGACTTTTTCCGAGTGGCAGTGGAAGAATGTTAAAAGTGATGAGTATTATGAGAAAAAAGATTATTGGAAAGAGATGTTTTCTGAACCAGCACAAATCAGTGATTTTTGGTGGAGTAATAATGGAGTAAATCTTAAGGTGGATAGTCATTCTTCTGAAGAGAAGATTGTATTGTCAAGAAAGAACATTGCAGAGTTATGTAAAGAACGTGGAATTACAGAGTATTCTTTCTTTGTCTCAGCAATAAGTTTAGCGTTTGGAAGATTGACATCCCAAAAGGATGTTACAATTGGAACAGTAGCATCTGGTAGGATACAGAATTATACAAAAGATATGATTGGAATGTTTGTAAATACATTTCCTGTGAGAAACCTCATTGAGGAAAACGATACGATTACAGAATATCTTTCTAAGGTTCATCAAAACGTAAGACAATCATTAAAAAATTCTGATGTTCAATATAACGAAATTTGTGAAATTGCAAATGCAAGTAATGATAAACCTCCTTTTCAGGTGGCATTAAGATTTCAAGATTCATTCGAAAATGTGCTGGAGTTGGAAAAAATCAGTTGTATGACTGAAGAAATTTTACCAATTGATAATATATTTGATTTTCAAATCATGGTGAATAGATGTAGTGAACGATATGATGTTTTAATAAGTTATTCTAATGGAATCTATGAGAAGGATACAGTTCTGATTTTTTTGAAATATCTCACTCTTGTTATTGATAATATGGTAGATAATTTTAACAATAAATTGGAGAGTATCCCGCTTATTGTTGCGGAGGATTACCAAAAGGTTCTTTTTGATTTCATTGCAGCCAAAACAGATTATCCAAAAGAGAAGACGGTAGTCGAACTGTTCGAAGAACAGGTAGCTAAGACACCAGATCAGATCGCTTTAGTCTTCGAAGGAGAAGAAGTAAGCTACCGAGTGCTGAATGAAAGAGCCAATGTGTTAGCTCATAAGTTAAGAGAGTTGGGAGTAAAACCAGATGACTTTGTAGCGATCATGGCAGAAAGAAGTATCGAGATGATCGCCGGAATTTACGGAATCATCAAGGCCGGTGCCGCTTATGTACCAATTGATCCAACGTATCCAGAAGAAAGAATCGCGTTTATGTTGGAAGACTGTCAGCCAAAGGCAATGTTACTTTACCAGGCAGAGTATGAAACTAACCTATCAAAGATCGACTTAAAAGAAGTAGGAATCTGGGAAGGAAATATCCAGAATCCAGAGAAGGTCAACAAGGCGGAAGACTTGATCTACTGTATCTACACATCCGGAACGACAGGGACACCAAAGGGAACCCTTTTGGAGCACCGTGGGGTTGTAAGTTTAAAATATATGTTTGAACGTAACTTAGAAATTACGCCAGCAGATAATATTATACAGTTTGCAAATTTTATATTTGATGCTTCCGTATGGGAAATGACAATGGCATTGCTAAATGGAGCAACGCTAGTATGCATGCCAGCAATAGTTGGACAAAACCCGAAGGAATTTAGTGAATATTGTAAAAATAATAGGGTAACAGTGGCAACATTACCTCCAAACTACTACCTGCAAAAAGAAGTAGATGTAGAGTTTAGAAAATTGATAACAGCTGGTTCTGAGTCCAGCATGGCATTGATAAAAAAAGTTGGAGATAGTTCATATATAAACGCCTATGGTCCAACCGAGACAACAGTATGTGCTAGCTATTGGGAAAAAGAAGAAAACTGGGATACAACGATTATCCCAATCGGAAAGCCAATCAGTAATACTCAAATATATATTCTGAATGGAGATAACCTCTGTGGCATCGGTGTGCCAGGAGAATTATGTATCGCAGGTGACGGATTAGCCAGAGGCTATCTAAATCGTCCCGAACTGACAGAAGAGAAGTTCGTGAAGAATCCATTTGGCGAAGGAAGGTTGTACCGTTCTGGAGACCTTGCAAGATGGCTGCCAGATGGAAACATTGAATACTTAGGCCGCATCGATGAACAGGTGAAGATTCGAGGATTTAGAATCGAACTAGGAGAAATTGAGAGCCGAATTCGTGAAATCAAAGGTATTCATGACAGTGCAGTAATCGCGAAAGTGGATCAAAACGGTGATCAAGCGCTCTATACATACTATACAGGAGAAAGCGTCAGTGTATCGGAGATAAGAGAACATCTTGCGGGTGTGTTGCCGGAGTACATGATTCCATCCTATATGATGGAAATCGACAGTATTCCTGTGACTCGAAATGGTAAATTGGATAAGAGTGCATTACCAGAAATCGAAGTAAAAGCAACCAGAGAGTATGTAGCACCAAGAAATAAGAAGGAGAGTATGGTATGCGAAGCATTCAGCACGATGTTGAATGTAAAAGAAGTTGGCGTAAAAGAAAACTTCTTTGAACTTGGCGGAGACTCTATTAAGGCAATAAGAATCATATCGAACCTTAGAAATGTCGGATATCATTTAACAGTCAAAGACATCATGAATGGAAAGACGGCTGAAAGAATTGCATTGGTAATGAAAGAAATGGAAAATGAACGTAAATATGAGCAGGGAGAAATAAGTGGATCCGTCACTAAGACTCCTATTATAAAATTGTTTGATTCTTGGAACTTAGAAAAGCCAGAACACTTTAACCAAGCAATGATGTTCCCAGTAGACGGGATTGATAATACACAAATAAAGCAAACAATCGAAGAACTTGTGAAACATCATGACATGTTAAGGGCAGTATACAGAAATCAACAACTCGAAATCCTTCCAATCAGTGAAAGTAAATTGTGTGATTTTTATGAGTTTGATTACCGAGGAAAAGATGACGTCAAGCAGGCCATTCAAGAGCGCTGTAGTAAAATACAGGCGAGCATCAATCTGGAGACTGGTCCGTTAGTAAAAATTGCCGTATTTGAAACAGACCAAGATAAAGTAATGATGTTCTGTGTACACCATCTAGCAATCGACGGTGTATCTTGGCGAATTCTTGCAGAGGATTTTGAAACAGTAGTAGATCAGATTCAGAAGAATGAAGAGATAAGATTACCAGAGAAGACGGCCTCATTTATGGAATGGAGCAAGAAGCTGGAAGAATACGGCGAACAACTATC
>NZ_LDGC01000086.1:0-7527 GCF_015844675.1 Lysinibacillus sphaericus | reverse complement strand
TATTCTTTTTCCTCTGCCCTTGGAATCGGAATGTATTCTTCTGTCTCACTTTCCAGTACAATCTGTGATAACTTCTCTGGTGTTGGATGACTAAATACATCCTTTAAAGCAATTCGGTAGCCCGTTTCCGATTCAATCTTATTGACCAGACGAGTTGCACGTAAGGAATGTCCTCCTAATTCAAAGAAACTGTCTTTTACGCCAACGTTCTCTACAGCCAGGATTTCACCAAATATCTTACATATTGTCTCTTCGGTTTCATTGCTTGGTGCTACATACTCTCGGGTTGCTTTTACTTCGATCTCTGGTAATGCTTTCTTATCCAGTTTTCCATTTCGAGTTACAGGTATACTGTCGATTTCCATCATATAGGATGGAATCATGTATTCCGGCAACACACCAACAAGATGTTCTCTTATCTCCGATACACTGACGCTTTCTCCTGTATAGTATGTATAGAGCGCTTTATCACCGTTTTGATCCACTTTCGCGATTACTGCACTGTCATGAATACCTTCGATTTCACGAATTCGGCTTTCGACTTCTCCTAGTTCGATTCTAAACCCTCGAATTTTCACCTGTTCATCGATGCGGCCTAAGTATTCAATGTTTCCATCTGGCAGCCATCTTGCAAGGTCTCCAGAACGGTACAACCTTCCTTCGCCAAATGGATTTTTCACGAACTTCTTCGCTGTCAGTTCAGGACGATTTAGATAGCCTCTGGCTAATCCGTCACCTGCGATACATAATTCACCTGGCACACCAATGCCACAGAGGTTATCTCCATTCAAAATATATACTTGAGTATTACTGATTGGTTTTCCGATTGGAATGTTTTCAAAATTCTCTGGAATTACGTATTCGGTTGTAAATGTCGTATTCTCTGTCGGACCATATACGTTTGTCAGAATGGTTTCTTTATTATGCTCTTTCATCATTCGAACATGGGCATCCGAAAGCTTCTCTCCACCAATTAACAGATGTCTCAGCGTATCAAACATCGTCACATCTTCAGAAATCATTTGATTAAAGAGCATTGTTGTGAGAAACATCGTAGTAACCTTGTTGTTTCTAATTGCTTGTTTTAATTGCACATGGTCTGTAATGATTTCCTGAGATGTGATCACCACTTTCCCACCATTCAAGAACGCTCCCCATATCTCTAATGTCGACGCATCAAACGATAAGGAACCTGTTTGTAAGATTACTGTATTTTCATTTAGCTCAATATAATCTGTATCTCTTACAAGACGTACTGCATTTCTGTGGGCAGTCATACTTCCTTTTGGTTTGCCTGTCGTTCCGGATGTGTAGATACAGTAGATCAAGTCTTCCGCCTTGTTGATTTTCTCTGGATTCTGGATATTTCCTTCCCAAGTTCCTGCTTCTTTTAAGTCAATCTTTGTTAGGTTGGTTTCATACTCTGCCCCGTAAAGTAACATGGCCTTTGGCTGACAGTCTTCCAACATAAACGCGATTCTTTCTTCTGGATACGTTGGATCGATTGGTACATAAGCGGCTCCGGCCTTGATGATTCCGTAAATTCCGGTGATCACCTCGATACTTCTTTCTGCCACGATCGCTACGAAGTCATCTGGTTTTACGCCCAGCTCTCTTAACTTATGAGCTAACACATTGGCTCTTTCATTCAGCTCTCGGTAGCTTACTTCTTCTTCTTCGAAGACTAAAGCAATCTGATCTGGTGTCTTAGCTGCCTGTTCTTCGAACAGTTCGACTACCGTCTTCTCCCTTGGATACTCTGTCTTGGTTGCATTGAAGTCATGGAGGATCTTTTCTTTCTCATCCTCAGTCACAGTCTCTATTTCAGCTACTCGTCTATCTGGATTTTCTGCGATTTCCTCACTGATTTTTACCAGACAGTTTAATAGGCCTTCCATTTCTTCTGTACTATATCTATTTGGATTATACATGACATCGTATCCGAGTTTACCATTCACTTCATATCCGACAATTGAAACCGCATAGTTGGTTTGTTCCCTCTGATTTTCTATACCAATTCCTTCTCTACCACTTCTTGAATGAGATATGTTTTGAAATACATAAATTAATTTTATTAAGTCAGCTCCAAGAATCGTATCATTCTGAATTTCTGCTAATGAACAATAGTCATAACCTGTACCTTCATTTGCCTGTGCCTGCTGCTTTATCAATAGTTCATTAATGGTTGTATCATTTTCTACCTTCACCCTCACAGGAATAGTGTTGATGAATAAGCCTACCATATCTTCGATTCCTAGAATATTAGCATTTCTTCCCGATACAACTTTACCAAAGACTACATCTTGGTTTCCTGTATATGCCTGCAGCATGATTCCACATACCATTTCTCCTATAGTATTTAACGTACTTTCATTTCTCTCTGCATATTTCTTCAGCTTTAATGTTGACTTCTCATCTACAGTAGCCTTCAGTCTTCTCATCTGTTCATCGCTGTATTCAGGTGTTTTGACTGCTCTGATTTCGCAATCACTATCATAATCTGCTAGTAACTCTCTCCAATAGTCTTTTGCCTTCTTCTGATCTTGTTTAACCAGCCAGTTTATGTATTCACTGTATTCACCCTGACTTTCTTTTTCTCTTACTATAAGTTCTTTTAAAGTATTAATATCCTCTCCTGATACAAGCTTGTCATAATACTCTAAGAACTTGTCTATAAGCATTTCATTGCACCATCCATCAACAATAATATGATGAATAGTCCATATTAACTTTTGTTCATTCCCTGGTAAAATCACATGGTGTACTCTCAAAAGTGAATCCTTCTGTAAATCAAATCCACGATTAACATCGTCCTTCAAAAAATTAGAAAAAGAATTTGGCGTGAAGTCTTCTTCTGAAAACTGAAACGATTTATATTCAATCTGTCTTTCTTTTAATACAATCTGCTGTGGTTTCGATATCTTGTTAAAAACAATACTAGTTCTTAATACCGAATAACGTTCCGACAATAGCTCTAATGCTTTTGTTGCAAGCTTGTCATTAAATTTGGAGTCCAATGAAAAAACCGTCTGTACTACATAATCCGTTGTATTCTCATCTAAAAGATAATGGTAAAGCATTCCCTCCTGTAACGGAGTTAACGGATACACATTTTCAATTAATTTATTTACTGTGTTTACTTTCTTTGCAACATTTACTTTCTTCATACTAACCCCCATCTCGACTCGCCCCTCGAGTCAAATAAAAATGAAAAACGGATATGAATCTCCCGCTTATAATATAATTGAGGTGCACTACCTACACAGCTCGGTGAGTTAGAGTTGTAGGAAACCTCGTTTGTTTGAATCAGTATACTAACCAGTGTAAGGTCGGGACTTTCAAGCACAATTGATTGGCAAATAAAATCCGTATACTAATCATTGTTTTAACAAATCTTATTAATTGCTGTCCCGACCAATCACCTCTTCATTACTTTTTAGAAAGGAGCTAAAAATCATGAAAGTCGTTTATCCAACTTGTTGTGGGATCGATGTGCACAAAAGCTTTTTAATCGCTAACATGATTACCACAAAATCCAACAAATTAATGCCCCATCATCAGAAGAAATAATTCCTAACTTTTAATAACCGTATTCCGGCATTAAAAAGCAGTTATTAGAATGAAACTGTTACGATGTGTGTTTGGAAGGTACTGATATATATTGGTTTCCTGTTTCCAATTTGCTTGAAGATCAGATTGATGTCACCATTGGGAATCCTTAATGGGTTCGTACAGTAAAGGGAAATGAACATGATACGAGAGACTCAAAATGGACTGTTGAACTTTTCCGTATAGGATTCGCAAGAGGTAGCTTTATCCCAACGAAAAATTCATGATTGCGAGAAGTTACTCGCTACCGCACTAGCTTGGACAGTAATCGTTTCAAGTGAAATGAGTCGACTTCATAATACCTTTACTGTAGGAATGTCGCCATGTACTATGTGGTCTCTGATATGTTTGGTGTCAGTTCTAAGAAAGTCCGAGATTATCTCATTTCAATCCACGATTTTGCCCCTGACAAAACATATCTCAATCACTCCATTGATATTCTTGATCATCTATTGGATAAGATATTGAACCGTATGAACCAGCAATCGATCTTTTATAAACCTTCCCTGAAATACGCCGTCAATCAGCGATTCAAATCATCTCAGAAATTGACATGGATATGCCGTAGTTTTCAACTTCCAAAAAGCTGTGTTCTTGAGCTGGACTTGCACTAAGCAGTAATGAACCTGCCGAAAAAAGAAATCAATCAAATATCACGAACAGATGTCTACCTCAAACCGTCACTTGTCCATTATACGCATGCAGTGGTTAATCAACGGAAAAACACCGTTATTTTCTCGTATTGTAATACCAACGTCTACAATACTGTGTTCCGATGCCGAAAATATTTATTCCTAATTTTTCGGCATCGGTACAAACATCAGCATATTCATTTGAATGAAAGCAAGTTGGGTAAAAGTTACTACTTCGTACAACCTTTGTGATATATTTACTTCTCTAGCCTCTGATGCGCCTATCCGTTTAGTTCAAAAGTCAGTACTCGTCACCTTACACTATACTTATTTATATTTATTTTGAAAGTAAGACAATAGAGCCTTATTAAAAGTGTTGAAGTTTTTCAATAATTTTCATGAAGTATCTTTAAAGAACAGAGCAATTTTTTCAATTAGATTTAATTCAGTAAAATAGGGTGGACAAGGGGGTCGGTAAATGTCCAATTTTCTCAGCCAACACCCTTAATTTACCCATTTTGTGAAAGCGGTCATTTCCATAATAATGATATGTTTTCATATAAAGATGATAGAAGCGCATGTCGTTAAATCATTTTTCAAAACTCACTCGTCATTGTTTCTTCATAAATCTTCAATAGTCAACACTATACTATTAAACAAATTCAAACAAATCATTAATAATACTCATATCGTCATCATCTAAATCATTTGTATCTAGATCAGATATTGTTAAAACGCTATCCACTGAATGAATACAGTGTTTAATAATCTCTTGTAACATTTCTATATATTTGTTACCCAGATTTTTAATTGCATTCTTTTCAAATAGACACTTATTAAAGTATATTCCAAATGTTATTTCATCATTATTTAAAATACCATTAAAGGTTAAATTCGCATTTGTATGATTCTCCGCTGCCATCATCATTCCTGCAGAATATTTACTGTAATCTAATTCAGTATTCTCTACTACCTGACCAAGATAGTTAAAGGTTACATCTGTTTGGCATGTTTGTGCATTATCAATTAATCCGAATGTTAAGCCTTTATTAGGTACATCTCTTAATGTTTCTTTTGTTAAAATGATAGAATTCCCCAAATCCTCATAGTGCTCGAAAATTACTGGGTAAATATCGGTAAACCATCCTACTGTCCTATCAATATCAAGCTTATATGGTGTTTCCTCTCTTCCATGTCCTTCAATTGAAACAGAAACCTTTTGTTCCCCATTCCACTGATTCATAGCCCTTACTAAAGCGCATAGAAGTATATCATCAATTTTTGTATTATATGCATTATTTACATTACGCAATAATTGATATGTCTCTTCTTTGTTTAATGAGAAAAGAACACTATCTGAGATATACTTTTCATCGCTTTCGTTCTCCAACCGTTTATCAACCTGTAGATTAGCAATAACATCTTGCCAATACATTCTGTCATTCTTGAGTTCTGGACTCATCGCATATCTTTCTAAGCTTTCCGCCCATTCTTTGAATGAAGCCGTTTTTTCAGGTAGTTTTACTTCTTCCCCTTTCTTTATTTGACCCACCGCTGTTTCAAAATCCTCTGCAAGAATTCGCCAAGATACACCGTCGATTACTAGATGGTGTACACAGAACATCATTACTTTATCATGGTCTGTTTCAAATACAGCAATTTTTACCAACGGACCAATCTCCAGATTGATGCTCGCCTGTATTTTACTACAGCGCTCTTGAATGCCCTGCTTGACGTCATCTTTTCCTCGGTAATCAAACTCATAAAAATCACACAATTCCCTTTCACTGATTGGAAGGATTTCGAGTTGTTGATTTTTGTATACTGCCCTTAACATGTCATGATGTTTCACAAGTTCTTCGATTGCTTGCTTAATTTGCGCATTATCAATACCGTCTACTGAGAACATCATTGCCTGGTTAAAGTGCTCTGGTTTTTCTAAGTTCCAAAAATCGAACAATTTTATAATAGGAGTCTTAGTTACGGGTCCACTTACTTCTCCCTGCTCATATTTACGTTCATTTCCTGTTTCTTCCATTACCAATGCGATTCTTTCAGTCGTCTTTCCAGTCAGGATGTCTTTTACTGTTAAATGATATCCAACTTTTCTAAGGCTCGATATGATTCTTATTGCCTTAATAGAATCTCCGCCAAGTGCAAAGAAGTTGTCTTTTACGCCGACTTCTTTCACATTCAACATAGTGCTGAATGCTTCGCATACCATACTTTCCTTCTTATTTCTTGGTGCTACATACTCTCGGGTTGCTTTGACTTCAATCTCTGGTAATGCCCTCTTATCCAATTTACCATTTCGAGTCACAGGAATACTGTCGATTTCCATCATATAGGAAGGGGTCATGTACTCTGGTAATCTCTCTCTCAACATGCATCTTATTTCTGACACGCTTACCCCTTGTCCTGTATAGTATGCATAGATTGCTTTATCACCGTTTTGATCCGCTTTTACGATCACTGCACTGTCATGAATACCTTCGATTTCACGAATTCGGCTCTCGATTTCACCTAGTTCGATTCTAAATCCTCGAATCTTCACCTGTTCATCGATTCGACCTAAGTATTCAATGTTTCCATCTGGCAGCCATCTTGCAAGGTCTCCAGAACGGTACATCCTTCCTTCACCAAATGGATTCTTCACGAACTTCTCTTCTGTCAGTTCAGGACGATTTAGATAGCCTCTGGCTAATCCGTCACCTACAATACATAATTCTCCTGGCACACCGATGCCACAAAGGTTATCTCCATTCAGAATATATACTTGAGTATTACTGACTGGTTTTCCAATTGGAATGTTTTCGAAATTCTCTGGAATTTCGTATGTGGTTGTAAATGTCGTATTCTCTGTCGGACCATATCCGTTTGTCAGAATGGTTTCTTTATTATGCTCTTTCATCATTCGAACATGGGCATCCGAAAGTTTCTCTCCACCGATTAACAGATGTCTCAGCGTATCAAACACCGTCACATCTTCAGAGATTGTTTGATTAAAGAGCGTTGATGTGAGCCACATCGTAGTAACCTTGTTGTTTCTAATTGCTTGTTTTAATTGCACATGGTCTGTAATGATTTCCTGAGATGTAATCACTACTTTCCCACCATTCAAGAACGCTCCCCATATCTCTAATGTCGACGCATCAAACGATAGGGAACCTGTTTGTAAGATTACTGTATTTTCATTTAGTTCAATATAATCAGTATCTCTTACAAGACGTACTACATTTCTGTGGGAAATCACACTTCCTTTTGGTTTGCCTGTCGTTCCGGATGT
>NZ_LDGC01000085.1:0-1219 GCF_015844675.1 Lysinibacillus sphaericus | reverse complement strand
TGTCTGCTTGGACAAGTAGAGATGGTGACGGAGGATGAAAAAGAAAAGATCCTTCATGACTTTAACGCAACCAAGACAGAGTATCCGAGGGAGAAGACGGTAGTCGAACTGTTCGAAGAACAGGCAGCTAAAACACCAGATCAGATTGCTTTAGTCTTCGAAGAAGAAGAAGTAAGCTACCGAGAGCTGAATGAAAGAGCCAATGTGTTAGCTCATAAGTTAAGAGAACTGGGCGTAAGACCAGATGACTTCGTAGCGATCATGGCAGAAAGAAGTATCGAGGTGATCACCGGAATTTACGGAATCATCAAGGCCGGAGCCGCTTATGTACCAATCGATCCAACGTATCCAGAAGAAAGAATCGAGTTTATGTTGGAAGACTGTCAGCCAAAGGCCTTGTTACTTTACGGGGCAGAGTATGAAACCGACCTAACAAAGATGGACTTAAAAGAAGTAGGAATCTGGGAAGGAAATATCCAGAATCCAGAGAAGGTCAACAAGGCGGAAGACTTAATCTACTGTATCTACACATCCGGAACGACAGGCAAACCAAAAGGAAGTGTGATTTCCCACAGAAATGTAGTACGTCTTGTAAGAGATACTGATTATATTGAACTAAATGAAAATACAGTAATCTTACAAACAGGTTCCCTATCGTTTGATGCGTCGACATTAGAGATATGGGGAGCGTTCTTGAATGGTGGGAAAGTAGTGATTACATCTCAGGAAATCATTACAGACCATGTGCAATTAAAACAAGCAATTAGAAACAACAAGGTTACTACGATGTGGCTCACATCAACGCTCTTTAATCAAACAATCTCTGAAGATGTGACGGTGTTTGATACGCTGAGACATCTGTTAATCGGTGGAGAGAAACTTTCGGATGCCCATGTTCGAATGATGAAAGAGCATAATAAAGAAACCATTCTGACAAACGGATATGGTCCGACAGAGAATACGACATTTACAACCACATACGAAATTCCAGAGAATTTCGAAAACATTCCAATTGGAAAACCAGTCAGTAATACTCAAGTATATATTCTGAATGGAGATAACCTTTGTGGCATCGGTGTGCCAGGAGAATTATGTATTGTAGGTGACGGATTAGCCAGAGGCTATCTAAATCGTCCTGAACTGACAGAAGAGAAGTTCGTGAAGAATCCATTTGGTGAAGGAAGGATGTACCGTTCTGGAGACCTTGCAAGATGGCTGC
>NZ_LDGC01000084.1:0-2865 GCF_015844675.1 Lysinibacillus sphaericus | reverse complement strand
GCTGCCTGTTCTTCGAACAGTTCGACTACCGTCTTCTCTCTTGGATACTCTGTCTTGGTTGCATTGAAGTCATGGAGGATCTTTTCTTTTTCATCCTCAGTCACGGTTTCTATTTCCGCTACTTGTCTGTCTGGATTTTCTGCGATTTCCTCACTGATCTTCACCAAACGTTCTAATAACCTCTGTATGTCTTCTTCACTAAATTGATTTGGATTATACATAATGTCAAAACCAAGTGCTCCATCCATTTCATATCCTGCTATAGATATTGCATAATTGGTTTGTTCTCTTGCTTGTTCGAGTGCTACCATCATCTGATTTTTATCAGTTTCTTGTTGTTCTGACTCTAATCCAGACATATAGTTTTCAAAAACATACAGGACTTTAATCAATTCTGTTCCTTGCAGTGTCTCATTTTGTATCTCTGCCAATGAATAATAATCATAGCTCGTACTTTCATTTCCCTGTTCTTGCTGTTTCTTCAACAGTTCCCTAATGCTCATCTTATCTTCTGTTCTTACTCTTACTGGAATAGTATTAATGAACAGACCTACCATATCTTCTATGCCCTTGATATCAGCATTTCTTCCTGATACGACTTTTCCAAAGACTACATCTTGGTTTCTAGTACATACTTGCAGCATGATTCCACATATTACTTCAGCGACTGTATTAATCGTACTTCCATTTTGTTCTGCAATTCGCTGTAGAGTCGATGTTACCTTCCGATCGACAGCTATCCTTTGTCTTCGCATCTGTTCATCGCTAGACTCTTTTGGCTTGTTCATCGGAGTGATTTCACAGTCACTGTCATAATCATCTAATAACTTGCTCCAGTATTCTTTTGCTTTTTCCTGATCTTGTTTTCTTAGCCAATGAATATAGTCTTCAAATTCACCATTTTCAAGTTTTTCTCGTTCAATCTCAGACTCAATCTTAGATTTACTGACACCACTATCTAATTGTTGGTAATACTCAAAAAACTTTCCGTTCAGTATACCTAGACACCATCCATCAATAATGATATGATGCATTGTCCAAATAAATTTACAATAGTTTTCATCATAAATGATACGCGTTACTCTTAAAAGTGAATCTCTTTGTAAATCAAAATTCCGATTTAAATCTTGATCTACCAACTCAGCTAAACATGCTTCTTTTTCATCATAACTATGATTTGATAAATCGATACATTTATATTCAATTTTTCGCTCTTTCAACACTACTTGACGAGGTTTTTCCATCTTTTCATGAAAAAATGATGTCCGTAGTATAGAATATCTTTTGGATAATAAATCCAAGGCGCTCTCTATCACCTCATTTTTCAAACCTAAACGAACAGAAAATACACTCTGAATTACATAACTTGTAGATGTCTTTTCTACTAAATTATGATATAGTATTCCCTCTTGTAAAGGAGTTAATGCATATATACTTTCTATATTTTTATTTATTATCTTTCCTTTTGCCATAAGTTACCTCTTTCTATTTTAGCTAGAATGACAGCACCTATCGCACTATCACTCTAGCTTATGGTATCAGTATTTTAATAGCTCGACATCAAAAAAATGAATTGATTAAATCCAGTTCATTTTCATTAATATCCGAATCCTCCAGATCTGATATTGTAATGCTAGTATCATCTTTTAAGATACAGTGTTTAATCATCTCAACTAATGCTTTTTCATATAACTTAGCTAAACTAGTCATTTCCTCAAAACTAGCAAACTTTTTATCATAGCTTAATTGAATGTTTAAAACTCCATTCGCAATAATGCCATTAAACAGAATATTGGAGACACTTTTGTTTTCCTTCGCAATATTCTGTCCTGCAGAGTACGCAATCTGGTCTTTCGTACTATTATCGCTCTTCAGATCTCCTATCTGTCCCAGATAATTGAAACAAATGTCTGGTTGAATGTAATCTTTTTCAGAATAAAGTAATCCAAATTTCAATCCTTTATTTGGTACTGCTCTTAATTTTTCTTTCACTGAAACGATAGACTCTTGAATATCTTCACTACAATCAAATACAACAGGATACTGTGTCGTGAACCAACCTACTGTAGAAGTAATGTTTATATCATCTTCGATTGGCTCTCTTCCATGTCCTTCAAGACAAATGACAATCTTCTTATCAGATTTCCATCGATATATCGCAGTTGTTAACGCCGCTAATAATAAATCATTCACTTCTGTGCTATAAGCTGTTCCAGCTTCTAAAACTAATTTTTGTGTAGTATCCGAATCAAAACTAATAACTACGTCCTCATCCTTTATATCTTCCATACTTCTCGTTATACCAGTGATAGGAATGATTTGTTTTATGGTTTTTTCCCAATATGCTTTATCACAATCTAAAGATGGACTTGAAGCATACTTCTCTAATTCTTCTGCCCATTCCATAAATGAGGCCGTCTTCTCTGGTAATCTTATCTCTTCATTCTTCTGGATCTGATCTACTGCTGTTTCAAAATCCTCTGCAAGAATTCGCCAAGATACACCGTCGATTGCTAGATGGTGTACACAGAACATCATTACTTTATCATGGTCTGTTTCAAATACAGCAATTTTTACCAACGAACCAGTCTCCAGATTGATGCTCGCCTGTATTTCACTGCAGCGCTCTTGAATGGCTTGCTTGACGTCATCTTTTCCTCGGTAATCAAACTCATAAAAATCACACAATTTGCTTTCACTGATTGGAAGGATTTCGAGTTGTTGATTTCTGTATACTGCCCTTAACATGTCATGATGTTTCACAAGTTCTTCGATTGCTTGCTTTATTTGTGTATTATCAATCCCGTCTACTGGGAACATCATTGTCTGGTTAAAGTGTTCTGGCTTTTCTAAGTTCCAAGAATC
>NZ_LDGC01000083.1:0-1803 GCF_015844675.1 Lysinibacillus sphaericus | reverse complement strand
ACATCCGGAACGACAGGCAAACCAAAAGGAAGTGTGATTTCCCACAGAAATGTAGTACGTCTTGTAAGAGATACTGATTATATTGAACTAAATGAAAATACAGTAATCTTACAAACAGGTTCCCTATCGTTTGATGCGTCGACATTAGAGATATGGGGAGCGTTCTTGAATGGTGGGAAAGTAGTGATTACATCTCAGGAAATCATTACAGACCATGTGCAATTAAAACAAGCAATTAGAAACAACAAGGTTACTACGATGTGGCTCACATCAACGCTCTTTAATCAAACAATCTCTGAAGATGTGACGGTGTTTGATACGCTGAGACATCTGTTAATCGGTGGAGAGAAACTTTCGGATGCCCATGTTCGAATGATGAAAGAGCATAATAAAGAAACCATTCTGACAAACGGATATGGTCCGACAGAGAATACGACATTTACAACCACATACGAAATTCCAGAGAATTTCGAAAACATTCCAATTGGAAAACCAGTCAGTAATACTCAAGTATATATTCTGAATGGAGATAACCTTTGTGGCATCGGTGTGCCAGGAGAATTATGTATTGTAGGTGACGGATTAGCCAGAGGCTATCTAAATCGTCCTGAACTGACAGAAGAGAAGTTCGTGAAGAATCCATTTGGTGAAGGAAGGATGTACCGTTCTGGAGACCTTGCAAGATGGCTGCAAGATGGATACATTGAATACTTAGGTCGAATCGATGAACAGGTGAAAATTCGAGGATTTAGAATCGAACTAGGAGAAATCGAGAGCCGAATTCGTGAAATCGAAGGTATTCATGACAGTGCAGTGATTGCAAAAGCGGATCAAAACGGTGATAAAGCGCTCTATGCATACTATACAGGAGAAAGCGTCAGTGTATCGGAGATAAGAGATCATCTTGCTGGTGTGTTGCCGGAATACATGATTCCATCCTATATGATGGAAATCGATAGTATTCCTGTGACTCGAAATGGAAAATTGGATATGAGGGCATTACCAGAAATCGAAGTAAAAGCAACCCGAGAGCATGTAGCATCAAGAAATAAGAAGGAAAGTGCGATATGCGAAGCATTCTGCACTGTGTTGAATGTGAAGGAAGTCGGCGTAAAAGAAAACTTCTTTGAACTTGGCGGAGACTCTATTAAGGCAATAAGAATCATATCGAATCTTAGAAATGTCGGATATCATTTAACCGTAAGAGACATCCTGACTGGAAAGACGGCTGAAAGAATTGCATTGGTAATGAAAGAAAAAACAGAAAATGAACGTAAATATGAGCAGGGGGAAGTAAGTGGACCAGTAATTAAGACCCCTATTATAAAATTGTTCGATTCTTGGAACTTAGAAAAGCCAGAACACTTTAACCAGACAATGATGTTCCCAGTAGACGGGATTGATAATACACAAATAAAGCAAGCAATCGAAGAACTTGTGAAACATCATGACATGTTAAGGGCAGTATACAGAAATCAACAACTCGAAATCCTTCCAATCAGTGAAAGCAAATTGTGTGATTTTTATGAGTTTGATTACCGAGGAAAAGATGACGTCAAGCAAGCCATTCAAGAGCGCTGCAGTGAAATACAGGCGAGCATCAATCTGGAGACTGGTTCGTTGGTAAAAATTGCTGTATTTGAAACAGACCATGATAAAGTAATGATGTTCTGTGTACACCATCTAGCAATCGACGGTGTATCTTGGCGAATTCTTGCAGAGGATTTTGAAACAGCAGTAGATCAGATCCAGAAGAATGAAGAGATAAGATTACCAGAGAAGACGGCCTCATTTATGGAATGG
>NZ_LDGC01000082.1:0-1197 GCF_015844675.1 Lysinibacillus sphaericus | reverse complement strand
CGTCCTGAACTGACAGCGAAGAAGTTCGTGAAAAATCCATTTGGCGAAGGAAGGTTGTACCGTTCTGGAGACCTTGCAAGATGGCTGCCGGATGGAAACATTGAATACTTAGGCCGCATCGATGAACAGGTGAAGATTCGAGGATTTAGAATCGAACTAGGAGAAATTGAGAGCCGAATTCGTGAAATCAAAGGTATTCATGACAGTGCAGTAATCGCGAAAGTGGATCAAAACGGTGATCAAGCGCTCTATACATACTATACAGGAGAAAGCGTCAGTGTATCGGAGATAAGAGAACATCTTGCGGGTGTGTTGCCGGAGTACATGATTCCATCCTATATGATGGAAATCGACAGTATTCCTGTGACGCGAAATGGAAAATTGGATAAGAGGGCATTACCTGAGATCGAAGTAAAAGCAACCAGAGAGTATGTAGCACCAAGAAATAAGAAGGAGAGTACGGTATGCGAAGCATTCAGCACTGTGTTGAATGTGAAGGAAGTCGGCGTAAAAGAAAACTTCTTTGAACTTGGCGGAGACTCTATTAAGGCAATAAGAATTATATCGAATCTTAGAAATGTTGGATATCATTTAACAGTCAAAGACATCCTGGCTGGAAAGACGGCTGAAAGAATTGCATTGGCAATGAAAGAAACAGAAAATGAACGTAAATATGAGCAGGGGGAAGTAAGTGGACCCGTCACTAAGACTCCTATTATAAAATTGTTTGATTCTTGGAACTTAGAAAAGCCAGAACACTTTAACCAGACAATGATGTTCCCAGTAGACGGGATTGATAATACACAAATAAAGCAAGCAATCGAAGAACTTGTGAAACATCATGACATGTTAAGGGCAGTATACAGAAATCAACAACTCGAAATCCTTCCAATCAGTGAAAGCAAATTGTGTGATTTTTATGAGTTTGATTACCGAGGAAAAGATGACGTCAAGCAAGCCATTCAAGAGCGCTGCAGTGAAATACAGGCGAGCATCAATCTGGAGACTGGTTCGTTGGTAAAAATTGCTGTATTTGAAACAGACCATGATAAAGTAATGATGTTCTGTGTACACCATCTAGCAATCGACGGTGTATCTTGGCGAATTCTTGCAGAGGATTTTGAAACAGCAGTAGATCAGATCCAGAAGAATGAAGAGATAAGATTACCAGAGAAGACGGCCTCATTTATGGAATGG
>NZ_LDGC01000081.1:0-3359 GCF_015844675.1 Lysinibacillus sphaericus | reverse complement strand
CCTTTTTATTATGTTACGTCCGGATCCATTAGAAATAGCGAAAATGATTGAAGCGCAAAAACCAGAAAATGAGCATGGAAATAAGACAGAATCTTTACATAAAAAAGCTCTCAATAAAAGGGGCCTTACAGTCGGTGCAACGGTGATGGTACTTACGCAAATTGTAATGGTTGCTATCATGACAATGACACCTGTACATATGAAACATCATGGCCAAGGTTTATCGGAGGTTGGACTTGTTATAGGATTTCATGTAGGTTCTATGTATCTTCCATCGCTCGTAACAGGTATTCTTGTCGATAAAATCGGACGAACAGCCATGAGTATTGCCGCAGGAGTGACTTTGTTATTTGCTGGTTTATTGGCGGCATTCGCACCGAGCGATTCTATGGTTCTATTAATTATTGCACTTTCTTTACTTGGGTTGGGCTGGAACTTTGGCTTAATTAGTGGTACTGCACAAATAGTTGATTCAACTGAGCCTTCCACTAGGGCAAAAACGCAAGGGAAAATAGATGTTTTAGTTGCACTAGCAGGCGCTTCTGGTGGTGCTCTTTCAGGGATGGTAGTAGCTAATGCGAGCTATGCGGTATTATCTTTAGCTGGAGGACTATTGTCATTAATTCTTATTCCAGTTGTTATTTGGTCAAGAAAAGCTTAAAATAAGAAAAGTTTTTAATGGTTACTAAAATAATTTCAGAACCAATGCAATCTTTTTTAAAACATGCAGTAAAATCAAGAATTTAATTTAAATAAATTTTAGGTTCTTTTGTTGGCATTCGGTACTACGAGATGTAAATCAAAAGAACCTTTTTCCTCTTAATATAAAAGCAAATAACTATGTAATTAGCTATTTGTTTTATCATCTGCTGCTGTTTGATTAGATGCCTTAATTACCTCATTAAAGGCTGCTATAATTTCCTCGATTGTATATCCCGCTTCGAGTAATTCATTAGTTATTTGTTCTAATTTGTTCATATGTTCATTCCTTGATAATTTTTAAAATCTAATTAGTCGTTATAAAATTGTAGTAATTAAATTTTTCTCGGTTCCAACAACATAAAACAAATGAAATTGGTGTAGCCTTACAGTAGTAGGCTCTTTTTTAAAAATACAGTACAATAGTGGAGCAAAACTGAAACAAACCAGGAGGAAGATTAATGTCAACAATAGAACCATGGAGACAACTAGTAGAAGTATTAAGATCTTATGAAAATGAAACATTACAATTCCAAATAGAATCAAAAGATAAATCTCTATACATGCTGCAAACAATCCCAAGTATGTGTCTCGGAGAAAATGAAGAGTTCGAAGAAATAAGTCATCTCATTGCTATATCAAGTGACGATATTAAATTTGCTCAAGTAAATATAACACTACAGAAAAAAGATATACTTAACGTTGAAAGTATTTATACTCCAGATGAAGTTGAATGGAGAAAAGATGGTTTCAAAATAGAATACAAAAATGATGTCACATTTACTTTCAATGTATTGTTAAACTAAAAAATGATTAGCGTGGGGGAACTTATTGAACACCTCTAGTTAAAAAACAAAAAGGAGTAGCATTCTCTACTCCTTTGATTTCATCACGTAATTATTTAATCCAATATATAAGAGTACCAAAACGATAATAACCAAAAAGTGTTCAGTATAGTATTAGCCTGGTTTCCAATACTAAACATGTTTCAAAATATTTTTTTAAGGAAGGATGTTTTTTTAGTGAGATTTCTTACATTGGGTGTAATAGGAGCTGTTATTTTGAGTGTAGCAAGAGGATTTCAAAATGGTACTCTTCAACAGTTCACAAAAAATATTTCGAATAAATTAAATCTACAGAGTACTCAACAACAAGCAAACCAGTCTTCACAATAAATGAATCAACCATTACAAAATACAGCCATTAACTCTTCAACTGGTAATTCATCAGAATAATAAAATGTTTACAAATAAACAATTCCTATGAATGGGAGGAGTCTGACGGAAAAAATTTATTCATCAGAATGTATTCATAGCAATTGACTCTACATATTTTTTTAGTCATAAACTTAACTCAACAGGCAAGAGACTACCTAAAACTAAAAGTGCCACAGCAGAAGATTTTTTTCATTTTTAAAATAGTTACTAAGCAACAACAATTGGAAATGTTTCGGAGTAACCAATGGCTTTAAAGGTTAACTGCGTGAATGCAGCCAAAGTATCCAGGTAACAAGTAGTAGCTAAATAATTTTAAAGCCCAGGTACTCAATTAATTTTGAGCCTGGGCATTTGTGTTTGGAGTTGTTTCCTAAGCTTTTTTGAGGTTGTAACTGAAAGAAAAGTTATGAATATAGCATTGGTTTTTTATGTATCTAAAATATTCCTTTGTTGACGTTTGGTAGGGTACGTCGTCGTCATAAATATCGCAGAGGTCCATTGTGCATCAGATAGTAAAACAAAATAGTTAAGATAGCTTCATATTTTAAGTAAGTAATTTAAGAAAAACTTAAGATTCATCCTACTTTTTTCTTAATTATTTTTACTTATAATCTTTTAAGTAAAGAAGATTAAGGGAGAAGTTTAGAGTGAAAAAGTGGGGCTTTTTATTAATTTTTTCAATATGTTTGGGTGTGACAGCCTTTAAGATAGTACCATTCTTTCAAGATGAAAAAGGTGTAATAGGAAATGCCTATAATGAGAATGGTGTAGTGGAGGGAAAGTTGTCTTCTGGAAATATAAAAAAAGTAGAAATTCCAGTAGAACAAATTTATCAAGGAAATTTACTTTTGGTCAACAGTAAGCACCCAGTTCACAATGAAAGTATAAAATCAGATGTCATCAATTTAAATGTTCGCAAAGAATTGGTAAAAGGAACAGATTGTTTAATAGCGAAACATATTTATCAGAAGATATAGCAAGGAAATTTTCGGATATGGTTCTTGATGCGAAAGAAGATGAAGTTTCTAGTTTTTTAATTACAAGTGGTTTTCGAGGATTTGATGAGCAATCTAAACTTTATAAAGAAATGGGTTCCATTCGTGCCTTGCCAGCAGGTTACAGCGAACACAATTTAGGTTTATCGCTTGATGTGGGAAGTACCCAAGGGAAGATGGAGGTAGCACCTGAGGGAGAGTGGATTGCAGAGAACGCTTGGAAATACGGGTTTACTCTACGTTATCCAGAGGATAAAACGGACATAACGGGAATTATGAATGAACCATGGCATATTCGCTATGTCGGTTTACCACATAGTGCGATTATGAAAGAAAAGAATTTTGTGTTAGAGGAATATTTAGACTATCTAAAAGAAGAAAAACATATTTCTGCTACTGTAAATGGTCAAAAATATGAGGTCTTTTATTATCCTGTTACTGAAAATAC
>NZ_LDGC01000080.1:0-2810 GCF_015844675.1 Lysinibacillus sphaericus | reverse complement strand
GTGGTATGTCAACACTAAACTGGACAAAAATTATAAGGGCTGTTGCTTGAATTCTACTGGTGTTAAATAGCCTAGTGTTCCGTGAATTCGAATGTTATTGAACCAATGAACATAATCATCAAGTTCAAGGGCGAGCTGTTCAAGAGAAGAGAAATGAGCTCCGTTAGCGAATTCTGTTTTAAATACCTTAAACATCGCTTCGGCCACAGCGTTGTCATAAGGGCAACCTTTCATGCTTAGTGACCGTTGGATACCGAATGTTTCAAGACTCTCTGAAATTAGTTTATTATCAAACTCTTTTCCTCGGTCAGTATGAAACATTTTGACATCATTCAAATTGGCATGTATGCTCGCAATCGCTTGATACACAAGTTCTGCAGTTTTATTCGCGCCAGCACTATGACCAATAATCTCACGATTAAAAAGGTCGACAAATAAGCATACATAGTGCCACTTTTTTCCGACACGAACGTATGTTAAATCGCTGACGATGACAGCCAATGGCTCTTCTTGCTCAAACTGACGCTGTAATTCATTTTTTACTGACGCTTCATTACATGTTGATTTATGCGGCTTATACTGTGCTACTGTATAGTTTGATACGAGTCCAAGATCTTTCATTAAACGACCAATTCGACGACGTGATACGTGTTTTGGCTCTGGTAATTTACTCAGTTCTTTCTTGATTTTACGCGTACCATAATTATTACGGCTTTCTTTGAAAATACGGGCAATCTCTTTGGAAATCTCTTTATCTTCAGTTTTTAGCGTACGTTTACTACACAAATCGGCATGATAGTAATACGTACTTTTTGGAATATTGAGGACGTCACACATTGCTGATACCGAATATTTGTGAGCATTATTTCGAATCACATCTATTTTCGTCCCATGATCAGCGCCGCCTGCTTTAAAATATCATTTTCCATCATTAATCTTTGGTTTTCCTTGCGTAATCGAGCCAGTTCATTTTCTTCTTCTGATCGATTATCTTTGGCATCAAAAGAACCTGTTTCTTTATGATTTTTTATCCAACGATCTAACGCAGAAGGTGTAATATCATATTCTCTAGTAATGTCTGCACGAGATTTACCATTTTCATAAAGTTTCACTAATTGCAGTTTAAATTCGGGTGTAAAAGTTCGACGTTGACGTGTCATAGCAGCACGCTCCCTTGTTTTATTAGTCTAAGTTTACAACCCCTTATTTTATCTGTCCAACTTAGTGTAGCCTATCCAAGGGATGAATACTTTAAGTAAGGAAAAATAAAAAAGGTCATCATCAGAGGAAAGTTACCCTTAGTAAAGATAGATATGAAGGTGCAAGGGAAAGTTAGTATTACCTTAATAATTATGAGCATTAGAGGCGGTATTGGGTATTAATAATATTTTGAAATGAAACTAGCACCCAATAATTAGAGGAATGAATAGAACAACAATTAGAGCAAATGATGAACCAGATCCATAACCACTATCATAAATTCCCAAGCCTTTTTGGAGGTTTTCAATGAAAGAAAAGTTATGAATATAGCATTGATTTTTTATGTATCTAAAATATTCCTTTGTTGACGTTTGGTAGGGTACGTCGCCGTCATAAGTATCGCAGAGATTCATTGTACATCAGATAGTGGATAAAAAAGCTAATGATTTCCATTAGGTTTTAGCGAAGCGTACACCTAGCTTGTAAATTATAAATAAAAATTCAAAATACTGTTTATAAATGAAATGGTAAATTATTTTTTCTTCACTACGGAGTGGTGGAAACCGTTGATACATCAATGTTTATAGAGGGAGTTTAGTTGAAGGAAAGGTATTTTTAGGTGCATATTGAAGTTGTTTTCAAAATAGTGGATTTGATGGTTTTATTCCAACAAGAGGTAAGCAAACAAAATAGTTAAGATAGCTTCATATTTTAAGTAAGTAATTTAAGAAAAACTTAAGATTCATCCTACTTTTTTCTTAATTAGTTTTACTTATAATCTTTTATGTAAAGAAGAATAAGGGAGAAGTTAAGAATGAAAAAGTGGGGCTTTTTATTAATTTTTTCAATATGTTTGGGTGTGACAGCCTTTAAGATAGTACCATTCATTCAAGATGAAAAAGGTGTAATAGGAAATGCCTATAATGAGAATGGTGTAGTGGAGGGAAAGTTGTCTTCTGGAAATATAAAAAAAGTAGAAATTCCAGTAGAACAAATTTATCAAGGAAATTTACTTTTGGTCAACAGTAAGCACCCAGTTCACAATGAAAGTATAAAATCAGATGTCATCAATTTAAATGTTCGCAAAGAATTGGTAAAAGGAACAGATTGTTTAATAGCGAAACATATTTATCAGAAGATATAGCAAGGAAATTTTCGGATATGGTTCTTGATGCGAAAGAAGATGAAGTTTCTAGTTTTTTAATTACAAGTGGTTTTCGAGGATTTGATGAGCAATCTAAACTTTATAAAGAAATGGGTTCCATTCGTGCCTTGCCAGCAGGTTACAGCGAACACAATTTAGGTTTATCGCTTGATGTGGGAAGTACCCAAGGGAAGATGGAGGTAGCACCTGAGGGAGAGTGGATTGCAGAGAACGCTTGGAAATACGGGTTTACTCTACGTTATCCAGAGGATAAAACGGACATAACGGGAATTATGAATGAACCATGGCATATTCGCTATGTCGGTTTACCACATAGTGCGATTATGAAAGAAAAGAATTTTGTGTTAGAGGAATATTTAGACTATCTAAAAGAAGAAAAACATATTTCTGCTACTGTAAATGGTCAAAAATATGAGGTCTTTTATTATCCTGTTACTGAAAATAC
>NZ_LDGC01000079.1:0-56379 GCF_015844675.1 Lysinibacillus sphaericus | reverse complement strand
CTTGGTGAGCCGTTACCTCACCAACTAGCTAATGCGCCGCGGGCCCATCTTATAGCGACAGCCGAGACCGTCTTTCAGTATTTCACCATGAAGTAAAATAGATTATTCGGTATTAGCCCCGGTTTCCCGGAGTTATCCCAAACTATAAGGTAGGTTGCCCACGTGTTACTCACCCGTCCGCCGCTAACGTCAAAGGAGCAAGCTCCTTATCTGTTCGCTCGACTTGCATGTATTAGGCACGCCGCCAGCGTTCGTCCTGAGCCAGGATCAAACTCTCCATAAAAGAAATTTGATTAGCTCAAATTGTTTTGCTGGCATCATGTTTGATGTCCAAAATTTTGCTTTGTTCACCAACTCAAGGTTAGCTACTTAAAACTTTATTGATTACGTTTTGCTTGTTCAGTTTTCAAGGTTCATTTTGTCGCTGTTGTTTTCAGCAACTTTATTATCTTAACTTATCTCCAACAAGAAGTCAACAACTTTTTCAAAAATCTTTTTTTCAAATCTTTATCTCAAGTCGTCCTTCTTGTTAAGGACAAGTAATAATATATAATATAGCAATTTAAAAATCAAGCTTTTTTTGAAAAAAGTTTAAAAATCTTTTTCTCATCGACCACAAACAATAGAATTCCTACTATAACAATGAATCCACCAATAATTTGTGTAGCTATTAAATACTCTTTAAAAATGAAAAAAGCTAAAATGGCCGCGCCTATTGGTTCAAATAATATCGCAATAGAGACTACATTTGTACTAACGTATTTGATAGACCAATTAAATAGAGTATGACCCAATAAATTAGGCACGATCGCTAATAAAATAAACCACATCCAGTCCATAGTTGGATAAGGACCGAACGATTCACCTTTAATAAGAACATAGATAAATAACGTAATTGTACTAACAACATAAACAAGCATGGTATATGTCACAAGAGATAACCGCTTACGTACATCTTGTCCAAATAAAAAGTAAGCAGTGACGAGTGCACACGCAATAAGAGCAAGCATGTCTCCATAAAATGCAGTACCGCTAAGTTTAAAATCTCCCCAGCTTATTAAAATACTACCAACAATAGCAATCGCGCCTGCAAGTATTGTTTTTAGAGTAATGCTCTCTTTGAAGAAAAAATATGTACCTACAAATGCAAACAATGGCTGTAGTGTAACCAAAACTGTAGAACTTGCTACAGAAGTGTAATTGAGTGATTCAAACCACAAAATAAAATGGAACGCTAAAAATATGCCTGCAACTGAAGAAAATAGCCAATCCCGTCTTTTTAATTGTTTCACTTCATTCGTGTACTTCCCAAAAAATAGAGGAGCCATTATTAATACCGAAAACAACATCCGGTAAAACGCAATAACCCCTGCCTCTGCATTTGCTAACTTTACAAATATCGCAGATAAGGATACAGAAATAACACCAATAAATATAGGAATGTATGGATGAATTTTTGGTTTCTCCATTAAATCCTACCTCCAATCATTTTTACCCGGACATAAATACGTCTGGTTACAACTTGGTGCTATAAGTGATATCTACTTGAGATTTCAACCACCATCTATTTAATCACCTATAACTTTAGAGACTTCTGTAGCTACTTTCACTACCGAGAACGTTTGCTTAAAGAAATAAAAAAATACTTATACTTCATTCCTATCGTGATGTACAATACAAAAAAGTAATGTACATATAATAATGACACCTTGCATATCTCTTAGCAATACGAAATATCAGTGGAGGGTTACTTATGGAAACCTTATTTGGAAATATGATTACATATGAAGTTGGCATAAAATTAGTAATTGCAGCCACATTAAGTTTAGTAATCGGTATCGAAAGGGAATTAAAAAAGAAGCCTGTAGGATTAAAAACGAGCTTAGTCATCGCCACATTTAGCTGTTTATTAACTATTATTTCGATTGAAACCGCCTACTCAACACCCCCAAGGTCAGAAATCAATATTACAATGGATCCTCTACGCTTGGCTGCCCAAATTGTTAGTGGAATTGGATTTCTTGGAGCAGGTGTTATTTTAAGGCGCGGGAATGATAGTATCTCAGGTTTAACAACCGCTGCAATGATTTGGGGAGCTGCCGGGATAGGGATTGCAGTCGGCGCAGGATTCTATATGGATGCTACTTTAGCTGTTATTATCATTGTCTTCGGCATTGAGGTTTTATCGCCGTTTCTAATGAAAATAGGACCAAAAAGAATTCGTATGCGAGAGATATCATTGAAAGTTCAGATTAACAATGATGAAAAAAGTGAGTCTTTTCTAGAATTTTTAAAGGAAAACAATATTATTATCGAAAACATACGCATTCAAGATGGTTCAAATAATAATAATGTTTTTCACGAATTAGATTTACGTTTATCATTAATAGTATCTGATAACTTACTGTCATTTTATCGTTCATTACGAGCACTACCCTATATAGAAAAAATCGAAATGGAAATTTTAAACTAGTTGGAGGATTCTTTCGTGGGAGAACTATTAAAACTATTAAAAAACGGGAATAAACCATCTTTGATGGCAGCAGTTGTCAATGCCTTTTTAGGAATTATTAAAGGCGTCGCCTTCTTCTTTACAGGTAATGTTGCCATGTTTGCAGAAATGATGCACTCTCTAGGGGATGCAGCAAACCAATTTTTTGTTTATATCGGCTCAGCGCTTTCGAAAAAAGCACCGACAAAACAATTTCCTGGAGGCTTTGGCCGAATCGTAAATTTAGTTTGTCTTTTTGCTGTAATAATCGTGGCAATCCTTTCTTATGAAACTGTAAAAGAAGGCTGGCATCATTTTATACACCCAGCTGGCGAATCTAAAGGAATGCTCATTGCACTTGGCGTATTATTGATCGGTATCGTTTTAGAAGGATCAGTACTTGCGAAAGCTGCCGTTGAAATACTACATGAGACTGGGCAAGAAAAAGCGGGATTTCTTACAGCTATCCCTAAAGCTTTTCCCTATTTAAATCGCGCAAAACCAGCAACCAAATTAGTGTTTATGGAAGACTTAGTCGCTACAGGTGGTAACGTGTTGGCCTTCGCTGCTATTTTAATAGCGCACTTTACAGGCTGGGCAAATATAGAAGGGCTCGTTTCGATGATTATCGGCTTTATGATGTTCTATGTAGTAGCAAAAGTTTTCCTTGATAATGCACGAGGCGTTATTGGCGAAACAGACGAAGAAATGCTAAATCATATCGCCCACCTTGTTATGGATGACCCAAACATCAAAGATATTGTTCGTTTAGAGGTCGTTAAAGAAGGTGAATTTTTACATGTGGAATTAGTTGCCGAAGCTGACCCTAACTTATCACTTGCCTTTCTAGATGATGTCCGCGACCATTTAACAGAGGTCATTTTAAGTCAGAAGGGCGTATCAAAAGTGGCCATTCTATATGATGAGGATGACGGGGAACAAAATTGGGTGCATATTGGTGAAAGACCGGATCACTCAACACCCAAACAATAATATCATTATCCAACATAATTTTTCTAAATAAGATAAATAGCCAATTGCCCGGTTTCAGGCAGTTGGCTATTTTTTATACAATCGAACGATGTCTCTAAGCAACTCAATGTAACATCAAGATTTTTATAAGGAAGTCTGCACATCAAGACTGCGTTGCCTCATATCCGTTTTCGGTTAAAGTGAGTTTTGCAAAATTGCTCGTACATCTTCTTCCTGTAACTTGTTGAAGTTTCCAAAAGGCCCATTTTGCATTGCATGTTCTACGATTTGATGGAATTTTGAATCATCGATTTCATAATCCGCAAGGTGACTCGGAGCTCCTATTGAAGTCCAGAATGCCGACAAACGATCAATTCCTTCGTATGCTACTTCTTCTGGAGTCTTTTCTGTAGCGTCGACACCGAAAACACGTGTTGCAATACCTGCAAAACGCTCTGGATTCACAGGTACACTTAGACGCATCCAATGTGGTTGTAATATCGCTAAACCGCCAGCGTGCGGAATATCGTATACTGCAGATATAGCGTGCTCAATATTATGTGACGCCCAATCACCTCGAGAACCAATTGATAAGAATCCATTTAACCCAATTGTTCCAGCTAATAAAATCGTTTCACGCAGCTGGATATTCTCTAAATCTTCTATTAATTTAGGAGCTGTTGTAATAACTGTTCGTAATACTCCTTCGCACATTTCATCTGTAATCGGGGTATTCGTTGTGTTATGGAAATATTGCTCAATTACATGCGACATCATATCAACTATACCGTAAACTGTATGATTTTTTGGTACTGACACTGTATACGCTGGATTTAAAATCGAAAATTTCGGGAAAACAGCAGGGCTACCCCAACTTAGTTTTTCTTCCGTTTCCGCATTTGTAATGACAGAGCCTGAGTTCATTTCAGAACCTGTTGCAGCTAGCGTTAATACCGTTCCAAGCGGTAAAGCATCCTGTACAAATACTTTACGCGTTACAATGTCCCAAGCATCGCCATCATATTTTGCACCAGCGACGATTAACTTAGAACAGTCAATAACGGAACCGCCACCAACAGCTAGAACTAGATCAATTCCTTCTTTTTTACAAAGATCAATACCAAGTCTCGCTGTTTCCACACGTGGATTCGGCTCAACACCACTTAGTTCAAATATTGTTTTATCTGCTTCTTGTAACTTCTCGATGACAGCATTGTATACACCATTTTTCTTAATGCTACCTCCACCATAGACAACCAATACCTTTTTACCTTGATGCGCTAACTCTTTTAATAACTTTTCAAGTGCATTTTCACCAAAATGCAACTTCACAGGATTAAAAAATGTAAATGAATCCATTCAATCCGCCCCTTTCTAGTTGGATTTTCTCATGTTTTAGTTAATGAACGCAAAGATAAAACTTTGAAAATGTATTCGTTATAAATCTTATGAAGCCCCCAGGAAGCTCTGCTCTGTGCGAAAGCGTAGCGACAGCACCAAAGCGCCCAGTCGGAACGGAAATCAACCCTCTCATTTTGCCAAAGAGCCCCCTGCTTTATTTATAATGACACCTTAATTTCATTGATATAATAGTCTTTCAAAAACATGAAACGAGTCACCCCATTAATAGGAGTGACTCGTTATTCATATATATATTGATTAAACCCATCCACGGAAGCGTGAAGCTTCTGCAGTGCGGCGAACACCTACCATATAAGCTGCTAAACGCATGTTAATGTTACGTGTTGTCGCTGTTGTATAAACGTTTTCAAACGCATCAACCATTTTTTTGTATAGACGTTCTTCAACTTCTTCTTCTGTCCAGTAATAACCTTGGTTATTTTGTACCCATTCGAAGTAAGAAACTGTTACACCACCAGCAGATGCTAATACGTCTGGTACAAGTAGAATACCACGATCAGTTAAAATTCTAGTTGCTTCAGCTGTTGTTGGACCGTTCGCTGCTTCTACTACGATGTTTGCTTTAATGTTGTTTGCATTGTCTGCAGTAATTTGGTTTTCGATAGCAGCTGGCACTAGAATATCACAGTCAAGCTCTAATAATTCTTTGTTAGAAATCGTGTTTTCAAATAATGTTGTTACAGTACCGAAGCTATCACGACGATCTAATAAGTAGTCGATATCTAAACCTTCTGGATCATGAAGTGCACCATAAGCATCAGAAATACCGATTACTTTTGCACCTAAATCATGCATAAATTTCGCAAGGAAGCTACCTGCGTTACCGAAACCTTGAATAACAACGCGTGCACCTTTAATATCAATGCCACGTTTTTTCGCCGCTTCTTGAATAACGATTGTTACGCCTTGTGCAGTTGCACGGTCACGACCTTGAGAACCGCCAAGTACTAGTGGCTTACCTGTGATGAAACCTGGTGAGTTGAATTCATCCATACGGCTGTATTCATCCATCATCCAAGCCATAATTTGTGCATTCGTAAATACGTCTGGCGCAGGAATATCTTTTGTTGGTCCTACGATTTGACTAACTGCACGAACATATCCACGGCTTAATTTTTCGATTTCATCCATAGACATTTGACGAGGGTCACAAATGACACCGCCTTTACCACCGCCATAAGGTAGATCCACGATACCACATTTCAATGTCATCCACATTGAAAGCGCTTTAACTTCCTCCTCAGATACGGCCGGATGGAAACGAACTCCACCTTTAGTTGGTCCTACAGCATCATTATGTTGTGCACGGTAACCAGTAAATACTTTTGTTGTACCATCATCCATTTTCACAGGAATACGCACTTGTAGCATGCGAAGCGGTTCTTTTAACAATTCATACATTGCTTCGTCATAGCCAAGTCTATTTAGAGCCTCTTGAATGACTTCTTGAGTTGATGTGAACAGATTTAAGTTTTCAGACATTATTAAATCGCCTCTTTGTTTTTATAATGATAGTATATCGGCATCATTGTAACATACTTCCGAATTGAAATGTGAACAATTTGTTAAAGATTAAAAACTTTTTCAATTTGCTCGATTGACCAATCTAAATCTTCTTGAGAAATAACAAGTGGTGGCGCAAATCGAATAACAGTATCATGTGTTTCTTTACATAATAGACCCAATTCTTTAAGCTTTTCACAGTATGGACGTGCTGCCTCTGTTAATTCCATTCCGATAAATAAACCACGACCACGAACATCTTTAATAACTGGGTTATTAATTTCTCTTAATTTCCCTTTAAAGTATTCACCAAGTTGGTGTGAACGCTCTGCTAATTTTTCATCTAGTAATACTTTAATTGAAGCAATAGATACAGCACATGCTAAAGGATTACCACCGAAAGTTGAACCGTGTGATCCTGGATTGAAAACTCCTAAAATTTCACGATTTGCAGCTACACAAGAAATCGGGAATACACCACCGCCTAAAGCTTTCCCTAAAATGTACATATCAGGCTCTACTTCTTCCCAATCACATGCGAACATTTTACCTGTACGTGCTAAACCAGCTTGGATTTCATCTGCAATGAATAAAACATTGTTTTCACGGCATAACTCGCGAGCAGCTTTTAAGAAACCTTCTGGTGGAATAACGATTCCAGCTTCACCTTGGATTGGTTCAATTAAAAACGCCGCTGTGTTAGGAGTAATGGCAGCTTTTAATGCTTCTAGATTACCGTAATCGACTAACTTAACATTCGGTAACATTGGACCGAAGCCACGACGGTATTCTTCGTCAGATGATAAAGATACAGCAAGCATTGTACGACCATGGAAGTTACCATTACATGCAATAATTTCAGCTTTTCCATCTTCTACACCTTTTATATCATATGCCCAACGACGAGCCGCTTTAAATGCAGTTTCTACCGCTTCTGCACCTGTATTCATCGGTAATACCATCTGTTTATTCGTTAATTTACCAACAAGCTCATACCATTCACCAAGGTTTTCACTATAAAACGCACGAGAAGTTAATGTTACTTTATCAGCCTGTTCTTTTAATGCAGCGATAATTTTCGGATGACGATGACCCTGGTTCACAGCAGAGTATGCGGATAGCATATCTAAATATTTATTACCTTCCGGATCTTTTACCCAAGCACCCTCAGCCTCCGAGATAACAATTGGTAGCGGGTGATAGTTTGCAGCACCAAAATTTTGAGTTTGTTCAATAACTAGTTTTGTTTTTGTCATATAGTATTCTCTCCTTACTTTCATGATGAAATATCTATGGAAGACTATGTTTTTCTATAAGTAAATTTAATAGGACAATTTCGCATTTTCTGAATATAAAAATCAAGAATCTGCCTAGCTACTCCTATGTAAGCCGCTACACCGTTAGCGTCTGCGGTTCTTGCTAGGCCTACTTTATTAGGAGGAGTTTCGCAGATTCTCTTATTAGCCCCGGCGGATTCAGTTTTGCGCTTACACAAAACCGAATCCGTGACATACACCGAGGGCTATACTTCTTTCAGTTTGCTAAAGAATTTATAGCATTTCTGAAGTTGTTTTTGCTTGCATGTGAAGTTGTAGATAGTCAGGGCCACCTGCTTTTGAGTCTGTACCTGACATGTTGAAGCCACCGAATGGTTGGTAACCTACGATTGCACCTGTACAACCACGGTTGAAGTATAAGTTACCTACATGGAAATCTTCACGAGCCTTTTCTAAGTTCATACGATTATTTGTAATAACCGCACCAGTTAAACCGTATTCAGTATCATTTGCAATATCGATTGCTTGATCGAAATCTTTAGCCTTTGCGATTGCTACAACTGGACCAAAAATTTCTTCTTTCATAATACGTGCAGAAGGATCTACGTCTGCAAATACTGTTGGTTGGATGAAGTAGCCAACTGAATCATCAGCTGTACCACCTGCAACAAGGCGACCTTCTCCTTTACCAATTTCAATGTATTCTGTCACTTTATTAAATGCCGCTTGGTCAATAACTGTTGCCATGAAGTTTTTGAAGTCTGTTGGATCACCAACTGTTAACGTGTTAGTAAGCTCAATTACACGATTAACAACTGTGTCGTATACATCCTCAACGATAATAGCACGAGAACATGCTGAACATTTTTGACCTGAGAAGCCGAATGCTGATTTTACGATAGATTGTGCTGCAAGCTCTAAATCTGCTTCTTTATCAACAACGATTGTGTCTTTACCGCCCATTTCAGCGATAACACGTTTAATCCAAATTTGACCATCGTTTAATACAGATGCACGTTGGTTAATACGTAAGCCTACATCACGAGATCCAGTGAAGCTGATGAAGCGTGTTTTCGGATGATCAACTAAGTAGTCACCTACTTCTGCACCTGAACCTGGTACAAAGTTCACAGCACCTGCTGGAAGACCAGCTTGCTCTAACACTTCGATAAATTTATAAGCAACTACAGGTGTTGTTGAAGCTGGTTTTAATAAAACTGTGTTACCTGTTACTAAAGCAGCAACTGTAGTCCCTGCCATAATTGCGAATGGGAAGTTCCATGGTGAAATAACAATACCAATCCCTAGTGGAATATAGTCATAACGGTTGTATTCACCAGGACGGCTCTCTACAGGTTGACCTTCTTTAATACGTAGCATTTGACGGCCATAGTATTCTAAGAAATCAATTGCTTCTGCAGTATCTGCATCAGCTTCAGCCCACGGTTTACCCGCTTCTTTTGTTAAAAGTGCAGAGAATTCGTGTTTGCGACGACGGATAATTGCCGCTGCTTTAAATAGTACGTCTGCACGAATAGCTGGATCTACTTTTTTCCAAGTTTTAAATGTTTCGTCTGCAGCTTGCATCGCTTTTTCAGCTAGCTCTTTGTTTGCTTTTGATACGCGACCAATTACTTCTGTTTTATTTGCAGGGTTATATGAAACGATTTTATCTTCTGTCGTAATACGTTCGCCACCGATAATAAGTGGGTAGTCTTGACCTAAATAACTTTCGACTTTATTTAATGCTTCTAAATATGCGTTGTAATTTGCCTCTTGAGTAAAATCTGTGAATGGTTCGTGTTTGTATGAAATCATACTAAATCCTCCCTCGTGAGATGTGTTTTAAGTGTGCAAAAAACGTTGACGCAAAATATCTTTGCGTTTAGAATATTCTTACACTTATTATAATGCAAAATTTCGTTGCATATTTCAAGTAAAAAATTTTTGAGGTGCACATTTTATGAAAAATTCCGAACCTTTACTCCCTTTTTATGAGTTTATTGCAACAAATGTAACTGTTGGTATTCACGCTGTAGACCTTTCTGGCAAAACAATTATTTATAATACGAAGATGAAAGAAATTGAAGGATTTCATTTTGATGAATTAGCCGATCGTTCTGTTATTGAAATGTTTTCTTTCCGCCAGCATGAAAGTACTTTAATGCGTGTATTACAAACAGGTAAAAAAGAAGTTAATGTAAAACAAACATATTGGAATAAAAATGGTCATGAAATAACAACGATTAACGATACTTTTCCACTATATGTCGAAAATAAACTAATTGGAGCTATCGAGTTTGCTCGGGACATTACATCACTAGAAAAGCTAGTTTATCAGCCTCTTCGCCGATATGGTGAACCTTTAACATTCGATATGATAACAGCTGTTTCTGATTCGATGCGACAAGTGATCGCAAATGCAAAAAAAGCAGCAGATGTGAAATTACCAGTATTATTAATTGGTGAATCAGGTACAGGAAAAGATTTAGTAGCAGAGGGTATACATCATGCAGCTTCGACAGACTCTGAAGCATTTGTAACCCTAGTGAGTCGTCGCTCTGCTCAATCTGTTTTAGATAAATTACAAGAGCTCTTACAGGATGACAAGGCATACACTTTTTTCTTTGAACGCATTGATTTTTTAAGTCTAGACATTCAAGAGCAACTATTAGAGGTATTACAGTCTCTTCCACAGTCAAAATACATGCTCATTGGCAGTGTAGGAAGTGATCCCATTACATTAATTGCAGAAAATAAACTATCAAAATCACTGTATTATTTCTTTGCAACAATGGCCATTACCATTCCTAATTTAACAGATCGAAAAGAAGACATTCTTCCATTCGTAGATGATTACTTTAACCGCCATCAAGAACGATTCGCTTCAAATGTCACGGAATTATCACCTGATGTACAGGATTTATTTTTGCAATATGATTGGCCTGGAAATTTAAAGGAGCTTGAGCTATTACTAGATGAAACGGTGTCGTTTATGACTACTGAATCAACGGTTACCTCAGATTTATTACCTATGCATTTCCGCTTCAAAGTACAGCAGCAAGACGTATCTAATCACGAGCCGGAATTTTTTATGTTCCAGCAACAGAATGATGTTATGCCGCTCGATGCTTATTTACGTGAAGCCGAATCCTATTATGTGCAAAACGTCTTAAATTTATATGAAGGCAATATTACAAAGGCCGCTACTGCACTTGGCATGAGTCGTCAAAACCTACAGTACCGAATTCGAAAAATAAAAAACTCGCTATAATAAAATATTAAAAAACGAGGATACCTTCATATTTGAAAGCATCCTCGTTTTTGCATTAATAGGCAGTCATTTATTTGTACCGAAAGCAGCGTTAGGTACAAGACCAACCTAAAATTATTGTCCTGACTGCTCGATCCAGTCTTGTAATTTATCTTTTAAGGAATTAAAACCATTCGCATCCGATTCATCTACACGGTCCTGCAATGATTTACGTGGTGGTGTATCTTTTTTACGCAATGTAGCCGGGCGCTCCTGCAAAGCACGAATCGATAAACTAATTTTTTCGGCATCCTCATCGATTTCTAGTATCTTCACTTCTACCTCTTGCCCAACTGACAAAAATTCACTAACATCCTTTACAAAGCCGTACGTAATTTCGGAAATATGTACGAGGCCTTGTGTATCTTCATCAAGCGCAACAAATGCACCGTACGGCTGTATACCTGTAACTTTTCCGGTCAACACGTCTCCTAATTCATATTTTTTTTCCATAAACTTTGCCCACTTTCTTTTTGTTTGCTACGTATATATCACCATAAATTATAACATACGTAAATAAGTGGGGCAAAAAATCTCCCTATTCGTTAATAGCACTAATTCGGTAATGTTGTTCACCATTTTCGGTTACTATAGAGGTTAATTCAAAGGATAATTGCTGTCCAATTACCCCTTGCGCCGCACCTTTTACACTTGCTCTAATACTAAGTGACGAGCCTCCCATTTCATGAAGAGCTTTAAAATTCCCCATCCCATCAAACTGTATAACTGTATTTATATCCAAGTCATCAGTTAAAAGTCTCTGAGCTATGTCACGATCACCGACCCCATGAGCATATAAAAATAAACTAACGATATTAAATGGATTTAATGTTTCTATAATTGCATTATTCTTCGTTTTAACATACTCATCGTAAAGAGATTTAGTTTGCTCAATCCAACCTTCATTAATCTCCATACTAGTTGTTCCATCATCCGTCTGCATAAACGTGTCTTCTCGCAAATATAAAATTCCCATCCATATATCGTATGTTGTTAACTGTTCTAGCGTTTTAGATTGTCCCGTTACCTTTATTTCATCTAGTATTGATTGTGCTGTTTTGCGCATCGCCTCACCATATCCGCCATTCGCAATTGTAGTTAACAAATCCATATATTCAGGTTTAAATTGACCAGTTTTTGTACGAATTGGATTGGTTTCAGTTCCTTTAAAAATGGCAAGCCATGTATTTTCAAACTCTCCCTGTAACACGTTAAAATTTTCATTCTCAGTAGGATTAATATCCACTAAAAGTGTTTTTTCGTAGAGACGCAGAATATTTGCAGAATCCTCTATAGAATAGAGTAAATCTCCACCAACAAGTAATGAGCCTGTAGCCAGGTATTTAAAATATCCTAATGCATTCGGGTGAAGGCGTTCAATATATTCGGGCGCATCTTTCCCGAATACAGGATTAGGTCGAAAAATATAACTTTGCCCATTATATTGCAATTCAAAATATTGCTTTTTAGCTGACGCAATTAATTTATTTAAATCTGCAGGAAGACTTTTTGGTTTCTGAGATAATACTTTTTCATACTGAGCAAGCTTATTAGAATAATAGCTTGCAAACTCTTCTGCTGAGTTAGAATAATTACTATAAAAGTAATAAGATTCTTCAAATGACATAAGATTTCCGTAAGTTTCGATAAGTTGTATTTGCTCACGTGGCGTTTGTAGATTATCCAATATATTTTTTGCCAAACTGTTCAAAAAGTTATCATTTCTGTACTGTACATCTTGAAACAACTCTTTTCTTTTAGGTAATGAGTCCACTTCATTGTCTGTAGTTTGAACTAATGATATTTCACTAAACTCTTTTTCCGGAATGTCGAGCTCCATGCGCATTTGTTCACGTTTTTCTTTATATTCTTTTGTAAAGTTTGAAATCCATTCGTCATATGCTTGTTCTTGTTCTTGTTCAACTGTTTGAACAAATATCGAAGGATTAATTACATACGACGAAACGAGTACACCTACTAAAAGTACACTTGCAATGCATGCTATCCAGACAGCGGACTTTTGCCATCTTGAAGGGGGCTTTTGTGTTGTTACTGTTTCTTGCGATTGTTGTGTTGCATCTTCTGCTTCGATTTGTGCGAAAACGGTTTCTGGATCTAGCTGTGGTTCCATGCGATCATAGGATTTTTTTAGAAGCTCCATTCGTTTTTCAAACTGTTTATCATCCATTTTCAACACTCCCCTCCTGCATGATCACCGCTTTGAGCTTTTCCTTTGCACGTAATAGACGAACTTTGACAGTTGATAACGAAATATTTAGTACCTCTGCTATCTCCTCATACTTTAATTCATGGAAGTAAAATAATATAAGTGGATAACGATATTTTTCATCAAGTTCATTAATAGCATTATGTAATAGCCTATCCTCTTCAAAATTAAGGACATGCTTTTCTGCTGAAGATGCGGGCATTTGTTGCTGTGCACTTAGTCTTTCTTCCTTTGCTTGCTCCCGTTGTTCTTTGCGATAATAATCACGCGTTGCATTCAATGTGATTTTATAGAGCCACGTCGTAAAACGATCCTGCTTAAATTGATGTAAAAAACGATAGAGCTTCACAAATACCTCCTGTGAAACATCTGCTAAATCATTACTATGTACGCCGCATTGAAAAGCAAACTTTTCAACTGTTTGTTGATGTATTCGGATTAGCTCTATATAGGCGCTTTTGTCTCCTTGCTGAGCCCGTTCTATTAATTCGGTTTCTGTCACAGTCATCCCCCCTTTGTATATGTAACGAACTATTTCTACCAATTGTTACATATTTAAATATATTTTGGATTACCCTCATACCGTGTGGTTGATTCCCTTGTACTTCACGGGTCAAAATTCCAAGTGCACTATCATTCGGCATTTTAGATCGCACCATTTTCGACTTTGTAGACTTTTTAACAATAGCGATATTAATTATTTTCATCCAGGAGATTTTACCGTTGTTTAAATAAAAGAGCTTTATTTTTATAGCTAAAAAACGAGGTTGTCTCATAATTGAAAGACAACCTCGTTTTCTATAGAAAAGCAAAAATATAATTGTGCATCCACCAGAAGTTAGGCCAATACAATATTGGTCACTCAGGTATTTTCACCTTTTGAAAAAGTTAAATAATGCATTTTGCTTCAAATTTTATCGCAATAAGTTTGTATGAAATGGCTACACAATCTTCATACGGAATCCATTCTTCAAACGAATGCTCATATGTTTCTTGAATAACCTTTGCAAGAACAGATGGATCATCGATACCTTGCAATGCTGCTACAACATCTGCGGTTTCAGTATCATAATGATCTGGACCTAAGTGGAATGGATCCCACTCCTCTAGCAGATGTACGGCTGCTTGATTCATTTTTATATTTTCCAAAATACTCACCTATTATCCTTTTATCATACTCGTATGATACCATAGTAAATAAAAAAGAAAAGAGTGATTTGCTTGTCTATTTTTGATCAAACTATTAACCGTCGTTGTACAAACTCTGTAAAATGGGACGCAATGGAAAACGTATATGGGCTACAAGATGCTTCAGGCATACTCCCAATGTGGGTAGCTGATATGGATTTTGCTGCGCCAGTAGCTGTATCAAAGGCGCTGCAAGAGCATGCTGAAAAGACTGTATTCGGCTATAGCTTTGTTAGCGATGAAGCCATACAGGCAATCGTAGACTGGCAAAATACTCAACATGATTGGCACATTGATAAAGAATCCATTGTTTTCTGCAATGGTGTTGTCGCTGCTTTAGCCGATAGTATTATGGCACTTACTAATCCAGGAGATAAAGTACTTATTTCATCACCTGTTTACCCACCATTCTATAACATCCCAAAAAGCAATGGTCGAGAGGTTGTTAATTGTCCTTTAGTAGAAAAAGATGGGACATATGTCTATGACTTTGTAGCCTTTGAGCAAGCACTTGCTCAAAATGTGAAAGCATACATATTGTGTAATCCACATAATCCTGGTGGTTATGTATGGGATGAAGCTACATTAAAGGAAATTGTACGACTATGTGCTAAATATGATGTAGTAATTATTTCCGATGAAATTCATTCTGATTTAATGTTGGATGGCTCAAAACATACACCATTAGCAAAAATCGCTGGCGATGAAATTGATCGTATTATTACATGTATGGCACCGACAAAAACATTTAACCTAGCTGGGATTCAAGTTGCCTATATGATCGTGACAGATAAGAAAAAGCGAATGTTACTAGAAGCAGTTCATATGGCTAGCGGGCAAGGCTCATTAAATACTTTTGCCGCTGTGGCACTTCAAGCTGCTTATTCAGAAGGTTCGCCATGGTTAAACGAAATGCTTCCTTACATCTCAGCTAATATGGACTATGTGATTACCGAATTAGAGCAATTACCTGGGATCCATATTACAAAACCTCAAGGCACTTATTTACTTTGGATTGATTATCGAGAATTAGGACTTGATGAAAATGAATTCATGCAACACCTGCTTGAACATGGCAAACTAGCATTAGAGCCAGGGACAAAATATGGCGAAGAGGGTCGCGGCTTCCTGCGTATGAACGTTGCTTGCTCATTTGAGACAGTGAAAGACGGTGTTCAGCGCTTTAAGCAAGCACTTCAGTAATAGGAAATAAATAGTGAAGGATATCTCAAGGTTTTTTGAGGTATCCTTTTTTAGCTATGTTAAAGATAAATGTTGATACCTGTCCGAATTCTTCATAAAATAAGAACAAGCATTCGGAATGGAGGTTAATATGAAGATTAAGCATTTGAAGAAAGGAACGAAGATAAAATTTTAAAATGAGATTAACGAGAAAGTATGATGCCCCGCAATCCCTAATGGTTGCGAGGCAAATAGCTTTCCACGAACGTGTTTTTTAAATATTTTGCTGATTGTTTGTATTATTTTTCTCTGAAAGAATACGTGCTTCGATTTCCTTTGATTTCATTTCTTGTTTCTTAGAAATTTTACGGAAAACAGTAAAGACAACAATACATAATATAAGCATAATTAAAAATTCAAAAGCTGCAGGAATATAGCCTGATTTATCTTCTGGGAAATATAAAAATTGATACATTAAATGTTTCATGTTTTACACGTCCTTACAATTATTATTCAAAAACTGTAATTGACTCGATTTTCACATCTTCTACTGGTTTATCACGCATGTCTTTTTCTACATCTGCAATTTTGTCTACAATGTCCATTCCTTCAACAACGTGACCAAATACTGTATGTTTATGGTCTAACCAAGGAGTACCGCCATTTTTAGCATAAGCTTCAATAATTTCTTCTGGGAAGCCAGCACCTTGTAATTGACGAAGCATATCACTTGGAAGGTGCTTCATTTGTACGATAAAGAATTGTGAACCATTTGTGTTTGGACCCGCATTTGCCATTGAAAGGGCACCACGAAGATTAAATACGCTATCAGAGAACTCATCCTCGAAAGAGTTACCCCAAATTGATTCGCCGCCCATACCTGTACCAGTTGGGTCACCACCTTGAATCATGAAGTCTTGGATGACACGGTGGAAAATGATGCCGTCATAGTAACCAGATTTTGCATGGCCTAAGAAGTTTTCAACCGTTTTTGGTGCATGCTCAGGGAATAATTTAATTTTGATGGCACCTAATGTTGTTTTCATTTCTACAAGTACTTCGCCTTCAAGTACTTCTGTTGTTAATTGTGGAAACATTGAAGTCTCTCCTTTAAATGTAAAATTTCAGTTTCAATGAAAATGATAATAATATCATTTCTGACCTCATTTTAGTCTAACATACTTCTTAATGGTTTTCTTCACCAAAGTATTGACGATTTTTTGCACTTTTATTTTTTTAGCTTATCATCACCATAACGTGGGGTTGATTTCCGTTCCGACTAGGTGACTTCTTAGGGACGATGTAAAAGAAGAGACCCCGGAGCGAGCAAGTTGAGAAACGAAGGCTAAAACGCCCTGTAATAACGCCTTCGTGACCAACATCGTGTTGTTGCTGACGCTACGCTTTTGCTTGCACAGAAGAAACACTCTTACTGAAGGTATCGTTTTATGACTTTATATAGAGTGATATGAAGTGGGTGATTGTAGTGGAGATTGGGCGACTCCTCGGAGATTAGCGATATAGGGGAACGAAGGCTAAAAGCATAACGTCCTGTGATAACGCCTTCGTAACCAACATCCTGTTGGCCCGAGACCCTGGAGCTAGAAACACGAGTGAAGCGGCTCATCGGACGCCCCCAGGAAGCTTTGCTCTGTGCGAAAGCGTAGTGCTAACGAAGCGGCAGCAAATGTTTTATCTGCGCGAAAGCGAAGCGTCAGCGGCAAAGCGCCCAGTCGGAACGGAAATCACCTCCCCACTTTGCCGAAGAGCCAAAAAAATGCAAATAGGTCGGAACGAGTATTTGGAAACCATCCAAAATATGTTATTCTTTTGAGTGACTCATATTTAGAGTGGAGGCACACATGAAAAAGGCTTTTGGTTTTATTATCATTTTACTATCCTTACCTGTCCTTTGGTGGATTAGTACAAATATTAGGACGGAAATCCATGCGGCACAAGCGCATGAGGAGCAAATTGCTAGCGCTATTCACTTACCGGAAGTTCAGCCACAGCTTCCAGTAACACTTATTGATCAAAACGGCAATACGTTTAGCGAGGAATATGTCGAATGGAGGCGACCTCTAACACTACAAGAAGTCCCAAAAATTGCCCAGGAAATTTTCATCGCAAGTGAGGACGCTCATTTTTATGAGCATATCGGCTTTGACCTCAGTGCTATCGTCCGTGCAGTTGTTGCTAACTCAAGCACAAATTCAACGTCTCAAGGTGCCAGCACTATTACACAACAACTCGTTCGTATGCGTTATTTATCCGATGAAAAAACTTATGAGCGAAAATTAACAGAAGTTTTTTACTCCTATGAGCTTGAAAAAGAATTTGATAAAGACGCGATTTTAACGATGTATCTAAATGAAGCCTATTTTAGCAATCAAGTTTATGGAATCGGCGGAGCAGCTACCTATTATTTTCAAAAACCACTCCAAGAATTATCTATAGCTGAAATTGCATTTATAGCGGCCATTCCAAATAACCCCTCACTTTATAATCCTTTAAAAAATTTTGATAAAACAAAAGCTAGACAAGAGCGGTTATTAGATACACTCGCAACGAGCGGCGCTATAACAAAAGAAGATGCCACTACATATAAAGCTGAAACGATAACATTAAATGTAAAGAATAAAGCGCAAAGCTACCCTATGTACAGCACTTACGTCCTACAAGAGCTTAAATGGTTAGTTGCAGAAAAAGAAGGCTATGCAGATCGTCTTGCAAAAACACAAAGTGAAGAAGAAAAGAAAAAAATCAAAGCGCAGCTAGACAAACGACTCAATACATTATTTCAAAATGGATTAACGATTCATACTGCGCTGAATCCAGACAAACAAGCACATGATGAGAAAAAAATGACTGCCATCCTAGGCTCAGGTAAATTACAAGCCGCTGGAGCAGTGATTGATAATACAACCCGTGAAGTTGTTAGTCTTTATGCAGGGAAAAACTATGAAAAGTTCGGATATCATCGTGCCTTTCAAGGTACGCGTCAGCCAGGCTCTGCCTTTAAACCGTTAGCGGTATATGCACCTTTCTTTGAAACGACAGCACACACACCTGATTCTATAGTGAGTGGTGGCAGTTATTGTGTCGGCTCATTTTGTCCACAAAACTATGGTGGCTTTAAATACGGTGATGTACCCATTCGAGTAGCATTTCAATATAGCTACAATACATCGGCTCTCCGCCTCTTGAACACAGTCGGAATTGATACAGCATTTAGTTACTTGGATCGCTTTAACTTCCGCTCCATCGTGGCAAAAGACCATAATTATGCTGTCTCCTTGGGAGGCTTAACGTATGGTGTTACAGCACTTGAGCTAGCAGACGCTTATACAAGCTTTATAGACGGCTCATACGTGCAAGCCCATAGCATCCGTAAAGTAACAGCGGCTGATGGAACGGAGCTTTACAGCTGGGATCCAGCACGCGATCAAATTTGGTCGCCAAAAACGGTTAAGAATATGCGTTCAATCCTTTCAGATGTTGTTACTCGAGGTACAGGACAAGGCGTTTATAGTAGAAGTAACTATATCGGTGCGAAAACAGGAACAACTAACAACTATCGCGACTACTGGCTTGCTGGATTAAACGATGAATACACTGCAGCAGTTTGGCTGGGCTATGATAAGCCACAATCTATGGAAAGATTAGAAGACTATAAGATTCACCATCAACTATTTAATGTTTTACTACAGTAAATAGTCATTTATCCTCAACGAAAAGGAGCAGCCCTGAGTGAAATTCATCACTCTAGGGCTGCTCCTTTCATTTTTTAACGTTACTATGTAATTTACTAAATACTTAATGTGGGCCTAGGCATTTAATGCGCAAACGGTAAACTTGCCAAAATGCCATTATACAATTTTAAAACAACATAAACTAATAGCGATAATAGTATTGTCCACATAAAAAGCTCAAATACTAGTAAACCAATCGTTCCACCCATCGACATAAAATGACTCATTTTATAGATAAGGTAAATAAAATAGATAAAAACGGTTAAGACAAAAATACCTACTAAAACGTAAATAAATTGAATAGCAAAGGCTGAACATATTGCACCAACTAATAATATGATGTATCCGCCTCGCGCTTGATGAACTGTCGCACCATCATTATCCTTTGAGAAAAATAACATTCCTAGCTCATGAATAGTTTCCCCTACTAATTTTAATGCTGAAAATAACATAAAAAAGATTCCCGCAAAGATAATTAGTAAAAAAACACGGAGCTCGAAATCGGATAAAAACTCCCGCATGCCAGAATATACACCAATTGCATGAAAAACCTGCAATGATTCACTTACAGCATACATACCAAACGTCAAACTGAATAACAAAATCGTAATCAATGGTAGATAACCATAAATATAAGGGTTTTTCATAAAAATTTTTTTCCTCTTTTTTATTGATAACTTCTTATTTATAATATATCCAAAATTCTTCCACTATCGCAAGCTAAAACCTATGAGTGCATATGCATTCATACAAAAAGTGCGTTATAATTAACCTACTTACTTGCATAAAGGAGGATTTTTTTGTTACAAGTACTTTATATTTTCATTCCAATGCTTGCTGCAATATTTGTGCCATTTTTATATAAACGCATTAAAAATATTCACACAGGCTGGTTTGTTCTTGCAGTCCCTGCTACACTCGCGATTATTTACGCCTCATATATCGCAAAAGTAGCAGATGGTAAAGTTTTTCTTGAAGAGCTTCCTTGGATTCCATCGCTTGATATTTCCGTCGTTTCTTATTTAGACGGACTTAGCTTGCTATTCTCATTACTAATTACCGGAATTGGCTCGTTAGTCGTACTTTACTCTATTTTTTACTTAGACAAACATAAAGAAAGATTACATAATTTTTATGTTTACTTATTACTATTTATGACCGCAATGCTAGGAGTAGTACAGTCAGATCATTTAATTTCTTTGTACTTCTTTTGGGAGTTAACATCCATTTCATCATTTTTACTAATTGGCTACTGGTATTCTCGTGATGCATCTCGCTTTGGTGCACTTAAATCGATGATGATTACAGTAGGCGGCGGCTTAATGATGTTAGGGGGATTCATCCTTCTGTATTTAATGGGAGGAACGTATTCTATCCGTGAACTTATTGTCATGGCACCTAATTTAGTGCAGCATCCAATGTTCACTTGGTCACTCGTTTTAATACTTTTAGGCGCATTTACAAAATCTGCACAATTCCCTTTCTACATTTGGTTACCAGATGCAATGGAAGCGCCAACACCAGTAAGTGCATACCTTCACTCTGCAACTATGGTAAAGGCAGGTATTTATTTAGTAGCACGCTTTACACCAATTTTCGCAGTTTCTGAGCTTTGGGTATGGCTCGTTACAGGCGTAGGTATTTTAACACTATTCTGGGGTTCGTTCTTTGCTGTGAAGCAAACAGATTTAAAAGGAATCCTTGCGTTCTCTACAGTGAGTCAGCTTGGCCTTATTATGTCATTGCTCGGCGCTAGTGCCTTAGCATTTCACGGCAATGGGGCAACAGATACGATTAAATTTGCTGCTTTTGCTGCGATCTTCCACCTGATCAACCATGCAACATTTAAAGGAAGCTTATTTATGATTGCAGGTATTGTCGATCATGAAACAGGTACACGTGATATTCGTAAGCTCGGTGGCTTAATGAGTATTATGCCGCTTAGCTTTACAGTCGCGGCAATTGGAAGCTTATCAATGGCCGGTCTACCGCCATTTAACGGCTTTTTAAGTAAGGAAATGTTTTTAACAGCAATGCTTGCACTGCAAAATTTTGATTTTTTTGGCTTTGACACATGGGGAGCACTCTTCCCGATTGTCGCTTGGGTTGCTAGTATTTTCACATTTGTCTACAGCTTCTATTTTGTTTTCAGAACATTTACTGGTAAATATACACCAGAGAAATTACCTCATAAACCACATGAGGCACCGATTGGCATGCTGATTTCACCTATGATTTTAGCAGCATTAGTGGTAACAATATTCTTTATTCCGAACCTAGTAGGGGATACTTTTGTAAAGCCAGCAGTACAAGCTATTCAGCCATTCTTATATGATTCACCAAAGGATGTTAATATTCATGTGGCGGCTTGGCATGGTGAAATTACACCTGAATTAATCATGACATTTGGCATAGTAATTATTGGGGTTCTATTGTTTGTATCATTACCGAAATGGCAGGGTATTTATCAAAAATCCCCACGATTTTTAACATTGAATAATGCATACGACAAGATTATGCTTGGACTGGACGTAGGATTAAATCGTGTATCACGTCTATATATGACAGGCTCTATGCGTCATTACCTGCTATATATGTTTAGTAGTATTGCAGCGATTGTCATAGGTTCTTTATTTGTGAAGAAGGCCTTTACAGTCTCCTTCCAAGATACTGCACCTATTCGTCCTTACGAAATCATCTTAGTCGTAGTATTAGTCATTGGAACAGCTATTACAATTCTGGCAAAGTCACGCTTAACGGCGATTATAGGTCTTGGTGCTGTCGGCTACACAGTAGCATTATTCTTCGTTATTTTTAATGCTCCTGATTTAGCATTAACACAACTTGTCATTGAAACGATTTCTGTTGCGCTATTTTTACTAGCGTTTTATCATCTGCCGAAGCTTGGAAAACGAGAAGAGCGCATGAGGTTCCAATTGAATCGGGCAATTGTTTCCATTGCTGTCGGTGTTATGGTTACGCTTATAGCGCTGTCTGCACATTCACAAAAATTGATTCCAACGATCTCGAAGTATTATGAGGAAACAGTTTATTCAGAAGCTGGCGGTGGAAACATTGTCAATGTAATTTTAGTAGACTACCGTGGCTTTGATACATTATTTGAAATTACAGTGCTAAGTATTGCTGGAATGGCTATTTTAGCAATGATCAAGCTACGCATGAATAGAAAGGAGAAATCGCATGAAAACAAATGATGTCATTATACAATTTACAACAAAAATTGTATTCTTCATTATTTTCTTCTTCTCCATTCATATTTTCCTTGCTGGTCATTACACACCTGGGGGCGGCTTTGTCGGTGGACTTTTAACATCGAGTGCTATCGTACTTTTAGTCCTTGCCTTTGATTTAAATACAGTTCGTAAGGTTTTACCAATAAATTATACGTATTTAACTGCAATTGGCTTACTTCTAGCCCTAGCAACAGCCGCTTTTCCAATGTTTGTAGGTAAACCGTTTTTCACACACTTCTTTGATTATTTCGATTTACCACTTCTAGGCAAACAGTCATTACACACAGCGATGCTTTTTGATAGCGGTGTCTACTTGGTTGTTGTCGGCGTTACGATGACCATTATTCAAACGATTGGGGAGGATGAATAATGGAAATAATTATGGCGTTTGTCATAGGCTTTTTGTTTATGGCAGCGGTTTATTTAATCTTATCCAAAAGCTTATTGCGTATTATTATCGGGACAGGTCTTTTAAGTCATGGTGCTCATCTTCTCATTTTAACGATGGGCGGGCTTGGTGGAGAAGCGCCACCTGTTTTAAAGGAAGGGGCAAAAACTTTTGCAGACCCATTACCACAAGCGCTTATTTTAACTGCGATTGTTATTAGCTTTGGGGTAACTGCTTTCTTCCTTGTACTTGCTTACCGTTCTTACCAAGAACTCGAGACAGATGATATAAGCTTAATGAGAGGAAGTGATGAGGATGAATAACTTCCTTCTACTGCCCATCATCATCCCGTTTTTCTTCGGCATGATTTTAATGTTTGGGCAAAAAAATTTAAAATACCAACGTTCATTCGCATTACTAGGGATAGGACTTGCACTTATATCAGCCGTTTCACTGCTAATAAAGGTGAAAAATGATGGTATTCAAAAGGTAACGTTCGGGGACTGGCCTGTGCCGTATGGTATAACGATGGTTTCAGATATGGTGTCCGCACTACTTGTCACAACAACGCTACTGATTGCCATCTTTGTTGTTTGGTATGGCTTTGGTTCCATCACGAAGGAACGTGAACGCTTCTTCTATTATCCTGGGATCATGTTTATTTTAACTGGGGTTAACGGGGCATTTACAACAGGCGATATTTTTAACCTTTTCGTATTCTTCGAGGTATTGTTAATGGCCTCTTATTTGCTCATCGTTCTTGGGGGCGAAAAAGGACAGCTTAAAGGTTCCATTAAATATATTTTAATTAATGTTATTTCATCTGCATTATTTGTTATAACAGTTGCCTTCCTTTACTCAGTAGTAGGTACATTAAACATGGCAGATATTGCAGTAAAAATTGCTGACATTAATCAGCCAGGTATTGTTACGGTTATAGCTGTACTATTTTTAATGGTATTTGGGTTAAAAGCGGCTATTTTCCCTCTATATTTCTGGCTTCCAACTTCTTATGCGGCAGCTCCAATACCAGTGCTAACGCTATTTGGTGCACTATTAACAAAGGTTGGCATTTACGCAATTACTCGAACATATACATTGTTCTTCGTTCATGATTTATCATATACGCATGATCTACTAATGGCATTAGCAGTTGCAACAATTATTGCGGGCTGTATCGGTGCTCTTGCCTATCACGATGTGAAGCTTATCATTATCTATAATATCGTCATTGCTGTAGGTGTTATTTTATTCGGTGTATCTCAAATGAATGAAATCGCCCTAAAAGGTGCCATGTTCTATTTAATTCATGACATGCTTATAAAAGCAGCGCTCTTTATGTTGATAGGTATAGTGATTTACATTACGGGCACATCTGATTTACGAAAAATGGGCGGTCTAATGAATAAATACCCTGCCCTCGGTTGGTTCTATTTAATTGCAGCATTTGGTTTAGCAGGGATTCCCCCACTTAGTGGCTTCGTCGGAAAGCTGTTAATTGCTCAGGGAGGCTTTGAAGCAGGCAGTAACTGGAGCAGTATTTTTATTTTAGCTTCGTCACTTCTCGTGTTATTGTCAGTTATTCGTATTTTCCTTTATGCCTTTTGGGGTGAGGAAAAAGAAACGACAAGTACTGTCGATAAAAAAGTCTATCATACACTATTCGTGCCTACTGTTATTCTAGTGCTCATTACAGTAGCGTATGGCGTTGGTTCTGAATGGATTACACCATTTATGGACGATGCAGCAAAACTATTAAGTGATCCATCTATTTATATAGATGCTGTAATGAAGGAGGATTAGAAATATGGCATTTCAAATTATTTTAAATTTTGCACTTGCCTTCGTTTGGATGTTCCTTTCTTCTAATTACACAGCAACAGGCTTTATCATTGGGTTCATTCTCGGTATTGTATTACTCATTATGATGCGTAGATTTTTTACTACCCGTCTTTACGTCTATCGTATATGGGCAATCATTAAACTAACTTTACTCTTTTTAAAGGAGCTTGTGTTAGCGAATATACAAGTTCTTAAAGTGGTCTTAAAGCCTAAGTTGGATATGCAACCTGCGTTCTTTGCCTATCCTACAGTTTTAACACAAGAATGGGAAATTACGTTATTATCGAGTCTCATTACGTTAACACCTGGTACTGTAGTAGTGCACGTATCAGATGATGCCAAAACTTTGTATGTACATGCGATCGACATGAGTGATGTCGATGAAGCCATTACAGCAATTCGAGATTCATTTGAGAAAGCGATATTGGAGGTGAGTAAATCATGACAACGTTTATTATTGCTTCGATTGTAGTGATTTGCTTATCAATGATTGCAGTCATTTATCGAATGGTTAAAGGACCGTCTGCATCCGATCGTGTGGTAGCATTGGATTCATTGGGTGTATCAGTCATCTCACTAATTGCACTGTTTTCAGTATTGGTTGAAACAAGCTTCTTCCTAGAGATTATATTATTGTTAGCGATCTTATCGTTTATCGGTACTGTTGCTTTCTCTAAATTTATAGAGAAAGGAGATATCATTAAACGTGACAATTCTCGCTAATAGTTTAGTTATCTTTTTCATTTCTATAGGGGTGTTATTTATTGTCGTGACAGCCATTGGTCTTGTCCGTTTACCCGATTTGTACACACGTGCTCACGCTGCTTCAAAAAGTGCAACGCTCGGTGTCATGTGCGTACTTATTGGCGTATTCTTTCACTTCTGGCTCATTGAAGATCACTTTAACCCCCGCATTTTGCTTGGTATACTGTTCCTGTTCATCACAGGTCCTGTTGGAGGGCATATTATGACCCGCTCCTCATACATCGCTGGTGTAAAGCCTTGGAAAGGCACAATACACGACGAGCTTGGTCCTGAAATTGATCGAATGAAAAAGGAACAAGGCATTAAATAACTTTTCAAAAAAAGTGGCCAATGAATAGACTTCATTGGCCACTTTTTAATTGTTTGATAGCATAAAAAATTCTTTTTCTAAACCAATACCTTCCCAAAAATTTAGTGCTAAGTCATTTTCTAAATCTACATAAACATTTACTACCGAAGTGTCATGCTCGTCATTAAACCAATTCACTAAATCATCTACTAAACGTTTAGCAACCTTCTGTCTTCTGTATACTGGTACTACATAAACTTCGTCTATTTGACCATAGTTCATATCGTAAATAAAATCCCTTTTAATAGAAGCCATTCCAAAACCAATCATTTCATTATTTTCATTCGTTGCTATATAAATGGCCCCATATTTTGATTCAATATATTGTTCTAGCTGTTCTTGAATTCCCTTCCTTTCACTTTCCTCCAATTCACAATCTGCAGTTTCTATGGCATTTTCATTCCAAAGTTCCAATATTTCATTTAATAATTTCTGGTTTATAACATCCTCGGTTAATAGTTGAATATGTATGCTCATTTCTATCATCTCCTATAATGTTTGGTGATTTAATCATCTCACAACATTTGGAAATATTGTATAAAAAATAGGAAGGTTTCTAAATCAATCAATTGTACCTTGGCATAATTGCTTCCAGAACCGGCTTTGTTCTTTCAGTGGCTGTTTGTACACCCGCTGAAGGCATTAAAAAAATCTGCCTCCTCAAAAGTAAGCAGATTCTTTATGAAAGCAAATTTATTAAATATAAACACATCACTATAACGTGTGGTTGATAAGCCTAAATATATCCTTTTGAAGTTAATATGTCTGTTAGCTGGTCTACGCATTCTTCTATAGAGTTAAGTTCTGTGTCTAAAATAATTTCTGGATTTTCCGGTTCTTCATAGGGTGCACTAATCCCAGTAAAGTTTGGAATTTCCGCATTTCGCGCTCTTTTATAAAGACCTTTTGGATCACGCCTTTCACACGTTTCAACAGAACACTTCACATACACCTCTATAAATTCCCCAACTTCCACAAGCTCACGGACAACTTGACGATCTTCTCGGTAAGGTGAAATAAAAGCAGTTAGAACAATTTGTCCATTTTCCACAAAAAGCTTAGATACTTCTCCAATTCGTCGTATATTTTCCTTTCGACTAGCTTCATCAAATCCCAAATCCTTATTTAAGCCATGGCGAACATTATCACCATCTAAGACAAATGCTTGATTGCCACGTTCAAAGAGTCGACGTGCAAATGCATTCGCCACAGAGGATTTTCCAGATGCTGATAAACCGGTGAACCATAAAATAAAGCTTTGATGCTTGTTTTGTGTACGGCGCTCCTCTTTCGTAATGGAAGCTTCATGCCAAACGATATTTGAACTCATTTTAAAACCTCCTTACGCATTCCTTTAATCAATACATCTACAACCTCTTTACGGCTAAATGTACTAGGAGGCACTTCGCCATTACGCAACATTTCACGAACCTTAGTACCCGATAAAATGACATGCGCTGAGCTTTCATGTGGACAAGTTTTCGTCGTTGCCATTCCCTTACATTTGTTGCAATAGAAGCTATGCTCAAATTTTAATGGAATAATTCCTAATTCGTCTTCCGTAAATTGTTCGAAGATTTTTTGTGCATCGTATGTACCATAGTAATCGCCAACACCTGCATGGTCTCGCCCAACGATAAAGTGTGTACAGCCATAATTTTTTCGTACAAGTGCATGGAAAATAGCTTCCTTTGGTCCTGCATAACGCATGGCAGCTGGAAACACCCCTAATTGCACACGATTTTCAGGATAATAATTTTTCAGTAAAACTTCGTAGCTTTCCATGCGAATTGCTGCTGAAACATCGTCTGATTTCGTTTCCCCAACTAGCGGATTTAAAAATAATCCATCAATTGTTTCAAGTGCAGCCTTTTGAATATATTCATGTGCTCGATGTACAGGATTCCGCGTTTGGAAGCCAACAATTGTTTTCCAGCCCTTTTCTGCAAAAAGCTGGCGTGTTTCAAACGGATCAAATGAATAGGCTGGGAACTTTTGCTCTAGACGTTTTACTAATGTAATTTTTCCGCCCACATAAATACTTGGACGTTCATGCAACTTTTTAACACCTGGATGCTCTAAATCCTCCGTGCCGTATATTAACAATGCCTCTTTCTGTTTATTGGGCTCATAAATATCAGCTACTTCAATTACGCCATAAACAGCATCACCATATACTAATTTTGCCTCATCACCTGGCTGCAATGTTGACGCTATATCCTCTGCTACAGGTAATGTAATCGGAATACTCCATACCACGCCTGACGCTAAACGTGTATGTTCAACAACTGATTCATAATCTTCCTGCGTTAAAAAGCCTTCAACTGGACTGTAACCACCAATAGCAATTAACTCTAAATCACTAAGTGCAATGGCATCTAGCTCAATAACTTTATTTATATGCGTTACATCCTTCTCTGGATTAAAGGCTTGCACTAATAGTCCACCATGTGGTTGTAAACTCATCAAAATCTCCTCCTAATTTTATTAAAATACTCAGTTTTATATTTAAGCTTATTTACGCACTTTATTGATTTTTCATCATAAGCAATTTGAGGCTTCTGCGATTGATCTCCTGCCTTATAGGGATGATCGCGTTCCTTTTATTTGATCAGCTCCACTTCATAAGTGATCAGGGTCACCTCTGATTTGATCAGCTCCCCTTCATAAGTGATCGGGGTCACCTCTGATTTGATCAGCTCTCCTTCATAAGTGATCGGGGTCACCTCTGATTTGATCAGCTTTCCTTCATAAGTGATCGGGGTCACCTCTGATTTGATCAGCTTTCCTTCATAAGTGATCGGGGTCACCCCTGATTTGATCAGCTCCACTTCATAAGTGATCAGGGTCACCTCTGATTTGATCAGCTCCCCTTCATTCCCTCAAAAGTAATCCAAGTATTTAAATTCCTTCACCCGCATCGTATATTGAGCGCTCTTCTTCACGCATTGTTCGCATTAAGCTGATGACACCAAGCGTTCCAACAATAATACTGCCAATTAATATGATGGTATAGAAATCTTTTTCTAAAAATAGCTGTACTAAAAAATAAGAAATGGCTAAAGAAAAGATTGGCGAGACAATCCAAATACGGATTATTTTTTTCACAATATGCTTATGGAAAATTTGTTTTCCGTTATTGGCCATCCCCATCCCAATAATCGAAGAGGATGTTACTTGTGTTAATGGCACGGGAAGTCCAAAAATAGAGCTTACACCGACTAGGAGTGCACCTGTACTCGATATTAGTACCCCTTCTTCCTTCTCAAAGCGCATAATTTTTTTACCGTTTGTTTCAAGCACTCGTTTTCCAAGAAGCATTGAGCCAAGCGCCACAAATGCCCCACCAAGCAATATTCCTGTTGTTACACTCATCATCCCTGCACCTACAAGAGGTCCAACTGCATTTGCTACGTTATTCATCCCTGCTGAAAATGCTTCGAAAAATCCAGCGAACACAAGGAGAATCGTTAATATTGGATGATCTTTTAGCAAGCCTTTAACTCGTAATTTATACAGCCACTTCCCAGAGACAAATGCAATGACAAACGCTACAATTGGAACTATTACCCAAAATAATATGATGACAAGTAATGATTGAATGTATAACACTTTGTAGGCAATTCCTACACCTACAACTGCTCCAACTGTCACTTCACTCGTTGATAATGGGATGCCTAAAAGATTGGCGAAAAATAGTGAGCTCGTTGCAGAAATTAAAATAATAATGACAATCTTTACCGTAATGTACTCTTGTGGCATTATGCCGGAGCTGATTGTTTTTACTACCTCTCCACCTCCAAGAACTGCCCCAGAAAAAACACCCACTGAGCAAATGAGCAATGCTTGCCAAGCCTTTTTAATGGCACCTGCACCGTAAGCAACGCCCATTGAGGCTGCCGCTCCACTAGCACCTATATTCATCGCAAAAAATAAACTAATCGCTATTGCTACATATTCAAGCATGGCAAAACTCCTTTACTCATGTAATCCACACTCAGTTTTACCAGACCCTTGCCATCTGCCTGAACGCAAATCATCCATTGTAAATGCCGGTTTTGTACAGTGCTCGCAGCCGACGCTTGGATAGCCTCTGTCATGCAATGGATTGTACGGTAAACTATGCTTTGAGACATAACGCCAGACATCCTTCCATGTCCAATGAATGAGTGGACAAATTTTAATGGACTGAAATTTATCGTCACGATTGATAAAGTTCGTATTTTGACGGGTTGGTGATTGTTCACGACGCAAGCCTGATATCCAAGCCTTTGCGCCCGCTAACGCTTCCTGTAACGGCACAATCTTGCGAATTTCACAGCATTTGTTTGGATTGGAACTCCATAATTCATCACCATATTGAGCTGCTTGTTGTTCGAGTGTAAGTGCTGGTTTTTGCATAATAATGTTCAGCTTCGGATATTTTTCTTTTACTTTATCGATCGTTTCATATGTTTCCTTAAAATGAACATCTGTATCTAAAAAGATAATCGTAGCATCTGGCTTCACCTTTGAAATAAGATCAATTAAGACAATTCCCTCAATCCCAAAGCTACAAGCATAGACGATATCTTCGCCATATTCAGCATAGCTCCACTGTAAAACCTCCAGTGCCGCCTTATAAGTTTCGTCTACCTGAAAATTCAATGTTGGCTCATGCCAAGTTGCATATGTTAACATATTATCCCCCTCATAACGAAAAAAGGCGTTCTAACGAAAGACATATATACATGTCTTCGTTAAAACGCCTCTAGTTTGACTAGCCAGCTTATTATTAAATTCTTTCAGCTACAGAAATTTCCCACTTCTATAATTGTTCACTAGTATTGGCTACCTCGTTCTACAATCATTTTTCTTATTACCAAATATATACTAAAGTACACCTAGTAGTCAACTAGGCTTTTTACAAAAAATTTTTTCAATGAGCCCAAATTTTTATACTGTATTTTTGCATATGATGATAATCAAAAGAAGCACTTCTAATTCCTTGTTGACTAATAGGTAATATATGTTTAATGTATAACTAAGCTTTGAATCAATCCAATATAAAAATGCTGATCAGAGGATCTGAAGGCCATCTACTTAAGACGATTATTATTCGTTCTGGTAGATGGTCTTTTGTATTTTCTAAATCAAAAAGGAGCGTAATTTCATGAAAAAAAGAAAACATTTTCTCCAATCGTTAACACTTATATCTGCATTAGCCCTGACATTAACCGGTTGCGGCAGTAGCTCTTCTGAAAAGAATACAAATGCTCAGGATACAAAAAAATCTGTAGAACTATTAAACGTATCCTATGATCCAACACGTGAGCTTTACGAGGAATTCAACAAAGATTTTATAAAAAAATGGAAGGATGAAACCGATCAAGATGTAACGATAAAACAATCACATGGGGGCTCTGGTAAACAGGGGCGAGCTGTGATTGATGGTCTAGAGGCAGATGTTGTTACACTAGCACTAGCTTACGATATTGATGAGATTGCACAAGCTCGAGGCCTATTAAATAAAGATTGGCAAACAGAATATGAAAATAACTCTACACCTTATACATCTACTATTGTCTTTTTAGTACGCAAAGGCAATCCAAAGGGCATTAAAGACTGGGATGATTTAATAAAAGACGATGTATCTGTCATCACACCAAACCCTAAAACGTCTGGTGGTGCACGGTGGAATTATTTAGCCGCTTGGGCCTATGCAGGGAAATTATATAAAAAGGATGAGGCAAAAATAAAAGAATTTATGAAAACTCTATATAGCAATGTAGAAGTACTGGATTCTGGTGCACGCGGTGCTACAACAACATTTGTTGAACGTAAAATTGGTGACGTCTTAATTGCATGGGAAAATGAAGCATATTTATCGCTCCATGAATTGGGTGACGAGTTTGATATCATTACACCTTCTTTAAGTATTTTAGCTGAGCCACCTGTGGCAATCGTTGACAAAATCGTTGATAAAAAAGGTACACGCGAAGTAGCAGAGGCTTATTTAAAGCATTTATATAGTGAGCGTGGTCAAGAAATTGCTGCAAAAAATTACTATCGACCACGAGATGAAAAAATTCTAGCAAAATATCAAGAGCAATTCCCAAAACTTGAACTCGTTTCAATCGATGATTTTGGTGGTTGGGCAGAAGCGCAAGCGAAGCATTTTAAAGATGGTGGTACATTCGATGAAATTTATGTACCTCAATAAGGAGGCATGTTATGAGTAGTTTAACTGTTAATAAAAAAACACGCCGCATTATTCCAGGTTTCCACCTTTCTCTGGGCTATACGATGTTATACGTTAGCTTGCTAGTCTTATTGCCGCTATCGATGATTTTTATTCATACAATGTCCTTAAGCTGGGCAGAGTTTGTTAATATTGTGACCGCTCCTCGTGCTGTCGCTTCCTATAAGGTAAGTTTCAGTACTGCACTCGCTGCGGGTTTATTAAATGTTATTTTTGGCACAATCATTGCATGGGTGCTTGTACGCTACCGCTTTCCGTTTAAACGAATCATCGATGGACTTGTCGATTTACCATTTGCTTTGCCAACTGCTGTAGCAGGAATTGCCTTAACGTCACTTTATGCGCCAAATGGTTGGATTGGTCAATTTTTTAATTTTAAAATTGCCTTTACGCCACTCGGCATTATCATTGCCCTTACATTTATCGGGCTACCATTCGTCGTTCGTACTGTGCAGCCTGTCTTACAAAATATTAGTGCTGAGGTTGAGGAAGCCTCAGCAAGCCTTGGAGCAACTCGCCTACAAACCATTCGTAAAGTGATTTTTCCAGAGCTTGCTCCTGCCATTTTAACAGGATTTTCATTAGCCTTTGCACGTGCACTAGGAGAGTATGGCTCTGTTGTTTTTATCGCCGGTAATATGCCGATGAAGACTGAAATTACGCCTTTAATAATTATGACTAAGCTCGAGCAATATGACTATGCTGGTGCAACTGCTATTGCAGTGGTCATGCTGGTTACGTCCTTCATTCTATTATTTAGCATTAATTTAATACAATGGTTGGCAAATCGTCGCTTTGTACATTAGGAGGTATTTATGGAACAATCTACATTTATTCAGCAAGTTGCTCCTGAAAAAAATAATGCAGCGACAAAGTCTGCTGCTTTACAAGAGCCACGTTTTGTCCGATATACGCTAACATTTATTGCGCTAGCTTTTTTAGCATTTTTCATTGTGCTTCCACTAGTATCGATTTTTTTCACTGCCTTTCAAAAAGGAGTAGACGTATATGTAGCAGCTATCACACATCCAGATGCATTGGCGGCCATTAAGTTAACCTTAACTGTCGTCGCGATTGCCGTACCATTAAACGCAATCTTTGGAGTTATGGCTGCTTGGGCTTTAACAAAGTTCAACTTTAAAGGGAAAAATCTACTTCTTACAATTGTGGATCTTCCTTTTGCTGTATCTCCCGTTATTGCAGGTTTAGTATTTATTTTGTTATTTGGCTCACAGGGACTATTTGGTGATTGGCTATTTGAACATGACATAAAAATTGTTTTTGCACTACCTGGTATTGTCCTTGCTACTGTCTTTGTCACATTGCCCTTTGTGGCGCGGGAGCTCATTCCTCTTATGCAGACACAAGGTACTTCCGAGGAGGAGGCGTCCATTTCACTTGGTGCTAATGGTTTTAAAACATTTTGCTATGTGACATTGCCGAATATCAAATGGGGCTTATTGTACGGCCTTATACTTTGTAATGCTCGGGCAATCGGTGAATTTGGGGCAGTTTCTGTTGTATCAGGGCATATTCGTGGAATGACAAATACAATGCCTCTTCATATTGAAATTTTATACAATGAGTATCAATTTGCAGCAGCCTTCGCCGTTGCTTCACTTATGAGCGTGATCGCTATTATTACACTTATCGTTAAAGATATTGTTGCTTGGAAATCAAAATCTGCTTAAAGGAGGTATTGTCAGCATGAGCATCCAAATTAAAAATGTATCCAAAAAATTCGGTTCCTTTCAAGCTTTAGAAGATGTTTCTCTTCATATTCAATCAGGTGAACTGGTTGCCCTTCTCGGCCCATCTGGTTCTGGCAAAACTTCGTTACTACGCGTTATTGCTGGTCTTGAAACATCAGATGTTGGAGAGATTTTATTTGACGGTCAATCGATGATAAATCGCCACCCAAAGGAGCGCAATGTAGGCTTTGTATTCCAGCATTATGCACTTTTTCGCCATATGACCGTTTTTGATAATGTCGCTTACGGTCTTAAAGTACGTCCTCGTAAAACAAGACCATCTAAATTAGAAATACAGAACAAAGTGGTGGAACTTCTAAGACTCGTCAAACTAGAAAATTTTGCCGATCGCTATCCAACACAACTTTCAGGTGGGCAACGTCAGCGAGTTGCACTTGCTAGAGCTCTCGCCGTGGAGCCCAAGGTGCTTCTATTAGATGAACCTTTTGGAGCACTGGATGCTAAGGTACGCAAGGAATTGCGTCGTTGGCTTCGAAAGCTTCACGATGATTTTCATATTACAAGTATTTTTGTCACACACGATCAGGAAGAGGCACTTGATGTTGCAGACCGAATTGTCGTGATGAACAACGGCAAGATAGAGCAAATCGGTAGCCCAGACGACGTATACACAAATCCAAATAGCCCTTTTGTTTATGATTTTTTAGGTAATGTGAATCTCTTTAAAGGACGGTTACATAATGGTAAGCTCCTGCATGGTGAATTTGCGATTGATGTACCTGACGCACAGGTATACACAGAGGATCATGCAGTAGGATATGTACGTCCCCATGATATTCAAATTGAGAAAATGAATATATCTGGTACTGTCCCCGTCAAGGTAAGCCATATTCATTTACTCGGACCTATCGTGCAGGTTGAGCTACGTCGTGAAGATATAGATGAATTTTTAGAGGCAGAACTGACTAAAGAACAATTTACTAATCTTCTGCTTAAGGTTGGTGACCAAGTATTTGTCAAACCAAAGCAATTAAAAGTCTTTATCCCCGAAGATTTTTCCATATAAAGGATTTCTGCTACACGGCTCTTTGTGTTGGTGACATATTAAATACAGTATGGCTCAGCAAAACGAGGGGTTGATTTCCGTTCCGGCTGACGCTTCGCTTTCGCACAGAGCAAAGCTTCCTGGGGGCATCCGATGAGCCGCTTGGGGCTTTTGCGTGAAAGCGTAGTGCTAACGTAGCGACAGAGGGTTTTGGTTTTGTTTGTGCGAAAGCGCAGCGACAGCAAAAGGGTTTTATCTGCGCGAAAGCGAAGCGACAGCGGCAAAAGCAGGATGGTGGTCACGAATGCGTTATCACAGGATGTGATGGTTTTAGCCTTCGTTCCTCTATTGCTGATCCCAAGGAGTCGCTCAGCCGGAACGAAACCACTTCACATAGCGTGTATCTTCTGGCATGTCACTCCAATTTATAGTGATAAAACGGAACTTCAGCAATGTATCAACCCTCATTTGTAGAAGAGACTTAATTTATTTAATATGACATCTTAATTTCTAACACACTAGTTTTTCCACAACATAAGCCCTGTAGCAGAGAAAATTTGCTACAGGGCTATTATTTTATTTATGATGAAAATCTCGTCCATCGTGAACAGCTGTTACATAATCCGCACGAATAACAAAATCACCGAAATGCTCGCCATCTAGACGTTCCTTCGCATAGTGGAGCAGAATTGGACGAAGCTCCGCTAATATCTCCTCCTCGCCTAGATTTTCACGATATATTTTATTGAGACGATCACCAGTAAAACTTGCTCCTAAATACATATTATATTTCCCTGGACCTTTACCAATAAACCCAATCTCAGCCATAGCTGCACGCGAGCAACCATTCGGACAGCCTGACATGCGAATAACGATTTCTGTATCGTTTAAGCCCGCTTCTTCAATAATTGTTTCTATTTTTGTAATTAGAGAAGGCAGGTAACGCTCGGCTTCTGCCATAGCTAAACCACATGTTGGTAATGATACGCAAGCAATCGAATTTCGGCGCAATGCAGAATAGTGCGCTCCATCTGTAAGGTTATATTGCTCAATAATAGCAGCAATTTTTTTCTTCTTTTGCGGCGTTACATTACTAATCATTAAATTTTGGTTTGGCGTTAAGCGAAAATTACCTGTATGCACTTTCGCAATTTCACGTAATCCTGTTAACAGCTCATAATTTTCAAAGTCCTTAATACGACCATTTTGAATAAATAATGTATAATGCCATTGACCTTCTGCACCTTTAATCCAACCAAACTCATCACCCGTGCGATTAAAAGTAAATGGACGGGCCTCTTGGATAGTCCAACCTAGACGACGAGTTAGTTCTTCGTTAAACCATTCAAGTCCTCTTGCATCAATTGTATATTTAAAACGTGCATTTTTACGAACCGAACGATTCCCATAATCGCGCTGAATCGTAATAATTTTCTCCGCTGTTTCCAGTAGTTTATCAGGTGTGATAAAGCCAATTATGCGAGCGAGCTGTGGATATGTTTCATGATCACCATGTGTCATGCCCATTCCTCCACCAACAGCTACGTTAAAGCCTACTAGCCTACCCTCATCCACAATTGCAATCAGCCCTATATCTTGTGAGAATACGTCCACATCATTACTTGGCGGAATCGCTATACCAATTTTAAATTTCCGTGGCAAATATTGCGCACCGTATATCGGTTCAACTTCTTCATCCTGACTATCAACTACCTTTTCGCCATCTAGCCATAGTTCATGGTAAGCTCGTGTTCTAGGTAGTAAATGCTCACTTAATTTGGCAGACCAATTATAGATTTCTTCATGTAATGCGGATTGATTTGGATTCACATTACACATCACATTACGGTTGACATCTCCGCAGGCAGCAAGAGAATCTAATAACACCTCATTGACTTCCTGCATATATTTTTTAACATTCCATTTTAATATGCCATGCACTTGAAATGCCTGACGTGTCGTTAATTTTAATGAGCCGTTACCATACTTTCTCGCCATTTCATCCATTACTAGCCATTGTGCTGAAGTGGCTGCTCCGCCCGGTGTACGTACACGCACCATAAATTGGTAGGCCGGCTCAAGCTTTTGACGCTGGCGTTCATTCCGAAGATCACGGTCGTCTTGTAAATAACTACCATGGAATTTCATTAGACGGTTATCATCCTCTGGGATACCTGAACTTAATGGATTGTTCATCGTACGCTCTAATGTTCCGCGTAGATAATTACTATCGCTTTTAATACGCTCTACATCACTAGGCTTCCCCGGTTGTGGAGGTAAAATAATTTTTCCTGTCATTTGTTATCGCTCCTTTAATCAATTATTCCTCGGCAGAATTGAAGCTATCGCTACAGAAAACATTGCCGAAGGTAGTTAATAAACGTCACGTTGATAGCGTTTCTGCTGTTTTAGTTCATTGACAAAGGCTTTAGCTTCCTCTGGCGTTTTTTGTCCCTGTAGTTCAATAACGCGATGGATTGTTGCATCAACATCAGCCGCCATCGACTCTTTATCGCCACAGACGTAAATGACAGCTCCTTGCTCTAGCCATTCATAAAAAGCAACAGCATTTTCCTCAATTTTATGTTGAACATATATTTTTCTATCTGTATCACGTGAGAAAGCGACATGCAATTGACTTAGTGTGCCTGAAGAAAGCCAACGTTGCCATTCTGTTTGATAAAGAAAGTCTGTGACAAAGTGTTGATCACCATAGATTAGCCAAGCTTTCCCTCCGATTCCTAATTCCTCACGCTCCTCTAAAAATGAACGATACGGGGCAACACCTGTTCCAGCACCAATCATAATAATCGGTGTATCCTCATGCTCTGGTAGTCTAAAGTTTGGATTTTTATGAACATATACCGGTAATGTGTCACCAATTTGAATACGCTCTGCTACGCTTCCTGAGCAAACGCCAAGACGTTGACGTCCATTCGTCTCATAGCTTACTTTCCCAATTGTTAAATGTACCTCTTCACTATTTGCTTTTTGACTACTAGCAATGGAATAAAGACGTGCTGGTATTTTACGTAGTAAATCTACAAATTGCTGCGCATCCCATATAAATGGTGCAAAGTCTTCCACAACGTCAAGTAAATCTCTTCCTTTTGCATAGTCCTTCCAAGAATTAGAGTCTTCTAATAGCTTTGTAAATTCCTGATGGACCGTATAGGCACCAATTTTTTTTAACAATGGCTTAGATAACACTGTAATTTCTAGTTTTTTTTGCAATACATCCTTTAATGGCAGTGTTTCTTCAAAGACGTTTACCACAGTTTGTGGATCAAACTGTAACGCTGTGATTAAAGCATCGACTAGCTTTTCATCATTTTCCGGTTGAATACCGATACTATCTCCTGGTTCAAAATAAAAATTTGCACCTTCGATGGATAATTCAATATGACGTGTTTCTTTATTTGATCCGCGACCGTTTAAATTAATGTTTTCAAGTACTTCTGCATAAAACGGATTTTTTCGAGAATATGTAGTGTCTCCTTGCGCTATTTTATTTTGTGTAGTCGTTATATCAGCTGCATCCGTCTGTTGAAGCAACTCCTTCTGAACAGCTGAGAACCATTGTGCTGCAGTGTCATCATAATCTACATCACAATCTGTGCGAGGTACGATTCGAGTTGCTCCTAATTTTGCAAACTGTTCATCAAAATCCTTTCCTGTTTTACAGAAAAATTCATAGGAGCTATCGCCTAAGGCTAGCACCGAATAATGAAGTTGCTCTAACTTTGGAGCTCGCTTGCTATGCAAAAATTCGTAGAACTGTATCGCTTGATCAGGCGGATCCCCTTCCCCATGCGTACTAACAATAAGTAAAAGATTTGTTACCTTTTTTAAATTATTTGGTTTAAACGTTGCTAACGATGCAATTGTTACGTCCACATCATTGTCTTTCAAGGCTGCGGCATATTTTTCAGCTAACCCCTGGCTATTGCCTGTTTGTGAACCATATAAAATCGTTACTGTTTTGGTGATTATTTTTACTATCGGTGTTACTTCCTCAACAACTGGATTACTAGTTGCTAGTGGTGCACTTAAAAAACCGTTTAACCAAATCCTCTGTTCTCCAGTTAATTGAGGGAGCAGCTCATTTAACAGCTTTACCTGCTCCTCATTAAATGGACTGTTTACTACTTGTAGTTTCAACCTTGCCACCTCACGTATTCGTATCATTTTCTTCTGTTGATAATTTGCCTTGCTAGAAAAAGATCAATTATGCCTCGGCATGATGTTGGTCACTCAGTATGTTGTTGTTGTTTCGCTTTCGCACAGATATAATCCTATTGCTGTCGCTTCGTTTTCACACAACTGGACGTGGCGTTCTTAGACTGAGTTCCTTTATTTCAGCGGATGTCTTTTGTACCGAAAGCGTAGCGACAGGTACAGTTGTTTGCACACCCACTGTTAAAAGTTAAAATTATCGGAGTCGTATTTTTTCCTTCTTTTCAATTTGAACCACATAGGAATTTTGCACAATCAATGTAATTGATCCGTGGTTCACAGTATTTAAAATTTGGCGTACATTATCTAATGCTAGATTTACATTTTCAGTCCTTTTATCTACCATTACAAAACACCTTTCTTAGTAAATTTTAATAATTGATAAATACGTTCCACTAAAACTTCCCTTACATTGTCGTCATAGCCTAAACTTTCACATAAAATAACGTTCTTATTCTCATAATCTTGTAATCGCCTTGTTATGCTTTGGCGTAAAATCCCCGTAAACAACAAATACGGCACTATAAATACTTGATTGCCCCTATATTTCTCTTGTTGTAACCAATCTTCAAACGTAGGACCCATGCCATATAGAAAGCACGTGTCTACAGCTTCATAAGCGTATTTATCACGTAATCTTGTTGCAATTTTGGCTAAATCACTCTTTACTGCAGGATCACTACTCCCACGACCTATAAGTAAAACACTTGCATCGTTAGTAGCGCATCTTGTTTCTAATATTCTAGTCTGTAATGTATCAATTAATAATTCATGGACCCCAAGTGGTTCACCATATGTAAATCGCACTTGTGGATGCTGTTCTTTTGCTTTATCAATCTCAATTGGAATATCGTGCTTTGCATGCTGAGCGGCAAGCAATAAAATAGGCACGATCGCTATAGCTGTAGCGCCTTGGTTAATACAGCTCGCAATACCTTCAGCAATTGTCGGAGTAGCGAGTTCTAAAAAACTAATTTCTTGAATCGGTATTTCAATCTCTTGTTGTACGCCCTTCAGAAAGGTAACAGCTTGCTCCACTCCCGCCTTTACTCTACTTCCATGAGCGATATATAAAATGGCTTGCATGAACCCACATCCTTACACAGAAACTTCTGCTAACTGTGGCTGCGGAATGTTTTGTTCAAACCATTGAATGGTTTCCCTCAAAGTAACAACTTTTCCTACTACAATTATGCTTGGATTTTGAATATTTTCTCGCTGAAATAGTTCTTCAATATTAGCTAAAGTCCCTGTGACTGTTTTTTGTTGAGAAAATGTACCCCAATGGATGAGCGCTATTGGGGTTTCCTTATCTCGCCCATACTTAAGCAGTTGCTGACGGATATAAGGAAGGTTACTGACCCCCATATAAATAGCAATCGTATCAATCCCTTTCACAAGACTTTCCCATTGGATTCCATCATCCTTGCCCTCTTTCATATGCCCAGTGACCATCGCAAAACTTGAGCTAAGGTCACGATGTGTAACAGGAATTCCCGCATATGCCGGCGCCGCTATCCCTGAAGTGATGCCAGGTACTACTTCAAATGGAATATTATGCTGCGCTAGCACCTCTGCTTCCTCAGCTCCTCTTCCAAAAACGAATGGATCTCCTCCCTTTAATCTCGTCACAATCAATCCTTGCTGTGCATAGCTGACAAGTGCTTGATTAATTTGCTCTTGAATCATGGCGTGCTGCTGTGGTAGCTTACCGCAAAATATGAGCTTAGCCTCTCGTTTAGCATAGGACAGTAGTGTCTTATTAATGAGTCTGTCATACAGAATGACATCAGCACATTCGATACACCTTAATCCTTTTACTGTGATAAGATCAACATCACCAGGTCCAGCACCCACTATAAAAACTTTCCCCATTTGATTTCACTCCCTTTCGTTTTTCCTTAGAGATAAAAAAAAGACTCAAATTATCCATAGGCAAAAGCAATGCCTGTGAATAATAAGAGCCTCTAGTTTACTAGTCAGCTACGTATTTAATTTTAATTCTTACTAATACAATAAGAATAATAAATAATTTAGTATATTCTGTCAACACTTTATTTAATACATAGAATATGATATTTATTTAACCTATTAAGAAAAAACCAGACGTCGCTTACTGACATCTGGTTTTTTGAGATCTATTTTATTCGAATTAATATCTACGATGCCCTCCAAACGGTGGACCTGGTCGGAAAAATGGTGGACCTGGTCGGTAGAACGGTGGAAATGGGCGATAGAACGGCGGATAAAATGGAGATGGGCCAAACTGTGATCCAAGAAAACTTCCTAAAAACCCTCCCAAAAACGGCCCACCGATTGGCCAAAAGCCACCTCCTGGATAACCTCCGAAGAATGTCATAAGCTTCCTCCCTTTTTTACTCTATCGTATGTAGGGGGATGCATATATCACACGTCCATTGCCTATTCTATTTTTCTTCTCCTAAACGTTGCACAAAGTTTGCAAGTGTGCGTACCATTACACCTGTACCACCTTTTGGACCTAAGTCATGTACAGCCATCGCATCTGACGTTCCTGCAATATCTAAGTGAATCCATGGTGTATCACCTACAAACTCACCAACAAAGCCTCCGCCAAAAATCATGTGACCATCTCGACCAGGAGAATTATTCAAATCAGCGACGTCTGATTTACGAATTCGTTTCTTATCATTTTCTGTTAAAGGCATGCGCCATACAAATTCATCCGTCTCCTTTGCGGCTTCCATGAAAGCTGCAAAGAATTCATCGTCATTAGAAAGTGCACCCGTTTTATCCATACCAAGTGCTGTAATTACTCCACCTGTTAACGTTGCAACATCAATCAAGGAAGTAGCTCCTTGTTGTTTAGCATATGTAGTAGCGTCTGCCAACACTAAGCGTCCTTCCGCATCAGTATTTAACACTTCGACCGTCTTACCACTATATGTCGTGATAACATCATCTGGCTTAAATGCTGTTTCAGATACCATATTATCGGTAGAGCCAATAACAGCTAAGACATTTTTGTTAGGACGTAATTCACCAATAATTTTCATGGCACCTAGCACAGCTGCAGCACCGCCCATATCGCCCTTCATGCCTACCATTGAATCTTTTGGCTTTAAGGAATAGCCACCTGTATCATACGTAACCCCTTTGCCGACAAGACCAATTGGATCATCAAAATCTTCAGTCGCTTTATATTTTAATGTTATTAAACGAGGTTCTTCACGGGAGCCTTGATTGACACATAAAATACCGCCCATTCCAAGCTCCTCTAATTGTGCTTTATCTAAAATTTCCACTTCAAAATTGTACTCGACTGCAAGGGACTCTGCGTAATTTGCTAAGTCTGTCGCTGTCAGTAAGTTTGGTGGTAAATTAATTAAGTTACGTGCTTCATTTACAGCATTTGCATAAATAGCACCAACCCCAAAGCTTGCCACCACTTCATCTAAATCATTAGCAGTAGTTACAAGATGCACCGTGTCAATACGTTTATCTACTTCATTTGATGTTGTTTTATAATGAGGAATTGCATAATAACCAAGACCTGTTCCTTCACCAGCTAAAAATGCAACATCTGTTACAGTAATCGATTCTGTCGTAAACGACTCAAGCCAAATGGAGTATTCTTTAACCTTTAAGGCCCTTAGTTCCTTGCCAAGCAACCCAAATGCTGCACGAATATCGCCTTCTGTTAAGTCTTTACGGTCATCTAAACCAACAAATAAAATGCGTTTAAGATTTGCATGGCTCTTCAGGAATGGCAATTTCGTCATTTTTTTTAACGCAGTAGATACATCCCCTGCACTAATCCACGCATCAATGGATTCTCCATAAAATGATGAAAAGCTTGCCCATTCCTGCATTTGTTCACGATGTTTAGGGACGCCTACTACTAACACTTCCGTAGAAATCGTTTCAAATGTTTTTGCTTCTTTTACAATATGCATGTACATTCCTCCATTCAGTATTCTATTATACCTAAATTTCAGAAAACGCGTAATATTTGGCTTTTAGAAAATAATGAATGTTATAATAAAAGCAATTATAAGTGAAGGTTGTGATGCTCATGAGTTTACTTCAAAATACCCCTTTACTCGTTGCCCTTTTTGCTGTTCTCTTCGCACAGTTTATAAAAATCCCTATTCATTTTTTAATGACTCGAAAGATTGACTGGGGATTATTTACTTCCACCGGGGGTATGCCTAGTTCACACTCCGCTTCCGTAACAGGACTAACAACCTCTATAGCCTATGAAACAGGATTAGATTCCCCAATTTTCGCCGTAGCCGCTATGTTTTCATTTATCGTCATGTATGATGCGAGTGGAGTACGTTTCCAGGCAGGTCAACATGCAGCAGTATTAAATCAACTACGAAAGGACTTTGAAACACTGCTTCATGATTTAAAGAAATGGCCGCAAATGGATGGCCAAGAAAAAATGGAGGAGCTAAAAACATTACTAGGCCATAAACGGAGCGAGGTATTTTTTGGGGCATTAACTGGAATCTTCATCGCCATCATCACATACCAGTTTATTTTGTAAAAATAGACACATCCTCATGCCGAGGCTGTATTTTTTTATTTATCGGAAGCTTTTCAAGATTTATCAGAAAAATTCAATAAAAAAATCAGCAGATGCCCAAGCATCTGCTGAAAGAAGATCAATTATGCCTCGGCATAATTGCGTCCGGAATCGGTTTTGTGCTTAGGCCTGCACGATGCAGGTCAGTTAGCCATTATCTCATGGATGCGATGATTTTAGGCTAACATCCTTTGCGAACTCATTTCCGATTCCGTGACATCCACCGGAGACTTTAACTTCTTTCAGTTGGTGTTTAGACACCTTCTGAAAGAAGTTAAAACATTCGATAACCGCTTTTACGTAAAAAAATCATGACAATTCCCGCAACAATTGAACCAGCAAAGCCACCCGATAAGATGGACACATCAACAAGGTGCAATGCTTGTAACTTATCTAAAAGTGCTGGAAATGCAGAACCTGGCTTGAAAATATAATCTAAAAAGCTTACATCATCGACAATAAAAATAACAACAATTGGATACACGATTGCCATTAACCATGTCATTCGCAGAAGCATATTCAATAAAAATCCAATACCAAAGAACATAACGAAAAATAACAAAATTGAAATGATTAACTGCACTATTGAAACTGAACCACCCATGTATGTACAACCTCCGTTTTCCTCTCATTAGTTTACATGATTACTACAACGCTTTCAATGAACATACCCTTGATTTCGCTTGTTCGTCATATTTAGGAATCCTCACCATAACGTGGGGTTGATTTCCGTTCCGACTGGGCGCTTTGTAGCTGCCGCTTCGCTTTCGCACAGAGCAAGCTTCCTGGGGGCGTTCCGATGAGCCGCTTTGTTGCTGTCGCTACGTTGCACTACGCTTTCGCACAGAAAACATCCGCTTCGCTGCAGGGTCTCGGGCCAACAGATGTCTTTTGCGCGAAAGCGGGAGTGCAACGTAGCGGCAGCATAGGGTTTTGGTTTTGTTTGTGCGAAAGCGCAGCGACAGCAAAAGGGTTTTATCTGCGCGAAAGCGAAGCGGCAGCGGCAACAGCAGCGGCAACAGCAGGATGTTGGTCACGAAGGCGTTATCACAGGACGTGATGCTTTTAGCCTTCGTTCCTCTATATCGCTAATCCCCGAGGAGTCGCCAAGCCGTAACGAAGATCAACTTATTTACATAATAGACGTTTTAACAAAAGTCATCCACACCTCTTGATGATCAGCCAATAAAAAACTATTGAAAACTAGTATACAACTAATTTTCAATAGTTTCTCGCTTTTCATTATGAAGCTGTTTGCGATAATAAAAACTTTGGTGACTTCCAAAGCTCTGCCCATTTTTTAATAGCAGCAATAACAATGATAAAGCCTAACATTAACATAATGACTGACAATATACCATTTAACATATTGTAACCAGCCGCCGCTGTATTCCAATATACATTTTTAATCATCCAAAAGCCTGCTACATTTACAGTGACATATAAATAGGCTAATGGGATAAAGCATGTTAAGGCGTAGATTCGCTTATCTGCAACTTTTAATACGATTGTTACACCACATACTAAACCGATTGTTGCCATCAACTGATTCGAAACGCCGAATAATACCCAAATTGAACTTATATCTCCTGAATACAATAAGTAGCCCCACATAAAGCATGCAAGTGCACTTGCAAAGATTGTACCCGGAATCCAATTTGTACGCTTCAGTGGCTTGTATACATTGCCACCAAAATCTTGGATTAAATAGCGCGCTACACGTGTCCCAGCATCAATAGCTGTTAAAATAAAGACCGCTTCAAACATGATTACGAATTGATAGAAATAAGAAGATAGTTCAGCAAACCAAGGAATCCCTGTGAAAATATCAGTCATCCCAACTGCAAGCGTTACCGCTCCTCCTGTACGTCCTTCTAAATCCATCCCGATACTTTCAGCTAAAGCATGTAAATGAACAGGCTCCATTCCTAATGTAGCAAAGACTGCTGGGGCTGAATTAATCGCAAAATAATCTGCTGGATGAAGGGCTGTTGCTGCAATCAAAGCCATTACCCCTACTAAAGATTCTACGAGCATCGCACCAAAACCGACGATGCGAATATCTTCCCAGCGATCAATCATTTTCGGCGTTGTCCCAGAGCCTACAAAAGCATGGAAGCCAGAAATAGCCCCACAGGCAATTGTGATAGAGACGAATGGCCATACTGGGCCAGCAATTACTGGGCCACCACCATGAATAAACTCCGTAATTGGCGGGAATTGAATAACTGGGTTAACGAAAAAGACCCCGATGATTAAAGCAATAAATACACCAATTTTCATGAAACTACTTAAATAATCACGCGGCGCTAATAAGAGCCAAACAGGTAATGCCGCTGCAAAGAATGCATAAATCGGTAAAATAATAGCTAAAGTATCACGGTCAAACGTTAAAAAATCGCCAAATGCTGTTCCTTGAATCATCGGTCCAAGAAATACACCGATCATCAGCAAAATAAAGCCAACTGTCGATGTAACTATTAAATTTCCTGTTTTACGATAAGCAATACCAACAAGCATCGCTATTGGAATAGTAATCCCTACCGCAAAAGTTCCCCATGGATTTCGCTCTAGCGCACCAAGGACAACCATCGATAGCCCGGCCATTGTAATTGTAATAATAAAAAGCATGGCAAGGCCTGTACAGAATCCTGCAATAGGTCCTAATTCCTTCTTCATGACCTCAGATAAAGACTTTCCACCATGGCGCATTGAAGCGAATAACACTACTGCATCATGTACTGCACCACCGATTACCGCACCAATTAACAGCCAAAGGAGCCCAGGCAAATAGCCAAATTGTGCAGCTAAAATAGGTCCGACTAACGGTCCAGCTGCTGCGATCGCAGCAAAATGATGCCCAAATGTCACCCATTTATTCGTCGGAACATAGTCTTTACCATCCTCCATAGCGTGTGCTGGGGTGGGCGTATCATCTTTTATCTTCAGTACTTTCTTTGTGAAAAATATGCCATACAAACGATAGCTAATCATCAGTACACAAATGGAACCTATTACAATTGTAATAGCATTCATGTTATCACTCCTTTTACGTTTTCCACATCATAGCAAACGAATTGAACAATTATTCATAAAATTCACCAAAATGTCAGAATTCCAAGTTGAAAGGGTGTTATCTACTGTTGAAATGCAGTTATTTTGATAGCTGAAATATCTTTCGCACATCCTTCATATAAAGTCTGCTAACAGGTATCGAATGCCTATTATGCAAAATCAAATTGTACTTTGAGCTACTCCAAGGCTCAAGCTCTTCAATATGCTCTAGATTGACGATAAATGCCCGATGGACACGCACAAAACCTTTTAAAGTAAGTTTATTCTCCAAAGCAGCTAAGGACTCTGAAGCAAAATATCTCCCATTCTCAGTGACCACAATCGTCTTACTATCTTCAGAAGTACAATATAAAATTTCTTGAATTTTAATAAGTAAAATCCGATCATTCACATAAACTGTTAATTTATCAAGCTTGTCCAATTGTAAATCCTTTAATTTTTCCATCGTATTAGCCTGTATTGCCCTTCTTTTAGCCACTAGCTTTTCAACAGCACTTTGTACACGCACTGGTTCAAATGGTTTCAAAATATAATCAAAGGCGTTTACTTCAAATGCCTGCAAAGCATACTCATCATAAGCAGTAGCAAAAATAATTTCAGGTTTACGTATGCTTAGTTGCAATTGTTTTGCCAATTCTAGGCCATTGTTAGCGCCAAGCTGTATATCTAAAAACACACAATCAATCTGTTCAAACTGTGGATCCAACAGTATTTCCTCCAGATCATCCGATTCACCAATGATCTGAACTAACTTTGTTTGCTCCAATAAATATCGCAATTCAGCCCTTGCTAGCGGCTCATCATCTACAATATAGACATTTAACATTTCTCTACTCCCATCTTGTGGCTTTTAATGGCAGCTGTATCATAATTTTCGTGCCAACATCCAACGTACTTGAAATATGAAAATCTGCATCACTTCCGTAAATTTCATGAATACGCTGATAAATATTCCATAAGGCTGTCCCAGTTCCTTGTTCAGATTGCATGATCGTTTTGCCAAGCTGTTTAATCTGCTCTTCTCTCATCCCACAGCCATTGTCCTCTGTTAACAGTAATAACTTATTATTGATTCGTTGTACCTTTACGTCAATTTTGCCTTCCTTACGATTTTTAAAGGCATGATAAATGGCATTTTCAACAAGTGGCTGTAACGTAAACGGGGGGATTTGTACGTCAAACAATGATTCATCCAAGTGAAACTTCACATCATAGCGGTTTGGAAATCTTTTTTGTTCAATCGACAAATAAGCCTCCACATGATCAATTTCATTTTTTAACGGAATCAGCATTTGGCGAGCTCCCTGCAAATTACTTCTGAAAAACGTACTAAGCTTTATCAATAAAGCTCTAGCCTCATCAGCATCCGTTCGGATCAGACTTGAAATAGTATTGAGACTATTAAAAAAGAAATGAGGGTGAACCTGTGCTTGTAGCGCTTTAATCTCGGCATCCTTTAATAACTTTCTTTGCTGCTCAATTTCAGCATATTCAAGCTGCGAGGAAAATAGTCGACTGAGACCTTCAGCTAGCTCCTTTTTCGCCCCTGTTAATGAAGAAACATTAATAAAATATAGCTTTAAGGTACCTACCGTTTTATGCTGTACTTTTAATGGTAAGACAATCGCAGCACTTAGCGGACAATCTTCATGTGGACAATTGATTTCTTTTGCGGACGTCGCTGTAATGATGCGTCCTTCTACTAATACTCGCTTCGTTAAAGCTGTTATTATTTCTTGATGAATGACGTGATGATCCTCGCCTACTCCTACATGTGCTAAAATTCCATTTGTATCTGTAATCGCGACCGCTTCAACCTTAATCTCTCTTTTAATAATCTCCGCAACCGTTCGGCATGATTCTTCATTTAACCCTTTACGAAAATGTTCGATTGTTTGTTGCGCAATTGAAAATGCTTGATGTGTTTGTAATGCTTTTGTGCGCTCTTCCTCATCAATAAACGTTTTGATAATAATGAAAAATATTAAAATCCCAAGGGCATTCATAATAATCATTGGTAGCGCGATTAAAGAAACTAATTGTAAAGCCTGTTCAAAAGGCTTTGCTATTATTAAAATAACAATCATTTGTAAAGTCTCTGCACAAATTCCGATCATAATAGCCTTTTTATAGGAGAAAGTTTGACGTATTTTTAATTGCCTACTTAAACCACCTGTTATGAATCCTGCTAGTATAGTCGAAACACCACAGGCAACCGCTGTAAAACCCCCAAGGGTAATACGATGAATCCCCGCAATAATCCCCACACTAACGCCAACAAGTGGCCCACCAAAAATACCCGCAATTGCTACACCAATTAGCCTCGTGTTCGCAATTGCCTCCTCCGCATTTATAGTGCTATGTATCATTTGATTTAAAGGATTAATGGACCCACTTTCAATTTTTATCCCTGTATAGCTGCTCACTATACTTAAAGCACTAAAAATAACAATGAGCCAAGTTTTTTCCTGAACCCCTTGATCCTGAAAGAGCACTCCCCGAAAGAGGCGCCACCTTGACATTAAAAAGGCAAACACAATGATTAGCCCTACACGCTCTAACATAAACAAAAAAAGCTCCATCATAGGCCCCCTCCTTTGTCGCTCTATTTTTTAAAGAACAATTTATAAGAGGAATAGCCAAAGACATCTCCTGGATTAATACCTTCAATCCCCTCTAGTTGGTGCTTTTCAAATTGGTTGGATGCCATTTCCTTTAACATCACTGATGTCATCTCATCTTGAGCTAGCTCCTTCGGATACATCCACTTCGCTTCTAATAATTCTTTTTCCTGAATACAAATCTTCTGTTGCTCATCTTTCATCCGACAATAAAATATCGCCATATTATCACTAATATCACCACGAATCACACCCGTCCGAAAACCAATTAAGCCTGATACATAGCAATCAATACCCGTTTCTTCTTTTAATTCGCGAACAACAGCCTCATCAACTGTTTCACCAGCATTGACAAAACCAGCCGGCAATGACCATCTTCCCTTTAATCCGCTATATGCCTTTTTAACAACTAGCCATTGGCCTAAGTCATTTACAGTTACCCCCGCAACGCCCAACCAAACTTTCCCTCTATCTTTTTTCATATTCTTCACCTCTATATCACTATTATAACGACCTATTTTCCATATATAGAAGTATTAATTCAGAATTTTATGGTTATTCTACATTCTCAAACATAAAGTATACATGTACGCCAATTTTGTAAGTATGTTACACTAGTTAAAACATAGAATATTCACTCTATTTAAAGGAGGAATTTTTATGTTAAACGAATTATCACTTAATGGAAAGCTTTTTATTTTTGCGATAGCGTTGCTTTTACTATCGCCCATCATAGTTTTCATGTTGCCACTTACTGCTTCCCAAACGTTTTATTACAGTAGTGATAATATCGTGCTGATCAATCCAATAAGCAACTTCACTATGCTTCTCCTAGCAATTACACTAATCATTTTAACGTTGATCATACTTAGTTTCAAAAGAAATAAATACACTTATTTGATTACGATTATAACAATCGTGAGCAGTCTGGTTTTATGCTATTTTTCTGTTTTAAGTTATATCGCTATACAAAATACACAAATTGTTTTCAAAGAACATCTCCATAAAACCACATATGAATGGCAGGATATTAAGGAAGTCATTTATGGGTATGAAATAGGTACAGTAGGCACTTATTATTTCCAAGCGAAAAACAACGAAAAGTTTGCCATTAGAGAAAATGGACAATTTGGTTTTGGTCCATAGGAGAAAAAAAAAGCCACTTTCTAGTAGAACGAAAGTGGCTTAAGACAGTACCCTACCTTTTCATGTTATAAGCTGTGTTCCAAACATTTTCCATACCTAAACAACGACTACTTACGCTTCCAGCTGCTCCATATCCCAATTAAGCTTTAATATTTTTTTTAATCGGATGACCTGATCTTCTCCAATTGTATTGACCAGTTGTTTTTCTATTTCTGCTTTACAATATTGATTTTTTTCAAAGCAATCTTCACCAAATTCAGTCATACGAATAGCTTTATGTTTTTTACTATGTTCTACACTCGTAACTGTCACCAACCCTTTAACTTCCAAACTCTTTATTATTTTATGGGTTGCTTGTCTTGAAAATTTAACATTTTTAGCTACATCTGAAATCGTAAGTTGTTTTTTATAAATCATCCCCAGAATATACCATTCTGAATTTGAAATATAAATATCGTTATGCTTATTCCACTTCTCTTCCGCAAGTCTTCGAAGTAGTTCGTGACGTTCGCTCAGCAAATCAATGACATCTCGATTCTGCAATTCGTCCTTCAACTAGTTCACCTTCATTTCATTTTTTTCGTTATTAATATACAAAAAACAGCGGCAATCGTCAACTTAGTTGACAAAAATCATTTAATTGCTTATAATAAATTTAGTCAACTTAGTTGACAATAAAGTTTGTTGGAGGGGATATATATGTACAACGTTGGCGATGTAGTCATTTACTCATCACATGGACTTTGTTCTATTGAAGATATCTGTGAACAAACCTTTAACGACATTACTAAATCTTATTACGTTTTACAACCACTAAATGAACCGCAATTAATCATTCGTACCCCTATTGACAATTCTAAAAAACAACTTAGAGATATTATTAAAAAAGAAGAAGCCCTTAGTATTTTACATTCATTCACATCACCTGGTGTGGAATGGATTGAACAAAATACACATCGAATGAGATTTCATTTAGAAATCATTAAATCCGGCAATCGCCAAAAACAAGCAAAGCTTTTAAACACATTGTTACGAAAAAAGCTCGAATATAAGACTAATGAAAAAAAATTCCCTAACCAGGAAGAAAAAACATTGCAATCTTTACAGGATACTATCTTTTCAGAGTTTTCTATAGCTCTTAATAAATCTTCCGATGAGATTTATGATTATGTATTAACACAGCTTCACTAATTGTGATATTTATAAGGCTACGATTAGAAATAATCGTGGCTTGTTTCTTATTAAAAATAAATATAAAAAGGTTCTGCCTCATTGTTTAAGCAATGTAATAATTCCTTTTTTAAATTTTGATTTTCTATTAATACTAAAGCCTCTTCTACGTCAAAAAAACCAACCTCTAAACTTTCACAACTCGTTTGTAATTCAACGCCAATAGAAGTTCCTAACCACCACATATTACAAACACTATTTTTTAATTCTTGTGAAACACCACAAAATTTTAGAATTTCGATATCAATACCAGTTTCCTCTTTTACTTCCCTAATAGCGGTTTCTTTAAATGTTAACCTTGTCTCGCTCGTATACATATAAACCCATTGCAGTAAAAATGACTATCACAATACTAATGGCTACGACAGCTTTTCGTCTCACAAATGACCACCCCCATTAATGAATATTTAGTTCCTCGTCCATACAAAAAAATTCGGATTTACTACAACTCAAAATAAAAGAAACTTATCACTAAATTCGAGTTTTTAATCATAAATGCCACAAGCGAATGAAGGTAGCACTTAAATTCATTATTTTACTAGTTAACAAAATTGCAGATTTTTGAGAAACTAGTTGTAATACATAAGAATTTCGAGGTATCAATTAATTGAAGAAAAGCATTTTTACAATCATTATCTATATGGTTGTTTTTGTAGGTATGATCATTACATTATTTATTGCGTATAAGGATATTGGAAATGTATTTGCAGCTAAGTTTATATTGTATTATTTAATTTTTCTTGTTTTATTCATTATTTATATAGTAACCGTAACAATAATAAATTTTAGAAAGTTAAATAAGCAGGATAAAAGAAAGAGGTTCTTTTTTCTTCTCTTTCATTTCATTCTAATTAGTTGTTGTGCCTTTATTTTTTACTATGTAAAAGAACCATCAGAAATAACTTTTTACAATATTGTACTTAAACCATTATTTATATCATTCATTTTTGTTTTAGCTGATTTACCATTCGCAGCGAAAAAAAAGAAATATTATTGAACTAACAGGATATTTAAGAATAGGACTTGCATTTGTATGATTTATTTTCAGGTTTGCGAGTCCTTTTATTATGCCCTAAAACGATTGCATGCTCGTAGAAAAATTAATGTCACTCCAATGAAAAGTTTATGGTAAGGTTTAATCTCTTCTCTACACATTTGCTAATTAACTTCCAAATTACATTTTACTATGTTATTTTTATATAAACAGAATTTTCAGTTATATAAAAAGGTGTTAGATTTGTTTATTGTCAATGTTGAAGGAGCCATAAGAAAAAAAGAAGAATTGATGGAATTACTACCCCACACAATAATTCATGATTATAAAATAATATAATGTTTTTGAGTTACTTTAAAGTGCGCATTCGTTATTACCTATTATAGATGGGTATTCCTTGCCCATTGCCATTTTACATTAGTTGTTCGTTTCTTCTTTTTTAAACCCAAATTAAAAAGCCTCCTCAATTCGTTATGTTTTCGCAACATACAAATCAAAAAGGCTTGGTATCTACAATCCTAAATACGTCATTTTACGGTTGTGTTTACACATTTCAAGGATTGTGTACACATCAATTTCTGCTGTTATTTACAACCCTATTTCAACATTTAGACATTTACTTTTTAATCACAAATTTCAGGTGTACCTTCACGCTTTGCTGTTTTGAAAGACGTGCCACAGCCGCATGATGCGATAGCATTTGGATTATCGATTGTGAAGCCACCGCCCATTAGCGATTGTTTATAGTCAATTTTTGTCCCCATTATAATCGGCGCATCTTCACGGGAAACAAGAATTGTTAAACCATGTTGTACATCTTCAAAATCATCTTCTTTTTTCTCTTGATCAAAATGCATACCGTATGATAGGCCACTGCATCCGCCACCATTAACAACTACACGTAAAAACGCACCTTGCTCTTCATTGTGCTCCATCATTTCATTAATATGAAAGACAGCCGCTTCAGTAATTTCAATTACTTGCTTTAAACTTGTCATCCCAATCACCTTCCTTCTTAATTATTATCATATCAATTTTGACTATTGTATGACAAATATTCAGCTCCAAGAGGATTTTTGGCACAACACTAAAAGATAGGATGACATTTGTTAAAACGTATGCTGAGGATTGGAGACTGGGCTACTCCTCGGGGATGAGCGTTATAGATGAACGAAGGTTAAAAGCATTATATAGCGAAGCGTCAGTGATAAAGCTGATATTAGTAAAAATTCTAATATTTTTCACATTAATAGTAATTTTTATTCATGTTTATAAAATAATCATTGGTATAATAGTTGTAATAACTCGATGAAAGAGGTATAAAATATGGAGATTTCACCTTATTACGAAAAAAAAATTCAATGTCTTCATTGCAAAAAAGAATTTCCAACATTAAAAGTACGCTCTAAATTCATTAAAGTAGATCATACAGAAACAGATTTTCACCCTATTTATGCAGACGGTGTAAACGCCCTTTATTATAATGTATTTGTTTGTGAGCATTGCGGCTTTTCATTTACAGAAGACTTTTCAAAATATTTCGCCCCTGGCACGCAAGATGAAATTCGCATACAAATTACAGAAAAATGGGTACACCATGATTTTAAGGGAGAACGTACTGTATTCCAAGCGATACAAGCTTATAAATTAGCGTTCCTTTGCGGTACGATTAAAAAAGAGAAATTTGTTGCTATAGCTGGGCTTACATTACGTCTTGCATGGCTATATCGTTCACTAAAAAACGAAGGCCAAGAGCAGCGTTTTATGACAATGGCCCGAGATTACTATATGGATTCTTATTCAAATGAGGATTACAGCTCTACTCAAATGTCAGATGTACGAATTATGTATATGATCGCTGAACTATCACGACGCATCGGTGATTTAGAAAATGCTACTCGCTTCTTCTCAAAGGTCATTGAAAAGCAAAGTGTTGGTGGAGAAGCGAAGATCATTGATATGGCTAAGGAACAATGGGCGATTATTCGAGAAGAAAAAGAACACGCTCGCCAAGTATAAGAAAAAAGTTCTAGCGTGAATGAATCAGCTAGAACTTTTTTTAGTCGTTTTAGAATACTTGCTCTACTTCAATAATACCTGGTACTTCTTCTAATAATGCGCGTTCGATACCAGCTTTAAGCGTGATTGTTGAACTTGGGCAACTACCACATGCACCTAATAAACGTAATTTTACAATGCCGTCTTCTACATCTACTAATTCACAGTCTCCACCGTCACGTAGTAAGAATGGGCGTAATTTATCTAATACCTCTTGAACTTGATCGTTAATTGTTGCTTCTGCCATTTGTCTCGACTCCTTTCCTTATAATGATTATAATGTTAGCAACAGAAAAAATCCAATATAGAATCACGAGGAGTGGAAATGCTATGAGTCAAACGAAACCACAGATTGAAATTTACGGAACAGAGGTTATTTGCGCTAGCTGTGTTAATGCACCATCTTCAAAAGATACATATGAATGGCTACAAGCAGCCATAGATCGAAAATATCCAAACCAAGGATATGATATTCGCTATATCGATATCGAAGGACCAATTGAGAATGAGCGCGATCAAGATTATGCTGCACGCATTCAAGATGATGAATTTTTTTATCCGCTTGTCCTTATAAATAATGAAGTAGTGGGCGAAGGCTATGTGCAACTAAAGCCTGTATTTACTGCACTTGAAAAGCTAGGTTTCACGCCAGATGAAACTGTTTAATCCAAGCACAAATCCGATCCTGGCCGCATTGTTTATGTGCGCGAAAGCGTAGCGAAAGCTGCAGTTATGCCGAGGCATAATTGATAGAAAAAATAGGTTCTAAGTCAAATGTTGGGGTGGTGTGATCATTTAGCACGTTAACCCAGATGAACCCCGATATCTTTATACTTTAAATTTAATAAGATTTTTGCTCGAAAGTGATCGAAGCGTCGAAAGCCATATGCATTCCGTTTCATCACTTTTGTTTTATTATTAATACCTTCTAAGAAGCCGTTGGAATAACCAAAGCTAAAGCTATTTAGTATTTCTACTTGCCAGTTTTTCAACGTTTGAATTGCTTTTAAGAAAGCTGGTAATTTTGTCTCTTCTACCTTACGGTAAAAAGCTAGTAATCGCTTCTTCACTTCTACGATATCATTCTTTGTCTTTGCCCAATCAAACCATTCACAATAGGCTTCCTTTAATTCATGAGCTACTTTTAATGTTTCGGACATTTCTGTATAGCGCTGTAAGTACCACTGTTGTTTCGGTGATAATTTAGATGCACGTTTATAAAACACATGACGCATACGTTTACACTTTGTACGATTGTATTTGTCCCATTCTTTTTGTACTTGTCGGCGCACTTCATCCATTGCCCAATAGATATAACGGCTAAAATGAAAGCGATCTGCCACAATAACAGGTCGACATAGCGCTTGACGAACAGCTGCTTTAAAACTTGGATTCATATCCATGACCACTATTTCAACATCTGCTCCATACTGACTTAAGTAATTTTTTATTGTTTCTTTTTTACGATTCGGTAAAATATCAATCGGTTCGCGCGTATCCGCATTCGCAATTATTAGCTGATACGT
>NZ_LDGC01000078.1:0-19194 GCF_015844675.1 Lysinibacillus sphaericus | reverse complement strand
CCCCAGTAGCCCCAGTAGCCCCAGTAGCCCCAGTAGCCCCAGTAGCCCCAGTAGAGCCAGTAGAGCCAGTAGAGCCAGTAGAGCCAGTAGAGCCAGTAGAGCCAGTAGAGCCAGTAACCCCGGTAACCCCGGTAACCCCGGTAGCACCAGTAGCGCCAGTAGCTCCCGTAGGACCAGTTACTCCACGTTTAATAGGAATAACAGGACAGCTTGGAGCACAAGGATTACAACAACACGGGAATGTATTACATTTGCTACAAATTCTATTATTAAATTTTCCAAAATGCATTGTTTCACCTCCTCTCTCAAGTATCGTATTCATAGAGGGAAAAGATGAAATAGACAGTTAACTACTTGGTTTATCAAAAATATCAATTGCGATAAAAGTATTTTCTAAACACTATTCACTAACTACTTATTTATATAGAAGATATTTAAGATGTTTCATTTTCCTTATTTAAAATGCGATCAAAATATTTTTTATTGTGCAGTATTTTTTCATCATTTGGTAAATAGGATCTTGCTATTTCATTATGTGCGTTGGCGAGTTCATATTGTTGTAACCGATCAAAGAGGACACAAAGTTGTAAGTGGGGTAACCAGGTCGTAAAGGTTTTATTTTGAAAAGGAGTGTTAGGTTTTTGCTTGACGACAAGCGCTTGTTTATACCAAAAAATTGCTTCATCATTTTTGGCTTGTTCCATAAAATGAAAGCCAAGTCTACAACACGCTTCAGGGCGTGGAATGTCATATTCAAAGCTTCTTAAAATGGAACTCAAATTATTTTCTTTATCATTTAAATTAGAGTAACAATCTGCTAATTTAAAACAGGCTCGGATATTATCTTCTACCCAGCCCAGTTTAGAAGCTAAAAACGTTTCATAGTAAAATAGTGCATCCTCAAATTGTTCATGATCTAGTAATTCATTTGCATAATAAAATGTATCTCGTGGAGAGAGAGGTTCTCCTGATTCAACTAATTGCTTATAGATGTTAATATTCCGATTATGATCATGACTAAGTGGTAAATGGCTGACAGCGATATCACTATCCAAAAGCTTCCCGCCGACTTCTAAATATTCATGGACAGCACCTATCCATTGGAATTGTTTATCTCTTCTTACTAAACGATATCTTCTTAAAAGAGAACTTACATTTCCCTCGTGATCAAAGCTTAAATTATAATTCATCGAAACGGCATCTATATCAAGACTTAAGGATTCTTTTAGTGCTTTAAATTTTTCTTGATCCTCTTCTAATAATACGTCGTCTGCATCAAGCCAAAAAATGTACTCCTTTGTTGCTTGCTGAAAAGAAAAATTTCTTGCAGCTGCAAAATGCTGAATCCATTCGAAATCATAAATACGATCTGTGAATTGTTTAACGATTTGCTTTGTATTGTCGGTAGAGCCTGTATCGATGATATTAATTTCGTCAACTAACCCTTTTACAGATGCTAGACATCTACCGATGACATCTTCTTCATTTTTCACTATCATACATAAACTAATGGACACCATAAAGTGGATTCCTCCTTACCGTAATCTATGTAGTATATGAGCTACTATATTTTGGGGTTTGGATAAATGCTCGTAGATGTAGTATTAATCGTGAAATTTGCTTGTTTTCTTTGTCATAAATTTACCATTCAAGTTTCACGCGAATTTCACAATTGTGAAGTATAGTTAAGAAACAGAGGTGATGATGTTGAAAAAATGGGTATTCTTCATTTTTTCTTTAGTACAGCTTATATGGCTAGCAGGGTGTACGGGGAAATCGTTTGATCCTATAGAACGTGACCAGGATTTTATTGCATCCTTAAATATACAGGAGCCTTCACTAGATTTTATAGATGGGCAAGGGAATGTGATAGCAACGTGGTTATTTGACAAAGCATACTCGGGGGCAATACTGCTTGAAAATGATCGTGTGTTATTGTACGGTCATCAATTAAATGAAATAGACGTCTATACTTTATCAACCGGAAAGAAGCTCTATTCAAAAAAAGTAAAGCTTGGTACAACCAATGTGTATTATGCCGAAAATAAAAAACAGTTTTTTATTGCGAATAGCAAAACAAATACAGTGACAAGCTTTGATGAGAAGGGCAACGAACTGGCAACACAGAAGCTAGGTAACTACCCTATGTCAATGGCAGCCTATAAAGATAAGCTATATGTGATTAATTATAAAGATACGAAATTATCGGTGTTAAATATAGAAAATCTAAAGGTTGAGCAAGAGTGGCCGATTCAAAAATCATCACATGGAATAGCTATTCTCGAAGAGACAAATGAACTATGGATGGGTGGTCATGGAGAAGGAAGCAAACCGAATAGTTCTGTTAAAAAATATGATCTTACGACAGGAGTCAAAAAAGGGGAGATAAAAATGCCTTTAATGCCTGTTGGATTAACCAAAACAAAGGATGCTATCCTTGTTGTTAGTCATGGTCATAACGAATTATATGTTGCTGACTTTAATGGAAATGTGAAATGGGAGCAAGTGGTAGGCGCTAATCCATTTGCCGTAAATCAGTTTAAAGATAATATTGTTGTCGCTGGCTATGATGACCATACTTTATATTTCATACAAGAAGGTCAGGTAAAAAAAACAGTTGATGTGGGGAAAGGTGCATTTCAACTGTTAGTGAGGGAGGAAAAAATGTGACAACTGTATTAATTGTTGATGATGAGAAAGATATGCGTAATTTAATAGAAATGATGCTCAATAATTCTAAAATTGAGACTTTAACAGCAGCAAGTGGTACAGAAGCCTATGACATTATTGTACGAGAAAAAATTGATTTAGTTTTACTTGATGTGATGATGCCGCATGAAGACGGCTTTGCGGTTTGTCAAAGTATACGTGCGATGTCGAATATACCAATTATTTTCCTGACAGCACGCGATGCAAATGAGGATAAAGTTAAAGGCCTAACAATTGGCGGAGATGATTATATTGTCAAACCGTTTACAAACGATGAGTTAGTTGCTCGAATTCATGCTGTGTTAAGAAGAAGTGGTGCTAATATTGAAGAATTACAGCAAAAATATGTGATACTTGGACCTATTAAAATAGATGAGACTGCACGCAAGGTATCTGTGGATGGAAAGAGTGTTCCACTTACTTTAAAGGAGTTTGAACTATTACATTTATTTATGAACAATCCTGGGAATGCCTATACAAGGGAGCAATTACTAGAACGCATTTGGGATATTGATTATGTAGGGGGAACAAGAACTGTTGACACGCATATAAAAACCTTACGTATAAAGCTTGGAAAGGAAGCAGCGGGGCATATTCAAACCGTTTGGGGAGTGGGCTACCGCTTTGATCCTGGAGAATGAAAAAGATTTCAACACGTATTTGGCTATTAATCTTTGCATTTTTAATTATTACCGTTGTCTTCATGTATGTCCTGACTGATTATTTATATGAACGGCTTTATGTAGAAGACACGGAGGAGATGATGGTAGAGGTAGGGTCAAAGCTACAAACGATGTATACAGGTAATAAAGTAACGGATGAGTTTATTGCAGACATTGAACAGTATACTAATTATTCAAATTTGAATATTTTTGCAGTAAGAAATCCACGTGAACTAAGTGCTTGTGTACCATTTGATATTGATTTCGAAACATTGATTGGTCCAGAAGAGCGACAGCAATTACTGGCAGGTGAATATGTACAGAAAATTGGGTATGAGCCTCGATTTGATAGACAGTTAATTTCTGTAGTACTTCCGCTAGTAGACCAAAATAGGCTTGAAGGAATTATATATATTTACTTCCCTTTAGCAAAAATTAGTGAGTTAGCGAATAATGAAGTCATTTCCTTATTTGTCAGTGCCTTTATATTTTTAATTGTCATTAGCTATTTAATTTATAAAGGAATCCGTCATATTATGCGACCACTAAGTAATTTGCAAAGAGCTGTTGAGCAAATGTCAGACGGAAACTATGGAACACGTGTGACAGTTCATTCCAAAGATGAAATAGGAAGATTATCTAGCACCTTTAATAAAATGGCAGAGTCGATTCAACAAGAGGATGAGGCTCAAAAAACGTTTTTAGCTACAGTTTCACATGAGCTCAGGACACCTATTAGCTATGTAAAAGGATATAGTGAAGCGATGCAAAAGGGCATTATTCCAGAAAGTCAAAAAGAGGAAACGATCCAGCTAATTGTACGTGAAGCAAATCGGATGGAACGTTTAACGAATGAATTACTTCTACTTGCTCGTATGGAAAATGAACAGGCGGAAATTACTTTATATCCAATTCCGCTTGCTGAAACATTACGCGAGGTTCAAAAAATATTAACTCATCAAGCAGAGAAGAAGACGATAGCACTCCATTTAGATGCTGATGATGCATTAATTATCAAAGCTGATGAAGTGAAGCTGAAACAAGTTTTTATTAATATAATTGAAAATGCTATTAATTACTCGTATGAGCAGTCAAAGGTTGAAATTACTGCTTTTGAGGATAATGGAAGTGCACAAATTACGATAAAGGATTATGGGATTGGTATTCCACAAGAGGATTTATCACATGTAACTGAGCGCTTTTATCGTGTTAACAAAGCACGGAGTCGAGCAGATGGTGGTAGTGGACTCGGCTTGTCGATTGTTGAACAATTGTTGAAGCAGTTACAGGGCAAGATAGAGATTGAAAGTGAAGTTGAAAAGGGCACAATTGTAAAAATTACATTGCCTTTAATGGAGGAATAAAACATGAAAAAATGGTTATTGGCATTAGTTGCAGTACCTGCATTATTAGTAGGCTGCGGAGAAAAGAAAGAAACAACAGCTTTACCAGAACCACAAGAGCCACAAATGTTGGAGGTTCAAATTTTAACATCAAAAGAAGTAGCAATCAATGAAACGATTGAACTTGCTGCGCAAGTTGAACAAGGTGGCAAAAATATTGATGATGCAGATGTGAAATTTGAAGTTTGGGAATCTGGTAAACGAGATGAAGGGCAAACGATTGAGGGTAAATTAGAGAAAGATGGCGTTTATAAAGCGGAGACTAAGTTTGACCACGATGGAGTCTATTATATGTATGCTCATACGACAGCTAATGGTATTCATAATATGCCGAAGCAACAAATTACTGCTGGTAGCCCGGATATGACGAAAGTTTTACCAGAAGATGAAAAAGCAAATAACAACAGCATGGATCATAACATGATGGATCACGGTAATGATAAATCAGAGGGTGCTGAGCATAGTGATCATGAAAAAAGTGAAAAAAATCACAATTAAATGCTTGCATTATTTTTAAAATAGGAATATGATAATGACCAGATGACCGAAACGGTTTTCTGGTCATTAACATTTTCGTGTACAAAGGCATGTACATAATAGAACAGGAAAGGATGTTACTAATGGATCGTAGGCAGGAAATTCTTGAAGCAGCTACAAAATCCTTTACATTGTTTGGGTACAAGGCGACAACAATGGAGCAAGTAGCTAAAATTGCGAATGTCGGTAAAGGGACGATTTACACATTCTTTGCAAATAAAGAAATTTTATTTCAAGAGATAGCTATGTCACTTGTACGAGAGATGCAAGCAGAAGCGGATGCAGTGTTGGATGCATCAGCTAGCTTTATGGACAATGCGCACAATGCTTTAATGAAAATGCTACAGTTCCGTGAAAAACATCTTTTATTTGCAAAGTTATTAGAGGAGGAGAAGGAACTACGAACGCCAGCAGTTAAACAAGCTCTAGTTCGAATTGAGAATGAAATTTTATCCTACGTTACTGAATTAATTCAAAGACGTATCGTAAAAGGAGAAATTAGAGACTGTGATGCAGAATTAGTAAGCTTTCTGTTGTTAAAGGCGTATCTAGCATTTGTCGTTGATTGGCATGATCTACATGGCGAAATTATTCCAGAAGAAAAGATACTAAATCTTTTCAAGGAAACAATCTTCCGTGGACTAATTTTAACTTGATTAGGCCGAGCTAAAAAGTGAATCAAGGACAGTCTAGAAGTTTTACCCACCTGAAATTTTGTTTTTTTTTTTGAATAAAAATGACCGACTGACGTTTTCGGTCAATATTATAGGAGTGAAGAAAACGTATGATTAAAGCTGAGTGGCTGAAAATCTTAAAAACAAGAAAAATGCTTGTTTCAATAATTGCTGTATTATTTATTCCAGTGATGTACGCAGGTATGTTTTTATGGGCATTTTGGGATCCATATAAAGGCCTTCCGAATTTGCCAGTAGCTGTTGTCAATCAAGATAAGGGCGCTGAAATGGAAGGAGTTAAATTAGATTTAGGGAACGATTTAGTCGATAAGCTTGTCGAGAGTAACGAGTTTAAGTTTATTGACGTTTCCAAAGAAGAAGCTGAAAAAGGCTTACATGGCCGTGATTACTATATGATTCTAGAAATTCCAACAAATTTCTCTGAGCACGCGACTACTTTATTAGATGACAAACCTTCTAAACTAGTTATGAATTATATTCCGAATGAAGGATTGAACTTCCTTGGTGCACAAATTGGTGAAACAGCAATGGATCGTGTACGTGCGGAAGTAAATTCACAAGTTTCAGCAACTTATGCTGAAAAATTATTTGATTCAATTACAACTCTTGGAGATGGCTTTACAGAGGCTGCTGATGGCTCGAATAAGCTAGGTGAGGGTGCAAAAACTTTAGCGAATGGTACAAAAGATTTAAAAGGTTATATAGAGAAAATAGCATCAAGTTCGGTTGAATTGTCGAATGGTGCAGATAAAATTGCTAAAGGTATTGGAGATGCTTCAAAAGGTGCAAATGAATTAAATACTGCTATAGGAAGCATACAAAACGCTACTGGACAGTTATACCCAGGTGCACAGAAAGCAGCATCGGGGGCAACAGAACTTTCGGGAGGTGTGTCACAATATACACAGGGTGTAGCACGACTTCAAGGAGGTATAGCTACACTTAACGATAAACAAAAACAAATTAGTGCAGGTGCAGCTTCTATAGCTGATAATGCAGGTAAATTAAATGGTGCAGCAGGCCAATTAACAGATGGTTCTGCTCAAGTAGCAGCAGGCATAAATGAGTTATCTAAACAATTAGAAGGCATGATGGGTTCATTGCCTGAAGAGCAAGCAGCAGTATTAAAACAAACATTAACTAAGCTACAAGCAGGAAGTGCAAGCGTGCATGATGGCTTAGGCGCTTTAACTGCTGGTACAGGACAATTACAAGCTGGTGCTAACGAATTAAGTTCTGGTGCATCGCAAATTGCAGCAGGTCAATCACAAGCGTTAGCAGGTGCAAATGAGTTAGTATCTAAAAGCGGTCAATTAAACCAAGGGGCACAAACTCTACAAGCTGGTAATGCAACACTTGCTCAAAAATTAGGTGAATTAAATGCAGGTGCTCAGAAAGTTGGAGCAGGTTCTAAAGCATTAGCTTCAGGCTTAAATGAGCTAGTAAGTGGTTCAAATAAACTTGCGAATGGTCAATCAACACTTGCATCTAAATCAGGTGAAGTAGCAGAGGGTTCTACAAAGATTGTTGATGGTTCAAGTGAACTTGCAGATGGTACATCAACTTTATCTGGCAAACTAGGTGAAGCAAGTGAAAAAGCAAAAGAAGTTCATGCAAGCAAAGACACATATGATATGGTAGGTAGCCCAGTTGAGGTTGATAAAGAATCTGTTAACCATGTACCTAACTATGGAACAGGTTTCTCACCATACTTTATTTCTCTAGGTTTATTCGTAGGTGCGTTATTAATCTCTATCGTTTTCCCACTTGTGGAACCAGCGATTCGTCCAAAAAATGGAGCAGCGTGGTTTACAAGTAAAGCTTCGGTTTTAGCAATAGTCGGCTTAATTCAAACTATATTAACAGTGGTTATTGTAAAATGGGGCTTAGGCCTTGAAGTAAACAATTTCGGATACTTCTGCCTAACAGCATTATTAACAAGTTATGTTTTCTTAGCTTTAATTCAAATGTTAGTATCTATTTTCGGTGATCCAGGACGCTTCATGGCGATTGTTGTATTAATTTTACAACTTACAACAAGTGCGGGTACATTCCCACTTGAGTTAATCCCATCACCATTACAAGTATTTAATAAACTATTACCAATGACATATACTGTTTCAGCATTTAAAGCAAGTATCTCAACTGGTGATACATCATTCTTAATGCAAAACTACGGAATTCTAGCAGGCTTCCTAGTAGCATTCTTAGCAATTACTTTCGGTTATTTCATGTTACTACACACAAAACGTTACTCAAAAGTAGCCGAAGAAAACTAAAAAGTAATTTTTTACACCCACCGATATTGGTGGGTGTTTTTTTTATGGTTGAATGATTGTCTGGAAAGGGAAGAAGTGCTCGGTAGCGGGGAGAACTGCTCAGGTAGGGAGAGAATGTGATCGGGTGGCTTCGAAAACTGCTCAGGTGGCGAGAGAATGTGATCGGGTGGCTTCGCAAACTGCTCAGGTAGGGAGAGAATGTGATCGGGTAGGATCGAAAACTGATCAGGTGGCGAGAGAATGTGATCGGGTAGCTTCGAAAACTGATCAGGTGGCGAGAGAATGTGATCGGGTGGCTTCGAAAACTGCTCAGGTGGCGAGAGAATGTGATCGGGTAGCTTCGAAAACTGCTCAGGTGGCGAGAGAATGTGATCGGGTAGGATCGAAAACTGCTCAGGTGGCGAGAGAATGTGATCGGGTAGCTTCAAAAACTGCTCAAGTACCAGGAATAACGGCTCGACTTCAACAAAACAGCACATATGCAAAAAAAATCATACAAAAAACAGCAGCTGATATGAGCGTATCGGCTACTGTTTTTAAGTGTAAGAGATTTAATTAAGGGTTCATCAATTAATATGATGAGAGGCGTCATTTTTAGTACGTGTGGGGCACGTATATGACTAATACAGAATAGGCAAATGCTTATAGGTGGTTACATTTTTCACAAGTGTTGCTGTAGCATTCACTTTGTTCTTCAATCTTTTCACCGCATTCTGTACATTGCTTTGCAGGTAGGTTCTTGAAAAATTCAACTACATTTTCTAACATTGTGGACTCCTCCTTTAAGTTCATCTGTACTATTACTGTTTTGATATTTTCTAGTGTATTATAACAGAAGCTTTTCGTCAACACAAAATGCCTAATTTACGTTAAAATAAATATGGATATATTGTGAAGGAGGAAACGTAAATTATGATATTCGTTGATAATAAAGGGATTCATGATCCACGCATTAACCTTGCCATTGAAGAGTATTTATTAAAAACGATGGATGTTGAAAAGGAGCCAGTGCTACTTTTTTACATAAATCAGCCTTCAATCATCATCGGTAAAAATCAAAATACTATCGAAGAGATTAACACAGATTACGTGGAGGAGAATGGCATAATCGTTGTACGACGCCTTTCTGGTGGCGGCGCAGTGTATCATGATTTAGGGAACCTCAACTATAGTTTTATTACTAAAGACGATGGCGATAGCTTTATGAATTATAAAAAATTCACGCAGCCTGTTGTAGATGCACTTGCAAAAATGGGCGTTCATGCGGAGCTTTCAGGCCGTAACGACATTTTAGCAGAAGGACGTAAAGTTTCCGGGAACGCGCAGTTTTCTACAAAGGGCCGTATGTATAGCCACGGCACATTACTGTTTGATACAGAAATTGATGCTGTAGTATCTGCATTAAAGGTGAAGAAAGATAAAATTGAATCAAAGGGTATTAAATCGATTCGTTCAAGAGTAGCTAATATTTCTGAGTTCTTAAAAGATAAGATGACAGTCGAAGAATTCCGTCTAGAAATTTTAAAATCCATTTTCGGTGGTGAAGAAAATATTAGCTATTATGAGCTAACAGAGGAAGACTGGGCAAATATCCATAAGCTATCTGAAGAGCGTTACCAAACATGGGAATGGAACTATGGGAAATCGCCACGCTTTAATATTCAAAAAACACATCGCTTCCCAACAGGAGGCATTGATATTCGCTTAGAGGTGAATAAAGGAATTATTGAAGAAGCACATATTTTTGGTGATTTCTTCGGTGTAGGCGACATGACAGATGTTGAACAACGATTAGCTGGGACAAACTATGATCGAACTGCAATTGCTAATGCGTTAGCGGATATTGATATTCCAACATACTTTGGTGGAATTACGACAGAAGAGTTTTTACAATTAATTTATTAAGATAAGTATGTGTAGAAACTAGCAAATGTCCTTATTAAGGGTTCAATATCAAAAGAAGAGGATGACATTGTTAAAGATATGCGATGTTTAGATTTTGATTGGAGTGAAGGCTGGACGCCCCTTGGAAAATGCCCAGCCGGAACGGAAATCAACCCCATGTTTTGGTATGAGCCATGCAAGTGATCTTCCAATATATTTTGGTTCATCATCGGAAATTAGGGATGATATTTTGTTAAAACATATGCCTTGCAAATTAGTTGATTGAAGTGGAGGTAGGCGACTCCTTGGGGATCAGCGATATAGAGGAACGAAGGCTAAAAGCATCACGTCCTGTGATAACGCCTTCGTGACCAACCTCCTGCTGGCCCGAGACCCTGCAGCGAAGCGAAGCGGCTCATCGGACGCCCCCAGGAAAGCGCCAACCGGAACGGAAATCAACCTTACGCTTTGATGATAAGCCGTACAAATGATTTCTAATAAATAGATTCGTGTTAACTTTTGCTACAAAAGGTTCGCTGACAGTTATGTCAGTGGGCCTTTTTTTGATACAATATAAGATAGAAAGGAGTGTTGGTATGGAGAAGCATCGAATATTTATTGTCGAAGATGATGTAAAAATTGCATCATTGCTCGCAGAAACGCTTAGAAAATATCAATACGAAGTTGAAACGATCAAAGAATTTGATCATCTCGTTGAAGAATTCACAGCATTTAACCCACACATGGTGTTGCTTGACATAAATTTACCTTCGTACGATGGCTATTATTGGTGTCGCCAACTACGTCAACATACAACTTGTCCAATTATTTTTATTTCTGCTCGTTCTGGGGAGATGGATCAAATTTTTGCGCTAGAAAATGGGGGCGACGATTTCATTACGAAGCCATTTAATTATGAGATTGTGCTAGCTAAAATCCGTAGTCACTTGCGTCGTACATATGGCGAATATGCAACAAGACAAGAAGAACGGACAATTAAACAAGGACAGCTCGTTCTTCATTTAGAAAGAATGGAGCTTCATAAAAATGATTTAGAGATCCCTCTTCAGAAAAAAGAATGTATCATTTTAGAACTGTTAATGGGAAATGCTCCAAAGGTAGTGGCGCGTGAGCAACTGTTAGAAGAGCTTTGGGACGATCAGGCATTTGTCGATGAAAATACATTGAACGTCAATATGACAAGAGTGCGTAAAAAGCTAGCTGATTATCAAATTATGTCTTCTATCGAAACGGTGCGCGGGGCAGGTTATCGCTTTATTTTAAGTGCAGGTGAATTATAGTGGGCTGGAAGTTATTTTTGCGTGATTACGCATCGTTCATTGTATTCCAGTTCTTACTAGTCGGTTTTATTATGGTCTTATATTGGTTGGATGGCTTTCGAAATGTTGATACTGCTATATATTCCTTCTGTATTAGTTTAGTGTTACTAGCCTCGTTTTTAATTATCCGTTATTTAATGCGTCAACGTTATTTGATCAAAATATCGCAGCTACCTAAAACGATGGAGGATGTATTGCAAAAAAATGCTAAAACACCAGAGGCGAAACAAGCTGAAAAATATATGCATGAACTATATCGACTATATAAGCATGAGCTTCAATCGTTATATGCTGGCCAAAAACGACATGATCAGTTTATGAATCAATGGGTGCACCAGATGAAAACACCAATTTCTGTCATTGAACTCTTATTACAGGATGAGCGACCTCTTGATAAAAAGAATGTACAGGAGGAAATTGACCGTCTGCGTAGAGGCTTGGATATGGTGTTAGTGAATGCTAGATTAGAAAATTTTGAAGAAGATATGCAAGTAGAACAGATTGCTTTAAAAACGATTGTTACGGCAACTGTAAATGAAAATAAACGTTTATTTATTACGAAACGTGTCTTCCCAGAAATTCATATCGAGGATGATATTATCGTAGCAAGTGATTCGAAATGGCTTCGCTTTATTATCGGGCAATTCGTCACAAATGCGGTTAAATATACGTTTGAGGCGAATAAAAAAATAGTGATTTCTGCCGTTAAAAAAGATGACCACGTACAATTAACGATTCGTGATGAAGGTATTGGTATTCCTGCTTCCGATCTTTCTCGTGTCACTAAAGCTTTCTTTACTGGTGAGAATGGGCGTAAAACTGGGGAATCCACAGGGATGGGCTTATATTTAGCGAAAGAGATCTGTGAAAAACTCGGTCACGAATTAAACATTACATCAGAGGTAGAGAAAGGAACAGTTGTTACAGTGACATTTACGAATTAGGGGGATCGGAAATGACAGAGGTATGTTTGGCTGAATGGGTTTTACATGTAGAGACAGAGAAAACAGAAGCATTATACGAATCACTTAACGAAGTTTGTGAGTGTTTATCCTGCAAAAATTTCCGTAAGGCTAGTCTTTTGCTTAATGAAGAGGTCATGCATTTTTCGAATAAGCTTGGGCTAGACTTATATAAACCAACTTTACTTAACGCTCTTCCTGTAGAAGGTGAACAAGTGATGTACAGTGGACATTATACGATTTGTGGGGAAGTAATTGAAGGTGAAATGGATGCCTGGGATATAATTGTTGGTTCGCATTGCTTTAGTCTAGTGGAGGAGGATGGTAATACGCCAGCTGAATGTTTAACGGAGCCGCATTTTCAAATTGGCTTTGAAGTAGTATTGCAGTGGCTTTTACCAGAATCTATGGAATTAATGAAGAAATAAGGTGAACAAGTTATGCCTATTTTACAAATAAAAGACGTGACGAAGGTGTATGAAGGTAAAGTAACTCATCGTGCGCTAAATCAACTAAGCTTTGAGGTGGAGGAAGGCGAGTTTTTAGCAGTCATGGGTCCATCAGGAAGTGGAAAAACAACATTATTAAATATCGTTTCTACGATTGATGAACCAACGAGTGGAGAAATCATTTTAGATGGCATGAACCCTCATATGCTGAAAGCAACTGAGCTAGCCTACTTTAGAAGAAGGCAGCTTGGTTTTATTTTTCAGGATTTTAATCTTTTGCATATGCTCACAGTGGAAGAGAATATTGTGCTGCCACTGACTTTAGACCAACAACCATTAGAAGTAATGGAGGAGCGTCTTGCAGGTATTGTGGAAAAGCTCGATTTAACTTCATTCTTGCATAAACGCCCAAATGAAATATCAGGTGGACAAGCGCAAAGAACAGCTATTGGTCGGGCACTTATTCATAACCCAAGTCTCATTTTAGCAGATGAGCCGACCGGGAATTTGGATTCGAATTCTTCACGTGATGTACTTGAACTTTTAACAAAAATCAATCAGGAAAGACGAACAACGATTGTCATGGTAACACATGATCCAATTGCAGCTAGCTATTGTGATCGCGTGTTATTTATTAAAGATGGGGAATTCTTTAATGAAATTTACAAAGATGATCGTCGTCAAATGTTTTTCCAGCGAATATTAAATGTGTTGAGCTTACTAGGAGGAGGACAAGTAGGTGACCTTTCGACAATTCGCTTACCGTAATGTCGTACGGAACAGCCGTATATACGGCGCCTTTTTCATGGCAAGCTTTTTTTCTGTGGCTGTGTTTTTTATCTATTCAATGCTCATGTTTCATCCGGATATTGAAAGTGGGATTTTAGGAGAGGCATCGTTAATTGGGATGGTTGGTGCGGAAGTCGTACTCGTTCTTTTTACATTATTCTTTTTATATTATTCCATGAGTGCTTTTTTAGAGGCAAGATCACATGAGTTTGCAATTTTACTACATTTAGGAATGGAAAAACGACAGATGAATAAGCTTGTCTTTTTGGAGACAATGATTATTGGATCGGGTTCTATTTTTGTTGGGATTGTATTTGGTTTCTCGTTTTCGAAATTCTTTTTCATGATTGTGCGGGAAATTTTACATTTAGATAGTTTACCCTTATATGTTTCATGGGAGCCTTTTTTACTAACGATTGGTGTTTTCACAAGTGCTTTTGTAGTCATTTCTTTTATTAGTGTATATTTTACACGTGAAAGAAAATTGCGCGATCTTCTTAAGGGAAATGACTATTTAAATAGTGTTTCAACCTATTCAAAAATTCGTGCTGTATTTGGCATTACCCTTATTTTATCATCATACGTATTATCAATTATCGTAGGTAATACATCTTTAATTGGTTTAACATTAGTAATTCCGTTTTTAGCGACCTTTGGAACATATTATTTTTTCAGAGATTCTTTACCTTGCTTTTTAGATAAAGCACGGGGGAAACGGAAATTTCATTGGCAACGCTATCGTCTTCTTTCGTTAGCTGAGCAAACACATATTATGATGGACAATGTGAAAATGTTTTTTGTAGTAACGATGGTGTCCACAATGGCATTTTTATCGGTCGGTGTTTTAGCAACGATGTCATCATATACCATACAATATGATCGTTTAAATCCACTAGGGCTTGTCTATAAGGGAGATGTCGACAATCCATATGAGCGAAATCATATCGCCTCTTTACGTATGGAATTAGAGGAAAAGGGCTTGTCCTATCATTTATCTCGCTTTGTTGTGATCAAGCAAACCTCTTCCTATACTCACAATGAGGTTGAGGTGTTTAGGGAATCAGATATGAATGTATTGCTTTCTTCCTATAGTTATCCATTACTTGATATGGCTAAAGGAGAGGCAGTGTTTATTCCATATTCGGAAGAGTCTTTAAACAAACTAAAAAATAAAGTTGTGCATACAGTTTTAGAGGAAAATTCTATCCCGATCACCATTGATAGTGTATATCCTAAAATAGTATTCCCAGGGTCTATTGTTAGTGTTAATTCTATCGTGATCAGCGATGAGGATTTTGTAAAGCTCATAAAGCCGATTGCCGATAAAAACGTTGCGCAGCCAACCTATCATTTATTTACCTTCTATATTCCTCAGTGGATGGAAACAAAAAATATTGGTAAGGACATAAATGAGGTAGAAGCGTCTCAATATTTTTATAAGAAAAATAAATTTAGCCCATTTTACTTTGAAAATGCAGGATTAAATTATTCTTATATATTAGCTACTTATTCTTTATTCACATTAGTAGGGGTTTTAGTAGCAACCGTATTTTTATTAGCAGCCGGTAGCTTCGTTTACTTTAAACTGCACACTTCTCTTGAAAGAGAAAAGCGTAAATTCGATGTCTTAAAGCGAATGGGCTTAACAGATACTGAGCTCAAAAAGCTTGTGAATCGTCATTTATTCCCGCAATTTTTCTTACCATGGGGTGTTGCAATGATGCATAGCCTCTTTGCTTTTCTTATGGTTCAAGGTGTTTTGAAGGATATTGCTAATATTTCCATTGTAAAAGAAGTTGTCTTATCTTTTAGTTTTTTTGTTTTAATACAAGTAGTCTATTTTTACTTGATTCGTTGGCGATACATCTCGCATATACGTTCGTAGAAAAAATGTACAAAAGAGAAAAAAATGAGTTATTTGACGTAATTTATGACATGAGATAAAAAGTTTCGTTGTTTTTTTAATATATTTCTTATATAATGTTACTGAATGATGATTCATTTTGTCTTTATTTAGTAGATTTAGTGATGAGATGGATGGGGTGATTCCTTTTTCAAGGGAAGTCCAAACATCTACTGAATGAAGATAAGCCTCCGGCGGATGTCACGGATTGTTTATCTGCGCGAAAGCGAAGCGTCAGCGTCAATGCGCCAAGGCGAAATTGATACGATAAGGGGATGGTGTAATTGAATTTAGTTTCAAGTGTTCGTCAGCAAGCATTAGAGCAACCGGATAAAATTGCATATCATTTTATGGGGAAAGATACGACGTACGGTGAGTTTGAACACACAGTTGGTCGTTTTGCAAAGGGGTTACAACAATTAGGGGTAGAAAAAGGGGACCATGTGGCGTTTTTACTCGGCAATACACCACATTATTTAATTTCGTTATATGCAACAATGAGTATTGGGGCAACAGCAATTCCGATTAATCCAATCTATACACCGGATGAAATTTCGTATATTTTGCATAATGGGGATGTAAAAGCTGTTATTGCACTTGATGCTCTTCTTCCATTAGTTGAAATGAGTGTACATGCTTTTCCAAAAGTAAAAACCTTTGTTGTTTGTGAAACAACAGCAGATGTTGCTGAAAAAGTAACTACTTTATCCGATGAGGCAAAAGCAAAAATTCATTTATTTTCACAAGTGATTGCTAGTGTATCAGAATCTTGCCAGCCAGTAGAAGTAGCTGACGAAGATAATGCAATTATTTTATATACTTCAGGAACGACAGGTACTCCGAAGGGTGCAATGCTGACGCATGGCAATGTCTATTCAAATGCACGAGATGTAGCGCACTATTTAGGCTATAGAGCAGACGATCGTATTATTGCAACTTTACCAGTTTTCCATGTATTTGCGTTAACGGTCGTCGTCAATGCACCTTTATTGAGTGGAGCAACAGTTTTACTTGTACCACGTTTCAGTCCAACTGAAATCTTTAAAATTACGAAGGAACAAAAAGCAACAGTCTTCGCTGGTGTGCCAACTATGTATAATTTCTTGTATCAATTACCTGAGGGCAATCCTGAAGATTTCTCAACAGTTCGCTTAGCAATTTCAGGAGGTTCATCTTTACCTGTAGCACTCTTACATAATTTCGAGAAGAAATTTAATGTGCGTGTTTCAGAAGGGTATGGCTTATCAGAAGCTTCACCGGTAACGTGCTTCAACCCATTGAATCGTGAACGTAAGGCAGGTTCTATTGGGGCATCCATATCCAATGTTGAAAATAAAGTAGTCGATGTTAATGGACAAGAAGTGCCCGTTGGCGAAGTAGGGGAGCTAATTGTACGAGGGCCTAACGTTATGAAGGGCTATTATAAATTACCTGAAGAAACGGCTATGGCTATACGTGATGGCTGGTTATACACAGGGGATTTAGCTAAAGTTGACGAAGAAGGGTACTTCTACATCGTTGACCGTAAAAAAGATATGATTATTGTAGGCGGATTTAACGTATATCCAAGAGAGGTTGAAGAAGTACTCTTTGCACATAATAATATCGTTGAAGCGGCAGTTGTAGGTTTCCCAGATCCTAACTTAGGTGAGGCAGTTCATGCATATGTTGTCTTAAAAGACGAAGCTGCAACTTCAACAGAAGATCTTTTCGCATACTGTGCAAAACATATGGTGAAATACAAGGTTCCTAAAGTAATTGAGATTATAGATGAATTACCGAAAAATACGACAGGCAAAATTTTACGCCGTTCATTAAAAGAAAAAGTGTAAGATAAAAATGCGCTTACTCATAACGTGTGGTTGATTTCCGTTCCGATTGGGCGCTTTGTTGTTGCTGTCGCTACGCTTTCGCACAGAAAACATTCGCTTCGCTGCAGGGTCTCAGCCAACAGATGTCTTTTGCGCGAAAGCGTGAGTGCAACGTAGCGGCAGCGCACGATGTTGGTCACGAAGGCGTTATCACAGGATGTGATGGTTTTAGCCTTCGATCCTCTATCGCTAATCCCCAAGGGGTCGCCCAGCCTCCACTCCAATCAATCTATATACATGGCATGTATTTTAACAAATGTTCTCTCAAACTTTTGGTGATGAATCCAATAAAGAATAAACTGTACCCTATAAGATAGACACTTTAAAAAAAGTCTATCTTATAGGGTACTTTTGTTTATAATGAGAAAAAAGATGTCGGAGCGGAATAAATGACGAAAAGATTATTTACTAAAAAAGAGCAAGAACAACTAAAATGTAATCCTAATGTCCAGGCTATTAGTGATAAAGCGATTACATATACTGAGGAATTTAAACGCCATTTTATTGCAGAAAATGAAAAAGGAAAACTCCCAAGAACGATTTTTGAAGAGGCCGGTTTAGATGTTGAACTGATTGGTTTGAAGCGCATTAGTTCAGCGGGAAAGCGTTGGCGTGCAGCTTATCGTACAACTGGAGTAGAGGGTCTACAAGATACACGGAAATCGAATTCAGGTCGTCCAATAGAACGGGAATTAAGTTTAGAAGAAAAAATTGCACGATTAGAAGCGAAAAATCAATTATTACAAGCGGAGAATGAACTTTTAAAAAAGCTCGATCTACTCGAAAGGCAGATGTTAAAGAAGAAATAACAATCGCAACAGAACTAAAATTTGAATTAATCAGTAAAACGATTCAAAAATATAAACTAAAACGTTTAGTAAGTTATCTATGTGAAATCATGGGCGTATCTCGTTCAGGTTACTATAATTATTTCACAGAAAAATCAGCACAAAAGCGTGCAGCCCATGAGTTAGCAGATGCAGCAATCAAAGAAATCATTTTAAAAGCGTATCATTTCCGAGGACGTAAGAAAGGTGCACGTCAAATTAAAATGACGCTAGAAAATCAATATGGGATTACGTATAACTTAAAACGTATTCGCCGCATTATGAAGAAATTCGAGATTGTATGCCTAATTCGAAAAGCGAATCCAGCACGTAGAATGGCCAAAGCGACAAAAGAACATCGTACATGTCCAAATGAATTACAGCGTAACTTTAAACAAGGTGTAGCAGGAAAAGTATTATTAACAGATATTACGTATTTGACGTACGGAAACGGTAAACGTGCTTATTTATCAACGATTAAGGACGCTGAGACAAACGAAATTTTAGCGTATGAAGTATCTGCTTCATTAAGTATGGATATCGCACTCAATACTCTTCGTAAATTAAAACGAAATCACCACCATTTAACGAAAGATGCATTTATTCATTCCGATCAAGGAGTCCATTATACGAATCCAAAATTCCAGAAACTTGTCAAGAAAATGGGACTAGGGCAATCAATGTCACGTCGAGGAAACTGTTGGGATAACGCCCCTCAAGAATCCTTCTTCGGTCATTTTAAAGATGAAACCAATCTGAAAGCGTGCGAAACATTAGAAGAAGTAAAACGAGAAGTGAAAAGTTATATGATATATTACAACCATTATCGAGGGCAATGGAACTTGAAAAAGCTGCCGCCTGCAAAATACAGACAGCAGCTTCAA
>NZ_LDGC01000077.1:0-6875 GCF_015844675.1 Lysinibacillus sphaericus | reverse complement strand
ACGTATCAGCTAATAATTGCGAATGCGGATACGCGCGAACCGATTGATATTTTACCGAATCGTAAAAAAGAAACAATAAAAAATTACTTAAGTCAGTATGGAGCAGATGTTGAAATAGTGGTCATGGATATGAATCCAAGTTTTAAAGCAGCTGTTCGTCAAGCGCTATGTCGACCTGTTATTGTGGCAGATCGCTTTCATTTTAGCCGTTATATCTATTGGGCAATGGATGAAGTGCGCCGACAAGTACAAAAAGAATGGGACAAATACAATCGTACAAAGTGTAAACGTATGCGTCATGTGTTTTATAAACGTGCATCTAAATTATCACCGAAACAACAGTGGTACTTACAGCGCTATACAGAAATGTCCGAAACATTAAAAGTAGCTCATGAATTAAAGGAAGCCTATTGTGAATGGTTTGATTGGGCAAAGACAAAGAATGATATCGTAGAAGTGAAGAAGCGATTACTAGCTTTTTACCGTAAGGTAGAAGAGACAAAATTACCAGCTTTCTTAAAAGCAATTCAAACGTTGAAAAACTGGCAAGTAGAAATACTAAATAGCTTTAGCTTTGGTTATTCCAACGGCTTCTTAGAAGGTATTAATAATAAAACAAAAGTGATGAAACGGAATGCATATGGCTTTCGACGCTTCGATCACTTTCGAGCAAAAATCTTATTAAATTTAAAGTATAAAGATATCGGGGTTCATCTGGGTTAACGTGCTAAATGATCACACCACCCCAACATTTGACTTAGAACCTTAAGATTCTACTATGTCTTACACGATTATGATTAGTTAAACTGTATTTGAACATTACTACATATTCTCATTAGAAAACTTAAGCAACTATAAGAAAACGTCTACTCATTTTTGGGTAGACGTTTTGCTCTTTACGCTCTTAATAGCATTCGTTCAAGTGAGCTACGTGCTTCTTCAGCAGTGTGAGCATCTACTTGAATACGATTATGTGGTTGCCCCTTTTGTATACTTTCTAAAGACCAAAGTAGATGGGGAAGGTCAATACGATTCATTGTAAGACAGGGACAGAAGTTTTCATTTAAAGAAATAATCTGCTTATCAGGGTGTTGCTTAATCAGACGATTGACGAGGTTCATTTCAGTACCGATTGCCCATGCTGAATCACTTGGTGCTTTATTAATCGTATCAATAATGTATTTTGTAGAACCTGCATCATCTGCAGCAGCAACAACTTCACGACTACATTCAGGATGAACAATTATCCGCATATTTGGATGAGCTTTACGTATAAGCTTCGTATGCTGAACGGTAAAGCCTTCGTGTACAGAGCAGTGTCCCTTCCATAAGATAACTTGAATGTTTTCTGGGGACTGATGCGTTTCAAGCTTATTTGTATGGGGATTCCAAACGGCCATATTTTCAAGCGGTATTCCTAAATCGTACGCAGTATTTCTACCTAAATGTTGATCGGGTAAAAAGAAAATACGTTGTTTTTGCTTAAATGCCCATTCAACCATTGCTTTTGCATTGGACGATGTTACGCATGCTCCACCATGTCGTCCCGTAAATGCTTTAATGGCAGCAGTAGAATTAACATATGTTAGAGGAATAATGGTATCGCCAAAAAGTTCCTGTAAAACTGGCCATGCCTGTTCTGTTTGATAAATGTCCGCCATATCTGCCATTGAACAGCCTGCACGCATATCAGGTAAGTATACATGCTGCTGTTTAGTTGTCAGCATATCAGCTGTTTCCGCCATAAAGTGTACGCCACAAAATACTATATGTTCAGCTTCCGTATTAGCTGCTGATAGTTGAGCAAGTTGCAAGGAATCACCTGTTGCATCAGCAAATTGGATCACTTCATCTTTTTGATAGTGATGCCCAGGAATGAAGAGCTTACTACCTAATTCCTTCTTTATAGCTAGAATGCGAGATTCCATGTCATTTTTAGATAAAGCGCGATAATGCTCGGGTAGTAGTGACATTTGTTGAAATAGATTAGTGATGGACAATGAAACTAGCTCCTTTCGGTTTTACAATTGCACTAATATCAAAAGCTTTTACTGAATGTGTTAGCGCTCCGAGTGAAATCCATTGAATACCTGTTATCGCATAGCTATTTAAGTTTTGAAGTGTAATGCCGCCCGAAGCTTCTGTAGCGATATGTGGAGGAACAGCAGGAAGCCATTCACGTATTTCTTTAGGGCTACGATTATCAAACATAATGATATCTGCACCAGCTGCAATTGCTTCATCTAATTGTGCTTTTGTTTCGATTTCGACTTCGATTTTAATGGTGTGACCGATTTTCTCACGGGCCGCCTGTACTGCATTAGTAATACTACCTGCAAAAGCAATATGATTATCCTTTAGCATGATTGCATCGAATAAACCATTGCGATGATTATAGGCACCACCGATTCTAACAGCGTATTTATCTAACATACGCAAACCAGGCATTGTTTTGCGCGTATCGCATATTTTCGCATTAGTACCTGCAGTTTCTCGCACCGCTAAATTTGTAGTTGTCGCAATAGCAGACATACGCTGAATAAGATTCAAAATTACACGCTCACCTATTAATAACTTTTGAAGAGGTCCTTGAATAACAGCAAGAACATCACCAGCTTTTACTTTTTCTCCATCTTTTTTATAAAGGGTAATATCCACCGATCGATCCAGTAGAAGAAAGCCATGCTTAATAATGAGAGTTCCACAAAAAATGCCGTCTTCTTTCGCATAAAAAGAAAAAGATCCCTGTTGTTCAGGAGAAAATATTAATTCACTTGATAAATCTCCATCGCCTATATCCTCATTAAAAAATTGCTTTAACAATTCCTCGAGTTTGATGATATTCATATAATGAATTCCTCACTTTCATCTGTCCTTGGTGAAAAATAATCCAACGGTTTGCCCACTGGTTATCATTTTCTGGTTGATCAACGCGAATATGTGCTCCGCGAGTTTCTTTTCGTGTAGTGGCTGCGAGTGCCATTAATGTAGCGACAATATGCATCATGTAAAGTTCAAGTTCCTGTTGACTCAGGTCATTTAAATTAACATGAAGAAGTGTTTGCAATGAGGGCAATTGTTGTACGAATTGTTGCATATCGATAGGATTTCGCACAATGCCTAATGTGTTCATCATCATTTGTTGTAATTGATCTTTTGTAAATAACGATGGCATTGTTTGATGGTGATGTTTGTCACTAATCAAGAAATTATTTTGTGTACAACCTGTTTGAACAATGTATTGGGCTGTTCTTTGACCAAACGTAATTCCTTCTAATAGAGAGTTACTAGCTAAACGATTAGCGCCATGCACTCCTGTACAAGCGACTTCTCCAATTGCATAGAGATTAGGAATAGATGTCCTTCCCTTGTCATCAGCAACAATACCGCCCATTAAGAAATGGCTACCTGGTGCTACAGGAATTAAGCCATCCTGTAAATTAACATTATTGTCAGAGCAAAGTTGAGCAATCGTAGGGAATCTTTCTTCAAAGTGTTCAATCTTTGTAATATCAATAAATGTTTCCTGCCCAACAGCACGTTTATGAAATAATGCATGTGCTGTTACATGGCGCGGTGCTAAGTCCAGCTGTTTATGTATCCCTTCCATTATGGGCTGACGTTGCGCATCGACAAATATTCCTCCGGCGCCACGAACAGCTTCAGAGACTAACCCTTTTGCCTGGCCTCCAGACCAAAGTAAGCTTGGATGGAATTGCATAAATTCCATATCACTGATGGCTGCTCCTGCACGATAGGCTAATGCGATCCCATCACCAGTATTTGTAGCAAAGTTAGACGTACAAGAATAAAGAGCACCTGCACCTCCGGTCGCGAGAATGACGTGGTGGGCAAGGTAGCGCTTCGTTCCCTTTGCTCCTTTTGTTAGAGCGCCAACACAATCTCCGTTTGTATTTAATAAGAGCTCGTAAGCCATCTCATAGCAATTTACAACGATATTAGATGTGAGTTGATTGAGCAAATAATCTATCATTACTTGACCAGTACGATCACCGCCTGCATGTAAAATACGGTGATGACTATGTGCTCCCTCTAAGCCAAGAGCGGGGGACCCATCAATTTGTCGATCAACCGGGAAGCCTTCGTTTAATAAATTACGTATAATTTCTGTGCCGTTTTCTATTAGTACTTCGACATTCCTTCTTTCATGATGATATTCTCCAGCAGTCAACGTATCAGCAATGTGAAGCCTTGGATGGTCTTCTTGACTTGTAACGGCAGCAATACCGCCTTGAGCACGATAAGAACTACTCATTTTAACTGAACACTTTGTCACTAGCTGTACTTGAAAATGTTCTTCGAGAAGCCGAGCAGTTTGAAGTGCGGCAATACCGCTACCAATAATAAGTACATCTGTCTTTACATCCATACACTTACCTTCTTTACAGTTGTCTTGACACTTATCTTTGCATAAAATAAAAAAGAAAACAAGACCTGATGAATTAGAAAGGAAGAACAAGATGATTTATATGGATTACGCTGCAACCGCTCCAATGACGCCAAAAGCTCTTAAAGCATATTGCGAGGTAGCAAAGCAGTATTATGGAAATAGTGCAAGCTTACATGACTTAGGAGGGCAAGCACATTATTTTGTTGAACAAGCAAGAGCTGTTGTAGCAAGGTCACTTGGAGTAAACAGTGATGGTGTCATTTTTACGGGAAGTGGAACGGAGGGCAATTTAATTGCGATTTTGTCATTAGCTTTAGTTTCAAAAAAAGGGAAGCACATTATATCATCCCAAGCTGAACACACATCGGTACATGCGGCTTTAAATACACTTGAAATAATGGGTTTTACGGTCACGAAGTTACCCTTACAGCAAGATGGTTGTATTCATGTAGAGCAACTACGAGAAGCAATTCAAGAAGATACGGCTTTAATTACTATTCAACATGTAAATTCAGAGATAGGTTCTATTCAACCTATAAATGAAATTGCCGAAATTGCAAAACAATCAAATGTGCTTTTACACGTCGATTGTGTACAATCCTTTTGTAAACTCTCGTTAAAACAGCAAGTAGATGCTATTACAGTTTCAGCACATAAAATAGGTGGACCAAAAGGGTGTGGTGCTATATATATGAATCCTGAGCTCCGTGTTCCTGCATTAGCACCAGGTGTCACACATGAGCGCGGGCTAAGGGGAGGAACACTAGATACCCCAGCTATTGTCGCTTTTGCTACGGCGATTGAAGATTATCAATATGAGCGTCAGCATTATGCAGCATTACGTCAATACTTCAAGGAGAATTTACCAGAGACCTGTCAGATCATTGAGTGTAAGGATCAATTGCCTAATATTTGTGGTGTGCTGATGAAAAGAGTAGAAGGGCAATACGTTTTGTTAAAATTAAATGAAGCGGGGATATGTATTTCTACAGGGAGTGCCTGTGATATTCATAGTGAATCTGGTACTAAAGCGATTTTATCTATGGGCTACTCTATTGAAGCGGCTCGTCAATTTTTTAGAATATCCTTTGGTCCAGCAACGACATTTGAGGAAATTAATCGATTACAAAGGGCACTTTCAAATATTTAATGTTTATCATGTGAAATATAGTAAATGAAAGGCTCAATAAATAATATTGAGAATAAGATTAAAACTGAAAAACTATGATTAAATAATTTTAAATGATAATTTACGTACATGTTAAGTAGTCTATAAAAATAATCTTTGGTTAATATTTTTTCCTATGTATATTTCTTTTGGTGGCTGATTGGAGCGAAGGGCTACTCAAGTACTCCTGTCGTAGAGCATTGATTTTGGGGGAAGAAGTAGCTTGTAGCGAAAAACAGTGCCTTTTTATTTATAAAATGAATATAAATAGTTGATTAATTCTCATCTATTAAATTAATAGTTTTCTTTTAATTAAACAATTGCTATAATAAATAGTAGAGTAATAATTTCTCGTAAAAAACGAAAAATATCTCTAAAAAGTGATAATTTCTTTTTTTTATAAAAAAGTATTGCACAATGCTAGAAAACGTTATACAATAATTCTTGTCTTGAAGGACAGGTAATAAACTTCAAAACGAAATACATAAAGGTTTCAACATACGAGTAGTTCAAGGAAGCGATGAAGAAAAGGAAGGATGTACTTAAGTACATGACTGACTGAACGACAGAGGCTGACGAAAAAAGACGTCGTATATCGAAAACTTAATAGTCTAGTGATGATGGCAAAGAGGTCACACCCGTTCCCATACCGAACACGGAAGTTAAGCTCTTTAGCGCCGATGGTAGTTGGGGGCTTCCCCCTGCGAGAGTAGGACGTCGCTAGGCATAATACCCAGGAGGATTAGCTCAGCTGGGAGAGCACCTGCCTTACAAGCAGGGGGTCGGCGGTTCGAGCCCGTCATCCTCCACCATTTGCCGGTGTAGCTCAGTTGGTAGAGCAACTGACTTGTAATCAGTAGGTCGTGGGTTCGACTCCTATCGCCGGCACCATTTGGAGCCATTAGCTCAGTTGGTAGAGCATCTGACTTTTAATCAGAGGGTCGAAGGTTCGAGTCCTTCATGGCTCACCATTTAAATTGCCAACAAAATATGCGGGTGTGGCGGAATTGGCAGACGCACTAGACTTAGGATCTAGCGCCGCAAGGCGTGGGGGTTCGACTCCCTTCACCCGCACCATTTTTCAAATTTAATAATTGCCAGGATAAATAAATCTTATGCACATGCGGAAGTAGTTCAGTGGTAGAACACCACCTTGCCAAGGTGGGGGTCGCGAGTTCGAACCTCGTCTTCCGCTCCAAATGTGCCGGGGTGGCGGAACTGGCAGACGCACAGGACTTAAAATCCTGCGGTAGGTGACTACCGTGCCGGTTCGATTCCGGCCCTCGGCACCATTTT
>NZ_LDGC01000076.1:0-103340 GCF_015844675.1 Lysinibacillus sphaericus | reverse complement strand
CCTGCATCTGTATCGCCTTTATACTCATCAATCGCAATCGCTTTTGGTAAACGTACACCCTCTACTAATTGTTTATTCGCTACCTTTTTAAAACGGCGAATGACCGTCGTGGTTGATGTACCTAGTACTTCTGCAGCTTCTTTAAATGTTTTGGCCTTAATAGCGCGTATACTCACTACTTGATTCCATTCCTTTGAATAACGTTGATATTTATCTACGAAGGGGGATTTTTCAGAGAAACGCTTTCCGCATTTACAAACATAACGACGACGCTTATAGAAAAGAATCGTTAAACGTTCAAACCATTTTAAATGATTGATCTTCTGTATACGATAATCATGAACCTTCGATGTTTCTTTTTTACAAGCTGGACATTGATGCGTACATTTAGGTAATTGTACATACAATGCGATTCGATCGCCTACTTCTTCTACTTTCGTAATCTCTACATCTTTTAATCCTGGGATATTCATGTTAAAATTCATTTGCACAGTTCACCTTTCTATTACTTGTTTCTCGACAATTCAAGTATATATAAATCGGTGAATCTGTGCTTTTTTTATGCGTGTAATTGTGTGAATACCCCAACAAATATTATAGAACCGAAAAATACATAACATATTAGAATACAAAACGAATTAAGGGCCACGTTAAAAGACATGAGTCCGATACAAAATATCGAACTCATGCCCAAACCTCTGCATAATGAAATAACTCTGTCTAACATTTGAAGGTCACTTCATTACCATGGGGAATTTTACTATTCTTTTGCTATGCTTACTGAACTAAAAGTCGCTATCGAATAATTCAATATAATGCAGACCGTTTTATAGCTTGTTTATATCAATAATTTCTATTTTCCGAATCGAAATAATAAAAAATAGTGTTTATTTACAATATAGATTGTAGATAGTTAGGCACTGAATCTAAGTCCATAAATTGAATCCCTTTAAGATTATCTTTTTCACACAATGATTTAAATCTCTCTGAACAAAACAGGTACCTTCCCAGTTTTAAATCGCTTAATTGAAATAAATCAAGATCAGTGTCTTTTATCACCAACTTTATATACTTATCAACGAAACTTCCACCAACTTTTAATTTTGCATTACTTGGAACTTCTCTTGTAAGGTACTCAGATTTATCATAATCAACTAATGAATGTCTTTTAATACATTTAATAAAGAAAAATAAATCTTTTACTTTTGGTTTACCTTTTGTACTAACAACATGTAAATTAGCTATACCATAATCCTGTAATATATTTACTTGATCCATTGAAGATAAAAATTTTTCAGAGATTACATGACCAAAGAAATTTTCGTAGTAGTCAAATTGAACTTTGCTTCTCGTTATTAACCAAAGTTCTTTTGGGAAATCCATTTGTTCAATAAAAGGTCGATTCCAATTATAGCTCATTCCTTCGTCATATTTCTCATCAGTATAGCTTTCGTGCAAAACACCATCTAAATAGATGGGGGAATTTGCACTATCATTGACTAACATAAAATATTTCATAAAATTACCCCAATCGTTTACAAGTTGGATATTTTTTTGATGGTACATAATCTTTACTAAAATGTCCTGTTTGCAGTTGATTTTTAAGTTGCATTTGCAGTTTACGTACTTGTGTTCTAGCTTGTTTTTCATTTATAAAACCATCATCAAAATCTTCATATATAGTGGCTACTCTGTTCATTACATTCTTATTATAAGCACTATGAGAAGTATTATGAATAAAATCAAATGTACTACCTTTTAAAGTATCCGGATTACTAGGAATCATCATACCATTAAAAGCTTGATCTCTTAAACCTCCAATACCAATATCATTGAAAAATGTTTGATATTGCTTCCAAACATTTGTCGGAATCACATGATGAGCCTGAAAACCTGTAAAGTTTCTCCCTTTAAAACCTTTTTGAACATTACCTGAGAGTATTGTACTTGGCGCTCTCGATAATCCAAATGGATCAATACAACTATTCGTATCACTTACATATCCATATAGTGTAGGATTGTTTCCTGCAAGTCCTATAGGGTCTTGTTGGATATAAACCCCTTCGTTCGGCGAGTAATATCGGAATCGGTTGTAGTACAAGTCTGTTTCCTCATCCATATACTGTCCCTGAAAACGGAATGGAATGAAACCTTTATATCCTGTAAGTTCCTTACCTTGTCCATAGATGTTAAGTTCTATAGACCAGACTTGGTTTCCTTCCTCATCGTACGCCTCTACAGGAGTACCTTGATAATCACTGATAATACTAAAGTTACCTTCATTGGTAATTTTAGCTGATGGTGTAAGTGAATTATCTTCATACACCCATGTTACGAGATTTCCCTGTTGGTTTGTATTCGCATCTTGGGTACTTATCGTACTTGCCTTTACTACCCACTCATGTAAAGTCGTATTGCCATCCCAGACAAAGTGAGTCGCTTTTCCTTCACAATTTTTTTCCACACGTCTACCAAGTGGATCGTATTTGAAAATAATCACTTTGTTTAAAGTTGAATTGTCCTTTGATAAGAACACAACCTTTGACATCATCCCATTACCATCGTATTCGTACTCCCACGCATCACCAGTTCTTTCAACTTTCTGAATCAGATTACCTTCATCATCATAAGAGAATGTTGCCTCTTTCGTTTCAAGCAATCTACTTCCGACACCATAGACACGATCTGTCTTTTCTTTTGTTTCATACAGATTCCCGACATCATCGACACTGCGGTGTAAGAAGTCAAATTGACCGCCCTGATTGGACCAAACTAGGTTACTGAATTCATCGTAACCATAGGTCATTTGTACACCCGTTAACTCATTTACCTTGCTTCGTAAGCGATTATTGGCATCCCAATTGTACACTCGTCTTCGTGTTTGACGATTTTGACTACATATTCGATGCTGTGTCGGTCTACCAGTTACATCATATTTCCATTTACTAACGACATCCCCTGGTAGGATTTTCTCAATCTCTTGTCCAAGAGCATTGTACTGAATCGTTGCTGTCCAATGGTCTTGAGCTGAGCGAGAAGCTGTAATTTGCGACACATTTCCAATTTCATTACGAGCGACATCGATGTTTGCACCTAAGCTACTTGTAATTTGTGAGCGATTACCTATTTCATCATAGCTACTTCCAATCCAATGGTCATTTTGCCACTCCTTGATTACTTGTCCAGATTGGTCTCGCTCAAACTTTACAGTCACATGTTCATTTTCAGTCTCAATTAACGAACCATTTTTGTCATAGCCAAACGTTTCCCAAGTGTCATCGTAATAATCAGCACGAATTATATTTCCTAGGCCGTCATGCTGATACGCTGTCCAACGATTACCTGGACGTTGAATCCTTTGAACCAATCCTGCTGGACTTCGCTCATACGTTCTTTCAGCCTCATCAAAGCCAATTTCCTTGATGATATTCCCTTTCGCATCACGTTCAAACTGATACGTTTCGCCTCTTTCGTTGATCACAGCGTTTAACTGCTCCTCTGTATCATAGGTGAATTTGACTTTCTTCCCACCCTGTTCTCGAGAAATTAAACTGCCAAGAATGGTGTAATCAAAGGCTACTTGCGTATGGTTATCCCTTGCAATAACAATATCGTCATAGGCATTGTACTTTAATTGAACGTCGTTTCCATCTGAAAGATTTGCCCGTACAAGGCGATTCAAGTTATCGTAACGGAATTTTTCTGTAGCCCCTAGCGGATTGGTCGTTGTCGTGCAGTTACCACGACGATCATACGCCCATGTCGAACTTGTCCCGTCTGGTAATGTCACTTGACTCAGGTTTAGATCAGCATCATAAGCTAAGCTTACCACATGGTCTTGCGCATTTGTCACCGTTTTAATTAAACATTTCTCATTATAGGAAAATTCAGTTTTTGTGCCGTCTTCTAAAACATTTGCCTGTATTGTACTATCTTCATTATAAATCCATTGACGACTTCCGCCCTCTGCGTTTACAACTTGAACCAACCTATCTTTCTCATCATACTGAGAGGATACGGTACTGCCATCTGCAAGAGTAATCGTTACTGGATTTGCCCACTCATCATAGCTATATGCCGTGACACGACCATCTTCATCTACTTCTTGGAGTAATTCAAAGTCCCCATTATATTCATAGCTTACTTCACTACCATCTGGATGAACAATTTTCGTACATAGATTATCTTCATTGAAATAATAATAACTCTTATGGCCTAAACTATTCGTAATCTCATTATAGCCGTCATGATATGAAAGCTCCCCTGCAAGGACATTGCCATCTCCCCATGTTTTGATTACTCGAGCCCCTGTAGTCGACCCATCATAGCGCCAGAAGAAGCTATTTTTATTGCGATCCGTTTTTTGCATCATTAAGTGATTAACATATTTTAAATGCGTACTTTGCCCTAACGCATCTTGGATTTCGACTAAATCTTGTCCATCATTGTAAACATAGCGAACTAAGACTTCACGGCTCATCTGGTTACGTAAGGCAACTTCAGTCATTCTGCCTACCTCATTAGTAGTAACTTCGAGCACTCTTCCAACACTGTCGGTTACTTGGGATAGGAAACCTTTAAGGTTATACGTAAATTGAATATGATGCACTTGCTCATTTCTTACTTCTTTTAATCGGTATGTTGTTTCTGTTATTTGTTCAAATACATAAATCAATCGTGTATCATGCTCAAATAGATGATATTCCTCACCTGTATTTGTTAAAGTCATTCTTTCTCGTTTGTTTAAATACGGCAAGTTTATTGGTAAAATTGGAAAACTAACTGCGCGACCATCCGTCACAATAATCCCAATCAGGTCATCTTCTTCAAATATCTCTAAGGCTAGATCGTATGTAAAGTGCATACCATGACCTGTTAAGCCAATCCGACTACTATCACTGTACCAAGCGCGTTCCCATGAAAGGGGGATAGGTCCAGGCAGTTCAAAGTCGACGCCTTCATAAATCATACGCCCTGTAATTAAATCAACGGGCTCAAACCCTCTTTTACAGAATTTTTCACTTAACCCTTTTGTACAATTAAATTTCTTTAATACCCCATGATTAAATTTCGTTAGCCCAGCTTTTGCCATAGCTTTCATTCCGTCTACTGCCTTCGACGCAGCGAGCAATTCATCCATCGACGAAATTACTTTATCTGCGGCCGTCTTCACAGCCTTAGATGCTTTGTTAGCTAGTTCCGCTAGTCCCTTTACTGCATCTAACGTTTTAGATACTTTCGGATAAGCTGCCTTCATCCCTTTTGCTAAAGCTTTTGAAGCATCTATTGCCTTATCAGCACCTTTTGCAGCATCAGCAGCTTTATCTAAGAGTTTTGCTCCTTTTTTGACCTTGTAGGCTCCCTTGGCGGCATCACCAACTACTGGGATCGCACCTACTAAGTTCATGGCTGCATCCATGTAATTCCCTCTTGCCAAGCTAATTCCTGCATTCGCAATATCTGCAAATGTACCTATGACAGGAATAAAGCCAGCAACATCCAATGCTGCACTTACGCCATCTACTAATTTACTAAACCAGCCTTTCTTCTCTTTCTTCTCTTCTGCCTTTTGCGGGAAGATTAAGTCAACTTTACTCATAGCTTCGATCGCTTCTTCATTTAACTTCGGTGGTTGACTCTGCTTTTCTATACCTTCTTGATCAATAAGCGTACTAATTAATTGTGTGTCAGCGGCCATTATTACATGACTTTGTTCCTTCGCGGATATCGCAATCCATTCTTCTGCCTCTACGGCTAGCTCTTTCATTCCACTAATTTCGAGTGTTTCATCTGCCGCTAGCATGATGGTACTGTTACTTTGAAATGTTACGCCATCTCCATCATCCATCTTTAAGTCCAAGACACCATCTACTGCACTAAAGGTAATATCACCAACACCTAATGTCACATCTTTCCCTACATTAGTCGCCAATGATTTAACGGTAGTATCCGCCATTTTCTTCATCTGCTTTTGTCCGCCCTCTGGTGTGGCTGGACTGACACGCACCGAGCTGATAACGATAGCTTCTTCTTCAACTGAACTTGGAAAATGCAATTGAGCACGTGCACCTTTTTGAGGCATTAAATACATAACACCATTGGCATCTGCTGAATAAGCAAACCAATGTGCTTTTGCTTGGTCCTGGCTTTTATCGATATCTAAATGAATTTTAACGGTGTTTTGGGTAACATCAATGATCTTTCCTGTAAACGCTGCACCAATGAGATCTAAATTACGTACTAACCGCTGACGAATACTTTTCTCTGGTTGGGCAGTATATTGAAACTTCAACACGCCATCATCAAGATGAGTCTCCCTAGCCGTTACGATATAGGAGCTTCCCTTGAATTGCACCGACGTGCCCAGCTCATGGGCCTCTGTGCTTTCAAACTCACAAAAAGTATAATCGGCTTCACTTACATCCGTACCATCGTTTTCAGTAATCAATCGGTACGCATCGACGTCCATACGGACTATAGACGGCAGGTGGTCGATCGTTATGCTTTTTCTACTTTGAGGTGTACCAAGCCAAAATCGAGCACCTTTTCCTTTTAAATCAGGAAAAACAACCGCATGCAAACGGGAGGCCATTCTTTTAATGAATTCCCAATCTGTTTCTAAGTATTGAATCGCAATACTACCAATGGCTTGACCGTTAGAAGCTTGATCGATGTAATCCCCATTAGGATAGGCGCTTACAATGTTTTTTATTAACTGCATGTACGTCATGTTCACATCTTGAAAAGAACGTGAGCGCTTTGCAATATCCATATTTGCTGTAAAGGATACAGCCTCAACGGAGACATAGTGCACCCCTTGTGATGCTTGCAACTCCGCATTATCAATTCTTCCCGAGAACAATATGGCACTGTCTCGCCCAAATTTCACAACCACTTCATCTGTTTGATTGACCCGCTGAATATACTTTTGCGCTTGCTCTTCAGCGATCATTCCCGTAAAGTACAATCTCGCATGGTCATTGGCCTTATGTTTGATGGTTAGTTTATCTAAATGAATAAGTGAATAGGGCCATTCGAGCACAAGATCTTCATACGTACTAATCATGTGTACTTCCTTTTCTTCTAGCGATTTCATTACTTACCTCCTTTCAATCAACCTCGTCTTTTAAAAACCTTGTAAGTTAAATTCCAACATGCCGCAAGCAATGGCTTTCCAAATATTCATCTCTTTTTTCATACAATTAACCGAGCCCATCGTCATTTCTCGCCTACCTAAAACAAAAACATTAAATTATAAATCTTGTTATCTAGTACTGGCGTCATGAAAATAAATAACCAATTTTTACACCGTTAACTTCATTAATGCCAATATCCAACATTTTCGCAGTTGGCTGTGTTTTTTGAAATATATTCATCATGGACTGTGTGATATCTTTTACTTCTTCTGCTTTTATCTGTTGTTCCATGATTTTCAACATGACGTAGTTTTTTTGTGTTTGTATAGATATAATCGGTATCTACGACTAGATGGATATTTTTTATCTATTATTCAGGTTCCAAACACGTCAAATTTTGAAGGTATACATCCGGATTTTAATCCTCATAAAAACTAATTTCTGTAAACTCATATGTAATAATTAGGGTTCGATGTTCTCCATTCATTCCTTTTGCCTTACATGTCTCTTCATCCATGAAATTCATTGTGTTCTATCCTTTGTTTCAATTTGTATTATTCTTTCTATCTCATAACCTTTTATTTTTTACTTTCCTATTAAATCCTATCGCTAAATTTTGTTTTTTAATTCAGCAATACCCCAAAATTAATTAAATACGGAATAAAAACCATTAATTGGTTATTTTTCTTCATAAATATGCTAATATACCATAGATAAAAAGTCAACATCCATACGAACCGTTATTCAGAATAGACCAAAAATACTGTATATTAGGGAAATTTGAATTTTAGTAGTTAGATATACTGAGTGAGAGATGTTAAAGTGAAACTTTAAACATTAGGTACAAGAAATATAATTAATCGTCAAACTAAGATTACATTCGTGATGGGGAGAATAGTTATAGTTGTAAAATATTTTTATACGATGGTGAAAGTACAAATGCTAAGATCTTCATGTACAAACGCACTCACTTAAAGATGTACACTTTTGATTCACTTTCTTGCATACTAATCATGAGGTGATTAGTGTGTACATAACGCTAGATGTTCAAACGAATTTTGAGATTAACAGTCTTTCAGACTTACCAAAATTCAAACAGCTAATGGAGAATTTAAAGATGAAAATTAATAAGAGTCAGTTGGCAAGAGAAATGGGTGTAGATCGACGTACTGTTGATAAATACTTAAATGGATTTACACCAAAAGGAACAAAAGAAAAGACATCTATTATAGATGATTATTATGAAGTGATTGCAGCTTTATTATCAGAAGATTCGAAGCAAGTATTTTATTACCGTCGTGTACTTTGGCAATATTTGAAGGATAATCATGGCTTAGAGTGTGGTGGTTCAACATTCCGTCGTTATATCGCAAAGACGCCTGAGTTCGCAGCTTATTTTACAGATAGAGTACGTATTCCTTCACCAAAAGGAACGACAAGATTTGAAACTCCACCTGGTCAGCAGGCACAATTTGACTGGAAAGAAAGTATTCCGTTTGAAACAAGTGATGGTGAAAAAGTAGAAGTAAACGTAGGTGCGCTTGTACTTGGATATTCACGATTCCGTGTCTTTACGCTAACATTGCGCAAAACACAAGATATTTTATTTTCATTTTTAACAGAAGCTTTTGAAAAAATTGGCGGTGTTCCAAAAGAAATTGTAACGGATAATCCAAAAACGATTATGGATGAACCACGAACAGAATATAGTTCAGGAAAAGTAAACAGCCGGTTCGCAGCATTTGCGAAGGATTTTGATTTCAAGGTACGACCGTGTATTGCGGGACGTCCTCGAACAAAAGGTAAAGTAGAAACACAGATGAAATTTATAGATGAAATCCATGCGTATCAAGGTCAATTGACCTTAGAAGAGTTATATCAGTTTATTGAAAAATTGATGATTCGTATCAATCAATCTTTTCACCAAGGCTCTGGAAAAATACCTGTATTTGCATTAGAAAAAGAAAAGAGCTCCCTTCTTCCGCTACCAACAGAAAAAATCAGGAACGCTTATCGTATCAAGCATCAGCTTGTACAAGTGAATACATCAAGTATGATATCCCACAAAGCCAACCAGTATTCAGTCATTGGGCAAAAAGTTGGGATACAGATACATGATGATCAATTATGGATTTATTATAACATGGAGTGCATTGCACAACATCCTATATCTAAACGAAAATTAAATATTCGTCCTTCGGATTACAAAGAAACGTTGCAAGTTTCTGCACCTAATTATCCAGATATTGATGCTTTAGCGAAAAATAATCTAAAAGCCATTGGAGAGGTGTATGAAACATGATACAGCAAACAAACTAGCTTCTAAAAAATCTAGAGTATTTAAAATTAAAGCAGATGATCACACATCTAGATGAAGTCGTGGACTTCAGTGTTCATAATCAATTATCGTTTATTGATACGTTGATTAAGCTAACAAATTATGAAATTGATTTACGTGAGCAAAATATGATTCATGCGATGGTAAAAGTGGGTGCATTCCCCAACTTAAAAGAACTAAAGGACTTTGATTTTGACTTTCAACCATCGATAAATCCGCAGCAAATTCATGATTTTACTACACTGCGTTTTATTGAAAGTAGTGAAAACATTGTATTTTTAGGTCCAAGTGGCGTTGGCAAAACGCATTTAGCCTCGGCAATCGGTATCGCAGCTGCAAAAAAACGTACAAGCACGTACTTTGTGAAATGCCATGATTTGATTCAAAACTTAAAAAAGGCTCGCCTAGAGAATCGTCTAGAGAGTCGTTTGAAGCATTACACAAAATATAAGTTACTTATTATTGATAAGATTGGTTATTTACCGATTGATCCGGAGGATACAAAACTATTCTTCCAGTTAATCGATATGCGTTATGAAAAACGTAGCACTATTTTTACGACAAACGTTAACTTCAAGTCCTGGGACGAAGTGTTCCAGGAGCCCAAATTAGCTAATGCGATTTTAGATCGTATTTTACATCACGCAACAGTTGTCACAATTGTCGGCAATTCATATCGTTTGAAGAACCATCTAGCTCCAGAAGGTGAGTAATTTTATACACAATTAAGTGAGCGTTTCTGTACATAGATTAGTTGACATTTGTACAAATAAATATAAACACCAATATGTACATTTTTGCTTGTTTAAAGGTGAATAACTCACTTGTTTTCAGAGTTTAAATGATACTTTAAACTGTTTGAATCATCGACGATTGTGACAACGCTAGCGTGATGTAATAGGCGATCTATTATCGCATTCGATAACTCTGGTTCAGGGAAAATTTCATTCCATGATTTGTAAAGGTCTTTTTTATTTCTCTCCATATATACTGCGTATACATATCTATTTCATCTTGCATGCTAACTACCAGTTCTCTTTGCTTCTTCTTAAGTATTGTCCAATCTAAGCTGCAACTTAATGAGCCTCGCCCCTCTTAAACTCCCATAAGCAAACCCCACAGGGCAATTTCACCTTATGGGGTACACTTCTGTTAATTTATTAAACACTCGGTTCTCTATAAATTAGGTTGCCCTATTCATCATAGTTAAAAATCAGTTGATGGGGAGTACATATTAAATCTCTTCCACCTCATATGTAAACATAGGTTTACATTCACTTTACAAACTTCCTCAATTAACTTACTTTCTTGAACTCTTCTGTTACCAGTAGTCCAGATGTATATTTCACCCTTGTAATTTTCTATAGTATACCATCGATTCCAATTAACATCGTTATATGGAAATACTATTACTTTTGGATCCATAATTACATCTTTATATTTTTCATTAGACTTAAGGAAAGAGAATATCTTCTCGATTACCAAATCTATTTTTCATTATCTTCAAGAACTATTCTGTATTCAATACCCATTTTATCTACACCCATCTCTATGATTCCTTCCTCTTACGACAGGCAAGTCTTTTGGTTATAACCACCATCACCAGACAGAAAAAGCAGACCCTGACTTAAAAAAACCTACGTAAAAAAGGATATTGTATCTCTTCAAACGTAGGTTCTAAAATTATATTTTCTCGGAAATATTACTATTAATTATGAAGTTCATCAAATACTACTCACAAAGATTTTCCTTACACCTTTAGGTTTTGATAAATTCAGCCCAGCCATAACTAATCACCTCATCTTCAGTTGGAAAATCATATTTTGCATATGTGTTAAATGGCAAACATTGTTCCTGAGTTATTTCATATGGACTTTTCCATTCAGACTCACATTCTTTACAACATAAATACAGACTTGATGTTTGAATATCTTTTACAATTATAACCCAGCCTTGGTCACACAATGGGCACCAATCAACTTTATATTCATTTATCATTTTACTCTCTTCTTTCATCATTAGTTATTTTGAAGGAAATGCGGTAACAATTTTATTTGTTCCACCTTCTGTAATAATCGTAACATTATTTAAAACATCACCTGATCCTCTAAATCCACCTTCCAATCCAGCTTCAGGAGAAGGAATTACATATTTATCATTCCCGTTCGGTTGAGTAACAGGGGTTCCTTTATTTGTCCAAGCATCATTAGTTTGAGTAAAACCATCCTCCGAAAATACGCCGTGCTTCGGTTTAGTTAAATCATCAACGTTATGTAGTTCTACATGCTGTTGAGTAGTGTAACCATCGTGCCTTGTTCGGCTCCAATCTGGCTTGTCAATCTCACATTCATTTAATCCAAAAGGATCGATCAATCTATTTGGATCTTTTACATAGCCATACAAAGTGGGATTTCCACCAGTAAGTCCAATCGGATCTATTTGAGTATAATTGCCTTGTTCTGGGTTATAGTAGCGGAATCGATTGTAATACAAACCTGTTTCAACATCTTCGTACTGACCTTGATACCTAAATGGAATGAAATTCTGTTCACCCGTGAACTCCAACACTCGTCCATAAATATCAAGCTCGGCTGACCAAACTTTCTTTCCGTATTCGTCATAGGCTTCTACAGGCGTTCCGAGATAGTCGCTAACAATACTGTAATTACCTTCATTCGTGATTTTAGCAGAAGGTACGAACCTATCGTTAAATACCCATGTAACTAGATTGTCTGGTATTTCAGATTTATTCTGTGAAGAATACTCATCTAGATTTCCATATATATCAGAATTATTCTGTGAGAAATACTCATGTAGAATAGTATTCCCGTCCCAAACAAATTTCGTTATCTTTTCGTTTGAACACTTCTCTATTCGTCTACCTAGTGAGTCATACTTGAAAGTAACTTCTGTGTTGTCTGGCTTGATGACATTAGACATCATCCCATTGCCGTTATACTCATACTTCCACGTATCACCATTCTTCTCAACTTTCTGAATCAGATTACCTTCATCATCATAAGAAAATGTTGCATCTCTCGTTTCAAGCAATCTACTTCCTGCACCATAGACACGATCTGTCTTTTCTTTTGTTTCATACAAATTCCCGACATCATCAACACTGCGGTGTAAGAAATCAAATTGATCGCCTTCATTGGACCACACGAGGTTACTGAATTCATCGTAACCATAGGTAACTTTTACGCCCGTTAACTCATTTACCATGCTACGTAAGCGTTGATTGACGTCCCAATTATAGACTCTTCTTCTTGTATCGCGGTTTTGACTATTTATTCGATGGTGTGTCGGTCTACCTGTTACATCATACTGCCATCTGCTAATGACATCTCCTGGTAAGATTCTCTCAATCTCTTGACCGAGTTCATTGTACTGCATCACTGCTGTCCAGTTTTCTTGCTCTGACCGAGAGGCTGTGATGTGTGACACATTCCCCATTTCATTACGAGCGACATCGATTTTTGCGCCTAAGCTACTTGTAATCTGCGAACGGTTGCCTAATTCATCGTAGCTACTCGCAATCCAATGGTCGCTCTGCCACTCCTTGATGACTTTGCCAGATGGGTTTCGTTCCAGCTTTACTTTCACATGCTCATTTTCAGTCTCAATTAAAGAACCATTTTTGTCATAGCCAAACGTTTCCCAGGTATCATCATAATAATCAGCTCGAATGACATTCCCTATACCATCATGTTGATATGCTGTCCAACGATCACCAGGACGTTGAATTCTCTGAACTAATCCTGCCAGACTTCGATCATACGTTCTTTCCATCTCATCAAAGCCGATTTCCTTGATGATATTCCCTTTCGTATCACGTTCAAACTGATACGCTTCGCCTTTTTCATTGATGACAGCGGTTAACTGCTCCTCTGTATCATAGGTGAATTTGACTATCTTTCCACCTTGTTCTCGAGACACCAAGCTACCAAGAATGGTATAATCATAGGTTGCTTGCGTATGGTTATCTTTTGCAAAAATGACATCGTCATAGGCATTGTACTTTAATTGAACGTCGTTACCATCTGAAAGATTTGCCCGTACTAAACGATTCAAGTTATCATAACGGAATTTCTCTGTGGCACCTAGCGGATTGGTTGTTGTTGTGCAGTTACCTCGACGGTCATATTCCCATGTTGAACTCGTCCCGTCTGGCAATGTTACTTGACTCAGGTTCGAATCAGCATCATAAGCTAAGCTTACCATATGGCCTTGCGCATTTGTCACTGTTTCGATTAAATAGTTCTCATTATAAGAAAATTCAGTCTTTGTTCCATCTTCTGAAACATTCGCCTGTAATGTTCCATCTTCATTATAAATCCACTGACGACTTCCGCCCTCTGCGTTTACTGCCTGAATCAGCCTATCCTTCTCATCATACTTTGAAGATAAAATACTGCCATCTGCACGAGTAATGGTCACTGGATTTGCCCACTCATCATAGCTATATGATGTGACACGTCCATCTTCATCTACTGTTTGGAGTAATTCAAAGTCCTCATTATATTGATAGCTGACTTCACTACCATCTGGATGAACAATTTTAGTACAGAGATTATCTTCGTTGAAATAATAATAACTCTTATGGCCTAAGCTATTCGTAATTTCGTTATACCCCTCGTGATAAGAAAGCTCATAAGCAAGGACATTTCCATCTCCCCATGTTTTGATGACTCGTGCACCTGTAGTTGGGCCATCATAGCGCCAGAAGAAGCTATTTTTATTGCGATCCGTTTTTTGCATCATTAAGTGATTCACATATTTTAAATGCGTACTTTGTCCTAATGCATCTTGGATTTCGACTAAATCTTGTCCATCATTATATACATAGCGAACTAAGACTTCACGGCTCATCTGGTTGCGTAAGGCAACTTCTGTCATTCTGCCTACCTCATTAGTAGTTACTTCGAGTACTCTTCCAACACTGTCAGTTACTTGGGATAGGAAACCTTTAAGGTTATACGCAAATTGAATATGATGCGCTTGCTCATTTCTTACTTCTTTTAATCGGTAAGCTGTTTCTGTTATTTGTTCAAATACATATATCAATCGTGTATCATGCTCAAATAGATGATACTCCTCACCTGTATTTGTTAAGGTCATTCTTTCTACCTTGTTAAAATAAGGCAAGTTTATTGGTAAAATTGGAAACCCTATTGCGCGACCATCTGTCACAACGATCCCAATCAGGTCTTCTTCTTCAAAAATTTCTAAGGCTAGATCATATGTAAAGTGCATACCATGACCTGACAAGCCAATCCGACTACTATCACTGTACCATGCGCGTTCCCATGAAAGGGGGATAGGCCCAGGTAGTTCAAAGTCGATACCTTCATAAATCATACGCCCGGTAATTGCATCTACAGGATCCCCACATGTTTGTCTACGTTTTTTACTTTCCCCAGCTGTACACTTTTGCTTGTTTGATCCTTTACGATTAAATTTCTTTAGTGCGTCCTTGGCCATATCCTTCATACCATCTAATGCCTTTGACACACCGAGCAATTCATCCATCGACGAAATGACTTTATCTGCAGCCGTCTTCACAGCCTTAGATGCTTTGTTTGCTAGTTCCGCTAGTCCCTTTACTGCATCTAACGTTTTAGATACTTTCGGATAAGCTGCCTTCATCCCTTTTGCTAAAGCTTTTGAAGCATCTATTGCCTTATCAGCACCTTTTGCGGCATCAGCAGCTTTATCTAAGAGTTTTGCCCCTTTTTTGACCTTGTAGGCTCCCTTGGCGGCATCACCAACTACTGGAATTGCACCTACTAAGTTCATGGCTGCATCCATGTAATTCCCTCTTGCCAAGCTAATTCCTGCATTCGCAATATCTGCAAATGTACCGATGACAGGAATAAATCCAGCAACATCCAATGCTGCACTTACGCCATCTACTAATTTACTAAACCAGCCTTTTTTCTCTTTCTTCTCTTCTGCCTTTTGAGGGAAGATTAAGTCAACTTTTGTCATAGCTTCAATCGCTTCTTCATTTAACTTCGGTGGCTGGCTTTGTTTCTCAATACCTTCTTGATCAATAAGCGTACTAATTAATTGTGTATCAGCGGCCATAATCACATGACTTTGCTCCTTCGCTGATATCGCAATCCATTCTTCTGCCTCTACGGCTAGCTCTTTCATGCCACTAATTTCGAGAGTTTCATCGGCCGCTAGCATGATGGTACTGTTACTTTGAAATGTTACGCCATCTCCATCATCCATCTTTAAGTCCAATACCCCATCTACTGCACTAAAGGTAATATCACCAACACCTAATGTCACATCTTTCCCAACATTAGTCGCCAATGATTTAACGGTACTGTCCGCCATTTTCTTCGTCTGCTTTTGCCCGCCCTCAGGTGTGGCTGGATTGACACGCACTGAGCTGATAACGATGGCATCTTCTTCAACTGCACTTGGAAAATGCAATTGAGCACGTGCACCTATTTGAGGCATTAAATACATAACACCATTGGCATCTGCAGAATATGCAAACCAATGTGCCTTTCCTTGATCCTGGCTTTTATCGATATCTAAATGAATTTTTACGGTGTTTTGCGTAACATCAATGATCTTTCCTGTAAATGCTGCACCAATAAGATCTAAATTACGTACTAACCGCTGACGAATACTTTTTTCTGGTTGGGCAGTATATTGGAACTTCAACACGCCATCATCAAGATGGGTTTCCCTAGCCGTTACGATATAGGAACTTCCCTTGAATTGCACCAATGTGCCCAGCTCATGAGCCTCTGTGCTTTCAAACTCACAAAAAGTATAATCGGCTTCACTTACATCCGTGCCATCGTTTTCAGTAATCAACCGATACGCATCGACGTCCATCCGTACTATAGAAGGCAGATGGTCGATCGTTATGCTTTTTCTACTTTGAGGTGTACCAAGCCAAAATCGAGCACCTTTTCCTTTTAAATCAGGAAAAACAACGGCGTGCAAACGGGAGGCCATTCTTTTAATAAATTCCCAATCTGTTTCTAAGTATTGAATCGCAATACTACCAATGGCTTGACCGTTAGAAGCTTGGTCGATGTAATCCCCATTAGGATAGGCGCTTACGATGTTTTTTATTAACTGCACGTATGTCATGTTCGCATCTTGAAAAGAACGTGAGCGCTTTGCAATATCCATATTTGCCGTAAATGATACAGCCTCAACGGAAACATAGTGCACCCCTTGTGATGCCTGTAACTCCGCATTATCAATTCTTCCTGAGAACAAAATGGCACTGTCTCGCCCAAATTTCACAACCACTTCATCTGTTTGATTGACCCGCTGAATATACTTTTGCGCTTGTTCTTCAGCAATCATTCCCGTAAAGTACAATCTTGCATGGTCATTGGCTTTATGTTTAATGGTTAGTTTATCTAAATGAATAAGTGGATATGGCCATTCGAGCACAAGATCCTCATACGTACTAACCATGTGTACTTCTTTTTCTTCTAGCGATTTCATTACTTACCTCCTTTCAATCTACCTCGTCTTTTAAAAACCTTGTTTCGGTATTTCTACTTCCTCTTGACCGTCATGAATAATTTCGATTTTGCCTCCACCTGCTGAGCATTGGGTATGGCAGCGGCTTAATAACGCTTGCTTTCCCTCGATATTGACATTTTCCATGCCTTCCAACCAATCAATAGAACATGTTGGTGTACATGGCTTTTGCAACTGTAAACAAACCCCAAAGGTTGGAATGTTGTCAGGGTTTCGATCCCCTACATTCATTACGGCTTTCTCTTTAATATAAACGCCATGGTCTTGCGGCAAATTTAAATAATTGAGATGGCTACCAAACTCACAAGAAATGATTGCTCCATGTACCACATAACTAAATTGCTCCTGTTCCGAACCTTCTGTTTCCAAACTTTCTACAACTTGAGCCATTAATTATCCTTCCTTTCGTATCGATTGAACACTGTTTCAAACTACGACAGTGTTTTGGAATGATTTTGGCTTATCATCATAGCGTGTAGTTGATTTCCGTTCCGACTGGGCGCTTTGCCGCTGCCGCTTCGCTTTCGCGCAGAGCAGAGCTTCCTGAGGGCGTCCGATGAGCCGCTTCACTCGCGTTGCTCGCTCCAGGGTCTCGGGCCAATACGATGTTGGTCACGGAGGCGTTATCACAGGATGTGATGCCTTTAGTCTCCGTTCCTCTATCGCTAATCCCCAAGGAGTCGCACAGTCTCCACTCCAATCAACTTATATAAATGAACATTAACAAATGTCATCCACAACTTTTGATAATGAGCCATGATTTATTAGAATGATCTATCGTCCTTGTAGTTTTACTCGTTGCAACTGAATCCCGAGATATGGTCGTCGTAGCATACTTTCTGCCACGTCTAAATTGACGATGGTGAACGATTCCTTTTTGCCGTCGACTTGAAAAATACAATCTAGTTCCACCTTCTTCGGGTCAATTACGAGCTCCTTTATTTGTCCGTCTGGATAATAAGCCGTCTCATCGGAAATACAGTTCTTCTTTACAATGTCCATAAGCCAATGCACACGCTGTGTTCCTTTCTTCACATCCGTAAAGACAATGGCTGTAAATTCTAAGTTATCCTCATATTTCACCAATAACCCTTTTAAATCATCCGACACGATTCTTCGAGGCTTTTCTAAATAATCCAGATATACCGCATTCTCTTTTTCTATTACTTCCCCGAATATAGATGAACAGACAAAGTTATCATCAAGGTCTGTCCTGAAAGGAATAATTGGATTTGTAATGCTTTGATCTTGCCGAACAATAAAATACTCCATCTTTTCCTCCTGTAACTATCATTTATGTCGATTGCAACGTTAATGAATCCAATGAATGTCTTTTATCTGGTCTGGGCTAAATAGACATTTCTCTTGATCGCGTTTAAAGAAGGTAGCTCCTTTTAAATTGGCCCCTGTAAAATTGGCGCCTGCAATCTGCGCAAATTCAAATTTTGCATTTTCCAAATTCGCATGGCTGAAATCAGTGCCTAGGTAACAGGCAACTTCATCATCGGGAAGCATTAGCGTTTTTCCTTGTGCATGTGTAAAATTAGCACCTGCTAAATTGGCATTTCGAAAATCAGCATCTTGAATGGCTGCATAGGAAAAATCAACATTCGCTAAGCTACAATCTACAAAACTAGTCCCGACGCAAACACTTTGCTTCAATGAAGCCCCTTCTAAGTCACTGCCATTGAAATTCGCATAAGAAAAGTCCATTTGGTCAAAAAGTTTTTGCTGTAATGGTAGGCTCGAGAAGTTTTCAAACGTATATGATTTGTCCATCTCGTTTTTCCCTAACCATGAGACAAGATTTTGTTCCACCCGTTCCCGTTCGTCGAGCATCGCAACATCTTCACTAAATCCTTTATATTCACCGACACGAAATCGTAAGCACGCAGCTCGTTGAAAGTCTATTTCAGGTACGCTTTCTTGTTGATAGCGGAAAAGATAGCGCACCAATTGAATGATATACTGATGAAACAGAATCACAGTTTGTTGAATAATTCCTCGAACGTCAGCTGCTTGGATAGTGAGATATGGTTTTCTTTCTTTTTCAAGCGTTTTCTGTAAATCTATAATCGCCTCACTAAGCCATTCCGCTTCATACTGTGCCGTGCATTCTACCCAGTCGTAGTACCATTTTTCTCCATACGCTTCTAGCAAATACGTACACTTGTTATCTAGTAAAGATGTTCGTAGCAAAGAAAAATGAATAAAGGCAACTGGCGCTAACTTCCCTTGCTCTTGCTGATCTCTAATAGTTGCAAACAGCTGTTCAAGCGAGTGAATGATTGGTTTTAGTAAGACTTCCTTCTCTTGGCGAAACTGTCGATCAACCTTCTCTTGTAATCGGCTGATATGAACTGACACGCATTCATCCATAAAATGCTGTAATGCTTCTTCTCGTTTCATGCGTCCACATCCTCACTAATTTGCTCGTACTTCTGTTCCTTTAATCTCCATTTTGTCTTCCATCTTGATTGAACTGTCTTTACAAGTCATCTCTATTTTCTCGGTCGCATTAATCATAATTTGCTTCGCATTGATGGCGACTTTATCTGTTGCTTGTAAGGTAATATTTTTATCACTTATGATGGAAATCCCATTATCATCCATAAGCGAAATCATTAATCCTCCACCAGATATAACAATCCGATCCGGTGCAAGTAGAATTTGTTTGCCGTGCTTCGTTCTGAGCGTTTTGACATCTGGATCTGCCATCCGCGCTGGGTCTTGGCGACTATCCTCTGGTGGTGCAGGTCTTGATCCACCGCCGCCACCGCCACTAGCACCGGCACTTCCACCACTTCCTGAACTAGGTGGATTCGTCGCTGCTAACATCGAACCAGATTGTGGTGGCGCTTTTGATACGGAACTAATCGCAATCCCTTCATCCTCACGATTGCCTGGGAAATAGATTCTAACGTTATCGGATAGCTCCGGCATAAAGTACCATCCTGTATTATCTTCTGATGCATAGATCGTAGAATACGGAAACCAATACGCTGTATCTTTATCTTGACCCTCGTCGAAATCGACATGAATACGAATTTTATCCCCCGCTACATCAATTACTTTTCCTTGAATGGAGGCGCCAATAATAGCTTGATTATAAGTAGTGTGGACACTGAAGCCGTTCTGAGGTGTTAACGTATAAATATGCTTAAACAAGCCATCTTTTAAAGTAGAGTAGATTTTATAGACATACAATTTTTTGGATTGGAATGTCACTTCATTGCCTATTTTGAATGGTTGGAACGATTCTACTTCATAGTACATGTAGTCACTATCAGTAATACCGTCGAGATGATTTTTACTGGACACAAGGAAATTGCCGATTGCCTTTTTAACTCGATAATTGATGGCCTCCATTTTCTGCGTGCCCCCAGCTTGAAACGGTACGCCGAAGTAAAACTTTGCGGCTGGGTGAACCGTATCTGGCACCAGACCTGTATGGAATCTTGATGCCATTCGTTTAAGAAACTCCCAATCTGTCTCTATATATTGCATCGTAAAGCGTCCAATAGTAGCGCCCTTTGAGGCATAATCCATGAAATCTGCACCTTTTTGATCGGCAATACATGCATTTATTAATTCACTATAAGGCATACTCGCATTTTGATAAGTTTGATTTTTCTTCTTCACATCTAACACATACGAATGCGAAACTGCTTTAACCTCCAAATAATAGGTGCCCAAAACCGATTTCACTTGTACATCTAACGCCAGCCCATTGAAAATAGGAATAGTTTGTCCACCACTGCCGATTTGCACGACTTCAATAGCCGTTTCGGCATCCGTCATATACACATAGGAATCTTCGAATTCATCTGGAATTACGCCCGTTAAATGCAATGTAGCATGCTCATTCATTTGTTGCGTAATTTCGATTTGATCGACGCGAATATTATAGGGCATCACGATGATATCTTTATACGTCAAGGCTGTTTCCTTACTCATTCGACAACACCTTCCCCATCTAATAATTTGTTTTCAACAAAGATAGATTCCATCATGCCGTAAGCAATGGGCTTCCAAATATCCATCTCTTTTTTCAAACAATTAACCGAGCCCATCGTCACATTCTCGCCTACTATAAACAAAAACATTAAATTATAAATCTTGTTATCTAGTGCTGGCGAAATGAAATCAAAGTAACCAATTTGTAGACCGTTAACTTCATTCATGCCGGTATCCAACATTTTTGTAGTGGGCTGCGTTTTTTGAAGGATATTCCTCATAGCCTCTGTGAAGTCTTCTAATTCTTCTTCTTTTACTTGTTGTTCCATGATTTTCAGTGTGACATTGATGGATGTACTTTCGCTTGTATAAATATAATCAGGTCTACGACTGGATGGATATTTAATATCCATTAATTCAGGCTCCATCACATCAAAAGTTGCAGGCATACACATCCGGATTTGACCCACATAAAAACTCATTTCTTTAAACTCAATCGTTTCATCTTCAATCATGAGCTGACCATCTTTAATCGCTTTCACAATATCCGTATTTAATAATTGGTTTTCGATGTTCTCCATTCGTTTCTTCTGCCTTGCATGTTTCGTCATCTCAATAACTTCTTCATCCATGAAATTCATTTTTTTCGCTCCTTTGTTTCGATTCTTTTTTCTCTATCTCATAGCCTTGTCATTTTTTGCTTTCCTATTAAGGCTAACTCAGCTGACATGATCGAAAATAGCTTCGGCATACGAAACGAAATCTTTCCTTCCATGACATGCTGAATCAATGACTGGTATTTCCTGTTCATCTATATTGACAAAGTACTAGGAAATGCTCTTCATACGGTGTTTAACTTTCTTATAAAGCCGTTTCCATTTGAGTTATTTCACGTTGTCTGTCCTCGACCGTTTTTTTCATCAGTAGACCATCAGCTAGTCAACAATCATGCGCTTTGGTCGCCCTTGACTATGCCCTGTCATTCGACCACCACGTTTTGATTCCAATAAAATACGGTTCAAGTATTTATGAATCTGACTATTAGAAAATGTTTGGTAGTCTAGCTCTAGCCGATTGCAAATATAGAAATCGATTGCATCTCGTTGAACCCGCTCCTGATTTATGCACTCTAAAGCAAAAGCTATATCGTACGGATTCGTTGGGCGATTTTTTAACAGCTCTCGTGCAAAATAGTGCAAAATGATTGGATGGTAAGTGCTTTTTTGAAAACCTGCATACTGACTGTGAAGATAATTAACCGTATTGTATTCAGTCGCAATATCGGAAAAATCATTATACTCCGAACGAAGTTTTGCACCCGATTTTAATTTAAAGCGCGCCAACTCTAGCTCATTATTTGCAAGCTCTAATGAATCATCTAGGACTATTTCTGTCGTGAAGTTTCTAAAATCTAATTCATTCACTTCTTCAGCAAATCGTACTTTTAAAATCGTTTCGCTTCCTGTTGCCTCATAAGGAAGCTCGTAGCTACTATGTAGCATATAGAGCTTTCCGTTATGTTTGATAATGCCTTTCGCTATTATGAGGCTTTTATCTGCTACGACAATATTGGCACCAGCAATAATGCCATTAGAATAATCTTGGAAATATAAATCTAAAAATTCTCTTGGGTAATCTCGCAAATTTTCTAGCATTTCTCGCTTTAAAATGCGGCCCTTTTGAAAATGTGGATATTGATTGGCAAACAAGCTGTCACCCACCTCTTTTCTTGTTTTTCAATGATCAATTATGCCTCGGCATAATTGTTGCTGTCGCTTTGCTTTCGCGCAGATAAACAATGCGTCCGAAATCGCCTTTGTAGGTGAACATCCTCTGGAAATCCAATGACTTCTCAGGGGTACCGGATCACTTTCGGGGACTACCCGATCACTTCTCTGGGGTACCCGATCACTTTCGGGGTCTACCCGATCACTTCTCTAGGGTACCTGATCACTTTCGGGGCTTACCCGATCACTTCTCTAGGGTACCTGATCACTTTCGGGGTCTACCCGATAACTTCTCTGGGGTACCTGATCACTTTCGGGGACTACCCGATCACTTTCGGGGACTACCCGATCACTTCTCTGGGGTACCTGATCACTTTCGGGGACTACCCGATCACTTTTCTGGGGTACCTGATCACTTTCGGGGCCTACCCGATCACTTCTCAGGGGTACCTGATCATTTAATAAACCCTTTCCATCCGACGAAGGTGTTACTTTAATCCATCAAAGAAATCCAGCTCAGACAAATCGGTTTCAAAAGCAAAGAACTCCTTGCTTCCAATAAACAACTGTTCGTCTTTTCTTGCTACTGGAACTACATGGAAACCCCAATTATCTTCGCCTGCAAAGACAAAGAACTTCACTTCTCCATTGGTGATGGAATCCGTCTCGTCCTGCGGAATTTTATCTTGATACTGCATGGCAATATTCTCATATAGAACAGGTGCATAATCTTCCTGACGATTTAAGTAAGTGTATTTATACGATGAGTGATCGTCGTTGCCTGTGAGGAAGAACTCCACCTCTTTTACACCCCATGGGCGAGAAATCGTACCGTGAATTTGATTCAATCTTTCTAAGCTACTAATTAGTAATTTTTCCTGACGATTATGTGTAAAGGCACTGACAGCATATGGGACAACTGGCGCATGGTTCGTCACTTCTGTTTCAATCATGCCGATTTTCTTGGCATTTAAATAACGAAGCGCTCCCCTTAAACAAGCAAGCTTTAACTCTGGAACTTTACCGATATTTTCAGCCTTTTGTCTAAACTCAATGCTGCGTCCTGGTACAAATTCCTTTAATGCCTCGCGAAATGCGTCTATTTTACAGGATTGTCCCGTCAATTTAATGATGGAATAGTCACTCAGAATGCCACTCTCATAAAATTCCTCTAAAAACTCTCGTACGATATCATAAATATCCGCCTTTATGAGATGATTGATTTCTTTAATGTTGAAAAAGACATTCGGGAAGTCATATACTTCTTTAAATTGATTATTTTCTACCAACGACAGGCACCAGCGATCTACTGCTGTGACATTTAAATCACTATCGTGCTGCATATCGCTATCCGCATAGAAACGACTTCTTAATATACCTGTTTTGCGGAAAAATTCCTTCTTCATCTCTTCTGCCATTTCCCATAAGAAATAGTAATTATTGCGGACACGTAGGTATTCATCACGTGTGCGATTTTCATATTCCTTAAAGCGTGTAGGGATAATAGTTTCGGCATCTACAAAGGCTTTTTCGAATTGCTCGTACACCGCTTCTACGCCATGATCGTCGACATATCGATAAATATCCTTACCTGGAATATCGATTAATGCATCGATATCATAATCATTTTTTCCTCGACTATAATAGTTGGCAAATACGATTTTCATAAATTGGAAAATGCGATACGTAATATTGTTGCCACCAAAATTCGTATCTCCATTTTCATAAGTAGTATGAATATCAATTTTGTAAGAAATATGGCCGTCCTCTATGCGAAACTTACAAGAAGAAAGGTCTGTTGTTCCGCCTCCACAATCAATCACAAGCGCTTTATATTCCTTGCCATCGAGAAAACTATCATTCTCTATTTGATTGGCGATTGTATTATAAAGAACTGACATCCCTTCATCGAGAGCATGCTCAGTTTCGATTTGGTATTCGGGTAAAATCGCACGAAACATATCTAAAAATTGTGTTTTCAGCTTAACAGGACTGGAAATATGTAAATGCTTGAAGCGACATTTAAATTGATGCTCCGCCATTCGAATAATATAAAGCATAAACTCTCTTAAAATTTGACTGCGTGGAACAAGTGCAGTATTCCCGTTAGCATCCATCACCTCTTCCAGCTTGGCATAGTTACTAACCCATCGCTTAATACCTTGAAATTTCGTAGCCAATGATGTATAGCTATTTTTTTTCATCATTTTTAACGCTTCATAGCCGTAGTAATAGTTCACTTGGTCTGCATTTGAACAATCTGCGACAGTCATGACCGTCGGTACTACTTCAATCCATTCGTTTTGATGAAGTGGATCTGGGAATTGCACAAAATTGATGCTATTTAGCTGAATTCTGTCATTTAATAAATCATGACTGCAAGGAGAGGACACATAATCACTCTCTAAATAAACACCTGCCGTTGTATTTGTTGTACCAAAGTCAATCGCAAGAATGGCATTCGTTGTTTCCAGCTGTTTCATCTCTAAATCTGGTATTGGAACTTTATAATAATGAAGATTTGTTGGCGGAAGTGGGGTCTCCTGATAATACGTCTTATAGATATACTCAGAATCTTGCTTTCTTAAAAAAATAAAGCTGTAGTTTTTATTGTTTGTCTTCCGAATACCAATTGCTTGGTCAGCAGCGAAATAGTATTGATTTGGGACTTCGTCGTCTTTAAGGATATTAAGGATGCCACAAAGTTCCAGCTGCTCATTGACTAGCAGTACGTTAGATTCAACAAGAAAACCGCCTGTTTCCAAGAAATACTGATCGGGTTTATCAATCTTCATTCCGCTATATAAGCTCATTTTGGCAGGAATTTTAATGTCACCATTGTCAGACATAGGTGTTTTTAAATACTCTTGCATGGCCGCTTCTACTCGTTCAAAGCCCCCATCCTTTTTTTCTCTAATAAGAGGGTTTTCTTCAGAGCCACGGTATCTTAAAATTTTGTCGATTAACTCGTCTCTTGTCAGTGTATTAATAAGCCCAGTCACAAGCTTTTCCTTATAGCAAATATTTCTAAGCTGGAAGGTTGTCATTTCCATTAGTTCTACTCGTGTATAGGTCATATATTTCTTTTCTGTATTACGCTTATTGGCATACAGCTTATATGAATATTTAGTTGTCATTGGAATCCCTCCTCTTCCCTATTTAGTAAAGAGCTATTCGATCTAGCTTCATCGTTTCCTCTGCATCAATAATGCCAAAATGATATTGCCAATAAACCTCCATATGAAAGCCTATTGGCAGAAAAATTTCTTGTACAAGCTGTACCTTTCGCTCATTCTGTTCTGTCTGCTTTTGACGAATGTATAAAAGCAGCTCATCCTGGTCTTCCGATTTCACATAAATCATGCAATTTTTAAAGAGCCTTTTCAGCGTATCCTTTAATAAGTAAATTTCTTCACCTGTCCGGTACAGTCTTAGCATGTTGAGTGCAACTATTTCTTGCTCCTTTTTCGTAAAAGCATGAATGTTGTCCCGCACCAATTTACCAAATACATCGGCCTCGATTTCCCTTAAGATAAAGCGAATATAGAACTCTCTCTTATTCATCCCCTGCATACGATCAATTTCAGCTAAAAAGTGCAATACGGTATCTAAAAGATAATTCCTAAACTCAATATCCGCAGAATTATCTGGATGGAAGAGACCATTAAAAATTCCGTAATAGCGATAATACGGATTTACTTCAACGTGCTGGTCAACATACTGTGCATTTAATAGTTGTGGACTTAGTTCCATATAAGGTGAATAGGCTTCGGCAAGATGAAAATAAATATCCTTTTTAGAAAGTCCTTCATCCTCAGCTTTAATGAGCAAATCCCAAATATAGTTCATAGCCACACACCTACACATTCATATTCGAAGAAATGTCGTTGCACTTCTGATACGAGGAAGCTTAAAATATCGTTTGCGATAAAGTTTCTCTCCTCTTTCGCCTTAAACTTTAATAGCATCGTTTTTCTATGATTATTTTCTCCTATCATTTCCGTTAAGAACGTGTTCGCGGAGTGCGTAAAGCTTGTTCCCGAGAAAGATTCCACTATTTCGACATCTACAAGCTCAAATCGATTAGCTGCCTCAAAGGAGTTAATCATACGAGTAATTTCACCCTTCGTTTTAACAGTAGCTGTATACTTGTTAGCGAATTTGTGTATAAAATGCTCGATTCTTCGATTTGATACAAGCTCGTAATTTAATTTCCCGATCTTGTCATCTTCCATCTTTGCAATTTTGATAAGCTGCCATACCCCTGACTTATCCTGGGGTGAAACAATGGTTAATTCATTGTCTGAGCGCTTAACGTAACGAACATGATTCTCTTCGGCCTCAACAAGATAGCCATGCTCGTTTCCGATTTTACGTACGGAAAGGACATGTTCAAAATTCACCTTATCGATAGCAGGGACGGGAAACCCGACATTTTTGACCTCATGGCGTTCAATATTCCATAGCGGAACCATATTTAGGCGTTTTTTGTCTTCATACTCTTCTAAATCAACGATTATTTCAGTAATTTCAGCATCCTCATTTAAAGGTGGGCAATCTTCTAAATTGACATTAAAAAATTTATAGACGAATGGATGATTAATAGTTTTCCATGGTAAGCCGTTTATTTGGAAAAGCGGATATAACTTGTTTATCTCTTGTAAATAGTCCAGATTTTGAGTAAGGCTGACCTTAATCTCTACTTGTCCTTCTGTCGTTACAAGCTTTCCATTAAAGCGACGCTGCTCAGTAAGTAACTGTTGAATTTGCATGGAATCACACGCTAAAAATAAGGTGAACAGCACTGCAGGTTCATTGTTTTTAGATAATTCAAGCAGTTTTTTTTTATTGATAGATTTACTTTCTAAATCAGCTGGTCGCATCGGGAATAAGCATTCATGAATAGGGTCAACATCCTCCCTAGAACTTAACGTCACATAAATATCAAACCTATTCTCAGCATCATCTATTTCATTGAATACGCGGTCTTCAAGCCTTTTGTTCATTTCATCCTGATAGTCGATTAAATTTACAAAAACGCCACTTACAATATCCTTTAGCAGTTGACGTTGCTCTAAATCCTCTATTTTGCGTAACCGTTCAATCATGAGCTCTTTTATCAATTTATTTTCCCTCTTTCATCACTTCAGCATCGGATGGCTCACTAGCAGCTGTCCCTGCATTCGTAGGGGGAGCTGCCTGATCAGGTGGCGCTGTATCAGCGGCTGGTGCTTGAGGAGGCGGATTTAATTTATCATTGGCGTTCATAACCTTTCGCTCAAGACCTAAAACCTTGGACAGCAGCTCTGTCTCCTGATAAATTTCCTGTGCAAGTGTATAATATTCAATTGCTTTCCCAAACTCCTGGCGTGCATAGCTCTGATCTCCGCTTTTTTCTAAGCCTTCTGCCTTTAATTCTTTCTGGGCCTTTTTCAATTCAGCAATTTTAGCCTCTGTATCTTCTATTTTTGTCTTTATTTCAGGTTCGCCAGTAAAGGCAATTGTCAGCGCTTTTTTTCTTGCCTTTTGATACGTTTCAAGAGCCCCATTGTAATCCTCTGCCTCAAATCGGAAATCTCCATCTTTCACAGCTTCAGCAATTTGTACAATAGTATCCATATTAGCGATTCTTTGTTCAACTACTGCTTTCCCAAAGTCTTTTATAAGCTTTCCTTCTTTTTTAGCCTTTTCGTATTGCTCAAGGGCATCGTTGAATTTACCTTCTTCCGCTGCTTTATCTCCACTGATAATCAGATCGGTAACTCTTAATTTTCTCGCTAGTACATTTCTATGTATTGGATCTTTCAATTTTTTAGCAGCATTTCTGCCCTCACTATATTCCAGCAGTGCCTTATCATAAGTTCCATCTTGAAAATACTGGTTTCCGCTCTTTTCATGATCTTTCATCTCGACAGTTAGTTCAGCCATTTTTTTAGCTTGCTTTGCCTGATAAAAAATCGTGCCTCCACCTACGACCAAAGCTAGGATTAATGCAGCTACAATCATTTTGATGTATTTCATTTTTTTCTTATTTGTTTCCTGGTAAACCTTGTTAGCAAATATAGCTGCGACTGTGTAATTATTGACCACTTTCTTTTGCCTGCTTAACAGGACCTCTTCTAATACATCAATGTATTTCTCAGGCTCTTTTGCGTCTTCCAACGCATCTGCCATTTCAATTTCATTGACATCTTCCCAAAAGCCGGCTGTACAAAGCACTAGTACATCGTCATCCATTAACTTCATTTTCTTTGAAACAAAAGGCTGGAACTCTTTTGGTTTACCCAAATAGTTTAGTAAATTAGTTCTTTCCTCATGCTGGCTAATATCAAGCGAACGGTTCCTATCATTCACTATTTCTTGCGCTAAGCTTTGATCCGTGCTTTTAAACGTTAAAGTCCCATTACGGAAATGATATAATCTCGAATTTCCTGCAACGGCAACAATCATCTTTGAGTAATCCGAGACGACAATGACAATACTAGCCTTCAACCTCACCCTTAAACTTTGAGCTTGAAGAATATCTTGTGCATATTTTAAGTAATGTTTAATTTTCCGTCTGGACATGGATGGCTTTTCCATGAATTTTTCTAAAATTGCCTTTACTGCAAGCTCTGCACTACTTATTTCCTGATCAGAATCTAACCCTTTTACAGCTACCCAGCAGGCAACATCGTCCAGCTCTGTATAGGCAAAGTAATCTTTATTTTGCAAAAATGAGCCCGCTTCGGATAAAAAGCTTGTTTTAAAGTTGCTATTTTCCTTTCTCATGATTACTCCTCCTCATTTACTGACTCATTTAAAGACATATGTGAAATGATTACCATGTTTTTTCTAAAATAACGATGGTTGCATTATCTTGATTTTTTAAGCGTTTTTGTTCAACGGCTTTTATCATGTCTTGAGCAATATCATAGGGAGTAGCTTGCTGAGAGAGAATTTTCTCCATTTCAACCTCTGTTAAAGTATCATAGACGCCATCACTAAATAGACATACTTTATCCCCTCTATTTAGCTGAATTGGACTTTTTCCGATATCCATATTTTTAAAGCCTTCATACCCTAAATAATTGATAAGTCTCTTTTTCAAAGGATTTTCCTGCACCTCAAGCTGAGATATTTCGCCAGATATATATCGCTCCGTTAACACCGATTCAAAAATATGCTTTTGATTGATGGCCTTAAATTCTCCATTTCGGAAAATGGTAATGACACTATCTCCAACGGCTCCCCAATGAAGAAATCCGTTATCATCAATAACGGCTGCCACTAATGTAGTACCACCGTTCGAGCCATTTAAATTTTCGACAATCATATGATTACTTGCAAAAGCGGCCTCCTTAAAAAATTTTTCTAGGGCATTTAGACCGCTCAGCTTTTTAAATTCTTCAATAAATGTATTGACAGCAACCGTACTTGCCATCCTACCGTTTGCTAAACCACTGATGCCATCTGCTAGTACAGCAATTGTTCCATCTTTCGTTTCTGCTGTAGAGAAATAATCATCCTGCTCATCACGTCTGCCAATCGTTTGACCATTTCCGATTGCTATTTTTGTTTTTTCATTTTGTTGCGCAAGCATGTTTCTAACGATTAATAATGCAAAAAGTACAACGATAAAAATAAGTGCAATTATGTATGGCAGTAGTTTCTCATCCATCCGTCATCATCCCTCACTGTTGTTGTTTTCCCATTCAAAATGAACACCACATAAAGGAATAAAGAGAAACATACTTCCGCCTAACTGAATTACATCATACGCTGCTAGCTCCGTTGGCGTATAAACCGCTTCATTGTTAAGATAAGCTAAGCCTGATGCATCTCCAGGAAGTAGATAGAAATTCCTTTTTTTAGGATCATAAACAATTACAGCATGGTTACGTTGAGAAATCGAATTGTCTCCAACAATACGAATGTGCATATCCTCAGCTCTACCAATAAAGTTTTTTTCCGATAAAATTCGATAGTCTCGACCCATTTGAGGTCCTTCAATACAAACTAGCCATCCTGTTACCGGATCAATGCCATCCATTTCTCCAAGGTATGGCATTGTTTTATCATCTAGTTCTGCTACAGCTGTTTGCTGACTACTTGGTCTTTGCTCCTGTTCCACCATTACGTTGCAATACGGACATACATTTCTATGTCTTCTAGAACTAAACATGTGACCATTTGTGCATCTAATCAAACTCATTTTCGCTATCCCCCGTCTATTTTTACGAATTTACTTGTCTCTATTTCACTAAAATTCGTGTATTTGCTATGTATATCGTGTCTCCATTACCTATTGGGTAAGGGTTTTCATGTTTTATTCTGTTTTTAACACGCTTATGAGCCTTTTTTATACCAACGCCATTTACCGAATCAATATCCTCTATGTACCATACTCCTGAAACATTATTTAAAACGGCATGTTCATAGTTGATAAGAGATTCATATTCAGTACCATTTAAATCAATATCTGCCTTATTGTCAGCGGAACTTTTTCCAATAAGTAATGATGTTTGATCACCGATTTCCCATTCATCTATTTCAGCCCCTCGTTCATTGAGGAGAACTAATTTTCGAATTTTCTTGTTTGCCACTTTGTAATCTTTATCTCTAGCTTCATACTTTATAGAGCCATAAATTATTGCTAGTATGCCCAGCATTAGTCCAATAATTGTTTTTAAAATAAAATCCTGATTCATGACAAATACGTATAGAATGAAAAAGAAGGTGATTATGACAATTATGATATCGATAATTTTTATAATCATTTGTTTCTTTGCATTTTCAGTGTATGCATCCATTGGTATCACACTCCTCCATACTAGCTATGGCTTCGTTTACTTGTTAAAAAAACGTTCAAATAAATCAGTTGTATCTAGTGGATTCTTCTTTGCATTCTTATTAAGGGTTGATCCCGTTTCTTTTGTTTTAGGATTAAAACCAAAAAAATGCTCAAAGTTCTTTTCAATATTGTTCATATTAAAATCTGGCTTTTTTTCAGTAGACTGTGGGCGTGAAGACTGTTTTTCAGTTGTTTGTCCCTTGCCCCAACTTTGACTAGCTCCATCTAGTTGAGCATCATATGCTTCTCTTGAAGCTGGATCCTTAAGTACTTTGTATGCCTCTGTCACTTCTAAAAAAATCTTTTCTGATTCTTTGTTTCCACCGCTCACGTCTGGATGATGTTTTTTTGATAGTTTTCTGTAAGCTAGTTTTATTTGTGCTTGCGTGGCGTCTCTACTGACACCTAAAGTTTCGTAATGCGTTTTCATATTTTCCATCCCCAATATTAGGATTATTCAAAATTATCTAAGGAACTATAAAAGTCCCTTAGATAATGTGGAGTTGCTATCAAGCTGCAATCTTAGACAGCGTAGCCGCCTTCGATTTTTGCCAAGTCTGTTTTGTCTTTCTTTTGCTTAATGAATAAGTAGAATTCACCAATACCTTCTGTGTCACCATACTTTTCTGAATAGTCAACAACGAAAGCATTTGGGAAGTGAATTTTTCTTACTACTTGATCAGCAGAAATAACTTCTAACGTTACTTTACGGTAACAGTCAGCTTTTTCAGCTGGTACTAATGACCATAATCCTAATTTCATCGTGTCATCAGAATTATCACCATCAGTTGCAGTAAGAATTTTACCTTTTACTTTTAAAGTTGCTCCTACATCTGTAGAACGTGCGTTAGAGTCATTTGGCGTATCTGTTTCATACTCAACAGTCATAATGCTATCTAACCCTAATTCAATTGATTCTGATCCTTCTACTTTTAATACAAAACCCATTCTCATTACCTCCTGAAATTTGTTTGAATCGTCTCAAAAAATTGTTTTGGGTGAAAATGTATAACTTGTTGTATACATTCCTCTATGCCTAATGTAAATACATGAAGCATGGAGAAATATGTAATGTTTTCACCTTACAATTAATGGCGGATTCTATTTATGTTAAAAGATTTATGAAAAAATCTTAAACATACGACTTAAAAAAATTTTTAGTGTATGTGTAAACTTGTTAGGCCTTAACAGCACTACTTGCCTTTGTAATCATGACTTCAAGATTCTTCACATTACCGTTAAACACTAGGTCAATCTGACAAGTGCTTGTTTTTTCATCGATAATGTAGCCGATGTCATCTCCATCGTGAATAATGGAGTTTACATAGCCTTTATCATTAATCCATTTACTTTTTTGACTACTTGGATTATTACTAAAGAATCGAACGATATTTTCGTGTTTAAAGTCACCAGATTGGAATCGTAAAATTCTTTCAATATACGTACTCACTTGAGTTTTGTAGATTGAATCGAATCCATCTTCCTCCATCGCTAGACTTCTAGCTTTATACACTGTAATACGTTTAATGTCTTTATCTTGAAGCTGTGCATTTTCTGATGAGAATACAAAGCCAAAACTTCTGCTGTTAATGGCATCTTTAATATTATTAGTAAATCCTGAGATTTCTTTTGCCATTGTTGTAACGGCTCTTAGTGAGTTATCACCAGCTTCAATATCGAAGCGTACGCCAGGATTATTTCTCTGAACGTTTTTGAAAGAGTCTTTCAAATATTCCGGACATTGATAAGCTGAGACAATACCTGCCGCTACATAGCTAGCACCAACATAAACGCCCTCTATCCAAAGTTTTAAAATATCTTCTTTTTCTTTAGATAATCGCGCTCCATTTTCTGTTGTCTGCATTCTTGTATCAATGATTACGCCTGATTTATCTTTAGGAATAATCGTGAAGTTTGGTAAACATGGTATCGCAAACTCACTATAATCTTTTCGAATAAGCACTGAGCATTTATCGATCAAGCGATCAATACCTGCAGTAGCAATTCCATTAAATGTCGTTTCTTCTTCTGCCATGAAGTTGAAGAAAATCTGTATTTTATAATCTTTCACAGTATCAAGAAGGATGGATAACGATTCCATTGTATTGCCATCTTGCTTGGCAACCTTATCGTTCCCTTTAAATCTAGCTCTACTTACTTTCATTTTTCCTGAAGCTTCTAGCTCTAGTGCAGGGACAATTCCGTACCATACTGTATCTGTAAAGTCATTTTTGGAGTTAACTGTATTTAAATACGTGCGTAATCGTGGTAGATTATTACTTTTAACGAGCATATCTAACTTTGTATTCGTTACAAGTAACGAGGGCTGCATACCTTTGTTTTTAGTTGCATACTGATCAAAGTACATTTTTACACCTAATAGTTTTTCAACTAATGGCTTCACTGTTTTTACAAATTCATCCTTAGCATCCTTATAGAATTCCAAGTACGTATTGTAGTTTTGTACCTCTGTCTCTACATCTAATTCAGCTCTCACAGCTGGCAATGGAGAGAAAGTTCTTACGACTAAATCTTTGACATAAGAGGATGGTGATTCTGTAATCGCCTCATAGTCCTCTTCAAAAACTGTGCTTAAACCATAGTTACTATTTTCTTCAATAACCATCAGTTCCGAGCTATTATTTTGTGGTGCCTCAATGATTTTTAACTCACCACTGTCGCCAATAGAAAGTGTCCCAATTTGTAATTTTTCGGACTCGTCTTCATCCTGATTAGCACCTAACAATAGTCTCGTTTTAATATCTTCAATTGCTAAAGGAAGCATCGCCATGACATTGTTGTAGTTTCTACTTGCCACTTCAAACATCAGGTTTAGCTTGTCCCCCGTATCCAATTTTTTTGGATCGCCTTCATCTAATTTGTCATATTCACCATATAGGTAATGGATTTCTTTTCGGACTTGTCGAATGTCGTCCATAACCTTTTTAGGAGAGATCATATCGAGCAAATTTTCAAACTTAAAATCAACGTTCGCAATGCCCTGACTTCTTTTCGTATCAATGAGGGTAAATAACATCTTTAAAAAATCATTATTTTGGTCAATTGCTATTTCAGAAATACAGTCATCTTGAATTCCTTCAGGTTTTTTTAATGTATACATAACCTTTTGGTTAGCAGCATTGTAGAATGAGTAAACCGTCGGAGAAAACTTATCTAAAAACTCGTCGAAGCTTTTAACAAGAAGATTTTCATTAATTTCTTTAATTTTTTCATCACTAAGACTGTCAATTCCTTTTACATCTCCAACAAGCGTAATTAAATCCATTTTTTCAGGATTAATTTCCTCAAAGAGCATGGTTCTGTTTGTTTGACTAATAATCTCCATTCAGTCGGCCGTATGATTATACAGCCATCCCTCCTTTTTGTAACGAATTTCGAGTAAGCATAGTCATAAGTGAGTCGCAAATAAAATATGATGATTGCGTATAAAATCAACCAATAAGAAACTAATAAGTAACAAAATGGTAATTACAGACAAAGAATCAGTAGTTATTTATGATTTTGTATGTAATTATGTACACCAGTTACTCAATACTAGAATTCTGATTCTATAATTTTACATACTTATTTCACTGATGACATTATGTATCACAAAGTAACTATACAGTATCTAATTTCATTGTCAATATTTACATTAGTATATTCTGTAAAATAAATGTATTTAACTGGTTGTATGGTAAAAAATGAACATGGTAAGATTTATGACTTTTTTATAGAAATAAATGTATTTATTCTTTATTTTTACTAAAAAAACAGCTTATGGCGTAAAAATTAGTAGTCCATAAGCTGTATTTCAAAAATATGTTTCAAACTCAAAAATAAAACTATAGAACCACTTATTTAATAAAGTAGTCATTTAGAACCAAATGATTCGAAATAACCCTTCGTCTTTTTTACAATATTTTCGAAATTGATGGCCATTTCCATAATTTTAAGTGAAGAGCACCGTTTTTTTGCATGTACTGCCAGCCCCCACATAATAGTTCGGGATAAAATAATACTCACTTTTTCATTATATCTTCTCACATCCTCAATTTTGTCCTCGATTATGCGTTGTGAACTATCCATTGGGATAATATTTGTTAAAGAGTAATAAAACGTTGCTGCTAAACTATAAATATCTGTATATACACCTTGCTCAGATTTATTCGAGTATTGCTCTAAAGGAGAATACCCTGTGCTAGTGAATATTTGATGATTCTCGGCAGTTTTATTAAAAATAGCCGAACCAAAATCTAGTAAATATGGATTACCTTCAGAATCTACTATAATATTACTTGGTTTAATATCACGATGAAGTATGCCCTTTTTATGTAAATAGCCTAAAGCACCAATTAGAGGAAGGAATATATTAGTGTACAAATGCTCCCTATCATTAATAGGAAAATCCTTTAAATATTGATCTAATAAAGTTCCTTCATAATACTCCATCACGATATAAATCGATTCATTTTCTTCAAAGTGGTGCATATATTTGACGATATTGTGATGATTTATTTGCTGCATAATTAACGCTTCATTTAGAAAAATAGCTTTTAAATCCTCGAACTTCTGCTTTGTTGAAGGTAAACGATTAACGACTGTTTTATTATCTAAATCCCGTAAAGCTATGTCATTGGGAAAGAACTCTTTAATAATTAGCTGATTCCCTTCATTAATATTCTCTGCGATATAAACAAATGACAATTTACTAGTAGCAAGTACTTCTTTTAATTTATATGTATCTTTCAAAACACTGTTTATTGGTAAGTTCAATTCAACTTGAGTCGCTTGCATTTTTGTTCTATCATCCCTTTCAACACATAAATTACGAACTATCTGGTAAAATCATCACCATAACTCGTGGTTATTTCGCCTTTCATTTAGTAGGTGTTGGGCACACACTGATAGGAGAACGCATCCACACATTTCACCACTTTAGAGATAGGAGTCTTCTACTAATAAAAGATAAATAGCTTTATGTTTTAACAAATGTCATCCGCAACTTTTGTTTATGACCATTATTTTAACTAAAATACAAATTAATGTAAGTATATCAACATACACTCTTATATTAAATAGTTCTCTTATAGTAGTTCTGCATTAAATGCGGAGGTTAGACACAATTTAAAGTCGTAGATATGTTTGTTTCTTTTCAGCACTTTGATGGTTCTATTCATCGCTTTGACGGTTCTATCCGGCACTTTGACGGTTATATGTGGCACTCTTGTGGTCCTATCCTTTTTAAGGCAAAATGAAGAGGCATGAGTTCATATATTATCGAACTCATGCCCAAACCACTGCCAAATGACCGTATCTAACTTTTAGGGGTCACTTCACTTTACAGTAAAACTTAATAAAATTTTATACTTTCAATTTTCTCAATATGAGCTTTTCAAAGTATTGTAATCTTTCATTTCATATACTTACACAGTGTTTTCTATAGCAAGATTGATTGATTGTTTGCTTTTCTTGATGTCAATCACATGTTTTAACTCCAGAACAGATATTGAAACACATTGTTAATCAAAGATAATAGCCCTACAATCAAAAATCCTGAACCAACAATTTTTTGAGTTTTATTTTTTCTCTTTCTATTTAACAACAAGATAATTAATCCAATCAAGACACAGACGATGCCGAAAATAATAAAAACGACATTCCCCATTTGAACAACACTTTCATCCACTCTTGGTAAAAACGACGGAATTGGCAATCCAGATAAATACATATTTTTTCTCCATTCAAATTTAAATTTTATAATCTATTAACATTTCCGGTTGTTGTTTTAATATTAATTTCATTGGTTGGGTCACCCACGATTTCTGAGCTACATCTTCCATTTTTTACGATACTTTCAACCTTAATACAGTAATCACTTAAGCTTGGATTGATTGTTAACTCAATAGCTCCTGTGGTTGTTTTGATGAATTCCCTACGGAACAGCTTATTATGAATAACTGTTATTTTCCCTGTAGTGCTTGAAATAAGAGCTTGGCTGTTGTCATCTTCACTATCTAAGCTACCCAATGTGATATCTCCAGTTGTTGATTTGAGGGATACATCTTTTCCAACTAAAGATCGAACAGTTATATTTCCTGTATCGGTTTTAAAAGAGGCATTTGGAATAATAAGATCATCGGCTATGATTGAACCTGTTGTCGATTTGATACCTACTTGCCCCATATAAGATTCTGGCAGTTTAATTTGAACATAAATTCCATTGAAGAAATTTAAAGGCATTAAAGAATTTTCTCTTTTCAATTGAAGAGAAAGCTGGCTACCTTTCAAATTCTCTGTAAAGACAAATGATTTTGCCTGTTCTCTATTCGTAAAATAATATTCAATTTCCAGATGATTACCGGGAATGTGTTCAATCTTTCCCTGACCTCTCTCAAAAAATATATTCAGTTGGTCAATCTTAGATAAATCAAATTTACACGTTTTTTTTTCTGACTCAATCCCTTTAGACTGATAATTGGCATAAACTTTTTTAGCTAATAAACTAGAAATTGTAACTGACGACACCAGAGAAATTAATTTTATAGGTTTCATATTCACACCTCTTTTAGTTCATTCTCTATATTCATAAATTGATAGAATCTGGATGTTGGTTGATATAATTTATTAAATGATCCTGCATCAACGACTTTTCCATCTTCCATAAAGATTATTGAATCATACTGAGATAGTAAGTTTTGATCCAATTTATGCGTAATTGTAATCAATGTCTGTTCAGGAATATCTAGTAGATCTTTTTCTACCTGATAGGCCGTCTGCATATCCAATGCAGAGGTTCCTTCATCCAGAACTAGCAAAGGTGATTGACGAATCAATGCCCGTGCCATGACAATTCTTTGTTTTTGTCCGCCCGAAAAATTAGAGCCATTTTCTTTTACTGGTATGTCTAATCCGGTTTCATCTATATCAATAAATTGAGAAACACCGCTGGCTGCCACTGCAAGCTTTTGCTCTTTTTCGGTATAAGTCTTGCTCAAACAAATATTATGGGCAATCGTTGTATTGAATAGATAAACGTTCTGATGAATAATAGAACATAAATTCTTTATCCCCTTCTTATCTATCTTTCTAATTTCTTGATTATCATACAAAATTTCTCCATCATAATTGGTTAAAGTTGACGTTAGTAGATTGATCAGTGTAGATTTTCCACTGCCGCTTGGTCCGACTACAGCATATTTTTTTCCTTTTTCAAAAATCAGATTTATATTTGATAATACAGGCTGATTTTCTTTATAAGAGAATGAAAGGTTTTTACAGGCAATCTTATCCGAAAATGTTGGCTGAGGTAATGCCACTGTTTCCTCTATTTTTTTCACCGCCAATTCTTCTACCTTTGCGATCAATGGGCCGACACTCTTCATTTTTGTAGTATTTTGCATAATCATGATTACTGGACTAATAAAAATGCTAGTCAACTGAACAATAGCTACTAAAGATCCTAATGTCATTTCTTGGTGTAGTACTTGATAGGAACCGATGAAAATAACCAAAAAAATAGTTCCCATAGCAATCACTTCAGATAGTGCTTCATTAACAGCTAATAATTTATCAAATGAAAACTTTGTTTTTACAAGACTCGTGTTAGACTTTTCAAATTCATTAGTACTATCAGATTCCATTTCATAATCTTTGATTACTTCAAAGCCTGAAAATAGATCTTTCGATTTTTCTGTGAATAAAGAGGCTTGAACGGAAGTTTTCTCCTGTTTCGTCTGCAATGGTTTACCGAACAGCGCTGGTACTACAGACATGATGATTAGGCAGCCGAATAAACTAAGCGTGATTATCGGACTTAACGTCAGTAGAATAACTAAGGCGAATACAAATACAAATGCATTCTGCAGACATAAAAGTAATGGTTGTAAAAAGTTTTCCTCAATTGCTTTAACATCATTTGTAACGATCGATAAGTAGCTAGCTGTATTTTTTTCAGCGAACTCCTGATGATTTTTCCTCATCACTCCGAGAAAAACATCCCTTCTCATAGAGTAGACAATTTTCTTTATCAATTGTTTTCCGCATAATGAATACAGGTATTTTACTAGACCCATCCCTAGGAAAAATATGATCGAAAGATACATCATATTTTCGAACATCGAATAATCACCCTTTGTTGCTGCATCAATAATCTTTTGCAGCAGCAATGCAATCAATGCCGTAGAAGCTCCACTTAAACCTCCCAGTATAGTCGTAATAAGCACAAGCCCTTTATTCTGCTTAAGGTATTTCTTCATATTTCATCTCCTCAAATTATTTAACATGCAGAGGCAAAACATTGTTTGAGTAGAATGTTTTACCTCGCATGCTTTTACTAGTTAAAAAATTTCGAACTCTTCCAATTCGCCATTCATTGGCAATTCTTCATATACTTCCCGCACGTCTGCCAAATCATTTAGCATTTTTGCAATTTTTTCCGGAGTTTTCAATTTGAATATTTCAATTAAAGGGATTTTCTTATTAAATTCTTTTTCTATACTATAAGATAGGACAGAAGCATTTAGTGAATTCCCACCCATTGCAAAAAAGTCGTCTTCAATACTGATTATTGATTGCTGTAGCACTTTTTCAAATAGATGAACGATTTTTTCTTCCGTTTCATTTGTTGGTAATACTTCATTCCCCGTTCTTTTTTTCATCGTTGGAGCAGGTAAGCTCTTCTTATCCAGCTTTCCGGTTCTACCGAAACTAAATTGTTCAATATATTGATAAAATTCCGGAAGCATATACCCTGGTAAATGTTTAGCCAGTTCATGCTTGATTTCAGAATCTTGAAGCTCCTCTGAACCAATAAGATAAGCACATAATGTCTTTTCACCGTTTTCATTAGTGACAACAGTTACTGCTGCATTATTGACAGTTGGAATAGCTTTCAGACAACGTTCGATTTCTTCCAGTTCAATCCTAAATCCACGAATTTTTACTTGCTCATCCACTCGACCAATATAGATTACTTGACCCTTCTCATTCACATATCCCAAATCTCCGGTACGGTAGACACGTTGTTCTAGTTGGTCATTAAATGTAAATGTCTGTTCTGTCAATTCACTATTATTTAAGTAGCCCCGTGCAAGACCGCATCCTGCAATATATATTTCACCTGGGATACCTATTCCACTTAGTAAATGGTTGTTCATACATACAACACTTGTCTGGTTAATTGGATAACCGATCGAATTTTGTTTATACTCTTCCGCTTCTGAATACTGCTGAACTGTAGCCCATACTGTTACTTCACTAGGACCATAGCAGTTGAACAGCTTAGTAAGATCACTTCCAGCTATACTGCGATATTTATCGATCATCTCTATTGAAACAGCCTCACCACCGAAACATAAAGTCTCAATCTCGACTAATTTTTCAGTTTGGCTGCTTTCAATTGCATAATCTAAAATCATATTGAATAGACTCGGTGTCAATACAACAAAGTGGTTAGCCATTTTTTGAAGCATTATTTTAGGATTAGTCAATTCATTTTCTAAAACTATATCTAAAGTAGCCCCTAGCGCTAAAGAAGGGAAAATTTCAAAGACCGACCCGTCAAATATATAGTTGAAACATTGCAAAACAAGAGACTGTTCATTAACCTTCAAAATTGTGTTCAATGATTGAATTAGGTTACCTACTCCTCTGTGCTCCAGCATAACACCCTTAGGATTTCCAGTTGTACCAGATGTGTAGATGACATACATCAACTGATTAGGTGCAACCGTTGGTAGAAAAATATCCTCAGAAGCTGTCAGATTACTTTCATTCATGTTTATAAATATTACGTTTTCATCTGCCTGCTCACTAAGAAGCTTACCTTCTTCATTATTGAATAGAACAAATTTAGTCTGACTGTCTGTCAATATAAACATCAAGCGGTCGATTGGGTGCTTAGGATCTAAAGGTAAATAGGCACCACCTGCTTTTATTATCCCTAACATCGCTATAAACATTTCAATTGATTTATCCATCACCAATGCAGCGATATCTTCTGATTGAATTCCCTTTCGTCGTAGCTGACTAGCCAGAATCGTTGATTTCTCATCTAGTTCTCTGTAGGTAATCACTTTATCATCGAATCTAACAGCATCTTTCTCAGGAAAACGAGCTACTGCTTCTGTAAAATAATCCAAAAATGTTATGGAGCTATTTTGTTCATAGTTTTGATAATTTTTCTCCAGTAAGAATTGCTGCTCTTTTTCCGGCAGCATCTGTACCGTGCCCACTACTCTCAACGGATCATTCAAAACAGAACCTAAAAGATATAGAAAATGTTCAGATAAACGGGATATTGTTTCTTCTTTGAATAAATCTGTCGCATATTCCCAATATAAATGATATTGACCACTAAGTTCACTCATGCTCAATGTTATGTCAAATTTCGAAACCTTACTTTTAATTTCCAGGAATGACATTGAAAAATCTGCAGTACGCATTTTTATATCACTGTCATTTTGAAGTGCAAACATAACACTGAACAGTGGATTACGAGATATGTCTCTTACAACAGTGACCTTGTTTACCAATTCTTCAAGCGGATATGCGTGATTTTGGAAAGCATCTAAACATTTATCTTGAACCATGTCTGCCAAGTCAATAAATGTTTGATTTTCATCAATCTGGTTTCGAATCGGTAATGTATTGACGAACATTCCAAGCATATTCTGAATAACTTCGTGGTTTCTTCCACTGAAAGGTGTTCCCACAACAATATCATCCTGCCTGCTATATTTACTCAGCAACAGTGTGAAAGCGGTCATCAATACAGTATATTCTGTATATTTATGCTCCTGACAAAACGCTCTTAAATGGTTCCTCAGCTCGTCAGGCATTATACTAATAAAACTTTCCCCTTTATTCGTTGGAATATTCGGTCTTGGATAGTCTGTTCGAATATTCAAAATAGGTATTTCTCCTGAAAATTCTTCTAGCCAATATTTCTCCTGTTCAGATAAATCGACTTGATTCTGCCAGGCAGCAAAATCTTTATAGTGCAGCTCTATTGGGGTAAGCTCTTCTCCTATATACAGAGAAAGCAGTTCTTCAATCCAAATTGTTGTTGAAGCTCCATCGGAAATAATATGGTGAATGTCTACCAATAAAATATTGTCTCCACCTGTTATTTCTATAAAGAGTGCTCGAATCAAACAGTCCTCTGCCAGGTCAAATGGCTGAACAAAATCGTCATACATATCTTTTAGTTGCTCTTTTGTCCCTTTTTTACTCTCTAATTTGAAAGATGTCTTATCCTTTACCACTTGAACAGGATGGCCATCCTTCAAATAGAAGTTTGTTCGCAAAGATTCATGACGCTCAATCAGCTGAACAAACGCTTTTTCCAATTGCACCGTATCAACAAACCCTTCAACAGAAAGAGCTGTAGGAATGTTATAGAGTGTCGATTCTTTATGCAACTCACTTAAGAGATACATACGGTTTTGTGCAGGGCTCAACAGATATTCAGCTGTTTCATTGGTAACTGGCTTTATCTGCATAATCGGTTGTTCTTTATGAATTTTTTTCGAATCAATAGTTTTTGAAACTGCTGAAATCGTAGCTAACTCTTTAATTTCCTTAATCGTCAAAGTCACATTGAACACTGCATCGATTTTACTAATTAAGCGCATAGTTCTTAAGGAGTGACCACCCAGTCTATAGAAATCTTCCTCCAAACCAATTCCGCTGACTTCCAGTACTTCCTCAAAAATAGTTCCCACAAGCTTCTCAGTTTCTGATCGTGCTTCCCAAGCATCAGGTTGATTCAACTTTCGTTCAATTTTGGGCAGCTTCAACTTATCCACTTTACCATTACTATTTAGCGGCAGATTAGGTAATTGAATCCACGATATTGGAATCATATACTCCGGTAATACCTCCCGAAGCTTTTGCTTCACAGTTTCAATAGAAATCGTTTCTTTTCCAACAAGATACGCAATCAAGTGAGGATCTCCAGTCTCTTTTTCGACCGTAACATAAGCTTCCTGAACTTCATTCAGCTCAACAAGACGACTGACAATCTCCCCCAATTCGATCCTGAAACCACGAATCTTGATTTGTTCATCTGATCGATCAAGATATTCAATGTCTCCCATTTCATTCATTCGTACAATATCGCCTGTTCTATATAATATTTGATTAGGAATTAAAGGATGGGTAATAAACTTTTCTTTCGTCAGTTCTGGACGATTTAAATAGCCTTCAGCCAACCCGTCTCCTCCGATAATCAGCTCTCCAGGCATCCCCACATCACATAACTGTCCATAGACATCAAATAGATAAACTTGTGTATTGGAAATCGGCTTCCCAATAGGCAAAGATAGAGATTTTTCAATATCTTTTACAGGATAATAGGTAGTAAAAGTTGTATTTTCTGTAGGTCCATAAATATTATTCAATTTTACAGACGGTGTTTCTACTAAACACTTGTTCATATGCTGCTCTGAAGCTTTTTCTCCGCCAACATACAATTGAGTCAGACCTTCAAAAGCTTTATTATCTAAGTCAATCAATGAATTAAATAAAGCAGTAGTTATAAACATTGTTGAAATGTCATGATTTTTAATCATTGATTTAAATATCTCTACATTGCTGAGTCCGTTTTCAGATGCAACGTACAAATAGCCACCATTTAGAAGGGCTCCCCAAATTTCAAAGGTTGCCGCATCAAAAGCCATGGATCCAGCTTGAAGTAAACGGATATTCGAAAAATCACAGTAGTTTGTATTTATAACTAAACGAATGATACTTTTTTGATTAATTAATACCCCTTTAGGCTTTCCTGTAGTACCGGAAGTATAAATTAAGTACGCCGGAGCAGAAGCCTTAATAGACGGCAGATTGACCTGAGTTGCTGACTTTATTAATTCACTATAATTTATTACGGGGACTGCTAACAGATTAGCTTCATCCTCCATAGCAACACATAGTTTACATTGGCTGTCTGTCAAAATCATATTCATTCGCTCTACAGGATAGTTAGGATCTAAAGGTAGATAGGTTGCACCGCTTTTCAATATACCGACCATTAAAATAATAGTAGCCGCACGCTTATCTGAGATAAATCCAACGATGTCCTTTTCTTTAATTCCCTGTTCTAACAGACCAGAAGCAATCTGATCAGAAATCCTGTCTACTTCTTCATACGTAAATCTGTCCGATTCATCTTCTAAAACAACTTTATCCGAATAAAGTGATACCTGTTTTTTAAATAATTCAACGATTGAAAGTTCACTTGGATAAGGTACTGGCTGATTATTTAATAGAAGTAATTCTTCTACTCGTTGAGACTCTGTGTGTGCCACATCAGCAATTAGACCATCTGGATTTATGACTATTTTCGTTAATATAGTCATAAAATAACCGGAAAGCCTCTCTATTTCACTTTGAGTATATAAATCATACTTGTATAAAAACGAAAGATTCAAGCCGTCTTTTTCATAAACACTTAAAGAAAGTGGATAATGAGTTTCTTCACTTGCATCAATCAACTCTAAATTCAAATCCGATGCATTCTCTTCCATTTTATAGTAATTTTCAAAAGCGATCATTGTTTGTACTAAATTTTCCTGACTAGCTGTCAATAAGTTTATTTCAGCCAATGGATATTTATCGTATTCACTAGAGTGTATTGCCTGATCCTGTACTTTTTTCAATAGCTCAGCTACAGTCATTCCTTCTTCAGTTCTGATTCGAACTGGAATCATGTTAATAAACAGCCCTAACATTTCTTCTGCTCCAGAAATTGCAATATCTCTACCTGATACAATTTTCCCAAATACTGTATCATTTGTATAATTGAATTTATGCAGAACTAAGCCCCAGACTGCCTCAAAAATAGTATTTTTAGTTACCCCATAATCCTTAACCAATAGGTTAATTTTTTGATTGACTTCAGTAGGAACTTTTTTATCTATCTTACTTACCTTACGGATTCTTTCTTCTTTTATTTCACCTTGTTTATATAAAGGAGAAATGTGATTGACTGCATCATAATCTTTCAACAGCTCGCGCCAATACTCTCTAGCTTCTGTTTTATTTTGGCTTTCATTTGCCTTGACGATATCACTCAAACTTGCCTGTTTACTTTGTGCCACTTCTTCTTCCAAATCCTTGACATTCTTACCAGTAGTCAATTCTCCGTAAAACTTAGTGAAATCATTCAATAAGATCGACATACACCAGCCGTCCATCGCAATATGGTGGAAAGTGAATATCAGATAATTTTGATCAACTTCCTGCCCCTCTACAAAAGTTAATTTAAATGGACTCTCATTTTCTAAATCAAAGCCCTGAAGTATTTTCCTTTGTGCAACTTCTTCAATTTTCTCGTTTTCATCCAAAGTATAGGCATCAAGCAATAAATCATCTTGTTTCAAAATAACTAGTCTCGGCTCAGAATATTGACTGCATGCAACACGACTTCTGATGATCTCATACTTTTTACTCAATAAATCAAGAACTTCTTGAATTACATTTACATCAAATTTTTTCGGATTACTGTATACTGATTGCACAATATAATTTGTTGACTGAGGCTCAGATAAATAATGATATAGAATTCCTTCCTGCATTGCAGTTAAAGGAATCAGTTTCTCAATTTTTCTACCGCTTCCATCAACTGAAGCAACAAGCCGCTCCAATTCCAACTCAGGCAGAATCAGTTCTTGGTAAGTCTGTGGGTTTTCAAGTTCTTTCTGACAGTATTCAATAAGTTCAAGAACAGACTCCTTAAATAGTTTCAGTAGATCTTCCATTTCTAGTTTAGTAATTTTTTTAGCATTAAACAGTATTTTTATGTCCATCTGATTATTGATGATAACTATATTGAAGGAAATAGGTGTACTAAAATTATTCTTAGAGCTGAATTCCTCTCCTACAGGTAGATCACTGATTTTAAATTGATCTTCATTTGAAAGTGTTTCATTTCTAAATTGTCCTAAATAATTCAATGTAACTTCTGGCTCAGCAAATGTCGTTTCTTCTTGATAAGCAGTTAGTAAATTATAGCCGATCCCTTTATTAGGAACTCCTTGTAAAGCTCGTTTGATTTGTCCAAAGCTTTCCCGAATGCTTTTCTCTCCATGTTCCACAACAATAGGATACGTAGAGGTAAACCAGCCAACTGTTCTGTCTATATGAATACGTTCATATAAGTCTTCACGTCCATGACCTTCAATCAATACAGATACCTGTTTTTTCTGATGGTACTGACCTAACGACCGTATTAATGCAGCCGTAATACTTTCAAACACAGAAGTATTAAAAGCTTTACCTATTTGATAAAGTAATTGCTCAGTCTGCTCTTGAGATAATGAAGCTTCAATATACCCTTGTTCGTATCCTTCAGCATCAGAATTTAAAAACATGCTTTCTATCACTCGATTAGTAACAGCTTTCCAATAAGGTAATTCTGATTGGGCCTGTATTGTACCGGCAAACTGTTTCAACTGTTCACTCCAAGATTTATAGGATTCTGTTTTTTGCCCTAATCTAACAGGAGAATTCTTTCTTATTTTTTCGTACAAATGGTTCAAATCTTCCAACAATATTCTCCACGATATGCCATCGATCACTAAATGATGTACACAAAGGAATAAATAATTATTTGTGTCAGTTTCAAATACCGCAGCTTTAACCATAGACACTGTTCTGTCTATTTCATGATGAATTTGATCAACATGCTCAGCAATTAGCTGCTCTTTTTCCTTTGAATCTGAAATATGGCTCAAATCATAGATTTGAAGCAACTGCTCAGTGATTTCTTCACTTTTCCGAATATACAGCTCCTGTTCTTTTACAATTGTACGTAGAAGGTCATGATGCTTCAGTAATTCAAACATCATTTTTTCTAATATATCAATATCAATTTTATCGGAGTATTCAAACATCATAGCTTGATTGAAATGATCAGGCTCTTCTAAATTGCTTTGGAGAAATCTTTGCTGAACAGGTGTCGGAATGAAAACACCAGATACTTCACTCTGGTCTATCTTAGTTACTTCAGAATCTCCTAAAGCATTTTGAATATTGATAATCGTTTTTTGCTCCATTATTGTTTTTACATCTAAGTGAATCCCTAACTCACGAAGTTTAGAAACAATTCGAATCGCTTTAATCGAGTCCCCTCCCAGCATGAAGAAACTATCATCGATTCCCATATCTTCTACACCCAGAACTGATTTAAAAACAGCAACAATTTCTCTTTCTTCTTCGGTTCTAGGCATCATGATTTGTTTATTTAGGCTGATTTTCGGCTCAGGTAAAAGTCGCTTAGCTATTTTTCCATTTCTCGTTATCGGAAAATAGTCTACCTGCATAATAACTTGTGGAACCATATAATCTGGTAAAGTTTGCTGAAGATCTTTTTTCAGTTGTTCCATATCCATTTCAGCAGTACCGATTACATATCCTACTAAAGCTTCTGTCTGATTTAATACACTTTTTAAACAAACGGCATCCTTTACTCCAGACAACCTACGAATATGCTCTTCCACTTCTGAAAGTTCAACTCTAAAACCTCGAATTTTGACTTGTTCATCGATTCGGCCTAAATATTCAATATTTCCTTTTTCGTCCCAACGAGCTAAATCTCCCGTGCGATATAATCGCTGATCAATCACAAATGGATCAGGTAGAAACTTTTCCTTAGTCAACTCAGATTTATTTAAATAGCCTCTAGCAACACCACTGCCTGCAATACAAAGCTCACCAGGTACACCAATTCCGCAAAGCTGATCGTCTCTCATAATGTATATCGATACGTTAGCTATTGGCCCGCCAATTTGATTGGAGCCCACAATATTGTTTTCTCCAAAATCATTAGCTGTGCAACAGACAGTTCCTTCAGTTGGACCATAACAATTGGATATTTTACTTAAATCAGCCTTACAGATATCCTTATATTTATCGAGAATATCTTTAGTAACAGGTTCTGCTGCTAAATAAACACGTTTCACCTGAGACAATAAATGAACCATGTCATTTTCCTTTGCATAGTCGAGAAGTGAGTTGAACAAAGTCGGTACGATTGTAATATGTTTATTTGGCAATAATTTCAATAACCGTTCTGGTTCTTTTCGACACTCTTCTGGAACAATTTCTAAAGTATTACCACTTAATAGCGGAGGGAATATCTCCCAAACAGAACCATCAAAAATATAGTTAAAATTTTGTAGAATAATTGCCTCTTCGCTATATTCACCAAACTCGCTTTTCCATATGGCCAAATTAACTACTGAATGATGCTCAATCATTACTCCTTTAGGATTTCCGGTCGTACCTGAGGTATAAATGATATATGCCAGGTCTTCAGGACTAACTGTTTCCACGATAACTTCCGATTTAGTTTCCTGCAGCTGATCCATATTAATGACTGTTAATTTTAATTCTTCTAATTCTTTACTTAAACTTTGATTATTCGTGATAACTGTCTTTATCCGACTGTCATCACAGATATATCGCAACCGTTCCGGTGAATATTCAGTATCTAAAGGAATATACGCCCTTCCAGATCTTAATATCCCCAAAATGGAAATAATTGTATCAAACGAAGGCTTCAGATAAACTCCAACTAAAAAATCTTCTGCTTTCTGATTTTGCTGTATTATATGAGCAACTCTATTTACTTTTTCATCCAGCTGTGCATAGGTAAGTTGCTCTGACCCCATCATCAAAGCTATTTTTTCTGGGCATTTGTTTACTATTTCTTCAAACATGGAATTGATTGTTTCGCCTTTTTTATCAAGCCTACGATCTGTTGACAAGGAGGAATTTATACTAAACTCCTTTAACATCAGATTTTGCTCATTAGCGTCAACCATTGAGCTTTCTCCGACTTTTTTCATTGGATTATCAAGAACATCAGCAAGTAATGTTTGATAGTGATGGGCTAATCGCTGAATTGTCGATCTCTTATACAAGGCCTCCATGTAGGTCCATTCAACAAATATCTTCCCATCTTCCTCTATGATTACAGTACTAATATCAAATTTACTTGTTTCATTTTCATATTTTATCGATTCTAAACGTTGTTTATCAAAATAAAAAGTAGCGGTAGGATTGACTTGATAAGCAAAAAACAAATCAAAAATAGGGTTACGCGAACGATCTTTTTGATGTGGAATCTTTTCAACCAACTTTTCAAAAGGATACGCTTGATGTTGAATAGCTCCTGTAACTTTTTTATTGACTTGCTGAACCAAATCACTAAATGTAGCATTATTTTCAATTTCCGCTTTAATTGCTACGGTATTTACAAACATCCCAATCATATCTTTTGTCGGAGCCAGAACCCTGCCTGACATCGGTGTTCCTAAAACAATTTCTTCGTTTCTTGAATAATGGCTAATTAGTAGCATATATGCACTCATTAAAATTACGTAATTAGAAACACCCATTCTTTTGCTCAAATCATTCGTCTGCCTAATGATTTCGTCACTTAACGGTATTTCAAGACAGCTTCCTGTATTGTTTCGCTCCTGAGTTCTTTGAAAATCAGTTTTCAGCTCAGCATATTCTACCTCGTCCACGAATTCTGTTAGCCAATACGTCTCTTCAGCCTGTAAATTTTGCTTTTCCTGCCAAGCAGCAAAGTCTTTAAATTGCAGTTCAGCCTTTAAAACCTCTTCTCCATTATAGAAGCGGGTCAACTGTGTCAGTAAAGTCTCATAAGACCCCCCATCATAAATGATATGATGGAGGTCCATAAACAGATAGCTAATATCTAATTGTTTGTCATACAAGACTTTTGTCCTCATAAGCGGAGCTTCGCCTAGATCGAATGCTTGAACAAATTTTTTCTGTTCTTGCCTTAAATCAACTGATTCTTGTTCGTTATAATGATAAATCGGCTGAACTTTCTCGCTTATTTGCTGAACAAATAATTCTTTTGTATGAATGAAACTTGTACGTAGCACTTCGTTATGCTCGTGTAATTTTTGCAAAGCTACATACATTTGCTGTGTATCAATCAAGCCTTTTATACGAAATATCATAGGTACATTATAAGCATTTTTCATCTCTTGTATTTCTTCTAAAGCAAAAATCCTTTTCTGCGCTCCTGACATCCTGTAACTTTTTTTCATTCAAACCTCCAGCTCTTCTGCTGCTTCTATTTCAAAGTAACAGCCGATTTCTTGATTTTTATTTATTTTTAAACATATATTACGAACTGTTTCGCTTGTATAGATAACCTCTAATGGTAGCGAAACATTCAATTGCTCTTTGATTTCACGAATAACTTCCATAGTCTGTAAAGAGTGTCCACCTAATTCAAAGAAAGAAGTTTCTACTGAAACATGCTCCAGTTTTAAAACCTGACAGAAAATACCTGCAACAACTTCTTCTTCTCTCGTACTTGGCAGAACAATCTCTTGTTCTTCATTAAAGTCCACTTCTGGCAATAATCTCTCATCAACTTTTCCATTAGAATTCAACTTCAGCTCGTCGACCCAAATAAATTTTGATGGAATCATATATCCCGGTAATGTCTCAGACAGATTTCCTTTCACTACCTCCAACATTTGTTCACCGATAAGATATGCTATAATATGCTTTTTCCCTTCATTTTCCGCAACAGTAACAAAACTATTTTGGATTCCGGGAATTCCTATCAGTTTATTTTTAATTTCATTTAATTCAATGCGATAACCTCGAATTTTAATTTGTTTATCGATTCGGCCCACATATACAATTTCACCATTAGGTAGTAATTGTCCAAGATCCCCTGTTCGATAGATTCGTTCTTTTGTTCCTAATTCACATTGTGTAAAAGATTTTGCAGTCAATTCCGGATTATTTACATATCCAATAGCAAGACCATTTCCTGCTAAGCATATTTCGCCAATCATTCCCACACCACAAACAGATTTTCCATTCAACAAAAAGACTTTGGTGTTTTTAAGCGGTTTACCAATAGGTATACACTGTAAATCATCTTTTGAATCAATTAGATGGAATAGCGAGAACGTTGTATTCTCAGTTGGTCCATATATGTTGTGAATCCGACCCAATCCTGTTTGTAAATATATTTCAACATGAGATCTTGAAATTTGTTCCCCTCCAACATAGAGTTGTTCAATATTTTTGAATATTGTTGGATTCAATTCGATCATCTTATTGAATAATGCTGTAGTGATAAACATCGTATCAATCTGATGTTTGTCAATAATATCAGCCAATATAGTGTCGTCTATATATTCTTCTTTCTTACAAAGGGTCAAACAACCACCATTTAATAAGCTGCCCCATATTTCAAAAGTTGACGCATCAAAAGAAAGAGAGCCCATTTGAATAATCTTTTTCTGATCCAATTGTACATAGTTGGAATTTTTCACCAAATTGATGACGGATGATTGCCCGACAAGAACTCCTTTTGGCTGTCCAGTAGTTCCAGAAGTATACATCACATAGGCATGGCTCTCTGGATAAAAGTCAGATATTTTCTCCGAATTACAAGGAATTGCACTTTCTACTGATTCAATTCTTATTTGTTGATAATTATCTTCATAGCTGTACTTTTTAGAACTTGTTTTAATTAAACCTTTTGCATTCCCATCTTCCAACATAAAGCTGGCTCGTAGAGAAGGAACTGTCTCGTCAATAGGAAGATATACGCAACCAATCTTTATGATCGCCAAAATTCCTATAATCGTTTCTACATTATGATTAGCTTCAATTCCGATGACTGCGCCAGGTGATAGCTTAAGTTCCTTCAGTCTCTCTGCATAATGATCTGACCAGTTATCTAATTCTTTATACGTCCAAGTTCGAGTTAGATTTCGAACAGCTGGTTTATCAGCATACATTTCTACTTGTTCTATAAATAATTGACTCAGACTCGTTTTATTTTCCGGTGGAGAGGTTTCTTGATTAAAGATTGTATATATTTGCTGCTGTTCATTTTCATCTAATAACAATAGGTCAGCTACCAATTCATTTTCATTTGTCATCAAGTTCATCAATAGTACATATAATCGATGACTCATGCGTAAAATAGAATCTCTAGAGTATTTTTGATGATCATAGAGTAGCTCAACTGTCAGCACATCCATATGCTTGATGCTTAACGTCAGCGGATATACAGCACGTTCATTCACCTGCTCTAGTTGCAATGTTATAGTACTGTTCGGAAGACCGAACGCCTTATCACCAAAGGTCGAAAACTCATACAGACTTTTCAGCTCTATGTCATTTTGCCGTTGAATCTCACTCAGGGAACAGCGGCTGTTCTCAATACTGACCATATTCTGATTCGTTTGTTCTTCAAATAAATCAGATATTCTTTTCCCATTTTTATCTGTTACTCGAACAGGAACCGTATTAATAAACAAGCCTACACTTTCTTCAATTCCTTCTATCGCTATCTCTCTACCTGAAACAACTTTTCCAAAAACGACATCTTTTGTAAATGTATATTTTTGAAGAAGTATTCCCCAAGCAATTTCAAAGAATGAACTGACTGTCAATGCATTTTTATGACAGAATTGCTCTATCTTTTCTGTTTCCTTTTCAGTTAATAGCAGTTTAACTGGTGTCGTTTCTGAAGTTATTTTCTCCGGTCCTGTCAGAGAATCTCTGGCAGGTTCCAAATCAGATAAAACATTGCTCCAATATTCGTATTGCTTATCTAAAGACTCTGGAGCATCCTGTCTTGTGAATTCTTCAAAAACTTTATTTTCAGTTTGAGTACTGTAAAGACTTTCAAAATCAAATTCTTCGAGCTTATCATAAAAGGCAATCAAATCTCTATAAATAAGTTGACCGCACCAGCCGTCCATTAATATATGATGGAAAGTAAATAGCAACAGGTAATCTTTCTTTGTTTTGATCAAGGTAAACTGAACCAGTTTTTCCATTTCAAAAGTTATTTCTTTCTGTGCATCATTATCGATAATTTCCTGTATTTCAGCTTCTGATTTATTTGAGGCATCTATAAAAACGAATAACTGGTCCGTCTTGTCAAGTTTTATCTGTCTAGGTATTGCGACTTCCTGATAGATAATTTTTGATCTTAAAACACCATATTTTTTTGCCAGTAATTGTATAGCTTTTTCTAACTGTATCGTATCTACATCCTCAACAATCCGTAATACATTCTGCACGATATATTTCCCTGGAAAAGGATTTTTCAATGTTTCATATAACATTCCGCTTTGAGTACTTGTCAGCGGATAAATCGATGCAACAGTCAATCCTTTTTGCTCCAGTGTCTCTTGAACTGCTTCAAATTCTGATATCTTCCAAACATATTCACCAAAATCAGACGGGGTACAGTTGACTCGGTCAATATGTTCTACACAATGTTGGACAGTGTTCTTCAGCTCTCTTTGGAAATTTCCACTTAAATTATTAATATATTCTTCTGAGAAGTATGCTTGATCAAAACTGAATGTACATGAGAATTTCTTTTCTATCACTACAGTATTAATAGAAATTTTAGTACCAAAGATATTTTCATCATGGACCTCTTTACCAAAAAAACTATTACTCAGCTGAAACATTTTATTTGAAGAATCATCAGCAAATTCACCTAGATAATTGAATGTAATACTTGGCTTTATATTGTTTAGACCAACATCACCTAGCTGACTTAATACTCCATAACCAATACCGTTTTTGGGGACTCTTCGCAGATGTTCTTTGACCTGTTTAATCGCTACCGGTAACTCTTCTGCCAAGTTTTCAACAGCTACCGGATAGACACTAGTAAACCAGCCGACTGTTCTATCTACTTCTATCAGTTCATCTAAGATTTCTCTACCATGTCCTTCTAGGCATACACCCAAAATAGAAGATGGCTGTACGGCTGCCATTGCTCTAAACAGGCTGGTCAACAAAAGGTCATTCATCTCCGTTGCGTATGCCTGATTAGAATTCAGGAGCAAATCTTCAGTAAATGTTTGAGAGAAAGTGACCGTTTGATGCACCATTTGCTGTACTTTTCCAGTCACTGGTTTGGAAGGGGGTGCTATTTTTCTAATCTTCTCTTCAACATCTAGCCAATAATCAATTTCTTTAGTCAGCCCTTTATTTGATAGATATTTCTGAATTTGGTTACTCCACGTTTTAAAAGAGACTGTTTTATCTGACAGCTGAACATCGTTTCCTTTTACTAAACTCTTATACACGGTGTTCAAATCTTCAATAATCAACCGCCAAGAGACACCATCGACAATTAAATGATGTGCCGTCAACATCAAATAATTTTCTTTCTTTCCTTTTATCAGCGAGGCCTTGAATAAAGGCGGTTTAAACATCGTTATACTTTCCTGAATATCATTATTTTTTTGGGTTAAATATTCTTCCTCAGTCATCCCTTCATTGTCCAGAGAATAGTCAAATTCAAACAATTCATAGTAGTCATGCTCTCCAATCTGCTTAACTATTTGCTGAATTGAATGATCTTCGGCTTTTTCATAAACAGTTCGTAAGACACAATGGTGCTCAGTTAACTTCTCCAATGATTGTCTTAAAATAGAAAGATCCAATTGCTCTTTTGTGGATAACATGATCGACTGATTGAAATGATTCGGAAACGGTAAATCACTAGCAAAAAATTCTTTTTGAATGGCAGTCAATGGAACAAGACCGGTTGAATCATCTTTTTGTGGAGCCATCTTTGTACGTTCTGCCATCTCTTTTGCAATATCCTTCAATATTTTGTTTTTCATGATTACCTTAATCGAGATGTCGTAGTTCTTCTGACGAATACGAGATACTACTCGAATCGCCTTGATTGAATCTCCACCTAAAGCAATAAAATTATCCTCTATAGAAATTCCCTCATGCCCTAGCACTTCTTCCATTACTTCAATAACAAGCATCTCTTTTACTGTCAGTTTTCTATCATTGTTAATCTTTTTCTTTCTCCTCGGAATCGGTAGTTCTTGCTTGGCGATTTTTCCGTTCAGTGTCTTAGGAAATTCTGACACCCTGATATAATGTTTCGGCATTAAATAATCAGGTAGATAGTGACTCAGCTTTTGATAAAAATGCCCATCTTCAATTTCCTTCTCACTCACGTAATATGCACATATTTCTAACTGCCCTTGAACAGACTGAATCATTACTAAAGCATCAACTACACCAGTATATTTCCGTAAATAATACTCGATTTCATTTGTTTCTACTCGATATCCGTTAATTTTTATTTGATCATCACTGCGTCCAAGTAAAATAATTTGACCGTCTTTATCCCAATATGCCAGATCACCCGTTCTATATAAACGTTGATTTCCTAATTCAGGGATCCTAACGAATTTCCTTGAGGTCATTTCAGCTTTGTTCAGATATCCTTCACCTACACCAGCACCTCCTATACAAATCTCACCAATCATATCTATTCCGCAAAGAGCATCACCATTCAAAATAAAAATATGGACATTTGAAATTGGTTTGCCGATAGGAACGATCTGACCATCTATAGATTCATCAAAAGTAAATGAGCTGGCACAAACTGTTGCCTCTGTTGGACCGTAATTATTATGAAGTTTCCCCAATTTTGCTCCTGGTAAGCGGCTGTATATTTCTATTAACTCTTGTGTTACTGGTTCAGCAGCTAAAAATAAGTGATCAAAGCTGTTCAGTTGTTCGACTTTCTGATGCTTCTGTGCATAGTCCATAAGTTCCCTGAACATGGAGGGTACCATTGTGATTTGGGCGTTTGGTAGCAAAGATAATAACTTTTCAGGATCTTTTCTTTCTTCATCAGATAAAATATGAAGCTCACATCCAGAAACAACACAAGAAAAAATTTCAGGAACGGATCCATCGAAAATGAAGTTGAAATTTTGCAAAACTTTCGTATCTTCTGTATAGTCTCCATACTTTGTAAGCCAAGCTGCCAAATTGATCACACCGCTTTGTTTCAAAAGGACACCCTTTGGCTGGCCAGTAGTCCCCGATGTATAAATGACATAAGCCAAATCTCCCCGAGGTGCTTTCGGACTTGAACAAGGTTGATTCTTTGTTTCTTCTATGGAAACAACGTTGATCATATCAAATTGACTATTCAGCTCCATATCAGCTGGTAGTAATCCTGTTAAAATTACATTGACTCCCGCATCTTTCAACATAAATGAAATACGTTCCTTCGGATGGCTTAAGTCAATCGGCAAATAGGCCGCTCCAGCTTTTAATATTCCATAAATGCCAATAATCATGTCCAAGGACCTCTCTGACATTAACGCAATAACTTCATTAGGTTTAACACCTTTTGCCACCAGTTCATACGCTATTTGATTGGCACGCTCATTTAGTTCTCGGTAAGTCAAGTATGATGTACCAAAAGAAATAGCTTTCCTTTCTCCGTGTAACTCTGCATGTTCTTCTAGATAATCAATTAAATAATCCTTTAGTTCAAATGGCTCATCAGCTTTTACGAAGTTACTTAATATTTTATTTTTTTCTGAATCTGAAATCATTTGTGTAGTCATCTGGTCCGCAGAATCAGCCTTCTTTATTTTTTCTAAAAGCAATTCAATTCGTTCACACCATAAACCTACTTGCTCTTCTGTCACTGAGTCAGCTGTGATGGAAAATGATATAATTTTCTCATCTTTATGTTTCTGGTAAGCTACACCTATATTTCCTTTCTCTTGTAAAACTTCTTTCTCTATGATGTCAGCTTCATAAAGAAAAATACCGTCTGTTATTCTGTCGGTTTTTTCTATTTCTCCTTCATTCAGCACATATACCCCTGTCTTCTTCACTAAATAAACTGATTTATTCAGTAAAAAACGATCAACCTCTTTATAAACAGACCATGCAGTGATGAGGTCTTTCTGCAATTCGCATTCATCAACACTTTGACCGTGATAGTCTGCATTTATGCTAAACATATATTTTTTTGTCATTTGCAATAAACCTCTTTTCCAGATCATCCATTAAATTGTTTAAACAATTTTCCACAAGACTTTCTTCATTTTTTCTCACCGGTAAGGATACTAACAAATTATCTGCATAATTGTTTATATATATTTCCATCGACACTAGATTTGTCGTCATCTGTGAAAAGTGAAGAAAACTGTCATAATCTAATTCAAAAACTCCTTGGAAATTAACAGTAGGCACTTTTTCGATCAGGTCTGTTTGATGAAGTTTTCTTGAAGCCATCAACTCTAAATAGTTTATTTTTTCTTCTTTTTTTATTGATTGAAGAAGACTGATTTCTTCTTCAAGCTCTTTTGACTGATTGATAGTCAGCGGTAAAAGATCTAAAAATGGACCTATTCTTCCTTGATAGTCTCCAGACATCTGCTGTCTGTCTTCTTGTAATAAAAACACTGGAATATCATCCGATGAAAAATTAATTTTTATAATTTCACTGATAATCCTCTGAATAATTAACCATGGACTCTTCTGGTACTGCCTTTCAACTTCTGCGCCCATTTTTATCGTGAAAACTGTACAGTAATCAAATCCCTGCATTTTATCAAATTTAGATAAATATTCCTCCACAAAGCGAATTCTGCCCTCAATTTCCTTTTGATAGGACAAAGGCTGCTTATCTCTTATTTCTTCTGCATAATCCCTAAAGCCAGCAATACCTGATTGCTGAGGTTCATTCATCTCTAGTATATTTAGTATTTTTCTATGGAATAGAACAGTACTTGTTTTATCCCATACTGAGTGACAGCCGATAAAATGAATATCATTGTGCTTTTCGGTATGTTGTATAATAACAAATTTGCACAATAATGACATTTTAGTGTTAGATTTAGCCCCGATTGGATAGTTCTCTACTACTTGATTCAAATAATCTTCCACATCTCCCTGATAACTCGTACGAGAAATAAAATCTATATTAGATAGAGATGGATAAACAATCAACTCTTCTCCATCATAAGCTGAACGCAAAATATTCTCCTGAGAACAGATGAGTTGAATAGCTTCAATAATCTGTTCTTTAGTATAAGCACCGACTACATGAATGGTTTCCTTGATATTCTTTCTCACATCTTCTAAATAATATCTTTGAAGTACGGTTGGTTTAAATGTCTCTTCTACTCTCAACGGCTTTGTTACTTGATCAGTTATACAATCTGATTCCTTTTCCGCCTCAAACAAATGTTCATAAATAAACTGTCTGAACTCTTTCTCATTCATCTGAGGGGATAACCAAGTCATATCTTTCGATTGCAAAATAAAATCTGGGATTTTCGATATTTCAACATTTCGGAAAAGATACTGCTGGATTTCCAGCTTCAATTCATAGGTCAGATTTTCTATAAATAACAATGAATATTCTTTCTCTTCTGTACACAGGGTATAAAGGACTGTTTTTCTCTTATACTTGGATAAAGCCAATATTATGGAGTCTTTCTCTGAAATAGATCTCTTCTGCTCAACAAAAGCATTTGAATAATTAGACGTTAGCATTTCTTGTAGATTCTCTGAGGCTGCCTGAATGATCCTCTTCAAAAGTGATATATTTTTCCATCTGTCTTTATTCGGATAAAAATTAATATGCATTTTCCCTTCAAAAAGCACAGCTGTAATATCTAATGCTCCCCCAATACTATTCTCTTCACTTATATCCCGCCCATGCTCTAAATCAGATAAAACAAATGCCATCTGTTTCGTCTCTGATCGTTTCATTTCTCCTAAATAATTAAATGTAATATCCGCGAACGGTTCCTCTACTTCACCATTTACAGTCAGCCCATAGCTAACTCCTCCATGAGGAACTTGTTCAAATACGTCCTTCACATAACCTATTTGCTTCTGTAAAATCTCATGTTCCGAAAAATCAAAAATGATTGGATAAACACTTGTAAACCAGCCAACTGTTCGATCTGTTTCAATCGGTTTGGATAAAATTTCTCTACCATGTCCTTCTAAATTCAGTGCCACTTTCTTTTGTTTACCTGCATCTCCTACAGCTTTAGCAACAGCTGTCATCAATAAATGTTGCATTTCAGCTCCGGTTTTATGACAAATTTCAGTAAGCAGCTTTTTGGTATCCTCTTTATTTAAAATAATTGAACAGTCAAAAGAAGTATCAGCGTCTATTTCCTGTGCAACAGGAAGCTCAGCATGTATTAATTGATTTTCTACTTGTGTCCAATATTCTTTTGTTTTCAGAATTGCTGTTTCATTCTTTTCATTCTCTAGATAATTGGACCAGTCAATAAAGGAAGCTGTTTTTTTAGGTAAAACAATTGATGCTCCTTTTTTCTGTGTTGCGTAAGCATTTTGGAAATCTTCAAATAAAATCCTTAAGGATACTGCATCCATCACCAAGTGATGGAACGAAAATAGTAAAAATGTCTTGTCGTCTGTATAAATCAAACCAATTTTAAATAAAGGACCAGATTCAAGATTGATACTGCTCTTGATACGTTCAGCCTGATAAATCAGCTCTTCTTTCCATGCATCATTCTTACGTAAATCAATGACTTGCAAATCAAAAAATCTTTCTTCGGTAAAATCATGTATTACCTGTTCTTCGTTTTGGAAAGTTGATCTTAAATTATCATGATGTTTGACCAAACTATTCAATACCATTCTTAATATATTGCAGTCAACTTTTTCAGTCGCTTCAATCAGCAGCGACTGATTGAAATAATGTTGCTTAGGCATTTTTCTCTTGAAAAATGTTTTCTGAATCGGCGTCAGATTAACCTTACCTGAAACAGTTCCTTGAGCATATTTTATCTCTTGCTCGATCATCAAAGCTTGAGCAATTCCTTCTACCCTTTTCAGACTCAGAATATCACTGACCAAAATCTTATATCCCTGTTCTCTAACTTTTGATACTACTTTGATTGCTTTGATTGAATCTCCACCTAAATCAATAAAACTATCATTTATACTGACTTTTTCTAAACTGAAAATTTCTTTAAACACATCAGCTATTAAGGCCTCTTGCTCATTTCGTGGAGCTACAAACGCTTCTGTCATCGATAATGAAGGTTTAGGTAATTTTATCGAATCTAATTTTCCATTGATTGTCTTCGGCAAAGTTTCCAACATAATCATTTGAGATGGGATCATATAATCAGGTAATCTTTTATGAAGTTCTGCCTTGATTATATTCTCAGTTACGGTTTCCTCACAGACAATATAAGCACAAAGAATCGGAGTATTCTCGATTTCAGATAAAATAACAGCTGCTTCTCTTACGTTGGAAATTTGAAGTAATTCCTTTTCAATTTCTGCCAACTCAATTCGGAAACCTCTTAATTTAATCTGCTTATCTTTTCTGCCGATACATTCAATTTCCCCATCACTGTTGATGAACCCCAAATCACCCGTTTTATATAACTGTTCATTAGGTTTGAATGGATGTGAAACGAAGCTTTTTGCTGTCATTTCAGGGCGGTTCCAGTATCCTCGACTGACACCTTGACCTCCAATACAAATCTCACCTTTTATACCTACAGGGCAAATTTGCTCATCCTGCATGATATAAACGTCTGTATTGCCGATTGGTTTTCCTATTGGAATCCGTAATCCTTCGGCTTTAGTAATTTCATTTGTCAGAGCAAACGTCGTTGTTTCTGTTGGTCCATAACCATTAATCAGTTTTATTGTCGGGTTATGGCTGATAAACTTTTTAACATGTCTAACAGATAGATTTTCTCCACCAATCAACAACTGCTTTACAGACTCTCCGAAAGAACTCTTAAGAGATACAAATTCATTGAATAAACTAGAGGTTAACCATAGTGTATTGATTTGATATTCATCAATAATTTGATGGAATTTATCCACATCCAACAATGCATCTTCTTCTGCTAAAAACAGTGTCATACCATTTAAGAGTGTTCCCCAAACTTCGAAGGTTGCTGCATCAAAAGCTAATGAGCCAGTTTGAAGTAAACGAACATCCGTGAAATCAACGTAATCAGTATCTTTGACTAAACGAATGATGTTACGATGTGTTATCATTACACCTTTTGGGATCCCAGTTGTTCCTGAGGTATAAATCATATAAGCCATTGAATCAAGCGTCGTTTCTATTTCCAAATCTGATAATTCCGTTGGCTCCGTTTCCAGATCAGAAGTAGCAATTATTTCTGCTCCCTGTATAAAGGAAAATTCAGAAACTTTATGATCGATTACAATCAAATAATCTGAACGACTGTCTGTAACAATCGTCTGAACACGTTTTTCTGGATATTTTGGATCAATTGGTACATAAGCAGCACCGATTCTTACTACAGCTAACATTATAATGATTGATTCGATATCTTTTGTTGAGACAAAACTTACATACTGTCCTGGCTCAACCCCCTTATTTTTCAAAGCCGCAGCAGCTTTCATTACTCGCTGATGAAGTTCTTTATATGAAAGCTCATTTTTTCTAAAAACTAAAGCGGTCTTATTCGGATTTTCCCTCACCTGCTGATCGAACAGAGCATTCAAATTTTGATATTTTTCTAGATTACTAAAACTGTTCAACGATTCTATTTGTGCCAAATCCTCTGTACTACACAGTCTTATATCTTTCAGTATCGTTTCCTTATTCGTAAGCAGTTCCTTTAATATAAATTGAAATTGCTGATTCAGACACTCAATTGTTTCAGGCTTAAATAATTCCGCAGCATATTCCCAATAAATATGATAGGATCCATCAATCAGACAAAGATTAACAGTTAAATCAAACTTTGCATTTTTATACTCAGTTTCAACTGGTTTCATCTTTGCTTCACCTAGCTGATATACTGACAGATTATCTTCTGATACTGAAAACAGCACATCAAACAGAGGATTTCTGGAAGGATCCCTCGGTACATCCAATTCATCAACCAACTCATCAAAAGGGTACTCTTGATAAGAATAAGCATTTAAACATTTTTGACGAATCTCTTGAATAAGCGTTTGAAAATTCTCTTCGTATGGAATTTCATGATGAATAACTAATGTATTTACAAACATACCTAACATATTCAATGTATCGGGATGTGTTCTTCCGCTTACAGGAAACCCAACAGTCACATTTTTCCCCATGGACACTTTACTTAAAAAGAACATAAATGCTGATAACAAAACCATAAATTCTGTAGCATTCGTTTCATCCGCAATCTTTCTTATTGCCTCTGTCTGTTCTATTTCAAAAACGCTTTTCAAATTATTTCCAACAAAATTTCTATTGGCCGGTCGTAGATAATCATGATTTAAATCAAGAGTAGTTTCTCGTCCTTCCAATTCATTTAACCAATATTCTTTTTCTACATTCAAATTCTGCTTGTGCTTCCATGCACTATAATTTTTATATTGAATAGTTTGTTCTGGCAATGTGTTTCCGTTGTACAAACATTCCAATTCTTTAATCAATACATCGACAGAGCCGCCATCACAAATAGAATGGTGGATATCAAAAAACATCATGCTCTTTTCAGGACTTATCTTTATCAATTGGACTCTGAATAGCGGTGCCTTATTCATATCAAAAGGTTGAACGAATTTTTCATATAATCTGTTAATTTGCTCTTCTTTTGCTTCAAAATAACTAAAATTAGCTTCACAGCGTTCCTCTATGATTTGTAGGAAGTTTTCATTGTGGTTAACAAAATAAGTTCTTAGTAGTTCTTGTCTGATAGTAAGTTCATTTAAAGCCTTTTCTAGTTGTAAACTATCAATATTCCCCTCGATTTCTAACATCATAGGTATGTTATAAACTGTACTGTTCTCCAATAGCTGCTCCAACACAAAAATCCTTTTTTGTGAATCACTCATTCTGTATGCTTTTGCCATATTCTTTTCCTAAGCCTCCTTCTAGTTAAATGAATATTTTAACAGTAATCTTCAGTCTCGATTTTCCATACTGTAAACAAACCTGCCATAAGTCCGATCAGTCCTAATGTTACTGCAACTGATAACTTAGAGATGATTCCTCCTGGTCCTGCTGCAGCTGATGTGACAATACACATAATCAAAATAGCCGTGACAATCGTTGCAATAGTCGAACGATTTAACATTCCGACTGTAAAGGTGATTAACCCCATAAAAATAGCTGAAATATTTGTAATTAAAACAGTCAGAATTATCTCCGTAGTAATATTGTATGAGAACATCGGTAAGTTCTGATTCAATACATACATCACTACATTTTGAACGATTCCACTTATTAACATAAATGTGAATGTAATTATAAATACTACTACTAGTTTACTAATGATGATTTTTGTCATTTTGATTGGATATGTGTAAAGCATTAACGCTGTTTTATTTTGAAATTCACTTACAATCAGTGAAGCAATCAACACTGCCTGCCATACGATAAATACTGCTTTGATTAATGTATCGATAATTATAGTTGTACTCAACTCGATTGTCGGCATCCCAGAATCCAATCCACTAATCTGATCAGGAATAAGAAACTTCATTATAATGACTAAAGCAGTGATAAGAAAATTGCATGCTGCTAAAGAAATCAACTGCTGCTTCATATTTATTTTTCCTAATTCAATACTGACATACTTCATATTTTCCTCCTCTTCATGTAGGACCTATTCAAATAGCTCATCAATAACATGCTCAAGTAAAAATTCAAATACTATCTGATGATTGTAAGCAATAGCATCCTTTTCTGATGACAATGTCAGTAATGCAGATAAAATCCCGATAACTTTAGAGAGTGGTTCCTTACAAACCAAATTACTTTTCTCTATCGTTTCACTTAATTTTACCAATGTATGTTCTGAGCTATGAGTAATCAGTCTACTTTCAGGTAATCGATTTAATAATGCCTTGAAATCATTGCTGGACAGTGTTTTGATCCAGTTTCCTCGATCGTATTCCTGATACAATAATTTGAATCCTTCAATAAATCCTTCTTTATTGGGAGATTTCGTTACAGCATCATTCATATGATTAACCATTCGATTTTGTACTTGATCCATGACATCGGCAAACAGGGCCTCTTTACTATCAAAAAAAAGATAGAAAGCTCCTTTAGAAATACCAACTGTATTACAAAGCAAATCAATATTAGTTTTTTTATACCCAATACTCACCCAACTTTTTTCACATTCAATACATAGATTCTCTTTGATTTTTTCTTTTTCTTCTTGTGAAAAACCTCTTGCCATAACTAATGCTCCCTCTCTTCGTAGGACTGCATCCTCACGATAACCATATGACTAAATTCATTTTTTTAGTCATACGTATTCAAAAAAATTAACTTTGCTGCTTATGTAAAATCGAGACAAAGTATTCTTCCAATTCAATATTTTCTTTTTTCAGCTGTTCCAGTTCCACATGTTCAATCATTTCGCCCTGACTCATAATCGCCACATCAGTTACAATTTTATCGACTTCAGGGATTATATGACTAGATATTAATATAGTGGTTCCCAACTTTTGATTAATCTCCTTCAGTATTTCTCGAATATCAATAATTCCCATTGGATCAAGCCCATTGATTGGTTCGTCTAAAATCAACAACTTTGGAGAGGTTACTAACGCTCTGGCAATTCCCAATCTTTGTTTCATCCCTAAAGAAAAAGTATCTAATATATCCTCAGCATTCTCTGATAAACCTACAATAGATAAAACATTATCAATATTGCTTAAATATTCTTCGTTCATATATTTACAATGAATTTCTAAATTTTTTCTGGCTGATAAACCTGAGTAAAAAACAGGAGTTTCAATAATACAGCCGATTCTTGTCAATACATTCTGATTTCTTCTGTCTATAGTTTCGCCAAACAGTTTGACAGTACCCGAATCAGATTTTAATATACCCAAGATTGTTTTCATCAACGTTGTTTTCCCTGCTCCATTTGCTCCAAGCAAACCGAATATTGATCCCTGTCTTACTTCCAAAGAAATGTTATTTAACAATTTTCTTCCATTGATTGACTTACAAAGGTTTGTAACTTCAATAACTGTATCCAAAAAATCCCTCCTTAGTTAAAAAGTATATATTTCACACTATAATCTGTCAATATATCCTAAAGATTTTACATTTTAATACATCTGTAACATAAAACACCCATCTGCAAGAGAAGGTGGACCTAATTGCCCACGACTAAAGTCGTAATTCAAGGCTAAAGCACTTCTCAAAGCTTTTATGCTTTATATGTACATTTAACTTCTTTCAGCAAGTTTTTAGTAGCGAAGCAGAGCGACAGCTACAGCTGTTTTTTGTAGCGAAAGCAAAGCGACAGCATAGATGTTAAATATCTTTAGGTACTTAAAATCGTTTTATGAAGAATCTTTAAAAAAGAATTTTTATCTTCTTGCAAATAAAAGTGACCACCGCTAAAAAATTCATACCGACATTTTTCTTGAAAAAAATTCTGCCAATTTTGATACTGCTTTAAATCCCCTTTGTCTTGGGCTCCTATAAAAATATGCGGCTGTATATTTCCCAATGGCCTTTTCGGATATCTCCATTCAGTCTCATATTGCTTCAATAAAGAAATATCCTGCTGCATTATAGGAAATAGAAGCTTTCCAAATTCTTGATTTGTATGAATCTCATCCGATTGTTTATGTAGTGACTGAATATATTCCCACATATCTTCAATTGTTTCTATTTTTATTTTTAGATTCATCTCTCCAGGAGGCAATTTAGCTGATATTATCAATTTTTCAATACTTATATTATATTTTTCATATATTCTCTTTGCTACTTCATAAGCAACAGAACCACCCATGCTATGACCAAAAAATATTAATTCTTCTAAAACCAAATCATTTATTTCAAGTAGTTCTTCCAGCAGGTAATCTACCAGTTCATCCATTGTTTCAGCAAGCGCTTCTGTTAATTTCAGTAAGTGTCCAGGATAATCAAGATAAATGGGTAATATTCTTACAGATTCTTTTATGATAGCACTATAAAACAAGCTTGCTCCACCTGCATGAGGGAAAATAACCACTTTTTTCATATTCCATACTTCTCCTTTTCCATTAATACTCTTACTATTTCGTTTAAGGAAACTCTTTTTAAATCATATTTCAGGTTATTTTTATAGCAAACTGCAGCAGAGTATTTTTCATCAATAAGCAAAATTTCAAGCTCTATGTTTTCTAATTGACCCTCTGCAGTATAAATACATATTTCACCATCAGACTCGTTCACATAAAATGAATTTAATGGTGTCGATAGTCCCGTACCTATATATTTTAAATAACTCTCCTTTAAGCACCATATTCTGTAAAAATACTGCAGACGTTGTTCTTCCAGCTGCTTTAGAATAACTTTATATTCTCTATGGTGGAAAAAATCTTCCGCAATGTCTAATTCAATTTCATTAATTTTTTCTATATCAACACCTAATTCCTTATCACTGATACCACACAGCACATATTCCTCGGAATGCGACAGACTAAAATATACATCTGCAACATTATTCAGAAACGGCTTTCCGTATTCATTCTTAATAAATTTTATATCTGAATTTTTCAACACAGAGTTTTGACATATACCATATCTAATCAATAGCTCTCCCAGAATCGACCGTGTCTGATCATCTTCAAATTTAAGTAAATCGATTGCAGCTCTTCTTTCTTCAGATAAATATTTTTTTAATTCAGTTTTCAATTTTTTATCTGTAAGCTCTTCTATTTTCAAGTAATACAGCTTTAACATATTTCCTCCGCAATAATAAGTTTGTTATAACGTACATTTAATAATAATCAATTATGCCGAGGCGTAATTACCGCTGTCGGTAAAAGTAAAAAAATATTTGTAGCTGGCGTTTCACTTTCGTTACTAAAAACTTACTGAAGAAGTTTCATTTTAAAACATTCATAATAGTAAATAAAAGTAAATCCATCAAAGTTAATTATATACTACACATAACAGTATTTTAAGGAAAATCTCACTAAATTTCCATTAATTTCATAAAACTTTTTATACTCTCTATCAACTTCATTCTCCAAGTGGTTAATTGTATTATTAATTGCCTTACAGATTCTTAATTCAAAAGAAAAACCGAAATTCCCTCTTAAGAAATTCCGGTTTATCTTTTATATATAAGGTTAAACATTTTCAAAAATGGTAAGTATATCCTTTCCCTTGCGGGAAATATATACTTACCATCATAATATGACTGTATTTACAACCACTTTAATTATGGAGATAGCGGGAGTCGCACCCGCTAACATATTTTATGCTTTTTGATAACGAAGTACTGGTGTACGAGCAGCGCGTGTTTCGTCTAGACGAGTTACGACTGTTGTATGTGGTGCTTCTTGTACGATTGATGGGTTTTCTTCAGTTTCTTTTGCAATTTGAATCATTATATCGCAGAATGCATCTAATGTTTCTTTAGATTCTGTTTCTGTTGGCTCGATCATTAATGCCTCTTCCACATTTAATGGGAAGTAAGTTGTTGGTGGATGGTAGCCAAAGTCTAACAGACGTTTTGCAATATCTAAAGTACGAACGCCAAGTTTCTTTTGACGACGTCCTGATAATACAAATTCATGTTTACAATGACGGTTATAAGGTAAATCATAGAATGGCTCTAAACGACGCATCATATAGTTTGCGTTTAGTACAGCATATTCTGTTACAGCTTTTAAGCCATCTGGACCCATTGTACGGATATAAGTATATGCACGTACGTTGATTCCAAAGTTACCATAGTAAGGTTTAACACGTCCGATTGATTGTGGACGCTCGTAATCGAAGTGATATGTTCCTTCTTCTGTTCTTACTAAAACAGGTTTTGGAAGGAATGGAATTAAATCGGCTTTCACTCCTACTGGACCTGAACCTGGGCCACCGCCACCGTGAGGACCTGTAAATGTTTTGTGTAAATTTAAGTGAACGCAGTCAAAGCCCATATCACCAGGACGCGCTTTACTCATAACTGCGTTTAAGTTTGCACCGTCATAGTATACTTTACCGCCAACAGAGTGAATAAGCTCTGCCATTTCGATAATGTTTTCTTCAAATAGACCAAGTGTATTTGGATTTGTTAGCATTAATGCAGCTGTATCAGGACCTACTACTTTACGTAAATCCTCAATATCTACTAAACCAGCTTCATCTGATTTAACAGTAATAGTTTCAAAACCTGCAACTGTTGCCGATGCTGGGTTTGTACCGTGAGCAGAGTCAGGAACAATAACTTTATTACGATGACCTTCACCATTTGCTTCATGGAATGCGCGGATCATCATTAATGCTGTCCATTCACCATGAGCACCTGCTGCAGGTTGTAATGTCACTTCATCCATACCTGTAATTTCAACTAATGAAGTTTGTAGATCGTAAAGAAGTTCCATTGCACCCTGAGCTGTTGATTCATCCTGTAATGGGTGCACATTAGCAAAGCCTGAAATTCGTGCAACGGCCTCGTTGATTTTCGGATTATATTTCATCGTACAAGAGCCAAGCGGGTAGAAGCCAGAGTCTACACCGTGGTTACGACGAGAAAGTGCTGTATAATGACGCATAATATCAAGCTCAGATACTTCTGGTAATTCTGCTGCCTCAGTGCGTACTAAGTTTTCAGGAAGTAAGTCGGCAAGATCAACCTCTGGTACATCAAGTGCTTCTAAGCTGTAACCTACGCGACCTTCTTTGGAAATTTCAAAAATGAGTGATTGATTTTCGTTATGCATTAAGAGCCCCCATTTCTGCAACAAGTGCATCAATTTCTTCCTTCGTGCGTAATTCTGTTACTGCGATTAGCACGTGATTTTTTAGAGAGTCATATGTTTGACCTAAAGGGTAGCCACCGATGATACCTTTTTCTATTAAGCCTTTATTAATTTCTTTCACACATTTATTTGTTTTCACAACGATTTCGTTAAAGTGTGCACCTTGGAATGCTACTGTGAAACCGGCCGCTTCAAAGGCATTTTTAGCATAGCGAGTTTTCGCAATGTTTTGCATTGCCATTTCACGAACGCCTTCTTTACCTAGAGCAGTCATTGCTACAGAAGCAGCAAGTGCAAGAAGCGCTTGGTTCGAACAAATATTAGACGTTGCTTTATCACGACGGATATGTTGTTCACGTGCTTGTAATGTTAAAACATAACCACGACGACCTTCACCATCAACTGTTTCACCTACAAGACGACCAGGAACTTTACGCATTAACTTCGTAGTTACTGCAAAGAAACCACAGTGTGGACCACCGAATGCTTCAGAAATACCGAAAACCTGTGCATCCCCTACACAAATATCAGCACCTAGCTTACCAGGTGGTGTTAAAATTCCTAGTGCAAGTGGATTTGAAGAGACAACAAATAAACTTTTTGCCTCATGCGCAATATCGCCAATTACTTGTAAGTCCTCTATTTGACCAAAGAAGTTAGGATATTGTGCAATAACAGCTGCCGTATTATCATCTATTAATTCCTTTAAAGCTTCTACATCTGTCACACCATCTTTTTGTGGAACAGTAACAATTTCAATGGATTGACCATATGCATATGTAGCAACGACATCACGATACTCTGGATGAACTGCTTCAGATACTAAAATTTTCTTACGGCGTGTATGGCCAGCTGCAAGCATACCTGCTTCAGCTAATGCTGTTCCCCCATCGTACATAGAAGAGTTTGCAAGATCCATGCCTGTAAGCTCTGCAATCATCGTTTGGAATTCAAAAATTGCTTGTAATTCCCCTTGTGAAATTTCTGGTTGATATGGAGTATACGCAGTGTAAAACTCTGAACGAGAAATAACATGGTCCACGATAACCGGTTTATAGTGGTTGTATACGCCTGCACCTAAAAACGATACGTTAGCATTTGTATCTTTATTTTTCGCAGCCATTGCTGTTAATTCTTTTAGTAAAGCTGATTCAGATTTCGCTTCTTTAATATCATATAGGCCTTTAAAACGTACTTTTTCTGGAATATCCTCAAATAACGCATCAACTGAGGATACACCGATTACGTCTAACATTTCTTGTTTATCTTGCTCCGTCATTGGTAAATAACGATGTTTCATAAATGTAGGTCCCTCTCTTCAACTTTTATTTTGAACGCTTGTAAAACGGTGTTTCAACTGTTACTACTTTTAAGTGCTTACCACGAATTTCGATTTCCAATTCAGTTCCGATAGTTGCGAATTGACTGTCAATTAATGCGTGACCAACGTTTCGTTTAGAAGAAGGAAGCTGTGTACCTGTTGTCACTTCACCGATTTCCTTACCATCCTTCAACACTTTGTAGCCATGGCGAGGAATTCCTTTATCAATCATTTCAATGCCTACAATTTTACGTGACAACCCATTTTCTTTTTGTGCCACTAATGCCTCATGACCATTAAAGCCCTCTTTATTTAACTTCACAGCAAAACCAATACCAGCCTCAAGAGGTGAAATTGTTGCTGATAGCTCTTGCCCGTATAATGGAAGACCTGCTTCAAAACGAAGTGTATCACGGCAGCCTAAACCTGCAGGAACTACACCTTTGTCTTTTCCAGCCTCTAAGATTTTACCCCATAATGCTTTAATATCTTCTGGTGAGCCGTATAGTTCAAAACCATCTTCTCCTGTGTAACCGCTACGAGATACTAATGCTTTATGACCAGCAACTTCAACATCTGCTTGGAAGCGGAAGTATTTAATCGTTTGTAAATCAGTATCTGTTAATGTTTGAAGAACTTCTTCTGCTAATGGACCTTGAAGGGCAATTTGTGCATAAGCCTCTGATTGGTTATCAATCGTCACATCATATTGATGTTGATTTTCCATCATCCAATCATAATCTTTTTCAATATTTGCCGCGTTCACGCATAATAAATAATGATTGTCTGCTAATTTATACGTTAATAAATCATCGACAACACCACCATCTTCATAGCACATTGCATTATATTGCGCTTGACCTACTGCAATTTTAGAAATATCATTTGTCAAAAGATTTTGTAAAAACTCTAGTGAATTAGGTCCAGTTACTAAAATCTCACCCATATGTGATACATCAAATAAGCCAGCACGATTACGTACTGCATCATGCTCTTCTTTAATAGAAGAGAACTGCACTGGTAATTCCCATCCACCGAAGTCAATTGTTTTACCACCATGTTTTGCATATTCTTCAAATAGAGGTGTGCGTTTTAATTCTGTCATTGTTTTTGCCCCCTTATTGTTCGTTACATATTTACTTATAGTAGTTCGTCTGTTTTTATTGTACAGTCATGCCTCCCTTGTTTGTTCATCCCATAAAGAAGAACGAACAACATTAGGTAAAACATTTAGACATAAAAAAAGACAGACGAACCCCTTTTCGGGATTCTCTGTCCTTGCACCTGAAAGTTACACCAGACTGGCTCGCATACATACAATGCCAATCAGCCGGCTTTCCCCTTTGGTGGCTGTAGTATTACAGCACTCTCCAGAGTTGCGTCTTATACGAGTCCTTTTACCTGAGAGATTCATAACATTTTGCTATTTGCTCCTTCGGTGACGTCTACACGTGCTCTCCCCGTATAATCATCCGCCCAAGTTTCAACTTGGTACTATTTAGTATTCAATGAACATTAAGTAACTTATTTGTCTATATCCTAACATTAATTGCATTGAAAAGGCAATCATTTTTTATTTTATATTAAAACACGAACATTTAAATACTAAAAACTAGTCATAGTTCGCCTTTTAGCCTTTTAACTTGGAATACTAAATACTCAAGAATTTGGCGGATTGTTCGCCCCTCTGTTAACACTTGTATATGTCCTACTTCACGATAGAACTTTCTTCTGTAGTGATACAGCTGCTCTAACTCTTCTTTCGTCGAGCTCTGTACAATCGGTCTGTTCGGATCATGCTGTATTCGTTTGTATATATCTTCGAATGTCGCATCTAAAAAAAACACGAGCCCACTGCGTCTCATTATTTTACGATTTTCAGCATTAATTGCGACTCCACCACCTGTTGAAATAATACAAGCTTCGTCCCGGAAGTTTTTCAAAAATTCTGTTTCTATTTCTCGAAAACGTGCTTCTCCGTATTTTTCAAATATTTGCGGAATTGTCATACCCTGCTGTCGAACAATCTCATGATCCATATCGTAATAGGGCATCTTTAACAAATAGCTTAAACGTCTTCCTAACGCACTTTTCCCGGAGCCCATAAAGCCAACTAAATATATTTTTCGCATTCGAATCACCTTCTTATAACTACGATTCTACACTGTCTGACAAAATTTGTCCTAATAAATTTATTGTAGCTCGAACATTGAGCTTTTCTAGGCTATCATATGTTCGAAACTGAATCTCATAAGACGTACAATACGTAAGGACAAAAGTAGTTACAAAAAATAATAATCCAATTGCGATAAAAAAAATAGCCCCTCTGTCATTTTTCAAAAACTGGAACATAGAAAGTTCGCTCCTTTTTACTACCACTCGGAAGTTCAACAGCTACTGTTAACATATCTTTTTCATATCGGAACTGGCATTTAGTAATACCAACTAACATTGGTACATGACCACCATTTACTTGATCACGAATTATATTGCTGTAACAATCAATATTATGAATGGTATCTGCTGCCTGGAAGGTTATTCTCTTTTGATCTTTTCGCATCGTAAATGATGAAATATCATTTACATACATATTCAAATCATAAACAAAAAGCTCCCACTTAGATTGCTCATCAGATAGCATCGTTGTTTTCATTTCAGCAAGCCAAAGCATAATGAACACAACAAGATGGGCAATAAGCACAAAAACAACTAATTGAAACATCGCTTCTAATAATGTGTAGCCTCGCTCATTCATTAACTTCACCTGTCAGTTGTATACATTTTTTACGTAATTCCCGAGTATTTTGAAAACTTACGCATATCCCTTGTCCATGGATAAACCACTGAAATTCTATATTATCAATGGTTTTAGTACCTTCTGTTTGCTGTAGATAGCGGTAATGCTTTAAGCCTTCATAGGCCGTTTCAGCTGCAAACACCTCCAACTTCTTGTTATAAAGAGTCGTTTTCATCGTATAGCTAATTGGTATTAATGTCGTGCATACTAACATCACAATGACTACTGATATTATCGCTTCCACAAATGAATAACCAGATTCATTCAATCCTCGATCTCCCTCGTCCTAATGTAATCACAACCTTTTTAATACCTTGAGGCGTTTTAAAATAAACAGTCCCTGGCGTCATGATGTTTCCATTATAGTTGTACATAATCGTATAAATTGAACTCGATGCAGGCATAAACTCAACCCCTTTCGGAAAAGGACGTTCATATAATTCTGTAAAAATATCTTTTTTAATAATGTATCTCTTTGATGAACTTTCAAACTTCATCGAGATATATTCCCTTTGATGCATACTATAAGTTTGAATATATTGAATATCTAATTGAATTTGTGTGAAAAATTGCTCAAGCTCCCTAGTCTCCGCTGCTTTTAACGAATACTTAACGACAATCGCTGACAAACACATAACGATAAACAATACAATTAGCATTTCAACAAATGTATATCCACGCTCACTCTTATTAACATACATCAATTACTAGAACCAATATCGGTATCGGTAGAGGTTTTCGCCAATCGTACCTCCCCATCCTTAGTGATCACAATCTGTTCTTTATTAGGGCAGGTCGTTTCATTCTTCTTTAAATAGCCTTTTGCTACCAAATCTTGAATTGTTGGATAATCCATAAAATCTACTCTATATGCCTCCACCTGACCTTGCACCATGCTCACATACGCTCTACACCCCTTCTCATCGACGGTGGCAAAATGTTTCGTAACATTTGGGATTGTAATTAAAATTAAAACGGAAATAATTAGGAGAACTATTAACATTTCAATTAAAGTAAAACCTGCTTGCTGCTTTATACGTTTCATTATTAACCTCCTATACTAGTTCAATCATGTGATATATTGGCAATAATAAACTTACATATGCGGCAACTATGCACATCGCTATAATGATAAAGAAGGTAGGTTGCACGAACGCAAGGATTTTATGCAATAGTTGCTCTTGCTTTTCCGTCAATAATTCGCTGTACAGTACTAGCTCTTTTCCTAAATAGCCACTTTGCTCTCCATGTTCGACAAATGTCGTGAAATCCGTCTGCCAAACAGTCATCAACGTAACTGCTTGCGTTAGCGTATCACCCAAAACAACGCGATCCTTTATACATCGCGCTAGATATTGTAAAAACGGTTGAAGTCGCTGCTCCTCTAAAATTTGTAAACTTTCCTGTAAAGAAAACCCACTTTGTAGCAGACTCCCTAAATAAGCAGCAAATTGTCTCGTCAAAGACATTCGTGTATAAATCCGAACCAAAGGAGTTTTTAGAATACTATTTAACTGGCGAGCAATCGGACGTCGTTTGAGAGTAAGGTGAAAAATGAAAATACAACAAAATACCGCAATGCCTATGAACATTAAAGCATCGGGAAGATGCAATAATGCCTTTGAAAAAGCAATACTTGTCTCCTCAGTGCCGGTAGTTCGACTAGCCACCATTTTTTCAATATTAGGAAAGAATATGGTACGAAACACTAAAAACAACAGCAGCAAAAATAAAATAAGTACTACAGGATATAGGAGTAGCTTCATTAATTTTTTCTTCGCCGCCTCACTCAAGGCCATTTGCTTTGCCACGCCTTTTAACGTCTCAATCATATGCCCATTGTTTTCTGCAACTGTAATGGCTACTAAATGCTGTTTTGGAAGTTGTAATGCTTCAAAAACTCCTAAAACGCCGACTCCTTGTCTCAGTTTTTCATTGATTAGCTTTTGCATGTCTTCATGCGCTTCAATATGATGAGGTAATAAAATAGAAATAGCCTGCGGGAATAAATAACCTTCCTGCATTAACACACTTAAGCGACTAAAAAAATGAGCTTGCTCCCTTACGCGCCATTTTGTTGCCTTATTGTAAGCCAATCGAATTCTTTCAATAAACGTTCGTATTCGCATAGTGAAGACTCTCTATCATTTCTTTTTGACCTGCAAGTGTTAAATCATGTGGCAGTTCATAGCTAGTTTTTTGCAAAATTGCTTTAATGGCCATTTGAAGTTGAACATCACTCAATATTTCAAACAATGCACGGCGTTCTTCCTGTATTATGGGTGATTGGAAAAGTGTTTGAGCGACTATACCTACCACAGTTTGACGAAGTTCTTCAATTGATACACCCAAGTCCATAAATCGATAAAGGCAGTTTACCGAATCCTTAGCATGAATAGTCGAGACTACTAAATGACCTGTTAAAGAAGCTTCAATTGCGATTTTTGCAGTCTCTTTATCGCGTATTTCACCAATCATAATAACGTCAGGTGAGTGGCGTAAAATAGCCTTTAAACCTGTAGCATATGTAACGCCAGCTCGTTCGTTTACTTGAATCTGTAAAAGATTAGCTTGATTATTTTCTACAGGGTCTTCTAAAGAAATGACATGGCGATTAAGCTCTGTCGAACAGTAATGGATAAGAGAATACAAAGATGTGGATTTACCAGAGCCTGTTGCACCTGTGAAGCATAAAAGTCCCTGTTGATGTTGCACTAGTTCCATCAACATGTTCGCTGCATATTCGGAATAAGATAAGGAAGTAAGTGGGAATGCATGATTTTGTAGAAGTAGACGGATATGTGATTTTAAATATATCTTCGCCAATTTCTTAACGATATATTTGCCAACACAGTAATAGCAACCCATTCAAGCTACTGGGTTTTAATATCCAATGTATTTAAAATTGTTACATTAATTTTAATTGAATTTACCTATAACTTTTGGCATTGTTTTGATTAATTTTTTTACTTTTGGCATATGTATGATTAACGATCTACAATAGACAACTAGTAAGTTCATTATGTAGAAAATTAAATAAAAAAATGCCCACAATTATAATCGATTGTAGGCATCCATCAGAATAAAAATCCAAGTATGTCAATAAAAAGACAAGAGCTCTTTAGACATATTGTATCTGCTTTCGAACTTTCAATAAGAGTCTCTACTACTAAGTTCTAATCCCGAATCTCAGGTTTTACAAATTTCTCCCTTATTTTAACTTGAACTGTATAAAAACAGTTGTTTTGCTCTCCACCTAAAAATAACTTTAGAAATATAGCAATGTTTATGAACTATACCTTGAGTCTGTTTTATTTTATGTGAATTACAAACATTTATTTTTGTAATGTATATGAGTTTTATTATGAGATTTCACATAAATTGTACTTTGATTCAAATAACTCCAGAAAATCAAAAACCATCTTACAATACTCTTGTTCAATTTTTGCTTTTTTTCTAAAGTCATCTAATAAAACTTCTCTTAAAACTGGATTTGTAGCACTTTGAATCTGCATAGTAAACCCTTTTAAATTTTCTAAATATCGCGTTCTATCTTCAAACAATTCTGCCCTATTCAAATCTAATTTTGAACGTGTTAGAATAGCTTTCTCTGTTTTTTCAATAAGCATTGGACCTGCAAAATAAAAGTGTTCATTTGGGTCATCAATATAAGGGTCTATTAATAAATTGTCAACATCATAAAAATCTCTCTTGTTATTATTACAAACTGTACATGCTAAGGTTAAATTATCCCATTGAAAACACTTTTCTGGAACTTCACTTTTAGGAACTATATGTTCAATATCACCAAACGAGATATGTAAAATTTTTGATTCACAATATGCACACTTACCATGCGTTTCCTCAATTAGAGTTTTTTTAACTTCCTTATGAGAATACTTACTCCCAATTGTTTTAGATACATTTTTATCTCCTTCCTTATATGCTAAATATAATTCTGTCCATTCATTAGCATTTTGACTTAAAATAGCTGGCTTATTTAATTTTTTTAAACCAATCATTAATTCTACACCTCAAATCTTTTAAGCATTTCAGGCAAGTACTCCTCTAAACCCTTATTACTTAAATACAGCTTTAATTGATTATATGAATCTAACTCTAGTTTTTTTGTACTAAAATTACTTAAAATACTGTCCAACTCATTTTCCAACCAAAGAGGCATAGTAACAGGAACTCCCAAAACATTTTTAAGTACATCAAAAGCATCAGTGCTTTTATTAAAAAAATCCAACTTTAAAGATTCAACTCTATTATTATCATTATATTTCAACGCATACACATACGAGTCTTTAACAGAATTGACAACAAACGGACTATGTGTACTAACTATAAATTGAGCTTTTGGAAATGCGTTCAAAAGATTAGGTAATATTTCTCTTTGCATAGAGGGATGTAAATGATTTTCGATTTCGTCTATAATAATTGTGTATTCGTCATCAGCATTATCATACATAAATACTTGCCAAGCTAAATCTATCAGCGCTCCTAAACCACCCGAAACTGCATCAATTAGGAAATCACCACTATCCGTTTTTAAAACAACTTCGCCTGCTTCAATAGTTATTTTATTTAAACCTATATGTTTTGGTAAAATAGATTTTAATATATTTGTAAACCCATAAAATTTCTCTTTTAATTCTTCATTAGGTTCAACTAAAGCATTTCCCTCACCAAAAATCGCTAATGAAATTAACGATTTTTTCATATATTTTACAGGCGATTCATCATTACCAAAATATCTACTATTATTTAAGGTTCTATTTTGAATGGAGCTTAAATATTGACGATATATACTATTTGTATCATCAACATGTAAAGGAATTTCATCTACTCTTACATACGAATATGGTTGACGATGAGAAGAAATGTTCACTCCTTTTATTATGCCATCTACATCATAAGGCTTAAATTCTTTTTCTTCATTTAAATATTGAAATCGTGCTTCTATATTATACGAAGCTGAATGTACTTCTTCTGGTACATAAAATTTAAAAATGCCTTTTTCGACTTCCAACTCGCCCATAACGATATTATTAGCTTGAATAGTATCAATCCATTTTTCAGAATTTGATTGCATATCATACAAAACTTTCTTTAATTCTTTATTCTCCCGTGTAAATTCTGTTATTTTATCAAAGTCTATACCGGCTAAGAATATACTTTTATTCTTTTTAAGAAATACACTTGCAACTTCCTCATAACCCCATCCTAGTTGCCGTGCAATTAATCTTAAAACAGAACTCTTACCAGCACCATTTGCTCCTGTAATAATTGTAACTCTTGGGTGAAAATCAAACTGAATTTTATCAAATTGATTCCAATCTTCTATTGTCAATCTTTTCAATACCATTTCAACCATTCCTCCTTAACATTTATTTAGGTCAACTAGCTAATAATCTCTTCCCTATTACATACAAATTTTCAAAATAATTCAACCCACAAGTTACATTTGTTCTTTCAATACCATTATCTTATTCCACTTCTTGAGATTTAAATCATATTTCACATTTTGATAAAGTTCTTCTGATTTCAATTATATATTTAAAAAACGATATAAAAATTGTATCTGGTGCCTACTCATCATAAGTACGCTTATAAACATGATTTAACCAATCTTTATACGAAGGAAGATTTTAAAGAGATTAGCTTCTCTTCAGAATCATCGACCTACAACGGCTTGTCGAGGCTCTCTTGTGCCCCTGAACAATCCATCTGAAAGCTTCATCTCAGTTTACGACAGCTCATTAAAATCTATATTTTACCGTCTTCATATAAGCAATAATATTGTGATGAAAAGCCTTATGAATCAAAGGATAAATACCGAAGGTTACACTTTTGCGTCTGATTAGATTCACCCTCTAAATCAGAAGAAAGACATACTCAGGTAATTTAATACCATAAATGGGCTACGTTAGCGAATTCTATTTTAAATACCTTAAACGTCGCTTCAGCCACAGCGTTGTCATAAGGGCATCCTTTCATGCTCAGAGATCTTTGGATACCGAAAGTTTCATAGCGATTTTGCAACACTTTCAATAAAAATCTTTACGACGAAGTTCTAGAACTTCCTTTATGTAATCTCGAATTTCAGGCTCTGCAAATTTCTTCCCTATTTTAACTTTGCTATAAATGTAATTCTTATTAAGCACTTTCCCTTCTTCAAAAGCAGTAGAAACGCATTCATTAATTTGCTGTTTTATTTTTTTTACTTGTTCAATTTTTTCTTTCGATTTATATGCTTTATATCTAGCGCTTATAAATCGACATTCATCTGGAAAAAACGCCCTTAATGATTCATTACTTTTATATCCAATTTGTTTAGTTACATCACTTAATTTAAGTGGTGGATACTCTTCACTATTAATGTACTGATTTAGTGCAATTCTTTTTTCTTCAATGCTAAGTCTAATGAAGCTCTTTTTGTTAAAAATATCCTTTTTAACAGGTCTGATTTGATTGATATCTATACTAAACTCATTTTCTTTAAATAGAATTTTTTCTATAGAAACATTTACGCAAAAACTTAATATTAATAATGATTCAAAAGAAATCTTCTTAGATTTGTTTTTCCATTGGGCTAAAACTGCTCTATTAAAACCCATATTTTTCGCCAAATTGAATATAGAATTATTAATCCGATTGAAATTTTTAGTTAATAAATTACTTATTGCATTTAAAATATTATCACGATTGAGAAACTCTCGCATTTCACTTTTCATAAGTTCTTCTACATTTTTGTATACCCACTTCTGCCATTCTCTAGTTTCTTCACATGTATTATTATTTATTACAAGATTAGAACCTAACCAATTCTTACATTTCGAACAATAACCAATTACAGAATACAAATCTAACTGTTTATTTTCCTTTTTACAAAACGGACAAATTGATTCCAAATTACAATTATGAATTAAACATAGTGTAACTGAATTTAGGGACCATATAAGCTTTTCATAGGCCATATTTTCATTTTTTTGTTCATATATACAAGCGGGACACCAATGCCTTGAAACTTTTATATCACCTTGAGATAACAATGGCGCTATCTTCAACCATGTTAAATCATCTAAGTCTTTTCTACCTGTTAATTTCCTCAATGCATACAAAAAAAATGAAGCCTGTTGATTATATCCATTTATAGCATATGATTCATAATATGATTTATAAAGTTTATTATCGGTATATTCCTGAGTATCGTCTGCATATTTAGTTGGAAATATTAAATGCTTAACTAGACTTGAAACAGCCATGGTATGAGCATCAGAAATGCGTTGGATATAACTAGTCAAACTCTCAACATCTATACTATCTTTACATATTGGTTCTAATGGATAGCAAATACTCCTCTCAGGCCTTTTAATGTTTTCATCATTCCATAAGGTAAGCATTTAATCACCTCAATTTGATGTATTTTTATCTTTGTATTCGTCGACTCCAATTCGATCTCGATTTGGTTTTCTTTCACCTACCCTTCCTCTTTGCTTCGAAGACTTATGAGAGGTGCTTATTTCTTCACTTTGATTGGCACCCATTCCAAGCTTTAGGCTAATTCTCTCCCTAAGCTTATACTCATTATCGCTATCTTCTACGTACTTCTCCATTTCGGTAGCCTCATCCGCCATTTTCTCTACCTTTTCTAAACTAAGTTCAAATTTTTCGAAGTCATTTATTGTCAAAGACTTTTTGTTCATATCTTTAGATAAAGAATAATCAAGTGTTCGATTAAACCACAACTTCATGTTGCCAACGCAGCCTACCGAATGCAAATAAAAGTACTCCCAGTGACCTATCAAATTCGGCTCTTTATTAAATGGAAGATGCTTCTGAAATGTCCACAAAACATTTTGAAAAGCCTCCCTGTCATCTGCTATATCGGCTTTGTACCTTGGTAAATGTATATCAATTCCTCGACGAATTAGTTGATCGCTTAGATTTCTAAATTTAAGAATTTCATAGGTCCCAAATAAAACAAACGGAACCATACTAATGGAGGCAAGAGACTTTATTGTATCCATCTGGTTTCTAAGGCTTTTTCCTCGTGCTATCCTAGAAATATGTTGAGCTTCATCAATTAAAAATGCATGTGGCTTTCTATATATTAATGCGTTTTCCATTGCCCTTCTATAAGCATTTTTACTTTTATCGGTTGGCACGATTCCTTTAGAATGAACTTCAATATTAACTTTATAATTTATTAATGGCTCATTAAGAGCAGTCAAAGATCTAATATAGAAATCTTTCCAATCAAAACGCCCATCATCAGGTGCAACTGCTTCTGTACCAACAATAGATATAAATCCTTTGTCTTGAAGCATTTCTGTCAAATATTCTTTAGTATAATCTTCAAATATCCTACTAAATAATGTAGATTTTCCAACACCACTGGGTCCAAAAATAAGTAAAATCTCATTTTTATCGGCAACACTAATCTTATTTTTAAAATCTTCATAAGCCTTCATCAAATTGGGATGAGCCACAGTGAGATTTTTAAAGTAATCTATTTTTTCATTAGCTGATTTAAGCATTAGGTCTTTAGGAAATAGCTGTTCATCCATTTCTAAAACTCCTCATAGGTGATGAATTTTTTTGTATCAATTTCCTCCTGTTTTTTAGAAGGAGTTATACTTTCTTCACTCACAATAGAAAGATGCTTTCCTTTAAATTTAGGAGCATTATTATTACTTTGATTATCTTCCCCATCAGTCACTTTTGTTGATAATTTCGCTGCCCTATCTTTTAAATGTTGTATTTGTAGAACTTCTTTTGACTCTGCTGAATCAAGAAAATTTGCAATTATCTTTCCTGTAATTTCAACAGCCTTTCCAGCATTCTTCATACGTTTTCTAAGTTCGATAGTAGCCATTTGTATCTCTTTTTCGGTACGATTTTCAAAGAGCATAAAATTTTCAGACCTAAGTTTAATCCAATATTTATTTACATAGGCATAAGCAGTAGACATATCAAATGGATCATACCTTACAAAAACACTCTGTCCTTCCAGTTCCGGGTGATCAAGCATATCTCCCCAATAATAAATGTTATTTATACGAACCCCACGTCCAGGTTGAATTTTAGCTTTTTGTTTTGAAGTAGAGGGCAACGTCATTATTTCAAATAATTCATCATATCTAATAAAAGTATGCTCTCGCTTGCCAGTTTTATATAATCGATTTTCATAAAAATTCCTTGGAGAAGTACCTAATGTTAAATGAATTTGCTGATCATATATTTGATAACACCATTCATCCATCATTTCGTGTAATGATTCAAATGTCCAAATGGCATTATGTTTAGGGTTGAATTTTTTAGTCACTTCTCTAACTTTCTTCATTATTTGTGTATTCCCTAATAGATTATGAATAAATTCAGTATTAGTAGTACCAAACATTCTTTCACAGACAGAACCGAATTTAGGCTTTGCTCCCGGCCGCTGTGCTTTAGTGACATTATATTTGGCTAACAATGTATCAAAATAAACACTATGAAATTCCTTACCACCATCTACTACTAACATTTTTGGTAATCTTGAATTTCTCTTAACGCATTCTCTCAAAACCATCATACAAGATCGGTAGCTAGGTGGATCGAATGTTAAATAGAACGCTAGTACTCTTCTGGAATAGGCATCGATTAATAGGCTGAGCCAAGGTCTACCTAAGTTTTCATGTGTATCTGAACAAATTAATTCAATATCTAGTTCAGTATGATCTAAATGACAAATCTGATATGGGAAATCTCCGTGCCTTGGAGTAGTTGTTTGTATCTCAAAATAGAACTTTTCTGTGTCATATGCAGCTTTCGGCCCTTTTCTTTTTTCTGTTTGAACATGGATAGATCTCTTTTTTGATGCTTGCCAGAATGTAACGTTACTAGGGGGCGTCCATCCCCTATCTATACATTCTTTATAAAATCGTTTATAGATTGAATTAAGATTAGAACTGCGTGGATTTTCATATTTCTCTTTGATATATTCATCCATTAATTCTATAATTTCAGGAGATAGCTTTCGTTCTCTATTTCCTTGATTATTTCTTTTGTTTAATAGACCTACAAAACCATTTCCAAATTGACTTTGGGCATCTTTGTATTTCTTCACCCAATCCCTAAATGTTCTTGGACTAACCTTTAACTCTTCTAAAGAGATGCCATTCCAGTGGTTTTGCAATACACAATATTTACGATTAGCCTCCTCCAAGCTTTTGGGTGAAGCACTAAGTATAATGTCTATAACTTTTTCTGAAGTGGTTGATTCATTATTAGTATCATTGAGGGGTTTTATTGTACCTTCCTGATATAGTTTTTCAAAAAGAACATGTGGGATTTTAACTTCCTGTTCTCCATTCATAATAGAAATACTGGATTCGCTTATGCTTAAAATTGTACAGGGTTCCGCTGACCATAGGAGAGGTTGTAACGGATAAATGTTGAGAGCTGATATATTTAATGTATCTTTTACATTTGCATTAGCCATATTGTAAAATGCGTTCGCTGATTCTTTATTTAGATATATTGAGAACTTATCAAAATCAGTGATTAAAGTTTCTTTGATATCAGCATAGATCTCATTTTGTGCAAGAAGATGGTAAATATCATCAGCACTAAAATCAAGGTTCATATTTAGTAATCTTTCAAGACTTATACCTGGTTTCTCAGCTATCAAATTAATAATAAGATCTTTCCTGGTTGAAGAAACCGCAGTTTTATCACCAATTAGATAATCTTCTAAAAATCTAATATTCCTTTGGAGTGTCCAATCTATTTCGCTAGAAGTGCGAATTCGAAAAGATAATCCACACGCTTTTGCATACTCTTCAGCTGGTGGGCATCGGAAAGCACCTGTTTCATCTATACAATATCTACCAGGATACTTTAGAGTCAAGTTCGATAATTCTTTTTCAGTCTTCCATTCTTCATAACCTATCCATTCTTTTTCAATAACGAAAAAGTCCGGAGTATAATAGTGTCCAGTGTTACGCCCTTTATTTTGGTATCGAATTGGAAAAGTTTCCGGTTGGTCATAATACTCAACGACATTTGAATCGAATTCTTTTTCATAGATAGCCGCTAATTCAAGGGTCCTACTTTCAAATTGAATAGTTACTCCCATTTTTTCACTTGGATAAAAGCCAGAAACATTTTTTCCACTTGATCTTACTTTTCGTGAAGGTTGAGATCTTCTTATACACTCTATTTTCTTTACTACATTTTCCTCGATATTCAGTTCAAGAAACAGCTTCATTAAATCTTTTTTCAAAATTATTCCTCCCTTCTTCTTTCAAGTTAATTATTATTTTGTCAGCGATGATTTCTTCTCTTTCCAATAATCTTGGCACTTTCCCTTACCTATTATTTCCTCTACTTTCCCACTACTTGGATAAATAATACCCCGTTTCATTAAAGTATAAACTGTATTATCAATACTTTTTTCATAGCATTATTTTTAAATTGTTTTTTCACTTCTAAGCTACCCAAATAATTCATTTTTATTTGTTGGCAATCGTTTGGGTACATACATCTGGGTTAATAGCTTTCTGTCACACTCCATCTGATTCGCTATCTTACATAATGAATAGGGACTATTTTCCGCAATAATCAATTAAAGAAAATTCCGAATTTTTTACGATCTTTTTCAACTCTTCCAGAGGAGACTATTCTATCAGAACAATCATTTTTAAAAGTTATATTAGATTTCTTCATATTAAAGAAATCAGTTAGACTATATATAATCGGTAATTCTACGGCTTTCAAATCGCCCATTTTTCCACTACTATATTTACACTAACATTTTGTTTCCTCCCTCCAATTCTCCTTGCTGGTGCTGATACTCTCACTCTCTATATTTTTTACAGTTTCTATGTTTAAATTTAGCTTTTTTTGTCCACTTTTTAAGCTCTATTGAATCCATCATATCGCCCCTTTGACTATTAAATAAGCTTATGTTCTACCAATAAGTTTTTCCAATATTCCTTTAGTACTCTTTCTCTAAATACACTTCTTTTACTTAATCTCTTTTCAATTTCCCTTCTACTCGGAAATATTCCGTCATCAATTAATAAGAGAAAAATAACTTGTACTTCTTTTTTTAATAAATTGATACGTTCAGTCGCTTTTTCTTTTGTGAAACTTTTATATCTTTGAGAAATCATTTTACAGTACTCTGGAAATTTTCTATACAAAACACGTCTATCTCTTCCAATTTGATTAGCAGCTACAGTCATTGAAATTGGGATATCTAATTTCAGAATACCTTCAAGTTTTTTTTCTAATAAACGGAAATCTATAGGGATAGATACTCTTTGTAACTTTTCATTATTGGAGAATAATAAGTTTATTGAATCAGTATTTATATCCACCTTTTCTCCCTTTAATAAAAAATCTATGATTTCAATGTTCAATTTGAAACAAATTAATAATATTCCCTCTAGTGTAGATTTATTTCTCCCTTTAATCCAATACCACAAAGTAGAGTTTGGAATACAGCAAAATTTAGACATTTCGGACACATTACCTCCGAAAAACTTTTCATTTATAAAATTTAATTGTTTTATAATTACAAACTCCGTATGAATTAAATTAAAGTCTAACTTTAAAATATCACGAATATTCAGACTTAAAAATCTATGCCAGTCTGTTATTTCTTCTTTTTTTTCAGTCTCCAGTTTACTAGCTCCTAAAAAAATAAAACAGTTCGAACAATATCCCGGTATATTTTTTCTTCTAAGAAATTTCATTTTCTTATGACAGTTTAAACAAAAATCTAAGAGGAAACAATTGTGCTTGTCACAAATTTCTACATTTTTCAAGTGCCATACTAGAGGATAATATATTTCCAAATTTTCAACAGACCATTCATTTATACATTTTGGACACCACGATAAGTAATCATTGAATAAGTTCCTAAGCGAAAAAAACCTTTTAAAGCGATATAAAGTAAGATTAGATAAATCATTTCTTGTTGTAAATAATTCCAACACTCTTACTGTATCTATCGAATTATCCATACAGCCATTTATTGTTTTAGCTCCTTCAAAAAAACTGTCACCACCATAAATAGTACTTTTTATTAAATAATCTTTATTAAGTTCAGGAATGATAAGTTTATTTACTAGATCCCCGACATTAAGATTATGTTTATAAGCAAGACGAATTATATAACTACTAAGGCTTTCTACCATTCCTGTTTCTAGCCCCAGTGGTACGATATTATATAATTCGCTTCTTTGATTCCATATCATACTTAATCTATATTCTCCTCTACATAAATTTTATATTTATTTCAAAAAGCCATCTTATGTTAAACATTCACAAAATTATCCTTATCATTAATTTCAATTCATTTTATTACTAACTGTTAACATAAATCCTTCAAAATAAACTCTTGAGCTATTTTTTCTACTTTATTGGTATGTAATGTTTGTTTTACTTAACCCTCTTTGTGCTGCAGTTAAAAAACAATTGCTATGAATATATCTGATGCTTTTCCATCAGCCTCCTCTCATTCATAGCAATTCTTCATTTGTTTACATTATTTTTTTACGAATTACTAGTTGATTGATTAATAGTTGAATTTTGCAATGATTGATTCATTTGTTGTGAAGATTTTGGATATCATATCCGGTGTGTTTTCAGATGTATCATACGTGTGTGTGATCGTGATCAATATTGTTTGAATAGAACATAATCTTTACCCTCCTATAAATAAACTTACAGGGTTAGTATTTACCATAGACAAAATGAATCATCCCCAAAAATAACATAAAAATTTAATTTTGGTATTTTTTCAAATGAATTTATTCACTAATTTCAACAGAGAAATATTAACTGTTCCGTACCCTAAGATGAGAATATATTGATTTCTTTACTGAGGGATGAAAAGAAAATGGTTTAGATTAAGAAGGGCTAATAAAATGTTATTATTTTATTACTTGGTTCTATATCCTTGTACGTTCTTTACGGATTTACAGTTTGTTTGAGGAGTGATGTTGTCACTTGAGGAGAGAAGATTGAAAACTCCCTTTTGCAGAATAGATCCCAAAAGGGAGAAATATAAAACTCACAGAGACCATTTTTACGCATGTGAGACAATAGAAATGATGGCTCTTAGGTCCTATTTTTAGTTCTACTACTTGTTAAATATTCTGTGGCATTTCAAAATCTGCAACAATACCTGTTAGAGAAGCTTCATTACTTTTGGCATTAGGACCCATACCAAATTTACAGAAGGTTTGCCACGTGCAATGATTTGCCATTTCAAAGTCATTTTCACTAAGATTACCAGACAACCTTAAATGCTGTATCGCTTTTAAAATGTCATTCCGAGCATCGAGAAAACTCGGATTCGTACGTGAGAGTTTCAAACTGTCAATAACGATTCTCCAAGTTAAGTTATATCCTTTATCCTTTCCAAATTTTTCTACCATTCTTCGATTCAGATACATTAACGTTGCACACCAAATTTCTCCGATGTTATGTTCTTCTGTATAGCGATCCGTTCCAATTTTACCAAAGTGATCTGGAAAATGATCATCATATTTAAATTCTCGAATTCCTTTTTCTGTATTTGTTACCCAAGATCCGGTTACTACTTTTTCTTCATTTCTACTGAAGTTTTGTATCGTGAGAGCAAAGTAATCACTCCATCCCTCACCCATTGCACGACTTTGAGGCATTCCTAATGAATCAAAATCCATTGGTCCTCCAACAAGTCTAGACGTTACGCCATGGGTGTATTCATGAAAGACCACATCAGCATCTAATGCAGTATGACGATTACTCGAATTTACTAAACCCATCCTCATTATTGGGCTTTGGCCATCTACAGGAGTACTCATATTAGCTGTACCAGTAACGCCTTTACTATATGCACGCGCTCTAACACTATCTTGTGCGATTCCTAAACCTGTGAAATTAACTTTTTGAAAATTCCCTGCCTTCTCATCAAAGCCAAGCATGTAAAAGAAATCATGCATAAGGTTACAAAAATAGAAGATATTTAATACTTTCTGATCATTACCTGTTACATCAGAAGGGCTGAATGTAAGAATTCCATTTACAGCGTTGCCACGTAGATTTGTTTCTGGAGAACAGATTTGTGAGCTTGAAGAGTTTGAATCACAAAATACTGCTTCTGTGTTATTTCCGATAGTCTCTGTTTCATTCACCCAGTCCTTGGGGAAATCGCTCGGTAATTCAACGGCAGGTTTGACCGGAAAATCGGTTACTGGTCTCGGAAAAGGAATTAGTCTTCTTTCTTCACCACCGTTAAATTCGAATACACTCCCTTGTGCCTTTATATTAAAACTTTTTTTCTTACAAAGTAATACTTCACTCGATTGTTTATTGTCAGCTGCTACAATAAATTCGTATTGTTCCTTCGTTTCTTTTAGAGTAATGACAAATTTCCAAGCTAAACGTAATCTCGGATTTTGATCAAAAATCACGAGATGTGCAGGAATGCTTTCTTCAAACTTACCTTTTTCTAGCACTGTATAACGCGCAGGTTTAGGAAATGCGACTAATACTTTAGGGGTATATTCAGAAGTACTTATGCTTACTTTTGGAATTGGTTGTTTCCATTCGTCTAGCTCCTCTTCGTCCACATGTTGGTTTGTAATTATATAATCATTTACTGCGATCATCGCTGTTCCCACATCTGTTTCAGGGATTAGATTAATCTCATCGTTGATATTCACATTATCTCCAACGATATCTTCAAGTTTACCGTCTTCTAAGAAACGGCAAGTTATAGACTTCTGATAGACAGATATCCCTCGATAAACTTGATGTAAATGTACGATGGAAGTTTTTGTACTTGTTTCTATTACATTCGGATCTGGAATAAATTCTACTCCTTTTGACATTTGCTCTCCTGAAAATCCTAAAGCTGAAGAATTAGTTTTAACAGCATCAATTGCTCGATTAATCAATGACGACTCAGTATCAGATGTATCATGATTCAATACCAATAAAGCTGGACTCCCCGTTAAATTAACTTGATTTACTCCTTTATTTTCTAATCCATCTGTTTCAAATCGACTTTGATCACTGCTGTAATTAAAATTCCTTGTATCAATTTCTCGTATCATGTTTTTATCTCCTTTTCGTATTGTGAAATTTCTTTATTAGTATGTCCATACAAATGATTTAAATATAGCTTTTTTCATAATTAATCAACATTTAAGGAAATAGACATTTCTCCTTATAATACCCACAAATTACAATAAATAAAATTTCAGTAATTAAGAGACACTATAAACATAGCCTTAAAGAAATGAGTGATATAAAACAATGTCCCAAAATATTGAATCCATTATAATATGGCTAGATCAGTCATTTGGAACGCTTCGGGTAACTGAAAAAAAAGGAATAGCTGGTATAGATATATTTCAAGAAACATGTAGAAGCATAGAGTGCTTCAAAAATATGGGAGTTAAAACTATTTTATTTTTACCAAAATTAATTTCTGAATCCATTGAAACCATTACAGAATTTATTCCACAGTTCGATGAGGTCATAATTTGTGAAGATGAAAAAAATATACAGAAGCATTGAGTTCAATATAATAGAAATGCTGATAAAGACATTTTTGTTTCTTCCGACCGCGTACTAAGAGGTGTAGCTGCTTATATGGGTTAATGTCAATTCCCCACCCCCAAATAGCTCTACATGTTTTACAAAAAAAGTCCTATCATATGGTACAGATATTTGGGCTCAAAGAAGAAGTAAGTAGTATTAGCAAAGGTCTATCCTATTTCTTTTACGAAGTTGAGAATGATAAGTGGTGTCTGCTTTCTGTCATGGATGATGACACAATACAGGAAGTACTCACTCGAGGGATGAAGCTTCAAAAATTGTCCATTAATTTATCAACTGAAGACCTTATATTTTTAGAAATGGATGCATGGAGTGAGGAAGCAGTAGAACATTTAAAGAAGTATAAATTATTATCAATCGATGGTAGAAAGATAATAATTGCGTTAGGTCCTACTGAATTAAATGAAGAAGTGCATATACATGGACCAAAAGCGCATGCACATCCGCAACTTCTTTTACCAAGCCCAGAAATATTTTACCCCATTGATAACTTTAGTACATTCTATGATGATTTACCCAATACAGATCGAAATGAGCATAAATGGATTCATAGCAGTGAATCGGAAGCCTTTTTATCTGAAAATATTTCTGCCTCAACAGCGGAATCCTTTCAAACTAAAGTAGATCGTTACAGCGGGAAGTTAGATTTAGATACTCAAGGACGCATCATATCTCGTCATATATCACATCCTGATAATGTTAGAGTAATCCATGCCGTTCAAAACGAGTTAAGTTCTCTAGGATTTTGTCCCACTCTACATCACTTTAGCTTCTCTGGGATGTCTTTAAATAATGTTATTGCTGATTTACCTGGTGCCGGTTCTTTATCGTTTGAATCGAATGTTCAAGAACAGTTAAGAGAATTATTTTTAAAATACCCTAAGCCTTACCCCGTTAATAATTGGCTCTCTTCAGTAAAAGAGATTATTGGAGAAGACTGGTTTGGATCCCACTTTACAAATGATGTTTCTCCATTAAGGATAAGAAAATTGATTGAAGAATCTTTTGGTTTAAAACCTTGGTTCCCATGGTGGTTAGAATCTTGTTCTCTTCCAGGTCAAGGTTCACAATTGATCATTGTAGGGTGTCATTTGGATTCTACAGCTGCCAGTCACTCAAACTATAATCCAATTACTGCCCCTGCGCCTGGTGCTGACGATATCGCTTCAGGAATAGCAGCAACATTATCAATTGCTAAGTGCCTTTCGAAGTTTCGAGGACAGCTAACTCATACTGTTAGGTTTTGCTTTTTTAATGCAGAAGAATCTGGACTTGTCGGTAGTAAGGTCTATGCATCAAAGTTAAAGTCAACAGGTGCACCTGTAAAAGCTGTAATTTGCATGGATATTATTGGATTTAATAGTGATAAAAACCATCTATTCGAAATCCATGCAGGTTATAACGATCCAGCTATTCGTGATGCTAGCTTACCGATAGCTCAAGTTATAGCAAAACATACATCAGAAGTGCCTACTCTGTCTCCTCCTCAAATATATCAAGGGACTAGTGCCGTTTCAAACCCTGAACGAACTTTGTTTGATGCTGCGATCAATCGAAGTAATCATGCTTCTTTCCATCAACAAGGCTATCCAGCAGTTGTTGTTTCCGAAGATTTTTTTGTAAATTTATCTTCTGAGCCAACGTCTGACCCCAATCCCAATTATCATCATCAAAGCGATACATCTATATTACGGATCTGATATAACCAATGTTTTAACAAATGCAGTATTAGAGCTTGCCATGAAATTAAGGTAATATATATAAACTGTTAAGCCTCGTTTTAACTATTATTGATTGTATTAACTAAAGGAGTGAGACCATGGAGAAAAACTCAACTATTTTTGTCATTAGGCATGGTGAGGCAATTTCTAACGAACCCTATTCACCACTAACTGATATAGGGCAAAAGCAAGCTGAACAATTGGCTGAATTTTTATCGCCTCTCACCAATTTCGAGAATGATACTATAATTAGTAGTCCCTTTTTGCGTGCAAGTCAGACTGCTGCGATCCTTGCTGCACGAACAAACCAAACATTCTGCACAGATCAAAGGCTAAAAGAACGTAACATAGGTGATTACCAAGGTGAAAACAATAAATTATGGGATGAACTTAGGGAGCATTTTAAAGATATGGACCATAAATTTGTACATGGTGAATCTAACCGCGAAGTATGTGTTCGCGTAACTAGCCTTATAGAAGAATTGAGGCAAAGTAATCATCAAAATATATTTTTAATTACACACCGTTTGACGATGTTGGTCTTGTTTAATCATTATGATACGAATTTTGATTTTGATAAAGGAGCCTCGATAACAAACCCAGATGTATATTCAATAAATTTTATTAATGGAGAGGTTGAAATTAAACGTCTATGGAAGGATAAATTATAAATCAATCCAATATTATCTGAATTCAGAGGTTCTTATTGAAGTAACTGGTGCTATTATTGAAGATATAAGTTCTGGAATAATCAATTTTTATAATAAAAATGAAGATCGACAAACAGGTAAAACCTCGTATTTTAATCAAACTTTGTTTAAAATACGAGGTTTTTTTATCCAGAAATTGAAAATTACAAGAGAATTTTAATCAATCTTTATTCAAAAGTGAGATATACCAGTTTTAAACTTGATTGTTTTTATAGCTTCCATTTGAAGGAATTTTACCAGTTTTTTCTCCAATAAAATAGTGACATTCAAAAATTAAATTGCCATTGTCGCAATCAAATTATGCTTAATTTCTAATTTTACAGGGATTGGTTCCCCTTTTTTGAGTTTCCGGATAAATATATTCCGAACGAAGTTCTCCTTTAAAAGTGTTATATTGATTTCATTTGAGTTTACTATAACTTTCGGCATCGATTTGATTATTTTTTTACTATTGGCATATGTACGATTAACTACTTACAATAGACAACACGGAAGTTCATTTTGTGGTAAATCAAATAATAAATGCCTACTATTTTAATCAATTGTGAATGAATTATTCTCCTTGCTTTTGATGTTATCAAATGTTATATGCCCACAATTATTATCGATTTTAGGCATCCAACAAAAAAAAATTCCCATCATGTCAATAAACAGACACTATCTCACGAAACATATTGTATCTGCTCTCAAAGCTAATATAGTATTCACTTCTTTCAATAAAAGTCTTTATGACGAAGTTCTAGAACTTCGATTTATGTAGTCGCTAATTTCAGGATCTACAAATTGCTTCCCCATTTTAACTTAACTTAACCTTTATTTATCAGCAAATGCAAAAACTACGTTTAGAAAAAAGGTGATCAATTATAATGAGCCTTCTTCAACTAAAGCCCCCGTTGAACAAGAAATTTTATTCTTTAAAGAGCAACCTAATATATGAACCGAACCCAGAATAGTGGACACTATAAAAATTGCCTCTGTTCGGGGTTCAGTTCACTAGTTCATATATAGGACCCTTTTCTTTTCAATATCGAAAAGCAATTATCGGATAGTTTGTGTATTTATCATTTAATGAACAAGATAATAAACTACGTACTTATAGTTATTTGTCTTGTTGATTCAACATCAAACGAGCACGATGTGGGGTCATCCAATTTTCAGTGGCGCGAGGAGTAAAACGACGTATACTAGGTCCCTTGTCATCTATAAAGACATGAGGGATGTCATAGTTTGGCAACATGCTTTTCGTCTCTACTGGTCCTTCAGTCAAATGTGTCTGGCACCCACTAAAACGATCATCCGGATGTTTTTTTCCATACTCATCACATAACCATTGCATCCATACATCGGTCTTTACATCTTCGTAACCTGGAGTGAAATAGTTCGGATCTTCTATTGGATTTGGCCCCCATGATAGACAGCCACATACTTGTGGATTATTAGAGAACCAGTTAATTGTTAATGGACCTCCTGATTGTCCATGAGCAGCGTCAATATCTGTCTTTAGTTGCCTATTATCAAAAATTTCATTACAGACACCATCTTCATCAATCCACATTTCATCAGCGTGATCTCCTGGAAAACCAATGTGTTGAAAGTGATCTCTTTCATTAGCCCAACGATTTACTGGAAACTTTGCTGACGTTCCTAAAAAACCAGTTTGAAATCCAGCTGGTTGTGTAAGAGAGATTAACGCCCAATCTCGTGAACCGCCATTGTAAACTGCCCTCATTTCAGACCAGTCGTAAATTCCATAAGGCATATTTGAATGATTCCTTGCAGGTATAAAACGAAAAGTTTCTATATCGAGGAACTGATTGTTAGCACCTTTCACAACATGTCCCGCAGTTAGTACCGTATAGTCGCTGATTAAAGAACCAGATGCTTGCAGTATAGTACCATTTCGTAGCTTAATTTCAATCTGACCTACGCAACGGTTTGGAAACACATCTGGACGCGCCACTTGTATACGATCGTCAAACAACGTTTCTTGAGAAACTTTTAATGGATTTGCATTTTTAATAACTGTAGATTTCATGATATTAGAATCTGCCATTTTTTAACCTCCAATAAAGTATTTAACTATTTAGATTGTCTTCTTAAAATAGCTTTAACATGCCTGAACATTGTTAAAACATCAGGCTCAAGAATTTCTAACGCAATATTATTATGAACGTGCTTTCTTTACAGCTTCATAAGCATCCACCAAACCATGACCAGTTGCTAGATCCACGCCCGGAACTGCTTCATTTCCTCCAGTACTTGGGTTTGATTTTCCAGATACCACATCACGGGCAGTGGCCTTTAGAACCTCTCTAATTTGAGTAGGGGATAAATTAGGTGACATCTGCTTTACTAAGGCACAAATACCAGCTAGCTGTGGTGCTGCTGCGGAAGTACCACTAAAAGCTGCCCAACCGTCGTTGTTAGGAGTTTCATCCCCATTCGGATGAGTATTGCCAGAGAGGTCAACATCGAATTTACTCCCAGGTTCAACTGGAAGCATAATGTAAGCGCCTATTGGAGGCATTCCCACTAACCCACATACATCCGGAGAGTTTCTGTGATTAAAGTCAGGGATACGACTTGAAAATCCACTAGCATATGGAGTTGCTTCGAATGTGCCGTCTGCATGCATATAGGCACCTCCTGCAGAAATAACATCAGGATGTTGGCCTGGAAAAGACCATTGACCATTTCCTGCTGAACAAACAACTGTAATCCCCTTTGACACTGCATCAGCTATACTGGCAGCTAAAGCCTTGTCTGCAGCTGAATATGATTCCACATTACTGATGCTATTACCCCAACTAATAGAAATAATATGGGGGTTCAATTCGACTGCTTTATTAAAAGTCCCCACAGAGGTAATAAGATTAAATTTTACCATTGTAAAATCAACATCAGGCGCCACCGCAAAAATATTTGCTGATTCTCCTGTCCCATGACTCCCTTCATCATGATCAGGATCTGTTGACCCGGGCCCAACGACAACTGGGTTAGAACGATACCCACGTTGGGTGAAAAAAGGATGAGCGTACCACCCGGTATCTATCATTACTACTTTAATGTCACGGCCTGTAATACCATCCCGATGGACCCGATCAGCATTAAGTCCAAGAGAAACGTCCGCTGGTACATTTAGATGCCAATAAGACTTTGGGGGTGGGAACGCAGGAGGTTTTGTTGATGCAAAGAAATTTCGTTCTGCCTCTGTCAAAACAGTCGTTAAGGATTCAGATGGTTCAATTACACCTAAGCGAAATCTCGGTTCTTCTATCGCGATTCCTTCTAATACATCAGCTAGTGAGCTTTTGGATACATCAATTAACCCAGGAATATCGGTGTCCGTAGTATCAAGAAATGTCGACGTAGTCATTTCATTGAATTTTAGTACTTCTCGTTCTACAGGGATGATTTTAGTTTTAAACACTCGTTCGTAAACCTCTGACGGAGCTGAAATAGTTATAGTAATAGGACTTACATGCAATACTTCAAATCCTTCGGAACGTAAACGCTCAACAGCTGACTCTACCAATTCGGGTTCTGAGTGGAACTTCGGAACCGTTTCGCTGTTGATAGGAAATGGAGCTTCAAAAAGAGAATGCCCTCCCACAGATTTTACGGAAGCTTCTGCATATACGACAGGAGGTAGATTGTTTATGTTATTGACCATTCCTTCACCTTCTTTTATTATTTTTAAGGCTCTTGCCAAATGTTATTATGAGCATAAAAATATATAATATTCCTTTTAATTCTGATGATGGTATGTTCACCGTATTTTACATTATTAATTTCAGAGGAATTCGGGGAGGAAACCCTGATTTTATCAAAGCTATTTTCATAACTTTTTTTCATTGAAAACCTCCAAAAAGGCTTAGGAATATCTCCTAAGCCTTTCACTCTTTCTATTATTGAGTAATGCTTGATTTGAAATCAGTTCTTAAAGTAGGAATCAATCCTTATTGAATTAAAGAAGAATGGTATTTAATACTGAAGGTGCATTCAACAACTCAGTTCTTCTTCAGGTGCCTAGAACTTTTTTAAGATGTCCGTTCAAAGGGTACACTAAAAAAGGAATCATGTTTTTATTATGTCTGACTCTGTTAATATTTAAATTGACTAATTAGCTGTTTTAGCTCGTCTGCCATATGCGCAAGAGCTTGTGCAGAAGCATTAATTTCTTCCATCGAAGCTACTTGTTCCTCTGTAGACGCTGCAACATCCTCTGAGGCAGCTGCATTTCCTTTTGCTGAGAATGCCAAATCTTCTGTAACAGCAGCCACCTCTTGTACACTTGCTGACATCTGTTCAGAAGCAGAAGATACCTCTTCCATTTTAGGAGTAATTTTATCCATGCTTGCTTTAATCAATTGGAATTTCGCGATCGCTTCATCCGATACATATAGACCATTTTCTACATCTTCTGTAACTTTTGCCATGGTGTTTACGGACTGTTCTGTATCTAACTGAATGCCCTGGATTATCTCAAAAATTTGTTGTGCAGATTCCTGTGATTGCTCCGCTAGCTTTCTAACTTCATCAGCAACAACTGCAAAGCCTTTTCCGTGCTCCCCTGCTCTTGCTGCCTCTATCGCTGCATTGAGGGCAAGTAAGTTCGTTTGATCTGCAATACTTGTAATTACATCTAAAATGGATGTAATTTGCTGAGAGCGTTCATGTAGGGATTGAATTTTCGTGTTTGAATCGGTCACCGATACATGAATAGATTGCATTTGATCTTTTGTATCCTGAACTGCCTGTCCACCTTCATCTGCTTGTAACGTTGCATGCTGTGAAAGATCCGTCACAGTAGAAGAGATCTCTGCAATATGAAGAATGGCCTTAGAAAGCTCCAGTAACGATTCTGCATTCTTATCAGCACTTGTCGTTTGCGAGTCTGCGCTCGAAGCAACATCTTGTATCGAAATAGCCACCTTTTCTGTCACTGTGCTCGTTTGGTTAGCATTGGCTGTTAGCTCATCTGCCGACGAAGCTACCTCTTCGGCATTTTGTTCAACTTTTTGAATAAGATTTCTTAAACTGTCTTGCATATCGTTAAAGGCTTGTCCTAGCTGTCCAATCTCGTCATGAGAAGTGATTGTCACCTTCTCTGTTAAATCACCTTCACTAATGGTTACTGCACTATCCTTTAGTGATCTAATCGGTTTTATAATGGTCTTCATGACAAAAAAGAAAACAATCGAACTGATTACAATTGCAACGATTAGTACAAACAACGTTTTATATAAAATGGATGATGCTGATTGATTAATTTCCTTCGCAAAAATTGTTCCAGTAACTTTCCAATTAGTCAACTCCTCCGTTGTAAAGAACAAAATACGGTCATCCCCGTCGAAGACATAATCATATGTGCCAGATTCACTGTCGTACATTTGATTGAGGAAGCTCTCGTTTAATTCCTTACCTGCCTCTAATGTAGGATGTGAGATGACCAAATTATTGTCACCAAAAATAGAAGAGTAACCATTTTTTCCTATTTTGATTGAATTTGCGATTTTTTGAAGGTCTGTCAATTTTATATCAAGTGCCATTACTCCAGATTGATCTTTTACCTGACGAGCAATTGTCACGACCATTTCCCCGGTTTCTGCATCCATATAAGGATTCGTTATTAAAGTTTCACCCTTTAAAGCTACAGCTTCTTTATACCAATCTCTTTCCAAAGGATTATAATCCGCAATATGCACTTCTGGTTCTGAGATCATTGTTCCCTCATTTGTACCGATATAAATGCTTAATACATCTGGATTCCTCGCTAAATATTGATGAAAATTTGTTAATATTTCTTTTTCCTGCTGTTCATACTTAGAAGAGTCCAGATCCTCACTAAAAACAGTCATGTCGTTTATTTTTTCACGTAACTTATCATCAATTAGTGTATTTAAAATTTTAACACTTTCATTCGCACTAAAGAGTATTTCGTTTTTTATCGAATCTTTTGCTGAAAGATACGATAAACTCCCTACAGTAATAACAGGAATTAGTAAGATAAAAGCAAATAATGTGTATAGCTTACCCCTAAAGCTTCTAAATATTTTTTTCAAAACAGCTCTCCTTTTATCTTCATTAGTTTTTAAATGTGTTTTTTGTTCTTTTTAGACTAAAAAAGAATGCTGCCCCTCAAACCTTCCCTGGATCCCCATCTCCAACATTACCTTTTGGAATACTAGTTTCCTCACCATACTTGATTAGAGTCACTTTAATTTGTAAAACAATGTTCACTGTTTTGTTACTAGGTACATAACTATTCAATGTATTTTCTATGTACTTATTAACAGCTTCTTCTTAGGGTTTAATATAAAAATAGAAGTATTTAAAGTAAATGGTCTTTTTATAATGCAAAATTAGGGAATAAATAAGTGGATTCTAATATGTCATCTAAAATATTTATTAATTCTTTAATGACTTTATATGCAAATATTTCTTCTCGCTGATTAAAGGTAGTTTTTTCTCAGGAGGATATTTATCTCTATAACTGAATCTTTTAATTACAATTGTTATAAAAATCTAGTTTCTTGTATTTTCAATAAATAATGATATCTTTTTATACACAGGTGTATTAATATTAAATCGAATCATATTTTTTCAATATTCCAAATATTAAAAAATCTACAAAGGACTCCCTTTATATAAAAAAATACCATTTCTACTAGGTTATTCGTATATTCTGCCTTTGGATTATTATATACATCCATATTAAGTAGATTTTGTTACTAAATATTAGTTTGGCATGTTAAGGATTCAACAGATATTAATTCGAATACTATTTTATAGATTAGCTTGTTTCATAACATTTAAATATATATAAAAATTCATGATTTTAACCCAAGAAGAATATATTTTTTGAAAGATATTTACTAATTCGGGGTCGAATTGATTTCCCTTCCCTTCAATAATTCGATTATATGCTTCTTTTGGATCCATTGCTTTCCGATACGACCTCGTAGAAGTCATTGAATCAAATGCATCTGCAATAGAGACAATTCTTGCACTTAAAGGTATCTCGCTTCTTTTTAAACCATCAGGAAACCCACTACCATTCCACTTTTCATGGTGTGAACGAATAATAGAAAAGTCGGCGTTGATGGAAGGAAACATTTTTAATAAATCTACGCCTATTTGAGGGTGCGTCTTTATCACATCATATTCTTTTTGAGTGAGAGGAGAGGTTGTTTTATTTAATATTTCATTTGGAATCCCTATTTTACCTATATCATGTAGTAAACATGAATTATAAAGTTTGTTAAGGGCATCTTGATCAAATCGTTTTGTTTCTTTAGCTAAAATTGTGGCATATACAGCCACCCTTTCACTATGTTCATTTGTATATGTATCCTGTAACCTTAAAAGATCTTTTATCAAGATATTCACCTCCTTTAACTATTTAAATATAAAAAAATGTTATCAAACCAAAACCAATATTTCATTTCAAAAAATACCTCACAATCGGAATAATTTGAAATGTATCAAATGAAATTTGTTAACTAAGGAAGGAATAAAATAATGCGCTTACTTTTGAATAAAAACTTACTCAGACAACTACAACTTTTAGAGAAATTATATGAAAGGGATGGATGGATTACTTTGAGTGTGATAGCTCAAACACTCAATTGCTCTGAAAGAGTTCTACGTGATGATATTAAGTTAATAAATACGGAATTTAAACCCTTTCAAATTAAAACATCTCAAAATGGTGTTATGCTTACCTATCCAAATCATTATTCTGCAGACTTTATTTATCAAAAGGTATTATCTTTAAGTCCAGAATTTTTGTTCCTCGAACGCATATTTTTTGAAGAGAAATACGACATTGAAACCATAGCAAATGAGTTATTTCTAAGCACTTCCACTATGAGACGGATTATTGCTAAATTTAATACTTTTTTAAATAAGTATGAGATACAAATCGTAACAAATCCTTGTAAAATAATTGGGAACGAACAAAATATTAGATCTATAATGGTTCATTTTTTTTATGAGAAGTATGGCGTAACTTATACCCCATTTGAAGACACACAAATCAAAGTATTGGATAAATTATTCCTCTATGTAATGCAAGCAAATCATATTCAACCTAATTTCCCAGACTTAATTAGAATTAAAAATTGGACAATGGTAAATATGATTCGATTGAAGAATCATCACAAGAAAATTGTTCCGGAACATTTTCCAAATCATTTTGATCATTTTGATCTGAGCATTTTTAATAACACATTATTTTGCGAATGGTTTAAAGACATTTTTAATCTTGAATTTAACAAAGAAACTGCTCAACAGCTCTTTTCTGTTTTATTTAATAATCAATATGCCTTCAGCTACGAAATATTAGAAAAAATGATTCAGCAAAAAATAAATAAAGCATGGATTATTGTCCCTAAAATCGACTCTTTTTTACATAGTCTCGCAAATAAATTAAATATATCCATTCAAAATAAAGAAAAAGAAAAAATAATTTTGGAATTATACAATTTGCAAACCATGAATTATGGTCGAAGTTTTATTTTAAATGATAAAAGACGTTTGTTTTCAGAACATTTTTCTCATGAATTTTCATACTTTGTTTTGTTTTTAAAAGAGGAGCTAATGAAATTTCTATTTCATAAGGAATTTAAATGGACTTCGAATTTTTTTACGGAAACGTTATACATATTGATTATAAATTGGGGACACTTATTGAGTGCATTAAAAAGTAAAGTTCCGATACTTCATGTAGGAATATTTTGTGATGCAGACATAGAACACACTGAGTTCATACAAAATATAATGTTATATCAATTTGGACATTTAATTAAGCCATTTATAATTGAGGAATTAAATCTAAGTTCTTTCAGAGAGGTTTCCAAAAGTTATGACTTAATTATCACGAATATTTCAGGGTTAAAGGATATATCCTCTCCTTTAATTTGCGTTAATACAATTCCTTTGTCACATGATCTGAATAAAGTACAAAAAGAAATTTTAACTTTAATTCATTTGAAACTCTCTAAAGAGTTTCAATAAGTAAGTGATTTAAGAGTTCTTTTTGTGTAATATATACCAACAAAAGAACTTATTGATTTATTTTTCATTTAATCTGAGTTACGGAATTTAGCAATTCTAACATCTGTTTTTCTTGTTTAGCAGACGGTATATATTCTTAAATAGGAGACAAAATCATAAAAAAAGAATCAAATTCAATAGTTACTTAAGACAGAGATACAATTGTATCAAAATATTAAATCACTTATAAAAACATTGACTTTTCAGAGAAATTCTTATAGAGTGAAATTTCGAACAAAATATCCTCGTTAGGTGAGGCTCCTGTGTAGGAGATATGCTACTGCCCAAAAATGTCGAAAGACGCCAATGGGTCAACAGAAACCATCGACATAAGGTGGTTTTTAATGTAGCTGGCTTTGTCCTATGCCACACAGTGCTAAAGCTCTACGAATGGAGGAGCACATTTGCTACAATTTTTTTGTAGTGTATTTAATGTACGTTTATAGTACCGTGTAAACACCTTCATTCGTTTATGAAGGTGTTTTATTTTTCTGTGAGGTGAGGAACATGGATGACTTTTCAGAACCATACTCGAAATGTTATAAAAATGAACTAAATACAAAGAATATCTATGAGGAATTTTAAATTATCTTTCTTAACTATTGCTTTATCGTTGGGAGGAATATTGTTTTTGTTTCTCAATTAAGGAGTGGTTAAAATGATTAAAAACATGACAGAAAACCAAATAACTCTTCAAATTTTCAAGTCATTAAAAGAAGGGAAACAGAAAGAATTTCAAGCAATATTAAAGGAACTCCAACCTTATGATATTGCACGAATTTTTGAGGGGTTACCAGAAAAACATCATACACGTTTCTTATTGTTTCTTACTTCTGTACAAATCGCTGAACTCATTCAAGAGCTTGAAAAGGTACTCCAATTAAAAGTTCTTAATAAATTAGGGATTGAAAAATCAGGCCAGGTAATGAATTTAATGGATAATGATGATTTAGCTTCATTGTTAGAAAATCTATCTCCTGATAAAATTGAAGAACTTCTTTCAGGTATGAAACAAGAAGAATCAAAAATTGTTCAAAATATCATGAACTATCCCCCTGAAACTGCAGGACGAATAATGACAAACCGTTTTGTGTGGATTCCTCAACACTTTACTATTCGAGAATCAGTTGATAAACTCAAAATTTTTGCAGAATTCTCAGAAACAATCAACTATTTATATGTAATTGATAATGATAAAAAATTAGTAGGTGTTGTATCCTATCGGGATTTAATCATAAGTAATGAATTTGAAAAGATTCAGGATATTATGTATAGCAGAGTAATTTCCGTTTCTGCTGAAACGGATCAGGAAGAAGTAGCTCGTGCAATAGAACGTTATGATTTTTTATCAATCCCAGTTGTAGAAAAAAATAATGAATTAGTAGGAATTGTAACAGTTGACGATATTATCGACGTGGTTATAAAGGAGGCAAACGAAGATATTGAAAAACTTTCGGCATCTGGTAAAGCCATTGATTTTGACACGAAGGCACACGTGGCTGCGTATCGCCGACTTCCCTGGCTTATCTTACTTTTATTTATCGGACTAGTTTCAGGAACCATTATTAGTAGTTTCGAGGAAACATTATCTAAAGTTGTCGCTCTTGCCTTCTTTATGCCTATGATTGCTGGGATGACTGGAAATACAGGCACTCAATCATTAGCTGTTGTTGTAAGAGGTCTAATTACTACAGATACTAATAAAAGAGTAGTTTTTAAACTTATTATTAGAGAACTTAAAGTTGGACTGATTATAGGCATTACTTGTGGAATCTTAATTTCGATTATAGCCTATATTTGGCAAGGAAGTCCGGTTCTAGGTTTAGTGGTTGGAAGTTCATTAGTTATTACTTTAATTATTGGGACTTTAGCTGGGACCATTATTCCTTTAATCTTATATAAATTTAAAATCGATCCTGCAGTGGCGTCTGGCCCATTAATTACAACACTAAACGATATCCTATCATTACTTATTTACTTTGGAATTGCAACAATGTTTATTTCAAAATTGATGTAGA
>NZ_LDGC01000075.1:0-163810 GCF_015844675.1 Lysinibacillus sphaericus | reverse complement strand
AAATTAGAATACAAAGCAACTTGGTATGGCAAAACAATCGTCAAAGTAAGCAGATGGTTTCCATCTAGCCAAATATGTTCTGATTGTGGACATCATGATGGCAAGAAATCTCTTAAAATAAGAGACTGGACTTGTCCTATTTGTCATGCAAACCACGATAGAGATATTAATGCTAGTAAAAATATTCTAGCTGAAGGCTTACGAACATTAGCCTTGGTTTAAAAAATCATAGAACCGTAGGAATCTACGGAGATAGCTTGGTAAATAAGAGAAACCGCTGTTGGTAAAGAAATACACCAACAAGTATGCTCTGTTCCCAAGAATCTCCCACTTCAATCAGACCGTAAGGCCGATAAGTGGGAGTAGTTCAAGTAATAACATTATGTATGAAGGGCTTGTTTACGCGAAGCAACATAAAGAGGTCCGTGCTGGCGTCATTTGATTTGGCGATTCAACATGGAAAAATACCGGGATGGAATATCCAAGATTTAATCACGTGTATTAGGCTCTGTATCGAGGAGACAATTCGTTCAGCAAATGATTGATTTTCCTCAAACGATGAGGATAAATAAAGAAGTACAATGGATGACCTGAAATGATAATCATCATTTTAGGCATCCATTTTTAGATAGATAAGTAATGAAACAAATTATGGGATAGTAGGATTGATTTGATATCAACGTACTCCTATTTATTCTATCACTAATACAGTGTCCAGGCAGATAAAGTATCTATTTCAAGGCTTTATTTTACTGTGTTGAAAACCCTATTGATTCTATGATGATTGGAGTACCACTATAAATTGTTGAATTACTTGGACTTAAGGTTAACGTGGTTGGAGTTAAGGTATAAAATCCACCTTCCTGCATGACGGCATTGATATAAAGATTAACGTAGCCATTCGGATTAAAAATGGTAAATTCGGTTGCTTGGTTCCCATTATCATTCCAAAATTGGCTAGCAGGTATAGTCGCCCCATTAGTCAAATCAATATCCGATGTAACAATATTGAAATATCTATTTACTATTGGAATAATATTTCTACTAGGTTCAACGACTGGGGGAGGGTCTCCAAAAGGAATGGTACTAGCTTTTATACGTGGCCAAATAAACCGATCTTTACATTCACATTCTTGCTCGATTTTTCGATGGTTCCTAAAGTTCACCATATGTTTATCACTCCATTTAACTTCGTATTTATCTATTCACTATTAGATTTATAATCGCACACCAATCTTTTTTCTTACTTTAAAATATGAAGAAAATTATTAGTTGAATAGTTGCACATCCATCTTTGCAATAGAAATTAGTAGTTCGAAAAATAATGACCATAACGTGTAGGTAATTTCTGTTCAGGCTGGGCGTTTTCCTGGTATAAGGTTTTAAGAAACATCATTACCTAGTAATAATGAGCCTATAAAGCTTTAATTTTATAAATAAACAGGGCGATATGGATGAATATGGCGTCTGAAATCCTGATATATATGCTTTTAATAGTAAATTAGTGTTATACTTTGCTTGTCGAATAAGGTAGAATATTATTTATGACTATCTTCATTCGTAAAAACTACTTCCTCTGAAGTTGTAAGATGAATACGGATATAGTTTCTTTTCAAACATCACTGAAATAGAAGAACTCAGTCTAAGAACGCCACGTCTTGTGGCAACTACTGAGTGACCAACATCGTGTTGGCCTAAAGCCTCGGGCGGATGTCACGGATTTTTAAAGGATTGAATTGTCTCTACAATTCAAAATCCGGACGCATTGTTTATCTGTAGCGAAAGCAAAGCGTCAGCTACAATTACGCCAAGGCTAAATTGATTAATATGAATAAAGGGGTTACTGGTTTTTATGAAAGATTTTGAACAACAATTGGAGGCGCTTTTAAAGCAAGCTTCGTTACAATACATAATTTATCAGCATAATGGTGATACAGAGCGTATGGATAAGACATCACTTTTTGCACGTAAAATTCAGCAAAAAGAATATGTTATTGGCTTTGCAGGCCATTTCTCTGCTGGTAAATCGAGTATGATTAACGCACTATCTGGTGAAGATTTACTTGCGGCAAGCCCTATTCCAACGAGTGCAAATATCGTCAAAGTCCATAAATCTGAAGAAGACTTTGCAATTGTCTATATGCATAATGAAAAGCCTGTAAAATTTGAAGCGGGCTATGATTTTAAAACAGTTAAAGAGCTTAGTAAAAATGGGGACCTAGTGTCACAAATTGAAATTGGTCATAGTACATCGACATTACCATTAGGTGTCACTGTTATGGACACGCCAGGTGTTGACTCGACAGATGATGCACACCGTATGTCAACAGAGTCTGCTCTTCATATTGCTGATATCGTATTTTATACAATGGACTACAATCACGTGCAATCAGAATTGAATTTTCAATTTACAAAGCAATTAATGAAGTACAATCCAAACGTTTATTTAATCGTTAACATGATTGATAAGCATAAGGAAAATGAATTAAGCTTCGAGGAATTTAAAGCAACTGTTCACAATTCCTTTGCAGCTTGGGGCGTAGTACCAAAAGGCGTATTTTTCACTTCATTAAGAGAGCCTGAGCACCCAAATAACGATTTTGCGGTTGTAAAGAAAATCGTTATGGATAGTATGAATGATTGGCAGGAGCAACTTGTACAAACTGCATCAAATACATTGCGTTTATTACAAAGTGAGCATGACAATTATTTAACGGAAGAAAGACAGGATCGTTTAGACATTGATGAAGATGTATTAAGTGCCGATGACTGGGCAAACCATAAGGATATTTTAGAGCAGTACAATAAGCTAAATCGTCAAGTTGAATTGTTCTCAGTTGAGGCATGGAATGAAATGTTCGAAGAGCAACGTAAAGAACTACTTGCGAATGCAGCAATTATGCCAGCAGATTTACGCGATAAATTGCGACTTTATTTAGAAAGTCAGCAGGAAGGATTTAAGGTAGGGGGCTTATTTACTGCTAAGAAAAAAACGGAGGAAGAGCGTAACCGCCGTAAAGAGGATGCCTATAGTGCCTATCAAAATGTTGTTCATGCACAGATAACTGGACATTTAAAAGGGCTAATGAAAAAGGTGATAAAGGATGTTGGTGCGTTAAATGAAGAACGTGCTACAACTATTGATGCCTACGCCTTTGATTTACCATTCTCCCTTATTGAGCAGCAGGTACAAGTTGGTGCAATTTTAACAGGAGATGCTGTGTTGAATTTTGCCAACCGTGTGGCAGAAGCTACTAAGCGCTACTACATCCAGGAAACTGATAAGTGGAAAGATGCGCAAGCAACAACTTTGGAAGCAGTAGCTACAGAAACGGCTGCTCCATCTAAATTAAAAATGGCAGGGATGCAAGAGAAAGTTGATGCCATTCAAGCAGTGCTTGAAATCGAGGGCTATCAGCAATATAGTGCTAGTATTATGCATCAGGCAAGCAATGAAATACGTAAAATAGCAAATCAACAGCTGACAAATTGGGAGCATGCATTTAAGCAAGATTTAGCAGATATTCGATTATTTGACGAATCGATGTTAAAGCCAAAAGAGGAAGCGTTAATTGAGGAAGAGGCACATCAAACAGTTAGTGCAACAAGTCTTCCTATTGAAGGTGTAGTGAAGCGTGCACTTCACACGGCAAATGCTGTAAAAGATGTACAAGGCTTTGCGGAAGTAGCAACTTACTTAGAAAATAAAGTAGAACGCTTACAGAAAAAGGATTTCACAATTGCGCTTTTCGGTGCATTTAGTGCAGGGAAATCTTCGTTCTCTAATGCGTTAATGGGTGCCAAGGTTTTACCTGTATCACCAAACCCGACAACAGCGGCTATTAATAAAATTCGTCCTGTGTCACCAGATCATCCGCATGAAACAGCAGATGTTCAATTAAAAACAGCTGACCAAATGCTAGAAGATATTCAAGCTTCATATGCAGCGATTGGTTTATCGGTTTCTTCATTAGAAGAAGCATTTAATCGTGCAGATGAGGGACTTGCGGTGCAACTATCTGACGAACGCTTAAATGTGCATAAATCATTTATTCGCGCATATAAAGAAGGGTTCCCAACATTTAAGTCTGAACTTGGAAAAGTATTACGTGTACATCGTGAAGAGTTCGAAAAATTTGTTGCGCAGGAAAATAAATCATGCTTTGTTGATAATATTGATTTCTATTATGACAGTCCGTTAACACGTATGGGTGTGACACTTGTTGACACACCAGGAGCAGATTCTATTAATGCGCGTCATACAGGTGTGGCATTTGAATATATTCGTAATGCCGATGCAATCTTGTTTATTACTTATTATAATCATGCTTTTGCTAAAGCGGACCGTGAGTTTTTAATCCAGCTTGGTCGTGTGAAGGATGCCTTCGAACTTGATAAGATGTTCTTTATCGTCAATGCGATTGATTTAGCGACAACAGAAGAAGAACAGGAAGATGTAAAAGGTTATGTGCGTTCAGAATTACAACGCTTTGGCATTCGCTTCCCACGACTTTATGGTGTGTCTAGCTTATTAGCATTAAAGGAAAAAGTAGAGGGTGCGGATTTAACATCTGGTATGCCACCTTTCGAAGATTCTTTCCACACATTCTTAAATGATGAATTAAGTGCATTGGCGGTTCAGGCACTTGCAGAGGAAGTCGATAAAACGGAGCAACGTTTAGGTGACTTAATTGCGCAAACAGAAGAGAACTTAAAGCGTAAGGATGAGCGTTTAGAGGAATTAACAACTCTTGAACAACATGTGAAATCGAAATTCAATTCGCTTAATACAAGTATGGTAGAAAGTGAAACGAAGCAAGAGCTTGATGAATTACTGTATTATGTTCTTCAGCGTGTGTACTACCGTTACCCAGAGTTCTTTAAGGAAGGCTACAATCCGTCAACATTTGCAGCAATGCCGGTTCAGCAAGCATTAGAGCATGCTTTAAAGGAAGTAATGCAAAGTTTACGATTTGACTTTACACAAGAAATGCGTGTAACAAACTTCCGTTTATCACAGTTTATTAGTAAAAAAATGCAACTGCGCTTTAAAGATGAAGTACGTGAGCTTAAAGAATTAAACCGTAGCTTCTCATTTTTAGCGTTTGAATCTTCTGAGCCAGATTTACTTGATTTTGAAGGGCCATTTACAAATATCACTAAGTATTCAGGTGTGAAATCACACTTCCGTAATCAAAAGGCATTCTTTGAGAAGAATGAAAAAGTGAAGTTAAGTGAGGCGCTAGAGATCTTAACAAAACCAGATGCGCAAGACTATTTAGATTCACAAAAAGTATCTCTCATGGCATGGGCGATTACTTATATTGCGGAGGAAGCAGAGAAATTACGTCTGCATATATATCATCAGGCACTTGAACAAATTGCAACAGAAAGACTTGCACTTCAGGAAGAAAGTCGTTTAGCTTCTTGGAAAGCAATTTATGCTCAATTACAATACGCATGAGGTGATTCATTTGGGAAAAGTATTCAAATCAGTTGAGGAAATTCAGTTTGATGAAGTCCGTTTCGTAGATGCTCGCTTTGATTTACAAAAGAAAGAGGCGGGTAGCAAAGCATTTGAAGAAGGACATGCACCAGGAGCGATTTATATCGATTTAGAGCAGGATTTATCTGATATGGGGTCCAGCGATGGTCGCCATCCCATGCCGAATAAGGAAAAGCTATCGGCAGTATTTCAAGGATTGGGATTAAACTATGAGGATCAAATTGTCGTTTACGATCAAGGAGCAGCTCCATTTGCACCACGTGCTTGGTGGATGCTGACTTATGCAGGCTTTCCGAATGTAGTAATTGTGAATGGTGGGGCACCGGCTCTTGAGGAGAAAATACCTTTCACAAAAGACATTATCAAATATCCACCAACTACTATCGAATTTGTTTGGCGAGATGAACTATATGCTCCACGTGAAGCAGTGAAAGCAATTGTGGATGGAGAAGTTAATGCTACGCTGTTAGATGCACGTGCCGCAGCTCGCTATCGTGGTGAGATGGAGCCTCTTGATAAGGTAGCTGGGCATATTCCAACTGCGAAAAACTTTGACTGGGAGCAATTAAAGTCAGATGGTCATTTGCAAGCGAATGATGCGTTACGTAACAAGGTTACTCGTGACGAGCACGTTGTGGTATACTGCGGCAGCGGTGTTACAGCATCACCATTGTATGCAGTGCTAGCAGATGAAGGCTACGAAAATATCCAACTGTATGTAGGTAGCTATAGTGACTGGATTACACAATATGGTGTTGAAAAAGGGACAAATGAATAAAAGATTATAGAAGAAACGCTCACTTAGGTGGGCGTTTTTTTTTATTGGAGTGGAAAAGGTGGAAAGCGGTCGAAGTGACGGGAAGAAGGGCGAGAGCGACGGAAAGAAAGGTAAGAGCGATGGAAAGAAGAGCGAAGGTGACGGAAGGAATCAGAGCGACGGAAAGAAAGGCCAAAGCGACGGAAAGAAAGGCAAGGGCGACAGAAAGAAGAGCGGAGATGACGGAAAGAAATCAAAGCGACGGAAAGAAAGGCCAAAGCGACAGAAAGAAGAGCGGAGATGACGGAAAGAAATCAAAGCGACGGAAAGAAGGGCCAAAGCGACGGAAAGAAGGGCCAATGCGACGGAAAGAAGGGCCAAAGCGACGGAAAGAAGGGCCAAAGCGACGGAAAGAAAGGCCGAAGCGACGGAAAGAAGGGCAAGAGCGACAGAAAGAAATCAGAGCACGGAAAGAATAGCCGAAGCGACGGAAAGAAAGGCAAGGGCGACAGAAAGAAGAGCGGAGGCGACGGAAAGAAATCAAAGCGACGGATTGAGATCAAAGCGATGGAAAGAATAGCCGAAGTCGTGGATAGCCCCGCCAGAGCGAAATTATACCAAAGAACGGAGTTTTGATGCATCAATAAAATGACTGAATATTCTTTTTATGCTAAACTCTTTTTACAAAGGGGGAGAAAGGATGTTTGAACGAGAGAAAAGCATAGAAATTCAACGGAATCTTGATGTGCAATGTGCTCAAGGGAAAGTGGCGGTTCAGGGTATTGGCATGAGTGTTTATAGCTTTTTTGTAGATGGGTTATTAATTGATACAGGCTCATACTCACTTTCGCAGGAGTTCCAATCTTTTTTTAAAGAATTACCGATTGAACAATTGGCGCTCACTCATGCTCATGAGGATCACTCAGGAAATGCAGCATGGATTCAGCAGCAAACGGGTGTACCTATCTATGTTCACCGTGATTCGGTGAGCCTTTGTGCAAAGGAAGGGGAGTATCCTTTTTATCGACAGGCATTATGGGGTGAGCGACCGGCGTTTATAGCTCAACCGTTTGGCGATACGTTACAAACGAATTCAACTACTTGGGATGTTATTGAAACACCAGGACATACGACAGATCATGTATCATTTTATAATCGGGAAACGGGTGCTATGTTTACAGGTGATTTGTATATACAAACGAAAACTAAGGTTGTCCTGGATGAAGAAAATATCGTACATACCTTAGCGTCTTTGAAAAAAATAGTAAACTATGATTTTGAGGTAGTATATTGTTGTCATGCAGGCTTTATAGCGGATGGTCGAGCGAAAATACAAGAAAAAATTGCTTATTTAGAAGAGATGGAGGAGAATATAAGGCAACTGTTTCATAAAGGCTATTCGGTAGACGAAATGACAAAATCAATCTTTTCTCGAGAATACCCGATTACAAAAGTATCAGGGGAACAATGGTCTTCCAAGCATATTATCACGGCATTTATAAATCAGTTTACGCAAGAGTCCTTAAAATAAGGGCTCTTTTGTTTCGTAATAATAAAGTCGTTTAAATCATAATATTATTGTTTTGAAAATAATAAAGTCATTTAAAACTAAGGGAGGTCTTAAATTGTCCATCGAGAAAATACTATCGATTGTGGCCGTATTGTTCTTTTTGAGTTATTTCATCCTTTTTCTTATACTTCACTTTAAGAAAACAAGCTATCATCCTATTCGACATGCTGTAAGTGATTACGGTGTAGGTGCTACAAAAAATTTATTTTTAATTTACGCTTGGTTTAGCAATTTAGGGGCATTGTCACTTTCTATCGTGTTGTTGAATGTAAAAGATCGCTTCTCCATATCCGCGTCAATTCCGATTTTAATCATTCTAATGGTCATCTCCCGTATCCTCATGTTATTCTTTCCAACTGACCTAGAAGGAGAAAAACTTACGGTTCGGGGAAAACTCCATTACTTATTTGCTATACTTGCGTTCGCTTTTTCCTATATGGTCATTGATCGAGGAGGAAGTCATTTAAAATTACTGGAAGGCTTTGAAAATCTAAATTCATTTTTTTACACCATAACCATGATTTCTTCTATCTCGCTTGGAGCTGTTATTGTAACGATGATCAAGCCGTTGCGATTTATCTTTGGGATTTGTGAGCGAGTGTTCCTGTTGTCCATCAACATTTGGTTTATTGTCGTAAGCATCTGGTTGGCTTATCTTCTATGATAAGTGAATGTAATGGTAAAAGGTTATTAACAATTAATCAAACGCGCGTGATTAATGATTGTTTTTTAAACGACTTGAATTAAAACACATTACACCGTCCACATTTACGGACGGTGTAATGTGTTTTTCTGCTTTAATAATAAACATCTATTGCTTAAAAATCGACGAAAGTAGAAAGTGAAGTAAGAATACTTGAGGATGCATAATAAAAAACTTTGTGAAAAAATGTGGAGAAAATGTGACGAATCTAGATAGAGTAATGGATGCGCTTACATAAGTTTGTGAAAAAATTCTCATTTACATAAGAAAAATACTATGTGAAAAGTTGAACAGGTTTAATGCCGGTAATTATACATTTATTGAAACGTTAATAGTTGTAATTGTTATATTAAAATAATAGATTGTGAAAATAATAACAAGACGAAAAACAGTAGTGGACGATTAAAAATAGCGCTATTTCAAAGAAAAAATAAAATTGACAGAAAATTCATTGACTTTACTTTCACAAAGTATTATGATTCTGAAATATATAATAATTCGAAAAGAAAAGGATGGGATTGAATGGACATTATGAAAAAGGCTTTAGAAATGCATGAATATTATAGTGGTAAATTAGAGGTGATTTCTAAAGTACCTGTGCAAGATTCATATGATCTAAGTCTTGCGTATTCTCCGGGGGTAGCTGCGCCTTGCGTAGAGATTGAAAGAAATCCATCGCTTGTTTACGACTATACAATGAAGGGGAATATGGTGGCTGTTGTTTCAGATGGTACAGCGGTATTAGGATTAGGGGATATCGGTCCGAAGGCGGCATTACCGGTAATGGAGGGAAAGGCGATTTTATTAAAGCGCTTTGCTAATGTTGATGCTTTTCCTATTTGTTTAGATACGAAGAGTACGGATGAAATCGTCAGCATTGTGAAGGCGCTTGCTCCAACTTTCGGTGCTGTAAACTTAGAGGATATTTCAGCGCCAAGATGCTTTGAAATTGAGGATCGTCTTCGCCAAGAATGTGATATTCCTGTATTTCATGATGATCAGCATGGAACAGCGATTGTAGTAGGTGCAGGGATGATTAATGCCAATCGTATTGTGAAGAAAGATGTGGCAACGATGAAGGTTGTCATTAATGGTGCAGGAGCGGCGGGTATTGCTATTTTGCGTATTCTTGTGCAGATGGGCTATAAAAATATTTTTATGTGTGATACAAAGGGACTCATCTATGAAGGCCGCGCTGAAGGTATGAATCTGATTAAAGAAACGGTTGCCCATTTAACAAATCCAGAAAAAATACATGGTACATTGGAGGATGCCATTAAAGGGGCTGATGTCTTTATCGGCGTATCTGTTGCCAATTTATTAACAGAAGCACATATTGCTTCAATGAATGAAGATCCGGTCGTGTTTGCACTTGCAAATCCAAATCCTGAAATTACGTATGAAAACGCCAAGGCATGGGGAGTGCGTGTTATGGGAACAGGGCGCTCAGATTATCCGAACCAAATTAACAATGTACTCGCTTTCCCAGGTATTTTCCGTGGGGCATTGGATGTTCGAGCAACAGATATTAATGAAGCGATGAAAATAGCTGCAGTGGAAGCGATAGCGGCTCTTGTTAGTGATGAGGAATTAACCGAGGAATATATTGTACCTAAATCATTAGATGTGCGAGTTGTTGAAATTGTGTCGCAAGCTGTAAGTGGTGCAGCTGTTGAGTCAGGTGTGTCGGAGCTCTTCCAACAAAATACAGTGCTTTCAGTTTAACATTTACGAATACAGGTGAACCTAAAAAAGCTCCCACTCTCATAGAGAGGGGAGATTTTTTTACATCATTCCGAAAAAAATGCCGAAAATGAAAACTAGAACAATAATAAGAATAATAAATAGTATAACGAAAATAATGGTTGGAATTAAGAGCGTTAAGAAAGCCATCCAATTTGGAATTTGATGTGCTTCTGCAACAATTCCTACTGTAATAACGAGGGACCAAATTACAACCACAAGGGTTAATAAAATTGCTGGCCAAATAACCCAAGGGTAAGTTCCAACGAAATCAGAATTCATTAAAGACTCAGGTGATGTAAATAACCAAATTAAGTAAAAAGGAATAAGTACTATAAATGGGATAGAAGTTAAACTTAGCCCTTTGAATAAGTGTGAGTACGTACCTGTTCCTTTAAAAAGTTTACCGAACAGCCAAGTGATTAGTGCAGAAAAAGCCGTACCAATTATCCCTAAAATCGGTGCTGCAATAACACAAAAAATGACGATAAACCAAGGAGACACGTCTGACAAAAATGAACTATCGATAAGGTCTGAAAGTGTAACACCTAGATAACCAATTGACATGAGAAGAATCGCAAAACCTATTGATTTTTCCTCTATCATGTAACGGGTTGTTTTCTTTGGATGCAACCAAATAGACAAAAATGGATTAACCTTTGGCCTTTCTTGTGATGATTCATTACAGTTATCCATCAAATTACCTCCAAAATAAAAGTATAAATTTATGCGTATACTGAGTATACGGAATGACCTAGTGAAAAGTTTCAAAAGAAATCATTTTATTAACAAAAAGAGCCGCAAAAAGCGACTCTTTTGATTACTCGAAACTACTCTTACATAGCATATTAATAGAATGTTTTTTTTATTCAGCTAACATAATTTTTTCAAGCTCTAATGGTTCTATGTATTGTTCGCCTTTGTAAGCGCGCATATTACCACCTGAAATTTCATCTATTAATAAAATTTCATTTGTTTGAGCATCACGGCCAAATTCTAATTTAATATCGTAAAGGGTTAACCCTTTTTTTGCAAGTTCTGCAGCAACAAATTTAGCAATTTCAATCGTACGTTGTTTTAAAATTGCATATTCTTCGTGTGTTAATAGGTCTAACATTGCTAAAGCATCTTCGGAAATAGGAGGATCTAGTCGATCATCATCTTTGATGGTAACTTCTACGAAAGAATCTAAGTCTTGTCCTTCTTTCACGTAAGCACCATAGCGACGTAGGAAAGATCCTACTGCCTTGAAGCGGCAAATGACCTCTAACCCTTTACCGAAAACAGTTGCAGGTTTTACCGTCATTGTTGCATCGTTGAAGTTTGCATCAACATAGTGAGTAGGAACACCTTGTTCGTTTAGTTTTGAGTAGAAATAAGAAGTTAAGCGAAGACCAGCTAAACCAGCACCGTCGATTGTTAATCCAACAGTATTAGCACCTGGGTCGAATACGCCGTTTTCACCAGTTACATCATCTTTAAATTTTAATAAGTAATGACCATCTTCTAACTTGAACACATTTTTCGTTTTACCTGTATACAATAATTCCACAAAAAAACCCTCCAATATGTTGTAGTACTCCAATATTATAACACGAATGTTTTGGTTATTTAATAGTAAAATCGTTCGTTTTAATGTATTTTTAACGCGTGTTTTAACTTTTTTTTTTATAAAAAATAAGATGATAACGAATGTTCGTTATCATCCAGGGTGGAATAAAGTTATTAATATACGCCTTCAGCAAGCATACCATCAGCAACTTTTACGAAGCCAGCGATGTTCGCGCCAACTACAAGGTTCCCAGGGTAACCATATTTTTCAGCAGCCGCTTTACTATCTGCGTAAATATTTTTCATAATTTCGTGTAATTTAGCATCTACTTTTTCAAATGACCAGAATACGCGACTTGAATCTTGCGCCATTTCAAGAGCAGATACTGCAACACCTCCGGCATTAGCCGCTTTTGCAGGACCGAATAATACGCCCGCATTTAAAAATTCATTAATTGCTTCTAAATCTGATGGCATGTTTGCACCTTCACCAATAGCTTTTACGCCGTTTTCAATTAAAGTACGAGCTGAATCGCCATTAATTTCATTTTGAGTAGCACATGGAAGCGCGATGTCACAAGGAATCGTCCAGATACCTGTGCAGCCTTCTTTAAACGTAGCATTTGGACGATAGTTTAAGTAAGTGGAGATACGATCGCCTTTAACTTCTTTAATTTCTTTAATTGCATTAAGGTCTAAACCTTCTGGATCGTAAATATAGCCTGAAGAGTCAGAGCAAGCAACAACTTTTGCACCATATGATTGTGCTTTTTCAATTGCATATGTTGAAACGTTACCAGAGCCTGAAACTACAACTGTTTTACCCTCGAATGAATCGTTGGCATCTTTTAGCATTTCATTTACAAAATAAACAGTACCATAACCAGTTGCCTCTTTACGAGCTAAAGAGCCACCATAGCCAGGAATTTTTCCTGTTATTACACCAGATTCACTTGCTTTTGTTATACGCTTATATTGGCCCCATAAATAGCCAACTTCACGAGCGCCAACACCGATATCACCTGCTGGAACATCGACATCAGGACCAATATGGCGGTATAATTCAGTCATGAATGCTTGACAGAAACGCATGATTTCTGAATCTGACTTACCTTTAGGGTCGAAGTTTGAGCCACCTTTACCACCACCGATTGGTTGGCCTGTTAAAGCATTTTTAAAAATTTGTTCAAAGCCTAAGAATTTGATAATGGATTCATTTACGGAAGGGTGGAAGCGAAGGCCGCCTTTGTAGGGCCCCATAACGTTATTGTATTGCACACGGTAACCACGGTTTACTTGAACTTGATTGTTATCATCTTGCCAAGCAACACGGAAGGAAATGATTCGATCTGGCTCAACGATACGTGATAAGATATTGGCTTTTATATATTCAGGGTGTTGTGCAAATACAGGCACTAATGAAATAAAAATTTCCTCAGCTGCTTGTAAGAACTCTGCTTGATAGCTGTTTTGGTTTTTTAGTTGCTCAAATACGCCATCAACGTATTCTTTTGCTAATTGTTCGTTGCTTACAGTTACAGTTGTCATAGTAAAAAACCTCCAGTTAGTTGATAGGTGTATCGTATATCTATTTTTCACACTATTCAATAAAATACTTTTTTTAACAGTCTTAAGTTTGTGAAAAATTGAACAAACGGGAGTGAGAATTTGTTATATTAAAATAACAATGATGTGATTGATCTATCTAATTATGAGAAAGGAATGATGCTTTATTGTGAAGGTTTTAATTGACGCTGATGCTTGTCCAGTCGTGGATTTAGCACTATCTATATCATCTGAATTTGAGATTGAAACAATCTTGTTTTGCGATACATCCCACCGTGTTGAACGTGATAATGTAATAACAATTATTGTTCCTAAGGGTCCAGATTCGGTTGATTTTACGCTAGTGAATGCGCTTTCAAAGCATGATATTGTCATTACACAGGATTACGGGTTAGCAGCAATGGTTTTGGCCAGAGGAGGTTATCCAATCGATCAAAATGGACGAGAGATGTCCGATGAAAACATCGAACGTTTGCTCGATATGCGCCATGTTGGACAAAAAATTAGACGTGCAGGTGGACGTACGAGAGGACCGAAAAAACGAACACAAGAAAACAATATTTCGTTCGAATTGAAATTTCGACAAATTTGTGAACGAGCAATTTTAGCTCAAAAAGTGGAGGAATCTAAAGGTGAAAAATGAACTTAAACACGAACTATTTAATCGATTTCCGAGATTAGAGGAGTTAGCGAATCATGAAACTGTGTTATGGGAAAATACAAATCGGAAAAAAAGGGGGGAAACCGATCTTTTTTCAATGGGAGAGGTTGAGGAAGCAGAAGAAACACTTAAACGTTTTTCTTCCTATTTGACTATTGCATTTCCTGAGCTTTTGGAAAGTAAAGGACTTATTGAATCATCTATACAAGACATAGCTTTGATAAAGAAAGCCTTTGAAAAGGAATTTGATGTTTTAATACCGGGTCAATTGATCTTAAAATGTGATCATACTTTGCCAATTTCAGGCTCTATAAAAGCTCGCGGGGGGATTTTTGAAGTATTAAGGCATGCAGAGCGCCTTGCCATCGCTAGTGGCAAACTAACAAAAGAGGACAATTATGCAGTGTTGGCAACAGATGATTTTCAATCATTCTTCCAGCAATACACGATTGCCGTAGGGTCTACAGGTAATTTAGGGTTAAGTATCGGCATTATGGGCAAAAAACTCGGCTTTAATGTCGTTGTACATATGTCGAGTGATGCAAAAGAGTGGAAAAAAGCATTGCTGCGTAAAAAAGGTGCGACAGTTATTGAATATGAAGCTGATTATAGCATTGCTGTGGAACAAGGGCGTCGAGAAGCTGAACTAGACCCTATGTGCCATTTCATAGATGATGAGAATTCGAAGGACTTATTTGCTGGCTATGCAGTGGCGGCGAAGCGTTTAAAAGCCCAGTTTGAAAAGACGAATATTGCAGTGGATGAAGCCCATCCATTGTTCGTGTATTTGCCGTGTGGTGTAGGTGGTGGACCAGGCGGTGTTGCATACGGAATACGTGAAATTTTTGGAGAACACGCCCATATTTTCTTCGCTGAGCCCGTAGCCTCTCCTTGTATGACAATTGGCTTAATGACAGGTTTACATGACGCCATCAGTGTAGAAGATATTGGCCTTGACAATAAAACAGAAGCGGATGGCCTTGCTGTTGGCCGCGCTTCTAAGTTCGTAGGGAAAGTAATGGAAACTTATATTAGTGGCTGCTACACGGTAAAAGATGAGCAATTATTTAAATCGCTTGCAATAACTATGGAAGTTGAAGAGTTATTTTTAGAACCATCTGCACATGCAGGGATGTTCGGACCAATTCAGTTAATGAAAAATGGACAAAATTATTTAGAAAAGCATGATTTGGTTGATAAGATGGAGCAAGCTACCCATCTTGTTTGGGCGACAGGTGGAAGTATGGTGCCGTTGGAAATGCGTGAGGAATACATGGCAAAGGTAGTGCAAGTAGCGAAAATTGATGATTAACGTATTTAATAAGAAAACGCAAGAATGCGATCGGACTTAACATTCTTGCGTTTATTACTTTTTGATTTGAAATTATTAAAAGGATATTTGCTCATTTAAAGTTATTTATATAAATAGTCCAACGCTTGATAATCTTGTTGATAGCGTCCACCATCCGCTACTTCAGCGTGATATAGAGCTTTTAAAGCATAATTTTTTTGCAAATCCATTTCGGCCATTAATTTTTTTAGGCGATCATGTAATTCACGATTTTCTTTCACAAGTTGCTGCATTTGTGGTTTGAAATATTTCATTCTATCTAACTCCTCAATTTATAACGTGCTTATTAGTATAACACTTTTAGCTTTTGAAAATACACCCGTATTCATAATTCTAGTTTTAAAAGATTATTCAGTCCATGCCATGAAATATTGTCCTAAATTGCAATTTTCCTTACGTTTATCGCTCGCTTAACCTGTAAAAATAATAAGAAAACCTCCAAATCCATATAAAGATTTGGAGGTTTCATATAGTCAAAGCTTTATCGTTGCAATTGTTTTCGCTGAGCGGTTAAAAACACTTCTTGTGCCGCACGTACACCTGCACCTAGCTCAAAGTCATATTCAAAGTCTTGAAGTGCGGCTTCCATTAAAGAAATAGCCTGTAAAATATCACTTGGGAAACAATAGCCCATATGACCGAATCTAAAAATTTTACCTTGCAAATGACCAAGTCCTCCAGCGAAATCTAAATGATAGTGCTGCTTTAAATGTGTCAAGAAGTCACCGAGAGCTATTCCCTTTGGTGCCATAATAGCTGTAATGGTCGGAGAAGCATGCTCATCAGTAGTGAGAAGTTCAATATTAAGGGCATTCATAGCATGACGAACCATGTTTTTCATTAGTTCATGGCGGGCAATTGTATGTTCAATACCTCCTTCTTCCTCTATAAGCTTACATACCTCGTGGAGTCCATATATTAAAGTGACAGTAGGCGTATTTGGAGTCATTCCTTTTTCTGCCCAGCTACGATAGCTCAATAAGTTTAAATAATAGGATGGTGCTTTATTTTCTTCGATAACTTTCCAAGCTCTTTCGCTTACACTGACTAAGGAAAGTCCAGGAGGTAGCATCATAGCTTTTTGAGAGCCTGTAACAAGAATATCGATGCCCCAAGCATCCATTTCAGCAGGAGCTCCACCTAGGCAACTAACACCATCGACAATACATAATGCATCTGTTTCTTCACGAACAACTTGTGCTAATTCAGCAATTGGGTTTATGATCCCAGTCGAAGTTTCATTGTATGTGATAAAAACAGCTTTAATATGTTGTAACGGCTGCAAAAATTCTCGTAGCTCTTTCGCTGTGCAAGCTTGTCCCCATTCTTTTTCAAGCTTATGTACATGAAAACCGTATTTCTCACAAATCGAAACGAAATAGTCTCCGAAAGCTCCAACAGTGATTACAACAACATTTTCACCAGCAGAAACAGTGTTAATCGCTGCAGCTTCTAAAGCGGCCGTCCCACCTGATGGAAGGAGTAAAATATCCTGTTTTGTTCCGAAGACAGGTTTTACTAATTCAATGGTTTCACGGTATAGCTCCACAAATTCATTGCTTCGATGACTAATAATATCACGATTCATCGCAAGCTGAACCTTTTTTGGAATAGGAGTAGGCCCAGGATGTCTTAAAATATTTTCATACACTATCATCAAACCCCTTTGCATTAAATTTTATAGATTCTAAATATTCTAATTATAGTATAGCATACTTTTTGATAGCTAACTTTCTTTTCAAAGATACGGTGGTAATGGATAAGGGAAATAGTTAAAGAATGTAAAAACATAATTGGTATAATAGTTTTGGGAATTATTGTTTTTTATCGAGTGGAAATATAATGAGATAGGGGATTTATGTTGCTAATTATTTTCTTTGTATTGATCGTTTTAGTTTTAAGCTTTTACCTCATGGAAAAAAATTATCGGAAAAGTGTCTATTATAAACTGACAAAAAATAATTTCTTTGCAGTTAAATTCAATAAAGGGAGAAATGGTGAGTACTTAACGTCGAAAATTATTGAGAAGCATGCCTTACAAAGTCATAGACAATTATTAAATGTATATGTTCCAAAGAGAAATTCAGATGAATTAACGGAAATTGACCTTCTATTTATTGATCGAACGGGACTATATGTGATTGAGTCAAAAAACTATAGTGGCTGGATTTTTGGTAATGAAACACAACAGCAATGGACACAAACGATGCCGAATAAGAAAAAATATAAATTTTTCAATCCAATTCGTCAAAATGCTACGCACATACGTGCAATTCAAGATTTCCTAGAACTTCCGATAGAAGCAATTCATTCAGTCATTGTGTTTAGTGAGCGCTGTACTTTGAAAAAAGTGGCGGTAACTTCCCAAAATGTACATATTATAAAACGAGAGAATTTAAGGCGTTTTATCCAAACGCAAAAGCAAACTGCAAGACAACTTTTCTCTCAAGACGATATTCAAGCAATTTACAATAAGCTTGTGCCTCGAATGCAAGTATCCGATGAAGTCAAAAAACAACATATCCAAACGATTCAGCAGAAATATGGTGAAAAATAAGATGTTAAGAGGGAGACAGGGGACATGCCAATATACAATAAATTAGTACGTGATTTAATTCCACAAGTAATTGAAACGGGAGGGAAAACATGTAACATAAGAACATTAGAACCGAGTGAACATTTAGAAGAAATAAAAGTGAAAATGCAAGAAGAAGCATTAGAATTTCTAGAGGCAGTCTCACCAAAAGAAGCCATTGAGGAACTTGCGGATATTTTAGAACTAGTACATACAGCTATACAAATGTACGATGTTTCCTACAAACAATTAGAACAGATACGTACTCGGAAGAAGAGGCAACGCGGAGGATTTTCGAAAGGTATATATTTAATTGAAGTAAAGGATGAAGAGGGAAGGTAAAATTATAATAATATACATTTACATAAGATACTGAAGAACATTTACTATGATCGATTCTATAATTTTATTCCTAGGGGGATTGGAATGAAAAAAGTAATTTTATCCATTTTGATTGTTACTCTTTTGGGTGGATGTAACGGATGTTAATGTAAAATAAAAACTATAACTACAATGGTTGGTTAGAGGAATCAAAAATTCAAACGTGAGATAAGGTCTTTCCTAAAATTAGGAGATTCTATAGTATAAATAAGTTCAAAACCTCTTAAACACTTTTAAAGGTGTAAAGAGGTTTTTGTACTTGCATATGTATTTATGCAACGAAAGGTTTATTCATTTTCATTAAGCCGTAAATATAATAGAATAGTCCGAATGTAATGAATGATAAAATGATATAAAGTATAGCTTTGCCAGTTTCACCAGTCCAACGATAGAAGAGGCGATAAGTGAAATACAATGTAAAGCCTAAAAGACCTAATGAAGCAATAATACCTATAAGTGGGATAAATGAAACAAGTATTAATCCTACGTAAATAAGAGCATTCTTTTTCGCTGCACCACGAACAGTTGCGTTATCTTCACCTTTTGCAGTTAATAGGAAAAGGCTATAAACGTTGATAATTGGAATCCATCCAATATAAGCTAGATCGCTAAAACCATTTACTTTTGACGCCTTATAATAAATTAGTGAACTAATAACATAGCTTACAATACTCAACACAAGGCCAATTAACATAATAATGATAAATATACCTCCGAGAGCCGCATCAAAATCATCGTAATAATAAGAATCGTACACAAGATAACCTCCTTTTCTAAAAAAATACTTTTTTATGATAACAGTGCTAAAGTAATAAATCTACAGTTAAAAATATCCGGAATTTAATGGTAATCACGTATTTGTATTATTTTCTTAGGGATATAATCGATAATAATAATGTGTTTTTGTCATTGGATTATAAGGCAACCCCGAAATTAGTGATTGAACCAAAAAGGAAGTAATGACAAAGGATGGCTTTTCCTTGTCGTTACTTCCTAGTTCGGTAGTAATGTTGCTGCCGCTACGTTGGCACTGCGCTTTCGCACAAAAGACATTTGTTGCTGCCGCTACGTTGGCACTGCGCTTTCGCACAAAAGACATTTGTTGCTGCCGCTACGTTGGCACTGCGCTTTCGCACAAAAGACATTTGTTGCTGCCGCTACGTTGGCACTGCGCTTTCGCACAAAAGACATTTGTTGCTGCCGCTACGTTGGCACTGCGCTTTCGCACAAAAGACATTTGTTGCTGCCGCTACGTTGGCACTACGCTTTCGCACAAAAGAATAACTGTTGTCCTAAAGCCTTCGGTGATGTTATTTTAATAATGAATGTTGTTACTATCCTTTATTTTACAGTAGAAGAGAGTACATGTTATATTGCATGTAGCACGTGTAAAATAATAGGCGGAAGGGGCAAATAGAAATTGAAAAAAGAAATTGGAATATTGATGTTGTTGAGTATTTTTACACTATCTGGATGCAGTTTAGATAAGTCAACAACAAGTACAGTAAAGGCTTCTGGTGAACAGGAAACAACGCAGTCAGAGCAACAGAATAATGCAAAGTTGATTGAGGCATCAGATGATAAAAAAGTTAAACTTTACGCACTTAATGAAGAAAACAATGAAATAAAAAGCGTAGTTTTGGATATTGATGGTGAACAAAAAAACTTTGACTGGGAAATCCCTAATACAGGAACTAAACCCCAGTTATTCTATACAGATCTTACAAATGATAATAAGGAAGAAGCCGTAGTTATAATCCAAACGGGACGAGGAACAGGATTAGATAACTATGATATTCATGTTATTAATGTTGAGGATTTCTTAGAGATTAAAGTACAAAGTTATGAAGACATTGTTGCTAATGAGATTAAATCAAAAGTTGTTAAAAATGACGATGGTACATTAACGATTACAGCTACAGCGCAAGGAAAAGAATCTAGATTTGATTATGATTTTGATCCAGCGCCAAATCTAAATCAAGATGAACTTGCATTCGGCGGTGTAGTTATATATACATTGGAAAATCAAAAAATAAAATTAAACATGCCTGGATCTGTAGGGGTATCTCCAGTATATGTAGGTGATTTCAACATCACATATAAATTCGATAGTGCCAAGAATGAATTCATTGTTGATCAAATTGAAATGATGCCTACAAAATAATAAAAAGAAAAACTAACAATAATATAATGTGTGCCCTTTGTAAAAGACAATACGTTTCAGGTAACTTAAAAAAGATGATGACTGTATGGTGTATCGTGCAGGCGTCATCTTTTTTTAATGAGCGTTGAAGGAAATTCAATGGGGCAAAGACTAAATTGGGAATAAGTTGTTGCCATTAGTACGTGAATAGAAACCAAAGAAATTACACAAATTGAAGTAATAATTTGATTTCTTTAAGGAAGGCCATAGAAAAGTCTCAATTTCACGATCTAGTTTCTATACAATTCCATTATTTCAAGATATAGTTCTTAATACAGATACATGAAGGAGGAATACATATGGCAGAAGTTAAATACGAAATTATTGAAACGATTGCGGTGTTATCGGAGGGCAATAAAGGCTGGAAAAAAGAATTGAATTTAATTAGTTGGAATGATCGTGAACCGAAATACGATATTAGAGATTGGTCGGAGGATCATACAAAGATGGGGAAGGGTGTTACGTTATCAATGCCTGAACTGCAGCTTTTGAAAGAGTCGTTAGCTAAACTGTCAGAATAACAATGGCATTTTTTTAGTGTTTTTTTAGGTAATTACGTAAGTCGGGATTCATGCTTATGAAGCGTAAAATATTGAGTATAGCCTTTCCTGACTATTGATGTGCGTTGAAGAACATAAATCTTCTGAGGATTTTCCGTAGAATATATTTCATAAAATTGGTAGACTAGCAATAGCAACAATTCATAAAGCAGGTGGCGGCTGAACTCCCTTTTGAAAGGGGGTGAGGCGGATGACAGTATTTGAAGCATTCAGTTTGATTGTACAGTGTAGCCTATTGCTAATTGCAGTACTAACGCTGATGCTTAGCATTATTGTCTCTCAAAATAAAAAGAAATAGCCACCCTGCCGGCTAAGTAAGGTGGCTATTTCTATGAACTTTAACTTGGTTAGCCGTTATGTTTGCGGCATGATTGTTGCTTTTGGCTGGATGTTAACGCATTCAGTCTTTTTTATTCTATAGTCAGTGTATCATATTTATTCTAAAAAGAACATTTTGTATAAGTCTTAAATGAATTTTGCAATGTCATTTAACGCTAAACGAGAAGAGCCGTAAGCCGGTGTTGCTGCTTTTCCGATGGCGATTAAGACAATTGGCACTAGATTATCTGTTAATTCAAAGCGTTTCGCAAAAGCCTCTTTATTGAAACCACCCATTGTAACTGTATCGTAGCCCATTTCTTTTGCTAAAAGCATGATTTGCATAGAAATTAAGCCCGCATCAAATGTAGCTATATTTTTTAGTACTTCTTTAGGAAGGTTTGAATATAGCTTTAATGAATTTTCAATCATCATATTTTTCGTTGTTTCATCCATGTAGCCAAGCTCGAAGTTTTTTGTATAGACTTCCTCTACATTATTGTACATTTCAGTATCACCTAATACCGCAATGATGGCAGAAGCAGTTTCTACTTGCTCCTGGTTATTAGCAATCAAACGTAGTTCTTTTTTTACTTCTTCATCTTGAATGACTAAAAAGCGCCAAGGTTGTAAATTGCTTGATGATGGAGCGGTTGTTGCCTCAACAAGCAATTCCTCTAATTCAGATTGTGGAATTTTAAAATTTGACTCATATTTACGAACAGATTTACGATCGTGCATTACTTTATTTAAATAACTTTTAGTTGTAGTCATGTTAAAAAATCTCCTTTAATTTTGATGAGATTTTTACTATACGATATCCTTTTCAATATTCCAAGTAAATTGCTCGAATTAGAGAGTTTTGACTTTTAGCGGGTATGCAAACACCTGCTAAAAGAAGTAAAAGCCTCCGACGGATGTTACGGAATCGGAAGGGAGTTCAATATAGGATGTTAGCCTAAAATCATCGCATCCATGCGATAACGGCTAACTGACCTGCATCGGTAAAAACGCCACGTCCTGTGGCATTACCGAAATGACCGACATCGTGCCGGCCCTCACGCAGGCCTAAGCGCAAAGCCGATTCCTGACGCAATTATGCCGAGGCATAATTGATTAATTACTTAAATTTAAATGCTTCGAAGTGAATGCTTAGATCTTTATTACAGGTTTTCAATTGCTTGGCAAAATGGTTAAGCATTTTTTGGGGGCCACACATAAAAATACTCGTATGCGCTGGCACTGAAATATTTTCAAAAGAAAGCCTGTCCATTTGGGCAGTATCAATAAAGTTCACACTAAATTGTTGATTAGTTTGTGCATACTCCTGTAAAAATTTTTTATAGATCGCATTGTCTACACCGTGATAAGTGTAAAATAACTCGATATTACGATCGACAGGCTGAGATTGCAAATAAGATAAAAAAGGAGTAATGCCTATGCCACCAGCTATCCAAATTTGTTGTTGTGCAGCATTTTCAAAATCGAAATGACCATATGGACCATCAAGTGTCACTGGTGTGTTCAGTTGAACGGAATCATATACTTTTTTTGTGAAATCACCAAGTACCTTCATAGAGATAAATACTTTTTTTCCATCGCCACCTGAAATAGAAAACGGATGAGGCGCCTTTTCTATGCCATCTTGCAAAATCTTGATAAAAATAAATTGTCCATGTCGATATGGTAATGTTTTATTAAGTGTGAGTTCCAGCTCAATAACATTTGGCCCCAATTTTTTGATCCCCGTAATGTTGCCATTATATTTAAAAAACATATCCTGATACATCGTCAACATATATAATGCTGACATAAATCCAATAGTAGCCGTTATTACGGTAAAAATTCCTAAAGGTGTAGGCTGTAATAAATCGTATTTGCTTGAAAAATAGGCATGATAAATTCCAAATGTATAAGGGATAAGCAATAATCGATGAAAGATCCGCCAATGTTCATATTTTAGAAATTTAGCTAAAAGCGCAATTAAAATAAGTGCAATGAAGCCATATTGGCCAAGTGACCCTAGTTCTTTCGCAAATTCACTGAATGAAGTTCTTTCTACTTTATCGAAGCGGGGGACTAGATCTTGTAATTGCCCATGGATAATTACCAATACTAGTGAAAATATTGCTAAATATTTATGATAAAAATAAACATTCTCTAGCCCATGGAACCAACGCTCAAAAATTTTTATTCTTGTTGCTAAAAAGAAGACAAGAAAGAAGCCCGTAATGGCCATGCCTCCAATAATATGACTAAGCCTGTTAACAACATGGATAGGTTCTATAGGCGTAGCAAAATACCACAGGGAAGCACTACTACTCATTATTAGTATAATAAACAAAATTCCTTTGATAGATTTCATACATAACCTCCAATACTCATTTTTATCTCTAATCATCCTATATATACAATAAGAACCTGAAATGTTTCTGATTTTTTATGAGAGTTTTTTCTCGAGTAAGCATAAAAAAGGGGGATTGTTTGTTCGGAATATATGTTCCCTTTTGGGGTGAGGTGTGATAAGTTAAGAAAGGTAAAAATATAGAGAGAGAAGGAGTGGAAGTAAATCATGCAAGGGAATACACATATTATCGGAGGCATCACGGCAAGCCTTGCTGTTGCACAAATTTCTAATGATAATGCGCTTGTTTTAGTAGGAGCAGGCGTTATCGGTGCATTACTTCCAGATATTTGCCATGGCGGCAGTAAAATTGGGAGGAAGCTTCCCATCATTTCAAAGATTGTCAACACTATGTTTGGACATCGTTCCTTTACACATAGTTTGCTTTTTTTATTTCTAGTTGGAATGCTACTACATACATTTATACCTTACGAAACTATTTCACTAGGTATTTTATTGGGGATCGCCAGTCATATACTTCTTGACATGGCGACGAAGAAGGGTGTTAAGCTGTTCTTCCCAGTATCCATATCAGTGCGTCTACCCATTACTACAAAAACGGGTAGTAAAGCTGAAAAGGTAGTGTTTATGTTGTTAACAATACTTTCAGTGTTTTTTAGCTATGAAATTATTTTTAAGCTTATACAGACAGTATAAAAAAGAAGCCCCAGTACGAAATTTTTTTCGTACTAGGGCTCTTTTTAAAGGAGCAGGTTTTAGTCAGCCTGTACTTCTTCAACCGTTTGTTCTACTTCTGCTCGTGTCATTTTTTCACGACCATCTTGCATCGCCTTCAATGTTTTATGAGCTAAGGCAAGCGGTAATCGACAGAATAATAATACCGTTCGTTTATTAATATCTTTCATATAAAGATCCGCTTTCGCAAGATTTTCTTCCGCGTATGCAAATAAATCATCACGTGTCCAACCGTCAGGAACGAAACTTACGCCGCGCTCATCTAAATCTTCATGCTGATTGCGTAAAATATTGACTGCTTGGAGACCTCGACCATAGCCAATTGCTAAATCGCGATCAGTTTGTATGTCTGCACCCCACGCCCAAAGCTCAGACAGCATTGTCCCAACAAGCCCTGCAACGTAGTATGTATAATCATCTAAATCGTCTCGCGTATGCACTTGCCAGTTTGCCTTTGCCCATTTTGCCATCCCGAATGCCATTTCACTCGTTGAATCTTGAACAATTTTACGTGAGCCTTCAGGACAAAATATTAGCCAATCTGCTAAACGAAGTGATACTTCAGGTAGCTGATCTGCATATGGCGCTAATAATGCTTCATAAGCCTCGGCATTGAATGTATTTTTTAATAATTCACTTGTTGCAGTTAGTAAATCAAATTTTACATCATTTGAAAGTTCTTCATGATCCTCAATCTCATCTATAGCGCGCATTGCTAAATATGCGGCTGCCACTGACAATTTTAAATCATTTTTTAAAAAAGTAATTGGTATATAAAAAGTGCGACTAGTTTCCTTTAAAACTTGCATCGCTTCTTTATAAAGTTTCTTTTGCTCTTTCACTTGTATTCCTCCGTTCAAATGGTAACGCATCTATAGTATATCGTATCGTAAAAGTGAAGAAAGATAAAACAGATTGTTCAATTTATAATCAACTATTTTCAAATGGGATTGAAAGGATGGATAACAAAGTTGCGAATAATATAGGTTGTACGTCAAGGATAGCCGTAGCACTGGATAAATTGTTTGGGTTGGTGAAAAAAATTACCTTGTGAATGATGAAGGATCTTCGGCTCGTTAATTGCTAGAATTGCTTTAGAAATGAAAATGTATCAGTGTGTTTCCGCTTCTTTTGTTTTTTTAGTTGAATAATGTTAAAGTTATAAAAATGCGACGAAAATCGCGTGAATAATAGAAGAAATTTGATGTTTTTCGTGTTTTTTTCATGAAAGTTTGCTAAGTTATTGCACAATTATTTCAACAGCGTTAAAGTTTAGGAAGAACAAATATGCAACTTCAGCTTTCAAGAAATTGCGGCTGCCGCTTCACTTTCGCACAGAAACATTTGTTGCTGATGTTTGCTTTCGGTACTTAAATACAATACATCGGATTTTGGCACAATAACTCCTTGCAAAATCCGTGACATTTGTGGAGACATGAACGTTATTCAACTGGCTTCTAAACGCCTCTTGAATACAAGCAAAATCTAGTATATATCTCACCATCTGAAATAGAGATTGTACGTAAAGTCAAAGGAGAATGGTATGCCAAAGGCTATAGGTATTGATGCAGGCGGAACATTGACAAAAGTTGCTTATTTAGATGAGCATAACGAGCTTGTTTTAACAACTTTTCCGTCAAATGATTTGCTCGCTGTGAAGAATTGGATTATTAATCATCCAGATATTGAGGATATTGGAGTTACGGGGGGGCGTACGGAACAATTACTTGATGTCATTAAAACAATGAAATCGATTCATTATATAGTAGAGTTTGAAGCCACTTTGAAGGGCGTTCGATTTTTGTTGCATAAAGAGGGCTACTTCTTCGAGCGAAGTATGATAACGAATATTGGTACTGGTACTTCAATTCATTATATGGAAGATAATACGCATGTCCGTGTTGGTGGGACAGGCGTTGGTGGTGGAACATTGATTGGATTGTCAGCGCTTACAACTGGAATCACGGATTACAATGAAATAAGAAATCTAGCCTCTATGGGAAATCGTGAAAGTATTGATTTACTTGTCAAGGATATTTACCAAGGGATGGACACACCTATTGATGGGCACTTGACAGCTAGTAATTTTGGGAAAGTTGGTATTACCGAGTCAGTCAAACATCCAACAGAAGATATTATTGCAACTGTACAAGGGCTTGTTGGTGAAGTTATTACTACACTTAGTATTCAATATGCTGAAGAGAAAAATGCTCAGCATATCGTTTATATCGGTTCAACTTTAAGTAATAATAATCATCTTGCACGTGTTATTGCCAATTACACACGAACGAAAAAACATACACCAATCTTTATAAATGACCACGGTTTTTCTGGTGCTGTCGGTGCACTATTAAATATAACTGAATATACGATTGTCTAAATACAATGTACATTACTAACGATTTGTTATCCAGACTTAGTATTAAAAAAGTGAAATAAATTAAAGGACATAACATATTATATATGACTAATATGTTATGTCCTTTGCTATTCAATTAACATACCCCGTTAGAAAAAGCATTCCTGCTTATAACAGAAAAAATAATACATTCATTCAAATGTTGATGGAGAAAAAAGCTTCCCGAAGTGAGGTTTAGGGGCTACTGATCATAAAGTGCCAAAACAAAATACTCGATGTATAAGGATAATAAAGTTATTGAATTTTGATTAATAAAAGCTAAGAGCCTTACTACATTCTACGTAGCAAGGCTCTTTAAAGTTGTTTCAAATTACATCCATCTGTTTATATAATACTTAATATTAAAAAGCGATTATAACTTGTATATGCCATAATTGTGCGAATTTTGAAGTTCCAACTTACTTCTGCCTAATTTTTAGGAAACAATGTATAAGCCCATGAATAAATAAAGTCAGCAATAAATACAATTCCCCAAATTACACCTATTGCAAACGCAGTATCATTTGGATAAGGTGATCCTTTAGCATTTTCATTTCCTAGCCACGAAAAATCACTTAAGTACATCTTTATTTCTGCCAAACTTTCTGTACCAATTACCCACAGAATAGCTTGAACTGTAATGAACAAAACTAAATGAATATAGGATGATACACGATATTTCTTTGCAATATATTTAGGATTATTATTTTTTTCAATAATCTCATAATCTTTATCAGTCAATAATTCAACGCCACGTAACTTTCCAATTTTTTTACGCATCCAACGATCCAATTTGATAAAATCGAGTATACCAAATGTAAAAGCATAAATGATAAAGATGATAATAACGATTTGAAAAGTTGATATTTCTCCTGTTTGACGATAGACATACAGTCCGAGTAATCCCTCAATTATCAACAAAAACAGAAATAAAAAAATAAACATTAGGCTATATCGAGTTTTTTTTAAAAGATAGCGAAATATACCGAATAAGATCAGGGATCCCAATGACAATACCTCTATAGAGATAAACAATTCCCAATTGTAATCAAGGATAACATCCAAAAAATTTTCACTCCCCTTCAAAAGAATGAATAACGGCAAAGGTTTTTAAAAGAGAAAACCTTTACCTAGAATTATGGTCTATTTCGATTTTCAACTTGATTTATCCAGTTTAAATCTGCTTCTAAATGCAAGAGGGTACCAGTGATTAATAAATACCTATTCTCGTCACCTTGAAGAAGAAATTCCGTTTTAAATTTAGTCAATTCCATGACATCTTTCATTATCATTGCTTTTTGTTGATCAAACATTTTCTTTTCCTGTTCGAAATCAATCTTACGGGCACAGCTCCATTTAAAATGAAAGTCTTCTTTAGTAGAATGATAGGGTACAGGTTCCAGTAACCAATTTTCCAACTCTTTTTTACCTTCTGTAGTGATTTCATAAAGTTTTCTTTCTTGGTCATCCATTCCTACAGATAAAACAAGTTGATCACGTATTAGACGGTCTAGAGTCGTATAAATTTGACCAGGATTAATTTTTCCTTTAACTCCCAGATGGGATTCTAACTCTAATTTTAATTCATACCCATGATTTTTTTGTATAAATAGCAGTGTTAATATTCCGTACTTAACCGACATAATTGCTTAACCTTCTTTGAGTGATGATATAATATTTATTTTACTAGCTGTTGTACTGGAAATCCAAGAAGCAAGGAGACTTAGAGAAACACCAGCAATCAGTGCTAGAATAATATTCCCTAAAGGTAATTGAAAAGATATAAACCCTCCCAATAGTTCGGATTGGCTAGTTGTATAAAGTAAAACTACACCCGAAATTATACCACCAATAACCCCCGACAATCCTATAAGTAAACCTTCTCCAATGATCATCTTTTTAACTTGCTGTTTCGTAAAACCAAGCGCTCGCATTGTCCCTATCTCGGTGGTACGTTCCAACGTATTCATTAATAAAGTGTTTGCTGTACCGATACTAGCTAGTCCAATGATTAAAACTAACATGATTAAAATCAACTCATTCATACCGGTTACTGCTGAAGTAGTTGATTTAATTTTATCTTCTACTGTTTCTACTTTTGAGAGATGAGTGCTGAAATCCAACCATAACTCATTACGTAATTGTTCACCAGTATATCCGTCATTTAAAGTTAATAATATGTCGAAAGGATTCGTCCAACCAAATTTATTATTTAAATGATTCTCATCCATAAATGCAACATAGCCTGAGTAATTCGATGTTTTCACTACATCAAGGACTTCAAGTTGTTGTTTACCTGAGGGTGTATTAATGTAAATATATTCTCCTATATTTCCACCCCATTCATCAAAAGCTCTTTCGCCGAGGATAACAGAAGGTTCCTTTGCCAGTTCATAATATAAATTGTCTTTATTAGAACTTTCAAATAAGGTGGGGCCTTCTTCATCTACAGCAAAAATGGAAAACTGTCTCTTCTCCCCATCAGTGGTTACCCATGTAATTGGCGTAGCTTCCGTTAAAGGATCAACATTTACAACAGCATCATACGATAGTAACTTTTCTATATCCTGATTAGACCAAGGTGCTTCTGATGAAACTCTCAGGTCTCCTCCATACGTATTCCTGATTTCATTTTCATAACCTTCAGGTGCGGATTCAATAACAGCACTTAGTAATAATATCACTGCAATCCCCACAGCAAGAATAGCAGCAGTATTAGCATTTCGATTTAATTGTTTTGTAAGGGTTTGCGTTGCCAGACTACCAGAGTAGCCGAAGATTAATTTTAAAATAGGTTTAAATATCCTGCTCACACCAAGTAACAATAATGGAAACAACAAAATGATGCTTACTAAAATCGCTAAATAAGAGATGGGATGATTGATAAATACAAAAGCAAGCAAGCCAACACCTAGAACTGCCCTAACTATGTACAGGCTTCTCGATGATTGGGTTTGATTTGCCATTTTTAATGTCAATAACACAGAGGTTTTCCCCGCATTGTAAATAGGAAATAATGAAGATGCAACAGGAAATAAAATTCCAACTACTACAGCTATTAATGCAGGGATTTTCCAATTTAATGTGTAAACCATGTCAAATTCAAATACGCTTAGTAAAGTTTGCATGAACATATCCCCAAGCCAAATTCCCATAGGCACCCCAACAGCTGTACCTATTAGCCCCAACAGTAGTACTTCAATAAGAATAAGTCTGGAAACAGAACTTTGTAGATATCCGAAACTTTTCATGATTGCAAATTCCTTTTTTCGCTCCATAACACTTGTATAAATCATATTAAAAACAATGAATCCGCTAATAAACATAGATAACCCAGCAATTAAGTAAAAGAACGTATATAGTCCCCCTATATCGTTACTTTGCCGATCATCCGCGACAACTGGTTGTACATATACATTTGAATTACGAAATTCTTCCTGGAGAGATTGAAAAAGTTTCTCTCCTTCTTCAGTTGTTTGAAATCTTACATAGGAAAGTTTGTCCTCCATACCAGTCCATTCTTGTAGCAATTCAAGTGGAGCCATGATTCGGAAGCTGGTTGATTCAGCACGCTCCCAGTTACTCGGACTTGCAAGCAACTGCGTATATTCAACAATGGCGGAAACCTTAGCTTCTCCCAAATCGGTAAACCTAATTGTATCTCCTACGTTTTTATTTAACAGATTTGCAACAGCTTTTGGTATCACCAAACCTTCTTTATCCAAACTCCCTTCGATAACAGGAAGTTTCAGTAAAGAACTGCTTTGATCATTCACGCCTGTAATTCGGACGGATCTTTGATTTAAAGATTGATCACCCTCCAGCTCAAAAAAGGCTTGTTTATCAAGTGCAAGCATGGTTTCCGTCACAATTGGGCTAGTTAAAACTGACGAAACCACATCCTCAGAGTAAGTATGTTCATCGCTTTGAACCCAATAATCCGCATTTGCCACATACATTTCTTCATAATAATCGAAAACATCATTTGTTGTTTTGTCTGCAATAAGCATAGATGTTACAAAAGCTATACCTAAGATTATCCCAAGTAGGGAAATGAAAAACCTTTTTTTATTTTGTGATATATTACGCCATGAAATTCGCCACATATTTAGCATAATCATCATCCTTTCTAGAAATCACTTGATCAATAACACCATCCTTAAAAAGAATAATTCGATCAGCAAACCCAGCTGCGAAAATATCATGCGTTACCATGATGATTGTTTGATTATTCTCTCGATTGAATCTTGATATTAATCCGAGTATTTCTTCGGCTTTACCTCTATCTAAATTTCCTGTTGGTTCATCGGCTAATAGAACAGAAGGGGTATTAACTAACGCCCTGGCTATAGCAACTCGTTGTTGTTGACCGCCACTCAGCAAATTAGCACGTTTCCGACCAAGTCCTTTCAATCCGACAGAATCAAGTAGTTCTATAATAATTTGGTTCTTCTTTTTAGTTAAACTACCATCTGCATGAAGAGGGAAAGCTATATTTTCTTCTACACTTAATGTAGGGAGTAGCTGGTAATTCTGAAAAATAAAACCGATATACTTTCTGCGAAATATCGTTCTTTCTTTTTCCGTCATATTACTTAAATTACTTTGATTTATTACTATATCACCTTCAGTAGGGACATCAAGACCCCCTAAAAGTTGTAGTAATGTGCTCTTTCCAGAACCACTTGGGCCCATTACAGCCACAAATTCGCCTTTTTCAACGTTCAAATCAAAACCCTTCAAGACTTGAGTTCTTTCTTGCCCCTGTATAAATTCCTTTTTCAAATTTCTAACTTTAATCATGTTTTAATTCCTCCTATCCTTTCGAAAGTATTATATACTAAGTATATAATACATAAAAGAAAAATCGTTTGAATTTCAGTATAAATTATGTATTTTTTATAAAATACCCCTAAGTATAATATATACTTAGTATGCATTATACATAAATATTGTATAATGATAAAGTCGTCACTTTTTTGAGCCATCTTCACGGATTTCAACGGTAATATAAACAGCCTCTTTTGCGACTGTTAATCTGTGACGATTTCAAAAAGGTTTACCGTGCAGATAACTTGGAAAATGCACAGAAAGCGCTCCAAGATTTCATTGAAAAGTGGAAAACACTCTATCCAAAAGTCACAAAACCATTAGCTGCCAATCCTTATATACTCACGTTCTATAGCTTTCCAAAATCCATTTGGCGTAGTATTTACTCCACCAACTTGATTGAATCATTCAATAAACAAATCAAGAAATATAGCAAGCGTAAGGAGCAATTCCCCAACGAAGAATCGTTAGAACGCTTTCTAGTTTCACAGTTTGAAGAATATAATCAACGGTTCGCCACCAGGTACCATATAGGTTTTGACAAAGCAGCTCGAGCAGAACTTGAAAATCTGTTCAAAACGAAAGAATAAAAGAGTGTCTACAAGAAAAGGAAAAACTTATTTACACAAAATTATTGACGGTACTTAATTTTTCAAAAAGGAGAGTTTATGAATAAGATTATTGTTTTTGTATTAACGATATTTATATTATTCTCAGGATTCGCAACACAAAGTTATGCGTTGTCAGATTCGAAATCTGCGGCAATTCAAGCGTTGCTAGATGATGCCCGTCGTATATCAGGTGTGCCGGGAATGTCAATCTCAATACTTGCTGATGATGAAGTGTTCTACTTTTCTTCAGGGTATGCAGACCGTGAAAAGGGGTTGTCTGCAAGTGAAAATACACTCTATGAGTTAGCCTCGGTCAGTAAAGCTTTTACCGGTATGGGTATTAAGCTGTTGGAAGAGAAAGGTCTGCTCTCAATGACTGACCCAGTCCAAAAATATTTACCTTGGTTTACGTTAAAGTATCAAGGGAAACCTGTTGATATGAAAAGCCTTACACTAAATAACTTTCTTCACCATACCAGTGGTCTAACAAATATTAGGCATTCTCAAAATATTCCTCAAGGCAATACACCGGATATGTTGCAAAAGACTGTGGAAATGCTCGTGGATGCTGAATTGGCGTTCCCTCCCGGTGAACAGTATAACTATGGAACTGTTAATTATGACGTATTGGGTTTGGTTATTGAGATTGTGTCGCGACAAAGCTATGAAGACTTTATGAGGGAGCAGGTATTTCAGCCATTAGGTCTTCACCAGACGTATGTTGATAAGGAAGATGCTCAAGCCACTGGACAGTTGGCGCAGGGCTACCGTTCTTCCTTTTTTATGACAACTCCATTTAAAGCTCCGGATTATGCTGGGAATAAACCCGCAGGCTACATCATTTCTAATACAAAAGATATGGCGCGTTGGATGGGCATACAGATGGGTATCGTGCAGGACATACCCGAAATATTTCACACGGTTATCGAAAAATCACATAAGGGTGATATGTCTGTTTCGGCTGTCAACGATATGTATTATGCGGCAGGTTGGTCGGTAAACGCCGACCAAACGATTATAGAACACACTGGGGGCAATCCAAATTTCAGAACCGAAGTAGTCATACTGCTAAATGAACGAACAGCTGTCTGCTTGCTGAGCAACGGTGCAAATACCAATATAAACCTGGTACTAAAAGTTAAAGATATATTAGACGGGAATCTAACTCAGTCATATGAAATAAGCGGCACACAGCTTTTGGATATCACTTTGTCGTCTATCACAATTATTCTTTGCCTATTGGCCGTTTTGTTATTTCTCTTAGGATTACGCAGAAGGAAAACGAATGAGCGGCAGCCAATGACAAAGAAGAGAATAATCGTAACAATTATTTTCCTGATCGCTACGATTGCCCTGGGTATACTGTGCTGTGCTTTAGATTGGTCAACGATACTTATTTGGCAAACATATAGTGTTCTTACAGCTTTGATTTCGTCAGTATTAATAACAGCAAGCATTGCATGGTTTATATACACTCACCGATAAAATACCTTGCTCCCAAGATAAGCATAATATTAAGTAATTAAATTTCAATTTATCGGTATGCTTAATTTGAAAAACATAAGACACTTCGGTGTCTTTTTTAATATCATCGACAATTTTCCCAGCCAAACCTAATTACTTTACTTCCACTAACTTGTTCGTTCGAAATAAGGATTTTTAAACAACTATATTATTTTTTAAATGACTTTATTGTAAATTAAACTAATAAAGAAAAAAGAGCTGCCAAAGCAACTCAATGATATTTAATTAACGCCTCGTTAATTGAAGAAGAAGACAACTAATGGACTTTAACTGAAGTAGTTAGTCAATTGAATTAGCTATTCTGACTAATATGTCAGGTGTTTCTGTATTGGCTACTTTATTATATATCCCCAACATATACTGCAAATTATTCTTTTCAAAGACAAAAAAATTAAATAATCGGTCTTCGAAATAAATCCCTTTGGTACCATCTTGAAGTGTATACTCCTTACCATTTAAGTTCAGTTTATTTTTGAAGTTCAATTTATTTTTTGAAGGACGAATGTCAATTTTAAAGATATTTTCTCTTATTTCTTTATTAACAAACCTAATTTCTAAGGAATCATTCATATTATAGTTCTTATCTTCAAAAAACCTTCCAAATTGATGTGTGAAAGATATTGAAGGCAACATTTCGGGCAACTTTACTTCACATTTAAAATGATTTTCAAATTCCATTACTGCTGCTTTTACAGATTTATATCCAGCTTTTGTGAACCCTTCCTCAAAAGAAGGTGGAGTGTCGTTCGGATTTGCATTTACTGTTCCGTAATACAACTCACAAATAAATAAACTTAATAAAAACAATAGAAGAGGAATGCTTTTATTCAATTTCATCACCCTTGCGATAGCTTTTTAATAAATCCTTTGTATTTCTAAAGCGATAGAGAATTTTCCTGATCGAAGTAATCTTAATAGTATCTTCGCTTTTTTGCATTCTCTCTGTAACCTCTTTTACTGAGAGTAAATCATCCATTAATCATATCCACCTTTCTTATCAATTTTTACAACAACAATTAATGGCATTAGAAAAGGTTATTGTTGTATTAGAGGTCAATAAGAGCCTTACAAAGAAGCCTGCTTATATTGTGCATAATATGTTTAACATTTATATTATGTAATAAAAAAAGGATAATATGTCCTTATATTGAACATATTATCCTCTTATTAGTTTAGTCTATTTAATTAATATTGGTGATGTACATTTTTTTTGGCAATGTCTGCAGTAATCCCCAAAGCATAAATCGTTCTATCCTGAGCACATTACAATTAGGAGGTGAACATCCGTGGGCAATAGAAACACGAATAAAAACAACAAAAATAACAATAAAACAATGAACATTAGAACACACAATCCTTTTGATACCTACAAAAAAATAGACCTCGATCAATCAAATAGTAATAACAATAACCCGAATGACAATCTAAATGAAGAATTCTCTGCAGAATTCGATGCGAAGGCCAAAAATAAAGATAATAAAACGAACCATAAGAAAAATCAACAGTCCAACAAAAACAAATAGTGGAGGCATAAAAAATGGCAAAGAAGGGTAAAACAAGCTTCAAAAAGAAAAAGAAAGAAGATACACATAAAAGAAATGATCGTGAAGAATATTCAGCAGAATTTAATCAAGTAATTCATAACAATCCTCAACAACCAAAACAATCCAGCAAAAGATAATAAAAACTGCTCCTTAAGTAAATTGAAAAAATACTTAGGGAGCACTTATTTTATGCCGTTTTGGCGACTTTATGCAAAAAAATTGAGAGGTTGATTCACTTGCGAAAAATTTTTGTAATGCTAGGATTCTCTCTTGTATTGTTTGCTGTATCGACCTTCCACCCAACAAGTGTCTATGCTCAGCAAGAAATACCAGCCCATGCTCAATGGGGAAAAGTAGCGATAAAAGAAACGCAGGTAAAATACCCTCAAGCTAAAATCCTCGATTATTTGCATGAGGGAAGCGAGGTTAAAGGAGACACCACGATTGAGAAATTTAAGCTTTGGATAAAACTAAGTGATAAGGAATTCGGTGTACAAGTTCGAATCAAGTATGTAACCAATACAAATAAATTGGTAAAGATTGAATTCCAAGAAATCACTTCATAAAATAAGAGGATGCCTATCTACAGGCATCCTCCTTTCTACTAGTTTTCTAGCTTATGAATAAATTCTCGCATTAATCCAGGTAAATCTGGCCATGCATGACCACTAATCAAATTGCCGTCTGTATGAAGATTAGCATCGATATATGTTCCTCCTGCTACTTGAACCTCTGGCTTGCAGGCAATATAAGCAGTTAGCTCACGTCCTTGCAGAACTTTTGGAATGGTCGCGAAAATTTGTACTGCGTGACATACAGCGGCGATTGGTTTATTTGCTTCAAAGAAATGGGACACTAGTGCTGGCACATGCTCATTTAAACGAATGTATTCCGGTGCTCGTCCTCCAGGAATGATGAGTCCGTCAAATTGTGTTGGGTCTACTTCGGCAAAGGATGAGTGGGCTTCTAAGCCATATGCTGTACGCTCGATGTAAGTATCAACTCCATCGACAAAATCGTGTGATACAGTTTGTAACTTCTTTGCGGATGGTGCTGCAATCGTTACATCATAGCCAGCCTCCAGACAACGATAATAAGGATAAAAAATTTCTAAAGCTTCAACTGCGTCTCCTGCAAGTATTAATACCTTTTTCCCCATGCTTTCATCTCCTTTTATTGTAATCTAGTAGCTAAATTCGACACTTTCAAAAAATTCCCTTCTAATAGTATAGAAAAGCTATAAGAAGTAGTGTAATCGCTGTTAATTGCGTGGGAATCCGCGCCAGTCGACTCTGGCTCATTCCCACTAAATGCACTACATAAACAGCTTGCTTTACAACGAAAAAAATGAGGCGTATAGTATTTATTTAGCTAGGTAAATAAATGCAGGAGGTCACAATCATGAATCCTTTATTTCATGCATTATTCCAAAAAAGTCGTTATATAACGAATTGTTTAAATGAAGTACTGAAACAGCATAATTTGTATAGCTCACAATGGACTATTTTATATTGCTTACATAATCACGGACCAATGACATTAACACAAATATGGAAGTATTTGAACGTTGAAGCGCCGAGTGTTACAAGAGCAATAACTCGACTCGAGACTTTAGGTTGGGTGCTAAGAATAGATGGTGAAGATAAACGGGAAAAAATTGTTACCTTATCTCCATATGCGGAGAAACATTTGCCTGATATTACTAAAACTATTTTAGCTTTTGAGGAAGAAATGGTTGGGGCATTGACGGTAGAGGAGCAGCAGCAATTTATGATTTTACTGGAAAAAATGAAAGGTTGATTGATATGCAGCAAGAGGGAAATACAAAAATATGGACGCGACGATTTATTAGTCTCTTTTTCACAAATATCTCGGTATTTTTTGTTTTTTATGGGTTAGTAACGACTTTACCGCTTTATGCGATTGGTGAGTTACACCAGACTGACAAGGAAGCGGGATTGTTACTGTCAGGATTTTTACTATCGGCTATAATCGTTCGTCCCTTTTCTGGTAAGCTATTAGATGTATTTGGAAAGAAAAAACTTTTAGTTATTTCGATTATCGGCTATTTTTTATGTACAGTTTTATATTTATTTATACATCCTTTTGGACTTTTACTAGGATTACGTTTTATTCAAGGGATCTTCTTTAGTATTATTACAACGGCAGCCGGCTCATTAGCAGCGGATATTGTGCCAGCCAATCGGAAAGGAGCAGGTCTAGGCTATTTTACAATGTCTACTAATCTAGCAGTAGTTTTAGGGCCATTTATCGGTTTACTGCTTATTCAATATAGCAGCTTTAATGTACTATTTATTGTTATGAGTATTTGCATATTAGTAGGGGGCATCCTAGCTGTAACAATGAATACGAATGATTTACCTAAGCCTGAACATCAAGGTAAATTGACATTTAAATTTAATGATTTATTTGAACGTCGTGCACTTCCGGTAGCAGCTATTGCTAGTTTAGTAGCTTTTTCATATGCGAGTGTTTTATCGTTTTTATCAGTGTACGCACAGCAAAAAGATTTAATGGATGTTGCGAGTCTTTTTTATGCGGTTTTTGCAGCGGCAATGCTTATAACAAGGCCATATACAGGTAAGCTTTATGATACAAAAGGGCCGCAATTTGTTATTTTACCGGGTATTATATTTTTTGCAATCGGACTTGTTATGCTTGCATTTGTCTCAGGGCCGGCATTGTTTTTATGTGCAGCCATCTTTGTTGGAATTGGCTACGGAGCGGTGAATACAAGTTTACAAGCATTAGCGGTACAGTCTACATCACATACACGTAGTGGTTATGCAACCGCAACGTACTTTACGATGTTTGACATGGGGATTGCACTTGGCTCTTATATTTTAGGAATGGTTGCCGTGCAAGTTGGCTATGGCTCTGTTTATCTAATTGGAGCAGGCATACTAGTCGTTGTCTTTATCATTTATTTAGCGCGTTCAACTTCTTTCAGCGGGCTAACATCCGCTGAAAGAAGTTGAAGCCTCCGGACGCAATATGCCAAGGCATCATTGATCAAAAAATAAAATCGAATAAAGTGGCACATATATAAGTACAAAATAAAACAGTTGGTATATCCCAACTGTTTTATTTTGTACTATAAACGACCATATCCTGCAAAATGCTTTTTCCAATAAGTGCTATTGATGTTAGCAATGGAAACACCACTGTTACTCGCGCTAATCATTTGGTTATTTCCAATATAAATACCTACATGTGAGATACCAGCTTTATACGTATTAGCGAAAAATACTAAATCGCCTGCTTTGGGTGAACTTACTTTTTTAGCTGTACTATAAAAACCTGCTGCTGACTTACGAGCGGTCGAAATACCAGCATTATTAAAAACGTAAGTAACATAGCCTGAACAATCAAAGCCTGTACTTGGTTTACTCCCACCAAATGTGTATCTTACGCCTAATTGTTGTTTAGCAATTTGTACTAGACTAGCTGTTGGTTTAGGTGTAGATATTGGTTTTGGTTTAACTGTTGATGTTGATGTAGTATTAAGGTTTAACTTTTGTCCAACGCGAATGGTTGAAGAAGATAAGTTATTCCATTTCATTAAAGTTTGATAAGAAACACCGTACTGATTGGCAATCTTCCATAAAGAATCACCGGATTTTACTGTATAAGTTGCCGCCGATGCTGTGTCGATTGTTGAAAAAAGTACAGATGAACTTAAAACCAATGTAGCTAATTTCATTCCCCATCTATACTTTTTATTCTTTTTCATAATATGTATCCTCCTGAAAATTTAAAAACTTAATACTTAAATGATATTAACATTGTAATATTACAATAGTATGTCAATAAAATAACATTAAAGATACAAATTTTACTAATAATAATTAGGGAATCATCCACTTTATGGCTCATTATCTAAAGTCAGGGATGATATAAGGTAAACGTATTTCATATGGAAGAGGATTTATATTTTATGGGAACGTAGTTTTGTGGAAGAATGTATTTGAAGATGATAAAAATGAAATATTGGTGGATATTAAGTATCTAAATAAAGTGAAGGTGGATAAAGGAAGGAGACCGGCTCTTGGTTTAAGACAAGGGACAGTCCCCGAAGTTTAATTTTTTTCTTTTTGAATTGCTTTACGTGCAAGTGCATCTGCAGCTTTATTTTGCGTATCTGGAACCCATTTGATAAAAAATAAATCGAAGTTACTTACAAGTGTAAGTGCCTGCTCAAGATAAGGTTTAAATTCCTCATTTTTCACATACTCTTTTTCCATAGAGGCTACAACAATTTTTGAATCAGAGCGCACTGATACTAGGTTTGAACTAAGCTTGAGTGCTTCCTCAAGTCCACGTACTAATGCAGTAAACTCGGCGATGTGGTTATTGGTCTGTCCTATATACTCACTTATTTGTATATGGTGGCCCTCTCCTTTAATAAATATTCCGATACCACTGGGGCCAGGGTTTCCTGCACTAGCAGCATCAATGTAAACTTCTAACATAAAATCCCTACTTTTTGATTTAGATTTTACATTAATTGTACATCAATAGTGCTTTTTCACAATATTTTAGTTGAAGTTAAATATGGATAAACAAAATAGTTGCTTGTTCAAAATGTTCACTTCATAATAGTAAGAAGCGAAATTTGGACGTGAAAGGAGCGAGAGTTCAAATTGGATAAAGTGACGGTTATGAAAGATATTGATGAACTACATGATATGTATTGTGCTGATTGCTTAGTGATCAAGCAATTACGAAAAGAGCGTGGTAAATCTGGAGCTCATCGCTTCTGTATTGAAGCCTGCACAATAGGAGAGCGACTACAATTTCTTGGTGAAGAACTCATGAAGGTATATAGTAAATAATGTTTTCACATATTGCAAAAATGTCTTTGAAGTAATCATAGGACTAAATGGACTATGTTTAAATAAAGTAAAGCTTAATGAAAAAATTTTTACTCAATTAAAATGGTGATGGTTGGATACCGTAAAATAAGCTACTTTATTGTTGTTTCACTACCGACAAATGTAGCTTTTTCTATGGTAACAAAAATGCGCCACACACTCTAAAATCTGAGCGTGTAGCGCAATATAATTTTAAGTATTATTTAGTTGCAGCATAGGTACTTAAGTCTTGGTAGTATTTTGTGAGAGAAGAAGCTGAAATATCGAATGTCGCTGCAATTTCTTTTACTGTCAATGATAGCGGCTCGAACAGCTCTTTTTCTTGACCATATCGAATCGCGCCAGCAGCAATCGCAGCCTCTTTGCGCGCAGATGGTTGTCCTTCAATTAAGTAGTCTTCTAAAAGCTCTAACATAGGAGCTGTTTCACGATCATTTTGCTCAAGGAAATCTTTCACTTGTGTGATTACATTGCTCTCAAAATTCGTGAATTCCTCGCCTTTATAACCGTTTGACACAAGTAACTCCCAAAAGGATAAATGCTCTTCTTTTAAGAATGCGCCAACCTTCTTCTCAGAAGCCTCGAATTTTTTATTAAATTGCTCAAACACCTTCGCGTGATCTTCCGGGAAGAAGATCAGCGTTGAAACAGCTAAATAATGCTCTGATTTTTTTGTACCATCCGGTAAGATGAATGCAAAGACATGCATACCTTCAGGGATTGGTTTGTCATTTTCACGACGAATATAAATTTCTTCATTTGATAACACATGTGTAGCCTTGAAATATTTTTCTTCTACAACAGACACAGAACCAATAAATAGACGAGGTTGTGACCAGCCTTCTAACACTTTTACAGTAGAAGGTCTTACCGCTTTTTTCTTTGTTTTCTTTAAGTAACCTTTCCAAATAGATGGCTCCTGATGGAAGAAGAAGTCGTCTAACGCGATTGCTTCAATTAGCTCTCTTTGTAGTACGCTTTCTAATTTAGGCTGCCATGTACCTACATGCTCGATATAAGCGCGAACATCTTTGCGTTCTGGATATTCTAAGTAAAATGTTTGTAGTACACGTTCTAATTCTTCGATTGCTACAGTTTCTACTGTAACCTGCTGTTTGCCTTCACAACATTTTTTGTATTTTTTGCCGCTTCCGCAAGGGCATGGATCATTACGTTTTACCATAATTAGAAACACTTCCTTTGAAAATTGTTAGTCGAATTTTGCTAAATAAATTGCATCTACTTAATAATAACGGTACATTTGTATGAAGAAAAATGATTGTCTATTTAGAAATATCAAAAAATGGACGCCCTGATTCTATTATATGAACATATTTTCCAACTTAGAACTAAAAAAAGAAAACCATCTACGCTTTATAAATAGCATAGATGGTTCTAAGGTTTGTTTAGCTTTTGATAGCTTCCATTTCTGTTGTTAATCGTTCAAGCTCATCAACGAGGTGACCAATGTAAGCAATCGTATCTTGAAGCGGCTGGTCTGTTGTAACATCGACACCCGCCATTTGAGCTAGCTCTACAGGTGACTTCGTACCGCCAGCTTGAAGGACGGCTAACCACTCATCTACCGCCGGCTTACCTTCTTTTAAGATACGCTTGGATACTTGTGTAGAAATTGTTAAGCCAGCACTGTATGTGTATGGATATAAGCCCATATAATAGTGTGGCTGACGCATCCATGTAAGTTCTGCACCTTCAGAAATGTCGACAGTATCGCCCCAGAAATCTTCAAGGACAGAACGTTTTAATTGATTTAAAACCGAAGCATTAACAGCTTCACCGGCATCAATTAATTCATATACTTTTCGTTGATATGCTGCCTCTAGTAAGTGTGTGACGAAATTATGATAGTATGTTTTGGACACAATGTTTGAAATAACCCAACGTTTGAAACGAGGATCTTCGTTATGGGCCAATAAATAATTGGCTAGAAGCATTTCATTCATTGTTGATGGTGCCTCGATAAAGTATAACGAAGGACGACTATTAAAATAAGATTGATGGGCATGTGCATTCACAAAGTGACCTGCATGTCCTAGCTCATGAATAAGCGTAAATACCTCATTCATACGTTCATTCCAAGACATTAAAATATAAGGGTGATTACCATATGGACTTGAACAGAATGCCCCAGTAGATTTTCCCTTGTTTGTTGCATAATCAATCCAGCGCTCGTTAAATGCCTTTTCAATCATGTTCTTGTAATCATCGCCCATAACCGATAATGATTTCTCAACATATTCTTTTGCTTCCGACATTGTTAATTTTGGATCATACTCTGGATCTAGTGCTATTTTTAAATCTGCAAAAGTCATGTTCTCGATATCGTTCGCTTGTTGAATAAGCTTTGCGTAACGGCGCATATGAGGCGCAAGCTCTTTAGTAATAAGGTCTATTTGACGATTATAAAGTGATCGATCAACATCCTGATCAAACAATAAATAATCAATGATAGAGTCAAAGCCACGTAAATCTGCCATTGTTTTTTCTTGTTGAATATGTGTGTTATAAATTTTTGCAGTTGTGTGCTGATAATCTCGTAACTTACTAGAAAATGCTTCAAATGCAGCACGACGTACGTTTGTATCAGCCTCGAACTCCCAGTTGTTTTCGTATAATACAAAACTTAATGGATGCTTTTCACCATTTGCCTCAAACTGTCCAAAATGCATATCAACAAGCTTTGTCGTATTATATGTTTCATAAGGTGCTTTAAAAGTTGAGCTAAATGCAGCTAATGCCTTTTCTACTTCAGGGTGCAGCTGATAAGGCTTTTGCTTTAACAATTCCTCTAAATAAACTTTGTAAATAGGACTCAACTCAGTGGCTTCTTGTAAAATTGCCTCGTCTAGTGCTAGTAATTCACTGCGTACGAAAGAAAATGCGCTACTTATTTTACCCACCGCAGTACTGTATTTGGCAGAGCGCATTTGCGCTACATCATCTGTAAGATCTGTTTGAATATTTAAATTTGCATAAGTGCCAATAGGGACGATGCTTTTCTGTAATGCTTCAAAAGCTGTTAAAACTTCAATTACTTTTTGCGCATCCGTAATTGTACCTTGATACTTGTGTTCAAAGCTTAGTGCATCCTCTACAAGTTGAGCTAAAACAGGCTCAAAATCCGCATCATTTTCAAATAAATCTTTTAAATTCCATGTTTCTTCTACTGGTACATCTTTTCGTAATACTTCCATCAATAAACACCCCTTATGTGTAAGTGTCTCCATTATAACGAAACTATTTCGGAAAGTGAAATAATTATAGAGAATAGTTTAAATATTTTTAAAAATAGAATAACGAAGTAGAAACTTATGTTCGTGTTGGGTATAATGGATGGAAAGAAGGGAGGAGGAATGAAGTTATAAAGCAGTTAGTGTGGGAAAAACCAGATGTATATAGACTTAGCCAAGTGAATCAAGATAATTTATGGAAGAAGTTAATTGCGGATTTGTTTGAAGATTTTTTGTTGTTCTTTTTGCCAGAATTACACTTAGAGGTAGATTTTTCGAAGCAAGTAGAATTTTTGCAACAGGAGCTTTTCAAAGAAATTATTGAGCATCGTCAAGGGCGCAAAATAGCTGATCAAATTGCGAAGGTTCATTTAAAAAATGGGAAAGAGCAATGGATTCTTGTCCATACGGAAATACAAGCTGGAGATGAAATGCATTTTGCGAAGCGTATGTTTGAGTATTTCTATCGTATTAGGGATCGATATGGAAAGAAGATTGTGGCTATTGCTATTTTTACGGATAAGAGTACAAAAAGCACGAACTGGTATCATGAAAAGTATTATGGTACAGAATTAATGTACACTTTTAATAAATTTGTTGTATCTGATTTTGATGAAGAAGAATTGAAAAAGTCAACGAAGCTACTCAGTAAAGCATTACTAGCATCTCTTTATTTGAATCGTACAAAAAATGAAATGAGTCTTCGTAGTGCGTACAAAAGAACTTTACTAAGAGAAGTATGGTCATTAGAAAATGTTGAAAAAACAGAAGTAAATGCGTTACTTTACTTTATTGATTATTTATTGAAACTACCAAGAGCTATGACTGAGCAACTTATAAGAGATGTAAAAGAGGAAATTAGAGGGGAGGAAGAAATGTTGCATCAATATAAAGAAGATTTACCACCGACACTTGCTGGAGTATTGGAATTAGAGAGGCGGGAGGGCATTGAGTTAGGAATCGAACAAGGAATCGAACAAGGAATCGAGCGTGGCATGAAACAAATAATTTTAGGTTTAATTGAAAAGGGTGCTGAAGATGAGTGGATTGCTGAAGTTGCAAAGCTTCCAGTGGAAAAGATAAGAGAAATTCGAAAGGAACTTAAATAGTCTAATTGTGTAGAGAGACAAATTGCCAATCTATTTTTAGGTTTGTTGTAAGTTTTCTAACGTCCTAATGATGAAATCTTATTGTGTGAAATTGTTGTGGAACTGCAGTTGCCTCCTTTTGTAAGGCAAATCTTCTCACGGGAAGATGTTTTGATTTTGTATGATAAATGACTTTTATAAATTGTTTGTGTTAATGGTAAAAAATGTGTGTATAGCAAATATACTTTGCTACGCATACTAATGGTTAGAATAACTGGCACATTGGAGGAGAAACAATGACACAAAACTTAAACAAGCAATTAAATAAACTTGTCGCTACATGGTCTATACTTTATACGAAATTGCACAATTATCATTGGTATGTTAAAGGAAATGCCTTCTTCACACTACATGCAAAATTTGAAGAATTATATAATGAAACAACCTTAAATCTAGATGAAATTGCAGAGCGCATTCTTTCGAAGGATGGACAACCAGTTGCTACGTTAAAAGAACATCTTGAGCTGTCCTTTATCGAGGAAGCGACTGGTAATGAGACGACGGAGGAAATGGTGGCTACAACCATTGCAGATTTCCAAAAAATTATGAAAGCTTTACATTCAACAATGGGGCTTGCAGCAGAAGAAGGGGACGATCGAACAGAGGATTTACTGAATGCTATGTACCAGTCCCTTGAAAAACATACATGGATGTTAAAGGCCTTCCTTGGACACTAATAACCAGAAATAAATGATAGGCAATGGAAACTCGCTCATGCATTTCCATTGTCTTTTTTTTTATTGTTTCACATGGTTGTTTCAAAAGATAGACATAAATCACAAAGAAATAACATATATTACAGTTCGGAAAAGAATGGGCAAAATATGTTTTTTTTTGAATAGGAAGGGTAGATACTTAGTAAGCCATACAAGTTAGGAGGAATTGAACATGATAAATGAACAAAACCCACAAATTGAAGTGGCCCATACAAGGGAAGAAATGCTTCATATTTTAGAAAGTATGCGATTAGAAGCATATCAAATAGAGGACATTCATGTTATTGCAAAGGATCCAAGCCAATTTGAGGATGTAGAATGGGCTATTAATGTTAAAACCCATGAGGCAGGGAACTGGGTGGATCAATTTAAGTCTTGGTTTACCGGTGAATCGGCTGTGACGGAAGGATTAAAGCGTTTTGATCTGACAGAGGGACAAACAGCTTATTATTCTCATCTCGTAGAACAAGGTGTCATCGTAGTTTTTGCTGAGCCTACAATTGAACCTATGACGACATAATCTAGTGAAAGGTGATTGAAAGTCATCTTCATTCACATAATAGGGAATATTTGCTTAGTACAATACGGAAAACAGAGTGAGTGCACATGCATCACTCTGTTTATTTGTGTAGAATGGTTTCAAAATTGATTTAATGAATCGCTTTTTTGTGGTCATGTTTTTTTATAAAGCGTAATACATGAAGCTGCTCGAATTGAGCAACAAGGTTACCAATTAGAATAAAGCTACCACCTATTAATACTTTTATCGTTAATCCTTCTCCTAAAAACATCATGGCGAACATCGCTGCAAAGATTGGTTCTAAGGAAAATATTAGTCCTGTATGTGTAGCAGAAGTGAACTGTTGTGCAACAGTTTGACCTACGAAACAAAATGCACTACAAATGACACCGAGTCCAATAATAGCAATCCAAGAAGTCGTTGTATTTGGAAGTGTAGGTGTTTCAAAAATGAATGTTAATACGAGTGCATATAATCCAGCAAAACCGAGCTGGTAAATGCCATATGAAATGGATTCAACGTTACGCGTAAATGTACTGTTTAACAGTAAATAAATCGAATATCCGAGTGCAGCTAGGGCTATTAAAATATCCCCTTTTTGAAAGGTAAATGAACCGTGGGCAGTTAAAACTGTAATCCCAATCATAGTGCAAACAATCGCAAAACTAACTGCTCTTGAAGGTAATTTCTTTTCAATAAAACTGCTGATAATAGGTACTAAGACAACTGTTAGACTTAAAATAAAGCCAGCATTTGATACCGAAGTTGTTTCTAGTCCAAATAGGCTTAGAACGAACACAATGAATAATATAAAGCCTTGAATAGCCGCATATTTTAAAGTTTTAGCATCGGCCTTAATCATGCGTTTGTAAAAGATGATTCCTGCTGCCAAAAATGCGATGATACAACGCAATGCTACCACATTATAAACAGCCAATGTTTCAAGCCCCATAACCATAAAGGTATAAGATAATCCCCAAAACATTGTCACTATAACCATTAATAAATTTGCTTTTCCTTGGATACTCATTATGCTCACCTACATTCTGTGTACTAAAACAGTTTATAACCTAAAATTTACTATATCTCTTGTATTGTGATTAGTAAAACGAATGTTTATAATAATCAGTATTAAAAAAATTCATGTATATAGAGGACAAGACAATGAGTTTAGTTAAATATGAGATTTTGAATAAAGTGGCTGAGGTAGCTAGCTTTACAAAAGCTGCGGAGGCATTAGGATTAACTCAATCTGCTGTAAGTCATGCTGTTTCAAGTTTAGAAAAGGATTTCGGCTTTGCACTCATTCACAGAAGTCGAGCGGGTGTCTCATTAACAAGTGAAGGAGACGCAATGTTAAGGTCAATGAGACATGTTCTCGATGCAGAGGAACTGTTGCAGCAAGAAGCAGCACATATACTCGGTGTTACTCGAGGGAAAGTGCGAATAGGTGTAATTTCAAGTATATCGTCAAACTGGATGCCGGAAATTATTCGAATTATGGAAAATCAATTTCCTGGTATACAAGTTGAATTACGCGAGGGAGATTATTATGAAATCGAACAATGGCTATTGAGTGGAGAGGTGGATGCAGGATTTTTAAATGGTCAAAAGTCGAAGCAATTTCAGTTTATCGAACTACAGCAAGATCCGTTGCTGTGTATAGTTTCTGATAAAAGTCCGCTTTATAATAAAGCGGAAATTGATATTGTGGAACTAGAAGACATGCCATTTATCATGACTTCACATAAAGGAACAAATGATGTAAAAGTACTGTTAGAGCAATATCACGTGAAGCCAAATATTCGTTTTGAACTATCTGAAGAGGTAGGAATCACGTCGATGATTTCCCACCAACTTGGAATTAGTATTTTACCGAAATTAGTGACGAATAATTTGCCGCCTACGATAAAAGCTATACCGTTAAAACAAGGTGGCTATCGGACAATTGGAATTGCAATGAAACACCATGCATCACCAGTGACCAAAAAATTTGCGGAAATACTAAGTTCTTGGTTAAAAGAGCAAAATAGGAATTGATTTATTTGTAAGTCTTAAAGGATAGCAACTTTCTCTATAAAAACAGCATTGAAGCATAACATAGCATTACGCTAAAATAGTATTTGTATATTTATCTTCATTCAGAAGAAGATTCCCACCTCTAAAGGTGGTGAGATGAATGCAATTTTGATTACTTTTTCAATGGGTGTCCAAACACCCACTGAAATAGAGGAACTCAGTATAAGAACGCCACGTACTGTGGCAACGACTGAGTGACCAACATCATGTTGGCCTAAAGCCTCGGGCGGATGTCACGGATTTTTAAAGGAATGAATACAAGGATGTTAGCCTAAAACCTTTGCATCCTGCGAAAACGGCTAACTGACCTGCATCGGTAAAAACGCCACGTCCTGTGGCATTACCGAAATGACCGACATCGTGTCGGCCCTCGTGCAGGCCTAGGCACAATTCAAAATCCGGACGCAATTACGCCAAGGCGAAATTGATTAGAAAAAAGGTGAGTGTATGGGGACATTACAAGGGAAGACCGTACTCATTACAAGTGGGGGAACACTTGAAAAATGGGATCGTGTGCGTGGGCATACGAATTTATCGAAAGGATTGATGGGCTGTTATTTAGCGGAAGCGGCACTAGCGGCTGGGGCAAACGTATTGTATATGCATGGTTATTTCGCTCAGCTTCCAACGAATAAAGATAAAATGCGTACCATTCGATTTGAAGGCATTGAAGATTTAGGCGAGAAAGTTCGACATGCTGTTCAAGAAGAGCATGTGGATATCGTCATTATGGCTGCTGCTGGTTCTGATTGGCTCATTGATAAAGTGTATGACCAGTCTGGGACTCTAATGGAGGAGGCAGGCAAAATGCCATCTGACGAACCACCAATCATCCACTTTAAAAAGGCACCTAAAGTATTAGGTCAAATAAAAGCGTGGAATCCGGAAGTTACATTAGTGGGCTTTAAACTTGAGGCAACAGATGACGAGGAATTTTTAATGTCCCGTGCACGTCTACGAATGGAATCGGCCAACGCTCAGTTTATGGTAGCTAACAGCTCGCAATCTTTATATGGTGGCGATGAACCTCACTGGATTGTACCGGCTAAAGGTGAACCGAAAAAGGTTATGGGCAAACAAAAGACAGCAGAAGCATTAATAGATCTTTTATAAAATGATAAAGCTGTGTAGAGGTAAAATAGACTCTACACAGTTTTTATTTTTGTTTTTTTGACTATGAAGAATGAGTTGATACTAACTGGCATAACTAATAGATAAGCCTCATTTTTCTTAATTTCTTAGTAAACAACTAAGTTTTCTAATGTTTATATTGACAATAGGTTTTCTGAATTATAGAATTATTTCCAAGAAACGTAATTCTTTTATCGGGAGCGGTAGAGGACTTGGCACAAAATGAGGCTTCTACGATAACAAAATAGTATAGGTCAAACCTAGGAGAGCTCCTAAGGGTTAAGGGGCTATGATTGACGCGTTGGCTCTTTTGTACAAAAAATAAAAGAAGAGGTGTATCGGATGACTCAACAGGCAAAAGTAGATGACAAAAAACTAGAGGCAATTGCAAAGGCAATTCAAAATTTGGAGTTTGGAGAAGTACACATTACGATTCAAGATGGTGTCATTGTGCAAATTAACAGATTAGAAAAGCAGAGATTTCCACAGAAAAGGTAAAAGGTATGATGATAGGCGGACGGATGTTTCTAGGTCGCGGGGAATATTTCCTTAACATTATAGCTAGCATTTTTTAGGGTATGGGGAGCCGGCTATCTTTTTTACTTAATCTGAAGGGGATCATCATTTGAATTGGATTAAAAACACACATAATTAAAAAAGAACAACTCAACGACAAAAACCAGGATGATTATGGTGAATCATCCTGGTTTTGCGTATATTCTTATAACCTATTCATAAAAACTTTTTGGGATTTCACCAATATGTCTGCGATGATACAGTAAAGGTTCCTTCTGTGCATTGTCAATTTCTAGGACCTGCCCGATAAATATCGTATGATCTCCAGCATCGATTTGTTGAAATGTTTTACATTGTAAAATGGCTGCAGTATCATGCAAAACTGGAACACCTAATACAGAACTTGACCAGTTAGCCTGGGCGAAGCGATCTGGAATTTTACTTGAAAATAGTGTACATAGATGCTCTTGATTATACGCTAAAACATTAACAGCAAACTTTTGAGCTACTGTAAAATATGGATGTAGCTGTGATTTTTTATCGAGCGACCACAAAATAAGGAGTGGATCTATAGAAACGGATGCAAAGGAATTGACAGTTAAGCCAAAAGGTTCGTTTGCGTCGTTACAAGCAGTGACTACCGTTACGCCTGTTGGGTAATTTCCTAATGCTTGTTTAAAAGCAGCAACTTTGTCTGTCATTCTAATCACCTCTTCAATGATTTTTGGAAATGAAAAATCTCTTTTTGATGAACCATCAGCGTGCCAATCATCTCCTTGCTGGGTACTGTTTATATTTTTAATAATTGTAATATTCTTAATTTTATTTTAAACCAACAAAACTAACTGGTAAAGTATATAATAGAGAAAAAAAGGGGGGGCTAGACATGTCTTTATATTTTGACCATTTAGTTCATCAAGTTCAATCACCAGAGAATACAAAGATTTTCTTAAATAAACGTAATATCCATACAGTTAACGGTGGTCAACATACAATGTGGGGGACATTCAATACGTTAAGCTACTTTGGATTAAACTATATTGAGCAAATAGCCATCTATGATCGTCAATTATTTGAAAATGCAGTGAAATTACCTTATTCACTACATTATACGTTTAAACATACAAACGAGCGCTATGGTTTTTCAAGAATTGCGTTACGTACAAAAAACATTAAGGAAGAGGGACAACGATTACGTGCACTTGGTTTCGAAGTATATGGACCTGATGCTTGTAGTCGTACAAGACCAGACGGCTCCGTAGTTAAATGGAAGCTCTTGCACTTTGGGAAGCCAGGGCTGGAAATCGATTTCCCGTTTTTGATTGAGTGGGCTGATACTGACGAGGAACGTGTTGCGCAATTAAAAGCAAATGGAGCCATTAAGAGCGATCAACCCATATCGATGGAATCTGTACAATTTTATGTAAAAGATGTGCAAGCCACAGTGAAACTATGGAGGGAAGTATTACAATTACCAGAGCCTGAAATACAAGAAAAGTTTATTTCCCTACACTTACCAAATATTCGCTTAGATTTTTATGACGAAGTTACTGCGGCTACGATGGCGCTAGGTCAATTAAATGAAGGGCCGTTTGGGGTTACACTTAAGGATACTGATAGAACGAAGGAAACGTTAGTTTTTCCAGGAGCTTTTTATTGGATCAATAGCTGAGGTTAAAGAGTTTAAAAGATTTATGAAGAGCATTTGAAAAAAGGAGCCGTTCATCAAATGAACAGCTCCTTTGTACTTAAAATTTTACAACATTTGACGCTTGTGGACCGCGATTGCCTTCCACCACATCAAATGATACCTTTTGACCTTCTTCAAGTGTACGGAAGCCTTCCTCCTGGATTCCCGTAAAATGTACAAATACATCTTCTCCATCATCACATTCAATAAAGCCATAACCTTTTTCATTATTGAACCACTTTACGATTCCCTGTTGCAAAAGCATTCGCCTCCCATGCGCTTGAAAGTAGAATAAAATCAACTAAGTCGTGAAATAATTGAGAAAATGTGAAAAAATGCATTTTCATTAAGAACATACATGAATTGAGCAAAGTTGTCAATTGATTGTCGAAATGCTTGTATAACTTCCTATGATTTTTTTCACAATAAAGTCTATAATGGAAATTAACAACATAGAAAGTAGGATGCCAAATGACAACGACTAATCAACCTTTATCAGATCTAGAAATCGCTAATCAAGCGGTGATGAAGCCTATTACAGAAATCGCGAAAGATGCAGGTATTCCAGAGGATGCACTTGAGCAGTATGGTCGCTACAAAGCAAAAATTGACCCACTAAAAATAACAGCACATGGTGAGGACGCAAAGGTAGTATTAGTTACTGCCATTAGTCCAACTCCAGCGGGTGAAGGGAAGTCAACTGTAACGGTTGGACTTGCTGATGCACTTCATCAATTGAATAAAAACGTTGTTGTTGCTTTACGTGAGCCATCACTTGGCCCAGTAATGGGCGTGAAAGGTGGTGCAACAGGTGGTGGATACGCACAAGTTGTACCGATGGAGGATATAAACTTGCATTTTACTGGCGACCTTCACGCTATTACGACTGCGAATAATGCATTATCAGCCTTTATTGATAATCATATCCACCAAGGAAATGCTTTAAACATTGACCCTCGCCGTATTATTTGGAAGCGTGTAATGGATTTAAATGATCGCACCCTTCGTAAAGTTGTTGTGGGTCTTGGTGGTCCTGTACAAGGGATGCCACGAGAGGATGGCTTTGATATTACCGTTGCATCAGAAATTATGGCAGTTTTTTGTTTAGCTACAAGCATTGAAGATTTACGTGAACGTTTAGCAAGTATCGTAATCGGTTATACATTTGAGCGTGAACCTGTATTCGTTCGAGATCTTCAAGTGGAAGGTGCTTTAACATTATTATTAAAAGATGCCTTTAAACCAAACTTAGTGCAAACACTTGAAGGAACACCTGCCATTATCCACGGTGGGCCATTTGCCAATATTGCACACGGCTGTAACTCGATTATGGCGACACAAACGGCTCGCCAGCTAGCTGATATAGTTGTAACAGAAGCAGGTTTCGGTTCAGATTTAGGTGCTGAAAAATTCATGAACATTAAAGCGCGTAAAGCAGGCTTTAAACCAAGTGCAGTTGTTATTGTAGCTACAATCCGTGCATTAAAAATGCATGGTGGTGTACCAAAAACAGCGCTTGTAGGCGAAAATGTTGAAGCACTTTTACAAGGAATTGAAAATTTAGCTAAGCATGTTGACACGGTTCGTACATTTGGCGTTGAACCGATTATCGCTTTAAATCGATTTATTACCGACACAGAAGCGGAGTTAGAAGCAGTGCTGAACTGGTGTCAAGAAAATCATGTTCGTATAGCTCGTACAAATGTTTGGGAAGAAGGCGGTAAAGGTGGATTAGCCTTAGCTGAACAAGTAGTAGCCGTATTAGAAGAAGAAAATAACTTCTCTCCTTTATACGATGTAACAGAGTCCGTTGAAGAAAAAGTTCGTACGATTGTTCAAAAAGTGTACGGTGGGAAAGATGTACAGTTTACTGAACAAGCGAAAAAGCAAATTGCCCAAATCGAAAAATTCGGCTGGGATTCTTTACCGATTTGTATGGCGAAAACACAGTATTCTTTATCTGACCAACCAAGCCTTTTAGGACGTCCTGAGGGCTTTACTATCACAATCCGTGAAGTGATTCCAAAACTGGGCGCTGGATTCTTAGTTTGTCTTACAGGCGATATTATGACAATGCCAGGTTTACCAAAAGCACCAGCTGCCTTACGCATGGATGTAGATAACGAAGGACATGCGGTAGGGTTGTTCTAAGAAAAAAATGCAAGGTTTCGTAAAAAAATAAACACAACATACAAAGCTGCTCCTATATGTTATAAAGGGCAGCTTTTTTAATTTAAAATATCCCCCATGTGAATAAGAAATAACTGGATAACCATAAAAAAATTGCAATTCGAATTAGTATATACATTGCATATTCAAAAAAAGAAAGCGTTCTTTCACATTTAATCTTTTTTAAAAGTCTAATAGTAAAAAACGAACATAAGAGTAGGACTGCTATTGAAATTTGATAAATGTTCTCTAACAGACTATTCAACATAATCATCCCCTCAATCAAGATTATATGAGCTGTCTTGTTTTAGTATGCTGTTCATCTTGAATAGTAGGTTACAAACATGAAACAGGCTATGTAGTTCACTGGTATAAAGGAGGAATGCCAGTGTCAAATCAATATTTATTAATAATTCGTTCCTATTTCCTTTATACATATACTCCCACAACAAGGATTGCCCAAAAGTTTTCCCACTTCTTGAAGTTGGTCCTATTTCTAATCAGCACGATATGTTTAAGCGCACATTATTTTACTTGGCGCAACTTTATACTTCACAATTACAAAAGGGTATGGGGTATCATGTAATTTCAACTTGTTTCCTCAAACCGGATATTATCACAGTACATTCCATTTTTATGAGGATAAAACTTTAAAGCGATTAATTATACAGGATGATGCTTTGAAAGTGCACTTTATTGAAATGAATAAATTTCTTGAACAATGGCATAGGGGAGTTCTGAAGCCACTGGATGATATTTAAGCTCGTTGGTTGTTATTATTAGGAATGGTCGATGCACGAAAGAAAAAGGTTTATGATAGCATTTATTGCGAATTGGAGGAACTAGCGATGAAGGACGAACATTTATTACAGGCATTCAATGTCTGGGAAGAACTAAGTCTTTCTCAGGAAGATATTATTGCTTATCAATCCCGCTTAAAATATATCCTTGATGAAGAGGCAAAGTTAGAGGATGTAAAGCATATGGCAGAGCAACAGGGAATAGAGAAAGGAAGAAGAGAAGGAAAAGAAGAAGGGAAAAAGAAAAAGAAGAAGAAATTGCCAACAATCTTTTAGTGTATGAAATGGATATTGATTTTATTAGTAAAATAACAGGCTTATCTGTGGAACGGATTGAAGAAATAAAAGAGAGGTAAAATTCAAAATCAAGATTATAAACAACGATAAGATTAACAAGGCTCGTCATGTCTCTAAAATCTCCCATGTTCAGAATAATTAATGTCTAAGAAGGGAAATAGGGAATAACAAGAAGCGATGTAAAAGGAGATAGGAGATATATGTCTTTGAAATGGAAATCGAAGAAACAATAAAAGCTGCCATCATCTACACTAGTAAGATGGGCAGCTTTCACTTTTTCTTCAGCGGGTTGGTAATACGTAACATAACTATCGTTCCTACTTCCTTCATAACTTATTACTTCATTTACGGCTTAAATGAAATTCGGAAAAATGGTTGCCTAAAAAAGAATTCTCTAGTTTTGTTAGCACGACTCTGATATTTTGACTTTTCGCAAATGTTGGCATGAATTCGATATGTTATTTGTTATTAATGGGAGGAGTTACGTTCACACATACTCAAGGGTATGATTACAGAAGGTAACGTCAATTAATGATACAAATATCACACGCTTGCGACAAATGGTCAAAGCTTTCTAGTTCGTGACAACAAGCTATCTGTTTGTTCACTTATTTCGTCATGTACATTCGCTATGCGGGTTGAAACAAAGAATTTCTAAGGGAAAAATGTTCACTTTTATTTGTTTTCTTGGATAATTGATTTACACTATACGCACGTCATCTTTCAACACAGTATTCAATTGCAAGCCCGCTGAAGTTGTTAAATCTGTCAAAACATAGTTGCTGTACACCACTGAAATAGTGAGTTACAGAACAATGTTAAATGTTCTGTACATTCACCTTACAATATTCTGAAAAGTTTGTCAATTGAAATCATTTTGCGATATTGTTTTTTTAAAGCCTCGAGGTTGCTTAATAATTGCCAACTATTCTAAGCAATACAGTATAATAATGTACGAAGGGACTGAACTAAGATTATGAACAATTTAATGGACAAAGTACGGGGAATTTACGAACAATTTGATGCTAGTCATGATTTTCAACATATTGAACGTGTTTATCAAAATGCGTTAGCGATATTAGAAACAGAGTCAGAAGCGGATGCAGAAGTTGTGAAAATTGCTGTGCTCTTGCATGATGTAAGTGATAAAAAGTATACCGAAAGCAAAGAGCAAGAAAATAAGCTGATTGCTGAGCTACCTTTAAGTGAAGATAAGAAGCAACATATTCGGGATTGCATCGAACAAGTATCGTTTAATGGTGGCAACGAACTAGAAGCAACTTCTCTTGAAGCAAAAATAGCACGGGATGCAGATCGTTTAGATGCAATTGGAGCAATCGGTATTGCACGGACGTTTGCTTTTGGAGGGGCTAAAGGTCGAAAGCTTTATGACAAGGAAGAAAATGCGCGTATGGATATGACTGAGGACGAGTATCGTAGTAAAAATACATCCTCAGTTACTCATTTTTATGAAAAGCTCTTATTGCTGAAGGATTTAATGATTACAGAGAAGGGCAAACAAATGGCTGAAGAACGCCATCAATTTATGGTGCAGTTTTTAGAGCAATTACAAAATGAGATTGGTGAGTAATTATTCACGCTTCCAAAAATAATGTGGGCTAATTAAATAGATGTTTCATCAAAAATCCGTTGTCTACTCCAATAGACAACGGATTTTTTTAGAGCTGAAATGTCGATTAATTTACGCCTGAAAGAAGAATGATTCAGGTTAAGTATATTTTTTCTTGTCAATTTTTTTGCTGCCGCTCGAGTGAACGGGGCATAATTGAACTTTGTAAGATTATTATATTGTCTTTGCATGAAATAAAATATTTTTTTACTTTCTGGAATGTGTGGGATTGGTTCAAGCCTAAAAGGTAATTTACACGCTATTCGTATCTTTTTAGTATAGTTGCGCATGCTAACCTCAATAACTATGATGTTTCAAAAGTTAATAAAACAAAAAAATGACATAAAAAACGGATATATACAATCAAAGGTGAATTTTTTTTGAAAGATAAGCCGAAATTCTTTTCATCAGTTACGTAAAGTATATATAATTACTTATGCTTTTTCGACAATGGGGATCTTGATTTTGTCTATAGTTTATTCGGGTATTAGATCGTGGGAGAAATCGCCTGTTAAAAAACATTGGGGTAACCGTCAAAGGAGCATTAATATTATGAAAGAAGCAAAAAGCTCAGTCAAATGGATTCCTTTCTTCATTTCCCTTGCTGTTGGCGTAGCAATCTGGTTTTGTCCAGTACCTTCGGGAGTAGATGAAAAGGCATGGCATCTATTTGCTATTTTTGTTGCGACAATTATAGGATTTATATCGAAACCGTTGCCAATGGGAGCGATATCCTTTATTGCTATGGCTATGATTGCCATAACAAATACATTAACTATTGAAGAGACTCTAAGCGGTTTTGGCAATTCAACGATTTGGCTAATTGTTATTGCCTTCTTTATTTCTCGTGGATTTATTAAAACGGGACTAGGTGAACGAATTGCCTATGTATTTGTTCGTCTTTTTGGGAAAAAAACTCTGAGTTTGTCTTATTCTTTATTGGCAAGTGACCTAATATTAGCACCTGCTATTCCTAGTAATACAGCTCGTGCTGGTGGTGTTATATTTCCAATCATCCAGTCTTTATCTCATACTTTCGGATCTAAACCGGAAGATGGGACGGAGCGTAAGATGGGGGCATTTTTATTAAAGGTAGGCTTTCAAGGGAATTTAATAACGTCTGCTATGTTTATGACAGCCATGGCAGCAAACCCTTTAATTGTAAAGTTAGCAAGTGATTCAGCTGGGGTAACGATTACTTGGTTTGGTTGGGCATTGGCCATGATTGTCCCTGGATTAACAGCTTTAATCGTTGTTCCTTATGTTATTTATAAAATTTATCCGCCTGAAATCAAGGAAACACCAGAGGCAGCAGCTATTGCTAAAAAGAAATTGGATGAATTTGGTCCATTGAAAAGTTCTGAAAAACGAATGATCGTAGTATTTGTTGCTGTGTTGTCGTTATGGATTGGTGGAGACTACTTAGGCATTAGTGCTACTACAGCAGCTCTTATTGGTCTTTCATTACTTTTATTGTTAGATGTATTAACATGGGCAGATATTAAGAAGGAAGAAGGCGCATGGGATACACTAATTTGGTTTGCAACGCTATTTATGATGGCATCTTTTATGAACAAACTAGGGTTGATTCCGTGGTTTAGTAATGAAGTGGGTGGACTTGTATCTGGGTATAGTTGGATATGGGCTGTAATCATATTAGCATTAGTCTACTTCTATTCTCATTATTTCTTTGCGAGTTCCACTGCTCATATTAGTGCGATGTATGCAGCGTTTTTATCTGTTATGTTGCAAGCAGGTGCACCAGCAATGTTGGCGGCTATATTATTAGCGGCATTTAGTAATTTATTTGGCGCCACTACTCATTATGGTTCTGGTCCAGCACCGGTCTTCTTTGGTGCAGGCTATATTGATCAAAAAAAATGGTGGACAGTTGGTTTTGTAGTTTCCGTTGTAACAATTCTGATTTTTGTTATTGTAGGAGGATTATGGTGGAAGCTTCTTAATTATTGGTGAAATAATTAGCTTCTGTATCCGGATGGAAAAATTTTCTATCCGGATATTTTTTTGTGATTTTTACCCTTCTTCATTTTGCATGTAATGGAGGAGGTTTTTTTAGAGGGGTAAGAAGAGTTTGTTGTCCTTTGTTTACCTGTCATTTGGTGTTATGATAAAAATGGATATCAATAATAAACTACATATTAAAAGTAGTATGGACATTAAACAACACCTAAATGAAAGAGATGGACAAGTGTAATGAGTCATTTAATTGTACAAAATTTAACGAAAACAGTGGGCGATAAAACGCTCTTTCAAAATATTGAATTTACCATTTATGAGGGGGAGCGAGCTGGGTTAATTGGTATTAATGGTACTGGTAAATCCACATTGCTTTCTATTTTAGCAAATGAAATCGAAGCGGATTCTATGGAAGTTGACCGCCCAAATAAATATCGTGTTGCTTATTTACCACAGGAGCCTACTTTTAATAGTGGCGAAACTGTGTTACAGGCAGTGTTTGCAGGGGATTCACCTATTTTAAAACTGAATCGAGAATATGAGGAAACGGTTGCTGCACTTGCCTTAAATCCGACTTCAGAAAGTTTACAAAAAACGTTATTTAGCTTGCAACATCGTATGGATGAAGAGCAGGCATGGGATGTCAATGCTCTTGCTAAGACAGCGCTTACGAAGCTTGGGATTGAAATGTTTGATAAAGAAGTATTAACACTGTCAGGCGGTCAGCAAAAGCGCGTTGCTTTAGCAAAAGTGTTAATCGAGCCGGCAGATCTTTATTTATTAGACGAGCCTACCAACCATTTAGATGTACAGTCTACAGAGTGGCTACAAGAAATGGTGTTACGATTAAAGGGAGCAGTTATATTTATTACCCATGACCGTTATTTCTTAGATGAGCTGTCTACGCATATTTACGAACTGGCTGATCAAACATTATACCGCCATACGGGGAATTATGGGGATTATTTAGAATCTCGTGCTATTCGTGAGGAAATGAAAGCAGCCTCTGCACAAAAGGATCGCAACCGCTATCGCTCAGAATTAAAATGGATTCGTCGTGGTGCGAAAGCGCGTTCTACGAAGCAAAAAGCACGTATCCAGCGCTTCGAGCAGTTAGAGGATAACTTGGAGCGTAAATCTGAGGATGTCTCTCTTGAAATGGGACTAGCAACAACACGACTCGGTCGGAAAGTTTTAGAGGCTGAAAATATTTCAAAGGCATTTGGCCAACAAAAAATCCTTGATAACTTTTCATTTTTACTACAGCAGGGCGATCGTATTGGTATTATCGGCGCGAATGGTGTAGGAAAATCAACATTATTGAACATGCTAGCAGGAGAGCTAACACCTGATGCTGGTGAAATTCTTGTTGGTTCGACAGTGAAGTTAGCACATTTCAAACAAACACTACCAAAGATGAATGAAAATGAGCGAATGATTGAATATATTCGTGAAGCTTCAAATGATATTACAGATGCAGAAGGTGTACGCTATTCGGCTGCTCAAATGCTGGAGCGCTTCTTATTCCCACTTCATGCACACGGTACACCTATTGGTAAATTATCAGGTGGTGAACGTAAACGTCTGCATTTATTACGATTATTAATGGAGCAACCGAACGTACTGTTACTAGATGAGCCTACAAATGATTTAGATATTGAAACATTAGGTGTGCTAGAGGATTTCATTGAGCATTTCCCTGGAGTCGTTATAACGATATCCCACGATCGCTTTTTCTTAGATCGAATCGCGAAGAAGCTGTGGATTTTAGATGGTCTTGGGCATGTTGAAGAGATGCTTGATATTTACAGTGAATATTTACTAAAGCGTGAACAGGAAGCAGCTGTAAAGGTAGAGGCTCCAAAAGTTGAAAAACCTAAGACCGAAAAACCTAAATCAGACAAGAAAAAATTATCTTTTAAAGAGCAAAAAGAATGGGAAACTATTACTGATGACATAGAAAAGACTGAGACAGCGATTATGGAGACAGAAGAAGGTATTGCTAATGCTGGAGCTGATTTTACAAAGCTACAGGAATTAACGGCGAAGCTAGATGAGCTGAATGCAAAATATGAGCATCTGATTGAAAGATGGTCGTATTTAGATGAAATCGTAAACGGATAAGGAGCGATAGACATGAAGATTATTACAATTGAGCCGACACCAAGCCCTAATTCTATGAAGATTGTCGTTGATACAGAGTTACCTTTTGGCAAAAGCTATAATTTTACAAAAGATAATAAAGATGAAGCAACGGGTGAAGCGGCAGCAATTTTAGCAATTGAAGGTGTTAAAGGTGTGTATCATGTAGCAGATTTCTTCGCTGTTGAGCGTAACGCAAAGTATGCATGGGAAGGTATTTTGGCAAGCATCCGTCAAGTGTTAGGTGAAGATGTACAGGAAGTAAACAATGAACAAGTTGCCAATGAATTTTATGGTGAAGTGTACGTCCATGTGCAGTTTTATAAACAAGTACCGCTTCAAGTAAAGGTGTTTGATAATCAACGTGAGCACCGTGTAAGCTGTGGTGAGCGCTTTGTGGAAGCTTTCAATAAAATTATTGAGACAGCAGTTGATGAAAATTATATTTTCCAACGTAAGTGGATTGACTATGGTGTACGTTATGGAGAGCTTGAGGAAATTGCAGAAGCCGTAAAACAAGAAATCGATGTAACTTATTCAGAGGAACGTTTAGCGGAGATTATTGCAACGATTAATGATTCTGAGAAAACTATTGAGAAGCCAGCTAAGCTAAAAATTTCTGTTGAACAGTTTAAACAACCAGAATGGGAAAAACGTTTCCAACTGCTTGACCAAATGGCAGATCCAGAGCTAGATGATTTACCACTTTTAGATTTAGCGTTACAAGATGAGCAAATGTCTATCCGTCGACTTGCAACCGTTTATTTAGGAATGATTGAAGATGTAGCGGTTGTACCTTTTTTGGAAAAGGCATTACAGGATAAAAGTGCAGCGGTACGTCGAACTGCAGGAGATTGTATGAGCGACCTCGGCTTAGTGGAATTTGAAGACGCGATGCAGCAAGCATTACAAGATAAAAATAAACTAGTTCGTTGGCGTGCAGCTATGTACTTATATGAAATCGGTACGGAGAAATCGTTAACGGCATTAAAAGCTGCTGAAGAGGATAAAGAGTTTGAAGTGAAGCTACAAGTAAAAATGGCGATTGCCCGCATCGAACAAGGTGAGGAAGCAAAAGGTTCTGTTTGGAAGCAAATGACAGAATCTCGCCAGCAATAAAATGAAAAAACCAGCGTCTATTTGAGCAATTCAAATAGACGCTGGTTTTTTTATATTTCAATTCCATTTTTTGTTAGGCTGTTTTTTTATAGATTGTTGCTTCCTAGAATGTGTATGAAGCAGTCGAATACTTAAGAAAAACAGATCAACTAGTCTTATTGAAGGAAATTACTCCCTAAGATTAAGGATTTTCGTTTTGATTTTCTTTCAGTCATGTTTTTTTCATAAGTTTCATACATTGAAATCTCACAAGTTATTTTATAGTGGAACAGGAGAACAGGAACATAGGAGAGCAGGAGCATATTCTATATCGGTACCCTTGAAGTTTAAGCTATAAGAGCACAGTGCATAATAAATAATAACAAATGACAAATAAAAAAAGATTATAGTTTTTAAGGAGGGAAGATAAGTGCAGTTGAAATACGATTTCGTAGACTTACCTTTAACTGAAATTAGAGTAGGCGCAACAGGAAGAACACTATTCGATTATTGTCTTAACCGTAGCCATATATTTGCCTTAGCAATGAATGAAGTCTTTGGATATAACATCATTGCAATTTGGCTTCCAATAATACAACACAACAGAGTTTTGCAGATGAAACTATTAAAGGTATATTTAGAAACATCTTATTTAGGTAAACCATATTTGTTCGATCCATCAGGCAATATCCAAACATCTGAAGTACTTAAATATGAAGGGGCTATTACAGAGCTTATCGCCCCCCAACAGTTTAGAGATCAAATGAAAGATTTGACTAAAACGTATTCTGAGGGAGATTACGATGAAACTAATTTCGACAACTTATTCGCTCAAGAACTTGATGAAATAAAACAATTCATACTAGAAAATCCGAGTCGATACGTCCCTATCTTTAGTTATATTGAGAATGCTCTTACAGAAAGTGGTTGGGAGCAAGTAGAGAGAAGCTTATATCATCCAGATAAAGAAGAACCATTTCACCGAGCTGTTACCGGGTGTAGATTTTCTGCTACTCGTTCAGTTGGTCAATTCCAACATACAATCGTAATCGATGTATTAAAAGACGGGGGAGTTATATACCATATTGAGACCGATGATAATCACCGTATCTTCCAGACTGGTGTTTGCTCTATGGAACAATTCACCCTTGTTCTAAAGGAATGCGTCGATATTAAATATCCTATCAGATCACAAGTAATGATAGCTGCCTTAAAGATAACGGGCGAAGTCATCTATACTACTATTAATAACAACTACAAACCGCTTTATTTAGTTGATTTTCTCGGCGGTAAACACTGGCTAGAAAATGATGATTTAATGGCCATATCCACTAACTAATCTCTAGCAGATTAAAGTATCTTTCACCACACAAACACTAGAAGGCGTATCCTGTTCATAACAGGATACGCCTTCTCTAATTGAACTAACTTGCAAATGTCAGAGCTCTAACATTTTGTATGTTGTGTCCAGTCTTACTTTTCCTCGAATCCACCTGTGGTTATGCAACCCCAAACATAGTTTAGTTTATTAATGATTTAAAAACTTGAAGCTATATAAAATTAATTTCTCCATCATTACTTTTAAATTCGGCTAAAGATGAGATGACATTTTGATAAAACCTATGTCATGCAAATAAGTTGATTGGAGTGGAGGCTTGACACCCCCAAGAAGCTTTGCTCTGTGCGAAAGCGTATCGACAGCAAGCCCGGCCGGAACGGAAATCAACCCCATGTTATGGTAATGATCCCTTAAGTCTCTTTTTATCGAAAAATAACATAATATATATTATTTTTGTGTTTTCTAGCTTTTCACTACTAAACATAAAGTTAAAAGCATTCTATATATTATTTACAAATTGTCTAATGCTTGTTGAATCGGATAATGATAAAATGAATTAATTTCAGAATATTCTATAAAATATAGGAGGCTTATAAATGACAGTAACTAGTTTAAAGACGACGGAATCTTATTTACGTGACCGCGAAGCAGTTATTGAGCTTACACAAAAGCTAGTACGTATAGAAAGCGTTTACCGAGAAGATGATCCAAATGGCAATGAACAAGAAGTTGCGAATTATGTAGCTCGATATTTACGTGATATAGGGATTGAAACACATGTTGAGGAGGTTGTGCCAGGTCGGCCGAATGTCATTGGTATTATTGACTCGGGTAAGCCAGGAAAAACACTCCTCTTTGAAGGACACACAGATGTCGTTACTGAAGGAAATCGTGAAGCGTGGACGTACGATCCATTCGGTGCAGAAATTATTGATGGTCGAATGTATGGCCGAGGTACAAATGATACAAAAGGGAATCTTGCGTGTATGATTACAGCTTGTCAGTCGTTGCTACTGGATCAGGAGGAATTTACAGGCAAGATTATTTTATGTATTCCATGTGATGAAGAAGGGTTAATGCTTGGTATTAAGCATTTTATAAAAAATGGCTGGGCAGATGATGTGGATGGAGCGATTATATGTGAGCCAGAGGAAAACAACGTTTGTATCGCACAGCGTGGGGCAATACGCTTGAAAGTGGATGTTTTCGGTAAAATGGCGCACGGTGCGATTTCTTGGAGTGGCATTAATCCGAACTGGCGCATGGCACGTTTCATCGTAGAGCTTGAAAAATTGGAAAAAGAAGAGCAGGCACGTTTAGGACGTGATCCGATGCTTAACTGGCCATCTATTACACCAACGATTTTACGCGCGCCTGTAAAAGGAGATGCGCAAATTAATGTCATTCCTGATCATTGTATGACGACGCTTGATATTCGTACAGTTCCTGCACAGGATCACGATGAGCTTCTCGGTAAAATTGAGGGAATTATTAAACGCCTGCAAGCAGATGATCCGGATTTTAAAGTTGAGTTAACAGTACTTGATAATCGTCCTGCGACAGCAACAGCTAAGGAGGAGCCTGTTGTACAAGCCATTTATGAGGCAGTCGCTGAGGTAACGGAAAAAGAGCCGAAATATAACGGTGTCCCAGGGGCTACAGATGGAACATTCCTACATGTGCATGGGGTACCGATCGTTACCGTTGGAGCGGGTGATCGTGATATGCCCCACCAAATTGACGAATATGTCGATATCGAAGAATTAGCAGAAACTACAGCCATTTACCGTTTAGCAGCATTAAAGTTTTTAGCAGGTGATGCACAATGACTATGACTCACACAAAAATCGCAGTCATTCCAGGTGATGGCATTGGAAAGGAAGTTATGGAGGAAGCACTAAAGGTACTAAATTCTATTCAGGAACATGATTCATCTTTACAAATAGAAACAACAATGTTTCCTTGGAGCTCAGATTATTATCTCGAAAACGGTCGGATGATGCCAGACAATGCATTAAAGATACTAAAAGAATATGATGCGATATTATTTGGGGCTATTGGAGATGCTCGTGTTCCGGATGACGTGACAGTATGGGAATTAATTATGCCGATACGAAAAAACTTCCAGCAATATGTAAATTTCCGTCCGATTAAATCATTACCTGGTATAGCCTCCCCTCTTGCTAATGGAAGGGATATTGATTTTGTGATCTTCCGTGAAAATGCAGAGGGGGAATATTCCGATAGTGGTGGGCGAATTTATCATTGTCAGCCACAGGAAATGACGATTCAAAATACGATTATGACACGTATCGGTATTGAAAAGATTGTCCAAGCCGCCTGTGATTATGCCTATAAAAATGGCAAAACAAAAATTACGAGCGCGACAAAATCGAATGCTATTATACATTCAATGAAGTTTTGGGATGAGCATGCTAAGAGAATTCTTGCACAAATCTCACCAGCACTAGAGTTAGAATCTATCTATATCGACGCTTTAGTAGCTTATTTCGTGGAACGACCGCAAGATTTTCAGGTTGTTGTGGCCTCCAATTTATTCGGAGATATTTTATCAGATTTAGGTTCAGCCATCGTTGGTGGTCTTGGGTTATCACCGTCAGCGAATTTAAATCCAGAAAGGGAATTCCCGTCTATGTTTGAGCCTGTACATGGGTCAGCACCAAATATTGCAGGAAAGGGCATAGCAAACCCAATTGCACAAATTTGGTCACTTGCTTTGTTACTTGGACATATCGGAAGACCTGATTTAGAGGTGCTAATAGTAAGTGCGATTGAGGCGGTACTTCGAGAAGGGGCTGTGAAAACCGCAGATATTGGTGGACAGGCGACAACGGCACAAATGGGTGATGCGATTTGTCAGGAGATTATCAAAATGAATTTAGCGGCAAGGGGTGTATAGCATGGCAGTAGTACAAAAGGTCATCATCGTAACAGGTGCTGGTGGTGGTATGGGAAAAGCCATTATTCAGGAACAACTTGCAAAGGGCAATATTGCTGTAGGGCTTGATTTATCAGTAGCTTCTTTAAATGATTTAGCACACGATGCCTTGCGATGCTTTGAGGTCAATGTCTTACAAGAGGAGCGTGTGAACGAAGTCTTCAAGCAGATTTTTAATGAGTATGGACGGATTGATGGACTTGTCAACGCGCTTGGTATAGCGCAGGCGGCAAAACCGATTGAGCAAGTGACGATAGACGAGTGGAACCGGTTAATGGATGTCAATGTTAAAAGCTTATTTATTACAACAAAGGCAGTCGTTCCTTATATGAAGGAGCGGCTAAAGGGCTCAATTGTCACAATCGCTTCCATTTCTGCAGTACGACCACGCCCAGGTTTACAGTCTTATATTGCATCTAAAGGGGCAGCGGAGAGTTTTACACGTGGTTTGGCTATTGAGCTAGCTCCGTTCCAAATACGTGTGAATACGATTCACCCAGGGCCAGCTGATACGCAGATGCTGTCTCAATTTACGGCACAAGGAGCGGACGTTGAGCAAACGAAGCAGAGTGTCTTTGTTCAATCGGTCCCACTTGGGCGATTAGTGAATCCATCAGACATTGCCGGAGCGGTAAGTTATTTACTCTCTGATGCAGCGAGCATGGTTACAGGAACGACAATGCATGTAGACGGTGGTCGTGGACTATAGGAGGGATACGCGTGAAGAAAATTCCGATGTTGATAAATGGTGTGTGGATACATGGTGATATGGAAGCATTATTAGATGTCATGAACCCCTCTACTGGTAAAGTCATTGCCCAAATTACGAATGCGAATAAAATCCATGTGGACGAGGCTGTACGCGCTGCGCGAGTAGCGTTTGAAAGTGAAGAGTGGCGACAAATAAAGGCTTATGAACGTGGGCAGCTACTCATTGAACTTGCACGCTATATACGTCTGCATGCAGAGGAATGGAGTTTGTTAGAATGTCGTGATGTTGGAAAGCCGTTAACACAAGCAAGAGCGGATATGGAAGCGGCAGCCCGCTATTTTGAGTTTTATGGAGGAGCTGCTGATAAAGTTATGGGGGATACGATTCCCATTGAAGACGGCATTTTAAATGCGGTAGTGTTAGAGCCTGTAGGAATTACCGTACATATCGTGCCTTGGAATTATCCTATTCAAATTACGGCAAGAAGTGTAGCAGCTGCAATTGCTACAGGCAATGCAGTAATTGTTAAAAGTGCGGAGGATACGCCATTAACTACACACGCTATAACGGAATGGTTTGCGGATAAGGTACCAAAAGGTATTTTTCAGCATATTACAGGTTTAGGTCGTGATGTTGGACCGTATTTAACATCCCATCCTGATATTAATCATATTACGTTTACAGGCTCTGTTCCGACAGGCATTGAGGTGATGAAGTCAGCCGCAGAAAATGTTGTACCAGTGACATTAGAGCTTGGTGGAAAATCCCCAAATATTGTTTTTGCGGATGCCAACATGGAGCAAGCGCTTGAAGGAGTTGTACGCGCCATTATTCAAAATGCCGGACAAACATGCTCGGCAGGAGCCAGACTCCTAATTGAAGAGTGTGCTAAAGAAAAATTCATGGCACAATTAATACAAAAATTCCAAGCATTAAAAGTTGGCCCTGGTGAAGCGGACGTTGATATGGGCCCGCTTCTAAATGAACGACAATATACGAAGATTTCAACACTGCTGCAAAAGGCGAAAGAGGATGGCTACGTAGTTACTGGTGGTGAAACTCTTACGATTAAAGGCTATGAACAGGGCTATTATGTTGAGCCAACAATACTTGCTGGAGTAAAAGCTAACGATCCTCTCGCGCAGGAGGAAATTTTCGGACCGGTGTTAACTGTATTTGCGTTTACGACGGTTGATGAAGCAATTACCTTAGCGAATAGTACAGATTACGGATTAGTTGCAGGCGTTTGGTCGAAAAATTTGGATACCGCACATTATGTTGCAAGTCGTGTAAAAGCTGGACAAGTGTTTGTCAATAACTATGGAGCAGCAGGCGGAATTCAAATGCCGTTTGGTGGCTATAAAAAGAGTGGCATTGGACGAGAAAAAGGTTTTGTCGCGTTGAGAAATTATACGCAAATGAAAAATATTGCAATACGTTATGCACCACCTAATCAAATGTAATGAAATGTGAGATGGAGGGATGCATATGGATCAGCCAAAAGAAAATCAGGTGCTCCTAGAGGTAAAACATTTAAAAATAAAATTCCATTTAAAAAATGGTAAGCAGGCAAAAGTGGTCGATGATGTGAGCTTTACGATTCGTAAGGGAGAAACGGTTGCGCTTGTAGGTGAGTCTGGAAGCGGTAAAAGTATTACATCGTTATCAATTATGCGATTACTGCCTATTCCACCAGGAGAAATTACAGCTGGTACCATTAAACTGAATGGTAAAAATCTCTTAGACTTTAAAAATAAAGAGATGAGCAATATAAGAGGCAATGAAATTAGTATGATTTTTCAAGAGCCGATGACATCATTAGATCCTGTCTTTACAATCGGTAATCAAATGATGGAAGGCATTCGCAGACATCAAAGGATATCAAAAAAGGAGGCGCGGGAGAAATCTCTGCATCTTTTAAAAGAAGTGGGTATTGCCAATGCAGAAAAGGTGATTGCTGAATATCCACATCAATTATCAGGTGGTATGCGCCAACGTGTCATGATTGCGATTGCAATGTCCAATAACCCTCAACTGTTAATTGCTGATGAGCCAACAACGGCTCTTGATGTAACAGTACAAGCTCAAATTTTAAAGCTTATGATGAAGATGAAGGAAGAACATCAATCGGCTATATTATTTATTACACATGATATGAGCGTTGTAGCAGAAACGGCAGACCGCGTTCTAGTTATGTATGCAGGCCAAATTGTAGAAGAAGCGCCAGTGCGAGAGCTTTTTATGAATCCAAAGCATCCGTATACAACGGCTCTTTTAAAAACAATGCCTAATCTAGAGACAGATGTTAAACGATTGCCGTCAATCCCTGGAACTGTTCCCCCGGCTTATGCGTTACCAGAAGGCTGCCGTTTTGCATCACGCTGTCCATTTGTAATGGCACAATGTCATAGCGTGCAACCTGAGGCAATCCATATTCAAGATGAGCATAAAGTACGCTGTCATTTATTTTCAGAGAAAGGGGCGCATGATCATGACGAAGAAAGAAACCTTGCTTGAAATAAAATATTTAAAAGCGTACTTTCCTGTAAAACGTAAGTCGATGAAGGAAGAGAAAAAGGTCATTAAAGCAGTCGATGATATTTCTCTAGAAATTTTTCGAGGTGAGACGCTTGGGATCGTAGGCGAATCCGGCTCCGGAAAATCGACGTTTGGCCGAACTATTTTAAAACTCGTGGAACCGACGGAAGGAGAAATTTTATATAAAGGACAGCCTATTCAGCAATTAAAGGGAAGTAAACTACAAACGTATCGCAATCAAATGCAAATGATTTTTCAGGATCCTTTTGCATCACTCAATCCTCGTATGCGAGTAGGTGCCATCATCGAAGAGCCGATGAAGCTGCAATTAACATTAACGAAAGAACAGCGCAAAGAACGTGTAAAGGAGCTTTTGCAGAAGGTAGGTCTACCAGAAGATGTTATGCAAAAGTTCCCACATGAATTTTCTGGCGGTCAAAGACAACGAATCGGTATTGCGCGGGCTCTAGCTATTCATCCAGAGTTCATTATTGCGGACGAGCCTGTATCTGCATTAGATGTTTCGGTGCAGTCACAGGTATTGAATTTAATGATGGATTTACAGGATGAATTTCATTTGACCTATTTATTTATTTCACATGATTTAAGTGTTGTAAAACATATTAGCGATCGAGTAGCTGTGTTGTATTTGGGGAGGGTAGTGGAAATTGGTGCGAAAAAAGAACTATATGCAAATCCTCTGCACCCATATACGCAGGCATTGCTATCAGCCATTCCGGTGATCAATTTTGATGAGCCGAAACAAGAAATACCGTTACAGGGTGAATTGCCGAGCCCGATGAATCCTCCTGTAGGCTGTGTGTTTCATACACGATGTCCCTATGTGATGGACAGATGTCATCAGGAACGGCCAGAGCTTCGGGAAGAAAATAACCATCAACGGGTAGCGTGTTTTTTATATGAAAAATAGACTGAAAAATCGGTCTTTTTGAAGTGGGGCGTGTATGATGTTTGGAAACATTACAGATGTGCCTGGAGTTAAAGTAGGGCATGTGGAAAATAGTGAAGGAATTACAGGCTGTACAGCGATTTTAGTGGAAAATGGTGCGGTGTGCGGTGTCGATGTAAGAGGCTCAGCGCCGGGCACTCGAGAGACTGATGCACTTGATCCTATTAACGAAATTGAGCATGTGCATGGGATTTGCCTGTCAGGGGGGAGCGCATTTGGATTGGATGCTGCGACCGGAGTCATGCAATTTTTAGAGGAGCGGGGTGTTGGCGTACAGGCAGGTGTTGCCACAATTCCAATTGTTCCTAGTGCGGTGCTGTTCGATTTGTTTATCGGTGATCCAAAGACAAGACCTACTGCTCCAATGGGCTATGAAGCCGCTAAAAGTGCGGTTGTTGGTCCATTTGCAAATGGTAATACAGGGGCTGGTTATGGTGCGACTGTAGGAAAATTGGCGGGTCCTCAATTTTGTATGAAAGGGGGCCTAGGCAGCGCCTCTATAGCTGGTAAAGAGGATGTTGTAGTGGGGGCCATTGTTGCTGTCAATGCTGTTGGAGATGTGAAAGATCCTACTACAAGAGAAACGCTAGCAGGAGCTAGGGATCCGAAAACAGGGGAATGGATGGATTGCTGTACGTATTTAGAGGAGCATGTGCAATCGGAAGCGTTGTCTGGTACGAATACCACAATCGGTGTCATAGCAATGAATGCTAAGCTGACAAAAGCAGAGGCGAAAAAAATAGCCCAGCTTACACAAAATGCTCTTGCACGGACAATTTATCCAGTACACACAATGCTGGATGGAGATACGATTTTCGTGCTTGGTACAGGAGATAAAGGATTTCCGGTGGACTATTTGGGGCATTTAGCTACAAAAGCTATGGAGGAAGCGATCATTACTGGTATTAAAGCTGCTGATAAATTAGTTGAAGTAGAAAGCTATAAAAGCATTCAAATAATGAACACATAGAGAATAGGGGGAAATAACATGAGACTAAAGAACAATTGGTCGTTGCTGTTATTGACAATGATAGTCGTTTTACTAATGAGTGCCTGTTCAAGTGATGACAAAAAGGATGCAAGTACTAGTGGAAAGACAGTGGCGGATTTACCTCAAGAAATCGTAGTACGTATAAATGACGACCCAGATTTTTTAGATCCACATAAAGCGACAGCGTCTATTTCTTACCAAATGATCCTTAATATTTTTGAAGGACTGATGGCACCGCAAACAGATGGAACTTTAATAGAAGGGTTAGCCGAAAGCTATGCAATATCTGAAGATGGTTTAACATATACATTCAATATTCGTCCGGGTGTGAAATTTCATAATGGAGAGGATTTAACTGTTGAGGATATTCAGTATTCATTTGATCGTTTAATGGGGAAAAACGGCGGCGAAAAGATGTCAAATAGCTTTGATAATGTTGCGTCAACGGAAGCACCAGATGCCAATACATTTGTGATTAAGCTAAAGGAGCCAAACTCCAATTTCTTATATTCATTAACAGCTCGACAATCAGCTATCTTACCAAAAAGCAATGATGGAAAGCATAATGAAAACCCGATAGGTACTGGACCATTTGCTTATGTAAAATACTCTCCGGGCACAAATTTAGAACTGAAGAAAAATGAAAACTACTGGAAGGAAGGGTTACCTTACTTGAATAAAGTGACGTTTACCTTCCAATCGGATGATCAAGCAGCGATTATGAGTTTAATGGCCAATGAAGTCGATTTAACGAGTGTACCTTGGCAGCGCGTAAGCGAAGTAGGAGATAACTATAACTTATCTCATCAAAATAATAACTCATCATTAATCGTTACATTTAATGAAACGAAAGCACCTTTTGATAATGTAAAGGTCCGTCAGGCAATTAACTACGCGATTAGTAAGTCCGATATTATTGACTCAGTGTTTGCGGGCTATGCTGTACCACTTGGTTCAAACATGAGTCCAGCAATGGGGGACTATCAAAAGAAAGGCTTAGAAGATATGTATAAGCGTGATGTGGAAAAAGCCAAAGCATTATTAGCAGAAGCGGGCTATCCTAAAGGCTTTAAAACGAAAATTACTGTATCTTCACATAATGATATTTATTCAAATATCGCGCAAATCGTTGCCGATAATTTAAAGGAAATTGGTATTGATGTAGAAATTGAAGTTGTAGAATGGGGAATTTGGCTAGACCGAGTTTACTTTGGTCGGGACTATCAAATGACAACAATCGATTTAACTGGTCGTGCTTCTGCTTATGAAATTATTAATGATTACATTTCAACAAATGATAGTGAAAACTTCTTCAAATTTAAAAATGAGGAATACGATAAAATTATGGCAGACGTTTTAAAGGAAAGAGATCAGGCGAAGCAAATTGACTACTATCATCGTGCACAGGAAATTTTAGCTGAGCAGGCAGCAGCGGTATATGTCGCAGATTATCAAATTGTTTGGGGCTCTAAGAAGCAAGTTACTGGATTAAAGAACTACCCATTCTGGTTCCATGATATGTCTGAGGTTAAAATTTCTAACTAGAAAGGGATGAGTGCTTGATGATGTATATTATACGTCGATTCATCCTGTTAATAACAACTATCCTTCTAGTGTCGATCATTACATTTGGTGTTTTTCAAATTTTACCTGGTGATCCGGTTCGGACGATGTTAGGTACTGAAGCGGATCCCACACAAATTGAAAATTTGCGATCAGAGCTTGGCTTGAATCGCCCCCTTTATGAGCAATATACAGATTGGATGAAGGGATTATTAACAGGGGAATTAGGAAAGTCTATTCGCTTTTCAATGCCAGTAAAAGACTTACTGTTTGACAGACTACCTGTAACGATGTCATTAGCTGGGCTCGCCCTCGTAATTGTGTTACTCATTTCCTTACCGTTGGGGATGTTTGCGGCGAGAAGACAAAATAAGTTCAGTGATATGTCGTTGTCAACAGTGACACAAGTTGGAATGGCCATTCCTTCTTTCTGGCTCGGAATGATTCTCATTTTATATGTTGGACTGCAGTTCAGCTTCTTTAAAATAAGTGGCTATATTCCGTGGACGCAAAGTGTAGCAGGAGCGTTAAGTACACTTGTTCTTCCTGCGTTAACGATTGCGATTCCACAAATTGCGATCAATTTTCGCTATGTTCGTACGTCAATTTTAGAGCAAGTTCAGCTCGATTATGTGCGTACCATTCGTAGTAAAGGGATGTCTGAGCAAAATGTTATGTATAAGCATGTCTTAAAAAATTCGATGATTCCAATATTAACGGTATTTGGATTGATAATGGCTGAAGTTGTTGCTGGAACGATTATTGTGGAGCAAGTATTTTCACTGCCAGGCGTTGGTCAACTTCTCATCACAGCTATTAGTAATCGTGATTTTCCATTAGTACAAGGAATCGTTATGTATATTACTGTTGCGGTGGTCATGATTAATTTTATGGTCGATATTTTATATTCAGTGTTAGATCCTAGAATCCGATTACGATGAGCGAGGTGGATACGATGAAACATATACAAAGATACATGAAAAATATTAATTTAATCATTGGTCTACTAGTCATTGTCGGTTTTCTAATCATCATGATCATCAGCTTTTTTTATACACCCCATGATGTGAATTCGATGAATATACCTCAAAAATTACGTAGCCCAAGTAGTGATTATCTATTTGGAACGGATGAATTTGGTCGTGATATTTTTAGTCGTATTATGAAAGGAACACAAACGGCCTTTGCAGTTGGACTAATGACAGTATTTATTGGAACAATTTTTGGTATTTTAATTGGTGGTATAGCGGGGTATGTAGGTGGCTGGATCGATGAAATTTTTATGCGCATGATGGATGCATTAATGGCCTTTCCAGGAATTATACTAGCTTTAATGCTCGTGGCTGTATTTGGGCCGGGGATTGTTAATACGGCTATTGCATTAGGCATTATTGCCATACCGGCCATTGCCAGAATTACACGTAGTGGTTTCGTCCAACATCGTGACACTGAATATGTTTTAGCAGCAAAGTTAATCGGTGTAAAACCTTATAGCATTATGTTTCGTCATATATTACCTAATATTTCATCGCAAATTATCGTCGCTGCCACTGTGACCTTTGCGACTGCAATGCTTGCGGAGGCGGCACTTAGTTATTTAGGGCTTGGCGTGCAGCCACCAAACCCTAGTTGGGGACGAATGTTAAAAGATTCACAAGCCTATTTAGTGGGAGCCCCATGGTACACTTATGCGCCAGGTGGAGCTATTACAGTACTTGTATTAGGTTTGTATATGCTTAGCAATGCATTACGCGATTTTATGGATCCGCGTTCAAAAGCGTAAAATATCAGGTGCTTTCTTACATCGCTATTGACGACGAAGGCTTGTAAAAGAATAAAATAATTTTTAGTAGTTCAAACGTTTATAAAGTTGTTTGAAGACAATTAATTTGATATTTTCCGTATTATCTTCCACGACTTTACTATTGTTATATTAATATCTTTTGGAATTAACTTTATTTTTAAAATGTAGTTAATTTATAAGGACACCGTCCACGCGTAAAATTGAGAAAGCATTTTGCATTATGCAAGGTGCTTTCTTCTTAAATCATTCGAACCCTCTTACCCGTCAGTAAGTACCCGAAAGAAAAAGACTGTCAAATTTGACAATCTAATCAAGTGCTTTGTGAGCTGTTTTCTTTGCTTTTGTAGCAAAGGCAAGGCGGATAAGTTGAACAATCCAGTTAAGACCTGAAAAAGCTATGACGGCAATATAAATTTCACTTAACAATTCTTTTTCTAAATGGTTTGTTATTGCTCTAAAAACTCAGTAGCTTTTTTATATTTTTCAAGCCGCCCTAAATCCTTATCGGTTATGCTTAGAAGTCGGGAGCGGTCTGAATTATGTTTTAAGTCTGCTAGTTTTACTATTCTAGCAATAGGGGAGGCTTTAACTTGCCTAAGATAATCAAAATAAGGTGTATTTCTATCTTTGGTTAAGACTTGCACCGCTTCAATCACACTTTCAGGTATTCCAGCGCTCTTTAAGTCATTTGCTGTTACCTTTGTATCTTCAAGAACGTCATGCAAATAAGCAGTAGCCTTTTCTTCCGCTGATTTCACAAAACTGGCGACTGTTTCAGGGTGTTTAATATAATCAACGCCTGCTTTATCAACTTGTCCAGCATGAGCATTTCTAGCTATCTCATGGGCTATCTCAACATAATCATGCAACATATAGCAGACCTCGCTTAATTCCTATAATAACTTTCATTTTAACATACTATTCTCTCGCTAACTAATGCTTAGAGTGCCAAAAGAGTGTAATTCAAGGGCTGTTAACGTTATATTAAAATAGTTATTCTTCGTGAAGAAAGGCGATTCCAAATGCTCGAAAAGCACTAGGGATCGCCTTTAATAATTTCGTTTATGCCCTTTTTTTACGTATTCCCAATCGGTTTCAATGTTTTGACGAATACGATTTAAAAAGTCTTGAACACTGTCCATTTCTTCAGGAGAAAAACCATCTAATGCTCTAGCATTCGAATAGTCTCCTTCTCGCTTTAATAATGGATAAATCTTTAAACTTTTTTCTGTTGGGTAAAGCTGTTTGTTTTTCTTGTTACCAACTTCACTACGCTTTTCTACAAAACCTTTAGTCTCCAACTTTTGAATCGCTCGGGAGGCCGTTGTACGATCTACCTTCAATAGTTCAGCAACCTTTTCTTGAATAATACCAGGGTTTTCACAGATGCGAGTGACATACAAATACTGTCCCTTTGTTAAATCAAGTTCTTTAAACTCAATATTACTAATGGAATCAAGTGCCCGTGCAATCGCACCAATATCACGTAAAATTTCCTTCATTGATTGCCTCCGAAAAAATATTGTATTTGCAACAAAAAATACTCTATACTATATAATATCATCCATGAAGGGGAATTTCACAGAATTGAGCTTTAGGAAGCCCACTTCTTCAGAGGTGGGAGGAATAAAGTGCTTTTCTTTGCGGAAAGTATGTTTTTAGTATATTATGAATAATCGAAAAAGAGGGGTGGCGGGTAATGACGAAATGGAGGAAAGATTGTTTTATTAAAGAACTCAAGTTACTTCTAGAGACATGGCAAAAGGATATCCTATTAAAACGTTTTAAAATTGCCCGGACACTCTATAATACGACTTTATCTTATGCAGTAAAGCACTATACTTTAATGCAAGAATCCAAACACTATCGAAAACAATTACGTCGCTATCAAAAAGCGAAAAAATCGAATGATTCAAAAGAATTGAAGCAGACCGCAAAAGAATTAGATAACATTCGTCAATCTTTTGGATTAAGTGAATATCAACTGCATGCGTATATTAAAAAGCATCAACATAACTATAAAAAACATATAGATAGCAATACTTCTCAGAAAATCGCTTCAAGATGTTCTATTTAAAAGGAGTAAAGCACACTTTAAACGTTACGGAATGCTTCATTCTATAGAAGGGAAATCGAATAAAGCAGGCATTCGATTTAAAGAGAATATTGTCTATTGGAATGGATTAACCCTTCCTGTTCGTATTCGCAAACAAGATTTGTTTGTAAAAGAATCCCTTGCTCGTCATACCATTAAATATTGCCGTCTAGTCAAAAAAGTGATTCGTGGAGTATATACTTTTTACGTACAACTTGTGATGGATGGGATGCCTCCTGCAAAGAGAATTCCATCTACAGGAGCATTTCGGCATGCCTATCAAAAACAAAAACGAGTAGGTATTTGACATTGGTCCTTCTACCATTGCGGTTGTTTCAGGAAAAACCGTTTTCATCCAACAACTTGCGCCAGGAGTACCTTTATTGGAGAAACGAAAAAGACGTTTATTACGCAAATTGGATAGAAGTCGTAGAAGTACCAATCCTAACAATTTCAACAAGGATGGACTTATCCAACATGGCGTCAAACTCCATTGGACATATAGTAAAAACTATCAAAAAACAAAAAAACAACTACAAGAATTATATAGAAAGAAAGCTTGCTACATCAAAGAAACACATGGTGCGTTAGCAAATAAAATCTTGTCTCTTGGCGATGAGGTGTACATCGAAACCATGCATTTTAAAGGATTGGCAAAACGTACAAAACAAACTAAAACAAATATACTGGGCAAAATCCAATCCAAGAAGCGTTTTGGAAAAAGCATTGGGCATCATGCCCCTGCCATGCTAGTGGAAATCATCGATCAAAAATTAGGTTACACAAAACAAATGATAAAGAAAGTAAATACGATCATCTTTAGAGCCAGTCAGTACAACCATGTGACAGACAGTTATGAAAAGAAAAAACTCCATCAACGTTGGTGTCAAATTGGCAGTCATCTCGTACAACGAGATTTATATAGTGCATTTTTACTGATGAATAGTGAACCAAATTTACAACAAACGAATCGAGACTTATGCAATAAAACGTTTAATACCTTTTTAGCGTTACACAATCAACATATAGAAGGCTTGAGACAAGTCAAGAAAACATTCCCTCTTAGCATGGGTATCAAACAAATCAAGTGAGGGCTATTCCTCCGTAGGTAGAGCTACCTGCCTTCGTTAAAACTTATTGTTAACACAACATCGGTTGTGTAAATAAGAAAGTCTTATAGAACAGAAGATAAATCAAAGATGTTGTACACAGGACATGGCAACACCATCTGTGGAGAGCTTTGTAACGCTTCTTTTAAGTATATAAGAACCCCACTGCTTTAGCTGTGGGAGTAGTCAGTTCATATCTACAGGTGGTTTTCTTTTCCAAACAGGGGAGAGTACGCTCCTAGAACAGTAAAAAACGAGGAGGAATATAAAAATGAACACGAAAAAAATTACAGATGAAAAAGATTTACAAACAGCGTTTGCCATTCGTCAAAAAGTTTTTATTGAGGAGCAAAAGGTGCCAGAGGAAGAAGAATATGATGAATTCGACACGTTAGATGCAGCATGTGATCATATTCTTGTGTACTATAACGATCAACCTGTAGGTACTGGTAGACTGCGAGTTGTTGATGGCTATGGCAAACTAGAGCGTATATGTATATTAATAGAATTCCGCAAATATGGTTTAGGTAAAGTAATTATCCAACGTTTAGAGGAAATAGCACTAGAAAAAGATTTAACAAAATCAAAATTAAACGCGCAATCTTATGCAGAAGGCTTTTATGAAAAACTAGGCTATAAGCGTGAAGGTGAAGAATTTATGGATTGTGGCATCCCACATATTTTAATGAAAAAGCAATTAAATATGGCGTAGGGTACTCAATATATTTAAAAATAGCAAACTAGGTTTTATGTTAGTTTGCTATTTTATTTTAGTGCAATAACTCTTTTGTTTTCTCCCATAATGGTTTAATTTCTTCTTTATTTGGCACATTTTCTAATATCCAATCTAATTCATTATTGAAGGCGTTCACTAATTTCTTAACGGCCATTTCATGTGTGACAAGGGTCATACAATTCATAATATCGCCTATCTCATTTAAGGGGTTAGAGGGGAGCGAATTATATGTAGCTTTAAGTCCTAGTAAAGCTCGCTCAGGGCAATATTTATGCAGGAGTACTTTAGCGAAGTGTTCTAAACTATTCCGCAGTAAATGAACACACCAAATCTCATTTCCGCGTTGAGCACTCCAATAATATTGATACAAATACCAGACAGTATCATCTACAGCATTTTGAAATTCAAGTGGAGTTAATGCCATAGTTGTACTTTCCAGTTTAGCTATAAGGATTTCATTCGGATCAAATAATATTTTAACTTCTTTCAGCGGGTGTTTGGACACCCGCTAAAAGAAGTTAAAGCCTCCGGCGGGATGTCACGGAATCGGAAAGGAGTTCTTTGTGCAAACGCAAAGCCGATTCCGGACGCAATTATGCCAAGGCATAATTGATTGACATCTTTATTACTTATTTCTGAGGGAGCTACGGTAAATAAATCGATATGAATCAAGTCTTCATATACGACTAGTAGCTGAGGGGCAATAATATAAATGTCATCAACAAATAATGTATCCTTATAAGTTTCAATATGCTTCTTGCGATTAGGCAAAAATGCTTCCATATTTTCTTCCTTCACAACGCAGTACATATCGATATCTGAAAATCTATCATGCTCCTCTCTAGCCATTGATCCTCTTAAAAATACAGCTTCAATATATTCATCAGCTTTAAGACTTTCAAGTAAAACCTCAACAACATGATCTAAATTCAAGTATATCCTCTCCTTCTATTAAAACAGGCCACCCAATAATATTTTGAGTAGCCTTATTTTGTTAGACTTCTTTTACAACGGTGTCTGAGAAGAGATCGTGAGGTAGAAGTTGTCCGTTTTGTTGTTCGAACGCTGTTGGATTTTTTAAGTAGTCGAATGAGCTAATTGAGTCACGATACGCCATTCGTTTCAGAATTTGAGCAGAAGTGAGCTTAGTCCCATTTTTATTCTCAAGAGCTATCCCCATTTTATTATAGCCAACGGTTTGCCCATTTTTATGTAATTGTGCAAATTCAAGTGACCACATAACTGCTGTTGGTGTGACAATGGCATGAATAGCCTCGTTTTTTACTTTTTTCCGCAGGACATATTCCACTCCAGCTGTGACAGCAGTTGAAATTGCCAAATCAATTAGAAATGCTTTTGTTCGTTTTTTAGTAATAGATTTCATCGGAGTACCTCCTCATATGTTCAAAGGAATATATTGTCTTTAAACGGCAACTCTTGCTTAGTAAGGTAAGAGGCTATGGCCCCATGTTTTTCTGTCGAAGCTCCAGCATAGTTATTCGCGAATGTAAGGAGGGAGGGTGCATGCTGCTGACAAAAGTCAACTAGATTGATCGCTGTTATCTGCTTGCTAAGGAGAACGGTTAACAATGCACCAATAAAGGCATCACCCGCTCCAGTTGTATCAATCGCATGGACTTTTTCAGCTGGCACTTTGACATGAAGTTTTTTAGTATAAAGACTTGCACCCTCTGCTCCACGAGTAATGATGAGTACTTGTACTTTCCCTTGAAATAATGAATGGACTGCTGTTTCCTCATCCTCAATCGATGTTAAAAATAAAAGCTCCTCCTCGGACAATTTAACGATATGGGCCTCGGGTAAAAATTCCAAAATCGTTTGACGACAGGCTCTCTCATCATTCCATAGTGGCAAGCGAACATTTGGATCAAAAGAAACGAGACTACCTGCCTGATGAGCTTGTTCTATCAAGGCTACATGTGCATGTTTCATTGGGCTTTCCACTAAATTAACCGAACAAAAATGAAGAATATCTTTATCTGTTAAAAGATTAGGTGGCAGTTGCTCTTTGTTGTAAAGTAAATCTGCTGCGTGGCAACGATAAAATAAGAAATCACGGGCTCCATCACTTGTCAGTGAAACAAAGGCTAAACTTGTTTCACCCTCAACAGTTTGAACAATATAGTTCGTATCGACATCGGCTTTTTTTAATGTTTCTACTAGAAAATCTCCAAAAGCATCCTGACCGACCTGTGTAATAAGGGCTGCTTGTTGCTCAAGCTTTGCACAAACAGCTGCAACATTGGCAGGGGCCCCACCAGCATTTTTAGTAAATTGCTCAACTGTAGCAAGGGAGGCATTTTGTTCGGTAGGTGTAAAATCAATTAATAATTCACCAATTGCATATAGTTTACTCATGGAAAATCCTCCTTTATATCAATTTCGTCCTAGATAATTGGTGCTGTCGCGCAGAAAAATTGCCATAAGGAGTGGCTATCCGCCGTTATGCGCATTGAATCCGTCGTTCAGCACCATCATTCCGTCACTAAGCGCATTGTATCCGTCGATAAGCCAGTCGGTTCCGTCGCCTTCATTTGAATCCGTCGCTCAGCAGGATCTATCCGTCGATAAGCGCATTGTATCCGTCGATAAGCCAGTCGGTTCCGTCGCCTTCATTTGAATCCGTCGTTCAGCAGGATCTATCCGTCGATAAGCGCATTGTATCCGTCGTTAAGCCAGTCGATTCCGTCGCCTTCATTTGAATCCGTCGTTCAGCAGGACCAATCCGTCGATAAGCGCATTGTATCCGTCGTTAAGCCAGTCGATTCCGTCGCCGTCGCTTGCATCCGTCGCTCAGCAGGATCTATCCGTCACTATGAGCTTTGTATCCGTCGATAAGCCAGTTGGTTCCGTCGCCTTCCTTTGAATCCGTCGCTCAGCAAGACACTTCCGTCATCTTGCCCTCACATACTTAGACTGAGTTCCTTATTTCAGTAGTTGTTTAGATATCCGAACCACACCACATACACCTTTAAAGGTTGGGGTGTTCCGTAGCTGACGCTTCACTTCCTCTACGAGGCACACGCTTTTTCTTTGGTACGTAAATAGTGTAAAAAATACCGCCGAAAATTAATACAATACCAGCTGTTTGCATAAAGCTCGGCATAAAATCAAGCAACAGCATATCAAGCAATATTGCCACAACAGGGTCAACAAATACTAATACTGAAACTAGTATGGTAGAGAGGCTACGAATACTATCAAAAAATAAATAGTAAACAAATCCTGTATGAATAAAACCTGTTCCTAAAATATATAGCCAGTTTGTAGTTGTTAAGCCTTCAAATAATGAAAAATTGACAAATGGCAATAGTATGATAATTCCGACCGCTGTTTGGATATATGTTAATGCGTAGGAGCTAAGCTTTGTGATTGTTTTACTTGTTAACATCGTAAATGCGTAAAATAATGCAGACAGTAACGCCCATATAAAGCCTGATTTCATAAATTCAGAGAGGGACATAAAATTATTTAAACCAATAATAAACATACTGCCGATAAAACAAGTTAGTGTTGCTAGTAACGCTTGAATAGTCATTTTTTCTTTTAAAAACAATGCCCCGAAAATTAATACGAATATTGGTGCTAAATTATAAATAGAAATGGCAATGGAAATCGACATTTCTTCAAAGGCTTTAAATAAAAATACCCAGTTTAAGACAATAAAGACACCGCATAGAAGTGTACGTAATATTTCTTTTTTATCCCATTTTTCCGTCTTATGACCACCAGTGATAAGCCACATTCCGCCAAGGAAGAGGGTAGCGCAAATACATCTAATAAATACTAGCTCGATTGCAGGTACGCCCGTATGAACGGTGAAAAATCCAATAGAGCCGAAAAGGGCCATTGAAACAGTTAGTTTGATAATCGCTGACATGTTCATATAAAACCTTCTTTCTATTAAAATTTTTGACGCTTGTGAAAATTTATACGTTTATTTCGCCCCATTATCAAAGTTCTTCACTCATGTTAGAACTACTCGGTTAGGAGTAGAATCCGCCATGTCCTTCTATAAATCTTTCAATCCTCAACCTTTATAAAATAAGCGAAGAAAGCCGACAGTGTACGTGCGTCAACTGTCGGCTTATCATTGTTCTACAATTATTCTCGGATTTGGCCGTTACCGTGAATGAAATACTTTGTAGATGTTAACGCAGGTAAACCCATCGGTCCTCGAGCATGTAATTTTTGCGTACTAATGCCGATTTCTGCACCGTAGCCAAATTCAAAGCCGTCTGTGAAGCGGGTGGAGGCATTGTGATAAACAGCGGCAGCATCCACGCTATGTAAGAAAGTATCTGCTGCTAACTGATCCTCTGTTAGGATAGCTTCAGAGTGGTTCGTACCATATTTATTAATGTGCTCAATTGCTTCATAAACGTTTTCCACAATTTTAACGCTAATCTTTAAATCTAAATATTCAGTTGCATAGTCTTCTACAGTTGCTAGTTGCGCGAAATCAAGAGCTTGACAAACAGTAACATCGCCGATAATTGTCACACCAGCTTGATGTATAGCACTTAGTAGCTGCTTGCCATGCTCATGAAACCATTCAGGATGAATAAGTAAGCTTTCTGCGGCATTACAAACAGAAGGACGCTGTGTTTTTGCATTGATGCAAATCTTTTCTGCTTTTAAGTAATCGGCCGTTTGGTCTACATAAATATGACAGTTGCCAGCACCTGTTTCTAGTACTGGTACAGTGGCTTCATTTACTACTAAGTCAATAAGTGCCTTTCCGCCACGAGGAATTAAAACATCTAAGTATTCTTTTAAATGGAATAATTCTTTGACAGTTTCGCGATTTGTATCCTCGATTAATTGCACAGCGTCCGCAGGGATAGACGTTTTGCTAAGTGCACGATGAATACTTGCCACTAGCGCTACATTCGAAAATTTAGCAGAAGAGCTACCACGTAAAATGACTGCATTGCCTGTTTTTAATGATAATGTTGCAGCATCTACTGTTACATTAGGGCGTGCCTCGTAAATCATCCCGATAACGCCAATTGGTACTAGGCGCTTTTCAATTAGTAATCCATTATCTTTTTCTATTCGTTCTAAGAGACTACCTACTGGATCATTTAATTCAACTAGTAAATGAATAGCACTTGACATTGCCTTTACTCGTTCTTTGTTTAGCATAATGCGATCGAGAGTAGAAGCGGGCATTCCTTGTTTCTCGCCATTTGCTAAATCCTTTGCATTTTCAGCAATGATCATATCTTGGTCGATTAGTAATTGCTCAGCAATTTTTGTGAGAGCCTCATTTTTCTCGTGAGTTGTTTTAATATTTAAAATATAGCTTGCGGCCTTAGCCAGCTTTCCTTTTTGTTGAACTTCACTCGTCATGTGAATTCCTCCTTAATTTGTTTGGATTTTTAGCCATTTATCTCGATGAATGACTTCAATGGGATAGTTCACTAACTCATCTGTGCGTTTTCCCATCGCATGTGCTAACTCTAGAGAAGAATATAAGACCTCACCACGGCCAAGTAGTCCATTGTCACTATAGACTTCGACAACGTCGCCATTTCCGAAGTCGCCTTCGACACGATATACACCAGCAGGCAACAAGCTTTTCCCATTTGCCAATAATGCATGTTCTGCACCGCTATCTATAAAAATTTTACCAGATACTTCCGTTAGTGCAATCCACTGTTTATTATTCGTTAAAATAGCAAGCGCGTCATGCTCAACATACGTACCATCACCACGTCCTTCTACTATATCGACAAGCTTATTAGCACCGTGACCAGTTCCAATAAACACCTTGACACCTGCATTTAAAGCTGCTCGAGCTGCCAGTAATTTGGATTCCATACCACCTGTACCGACCTTAGACCCTGAACCATCTGCAAAGCCAAGCATCTCATCAGATACCTCTGTTAAACGATCAATACGTTGTGCATCAGGATTTTTAGATGGATTTGCATTATACAAGCCATTGATATCTGTTAAGATAATGAGCTGATCAGCATGTATAAGACCACTTACAAGTGCTGATAACATGTCGTTATCTCCAAAGGTTAATTCGCTGACAGATACCGAATCGTTTTCGTTAATGATAGGTAAAATGGAGCGTTCTAATAATTCCTCAAATGTGGCACAGGCATTTTTATAACGCTCTTTTTTTGAAAAATCAGTGCGTGTAAGTAAAATTTGAGCAGGCACAATATCATAAATGCTAAATAAAGCATTGTAGGTTTGAATCAGTAAACTTTGCCCAACTGCCGCTGCAGCCTGTTTACCTTTTAATGTGACGGGACGAGAAGGGTAGCCTAGCTGTTTAAAGCCCGCTGCTACTGCACCTGATGAAACAAGCAATACTTCATGACCGTAATTTTTTAATTCAGCGATCGCTTGAACATGGTCCATTAAACGTATTTTATCAATTTCACCTTTTGCATTTGTTAAGGAGCTACTCCCAATTTTGACGACAATTCTTTTTCTTTCCATAGCAATACCTCCAATTCGCCATTACACTTGTACTATGATTTAAACTTTAGCAGCTACTAAGATTTCGCTAAATTTAAAAATAAAAAAACCTTTTCATCCTAAAAAATTAGGACGAAAAGGTTTACTTTCCGTGGTACCACCTAGATTGAACATCATTGACATTCCACTTTGCTCATAACGCTTGAGACTGCGCCTAGTTAGCTAGGACGATTTACGAAGTAGGTTCTTTAGTCTTTCTTGTACAATGCCTTACAGCCGGTGGGCATCGCTCTCTGATCAAGCAGTTTCTAAGTACTAATCTTCGCTCGCTTATATTGTATAATTTAATATCTTTGTTGAATGGACCTTCATCAATTATTTTGGTTGGAGTCCGATTTCTATAAAGAATGCACTACTTTAGCATGTCTGTCAAGCTGATTAGGAATGTTAATAGAAAGTTTTGAATAAAAAAGTGGGTATTACCGAACAAGCGAGAGAAACGTGGAGGAGCAACATAAGCTTGATTACTTGAACCACCAGATTGCGATTAATAGTGGGAGCATCGCTAAAACAATGACGAAAGAACTCCATATTATTTGTTTTCCAGAAGACATATTTTTCGGTTTAATACTCATTTGTTCATATAGTTCATTGATGGAACGTTGTTCTTTCGCATAAAGCATAGTTTGAAATTCATCGTAATCTTGAATATAACTTGAGGGAGGGCGAGGGCTAAAGCGTAAACTTCGAATATCGTCTGTAATCTCTTTTTCACCAATCCAATAAGTAATAACCGGCGCTAACCCTGAAGTTTGCGTAGCCTGTACCCTGATATCATGTGTTTTCATTTTATAATAGACATTTCCTTGCTCGTCTTCATATTGCTTTACAATATCGCTTACTGCCATCAACAAACACCTCTTTCTCCCAAACAATCCGACTTTTAAGTTATAATAATATTTATTATAATGGATTAAGGTAGAAAAGTATTGCTGAAACGAGCAAAATTGGTTAGAAGATTTTTTTTGTAAAAATTCAGAAAAAATATATTGATATATAGTATAATGTTAAGAAATACATTTTCTGGTTATTATTTTTTGAAAAGTAATTGTTCTACTAAAAGTAGAGTTTGTCGGAATAGAAATTAATCTCACTTATGATGAATATTTTTGTAAAAAGTAATAGAAAGAAGGGATAGTATTGGCATTTTCAACCTTAATGGCGTTTTTAGGAGCGGCAATTATTTTAACTATAATGCCAGGTCCTGATAATTTATTTGTTCTTGCACAAAGCATTGCACAGGATAAAAAGGCTGGTATAGCAACATCACTTGGCTTATGTACAGGTTTGCTCGTTCATATAGGAGCGGCGGTTCTCGGTATCTCGGCTATTATTTATCAATCAACAGTTATTTTTTCTATTGTTAAGTTTGCAGGTGCAGCGTATTTATTGTATTTAGCATGGCAGTCGTTTCGTGCGAAAGGTGATCCATTCACAATGGAACAGCAAAATGTACAAGCCTATGTGACGTTATATCGAAAAGGTATTTTAATGAATATTTTAAATCCAAAAGTTTCTTTATTTTTCTTAGCACTATTGCCACAGTTTGTAAATCCTTCTAATGGTCATGTAGGTTTACAGATGCTAGTTTTGGGTATTGTATTTTTAGTACAAGCGCTTATTCTGTTTTCATTATTTAGTATTTTTGCCGGTAAAGTAAGAAAAGTAATTATTGGGAAGCCTGCAATTGCTAAACGATTGAATATGATTCAAGGTGTACTTTTTACTTTTATTGGAATACAAATAGCGCTAAGTAAACAGTAAATTGGGGGATTTTCATGGCAATTTTACATATAACGTTTAGCTTATCTACGCAAGGTTCAATTAAACATGCAATACGACAACATCATTTACAACGAGAGGAGTCAGTGCTTAGTGTCAATGAGATTTTCTCGATTGGTCCGCTAAGTAGTTCAGAAGAACGAAAAAGCTGGTTAAAAGCCAATATTTTTAGGGACAGTGAAGAACGTGAATTGAACGAGGATCTTCATAAAGAATGGAAGAAAAAAATTGCAGGTTTACCATGTGATGTTGATGTCTGGGTATGGTACAGCCAAAGTACTCATGAAGAGATTGGGTTACGTTATGTCATGAGCGAGTTGGTCAATAAATGTAGTATGGTATATGGGATTGATGCCACAGATGGCTTGAAACGTGTACAACCTAACATGACGATTCGTCAAACAGGTGAGCTTTCGCCAGACTTGCTTATGAAGCTACGTTCTGAGGCAAGGCGTTTTTCAATTGATGAGTGTCAGCAACTTGCTAATGAATGGAAAGAGCTAAAACAAAACCCTAGTACATTGCGAGTTTGGCAAGATGGAATTGTCCATGTAGCGGAAGATGCATTGGATCCTATCATTATAAAATGCGCCGAAAGAGCTCATGCAGAACTAAATGAGGAATGGGTTAAACCGATGCGTATCATCGGTGAAGCAATTGGTTCGATTGATGAGTATTTAGGTGAAGAGTTTGTGGAAAAACGGCTAATGACACTTATAAAGCAGGGACTTTTTAAGGTTGATGGAAATACAACAGATATATATTCGTATCAAGTAAAATATATAGGAGAAAAAATAAGGTAGCTTCTTACTTAAAGCATTTTTTTGAAAAATAAACTACTAGTTATTGAACTGCGCCCTCAACTGTCAGGTTACAGTTGGGCTATTACATCGGAAGCTTGTTACGATTATCGGTATAGCTACAATCGATAATGTTCTTGGGGTGCTAGTTGCGCAATCGCATGCGGGATTATTTTCGGCGGTGGTGGATATATTGCTGCTGTTTAAGCACTTTGTTAGTTAAAAAGAGAAGGAGGGCTAATATTGTTTGATTCGACATTAGAAATGGCCATAGTCCTTGCGCTATTAACAATCTCCATAACTCTTGCTTTTATGTATAAAAGAGAAGTTCGAAAAAATAAAAAAATGATGAAGAATAAAAAAACGATTCGGTTTAGTCGAATCGTTTTTTTTTGAACTTTTTTATTCCTAAACAAAAGTCAGGTTCTATCTTTTATTTATTTCTTTTCGTAATAATCAAATACAAATTGCTGAAATTGTCGTGCTGATGGTGAAAGGTATCGATTTTCAATCCAAGCCATACCTATGGTCCGTTCACAAACCATATCCTCAACACGAATTTTCGCCAATTTATTTGGATTCAAGTCTTCATCAACCGGTAGCAATGACACGCCAAGCCCAGCACTTACAAATCCAGCAACCGTAGATACCTCATCACCTTCAAACGTAATTTTCGGTTTGATACCTGCAGCATTTAATAATTTATCCGCTGTGCGGCGTAATGCGTAACCCTTTTTCAACAGAACAAAATTTTCTTGTTCAAGTTCCTTCATTTTGATGCTTTTACGGTTGGCGAGGGGATGGTCAATCGGCACCATAATAAAAAGCTCGTCTCGCCACAGCTCTTTCCAACAAACAGGTGGCTCCGTGTCAATCGCTGCGAGTAAGCAAAGATCTAACTCTCCCGCAAGTAATTGCTTCAACTGGGAGTGTGAGTAATTTTGTGTAAAGTGAAAGCGTATATGCGGATGCTTCTGACGGAAGGAACGGATCAAGTCAGGTACAATGCTAGTCCCTAGAGTATGTAAAAAACCGAGTGATACATCTCCTAGCTCTGGGTTATTCAGCTCCTGTAATTCAATCACTGCTTTTTCGTATTCCTTACGCATACGTTGGACACGATACAAAAAAAGCTCGCCATATCGGTTGAGCATAATCGAGCGTCCTTGACGGTCGAACAAGGGTACTCCTAATTCCTCTTCAAGCTTTGAAATAGAGCGACTTAATGCTGGCTGAGAAATCGCTAATGCTTCAGCTGCACGAGTCATATGCTCAAGTTTAGCTACCGTTACGAAATACTCCAATTGCTGCCACTCCATTTTTTCACCTCTATTCTTGTTATTTTTGAGTTAACTGCATTATAACGGTAAAAGAGTAGGAAGTATAGGCGCCAAAAAAATTTAAAAAAGATGGAGCACTTAAAAAGAGAAATAAAAAATGAAAGTAGCTGAAAGTGTGATAGTACAGCCGTTAACCTCACATCATTAATGCATGAAACACATTAATATGATAAAAACTATAAATTGTACATTATGAATAAAGGGTGTTAAGATAGACACATAAATTACACAATTACAAATTTCCGTGAAGGGGATATTATAAAATGAATTTATCTAAGCCACAACCTCTAACAATTGAGGGAGGCAAAAAAGCCGTACTATTACTGCATGGATTCACAGGTAGCACAAAAGATGTGAAAAAGCTAGGAGAATTTTTATCAAAACGTGGTTATACGGTTCATGCACCGATTTATAGTGGGCATGGTGTAGAACCAGAAGCATTACTTGAAACAAGACCGGAAGACTGGTGGAACGATGTTGTGGAAGGCTATAACTTCCTAAAAAGTAATGGATATGAAGAAATCGCGGTAGTAGGAATTTCACTTGGCGGCGTATTTTCGTTAAAAGTAGCAGAGACATTTCCTGTGAAAGCATGTGTTGCCATGTGTGCACCAATCACACGCGATAACTCAAAAGGCTTATTTACACGTTTATATCATTACGCTCGTTTATATAAACATTTTGAAAATAAATCAAAAGATCAAATTATTTCGGAATTACATGAATTACGAATTACACCTAAGGATTCATTAGATGGTGTGACACGTTTAACGACAGAAACACGCGAGGATTTATCTACAATCAAAGCACCTACATTAGTATTACAAGGTTCATTAGATGATGAGCTTTATCAAGAAAGTGCACCATTTATTTTAAATACCGTTGAAACAGACGATAAAGAGATTATTTGGTATGAAAATTCTGGTCATATTATTACATTAGATAAAGAGCGCGAAAAAGTGTATGAGGACGTATATAAGTTTTTAGATCATATAGAGTGGTCTGTAGCAAACTAAGGGCTGTCAGCAGACAGCTCTTTTAGTTTTGTCTATTTAAAGCTAGGAACTGTACAATTAACGATTTTAAAAGAAAAAACAACTATTGTTTTTCAAATAAAAACTATGTTAATATAGTGGAATTATAGTGAAAAATCTCTTCATTTAAATTGTTCGCAATAGTTAAATACATCTAAGGAGTTCATCAAAATGCAACAGAAAATACCTTTTTCAACATATGCAGTCATCGGTACAATGCTTTTCGGACTGTATTTTGGAGCAGGGAATCTTATCTTTCCAATTCAGCTTGGACAATTAGCTGGGACTAACTTTTGGCTTGGCCTAATTGGATTTTTAGTAACAGCTATCGGTTTACCTTTTCTAGGTATTTTAGCTATTGGTTTGTCAGGTAGTAACGGTTTACGTGACTTAGCGAGCCGCGTTCATCCATTATTCGGTATCATCTTTTCATTAGCTCTCTATTTAACGATTGGTCCTTTCTTTGCGATTCCTCGTACAGCGACAGTTCCGTTTGTAGTTGGCTTTGAACCATATATACAAGCAGAGCATACAACACCTTTACTCGCTTTATTTAGCTTTGTATTTTTTGCCATCGTTTATTATTTCTCATTGAATCCAGCGAAAATTATGGATTATATCGGAAAATATTTAACACCAGCATTTCTGATTGTGTTATTTATTTTAATTATTATTAGTATTGTAAAACCGATGGGGCCTTTCCAATCGCCAATGGGGGATTATATTGATACAGCATTTATGACAGGCTTTAAAGAAGGATATAACACAATGGATGCCTTAGCTTCACTAGCTTTTGGTATTGTCGTCATTAATGCAATTAAAAGCGCAGGAATAACGGAACGAAAAGAAATTGCTAAAGCAACGTGGAAATCTGGTATTTTTGCCATGGCTTTAATGATGTTAATATACGGTTTAATCACGTATATGGGAGCATCGAGTGTGGAAGCTGTTGGTACATTTGATAACGGTGGTTTAATATTTGCCGCAGTGGCAGATCACTATTTTGGATCATTCGGAGCTATTTTATTAGCAGTTATTATTGTCCTTGCTTGTTTAAAGACAAGTATTGGCTTAATCACATCTTGTAGTGAGTTTTTCCATGAGGTATTTCCGAAAATTAGCTATAAATGGTTTGTATTAATCTTGTGCGTTGTGTCATTTACAATTGCCAACTTCGGATTAACGAACATTATTAAGTTTGCCATTCCAGTGCTGATGTTCCTTTATCCGATAGCAATTGTCTTAATTGTCCTTGCATTATGCTCACCACTATTTAAAAATAAGCAAACGGTATATGCGGTTGCTATGATTTTTACAATTTTTATTAGTGTTATTGATGGCTACAAAGCATTAGTAGATAGCATGCCTACGGCGAAGTTAAGTATCTTTGATGCGATTGAGAAAGCTTATTCGAATATTTTACCCTTTTACGACATAGGATTAGGCTGGATATTACCAGCGTTAGTTGGGGCATTTATTGGATGCTTATTCTCAACAAAAAAAGCGTAATAGTTTTAAATACCACAATCTATGGGTTGTGGTATTTTTGTTTTGGAAATTTATTCACTTACTGAAGTAAAAGCTTGTAATAATGTAGTTTTCTCCAATTTAGCTCCATTTGTAAATATAGAGGCATTTTAAGCAATTATAGTTGATAACTTTAACACTGATAATGATTTTTTCGATAACAACATAATTTATTTGGTTAAATTAACCATAAAAGAATGTTATTATATTGGTAGTAAATTTTGAGGAGAAATATTATGAAGAAAAAATTATTGCAATCTTTCATATTAGTCCTAGTGCTTTTTTTGATAGCCTGTAGCAACAAAGATTCGGAGGGTACAGTTGAGGAAGTTTCGGAAGGTATTTCAAAAGCGACAGTAATCAGCAATGTACTTGAACAAACCATTATGAGTTATAAGTCGAAGACAGAAGCAACTGTAGTAGGTAGTTCAAAAAATGAAGAACTCGAATCAACTTTCACAATGGATATGGTAGTTCAGAAGGAGCCTTTTCTTATTTATTTTAGTGAGGTTTATCCTGAAGATATGACTAAGGGCTATATTGATATTGAAAGCGAATATTACAATTTTAATAATAGCGAACGTTGGTACAAGATGTCTGAATTAGATATGGACGAAAAGTAAGAACTGGTAAAAGATGGATATCTTTTAGGGGATTTTAAGAGAATGCTGGAATTTGAAGACATATTTGAACTTCAGTACAGGGAAGATGAGTACATATTGATTGCCAAAGTGAATGATTCATCAGATAAAAAGAGTCTAGCATTTGTAACAGATTATGTTGAAAATACTATGAAAAGGGAATTGGAAACAAAGCACATAAAGACAAAGATTAATAATTTCAAATATACACTAATATTTAATAAAGACTTTTTATTGAAATCATCTAATATTATTGCAAATATAGATTTATATGAAGAAATTGGAAATACGAATATGATTTTAAACTTCGATACTGTTTATTCGGATGTAAATAATGTAAATAATTTAGTTGTTCCTGAAGAAATTAGTAGGAACGCCATTATAAAGGAAGAACTTTAAAACCACAATTATGCAACAATCGCACTTAATTATGAAAGAAGATTGTTCTATTTTTTATAGCTAGAAACAAGTATCATTTTGTAATCATCTACAATATATGAAATGTTAAATATGAAAGAATAATACTTTGTTATGTTGAATTTCTTTATCATTTATGAAATACGTGATTATTTATCTGAAGAAATTTGAACATATAGAGCATTTCAAACGAGAACTTAAAATATATTTGAATACTATAATTCGAAACAGATAAAGACCAAATACAAAATGAGTTCGATACAATACCGAACTCATTTTGAAACATGCTACCAAATGAAATAACCTTGTCTATTTCATTTGTGCTGTATAGAATCTTAGTAAGCTGTCCAGCCACCATCAACAGCAATTACTTGTCCGTTGACAAAGCTTGCTTCATCTGAGCCTAGGAAAATAGCAAGCTGTGCGATTTCCTCAGGTTGTCCAGCTCGTGGGTTGATGGCCATACCTAGTGATTGGCGTGCTGCACCTGTTTGGCTCACGTTTGTCATGGAAGAAGCAATGTTTGTTATAACTGCACCTGGAGCGATCCCATTGCAGCGAATATTTTTATCTGCATACATAAATGCTGTGTTTTTTGTTAGTCCTACAACAGCATGCTTAGAAGCAGTGTAAGCAGCTCCGGCACGAGCGCCATATAGACCGCCAGCAGAAATATTATTGACAAATACACCATGTCCTTGAGCAAGGAAAATCTCTGTCGCCATACGCATTGAACGCATAACAGCAGTTGTATTTACCGCGAACACTTTGTCCCATCGCTCATCAGAAACTTCACCAATTGGCTCCATTCCATCCATAATACCAGCATTATTCACTAAAATATCTAATTTGCCATATGCATTTTTTGTTTCATCAAATAAGCGTTGTAAATCTTCTGTTGATGCAACATTTGTTTGAATGGCGAATGCTGAGCCACCAGCTGCTTTGATACCTTCAACAACCGCTTGTGCACCTTCTATATTTAAATCAGAAACTACGACTTTTGCTCCCTCTTTTGCATAACCTTCTGCAATTGCTTTACCCATACCTGACGCAGCACCTGTTACGATTGCTACTTTACCTTCTAATCTCATCACAAAAACCTCCTATAAATTATGTTCTCTCACCAGCGTTTGTCCCGGTGATTTTTAGGATATAGTATGTTAGATATTGAACATGTGTTCATTAAAATAATATAATAGCTTTGTAAGCGATTTCAATATGCAAAATACTATAAACTGTTCAGTAATCAACACATATAAAAAATCTGTTTAATAAGGGGGCAAAATATTTGAGCGCTAACGATTTACGAGTTTTCAAAACGAAGCAAGCATTACATAATGCTTTACTAACTTTACTGAGTGAGAAGCCTTTAGAGAACATTACAATCGCAGAAATTTGTCGGGTGGCAAAGGTGAATAGAGGTACATTTTATTTGCACTATGAGCAAAAGGAAGGGCTATTTGAGGAATACTTTCAGGAAATTATGGAGGATTTGAATAATTCCTACGAGGAACCGTACCGTGCAGTAACAACAATGGATAAAAATCAAATAGATCCTAATACTATTCGTATTTTTCATCATATCGAGCGCTTTAAAATGTTCTATCGCATTGTTTTTTCTAAAAATGTGCCTTTGACCTACTATTACATGTTATTTGATGGAATATTCACTTTGCTGAAGAGGGATATCACGATCCATAATGAAATACATGATGAAATATCCATTGAATATTATAGTGCGTATCAAGCAAATGCAATCATAGGCCTAATCATTCAATGGTATCGTCAAGATTTTGTGGATAGCGTTAGTACCTTGAATAAACAACTTGCGGCTATTTTGCGGATTGGTGAAAAGTGATAATTAAAGTAGGAGAATATCGCTCGTTTGTTAAAAATTATTATGTCAATAGTATTACGATGTCATATACATGAAAGTTATAACCTAGAACGGAAATCATAAAGCATCGCATATTAGCAAAGTTATCTTCACCGTTTTATGATTTTACAATAAAAGCGATGTACTAAATCGTTATTAGTACATCGCTTTTTTGATAAACGGTAGCATGGGAAAATTGCTCACTTTCGCTTTTTTCTTTTGATCTTCTTAAAGTAACAACGATAGTAGAAATGGCCAATGATGCAGCAGTAATTATTCCTAACGAGCTACAATTATTTTTAAAATTATCAGTGTTGCCGCCAAAAATAATTAGCAATAGCCATCTGCTGGACTCAAAGTGAATCAAAACAACCTCATAGTGCTACTCTACGAGTATGAAAAGATTTTATACTTTTTATGGGAAAAATAGCATTGACAACTATATCGTCAGTTGATATATTTTAAATGTATCAGCTGACGATATATTGTTGGACGATATAAAAAGGGGGATTTGTATGACGCAAGAGCATCCGCCTTTAACAGAAGGCGTTTATTATATTTTATTAGCATTATTTGATGCAAGGCATGGTTACGGCATTATGCAATTGGTAGAGGAAATGAGTAATGGTCGAGTTCGCCTAGGAGCGGGTACTATTTATGGAGCAATCAAAACATTACTCGAGAGAGGGTGGATTGAGGCGCTAGATGGTGACGGCCGAAAAAAAGAATACATCATAACAGAGGATGGGAAAAAAGTTGTTAAATATGAAATTTTGAGATTAAGGGAACTTTTTGACAATGGCATCCGTATAACAAAGGAGGATTGAACAAATGGATAAATATAGGTTGGTATACAACCCGTATGCTGTTGAGAAATGGGTCAATGATATGGCAAGTCAAGGTTGGCATTTGAAAAAGTTCACTTGGATACGTTTTACTTTCGAACGTGGGGAACCAGGTAGTTATAATTATCGGCATGATGAATTGGAGCGATTTGGTGCACCAAATGAAGGTGAATACTTAGAATTTCTTAAGTCGTCAGGAATTGAACAAGTAGATCGTTCTGGCAATTTCGTCTTCTTTAGAAAGGCAGCGAAAGATGGACCATTTGAACTTTACTCTGATAAGAAAAATAAAATTAGTAAACTGTCTCAAAAAATTTCAGTGCTACTATCACTCATCCTCCTAAATTTGGTTATAGCTGTAATTGGACTGAGTGGAATTTTTTCAGCACAGGCAATCGACTGGATTAAATTATCAATGAATATCACTAATATTCTTGTAGTCGTAGTATTTTCAATTCCATTATTAAAACTTATGCGTGTGCGCCATAAATTAAAGAAGGATTTGGATCTGTATACAGATTAGTATAGGAAATAACTAAAAAGACTGGTTGTCTATTTGCCAAGCTTGATGAAAAGTTTATAAGAATGGGATGAATATCTGCTTAGAAATTATTTTCCGGGAAATCAGAAAAATTAAATAATTCAACAAAGAAAATGCTACGGTATTACGGCTATTATCAAGGCGCATATTTAACCAGGAGTTCATATCAATTTTGTAAGATTTAGATGGGAGGTGGAATTTTATGAGAAAAAGAGTGTATCGTTTTTTTCTTGATTATGAAAAGGAAGAAGCATGGGTTAATGATATGGCGGCACAAGGTTGGCATTTAAAGCGTACAATGGTGGGATACTTTATGTTTGAAAAAGGAGAACCTGGTCAGTACATATATCGCAATGAACTAATCAAAGGTAAAAGCCAGGAATACTTTGATTTTTTAGAGACGATGAATATTGAGTTTGTTTCAAAATTTGGAGTATGGGCTTATTACCGAAAAAAGAAATCAGAAGGCCCATTTGAATTATTTTCAGATAGTTCTTCGAAAATAAAATATTTAACATTAATAAGCCGCCTTTTTATTGCCGTAACATTTCTTAATTTATTAATTGGATTTATCAATCTTTATATTTTACTTGGTGAATCAACAGAAATAATCTTAACCACGGGAGTATCATCTATAAATTTTGTAATCGTAATAATAATGTGTACACAAATTCTGAAGGTTGAAAGACGTAAAAAAGGGCTGCAAAGAGAATTACATATATTTGAAGCGTAGGAGGAAAAAGAATGACATTACAATTAGAGCGTGTCACAAAGAAATACAAAGATTTCACAGCAGTCGATAATCTAAACTTTACGATTGAAAAAGGGGAGATTTTCGGGCTGATTGGACAAAACGGAGCCGGTAAAACAACGACGTTCCGAATGATTTTAGATTTACAGGAGACAACGGCTGGTACGATTACATGGGATGGCAAACCCGTTAATGCCATCAACCGTGATGTACTTGGCTATTTACCAGAGGAACGAGGTATTTTTCCGACGATGAAAGTAGAGGATCAGCTTTACTTTTTCGGCGAGCTACGTGGCATGAAGAAGTCGGAGTTAAAGAAGGAGATTGATTATTGGATTAATCGATTTGAGCTCGAAGAAAGACGAAAAGATAAGGCTGAAACTTTGTCAAAAGGGAACCAGCAAAAAGTACAATTGATTGCTAGCTTTATTCATAAACCACAGTTCTTAATACTAGACGAACCATTCAGTGGCTTGGATCCTGTGAATAAAGATTTACTGAAAGATGCAATATTACATTTAAAAGAACAGGGCACAACGATTTTGTTCTCTAGTCACCAGATGGATAATGTAGAGGAGCTATGCGATCATCTTTGTCTATTAAAACGTGGAGTCTCTCTATTTTCAGGTAGTTTACTAGATTTAAAGAAACAGTACGGAAAAACGAGATTAGCAGTACGTACAGAGTGGTCGACAACTCAATTGTTAACACTTGAAGGAGTCAAAGATGTCCGAGTGGAGAAAGAGCAAACTGTGCTCACTCTAGAGGATGAGAGCTATGCACAAAGTATTTTCGAGAAGCTCTCCAATGGTAAATATATAGAAAAATTCAGCTTAGATTATTTATCGTTAGATGAGATCTTTAAAGATAAGGTAGGTGGCAACGTTGTCGAAGTTTAATTTATTAATGAAACAGCTTTACACATCAAAAATAAAATCAAAATCCTTTGTTGTAATGACAATCATATACATACTTGGGATGTCAGTTGCAGTTTTCTGGTCAGATATTAAAGAGCTTTTTACAGGTGATGATCAAGCGCAACAAATTGCAATCGTCAATGAAACAACAGCTGATTTAAGTGGTCTCTTTGTATCGAATGGCGATATGGAATTTATACAAAATGAATCGAATATATCGGAGCTAGAGAAAAAGGTCAAAGACGAAAAGCTAGATGCAATCGTTACAATAACAGATCAAAAAGGTCAGCTACATGCTGAAATTGCCACTTTCACTCCGTTGAAATTAAATGATCAAGGTGCGATAAATTCGATATTACAACTTGCTGGCCAAAATTATGCTGTACAACAGTTATCATTAACACCAGACCAAGCAGCTCAAATTATGGATGCCAAAACGATTATTACTGATAAAAACTTAAATATAGAGTCTACAGGTGGTAAAAGCGAAGAAGAAAAACAATCAGGACAATTTGTATCTTATGCAGTAGGTATTTTAATTTATTTCTTTATTTCTACATTCCTATCTATGATTACAACGGAAATTGCAACTGAAAAAGGTTCACGTGCAATGGAAATGCTATTAGTAAGTGTTAAACCAGCTACCCATTTTAAAGCAAAAATTGCAGGTGTATTATTACTCGCATTAACACAGATGGGTATTATTATAGTTGTCTTCCTAATCTATGCGAAATTTGCGAAGAACGGTGTTATTTGGGATATGGCAGCTAGTATCGTTAGTGAATTATCGATTGGTTATGTCATATATGCCGTGCTATTCTTACTATTAACAATTATTCTTTATTTAATTGTTGGCGCACTATTCGGTTCTTTAGTGTCTAAAGTTGAAGAAGCAGGTCAAGTATTAATGCCAGCCATGATGATTACATTAATTGGTTTCTATGTTATGTTATCGGGAATGGGGAATCCGGATACTCTTATCATTAAGATATTCTCTTATATTCCATTTACGTCTGGAATGATCATGCCGATGCGTATCGGGGCTACTGATATAGGCGTAACGGTACCACTTGTATCGTTAGGTATTTTAATTGCAACAATAATTGTAGCTTACTTATTCAGCATATCATTCTATAAACGCAGTGTGTTAACTTATAGTACAGGTGGCGTTATTCAAAAAATTAAGACCGTACTAAAAGTGACAACATGATGTTGAAAGCAGCTACATTTAGTAGCTGCTTTTTTTAGAGTGAACATACCAATACTAGAAAACAATGTAAAATATTTTGTAGATCAGTCGAATTTCCTAATAAAACAAGCTATAATTTATAGTAGAGGTAAAAAAAACACCTATTTAACATAAGAAAATCAAATAGAACATCACGAGGGTTTTCCTATATTTAGTGACTCTTATTTTGCAGAGGCTTACTAAAATGAAACTTTTTCAGCTTGGAATCGTATGTAAGTAAAAGAGATAAATCGCAGGGGGTAAAACTTTATGTCTGAATTTGACAACGACCTATTAAAATCAAAGGATCCATTCGCATCAGAAAATCCATTATTACAACCTAATCCATTATTACAGGCGGAGCAAGCACAAAAACCAGTGCTTGTTTCTGAGCAAGAGTTATCACAAATTGCTCAAAATCAACTTGTACTAAAGCAAGATCCTGAGGTTCATGCATTAGCACAAAAAATTGATGTGAAAGATCAAATTGCAATGCTAGAGCTTGGAAAAGAAACAGCGAATGGTATTTCTACCTTTTCAGATAAAATGCTAGCAACGATGAAAACAAGTAAGCTTGAGGAATCAAGTGTATTATTAAATAATTTAAATAGAATTATGGATAAATTTGACCCTCAAGATTTTGCGGAGGAACAAAAAGGCGGCTTCCTTACGAAGCTGTTCAGTAAAGGAAAGGAACAATTAGAAAAGTTTCTATCCAAATATGACAGCATGAATAAAGAAGTTGACGTTATTTTCCGTGAGGTTCAAAAATACGAAGGTGAAATGAAGCGAAATACGATTGATCTTGAGAATTTATATGATCAAAACTTAAACTATTTCCAAACGCTAAGTAAATTTATAGCAGCAATTGAAGTGAAAACAGATGAAGTGCGTTCATCATTACCAGCGCTAGAGCAAAAAGCACAAACTGGCGATCAATTAGCAGCAATGGAATATGAAACGATGGTACGTGCCGTTGATTTACTAGAACAACGTCGTTATGATTTAGAAATGGCACAACAAGTATCATTCCAGTCTGCTCCACAAATTCGATTAATGCAGCAAGGTAATAACCACCTAATTGCTAAAATTAACTCTGCATTTGTGACGACAATTCCTATATTCAAGCAAGGGCTTATTCATGCGGTGACGTTAAAGCGCCAAAAACTAATTTCTGATTCAATGAGTGAATTAGACCGTCGTACAAATGAAATGCTTGTCAAAAATGCAGAAAATATTAGTAAAAATAGCGTTAATATCGCACGTGCGGCTGGTAGCCCGAGCATTAAAATCGAAACAATTGAAACAACATGGCAAACAATTATGTCAGGTATTCAAGAGACGAAGCAAATTCAAGCAGAAACAGCAAGAAATCGTGAGGAAGGCCGTAAACGTATTGAACGTTTACAACTTGAATATGAAAAACTGAAAAAAATGTAAATGTGAAGCTTCTTGCAATCTTATCTTGCAAGAAGTTTTTTTATTTTTTGACAAAATTGAAATTCCTCATTATGATAAATTAAATGAGAATCATTATCAGAGAAAAGGAAGCGGAAGATGCTAAACACTGAAATTCGGATATATAAAACAATCAATCATGGAGAAAGAAAAGATGATGAGCAAAATGAATCCAACTTTATTATCTTGTGAGTCTTTAAATGATGGAGCACTTGCGATTAATACGACAGAAAAACTAATGCTCGTATTAAAAAGTCGCTACCATGAATTAACGCATATAGAAGAACTGTTCAATGCCTTGCATATAGATTTAGATGAAAAGCACTCAATCTTAGAGCAAGAGAGGAAAATTTTAAAGAAACAAAATTTAGAGCTTGTGGAAGACATGCAAAAAATAAAGAAGCAAAACGCCGTCTTACAAAAAAAGTTAACAGAATATAATTGCGTCGTAGAAGAGCTCAAGGAGATTCGCCGACAAAATACAGAGCTACTAATTGAATTAAGTAAATATACTGCGCTGTCAAAGGAATCCTTATCAGGTCCTTTAAAATGTATGATTCGCGATATGCGAGAGCAAGGTGTTGGTATTAAAGAGATTCATATTCGCATTAAACGTCAAATTAATCCTGATATTAGTTATAGTACGGTGCGCAAATATATTTCTGAGCTTGAATCTGAAATGAAAAAGTAACAGTATACATGTCAATTTATTAAAATTGGGCATTTACAGTTTCCACTCAAAGTCCTATAATAAGTCTATTCTTTTAATGGTAATATTACGCAAAGACGTATAGATTCATATGGAGTAGGAGAGTTAGAGGCAATGTCAAATGAGAAAAAAGGAGTTCTGGCAGCATTTTTCGCCTATGCTTTTTGGGGTGCATTTCCGCTTTATTGGAAACTACTTGAACATGTACCGAGTATGGAAATTTTATTATCGCGCGTCATTTGGTCCTTTGTCTTTACAGTACTAGCAGTAATAGTATTTGGAATGCGCAAGGATCTTCTCGCAGACTTAAAATATTTGTGGTCACACCAAAAGCATTTTTGGCAGCTTGCTGGAGCTTCATTTGTTATTTCGATGAACTGGTATTTATATATTTGGGCAGTTAACCATAACCACTTAATTGAAACGAGCTTAGGCTATTATATTAATCCTTTACTGTCAGTTATTTTAGGGGTTATTTTCTTTAAAGAAGCACTTAGTCGTGCGCAATGGGTAGCTACCGGAATTGCCTTTATTGCTGTTATTATTTTAACGATAAATTATGGATCAATCCCATGGGTAGCACTTCTTATTGCTATATCCTTCGCTATTTATGGTGTTCTGAAAAAGAAAATTAAGCTTGATGCGACAAGAGGCCTAGCCATAGAAACGTTATTTATTCTACCGTTTGCATTAGGCTATTATGTTTACCTCTTTACAACGAATCATGCCTCATTTTTACATGTTGATATGAAAACAGACATCCTCATGATTGTAAGTGGTATCGTGACAGCAGTACCGTTAATTTTATTTGCGAAAGGTGCACAAAATATTCCACTCTATTTATTAGGCTTTATTCAATATGTATCGCCAACAATTACGTTAGTTATAGGGATCGTACTTTTTAAGGAACCGTTTAGTCAAATAGAGCTTTTGGCATTTAGCATTATTTGGGCAGCCTTACTACTGTTTTCAGGATCAAAAATTATTGAAACGAGAAGGGCGCATCATAAATCTGCATAATTAAATACATGAATGTTAGTAGTACAAACCATGCCCTTGGTTTGTACTACTTTTTCGTATTCTTTGAAAAATCCCTGCAATGTGAGGGGAGAAAAGAGTTTTTTGCCTTCAATGTTTCTTTAGAATTGGGATAGTATCCTAGCATTTCACACGAATAGAAGCCATCTAAAAATGAAGAAGATTGTATAGGAAATAAGAAAGTATGGAGAAAAATGAGATCAATTGTTCAATTGTCGAAAGCTTACACATAAGTTTTTATATCTTAAAGGAGATGCCTATGTTCATTTAACAAAATAAAAGTGAAGCTATAATTTAAAAACTTATAGTCTTTGTCCCAATATGACCTTTTTGGACATTATGTTGAGGGAGCGTCAGATTTATGTGGATTTACAACGATCTTATAATCTAAAACAAATAGTATATTTTTGCTAAGACAGAGTTAACAAAATCGGTTTATTCTTCTGGATATTTGTGTTATATTATGGGTCGAGATGTTGATAGCTTATATTTCTTTACGAGAGATCCAATTCTGCTAAGGATTCTGTTATTTTCCCATCTAGATTTTTTATCGCCAGCATCGAATTATCCTGAATGATTCCTGTATCTACGAAACTAAATGAAGCGTATAATGTTTTAGCTATGACATTACTTGTTCGATAAAAGAGGGTTACAAATTCTGCTTCTCCATTTGGCATAGTTTCTATATCCATCAACATTTTTTCAAAAGCAAGTCTGCCATATCCTTCCCCTTGGTAATTCTTATCAATCATAATATGCCAAATAAAATAGCTCTTCTTCCCGTAAAAAACTTCATTTTCAAATGATTCATGATCCAACGTATCATAAATATACATCAAAAATCCAACCGCAACTCCATCGGTATAAATGGCAATAGGAGTCGCTGGTATACCGTCTGCGTTCAACATATGAGCGTCTGCAAAGCTTCTTAGATTAGTAGTTTGTATAAAATCTTTCTGGTTTTCTCCCACTTCAAGTGCTATTACTTCATCTATGTTATCCCCGGTTATTTTTCGTAATTCAATCATTTTTTTATCTCCTCTCCTATGAAAAGCAACTTTCCCACATCCTAAAACATTTCTAATATCATTTCCATAATTCTCGAAATAGGGTACGCAAAGTTTCACCAATGCTAACCCTGTAATTTCTAATTATTGTTCCGCAAAATGTTCTATTTGTTTAATTTTGGCAGTTTAATTGTATCATACACTTTTACAAATCATAGGAATTTATTGCAAATGATCAATCCTTATTTTAAATGTACAGGAACGGTAAAATGAGAAGTTTTAGAGAAAATAAATTTAGTGTTAAACGATTTATCTTTATTCGGCTTATGCTCTGGCGAACGCCTCTTATCCTAACGGAGAACGAGTATACAGTGTACAAATTATACTCTTTACCAAAAATTATGAGAGAGAGCTAAATATAATAATGAAAGTAAAGAATTGTATTTCGTAGCAAAAGAAATGAAAGTTTAGACACGCCACAAAAGCCGCGAATGTTGTAAATCAACGTTTCGTGGCTTTCTTTGTGAACCTTATTTACACATGTTTTTATGCACTTTCTTCAAATTAAGGCTTAGCAGTGCTTTAGTGGTATTTGGAACACTGTTGCACTATCGACTTAAATGAATAAAGTTATGCAGATTAATATTACCTATAATAATTAACTAGATGCAGTCTTATTTTTTTCTTAACAGTGTATCCCCAAGAGGGAGTCCAATCACAACAACCAAAACCGTTAGAATTAGCAGGGCTTGAAAAATAAAATATGCTACTTGATCGAACATCATATCTCTCCTTCTTTTTTAATTCCTACTTCGTCCTGTAATTATCCAACTCCAATTGAAGAGTCAAATAAAACTTAATAAAGCAAGAAATCATTTGTGTTTTTATAATATAGTTTACTTCAGTCTAACGTATGTATGCGTCGTTACTTTTTATATTTTGTGATCTACAACAATGGAACGATTTCAAGTTGTTGGTACGTATTATTTGGATAGTTACCTATATTGGTATCGTTGGCCTGAGTTACATAAGAACTTAGCATTTGAAAATCGTAGAGCAAATGCTTATTTCAGCTTGTATAAAAAATCTAACTATTTCACGGTTGAAATATTAAGAAAAGATATCAAAGCATCATTAAAGATGCTTTTTAGATGGATTCGGTGGTTTATTGTTATTTAACTTATGGAGCAATTTAGTTGAATAAGAAAAAAGATTAATGCGTATTTGACTTAAAATGCGAAACAAAAATGAACCGTACAAGGATGACAATTCATTTAATAGATGGTTTTATTTCCTATTTTTAGAGGGGGGGATTACCTTGTTATAAAAAAACTTTCCCATTTAGCCAACAAACCGTTCCCATTTTCACCACGTTGAATTTCAATTTCGTGGTTTTAATGAAATTCTGCTATTCGTTTATTATGTTCTTTGTGCAATTGATGGAGAGCCACTTGTTTCATTATAATCCCTCCTTTCTTATATCTTGGGTTGATTATAGCAAAGTATTCTACACGTATTGAAACTTAACTCGGTTTTTAGTTTTCCCCAAGTTTAAAATCGTATCAAACATAAGCACCTTTACTTTTTTACCAGCATATAGTAAGATAATGACAAATTAGATAACAATGATAATTAATGAGAGGTGCTTTTGATGAGTGCGGTAGGTTCTAAATAGGAACAACTTAATGAAATAAATGTAAATGACGCCAGGGGATTTATGTCAGTTTGTCACCCTTTATTTAGTCGTGTATTTATTTCGATACCTATGAAGATACCTACAATACTTTATAAAGCTTGTAATGGTCTGAATGTGCTTCACTTTGATGAGGTCTTTTTCATGATGCTTTTTACACATGCCTTGTAATGTAAAAGCTGTGGGTTCTCCCGCAGCTTTTTTGTCTTTGAAAAGAACATCATTGCTATCTAATGAGTAGGTGTCTTCATGAATGATTCTAGAAAATCATAGTGAGGAGACATTAACAATGAATCATACTGCATTTGAGAAGTTACAATACAATGAATTGAAGGATATCGTTAAATCATACTGTGTCAGTGGATTAGGTAAACAGTTATTAGATAAATTAACGCCGAGCCCAAATTTGACAGTTGTTAAAAATCGTTTGAATGAAACGACGGAGGCACGAGTAATTTTAGATGCGGAAGGTCATGTCCCGTTTTTAGGGGTATCCAATATTGACAATACCATTCAAAAACTTGAAAAGGGGATCATTTTAGACCCAAGTGAATTAGTTAGCATCTCAGACTTTTTAAGAGGCTGTAGAAAAATAAAAAAATTTATGCTGGAAAAGGAGTTTTTTGCACCCGTACTTGCATCCTACGCTAATTCGATGTCTGAGTTTAAAAGTGTGGAAGAGGAGATTAACTTTGCTATAAAAGCAAATCGTGTCGATTCAGCAGCTAGTAGAGAATTAAAGCGTATCCGAAATCATATCGAAACAACAGAGGAAAAAATTAAAGACCGTTTAACTAAATTTTTGAATAGCAGTGCAAATAAAACATATATCCAGGAATTTTTTATAAGCAAGAAGGATGATCGATACACGATTCCTATTAAGGCTTCTTTTAAAAATCATGTGCAAGGGACGATAGTAGAGATTTCATCAAAGGGTGCTACGGTCTTTATAGAGCCGAGTGCTGTCGCTAAATTAAATGTGGAATTGGCCACTTTGAAGGCAGAGGAAGCGGTGGAGGAATATCAGATTTTGGCGACATTATCAGGGCTTCTGATGGAACATATCCGTGAAATCAACATTAACATGGAGTTAATTAGCCAATATGATATGGTGTTTGCTAAAGCCAAGTTTAGCAAGCATATTGGAGGCGTAGAGCCGAGCTTGAACGATGTTGGCTATATAAAGCTCGTCAATTGTAAGCATCCACTGTTAACAGGTGAGGCGGTGCCACTTCATTTCGAAATTGGTAAAGACTATCGTTGCTTAATCATTACAGGGCCGAATGCTGGCGGAAAAACAGTTGTTCTAAAAACGATTGGCTTATTAACATTGGCTACAATGTCAGGCTTCCATATTGTTGCGGATAAAGGTACTGAAATAGCTATATTCGATCATATTTTTGTAGACATTGGTGATAATCAAAGTATCGAAAATGCACTTAGTACGTTTTCATCCCATATGAAAAACCTTTCGGATATTATGAGGGCGTCCAATAATAATACTCTTTTGCTATTTGATGAAATAGGTAGCGGTACGGAACCAAATGAAGGGGCAGCGCTGGCAATTTCCATCTTGGAGGAGTTCTATCATATGGGCTGTATTACAGTGGCGACAACACATTATGGAGAAATTAAGCGTTTCTCTGAAATGCATAGTGATTTTATGAATGCGGCTATGCGATTTAATAGTGAAACATTGGAACCGTTGTATAAATTAATGATTGGAACATCAGGAGAGAGTAATGCTCTATGGATTTCTAAGAAAATGAATATACGTGAAACAGTATTACAAAGAGCTAAAGGCTATATTGACAGTAAGGATTATCATTTAAAACGAGTAAGTGATAGTAAAATACGAAAGCCGAAGATTGAAAATGTGAGAACAACAGTAAAGTATGAATTTAAAAAGGGAGATCGAGTAAAGCTGTTAGATCATGATGACGCTGGAATCGTATATGAAGAAATGGATAATTTCTTTAATGTTGTTGTGTTCAATGAGGGAGAGTTCATAAAGGTAAATGTTAAACGCTTGGCATTAGAACTACCAGCAACAGAATTATACCCAGAAGGATATGATTTAGAGACATTGTTTGTGGACTATAAAGATCGAAAGCTTCAGCATGATATAGAGCGCGGTTCGAAAAAAGCCCTTCGCAAAATACAGAAGGAAATTAGAAATAATAAATTGAACTAAAATAAGGGATTGCACATATGTCAAAGTGCAATCCCTAAATATTCATTGAAGCGAATTTATTTGTGCTTTAATTGAATAATAAGTTTCTTCAATTTTTTGCTTATAAGGTAGATCGATTAAATCTTGAGAATCCGTATAGGCCATTTTTGCAATTTCGTAGGCAGTTGTTAACTCACCGAAATGTGCATAGCAAAGCGCTTTATAGGAAAAGCATTCATTTAAGCTTAATATGTCAAATGGGTGTAAGATGAATGGGGGAATGTTTGTAAAATGTTCAAATGCTTCCTTAGCTTCTTCATATTGACCCAGCAAATACAAGGATTTCCCTTTTTCTGAATAGTAAAAATTTTTATCTAATTTTATCGAGTCCTCATGCACAAGCGTTCCAAAACGTTCTATTTCCTCTAATGCCTGCTTATAATCGAGAGTGTAGCTGTTATAGTAATGCGCACGTAAGCCGAAGATAAAAGCGTCGACATCCACTTGTTCTACAAAAATCCGATACTGCTCAAGCTTCTTCAACATATGCTCTACTTGCTCGAAATCATAGTCAATCATGGCACAAAACGCCCCAATTCGATACATATCATCTATATAAGAGTAAAATTGATTTTTATGTGCATTGGTAATGGTTTCATTAATGAGCTGTCTACCTGCTTCAAGTTCGCCAATCGCTACTTGAAGAACACTAATATAATAAGCCATTTTCACAGTATCTCGCGAATCTAATTGGTAATTTTCCTGCTCAGCCTCTTCTTTCGCCTGCAAAATACAAGAATAAGCCTTTTTGTAGTTTCTTTCTTCCGATAATATGCCCAACTCTAAAATATAAGTTTCAAACCAATGACTTAGTAAATTAATTTCTTTAAACATAATGCGTGCCTGTTGAAGCGGTGACTCCCATGTCGTTAATCTCGCATGATGTTGTGCTGCTGCATATATATACAGTAAACGCCCTGCCTCATAACTAAGCGAAAGATCTTCTATATAAGGCTTAATCATCTCTACGATTTGCTGTACATGATCTGTATTACCGAGTTTTAATTCAGCAAATAAAATTTCTACTTGCTCTAAAAGCTGACGTATGGAAGAGGGGGTTACTTGTTCAAGCAATTCACTTGCTTTGACGCCTAAACGTTCCGCTATATAATCTAGACTTTCCATCGAAGGCTTGGCCTTATCATTTTCAATTTGGCTTAACATTCCTTTTGTTAGACGATCACCGGCAAGTGCCTCTAATGTTAACTTTTGTTCTTTCCTTAATTTACGAATTCGCGTGCCTAATGAGTTCACTGCCTCGCCTCCTTTTCATTAAAAGTGAATAATATCACTTTGTTTAATTATATTAAACTTTTTCTTGATTGAAAAGGGGGAGGTGTGTTATATTTTGTTTAATTACATTAAACTTTTTAAATTGATTAAAAATTTGGAGGGGTTTTTTTATGAATGAAGCGCAAAAATATAAGAAGGCGACATATCATTTATGGACATTTACAGCCAGTAAGATGATCTCGCAATTAGGGTCTCATGTTTTATCATTTGGGATAGGTTTATATATTTTGGCACTGACAGGGTCAGCGATGAGTTTTGCGACAACAATGATCTGTTCCATTTTACCTCGTGCATTGGTGGCGCCTCTTGCTGGTTATGTAGCTGATAATTATTCTAAGAAACGCATAATTTTAGTAGCGCAGGCAGGTACAATATTGACCGTTGTTGGGTTACTACTTTATACAGAAATGGTCGGCTTATCGGTGTATGCTATTTATATTGCAACAGTTTTAAATACAATATGCGCTGCCTTTTCGGGTGTAACATTTTCTTCCTCAATCGCAACACTAGTAGATCCAGAACGCCTACAAAAAGCAATGTCATTTAATCAAATGTCAGTGTCCATCGCAATGATTGGAGGACCAGTAATCGGTGGAATGATGTATGGATTTTTCTCCATGGAAGCATTTTTACTTGTACATATGGTGGCCTATGTGATTACGTTTTGCCTAGAAGCCACAATGAATTTTACTCTTTATAGTACAAGAGTAAAAATGGCAGATAAGGAAAAGATGTGGGCTGGACTTACTAGTGGCTTTCGTTATATTAAGCAACGAAGAGTAATAAAAACCATTATGTGGGTTTCGTTATGGATTAATTTGTTTTTCTCTGCCATCGTTGTAGGGGGGACTTACATTATTATTGAATTATTAAAAGTAAAAGCAATTCATTTTGGTTTTGTAGAGGCCTCAGGTGCAGTTGGTATGCTTGTTGCTTCCGTCTATTTCGCAACACGTGCAGAGGTAAAGGCGCCACTGCGTTTTGCTAAATTCAGCCTAATACTGTTGGCTAGCAGTTTAGGGTTGGCGATTGTTCCATTAATAACGAATTTATCGTATTTAACGATGGTTATCTTTTATATTGTCATCTACTTTATTTTCGCTATTTTTGAGATGGGAATAAACATGCCGATTATGGTTTATATGCAAAAGCTAATTTCGGAAGAATACCGCGGACGTGTATTAGGATTAATGGAAACAATGGCAATGTCAATGATGCCAATCGGTATGGTTGTTTACGGCATCTTATACGATACATTCCCAGCAACGGTTATTTTACTGGTCACAAGTATAATTATCGTAACGATATCATTAGTTATGCTACGAACATCTGTCTTAAAAGAAGCACATCCAGAGTTTTATGAACAAAAAGTAGTAACTAAAAGCGTAACAAATTAATGTATCGCTTTGCATATACCATTAGATAATAAAACCAGGCATCTCTTCAAAATGTGAAGTATGCCTGGTTTTCTTTATTCAACAAGATTTACTGATCCTCAATCACAATATAAGTAGCTTTCATGGGTCCATGTACACCAACAATAAGAATCATTTCGATATCTGCTGAATTACTTGGTCCTGTTATAAAGTTAATACAGGAGGCAATTTGCTCGCCAGTTCTGACTTTTTCACTAATTAGGCGGGCTGCTTGCGTCATCCGTGGAACAATCGTACTTTTCGGAATTAAAATAATAGAGTTCTCGGGTAAAAAGCTGACAGATCTACCTTTATCCTTACTACTAAAAAGTACAGCAGTCCCTGATTCTGCTAATGTTATTTCACTAATCGTAATGCCGATAGTAGCTTTTTCAGCCTGTCGAATATTTTCCTTTGGTTGCTCCGAATCCCATTCGTACAGCTGAATGTTTGCTTGAGGCCATTGCTCGGTCATTAGTGATGATAGGCCAAAGCTCTGAAAACGCGTGTCTTTCCATGTTATAACAGATTGACCTCCATAATTTTCAACTACTTTTTGTAAGTCTACTGGAAGATTTGCTGTATTTGTAAGGACAATATCCGTATGAATATTTTTGCATTGTTCAACTAAAACCTCAACTAACTCATCTTTTGTCGCTTCTTTTAGGACACGATCTTGAGGTTGATATTGCCATGTCGGTCGCTCCATTTCTATTTTTGGCACACGTCCAAGCTGGTTTGCAATTTTTGATACAAATACATCTCTATTTTCAATAGTACCTGCCATCATTCATCGCCTCCTTTTTGGCGGTGTTTAAACCAGTCACGGAAATTATCTTTATTTGGTGCTGGAAAATCCCTTGCTTCCGTCCATGCTTTTAGTGGGCCTGGACCATTTGAGATTTTTTGATCTTTAGTAAAAGGTGCCATTGCTGGTGAAGCCATTTTTGTCGCCATTTTATATAAGGTAGGGGAGGAAGCACCTAAACCAAAGGCCTTCATTAATAGCTTTTCTGATACAGGCGCTTTACCTTCGTTTTCAACAATTACTTGTCGATGTCTATGAATAAGCTGATGTAACGGTATTTTAACAGGACAAGCATCAGTGCAGGCCCCACATAATGTGGATGCATATGGTAACTCTTTAAAATCTTCATAGCCACCTAATAATGGCGAAAGAACGACACCTACTGGCCCAGAATAGATAGAACCATAAGAATGCCCACCAACATGACGATAAACAGGACAAGCATTCACACAGGCTGCACAGCGAATACATTGTAAAATAGGCTGGAACTCACTGCCTAAAATGTTAGAACGCCCATTATCAACGATGACTAAATGGAATTCCTCTGGTCCATCTGTATCACCTTCATCTTTGATCCCTGTTAATGTTGTAATATAGCTTGTTAACTTTTGCCCAACTGCACTTCTTGTTAATAAGCTTACTAGCACTTCCATCTCTTCAAACGTAGGAACAATTCTCTCCATCCCCATTACTGTAATTTGCGTTTTGGGCAAAGCTGTCACTAAATCTGCATTCCCTTCATTCGTCACGAGTGTAATCGATCCGCTCTCTGCAATAGCAAAGTTACAGCCTGTAATGCCTATATCTGCTGTTAAATATTCATTCCTTAATTTTTCACGTACATATAAAGCTATTTCCTCAGGCTTTTCACTTTTCGCATAGCCTTGTTTTTCTTTGAAAATATCACGGATTTGTTCCTTATTTTTATGCAAAGCTGGGGCAACGATGTGAGAGGGTGGCTCGTGATCATCTACTTGCAAAATGTATTCTCCAAGATCTGTCTCAATGACCTCACATCCGAGCTCTTCTAAAGCGGCGTTTAAATCAATTTCCTCCGTCACCATAGATTTTGATTTCACAATCTTAGCAGCTTTGTTCTTTTTAGCGATACTTTGAATATAGTTCGTCGCTTCTTTTGCTGTTTGCGCAAAGTAAACATGTCCACCTCTTTTTGAGACATTTTCACTTAGTTGATACAAGTAGTAATCCAAATTCGCAAGTACATGCTTTCGAATTTCTTCTCCGTGAGAGCGCCATTCCTCCCAATGTCCGAGCTCATCAGCTTGTTTTAGCCGACGTGTTTGAAAGCGTTCCTGTGCGCTTGACACTGCTCCACGCATAAAAGTATTTTCTAATTCTTTCGATACTCGATGATTAAAGCGATCATCACTTGTTTTCATGGACATTTCTTTTACCCCCTCCTAGCGGCAATTCAATACTTCCGCAATATGCATAACTTTAATGGGCTTACCTTGTCGATTAATTCGACCACCTATATTGATTAAACAACCAGCATCAGCACCGATTAAAATATCTGCCTCTGTTTCTTCAACATTCTGTACTTTCTCATTGACCATTGCTCCTGAAATATTGCCCATTTTTACTGAAAATGTACCGCCAAATCCACAGCATCGATCTTTACCTGGGAGTTCGACATACTGTAAACCTTTCACACGATTTAATAATTTAAACGGTGCTTCTGTAACACCGAGCAAACGTGTCATATGACAGGAAGTATGATAAGTAGCCTTGCCCTTTAATTGTGCGCCTACATCCTCGACCTTTAATACATCTACTATAAACTCTGTAAATTCATATGTTTTATTTGCCAATGCTTGCGCTTTTGGTTCCCAAACAGGATCCCCCTTAAACACTTCTGGGTATTCCTTAAACATATAAGCACAAGAACCAGAAGGGGAGACGACGTATTCGGCATGTTCAAATGCTGTGATCATTTTTCTCATAGCATTTTTAGATTCTTTTACATAGCCGCTATTATAGGCAGGCTGCCCACAGCAAATTTGATTTTCAGGGAAGTCTAGATCACAGCCAAGCCTTTCCAGAACTTCGACAACAGCTTTTCCTACTTCACCTTGAAACATATCAACTAAACAAGTCGCAAAAAGTGTAACTTTCATATTAATCGCTCCTTTATGTCTCTCTTACCCTTTGAACAACTAATCAGCAGGTCATCTGATGACTTAATGTGTTGTTTTTATAATACTACAACTTTTCAGATGAATGAAAGGTGTTTATTTTAAATTTTCGGAAAAATAAAGAACTGCCTATTATAAAAACTAGGCAGCTTCTGTTATTTTTTAGTTTCTGTTGTTTCAAAATATTGCAGTAAAACTTCTTCCACATTACTTAAATGTGAAGCCATAGCATGTTTTGCAAGTTCTTCATTTTGCTGTTTTATTGCGAGGAAAATTTGCATATGTTCATCATATAACTTTTCACTTGTTATTTTTTTTGAGTACAACCAAATTCGTCGTGTCTCTTTCATCGTTTCAATCATTAAACATGAAACTTGATCTAATAAAGTTGCAAGTAGGGGATTTTGGGATGCTGCAGAAATGGCCGCGTGAAATCGAAAATCTGCTTTTTCACCTAGCTCACCATTTCCTTGTCCATGTTTCATTTCATCTAAAATTTGCATCATTGACTGTAGGTCTTCCTCTGTTCGATGAATGGCTGCGCTAGCCGCTGTGCCTACTTCAATAATTTTGCGTACTTCTAACAAATGTGAGATATCTTTCTTATTTGTTAAAATGGCAGTTGATAAGGGGAAATCGAGTCGATTGGATTGATTACTTTTAACAAAAGTACCTGAGCCTTGTTTAATTTCAATAAGCCCCATTGCTTTTAAAGCGGAAAGAGCTTCTCGGATGGCAGATCTACTTACTTGTAATTGTTCTGCAAGTTGTTCTACTGAATCAAGTCGGTCACCAGGCTTTAGTTCGCCAGCTCTAATTTTTTCATAGAGGATTTCGGATACTTCCTCATATATTTTTTTCGGTTTAATTTTTCTTAATTCCAAGGACTACACCTCATTTATTTCTATCAATGGCTCTATTATTTTTATTATACATGAAGAAAAGAAATTTTCTCACTATGTAACAGTAAAGATATTGTACAGTCTGCAATAAAAGCTGTGCACCTGCATGAAAGCTCTGTACTAGTGCCTTTTGAATAGGCGTAGAATGCAATAACTTGGAATGCAGAAAAATGATAAATTTTGTTGACAGATAATATAAGGAGAGCGCATAATGCAAAAGTATATGAACTATATCACGTTGATGTAATAAAGTTCGAATAATAAATTTGTATACTAGTATAATAGAACTTCACCTTTTCAACACCTTTTTGCCATGAAACGTTCACAAACAGGAAGGGCGCAATTTACAGTGTTTTTTGGTACGATGGAGGCAGTAACTGTAAGGAGCGAGTGAGAAAATATGGAAACTGATATTAACTTATTTTTAGCTTTAGGTGCAGGTTTTTTAAGCTTTATTTCACCATGTACTCTACCGTTATATCCCGCATTTTTATCATACATAACGGGGATGACATTAGATGAGCTAAAAGCGGAACGAGGTATGATGCAAAAACGTGCTATTTTGCACACCCTCTTCTTTTTACTAGGATTTTCAATTATCTTTATTATAATTGGGCTAGGGACATCGTTAGCGGCGGAGTTCTTCCTTAATTATCAAACATTATTACGTCAGGTTGGTGCTATCTTAATCGTAGTATTTGGTTTAATGATTGTGGGATTACTACAAATTGACTTTTTAATGAAGGATCGAAAATTCCAATTTAAAAACCGCCCATCTGGCTATTTGGGATCAGTATTTATCGGAATAGCCTTTGCGGCTGGGTGGACGCCGTGTACTGGCCCAATTTTAGCATCGATTATTGCATTAGCTGGTGCAAATCCAAGCTCAGGTTTTAGCTATATGTTAGCTTATTTCTTAGGCTTTGCGATTCCATTCTTCTTGTTATCTTTCTTTATAGCGCGGATGACTTGGATTCGTACACACAGCCAAAAAATTGTGAAAATCGGTGGCTATATTATGATTGCCGTTGGTATCGTGTTATTCTTTGATGGATTAACGTATATAACACGCATTTTAGAGCCTATTTTCGGTGGATTTACAGGCTTCTAATCTGCTAAACTAAAGTGGCATACCATACCTTAACGTGGAGGGAGATGAACATGTGCCTACAGTTTTAGTAGTGGATGATACGCTCTTTATGCGTGTTGCAATAAGTAATATGTTTACTGAATGGGGTTATGAGGTAGTCGGTAAGGCGGCAAATGGCAAGGAAGCTGTGGCTATGTATCGTGAGTTACAACCAGATCTTGTAACGATGGATGTAACAATGCCCGTTATGACAGGTATTGCAGCGGTAAAAGAAATCATCCCTGAATTTCCAGATGCAAAAATAATTATGATTACAGCTTTAGGGCAACAAAAGTTAATTGTGGAAGCAATTGAAAGTGGAGCAAAGGATTTTATGACAAAGCCTTTCGAGCCAGAAAGATTAAAAGCTGTAGTTGATCAATTACTTGGACAAAATTGTTAATGTCATTAGAGGAGGATTTTTTATGTTTAGCAATATCCCTTCTCACTATTATGTAATAGGTTCGACCATAATGGCCATTTTTATGGGTACCTTTGTCATGGTTATACGTATGCGAGCGTCTAAGAAACCGACAAATGAGAAGAAAATTATCATTCCACCTATAGCGATGTCTACAGGTGCGTTAATGTTTTTATTCGAACAATTTCGAGTGCCACCCATGCAAATTCTTGAAGCGGTAGCAGTCGGCATGGTATTCTCGACAATCTTAATTGCCACTTCTAAATTTGAAGTAAAAGGCCAAGATATATATTTAAAACGTTCAAAGGCATTCGTTTTTATACTAATCGGGCTGTTAGTGTTCCGTATAGTTGCAAAAGTAATATTAAGTAACTCCATTGACGTTGGTGAATTAGCAGGAATGTTTTGGATTCTAGCGTTCGCGATGTTACTCCCTTGGCGAATCGCAATGCTTATCCAGTTTATAAAAATCAAAAAAACAATTCCGCTGAAGAATTATTAATGAAAGAACTACACTAGAGATTTTATCTAGTGTAGTTTTTTTTATGCATTTTGGCTGATGGATAAGAAGGATAGAGTAGTTCGAGCGACGAATCGAATTGCCGGAGTGACGGAAAGAAAGGCAAAAGCGACGGATAGAATCTTCAAGTGATGGAGAAAGGCGAAAGCTATGGATAGAATCGTCAAAGTGATGGAAAGAGTCGTCCGAGCGATGGAAAGAAAGGCGAGAGTGGCGGATAAAAGAGCTAAGGTGACGAATAGAAAACAGAACGACGGAAAGAAATGCCGAAGTGACGGAAAGAGTCGTCAGAGCGACGGAAAGAAAGGCAAAAGCGACGGAAGAAAGAGTCAAAGTGAAGGATAGAAAGCAGAGCGACGGATTGAATTGCCGAACCGACGGAAAGAGTCGTCCAAATGACGGAAAGAAAGGAAGTAAAAACGCTGCACAACAATTCTGTGCAGCGTAACATCAATCAAATAGATGTTCATATGGAGAAATGTCAATTTGCATTTCATCTAATTTCTTACGTAAAAATTTATGGTCGCGCTTAGGCGTTGCTTGAATATAGCCACGTATAATTAAATCATGGTTAATAGCAGATGCCTTCTCTTCAATTGCAAGTTCTCCAATTTTTCCTGCGATTTTTTCCTTTGCTACTTGTCTAAATAGCTCAGGTACAGGGCTTACAAGTTCATATAAAAGCTCTTTTTCAGGTTGTCCCCATAAATGAATGGTTTTATCTAAATAATACTCTTGCCAATCTAAATCAGATTTACCGTCCTGCTTCGGTAATGCTTTTAAAAATTTGCGGAACATGAAAAATCCGCCAATCGCCATAAAGGAAATAAGTACAACTACCCAAAATAAGATAAACCATAAAAACCAACCACTTAACAAATCGTTCACCTCTTTGCCTTCTCTCACTCTATTATAAAAGCTTACATGAAAAAATTCATCCTAAATGTCCCTTTTTTAGCAATAAGCCTGTATATATTGTGAAAGAAAGGAGGTGACCTCCATGGTAAAAGTCAATTTCGTAGGTGCTACACTGCGTTTAAAGTATGTCGATGGACACGATGCCCAAAACGAGCCTATGTTCACAACAAAAACGTACCGCAATTTGAACAGTTCGCATACGGCAGACGATTTAGTAGCTGTTGCAAAAGCCATTGCAAGTCTATCTTCTCACGCACTAGACAGCATTGTAAAACAAGAAACAACAGATTTATCCTAAGGAGGGAACGCTATGACACAAGTTTTAGAGTTGCAATTTGAAACAGCAGCAGGGAAAACGGCAACATTTGCGATTGATGCACCGAAGCCAAAGGTTACAGCGGAAGAAATTCAAAAGGTTATGCAAACGATCATCGCTAAAAATGTTTTTGAAGGACAAGCCGGCGCTCTGGTTACAATGACTGGGGCTCGCATCGTTGATCGTCAAGTAACAGAATTTGATTTAGAAATCGAATAACTAAGAAATGGTCTTTGCAGCATGTACTGCAAGGACCATTTTCAGCAATATTAGTCTTATTCATCTAGGAGCGAAGGAGGGACTAACATGGAACAATGGTTAAACATGATATCGGATATCGGTTTTCCTATTTTAGTGTCGTTTTATTTACTGCGCCGAGTAGAAGTGAAATTAGATGCCATTCATGATGCGCTTGTTTCGTTAAAGTGAAATCGATTTCACAAAGATGTACGAAAGCTGTCACTTGAGTGTCCTTGTCAATAGTTACATCGTACGATAGGATGAGGATAGTGTAAGTGGGGAGCGTGTTAAAGATGAGAAATAAAATCATTCGGCTTGTTTTGCTTTTTGCATTAGCAACTGTGCTGAGTGCTTGTGGAAATTCAAAGTTTAAAGCAGATTATAGTTTGGAATTACCAGATTTTGAACATGTCAATCAACGCGGAGAAAAAGTTTCTTTAGAGAGTTTAAAAGGGAAACCTTGGATAGGTATGTATATTTTCACGAATTGTACTTCAATTTGTCCACCAATGTCTTTTAATATGACGCAAGTTCAAGAGAAGCTGAAGAAAAAAGGTGTGGAAGATTATAATATTGTTGCGTTTTCAGTTGACCCTGACGTTGATAAACCAGAAGTATTAGCTGATTATTTGAAAAAATATAATGTTCCAGATCAATCAAAATGGAATCTCCTTACTGGTTATTCACAAAAGTATATCGAGCAGTTCGCTGTAAAATCAACAAAAATAATCGTCAGAAATGATCCTAACAGCGACCAAGTCGTCCATGGGAATCAATTTTTCTTAGTTGATAAAGATGGCGTAATCGTAAAAATGTTTTCAGGGTTTGCAGAGAATCCAGAGGATGTCCCTATTGACACGATTGCATCAGATATAGAAACATATATTGATGAAAATTTATAATGGATCGAAGGAAACCGTCTCATTTAATGAAGAGACGGTTTTTTTCGGTTTAAATTTAATCTTTTATACCTGTAGCCTCGTTTATAGTGTAGAAGGAGGGGAAGATTTTGACTGATACAGAATATTTAGAGCAACTAATGGAACTACATACAGCGCATTTATTTCGTATCGCATACTACTATACGAAAGATCTACAAATAGCAGAGGATATCATTCAAGATGTGTTTATTAAATTTTATCATCATCAAAAATATTATGAAGAAAGAGGAGAGATGAGGGCGTACTTAGCACGCATGACCATTAATAAATGTAAGGATTATTTAAAGAGTTGGGCATATCGGAAAATTTCAGTTCAACATAAGCTTTTCTCAAAGCAAAAATCCGTTTTACAAGATACGCTTATTCAACAGGATGAACAAACAATTTTAGATGAAGCCATTTTGAAATTACCATTAAAGCTACGGGAACCTATTGTATATTTTTATTTAGAGGATATGACGATAAAAGAAATTGCTAAGCTACTTGAAATCCCTGAAGGTACAGTTAAATCACGTTTGAAAAAAGGGAAGGAATTATTAAAAATTGATCTTCATGATATTGAATGGGAGGTGCTTCTCCATGGATAAGCATACAATGCATGTATTGAAGGATGTCTCAGCACATAAAGAAGCAATCATTCAAAAGGTTCAACAACAAATTCAGCAAGATTCGTACCCAACAAAACAACTTTGGCCGTATCGTGCACTGGCCGTCATGATGACATGCTCTATCTTACTATTTATTGCATGGCAAGCTTCAAAACCGATCGACCATTTAACGACAGAAATACTTCATGAAGAAGAAAAACAATCATTCACCGATTTATTTCAAACAGAAGTAGAAGGAACAGAGACGACGTTTAGTCAGTATTTTCAAATAGCAGATCAATTACATCACCGCGAAAATATCAAATTTTATGCACCGCTTCAAGGTTTCGAGGCTATGCAAGCAGTAGCGGCTACTATGGGGGATGCTGTCCATCTAATAGACCCTGATAATCTTCCATTTAAATCAAATATAGAGGAGGTCTATGCGGTAACATCCGAGATGCAAGACGGTAGCTTGCAAAAGCAATTTCAATTTAGTTATAAAGAAAAGTCTCACACTGGAGTGGATCGTCAATATATTAATTTTACGGTATCCAATGTGGATCATAATCCTTTAGTATACTATAAATTTACGGATAATCAGGACTTTTCAGAAGAAATCACGAATATAGGTTTGAATTTCATGAATCCTTTATATTTTCGTGCGATGACACCAGATAAAGGTTTCGCGTATATATACTATAATTATGATGCGGCAGGCAAGCGCATTTATCAAATGAGTACAAGAGCCAATGAGTTTTTTACGTATTATAATGGTTATATATATCAAATAGGCTATCAATTAAATGGTGATCAACAGGAAGCACAAGAAAAAATGGTTGCTCTTGCAAGGGAATTTATCCCCCACGTAAATTCAGCGAATGCAAAGAAGTAAGGTGGAAGAAAAACTGCCTGTAAAAGCTCGATTGGTGAAGGCTAGCAATCAGTGGTAATGAAGACCCCCAGAGTAAGTATTGCTTTATTCTTGGCAACAACTTGGCATATCTCATTCAGTCTATATTAAAATAATAGAAATGAGGATGGAGGTTTCAACAATGACGGTAGCGCAAACGTATTTAACTGTTGTCCAAAAAAGATTTAGAAGTGTCAAAGAGCAAGGTGATCAAACACTCTCACAATTAGATAACGAACAACTGCATTGGGCTTTTAACTAAGAATCCAATAGCATTGCCGTTATAGTAAAACACGTTAGCGGAAATATGATATCGAGATGGACTGACTTTCTAACGACAGATGGTGAGAAAGCAACGAGAAATCGTGATGATGAATTTACGGATAGCCTTCAGACAAAAGAAGAGGTTATGAGCGTATGGGAAAAGGGCTGGCGAGTATTTTTAGATGTTTTACAAGGATTAACGGAAGCTGATTTACAAGGGTTTGTAACGATAAGGGGAGAACGGCATTCCGTGATAGATGCGATTGAAAGACAAATGGTCCATTATTCACAGCATGTCGGTCAAATCGTTTACATTGCTAAGCAAGTAAAGGGTTCTGAGTGGCAAACATTAAGTATTCCAAAGGGACAATCTCAGGCTTTTACAGAATCAATGTTAAAAAATCATCAACAATAATAAAAAATCGTAGCATAAGCTACGATTTTTTGCTTCCTTGCCTATATGCAAAATAAAGCTGATACATCGAAGTCTCATCGTCAATAGATTTTGCGATTTCAAAGGCTTCTTGCTGTGTGCACTCATTAGCAATGATTTCATACATAAATCTTATGAGAAACATTAAATTGGCACTACCATCTATGTAATCATCCGGGGCCAAATAGGAGTGGCAACCGCTTTTAAAAAATGCAGTAGCTAGCTGCTTTTCACCTAAAGTACAGCCAGAGGCAATAACTTTCACATCTTTTAATGTACAGTAATTTAAGATCTCTTGTGGACCGAAAAATTTACCCCTTGGTTCATTAAACTCATAAATATCCTCACCTAGCTCTGGCATGCAAAAACGTCCCTCTTCCCCATGGAAGTTTAAAATTAAATAATCTATTCGATCGTCTAAATCTTCCCCTGACAAAACATCAATGAAATCATTTGGTCTTCCAATTAAATGAAGAGTTACTCGTACACCAAATGACTCAAGTACTGAGCGTAATGCAAGCGATTCGATATCACACTCAGAGCCTACTACTAAACTAACGTATAAATCTGGTTTACTCATTTTCTACTATCCCCCTTTATTTTAGTTGTTAACATTTTAATCTAAATATGGTAATGATTCCAACGAACAACGAGAACCCGCAATGTGAAAGCCCGTTCGTAGTATAATTGCTACCGCTATGTTTGCACTACGCTATATTAAATTTACAGAAGTCAAGACATTTGGAGATGTGTTTAAATTTTGTAAAAATTTAGAGTTGGTTTATGAGAAAAGACGCACTTCTTATGGGATAAAAGATATGATTAGGCTATACTCAAGGGAATTAATGTTAATAGTAGAATTGAGGGAGTCGAATGAAATCAACGGTAGAACGAAAACTGCAATTTGCTTTTGGTATAGTGTTAGTATTTCTATTACTTATTACTAGTATTGCCATATACTTTTTAAATGATAATAAACAAACACTTACGGAAATCGAAAAAAATACGGAACTAATGAATTTGTATAATGATATTTCCTTTCAAACAGTTCGTGCAAATGCTGCCATTCGCGGTTATATGTTATATGGTAAAGAAGATATGCTCAACAATCATCAGGAAATACGAAGAACATTACATAAATCTATTCAACGTATTGAAGAACTCGAACATAAAAATACAGACTTTGAACAGTTTTTAAAGCAATTAGAAGCATGGGAAAAGCCTATAGATGAACAAATTGTACCGCTTTTTCAAAGTGGTGAAAAACAGCAAGCTCAGCAGTTGGCATTACCGGTTTTAGGGAAAGGCTCGCTAAAGCTTGTTGAGTTTGGGAAAATGATGGCAACTACTCAGCAGAACGAAATGCAGGCACGTATAGAGGCTACTAAGCAAAAGGGCGACAGAAGTGGCAAAGAGATTGCTATACTAGCAATAGTCTCCTTACTTATAAGCATTATTATTGCGACGATTTTTGGGCGAAGAGTAGCAAAAAATATTCAGCAAACAGTAGTAGAAATGGACAAATTCTCAACTGGCAATCTACAAACCCATCTGCAATTTAAAACAAAAGATGAGTTTGCCCAACTGGCAGCTTCATTCAATTCGATGTCAGAAAAGCTTCAACATACGATGAAGCAAGTTGGTAATTCGGCTGAACAGGTAGCAGCAACATCCGAACAGCTCACAGCGAGTAGTATGGAAGTGACACAGGCAACAGAAGTTGTCTCAGAATCGATTCAAGATATTGCACACGGTATTGAAGAACAGGATACATTGACAGGTGATGTACGAAACTTATCCTCGCATATTTTGAAAAAGATGGATGATATATCAACAAATATTGATCATGTAAACAATGCAACAGTAGAAACTAAAAATATGGCTAGCATAGGTCGTTCCTCTGTTCGTAATGTCATTGAGCAAATGAATGATATTGCGAATAATACAGAAGAGCTAAGTACACGTGTTAAAGACTTAGATGAAAATACAGCAGCAATCGTCTCGGCAGTCAATGTTATTAAAAATATTGCTACCCAAACAAATCTATTGGCGATTAACGCCTCTATAGAAGCGGCGCGCAGTGGTGAGCATGGTAAGGGCTTTGCTGTAGTGGCAGAAGAGGTACGAAAGCTAGCAGATGAATCGAATCTAGCAGCAGTAGATATTGAAAAGGTTGTTTTGCAAATTACTGAAGATACAAGAATTATCGAGGAAGATATGATCAGTAGTAATGATTCAGTAAAGGTTGGTCGTGAAAAAGTAAATGTGGCAAGAGATAATTTCATTCAAATTGACGATGCCATTAATGATGTACAAGCTCAGACCGAATCCGTTACAGCGGCTATTCGAATAATCCATCAAGATATTGAAAAACTTGTAAAAGAAATTGACTACATTAGCGAAGTATCCATGAAATCGAGCAGCAATGTTCAAAGTGTTGCAGCATCCTCTGAGGAACAAAATGCGGCGATGGAAGAAGTAGCGGCTGCCTCTACACATTTGTCAAAAATGGCGATTGACTTACAAGAATCCATTCAGGCATTTAAATACTAACAAATAACCCCTATGAATCATACAGAAAGAATGATTCATAGGGTTCTTTGTTTAGTGGATAAAGGCGTGGAGAGCTCGAATTATGTCGAGAAAATCAAAAAAATGAAAAAATGTTTGAATTTAAGTGTATTTCGTCCGATAAAAACATAAGAAGAAAATTTATTCGGTATGAGAAAGGGAGGCTGTGTGCTGGGGGCATTCTTTGAATCTAAGGAGAACCTCAAAATTGACAATAGACTTTTTAAGAACTCGCAAAGTTAAAAGGAGAGCTGTGCATGAAACGATTATTTGGAAGCTTTAAGGGTAAGCTCTACACGTTATTTGCTCTTATCTTACTAATCCCAGTTATTTCTGTAGGAAGCTTATCGTATCTTTCAGCAAAAAATTCGATAAAAGAAGAAATACTTTTTAGTGCAGATGAAAGTGTTGAAATTTTGAATACGTTAATTGATAGTGCAATTAGCACAAAAATGAATGAAGTCGCTACTTTTAGCGAAGAAATAAATTCTTCTAAGTACGAACAGAAAGAAACTAAAATACTACCAAATTTTCAGGAATATATGAAGTTGAGTCCGGATGTTTTAAGCATTTATGTAGGAACAAATGACGGAACATTTATTCAAGAACCAAAAATAAATGGTGCGGATTATAACCCTTTGGAAAGGGATTGGTATAAAAAGGCTAAGGAATTAAAAGGGGAGACTTTAATTACGGATCCTTACATAGATGCAGGGACTGGAGATATGGTCGTAACAGTTGCTCGTCAGGTGAAAGATCAATCTGGGGTAGTTGCTATCGATTTGAAATTGACAGGCATTCAAAAAGTCGCAGATTCTATAAGTATCGGAAAAGATGGATATCCTTCTATTTTTGGTGATAAAAATTTGGTCATTTCACATCCTACATTAGAAGCCGGTAAGGAATTAAACGAGAGCTTCCTTAATCAAATGTACGACAGCAAATCTGGCACGTATGATTATGTCTTTGACGGTGATGACCGTATTATGTTCTTTACAACGAATGATCTGACAAACTGGAAAATCACAGGAACAATTTTTGTAAAGGAAATTGACGAATCTGCATCACCCATTTTGAAAAAAACGTTTCTCGTATTAATTGCTGCGATTGTCATCAGCTCGATTGTATTCTTTTTTGTCATGAAGGCAATTATAAAACCGATTAGATTACTAAAGGATAGTGCAGTAACCATAAGTAAAGGTGATTTAACAGAGAAAGTGACAATCACTTCTCATGACGAGATTGGACAGCTAGGACAAGCTTTTAACGATATGCAAGACAGTTTAAGAACTCTTATTCAAAAAATTGAACAAAATGCCGAAGAGGTAGCTTCGTCGGCAGAAGAGCTAACAGCCAATGCTACTCAAACGAGTACAGCGACAGAAAAAGTGGCCATTTCAATTCAAGATGTTGCGTCGAGCGCAGACACGCAAACGACGAGTGCCAATAAGAATGCAGAATCGTTACAGGAACTTTCTAAGGCAATTCTTCATATTGCGGAAATCTCTTCTACTGTGACAGATCTTTCACAGCATGCAACGCTACAAGCAGACGAAGGTGGAAAGGCAGTCCGAGATACGAAAGATCAAATGCAATCTATTCATGGATCAGTAACCGATTCAAACACGAAAATTCTATCGCTACATGAACGTTCTCAGCAAATTACGTCCATTTTAGATGTAATTACAAGCATTGCAGACCAAACGAACTTACTTGCTCTAAATGCAGCGATTGAAGCAGCAAGAGCAGGAGAGCACGGAAAAGGCTTTGCAGTTGTTGCTGATGAAGTAAGAAAGCTGGCGGAGCAATCGCAAGAATCTGCCAAGCAAATTTTCGAGCTAATCAATGGTATTCAGTTAGAAACAGAACAATCGGTAAACATCATGGCAAAGGTTACAGAGGATGTTCAAAATGGACTACAAGTATCGGATGAAGCCATCACTAAATTCCAAATGATTAAAACGAGCATGGATAAAATTACTCCTAAAATGGAAGAGGTATCTTCTGCTTCTGAACAGATGTCAGCAAGTGTACAAGAGGTGACTGCTGTTACGGAAGATTTGGCATTTTCAGCAAAAGGAAATGCGGCTGCTTCAGAGGACGTTGCAGCGTCTACTGAGGAACAATTAGCTTCGATGGAAGAAATTAATGCTTCTGCACAAGCGCTTGCGCATATGGCAGATGAGTTAAAACAGCTCATTAGCCAATTTAAATATTAATAGACATACGAAAAATGCCATTTCTCTTTGAGGGGTGGCATTTTTTGTTTATTACTATTGTGTCAATGAGATTAAGGTTCCATTTTAAATAATGTATGGCTTTTCGGTAACACGAATTTGGCGCTTTCTTTACCTGATTTAATAATGGAAGTGTATTTACAGCAACACAGTTTTATTTGTGCGAAAGCGAAGCGACAGCAACAATTATGCCAGGGTAAATCAAAAAAATGAAAAAAGGGGTTTGAAATTAAGTATTTCGTCCGATAAAAGCCTTAGGTGATATTCCATCGTTAAAAGAAGGGAAGCGGCATTCTTTCCAGGCCTAAATCATCGAGAATAGTGTCAGTAAAAGAAACACAAAAATTTACAAAAATACATATCGCAATAATTTTGAAGACTAAAGGAGAACTGTTGCATGAAAAAATTATTTAGCAGCTTTAAGGGTAAGCTCTACACATTATTTGCTCTTATCTTACTAATACCAGTTATTTCTGTAGGAAGCTTATCGTATCTTTCAGCAAAAAATTCGATAAAAGAAGAAATACTTTTTAGTGCAGATGAAAGTGTTAAAATTTTGAATACGTTAATTGATAGTGCTATTAGTACAAAAATAAATGAAGTCGAAACCTTTAGTAAGGAAATAAATTCTTCTAAGTACGAACAGAAGGACACTAAAATACTACCGAATTTTCAAGAATATATGAGGCTGAGCCCGGATGTTTTAAGCATTTACGTTGGAACAAATGACGGAAAAGTATTTGTTGAACCAAAGTCGAATAGCGCTGATTACAATCCTTTGGAAAGAGATTGGTATAAAGATGCTATGGCTTTGAAGGGAGAAACTTTAATAACGAATCCTTATAAAGATGTAGCGACTGGAGAAATGGTCGTAACAATAGCTCGTCAGGTAAAAGATCAATCTGGGGTTGTGGCAATTGATTTAAAATTGACAGACCTTCAAAAAGTTTCGGACTCAATAAAAATAGGAAAAAAAGGATACCCTTCTATTTTTGGTGACAATAACTTGGTCATTTCACATCCTACATTTGAAGCAGGTAAGGAAATAAACGAGAGCTTCCTTAATCAAATGTATGACAGCAAATCTGGCACATATGATTATGTCTTTGACGGTGATGACCGTATTATGTTCTTTACAACGAATGAACTGACAAACTGGAAAGTCACAGGGACAATTTTTGCAAAGGAAATTGACGAATCAGCATCACCTATTTTGGATAAAACGTTTCTCGTATTAATTGCTGCGATTGTAATCAGTTCGATTGTATTCTTTTTTGTTATGAAGGCAATTATCAAACCGATTAAATTACTAAAGGATAGTGCAGTAACCATTAGTAAAGGTGATTTAACAGAGAAAGTGACAGTCACTTCTCATGACGAGATTGGACAGCTAGGACAAGCCTTTAACGATATGCAAGATAGTTTAAGAACTCTTATTCAAAAAATTGAACAAAATGCTGAAGAGGTAGCATCGTCAGCAGAAGAGCTAACAGCCAATGCTAATCAAACGAGCATTGCTACAGAAAAAGTGGCCATTTCGATTCAAGATGTTGCGTCGAGTGCAGACACACAAACGACGAGTGCCTCTAAGAATGCAGAATCGTTACAGGAACTTTCTAAGGCCATTCTTCATATTGCGGAAATCTCTTCAACAGTGACGGATCTTTCACAGCATGCAACGTTACAGGCAGATGAAGGTGGAAAGGCAGTTCGAGATACAAAAGATCAAATGCAATCAATTCATGTATCGGTGACCGATTCCAACACGAAAATTCAATCACTACATGAACGCTCTCAGCAAATTACGTCCATTTTAGATGTAATTACAAGCATTGCGGATCAAACGAACTTACTTGCTCTCAATGCAGCGATTGAGGCAGCAAGAGCAGGGGAGCATGGAAAAGGCTTTGCAGTTGTTGCTGATGAAGTTAAAAAGCTGGCGGAGCAATCTCAGAAATCTGCACAACAAATTTTCGAGCTAATCCATAGCATCCAGTTAGAAACAGAACAATCCGTAAACATCATGGCAAAGGTTACAGAGGATGTTCAAAATGGACTACATGTATCGGATGAAGCCATCTCGAAGTTCCAAGTGATTATGTCAAGTATGGATGCGATTGCTCCTAAAATGGAAGAGGTATCTTCTGCCTCTGAACAGATGTCAGCAAGTGTACAAGAGGTGACTGCAGTTACGGAAGATTTGGCATTCTCAGCAAAAGGAAATGCAGCTGCTTCAGAGGACGTTGCAGCGTCTACTGAGGAACAATTAGCTTCGATGGAAGAGATTAATGCTTCTGCACAAGCGCTTGCGCATATGGCAGACGAGCTAAAACAGCTCATTAGTCAATTTAAATATTAATAGTAAACCTAACAAAAAACGCCATTCCGTTTGAGGAATGGCGTTTTTGTATAGATTACCGATCTTCTTCCCAGCAATCAGTATTTTTCAATTTTGGGATTGATTTTGCATAAAATACAGGGTTTTTGCCTGCATTACGTTGCATTGTAAAGTCGTCTAACACTTGGAAGGCAATTTTACCAAGTAACAAGATGACCGTAATATTGATGATAGCCATTAGTCCCATGAATAGGTCTGCTAAGTTCCAAACAAGCTCTACTTGCGCAAGAGAACCAAACATAACCATAGCAAGAACTAAAATACGGTAGCCAAACATCCAACCTTTATGTGCATTCATAAACTCAATATTAGATTCACCGTAATAGTAATTTCCAACGATCGAACTAAAGGCAAAGAAAATAATAGAAATTGCAATAAAGTAAGGAGCCCATCCACCAACATGTACAGCTAAGGAATTTTGTGTAAGAATAATTCCATTACTTTCACCAGTATTATATAGACCCGCTAAAATAATGATAAACGCTGTTGCAGAACAAATCATAATTGTATCAAAAAATACACCTAAACTTTGCACTAATCCTTGCTTCGCAGGATGTGAGGTATTTGCTGTAGCTGCAGCATTTGGGACACTACCCATACCGGCTTCATTAGAAAATAAGCCACGGCGTACACCTTGCATAATAGCAGCACCAATCGCACCACCAGCAGCTTCCTGAAGACCAAATGCTTCTGTGAAAATCAGTTTGAAAACGGCAGGTATTTCAGTCAGATTCGTTACAATAACAAATAGGGCTACTGCTAAATAGAAAACTGCCATCACGGGTACAAGTACTTGCGTAACTTTTACGATTCTATGTACGCCACCAAAAATAATCATGGCCGTTAACACAACTAGAATAATACCAATGATAGTAGGATTAATATTAAATGCCTCACCTACAGAAGTCGCAATCGTATTCGATTGAACCGCATTAAATATAAAGCCAAAGCTTAACGTTAAAAGAATACCAAAAATAACCCCTAATTTACGTTGACCTAACGCTTTTTCCATATAATAGGCTGGTCCACCACGGAACGTATCGCCATCCTTTACTTTGTACACCTGTGCAAGCGTACTTTCAATAAAGGCAGTCGCCATTCCTAAGATGGCAATAATCCACATCCAAAATACTGCTCCAGGTCCACCTACACCGATTGCTAATGCAACACCTGTAATATTCCCAGTACCTACACGTGAGGCTGCGCTAATCGTAAAGGCTTGGAACGGAGAAACACCTGAATCTCCCTCTCTTTTCTCCACTATTAAACGAAACATTTCAGGGAAAAGTCGAATTTGGACAAATTTTGTGCCAAATGAAAAATACAATCCAGCAGCTATTAACAATGTAATAATGCAATATGTCCATAAAATATTATTAGTATCACCTACAATATTCGTTAACCATTCCATTTGCTTTCCTCCAATCTCAATAAGCTTTAGTCTACACTGTTTTTTTTCAATATATCCACTTTTTGAAAATACAGAATTATATTAATTTTTTGTGCGAAGTAATGTTTTTACAATATTTAATTTATATATTCCTATATGTTGGTTATTGTGGATCATTTTGTCGGAATTTTAACGGGTAACTAGAATGAGATGAAAGAAAAATGCAATTTGTATTACTATCTTTTGTAATGGCTCTTTTTAGTTATGGTTATGTAATTAATCATATTTGAAGGAAGTATTACTTTTTTTGTTTGTTTCCCAGGTTTCCATCTATTGTGTTATTGATGTTGAGTCGTTTAATGGTTTTGTATATTCTCAAATGATTGAGTTTATAGACGCTTGCTACTTATTTAAAAGAAAAGCGGAAGGAATGGAGGTGGAGGATTACTGGTGAAGTTTTTGAAAATTCCTTTAATCTCAGTAGCTTTTTAGTATAATAATAAAATCATTGGTTAATTAACCAGAGTTTGGTATGTCATTTATTGAAACCAAGTCGATTAGAATGAAGACTGACGCCCACGAAAATGGCGCTAGTCGAGCGGAAATCAACATGATTTTATGTGTAATCAGTTATTAAAGGGGGCATTTATATGAAAACTATTGGCATGATTGGTGGTATGAGCTGGGAGTCTTCTGCTGAGTATTATCGTCTAATGAATCAAGAGGTAAAGACACAATTAGGAGGCTTACATTCAGCCAAATGTATTTTGTATAGTGTAGATTTTCAAGAAATTGAGCATTACCAAGCTGAGGGAGATTGGGAGAAGGCTGGACAAGTGCTGGGGGAAGCAGCGCAATCTTTAGAGAGTGCAGGGGCAGATTTTATTATCATTTGTACAAATACAATGCACAAAGTTATAGATGTCGTTGCCGCAAAGATCCAAATACCGATTTTACATATAGCTGATGCGACAGCAAATCAAATAGAAAAAGCTAGTTTACAGAGAGTTGCCCTTCTTGGGACAAAGTACACGATGGAACAAGATTTCTATAAAGCTAGAGTAGAGGGATTTGGCATTGAAGTGATTGTTCCACTTGCTGACGAGCGTGCTGAGGTCAATCGTATCATTTATGAAGAATTATGTTTGGGCCAAATTGAACAAACATCGAAGGAATATTATTTACAGGTGATTGAAAACCTTGTGCAGTCGGGAGCACAAGGAATTATATTAGGCTGTACAGAGATTGGATTACTTATTAAACAGGAAGATCTGGAAGTGCCTGTTTTTGATACAACAATTCTCCATGCAAAGGCTGCTGTAAGTTTGGCGATTCATAAGGAGGAGTAAAATGAAAGTACGAGAAAGGGGAATCGTTATTGGAACAATACCCACTGGTAAGAAAAATTGTATTACCGATGTAGCTGGCGTGCATGTAGGTCATGTAACGCTCGATGAGAAATTGAATCAAGACGGCGCTTATGCCTGTACAGGAGTAACAGCGATTTTACCGCATGGTGGCAATTTATTTCAGCAGAAAGTTACTGCTGCAAGCTATGTAATAAATGGTTTTGGGAAAACGACAGGGCTCGTTCAAGTGAATGAACTAGGGGTTATTGAATCACCAATTATGCTCACGAATACATTTGGCGTTCCGGCTGTAACACAAGGAACGTTACAATTTATGCTAGATTCGAATAATGAAATAGGTCATTCAACAGGAACAATTAATATCGTAGTTGGGGAATGTAACGATAGCTATTTAAACTCAATTCGAGAATGTCCTATCACACCGGAACATGCTGTGGAAGCAATCCGCAACGCATCGAATGAAATAGCAGAGGAAGGGGCAGTTGGTGCAGGAAAAGGAATGATGTGCTTTGGCTATAAAGGTGGGATTGGCTCATCTTCCCGAATTGTGACACATGAGTCAACGAACTATACGGTAGGATGTATGGTCCTTAGTAATTTCGGGCAAAGCTCAGAGTTTCAAGCACATCGATATATTGCTTCGAACGGTCAAAGTGAATCGACATTATCTCCGACAGATGGCTCCATTATCATCGTACTTGCCACGGATGCTCCGCTTAGTAGTCGTCAACTGACACGTGTCATTAAACGCTGTGGTATCGGATTAGGGCGTACAGGGAGTCATTTTTCACATGGTAGCGGAGATATAGTTATTGGCTTTACAACAGCCTATCATATCGCTCATCTATCAGATCAGCTAGTCGAAACACGTACACAACTACGTGAGGATCATCCTATCATGAATCAATTATTTGCAGCTGCTGCAGAAGCAACAGAAGAAGCCATTTTAAATTCATTATCTCAGTCACAGACTACAATTGGTCGAGATGGACATAAAGTTGAAGCCTATCGATTTTAGCTCTATAAATAGGCATGAAACCTCTTTAATTTTAGTGCTCGAAGTAGTAATAAAAATACTATTTACTTGGTCATTAGACCGTTTAGTAATTTCGAAATAATTAGAAGAGTTTACCTCCGTTTTGATTAATATCAAAATGGAGGTTTTTTATAACCAATTACTAAGGCTCATCACAGGTGGATGTCATTTCATATTTATATAAGTTGATCTTCGTTACGACTTGACGCCCCCAGGAAAGAGCCCAGTTGGAACGGAAATCAACCTCAAGATATGGTTGAGAAATCCTTGAAGAGGCATAAATCGGTCATTTTTTATTATTTTTCGGTAATCTTCTACCCTATCCTCGAATAAAATTCCTAAATAGGTGAAACAACATCACCTTTCGACTGCTTGCATCAATGATTTGGCGCATCTTGTTAAAAAAGAAGAGAATAGCTATAACTCTGTAAGATTTCTTTTTTTATCTAGTCAATAAATTTAAGGTATGATACATTCGATTAAACTGAATTATCTAAAAAATTTATCGAAACCTGAAATTGGAGGTGTGAACTATACATGACCCCATCTTTCAACCCATTGAGGTAAATAAAACTTCAATGAGGGAATCGACACCAGCAGTTTGTGAAAATGGTGAGCCAATCATTCAAATTGGAGAAGAACATTCAAGAATTTTTATTAAGCCAATTTACTATCACCAAAAAACACCAAATAGTTTACAAGTTATTTATTTACGTCAAGGTGTATATGACCGATTAATAGAAGCGCTGTTATTATTTCCTGAAAATTTTAGTCTTATCTTATATGACGGCTATCGTCCGTTCCAAGTGCAGCAATTATTGTTTTCGAATTTTTCAAAGCAAATAGCACAGCGTTTTCCCCATTTTACTGAGCAAGAGGTTGTAAAAGAAACGCGAAAGTATGTTGCGTTTCCTAGCATGGAGCATGCTCATAATGTCCCCCATTAACTTCTTTCAGCGGGTTTCAAACCACCCGCTGAAAGAGGTTAAAGCCTCCGGCGGATGTCACAGAATCGGCTTTGTGCAAGCACAAAGCCGATTCCGGACACAATTATGCCAAGCCATAATTGATTAATGGAGCGATTGATCTGACACTAGGAGATTTAGAGGGGAATGCTTTAAATTTAGGCTCTGCATTTGATGAAATCAGTAAGAAGTCTGTAACACGCTATTTTGATCAACATCCAAAGGAAGATTGGGAAGCATGTGTTCATCGACGTCTTCTGTATAACTGTATGACAATGGTTTGGTTTACGAATTATTCAGAGGAATGGTGGCACTACGATCTTAACAATGCATCATGGGCAAGGCGTGTAGGTGCACAAGAAGCTAGTTATGGAGCTGTGGAAGCAATGATCCAAGACAATAAAGTAAAGGAGTTTCGATTTCTATGAAGGTCTATATTAGTGCAGATATTGAAGGGATTACTGGCACAACAGCTTGGAGTGAGACGGAGCTAAACGCGCCAGATTATCAGTTTTTCCAAAAGCAAATGACAAAGGAAGTAGAAGCGGCTATAGAGGGGGCTATTCGTGGTGGAGCAACCGAAATTTTACTAAAGGATGCCCATGATTCAGCACGTAATCTTGATATTTCTAATTTACCAGTAAACTGCAAGGTTATTCGAGGGTGGACGTATGACCCGATGTGTATGGTCGCGGGACTTGATAAGAGTTTTGATCGCGCGATTTTTATTGGTTATCACAGTAAAGGGGGAAGTGCGCGTAATCCTTTGGCACATACGCTTTGTGTTTTTGCGGATGTGAAGATTAATGGGGAGTATGCGAGTGAATTTTTAATTAATACGTACGCGGCTGCTTTACATGGTGTTCCTGTTGCATTTGTTAGTGGAGATGTGGGGTTAACAGAGGAAATTCAATCAATCAATGATCATATCCTCACATTTGCTACAAAAGAAGGGATTGGAAATGCGACGATTAGTGTCAGCCCACAGCTGACGATTAATGAAACGAAACGACTTGTTGAAGACTCAATGAAAGTTCCTCGGGAAGATTTGCATGTTCCATTACCGGAGCGCTTTGTAGTGGAAATCATTTACCGTGATCATACGCGTGCATATCGAAACTCGTTCTATCCGAATGCTACGTTTAAACCACATAATACAGTAGAATTCGTAACGGATAATTTTTATGAGGTGCTTCGAATATTACAATTCTTAACATAAGCAACGTAAAGGTAGGTGAATGGATGAAAATAAAAAATATTATCGTAGGGAAAGTAGAAGCACCGCTTATAACACCGTTTAAAACAGCTTTAAGAACAGTGCATAGCATTCACAATATTGCTGTCTATGTTCACACTGATGATGGGCAAATAGGTATCGGAGAGGCGGCACCGACCGCAGCTATTACTGGTGAAACACTAGGGTCCATTTCGCACGCTATAGAAGAGTATATCAAGCCAGCCATTATCGGGATGGATATTGAAGAATTGACAGCAATCATGGAGCGAATCGACAGCAGTATTTATCAAAACAACAGTGCGAAAGCCGCCGTAGATATGGCGGTTTATGATTTATTGGCGAAACACTATCAAGCACCTCTGTATAAATTACTAGGGGGCTATCGGAAAGAATTAATTACAGACATTACGATAAGTGTAAATGATTCTGAAGAAATGGTGAAGGATAGCATGGCCGCTGTTCAGCGAGGTTTTCAAATTTTAAAAATCAAGGTAGGGAAAGATCCAGCAGGTGATGTAGAGCGAGTTATTGCTATTCGTGATGCAGTTGGACACGCCATCACATTACGGGTGGATGCGAATCAGGGCTGGACACCGAAGCAGGCTGTACAAATTATTGGCGCACTTGAAGATGCAGGGACGAATGTTGAATTGGTTGAGCAGCCTGTTCATTGCCATGATCTAGTAGGAATGCAATTCGTGACGGCTAATACAATGACAAATATTTTGGCGGATGAAAGTGTTTTTTCTGCAAAAGATGCCTATACAATTATTGAAAAGCGGGCTGCGGACTTGATTAATATTAAGCTCATGAAAACAGGAGGCATTTATCAAGCACAGAAAATTTGCCACATTGCGGAGGCAAACGACATACAATGCATGATTGGCTGTATGTTAGAGACAAAAATTAGCGTAAGTGCTGCTGCACATTTTGCCGCATCACAGAAAAATATCACGATGGTAGATTTAGATGGACCGAGTTTGTGTGTGAAAGATCCTATTGCTGGGGGTCCAAAATTTGAAAATGATAGAATTAAGATGACAGATGCGGTTGGGGTAGGATTTTCAGTGTAGCTTCATCGGTTGGAGTGTTTCATCCTCCACTGATGAACAAAACGGGCTTTTACGGGTAGTTAACCTCCCCGCTTATAAATCTTGAAGTGGGAGTCTTGTACTTGACGCTTTCGCTGAAGGTCCATATTAATCTCTACTCTACCCGTTTATGCGAGATAAATAGATTACTAGGGGGATGCTTATGATGAAAAGGTATTGGTTGCTTCTTGCGAGTCTTGTCGTTATGCTTTGTGCAGCCTGTAGTGACGATTCTTCAAGTGAAAAAAAATCAGAGTATCGGGTTGTTTATTCGGGGGAAATAAAAACGCTAAATTACTTAAAGACTTCTGAAACGAATGAGTTTGCTGTAGCAGCGAACTTAGTGGATGGATTAATTGAGTATGATAAGTATGGTGTTGTGCAACCGGGCTTAGCGAAAGAATGGTCATCAAATGAAGATGCTACTGTTTGGACGTTCAAGCTTCGTGACGATGCAAAATGGGTTACACATGACGGTAAAGAGTATGCGGATGTTGTGGCTCAAGATTTCGTTGATGGCTTACATTATGTACTTGATGCAAAAAATGAATCATCGACAGCTTGGATTGCGACGGTCGTAAAAAATGGGGAAGCCTTCTATAACGGTGATATGACTGACTTTACGAAGGTAGGCATTAAGGCGGTAGATAAACAGACAGTGGAATATACTTTAGAAACGCCTACACCTTATTTCCTATCTATGTTGAACTACGTCTGCTTCTTCCCAGTTAACGGGAAGTTTATAGAAGAAAAAGGTGATAGTTTTGGTACAACTCGTGAAAATTTCCTTTATAACGGATCGTTTATTTTAGATAAATTTGAACCTCAAAATGAGCGAGTACTTGTGAAAAATGATAAGTATTGGGATAAAGACAATGTACTGATTGATCGTATTCGCTATAAATACAATAAAGAAGCGGCTACAGTGGCACCAGAATTATTTTTACGAGGAGAAATCGATTCAGCGAGTATTCCAACTTCTATCATTGATGAGTGGTTTAAAGACGAAAAGAAAAAATCACAAATCCGTCAAACACAAAACAACTTCTATACGTACTTCTTTGCATTAAACTTTAATCCGCAGTTTGATGCAGAATACGAGCCTGAAAATTGGAAGAAAGCGGTCAATTATAAAGATTTCCGAAAATCATTGTTCCATGCGCTTGACCGTGAATCTGCGATGCTTACGTTAGAACCTTATAATCCAAGAGATTTACTGAGCAACACAATTACGCCTAAAAACTTTGTCAACGTAGAGGGAGTTGACTATACACAATTAAAACCATTAGCTAATCTAACGAATACAGACTCCTTTAATAAGGAAAAAGCAATAGAGTACAAGGAAAAAGCGATAAAAGCGCTAGAAGGGAAAGTAACTTTCCCAGTAAAAGTGTTAATGCCTTATAACTCCGGTAGTCCAGATTGGGCAAATCGTTCACAAGTCGTTGAGCAGCAAATTGAAAAATTATTAGGTACTGATTATGTAGACGTTATTGTAGAGGCCGGTCCATCAACAGGCTTTTTAGCAGAGGTTCGTAAACCTGGTAAATTTGCATTCCTTGAAGCAAACTGGGGTCCAGACTATGCTGATCCATCAACGTATACGGATCCATTCACTGCAGACGGTACTTATAATAAACCAGAGCTAGCTGAAGGCTATACAGAAGCAAACGGAAAAACAAAATATCAAAACTTAGTAGACGAAGCAAAAGCGACGATCGATCCAGCAAAACGTTACGAGCTGTTTGCGAAAGCGGAAGCGTTCTTAATTGATGAGGCATTTGTCATTCCTTATTCAGTAGGAGGCAGTGGCTATGTTGCTTCTAAATTAAATCCATTTGAGGCTCAATACTCCCCATTTGGTGTGACTGCCGAGAAATTTAAAGGTCAGCGAGTTTTAGAAAAACCAATGAGTAACGAGGAGTTTAAAGAAGCTTTAGCGAAGTGGGAACAAGAACGTGCGGAAGCGTTAGCTAATGTAGTGAAATAATTGAAAATTCGTTCAATTAAACCGTATCCCGATAATTGTTAGTTGAATCAATCGATCATTAGGGTAGTTAAGGTTGAAAAAACATGATGGCTCCATTCAAGATAAATATTCAAAAGTTGTGAGTATTAATGAAGGAGATACCGAAATAGAAAAGTCGGGATCTCCTTTAGTCTTTCTGAAAAAGGAGGATGAAGTGATGCTGGGGTATATAGGTAAACGTTTATTACAATCAGTTTTAACACTGTTTATTATTATTACGATTGTTTTTTCATTACTACGTTTAATGCCTGAAGAAGGTTATTTAGGTGCAGCAGCGGATAAAATGTCACCTGCTCAACAAGAGATCTATTTAACGAATTTAGGTTTACGGGATCCATTACTTGTACAATTGGGGAACTTTTACACGAATCTGTTTCAAGGTGATTTAGGTAAATCCGTTACATATCGAACAGATGTACCGGTCGTCAAGATTATTGCAGATAAGATTATGTATTCTTTGCTATTCGGTTTAGGTGCGGTTGCACTATCTCTATTAGTAGGGGTTCCGCTCGGAATATTGATGGCCCAGATGAAGGGACGCTGGCTGGACCGTTTGGGAACTGGCTATATTGTCATTGTTGTAGCGGTGCCGGCAGCCGTTTATTATTTAGTCATTCAAATGTATATTACAGAAATTTTACATTTGCCAATGCTTTTTGATGAGTATCAGCCCATTACTTGGATATTACCACTTACTTCAATGGCACTAGCGCCGACTGCTTCCTATGCGATGTGGATGCGACGTTATATGGTGGATGAACTAAACAAGGATTATATCAAGCTAGCAAAGGCAAAAGGTGTTAAAGAACGTACATTAATGTTTAAACATGTACTACGAAATGCCTTTATTCCGATGGCACAATATTTACCTGCAACCATCCTCTTTACGATTACAGGCTCTATCTATATTGAATCCTTATATTCCATTCCTGGGATGGGGGGCTTACTCGTAGATGCTATACAACGACAAGATAATACGGTTGTACAAGGCTTAGTGCTCGTGTTCTCGTCACTTGGAATTATCGGACTCATTTTAGGGGATATTGCAATGGCCCTTGTTGATCCGCGGATTAAATTAGGGAAAGGGGAGAGTGTACGTTAATGGGGATGTATTCAGAAGAAATAAACAATATTTCAAACAAATCACGTGAAACATTGTTCGAATTTGCGGAAGTAGATGAGCGTCAAGCTGAAGAAACAGCCTACTCTAATTATTCCTATTGGCGTTCAACTTGGAAATCCTTTTTGAAAAATCGCATCGCTGTTTTTTTATTAGTTGGCGTGCTTATTATCGTAACCTTTACTATTTTACAGCCGTATTTACCAGCGCAAAAATCACCGACTGAAATATATCTTGATGAGCAAACAGGTCTCCAAGCACGTAATATTGCGCCAGGCGCTGAATTTTGGTTTGGCACAAACTCCATTGGGCAGGATTTATGGTCACGTATTTGGGCAGGGACAAGGACCTCGCTATTTATTGGCTGTGTCGTTGCATTAGTAGAAGCTATCGTAGGCATTACGATCGGTACGCTTTGGGGCTTTTCGCGTAAATTAGAGCTACCTATCACGCAGCTTTACAACGTCGTTGATAATATACCGACGACGATCGTACTTATTTTAATGTCCTATATTTTGCGACCGAGTATTTCAACCATTATTATTGCTATGTGTATTACTGGCTGGGTAGAAATGGCGAGGTTTATACGCAATCAAATTGTTATTTTACGAGATCGTGAATATAATTTAGCCTCAAAATGTTTAGGAACACCTGATTACAGAATTATAGTAAAAAATCTATTACCCTATCTCATTTCTGTCATTATGCTACGAATGAGTTTAGCTATACCATTTGCAATAGGCTCGGAAGTTTTTTTAACATACATCGGATTAGGGCTACCGATTAGCGAGCCGTCTTTAGGAAACTTAATCAATGAAGGCCGAGTGCTCATGATGTCTCCAGAATTAAGATATCAGCTCATTTTCCCAAGTATTGTATTAAGTATCATTACGATAGCATTTTATATTATAGGGAATTCATTTGCTGATGCAGCAGATCCGAAAAATCACGTATAAAGGGGCTGATGGAAGTGACACAAACGAAATCACCTATTTTAACCATTCAAAACCTTGTCATTAAATTTACACTTCGTGGTAGAGTGCTAACGGCTATTCGCAATATTTCCCTTGATTTATACAAAGGTGAAAGCCTTGCAATCGTAGGCGAATCAGGTTCTGGAAAATCCGTTCTCATGAAATCAATTATGGGCTTGCTCGATAAAAATGGTCACATTGATCAGGGGCAAATCCTCTACAATGATCAGGATTTAGCACAGTTTAGAACCGAGCGAGAGTGGCTTAGCATTCGTGGAAAAGAAGTGGCAATGGTGACACAAGATCCAATGACATCATTAAATCCGCTGAAAACAATTGGCAAGCAAATCGAGGAATGTGTTCATTTACATCAAAGCTTAAAGGGGAAAGCCGCATATGAAGAAACTTTAAAATTGTTAAAAGATGTAGGCATTCACGATGTGGAAAAGCGCTATAAGCAATTTCCTCACGAATTTTCCGGTGGAATGCGTCAACGAATTGTGATAGCGATTGCTCTAGCATGTAAACCCAAAATATTAATTTGTGATGAACCAACAACTGCATTAGATGTAACAATCCAAGCACAAATTTTACAGCTGCTAAAAAATCTCCAACAAAAATATGGACTAACAACCGTTTATATAACCCATGATTTAGGCGTTGTCGCGAAGGTTGCCGACCGTATTGCAGTGATGTACGCGGGCGATATTATCGAGGTGGGCAAGACACGTGAAATTTTCTTTAATGGCAAGCATCCTTATACTTGGGCGCTTATTTCTTCATTGCCGCAACTAGGCTCAAAAGGGCATCAGCTTTATTCCATCAAAGGTACTCCACCGAATCTTTTTCAAGAAATTAAAGGAGATGCCTTTGCACCTCGCAATCAATATGCGTTAAAGATTGATTTTGTGGAACGTCCTCCATTTTTTCAGGTGAGTGACACACATTTTGCACGTACATGGCTATTGGATCCACTTGCTCCGAAAGTAGAGCCACCTGAAGCATTACAAGCCTTTTTCGCAGAAGGGAGACGATACGCCCATGAGTCATAAAGAAGTGTTAGTTGAGGTGAAAAATTTAAAAGTCGTTTTCGGTAAAGGTAAACATAAATTTAAAGCTATTGATGATGTCAGCTTTGATATTTTTAAAGGTGAAACGTTCGGTTTAGTAGGTGAATCGGGCTCTGGAAAAACAACAATCGGCCGAGCTATTATGCGCATCAATGAAGTCACTGAAGGACAAATACTGTATCACGGTAAGAAACTAAATGGCAAAATATCAAAAGCGTGGGATCGAGAAATTACACAGAAAATCCAAATGATTTTTCAAGATCCTATGGCATCGCTAAATGAACGAGCAAAAGTAGACTATATTATTTCCGAGGGACTTATTAATACAAAAAATGTCAAAAATGAAGCCGATCGTCAACAGAAGGTACGCAATGCATTATTAAATGTTGGATTATTACCGGAGTTTTCTAGTCGTTTCCCACATGAATTTTCAGGAGGGCAGCGTCAGCGTATCGGGATTGCACGTGCACTAGTAATGGAGCCAGAGTTTATTATAGCAGACGAACCAATTTCAGCATTAGATGTATCTATTCGTGCACAAGTATTAAATTTACTAGCAAACTTGCAACAGCAAAATGATTTAACTTATTTATTCATTGCCCATGACTTGTCGGTAGTCCGTTTTATTACAGATCGAACGGCTGTAATTTATAAAGGGAAAGTTGTTGAGCTAACTGAGACAGAAAAGCTGTTTTCTAATCCAATTCATCCGTATACAAGGGCGTTATTATCGGCAGTACCTGAGCCAAATCCTTATAAGGAACGTGATAAAGTCGTAGAAATCTATGATCCGTCACAGCACAACTATAACATTCAGCCGCCGACATTTTTCGAAATAGAGGAAGGTCATTTTGTATTGGCCAATGAAGAAGAATTGGAAAGATACCGAACTTCACTAACAATGGAGGTAAGCAAATGATTTGTCCAAAGGCATTGAAAAAAGGTGACACTATTGGGTTGATAAGTGCTTCAGGTGCAACCCTACCAGAAAAATTTCTCCCGGCAGTTAAAAGTATTGAAAAACTAGGTTTTAAGGTAATTGCTGGGGAAACGTGTCGAGCTAGACATGGCTACTTAGCAGGCTCTAATGAACTAAGAGCCTCTGAAGTTAATCAAATGTTTAGAGACCCTAATATTGACGGCATCTTCTGCATACGTGGAGGTTACGGGGCGACGAAAATTTTACCGCTACTGGATTTCGATATGATCAAGGCAAATCCAAAAGTATTTGCTGGCTATAGCGATGTGACAGCATTACATATCGCTTTTAATCAAATATGTGGCTTTGTCACGTATCATACACCAATGCCCTCTACAGAATTTATTCGGCCAGAGATGGATCCATATACATGGAATTCCTTTATCGAAAGTGTGACAGCAACAGAACGAACGGACTACTGTCTTGAAAATCCACCTGGATGTACAATGACAACGCTTGTAGCTGGAAAAGCGACAGGACAGCTTATTGGTGGGAACTTAACATTAGTTACCGCATCTCTTGGAACACCTTATGAAATTGATACAAAGGGCAAAATCTTATTTTTAGAGGATGTAGACGAGAGTCAGCAACGTGTTGATCGGATGCTTACGCAGCTAAAATTAGCAGGCAAACTAGATGAGGTGGCAGGTATCTTACTAGGAGCTTGGACAAATTGTGGTCCTGAAAATCCAAAACATCCTGAGCATAGCCTATCCCTACAAACAATTTTTCAAGAAATTTTAGGTCCGTTCCATAAACCTATCATTAAGGATATCACTTGTGGTCACATCTTACCGACGATGTCGCTGCCACTAGGTCGTACGATCACGATGGATACGGAGAATCAGATGATAAAAGTGATAGAGTAGGTGAAATATGAAGCAAGCGATAATAGAGATTCTCAAAAATGCTCCCTATAAAGTGCATATGTTTGTGAAAGATTGTAAGACTGAGCAATTTCTCATTAGTGAAAAGCTAGAAGACACGTTTTCTAGTGCTAGCTTAATAAAGGTGCCTATACTGCTTGCTGTTCTGTACTATTTAGAAAGCAACAACCAACCCTTAGAGCAAGAGATTAAGATAGCACCAGAAGAGTGGGTTGATTTTAGTGTTATTAGTGAGCAGCGTCTAGAGCAAAGTACCATCTATGAGCTTTTAGTATGGATGATTATTACGAGTGATAATACAGCAACAAATGTATTAATCGATTTTCTAGGGATGGATGCACTCAATCATTATTTTCATCAAATAGGGCTTCAGCAAACAACGATTCAACGGAAGATGATGGACTTTGAAAAGCTTGTAAAAGGCTTTGATAATACAACGTCGGCAAGTGATATGGCCCTACTATTTTCACGAATTTATCGTAGAGACTTGTTATCATCAGCATTTAGTGAGCTAACAATCGATATTTTAAGTCGCCAACGAATGCACGAATCATTAAGTCGTTATTTAGTAGATGATGTGAAACTTGCTCATAAAACAGGTGGTCTTGAAACAGTAGATCATGATGCTGGGATTGTGTACAGCAGCTCTGGAGATTATCTCATTGGCGCTTTCGTAACAGAGGTTACGAATAATGACCATGCGAGGCAGCTAATCGGTCGTATTTCCAAAGTTGTTTACGAATACTTGGTGAAGCGAAAGGAGCGGATAGAATGAATGCCATTGTGAAGTCCATGATCGCAAATTTACACGCAAAGCCAGATGAAGCCTCAGAATTAGTGGATGAGGTACTATATGGAATGTCGGTAAACATTTTAGAAGACATAGATGAGAACTGGGCACGCATACAAACCGCTTATCGCTATGAAGGTTATTGCCAAAAGGCTAACTTAATAGTTGATAAAACAAAAACAGATACTTGGCGACAAGAAGTAAATCATTTTATTAACCAAAGCTTCGCCGATGTTTTGCAGCAGCCTCGAATTCAGAGTGTGAAAATGATAACCCTCGTTAAAGGTTCAATTATCTGTTCGATTACTAATGACGAGTTAGATCCTGAATGGGCAGAAGTGCAATTAGTGTCGGGGGAGACTGGTTATATACGTAGACAATGGCTACAAGAACAAATTCCAGAAAACAGCTTATCTGAGCAACAAATACGAGAAAATGTAGTCCAAACAGCGCTTAGCTATTTAGCAGCACCTTATCGTTGGGGAGGTAAATCGCCTCTCGGTATTGATTGCTCAGGTTTATGTTCAATGGCGTATATGCTAAACGGGATATATATTTATCGCGATGCCAAAATCGTTGAAGGTTTTCCTATCAAGGAAATACCTTTAGGAAACATTCAAAAGGGAGACTTATTATACTTCCCTGAACATATTGCTTTATATATAGGGGATCATCTTTATGTACATTCTTCGCTTGACGGGAATGAAGTTACTATTAATAGTCTGGACGACCAGCATCAGCATTATCGAAAAGATTTGGAAACATCTATTACCGCTGTTGGCAGTTTATTTGAATAAAAATTTGAGAGAAGCTTGACTGGGCTTCTCTTTTTCAATTTTTGTGATAAATCGGGAAATTATTGATAGAGTTAATCGATTGTCATTATGCTATAATGAAATCAAAATTTAGAGGATTGGGGGGGATAAATTGAATCAAGAGTTACAAGAATTGTTACGTTCCGTTTTTAAGGAAGAATTGGAACCAGTTCATAAGCGACTGGACGGAATAGACCAACATTTTGAGTCTATTGACCAACAACTAGATGTAATGGACAAACGCTTTGACGGAATAGACCAACGATTTGAGTCTATTGATCAAAGATTTGACGGTATGGATCAAAGGTTTGACGGTATGGATCAAAGGTTTGACGGTATGGATCAACGTTTTGAGTCTATTGATCAAAGATTTGACGGTATTGATCAACATTTTGAGTCTATTGACCAACAACTAGATGTAATGGACAAACGCTTTGACGGGATAGACCAACGATTTGAGTCTATTGATCAAAGGTTTGACGGTATGGATCAACGATTTGAGTCTATTGATCAACAACTAGATGTAATGGACAAACGTTTTGACGACATTGACCAACGCTTAGATAAAATTGAAAATGATGTGTGTGAACTTAAGAGTGATGTGCATGAGCTTAAAATTGGACAAGCTGAACTTCAGAAAAATATTGTCGAACATTTAGGTGAGTTTACTGAAAAAATTGCTCAGCAAGTAGAAGATAGAACTTACGCTTTAAACAAGCGTGTTTTTGACATAGAAACTGTGATTTACAGATTAATAAGTTAATAATAATAGACTTAAAAGAAAAAAATCTCCATGACAAAAAAATTTACATGGAGATTTTTTATTAATATTTATATATATTTAATTGCTGACCAGCTTCAAGTGTATCAGATCGAAGCTGATTCCATTGTTTGAGGGACGTCACTTTAACATTATGAGCTTCTGCAATATGCATAAGCGAGTCACCGTCAGCTACGGTAATTGTCTTTTTATCTTTGACAGGGCTGTCATACTGTTGTAAATCATACTTTGCTATTAGTGCATTCAGTTTTTCATTGTATTTTGAATCTGTTGCGTAGGAGCCTGTTAAAAACTTCGTAGCATCTGTATAGGACTTCGTATTGCTTTTATAAATGCCTGCATAGAAATTTTTGTCCCAAGAAACCCCATTACGCATTAATTTTACATAATCTTGTAAAGATGCCTCATAGGAAGGATATTTACGGAATTGAGCCATCACCGTAGTCATATTACCTTTCCCGTCATCCTCATATGTTTCAAATGTCACGGAGTTATTTTGATAACTACCTTTCATACCAAATAAATTATTATTTGGAGCAGATCCAAGTCCACTTTGTCCATGCTCACTTTCTAAAACGGCTTGCGCAATGATAATCGATGCATACAAGTCATTCTCAGCACCGAGTTTCCGAGCAATTTCAGCAATTGAACCAATAAACTCTTCTACACTAGGACGATTATCTACAACTATAGGCTCTTCAGTTTTATGCGTATTGAATAGCTGTGTCACCATAAAAAAAGAAATACAAATAACAATAATAGTAATTATAAGTCCTTTGAAAAAATTAATTACGTATTTCATTGCTCATTGATGTTGATAGATTACAACATCTGCCTTCCTCCTTTCTTTTCAATAACGAAGTTCATATATTTCTAATTATTCCAGAGTCATTGATAGAAATAAAGTCATATTTTTTTATTGAGTACATCATTCATAGAACGATAAAACCCTTCATTTAGTTCCTTAATTTCCAGCTCCTTTTAGAAATGAAAGGAGAGTGAATAGTAGTTATACGTACTCAAAAACAGTATACGATTTTCTATGAAAATTATGAGACAAATAGAGTAAAGCGTCAAGATGACTAACGTTTTGATATAAAACAAAAAATTAAGTTTGAAATGACTTTAGATAGTGAAATATATATAGGAACACTTTGTATCTTAAAAAAGTATTAGTTCTAGACCTATTATGCTTAACGTATATGAAATGAAGAAGACTATAATAGTAGTTTAATTCTATATTAAAACATTAAGTAAATAGACAAAGTGTGTACTCAAAAGATCAAGGAATTCTTGCAAAGTGGATTAGCTGATTGGAGTGAAGGTTGGGCCCTAGAAAAGCGCCGAGTCGGAACGGAAATCACCCCCCATCGTTTTAACAAAATATATATTTAATATAGTGGGTCGACGTAGCAATTTTTTAACTGGGATTAAAATTGATGTAACAGGGTATTTGTTTAACAGCTAGTGACGCAGAAAGGAGCTTATACAATGATAGCATTTGAAAATGTCACAAAAAAATATGCAAATGACCAAGTCGCAGTGAAAGCTATTCATTTAGAGATCAAAAAGGGAGAATTTTTTGTTCTTATTGGACCTAGTGGCTGTGGAAAAACAACATTATTAAAAATGATAAATCGATTAATTCATTTAACGGAAGGGACTATTCGAATTAACGGTAAAAGAATTAGTGATTACAACATTCATGAATTGCGATGGAATATCGGCTATGTCCTTCAACAAATTGCGCTTTTTCCTCATATGACGATTGAAGAAAATATAGCTGTTGTGCCTGAATTGAAAAAATGGAATAAACAGCAAATTCAGCAACGAGTTCGTGAGTTATTAGATATGGTTGGACTTGAACCAGCTAAATATAGTCAGCGCAAACCAACAGAGCTTTCTGGTGGTGAGCAGCAAAGGGTCGGTGTTGTTCGTGCATTAGCAGCAGATCCCGAAATCATTTTAATGGACGAGCCTTTTAGTGCTTTAGATCCGATTAGCCGCACAAAATTACAAGATGATCTTCTTGAGCTTCAGCAAACGATACAAAAAACGATTGTCTTTGTTTCGCATGATATGCAAGAAGCCTTAAAACTTGGAGATCGAATATGCGTAATGAAGGACGGGGAGATTGTGCAGATTGGTACTCCACAAGAAATCATACAAAATCCTGTTAGTGATTTTGTTCGAGAGTTTATTGGGGTAAAAGAGTATGGGGAGAATACTTTCAATATCCAAGATGTAATTGAACCTATTACAGTTGAGAATATTCAAAGAAATCAAGAGAACACCATTTTCTTCAATGATTCTTTACAGACCATTCTTCAAAAATTAGCTCATTATGAATGTTTGGGTGTGGAAGAAAAAGGGGACATAATTGGTGTTGTCACAAGAGCATCCTTGCTGCAGTATTTAGCACAGGATTCCTTAGAAAGAGGTACTTTAAATGGCTAATTTTTTTGAGGTGTTGAGCGAACGAAATAGTCAGCTATTGGCATCTTTATTAGAGCATATTCAAATCTCCTTCATTGCGCTATTCTTTGCAGTGGTGATTGCTATTCCTCTAGGGATTTATTTAACGAATAAAAAGAAAATAGCGGAGAGTATTATTGGTATTAGTGCAGTTTTACAAACGATTCCTTCATTAGCGTTATTAGGATTATTGATTCCGTTGTTTGGCATCGGAAAAGTACCGGCAATTATTGCCTTAGTTGTTTATGCACTTCTTCCGATTTTACGAAATACGTTTACGGGGATAAACGAAGTAGAGCCATCTTTAAAAGAGGCAGCGATGGCTATGGGGATGAATACGCGAAAGCGATTAGTGAAAGTAGAGTTACCCCTTGCTATGCCGGTTATCATGGCGGGGATTAGAACAGCTATGGTATTAATCGTTGGAACAGCAACATTAGCAGCATTAATCGGAGCTGGGGGATTAGGAGATATCATTTTGCTTGGTATTGACAGAAACAATACAGCTCTAATTATTTTAGGGGCTGTTCCTGCCGCGATTTTAGCATTAGTGTTTGACTTCTTACTGAAAAAGCTAGAATCACTGTCGTTTAAAAAAACAATTTCAGCATTGAGTATGATTAGTGCTGTGGCATTAGTAATGATTGTCTTCCCACTACTAAATTTCAAAGGGAAAGATGAGATTATCATTGCAGGGAAGCTTGGCGCTGAGCCAGAGATTCTAATTAATATGTATAAAATGTTAATCGAAAATGAAACAGATTTAAAGGTTCAATTAAAACCTGGACTTGGTAAGACTTCCTTTGTATTTAATGCTCTTAAATCTGGTAGCATTGATATCTATCCAGAATTTACTGGAACGGCAATTTCAGAGTTTTTAAAAGAGGAAGCCATCAATAATAATGAAGAGGATGTTTATCATCAGGCGCAAGAAGGAATGGTGAATAAGTTTGATATGGTGATGCTTAGTCCGATGAAATATAACAACACGTATGCATTGGCAGTATCAAAGCAAATGGCTAAAACCTATCATTTGCAAACAATATCAGACATTAAACCTTTTCAAGAAAAGATAAAAGCCGGTTTCACATTGGAATTTAATGATCGAGAAGATGGTTATTTGGGCATTAAAAAAAATTATGGTATTTCACTTTCAAACATAACGACTATGGAGCCAAAGCTTAGATATCAGGCAATCGAATCAGGTAATATAGACTTATTAGACGCTTATTCAACGGATAGTGAAATACGTCAATATCATTTGCAAGTTTTGGAAGACGATCAGCAACTATTTCCACCATATCAAGGAGCTCCATTACTAAGGAAAGAAACGCTAGAGAAGTATCCTGAAATTGAAGCAGCTTTAAATAAGCTGGCAAATCAAATAACAGATGATGAGATGCGCGAAATGAATTACCGAGTAAATGTAGATGGTCAAAACATAGAAGACGTGGCACGCGAATATTTAATAAAAGCAGGACTGTTGTAAGACGAAAACAAAAGTAGCTAGAAAAGAGATATTAATCTTTTTTCTAGCTACTTTTTATTAGTTTTAGGCTGCTTTCGTAAAGATAGTTGCCAACCAAAATTACTGCCATAAGGTTTTGTTGTATTTTGGATTATTGGAAAGGTCGAATGAAATAGTAAATTAAGCGTAATATAACTTGTTTCGTAATAGGAGCCAAGTTTGTTTAAAAAATTATGCTTGGTCATTTAGAAGATACTGTCCTGTCCGAATAATGATCGAATATATAGAGAAAAGAGAATTGAAAGAATGCGTATGATTTTTTGGACCATTGTAACAAGCGGACTAACTTTGGCAACGGTCGGGTATATGATCCATTTATTGAAAACAAGAAAAGAAAATTTAGATTTTCCTAATCACATTTTTGTAGTGAGTTCAGTATTAGTCATTAGTTTAAGTTTAACGATTGTGCAATTATATGATTGGACATTCAAATGGTCCGGCAATGCACTAATAATAGAGGAACCGTGTACTGTTGAACATGGGGGAGGAAGAACTCCACAAACAGAGATTGTTTTTGAAGAAAAGACACTTTCAGCAAGTTTGTGGAATCGAGATGCAACTATTGGAGAATATGCACATTCCATAGCAACATATATGCCGATTACTGAGGAATTAATAGAAATCCATCTTGATCCTAAAGAAAAAAACTGATGCTGTTTCTAAAAGATTGTTGTTATTCAACTAGCGGAACAGTTTAGTTGAAGAAGTGATTATAAACTTATTGGTCTGAGTTTAACTTTAAAGCAAAAAAAGATTGTTTAATGATGGGTGTATTATCCTTTAATTACAGGGGTTATTTGTATAGTTATTATGTTTTATATTTACTTACCGTAGATAATGAAAGCCGATACTGTAAAGGAAAAGTGGATGGAGTTTTTTGATTTTGTTTCAAACCCTTTAACAGGATCCAGTTCGTTTTATTTATGTCTGCTACTAATGCTATATGGTTAAGTATTTAAAATACAATTTGAATATTTTTTAACAGAGTTAATTCTATATATTTTGTAGATTAATCCTGTTTTTTTACGTTTTTATAACAATAATCTAACGTTAGTAGCCTCTTTTTATTACTAATTTCGAAAAGGGTAATGAGACTATAATCTTGGGTCTATTATACTTATTTTCTGATGACAATGAGCAATACAGCTTTTTTAGTACATTGATAATTATTAGTCAAAGAAAATAACTTAAAAAAGATAGAATTATGTAAATAATGGTAATTAAAAAATTAGATTGAATTATTCAATAAACAATATTTGGATGTTCATTACTTCGATAGTATAATTTCTTCCAGTTCAAGTTGTTTCTGGGTTAAATGTGGATTAAAATGGGTATCAGCTCAAAAAAATAGCTTTTATTATTCGTTTTTACAGTTGAGCCAAAAAATTAATAAAGAAACAACTTGGAGGAAGAAATGAAAAAGAGTTTATTTTTAATGTCTTCGCTAATTTTATCGACTTCAATCATTCTTAGTGGTTGTGGGAAAGACGGGGACGAAACAAAGAAAGACGATGAACCAAAGAAAGTACAGGAGGAAAAAGGACAAGATAAAGAAAAAGATAAAGTCCAAAAGGAAGAACCTAAAAAAGATCAAGAATCAACAAAAGGTTCAGCTGACTTCGCTTCCTTAATTTCTTATATGGAGAAGGAAACACAAGGGAAAACTAACGTTCTTTTTGAAAATAATGAATCACAAGTACATAAAATGGAGAATGTTTCAATTTCACTTGATGCATATTCAGTAGTAGAGTTAAAGGATTTCCACACAGATTTTAATATTCCATTTAACGAAGAAACTAACGGTGGTGTCATTTTAGCTAAATATACAGTGAAGAATGATATGGATAAAGATGTTTATTACATGCCTAGTTTAGACGTTACATTTACGGGTGCTAGTAAGTATTATACGAATGATAAGTATTTGATTCCGGAAGAAGATCAATTACCAAGAAAACTAAGCTTCGAAACGGATTATTTGATAAAAGCGGGTGATGCGGTAACTGGGTATATCGCTTATCCATTCGGTGAAACAGATTTAGCAAAAATCAATGAATTGGGCTCAGTATCAGTAATGATTCCAGTACCGCTTGCCGAAAAAGAAAAATATGATACTACTATTGGTACAGAAGGAAGATTTAATCTTGCTTTAAATACAGATGGCACGAAAAAAGTATCAAGTAATTCAACATTTTATCAAGATAAAGTAACAATGGACAATATGGGTGAAAAGAAGATTCTAAAGGAAAAAAGCGATATCAATGAAAGTAAAAAAATAGGTGACGTAAATGCTACTTTAGAAGGGTATCAGTTTACAAAATTTACACCTAATGAGGTGGAGGCTTCTCGTTTCTCGAATTTCACAAACGGTGTCACTTTATTAACAGTGAAATTTAAACTTGAAAATAAAGCTACTAGTGAAATTGGCTTATCTTCTATGTCTTCGAAACTAACAGTTAATGATGGCATGCAATATTTATTAAGCGAAGGTATGTTATTAAATTATAAGCCTAATGACATAATTAAAGCTGGTGAAAATGGCGAGCTATTACAAGTATTCGTATTAGATCAAGAGCAATATGAAAAAATTTGGAAAGATAAAGCTTTTGACATTGAGTTGGGTCCGATCCGAAATAAAGGAGCAGAGGATACTTCTAAAGGTAAAAAAGAAACATTTACATTACCAAAATAAAATGCAGGAGCCCTCTCACAATTTGAGAGGGCTTGCTGGTTCTATCCACGAAATTGGCCGTTCTATCCATCACTTTGCCGGTTCTTTATGCCACTTTGGCTCTTTCATCCGTCGTTTTTCCAAAGCAAAATTTGGACGCAATTATGTCGAGGCATAATTGAATTTTACCATCCTTGTAGGCCTAACCCTTTGCGATGAGACGATTCAAGCATCACTAGTTTTTTCTCCCATTCATCACACTTCTTTTCCCAATAATGAGAAGAAAGTATAGACGGATCAATCTTTCGTAATGTAGTCCTTAATTGATGAGGGATGGCTAGTATTTCATCACTAAACTTCATTTGGTCTTTATCTCGAAAATTATTATAGTATTTCACAATTTTATTGACGCATCGTTTATATGCCGCTAAAGAATGACAAAAAGTCTCTATTGATGAATTTACATAGATGTGTTCTATGTTTTCAAAATTGCTGTAGTCGATTAAGAGAATTTCGCCACTAACTTTATTGAGGACAAAATATTCATAATTGGCATGTTCTTTAATCAAATAGAAATCCTCGAACATTAAGTAATTCGGTAGTTTAGTAATAATATTTGCATAGTACCAGTCACCTTCAAGTTTCTTTAAAGGTTCCTGCTCACCAGATTGTTCTAATTTTGACGCTTCCACTTTTAATTCCGCCTCTTTAAGTGAGTAATAACTTCTCAAAAATCCTTTCGCAATCGATAAAAATTTATATTTTCTGCGGAACTTTTCAAAGTCGTCTTCAATATTCTCAACTAGAAAGTTAATTGTAGTTTGAGAGATACCTTTTTGATCCATTTGCAAGATCGTTCTGTATGTAGGTAAAGATTCCAATTTCTATTTCAGCCCTTTCAAGTTGTAACTATTGCCTTTTATCACAGTATACCTAATTCAGTAGGCATGATGGTATTAAAATTAAACAATAATTTTTTAATGATAAACATTAATTAATTATTGAAAAGGGTATAGTGAGATGTATAATTAACAATAAGAGAGGGGATGCTTGGAATGGAACAAATAATCCAAAGTAAAGAATTTCGATTTTTAACAAAAGGGTTACGTTTAATTTTTACAATCATGATGGTTTTAATGATAATTGGACTTATTTTGATAGGCGTATTATGTGCAGGGGTAATTTTTGTGCCAGAGAATAGTGTAAATAATTTTCTGGAACAGGGTAATATAACAGCTTTCGTTCAATTAGAAGGGATTCAAATAGAATTAGCAGATAAGGTAACGGAAAATATTCAGTATACGAAAATGAGTGTCGTGAAATTACTATTGACTGCTACAATCTACATAGGATTATTATTATTCATCATTGTTCAAGTAAGAAATCTGTTGAGTAATTTAAGTAAAGGAATAATTTTTTCAAAAAAGAATAGTAGAAAAATAGAATGGATAGCTTATACTGTAGTTGTATTAAGCTTGACAGTAGATACATTTCGCACGTACATTGCTTATACAGTTGCTGAACAAATTCAATTAGGTGAGTTGTTAGTAGGCACAGGTTTGATAAAAGAGATAAGCTTTCAATTTGCCGGAATTAATTGGACATTATTATTATGTGGATTCGTCATTTGGACGATAGCACGTGTATTCCGATATGGTGCGTTTTTACAGGATGAATATGATGCAACAGCTTAGGAAGTGAAAAAATGACGATAATTATTCGATTAGATCGAATGCTCGCTGATCGAAAAATGCAGCTAAGTGAGCTAGCAGAAAAAGTAGATGTGTCAATTGTCAATCTATCCAACTTAAAAACTGGAAAGGTTAGAGCAGTGCGGTTTTCTACGTTGAATGCGATATGTAAGGCATTGAACTGCCAGCCAGGAGATATTTTGGAGTATATAGACGATGAAGAATAACAGAGGCCCGAATATTCGGGTCTCGATTTTTTTGCACGGTAATTGACGATGTAAAAAAAGAACTATAAAATAAAAAAGACCGTCCAGACGGTTTTTTATCTTCAGTCAGAAGAAGACTCCTACCTGTGAAGGTGGTGAGATGAATGCTGACGAGGTTTCTATTCAGTGGGTGGTTTCTAACCCCTACTGAATGAAGATAAAGCCTCCGGACGCAATTACGCCAAGGCGAAATTGATAGAGGGGGGATTGTATGTCATCAAAAGCAGATTTAAAACGTTCACATATTATTCAAACGGCGATTCAATATTTAAAGGTTAATGATTTAAGCACTTTAACTTTAGAAAAGGTAGCCGAAAGGGCGAACATTAGTAAAGGTGGTTTACTGTATCATTTTAATACGAAGGATGCCCTTCAAACAGCAATTGCAGAAATGATTTTAAACGAGGTTATACAATCCTTTGAACATCTAGCAAGTTTTGAGCAAGGGACTGGCAGACTGTCGAGAGCATTTATTTTAACTTCTCAAAAAGATCTTGCGAATGGGGCATCTTTAAATATTGCGGTCCAAATATTGCAAAATGACCATTCTTCCATCTCAGCCGTTTATGAATGTTTATTAGAAGAGTTGTTTCAGGATGGCTTAGATGCCTCCGTTGTTCATTTGATTCGGTTAACGATTGATGGATTGTATTATTCAAAACTATTAAATATCGCACCGTTATCCGATAAGGCAACAGAAAGTGTCTTTGAACAATTAATGCACATGACAAGGAAGGACTAACATACATGAGTGCTTTAGGATTTTTATTTATTTCAATTATCGCAGAAGTTTTTGCAAGCTCGATGCTGAAATTTACAAATGGCTTTAAACGATTATTCCCGTCAATTGGTGTAGTGGTTGGCTATGGAACAGCTTTTTATTTCTTTTCTCTAACATTACAATCTTTAGCGATTGGCACTGCCTATGCGATATGGGCAGGAATAGGTACGGCGCTAACGGCATTAATTGGTGTAATCTTTTATAAGGAATTATTTAATAAAAAAAAGCTAATGGGTATTCTATTTATTATTGTCGGTGTAGTTATCCTTAACCTTGCTGGTAGCGGACATTGAGGAGGAATTTGTAAGTGAAGGGTTATCTTTTTTTAGCGTTATCTATTGTCAGTGAGGTATTTGCAACAACAATGCTTAAGTTTTCGGAGGCATTTACAATTCTAGGTCCATCCATAGCTGTCGCATTAGGATATGGGATTTCGTTTTATTCTTTGTCCCTATGTTTAAAAACGCTGCCATTAAGCCTTGCATATGCCATTTGGTCAGGTATAGGTACAGCCTTAACAGTAATTGTCGGAATCGTTGTATGGGGAGATATGTTAAATTTATATTCAGCAATCGGAATTACACTAATTATTGGCGGTGTTATTCTTCTAAATCAGGGGGACCAACAAAGTGTTCAATAAAGTGAAACGTAGCGTTCACTATTAATAATTAGTCATCATCAAACGAGCATAAACGGGCAGTTAAACTCCCACCTAACTTCTTTGCTGTCGTTTAGGGAGTCTTACTGCTCGTTTATTCTTGCTTCAAAACCTTCTGCAATGATCTTCAAAATTTCATTTCTCCAAATAAAAGGTTTACATAATCCAAATTCGGTAAACTATTTTCCTTTAACTTTCAAGATAAAGAACTAATTTTATAGGTGAATCGAAAAAAGTCGTCATATTTATTGTTTTTACATATGATAAAGAGAAGATGTTGAATAAAGTGAAATGGGAGATTCTCATCCCCGCTGATTGTTCATAAACCAATCGGGCTTTTACGGGCAGTGGAGCTCCCACCTATTATTTTTGTTTTACACTAAAACCTAGAATGGGGAGTCTTACTGTCCTGGACGAATGGCTCATGAAGACTTGGGAGGGGCTGGGGGAAATGAATAATGAACATAAAAGAAACCATTTTATATGTGAAGCACTCTACGACATAAAAGCACTCCAAGATGTGATAAAGGATTTTCATTCTAAATACTTTGGTCAACTGCTTGTGAAAATAGTGGGAAGCGATACAATTCCCTTTTTTTTAATTACACAAAACGGTACTCATTTAAGGTTAATGGATACTGTAAAGCAGTTTGAAACAGAGTTTTTTCGTATAGAGGCAATTGATAAAGAACTTTGTCAAGGAACTGTTTCACTTTTGCGTGCTTTTGATTATGAAGGGCATGATACGAATTTAATTGCAGAGGTTGTCAGGTTAGAGCGAACGTCTACAGTAAAATCCATTGAATTAAGTAGTATTTCTGCGATTCAGTTATTGAAGCCAGATATGTTAAAAGGGAAATTTATCATTGAGCCCAAATGGTGACATAAAAGTTAGAGCAGCTGTCTATATGCACGTTGGATTGATTGAATTTATTAAAGAGAAAATCGATGAAAGGAAGAGAATAACGAATGACAATTATTGGAATGCTGCATCATCGTCTAGATCCTCAAACCGTAATTAAGTCATATGCATTTGCGGCCGTTGCAAAAGCAGAAGGGGCTCAATTTTTTTATTTTACACCAAAAAGTGTCAACTTCGATAATCGTTCCATTAGAGGAAAGGTTTATGAAAATGGCGCTTGGCATGAAAGGATGATGCCCTTTCCAGATGTGATATACAATGCAGGAAGTCCGGAAAAATTATCAGTATCAAAGGACATTATTGAGAAATTGAAAAAGGAAATCCCTTTTACAACTTATTCTATAGGGAATAAATGGAACGTGATGAAGCGACTGAAAGAAGCTAAGGAATTCGATAAATATTTAATTCCATCTGAAATTGTGGAGAATGTTGATTTATTCCACAAATTTATATCATTTTATAAAAAAGTGGTATTTAAACCGATAGATGGCCGGAAGGGAAAAAGGATTTATTTTATTTCGAAAGTAGGAAGGGCTAACTTTGAGGTAAAGAAAGATACGGAAATTACTATTTATTCAAAGGCACAGCTAGATGATTTAATAAGAGGGCAACTCTCTACAGGCACCTTTATCGTGCAACCTTATATTCAATCTAGAACAAAATCAGGTCAAATTTATGATTTTCGGCTTCATGTTCAAAAAAACGGTGAAGGTAAATGGGTTATAACGACGATATATCCGCGAATAGCACCAAATGGCTCAATCATACCTAATATTAACAATGGTGGATTTACGAACTATTTAGATCCTTTTCTAGAGCAGGAATTTAAAGAAGAGGCTTATGATATTCGGCGTATGTTAGAGCATTTTTCCTTGTCACTAGCTCAACATTTAGATGAAATTCAGATGGCACAATTTGGAGAAGTTATAGATGAAATTGGCATTGATATAGGCTTAGATGAACACCAAAAAATTTGGATGTATGAAGTAAACTGGCGACCAGGTTGCCCTCCTGCGTTCTATTTAGAATTAGATGTGGTCATCAATACGATAAAGTATGCCATGTACCTTGCTAGCAACCATACACAAATTAAGAGGGAAATTAAGCAACGGCAAAAAAGTAACGATATAAGCGAAGTTAAAAGTGAAACTACACAGCAGACGACAAATAAGGATAAAGGCGAAGTAAAAAGTGAAATAACACAACAGATGACAAATAAGGCTGTAGACAAAGAAAAGGGTTTACCGATTATTGCGATTACCGGCAGTGCTGGAAAAACGACATCAAAAGCATTCCTTGCCTCAATTTTGTCGCAAAAATGGAATGTTTTTGAGTCAAAAGATTATTGGAATACAACAGAGCATACGAAAAAACATAAAGAAGAAATTAATGCTTCGCACGAGGCTGTAGTGCTAGAATACGGGATGGCCTACCCAGGTATCATAACAAATCACTGTAGCATTATCCAACCGAATATTAGTATTATCACAAATATCGGTTTAGCTCATGTAGGCAACTTTGATGGAGATATTAAAGGCGTGGCCAAGGCAAAATCGGAGTTAATACATGGCATGGATCAAAATGGTTTATTAATATTGAATAAGGATGATGACAACTCAAAATATTTAGAGACAAAGCAGTTTAAAGGAAAAATATTAACGGTTGGCATTCATGGCACAACGGACTATAATGCTTATGATATTCGATATAAAGACATCGGTATGACCTTTAAAATAAAGCTACAAGGACAGGAAATGGCTATGTATATCCCCATTTTAGGAGAGCATCATGTTTATAATGCGCTGAATGCGGTTGCGGTTGCAGATTATTTAGGATTCAGTCCAGCAGATATTCAAGCGGGGCTTAATTTCAAAAAACCTCCTAGAAGATTAACTATTTATAACTGTCGTGATGACATTACGCTTATTGATGATACCGTTCACTCTCATCCACAGGGCGTACGTGCAGCTATTAATGTTCTTACGAATATAGCGAAGAAACGTAAAATTGCTATTATTGGACAAATGCGAGAATTAGGGGATTTGAGAGAAGAGGAATATCGTAAATTAGGCGAATTCATTTATGAGCAAGACATAGATTTATTCATTACTTATGGCTTTAGAACGGAGGAAATGGGAGCGGCAGCAAAGGCTAAAGGGATGGATCCTTCTAAAATTCATCATTTCATTAATAAGGAAAACTTGCATGCTCTCTTAGAGAAAGTCATAGAGCCTCACGACACCATTTTAGTAAAGGGTGCTAGTAAAACGAATATGTTTGAAACGGTTCAATTTTTAGATCAAACATTTAAAGAATAAATAAAAAGACCCGAGTAATTGACCTTTTGAAAGGGGACAATTATTCGGGCTATTTTTGTAGCTAAATAATGAGAGCAATTTTGGTGAGTTACTAAACAAAGCTGATTCAAGATGCAATGATGCCGAGGAATAATTATATTTAAGATACTTTTAGAATGAACTTTATTTCTTTCGCGGCATCAATTGCTTTATTTTTAGCTTCAGCTAATGTCGCACCTTCTGCAATTACATACGCATAACGATGTCCCATCGATAAAGGAGGGCTCAGTAATGTTCCCCTTTTCGGCTTCACATATACATCCACGACTCCCGGTGAATTCGTTGCTTTATTTCTTCCGATAACTTTTTCTAAAATACCTTTACTTTCAACAATGACGTATTTTGTATAGACGAACTTTTTATGTTTTGGTCTGATATTGGGGCGTTCACCTAAAAATAATTTAAGTGTTTCTTCCACTAAATTAAATCCAAAAGCGGCGTGAAGCATAGTATTCATTGCTCCCCCTGAGATTCGTGGATTAATCTCAATAAGCTTCCAGCCATTCTTTGTTAAACGAAGTTCTAAATGCAACGCGCCATTTTCGATGTTAAACGCTTTAACAATAGATTGGAGAACTTCCTCAAGACCAGTTTGAATTTCTTTAGGAGCTTTAACAAGCACACCATAACCGGTAATAATAAAACGTTTACCTTGAGTAATTTCTTGTTCAATAATACCGATTACATGAGCATGCTTTTTATAGACAAGTGCTTCTACTAAATATTGCGGGCCCTCGATATATTCTTCAATCATAATTGTTTCTCGTGGATTTTTGCTTCGTAGATAGCTCAGGTGTTTCTTCAGTTCGCTCGAGTTGTTTGCTAACAAAACATCTTTGGAGCCTGTAGATTTCGGAGATTTTATAATTAATGGGAATTCTAAGTCATTAGTGACGGACTCATTGGGCTTGAGAAGAAAAAACTTTGGAGAATAGGACTGGCTCTCTAAAAACATTCTAGTTTTTTCTTTATCCTCCATCATTTCAATAGCTGCTGATGATGTATAGTTAACACAAAACTCATCACATAAAATAGAGGCAATATGGACAAAAGGATCGACAAAACTAACAATAGATTTTATTTCTAACCCGGTTTTAATTAAGTTATTAATTTCATCTTTCATTTCTTCTATATTCGAAGTATCAATAAGAATCATTTTATGAATATCTGGGTAGGCTTTTCTCTGCTGTAATTGTTTTTCAGTGTTTGTAAAAAGTACAGTAAAATAACCCAGTTTTTCTGCTGCTCTTGTTGCTTCACGACTTGACCCGGATTTGTTTGTGCCGATAAATATAATCGTTTTCAGGTATATCACTCCTTCTATTGGTACTTAGATACTTAATCACCTATATATATATGCGAACAAATAGATTTCCTCTAGTTATGTATCTTGTCTACATCCAAGCAACTTTTAAAAAGTTACATATACTAGAAAGGAAAGGAGGGGAGATTGATATGAAGCCTCTTACAGTGCAGAACTTAAAAGCGATAACTGCAGGCGATTTAGTGCAAGGGTCGGAGGAAGTGTTGATTCAACATGGTGCATATCGACTAAAGCAAGTTAAAAGACCAAATACAGTTCTTTTTACGAGTAAGCCTATTGTCAACTGGGAAAAACTTAAGCCATTTTATCCTTTAGTACTTGTAACCGATAGATTATATAGAAAAAATGAAGTACCTAAGCAAATAATCATCATTAAAGTAATAAATACAGACGAGGCCTATTGGAAATTTGTTAACTTTTATCGAAGTCAATTTAAACTTCCGATTGTAGCCATTACTGGTACATCTGGTAAATCAACAACAAAAGAAATGATTAAACATATACTTTCTGCCAAAAAAAATGTAACAGCTACGACACTAAGCAGTAATTCTAGAACGGCTTCTTTGCAATATTTACTGAATATTGATGATCGTACCGAAGCAGCCGTTTTTGAAACTGCTGTTGGGTCACCGGGAGACATCCGGATTGCAGGAGAATATTTTAAGCCAACTATTGGGATTATTACAAATATAGGGGCGCATCATTTAAATTATTGTAAAACGTTGGAGGGATATATCCAAGCAAAGGCTGAAATGTTGGACATTATTAGTCCTACAGGCGCATTAATCCTAAATGCTGAGGATATCAACACAAGTAAAATAGATTTATCGAAGTTTCACGGCCGCATCATTAAAATAGGCAAGCATGCATCCTGTGATTTTCGAGCAAGTAATATTCGTTACCACAAAAATGGTATGCTTTTCAACGTTCATCACAAGAAGAAGCTCTATGAAATCTTTGTCCCAGGTTTTGGCGAGCACCAAGTATATAATGCGCTTGCTGCGATTGCAGCTATTTATGAAATGGGTCTGCCGATTTCTTTAGCAGCTGAACAACTGCAATCATACCAAAAATTGAATAAGCAGCTTCAAGTGTTTAAAGGCATTAATAATTCCATATTAATAGATGATACATGGAATATTACAACTACTTCTTTGGAGGCAGGCTTAAAGGTTTTAAATGCGCTCGGAGAAGGGAAAAAAAAGATTGCCATTATTGGGACGATTACAGATTTAGGATCTTGGGGATATATCATTCACGAGCAAGCGGGAGAATTAATTAGTCAAATAGGGGTAGATGTACTCATTACTATAGGGGAACATGCAAGCATTATGGCGCATCATGCCGTTGATTTAGGATTAAGTTCACCTGTTTACACTTTTAGAAATAGTACGCGTGTTTATCAATTGTTAGAAGAAATTGTTGATGAAAATACTATCCTTCTTATTAAAGGAGATATGTATAGCAAGGAAGTTTCGAAGTTGGCAGATGATCTAAAAATAAAGAAATCATCCGCTTCCGAATAGATTTCACCTAAATAAATGTTATTTTTCTCATTTACTAGAATGTGCATATCTATAGCTGATAGATAAAAAGCAGAAGGCTAGTTATATATTGCTCATTTATTAAGAAATGACTTTATAGAAAGGAGGCGAAGTTAACTTGCAACATATCAGTGTGCATGAGATAAGAAAACTATTGCAAGGAGAATTATTAAGCGGTTCTGAACGCTGGTCTGTTAAACATGCAATTTATTATAATCGACATGAGCTTACACATAATCATACACTTATGTTTGTTAGTAAAAGGGATACCATCAACTGGCAAGAGATAGATCGAAAGGGGCCAACTCTAGTCATCTCGGATAAATCATCAGAAGAATTGAATAATGCGCTGGAGAATACAACTGTTATACGCGTCAGGAGTATTGTGCAGTCCTATTGGAAATTCATTGAATATTACAGAAATCTATTCGAAATACCAGTCGTTGCTTTAACCGGAACTTGTGGGAAAACTACTACGAAAGAAATGATTAAACACATAACTAGTAAGGAATGGGATGTTCAAGCATCTGTAAGTAGTAAAAATGAGCCTCGGCAATCCTTGCCATACTTGACTGGAATCAATCAGAAGACAAAAGCAGCTATATTTGAATTAGGTTTGGGCAATATCGGAAATATTAAACACCAGTGTATGATCTATCAGCCTACGATTGGTATTATTACGAATATCGGTGTCCATCATTTGGACGGATGTATAAATCTTGATGGGTATATAAAAGCAAAAGCAGAAATTTTAGAAGGAATAAAAAAAGATGGCACACTAATCATTAATAGTGATGATGAAAACACTAAAAAGATCCCCTTGCACAAATTTAAAGGGAAGTTGATTACTTTTGGCGTTCACGAAAAATCAGATTATCAAGCTACGAATATACAATTCACAGAGGGCGGCATGCAATTTGTACTAAAAGTGTCAAATAACCAATATGAAGTGTCTGTTCCAGGATACGGTGAACACCAAGTATATAATGCGTTAGCGGCTATAGCTGCTGTAAAGGAAATGGGACTTTCCATTGAAATCGCAATTTCGCATTTAAAAACGTTTAAAGCGATGGCAAGACACTTAGAGTTTTCAACAGGGGTTGGTGAAAGTACGATCGTAGATGATACTTGGACAAATAACCCAACTTCTGTTGAAGCGGCACTAAAGGTGTTAGACACGATAGGAGTAGGGAAAAAAGTAATTCTTATTTTAGGTGACATTAAGAGATTAGGTAACTTCGAAGAAAAATATCATCGACAGATTGGCACAATGGTCGCAAAACGTAATGTAGATACGCTTATTACTATTGGCAAAAGAGCAGAAAATATCGCGAATCAAGCGTTGAAGGAAGGTACGAAGGCAGACGTTCATATGTTTAAAGATGTTTCAGGAGTATTAGATGTACTAAAGACTAAGCTCGATAGTGAAACCATCGTACTTATTAAAGGTCCAATGTCTAGCAAATCTATGATTGAATTTGCGAATCAGTTAAAAAATAGATAAAAGAAAAAGAAGCTTCCTTAAGGAATGCTTCTTTTTTCTACATACAATTTAGAGCGGACTTAAAAAACACGTTTTGCAGTAATATAATGCTGTTTGTAATAATCAACCATTAGTACTCTTGTAGTGATACCACTAGAACTTGGAATGATAATACGGTGATCACCTGCATAGATAGCTACTAGTGAAGGGGTTTTAGAGCCTACAACACTATTAAAGAACACTAAATCACCCTTCTTTAAATTAGCACGTGAAACCGTTGTGCCAGCATTCATCAAATCCTTTAAATTAGTTGTACCAAGTTTAACTCCACTCTTACGATAAACAAAGTCTACAAACCCTGGCGCTGTAAAGCGAAGACTTGCTTCATTATTCGTAGAGCTGATTTTTGCTTTATTTTTATAAGTAAAGGCGTTTTCAACAATTTTATCGCCTTTCGTTGCAGGGTTAGCTGAAAGTAGTGTAGGTAATACTCTACGAGCAGTTACATAATTATCTGTATAATATGGTTTACTATTTAAATCAGAGATAACGATATTTTGTTTAGAATCAGCCATGTGAATCATTTTATTGTTGCCGATATACATTCCTACATGATCAGGATCTGTTCCTGTTTTTTTACTCTTAAAGAAAAGTAAATCGCCTTTTTGTAATTGACTTTTTGCTACGTATGTCCCTTGCTGCATCATATAATCTTCATTGTAAGTTCCAATATCGACACCATTTTTCTCGAAAATGTACATGATAAAAGAAGCACAAGAAAATTTATATGGATACGTAGGCTTGTATGTTGAATTACTGTATGTCGCCTGTCCAATTAAGCTTTTTCCAGTTTGAATTAATTGCTCCGCTTTCGCAGCAACAGCCTGAGCGTTATTTGTTGTTGCAGCCTCTACTTCTATTGGGTGAACAGTTGGTTGCACTATTCCCAATGAACTAAAGCCTATCGTCAATGCTAATGTTGTTGTTAAAAATCGTTTATTCATGATGTTAAGTTCCTCCTGAAAGCTATTTGTTAAGTTTAATCCTGTTTTGGCTTTTCTCTGGAATTAATCGTAGCATGAAAAAGTAAGGCTTCTTTGAGGTAATTGTTACCACGGTGAATGGGAATTCGCTGTAAACACCTGATACAAAGGGCTTCATCGCCTTAATTTACAGTTATATTACAAATGTTTCAGTTGGGTGAAGTAATTGTAGAAACGAAAGGTCATAGGGGCAGTAAAAGCCTATCAAACAGGCACTGAAAGACAGTTATCGCTGTCGAAATATTTTTATGATGAAAAGAAGATATAAATTAGAACATACACTTAATTTAGAGTAAATAAGCCCGTAAATCAGTTTTATCACATCTTGGGGTTATAATGAGGAAAAACAGTTGAAAATAATATGGTCAATTTAACTTTTGTTGTGCTGCCACCCTATCTTATTATAATAAAATATTGGAGATGCCAGGTGAAGTGGTTGATTTTCGTTCAGACTGGGCGACTCCTTAGGGATCAGCGATATAGAGGAACGAAGGCTAAAACCATCACATCCTTTGATAACGCCTTCGTGACCAACATCGTGCTGCTGCCGCTACGTTGCACTCTCGCTTTCGCGCAAAAGACATCTGTTGGCCCGAGACCCTGCAACGAAGCGAAGCGGCTCATCGGACGCCCCTAGGAAAGCGTCCCAGTCGGAACGGAAATCAACGCCTCGCTTTGCCGAAGAGACATACTTTATTTCACCTCTTGATTGCGTTACTTTGTCACAAAATTAAGAAGAGTCTTATCTTCAGGTAATACAAGAGAAGAGCTTTAAATTTCCTGAATCATCTCTACTCTATTACCGAATGGATCTCTAAATTCAAAGCGCTCAAAATGAGGAATAGGAACTGAGTCGAATATTTCTATATGATGTTCGATTAATGTCTTTTTCCACTCTTCTATATTTTCAACTTGATAGGCGATATGAGCCTTAGTCGTTAATCTATCAAAGCCATCTTCTGTCCCTATATGTACCTCTTTATTGCCGACTTGTAACCAAAACCCACCTCGTCCTTTAAGCGAATCCGGCTTTTCAAGTTCTTTTAGTCCTAAAACTTGACAGTAAAAATGTTTCCCTTTTTCTTCTTCACCTTTTGGAATTGTAATTTGAACGTGATGTAGGCCTATAACCATTTGTTCTCCTCCTTTAATTCTAATCAATACTTATTTCTAGGTTAATAATGGAAAACCCTTTAACTTCTTTCAGCTGGTGTCTAAACACTCGCTGAAATAGAAGAACTCAGTCTAAGAACGCCACGTCCTGTGGCAACGACTGAGTGACCAACATCATGCTGTTGTTGCTGCCGCTACGTTAGCACTGCGCTTTCGCACAGAAAAACATGTTGCTGCCGCTACGTTAGCACTGCGCTTTCGCACAGAAAAAC